>NZ_BAAJOU010000010.1:0-950649 GCF_057536035.1 Nonomuraea sp. B208
GGCAGTCCGTGCTCCAGGTCCGCGCCGCGTTCGACGAGGCCGTCAGAGACCTGGAGGAGGCCGAGGCGCGGGCCGAGGAGACCGCGGCGGCGCTGGACGAGGCGATCGCCGGGGAGCAGCGCGCGCAGGCCGCGCTGGAGGCCGCCCAGGCCGGGGTCAACGAGGCCCAGACCGCCGTCACCACCGCCCAGTCCGGCGTGAGCGCCGCCCAGGGCGCGCTCGACCAGGTCAGGGGCCGCCAGCGGGAGGCCGACCAGCGCACGGCCGCCGCCGCCCGGCGGCTCGCCCAGCTGGAGGCCGCCGAGGGCGCGGCCCGCGCCGAGGCCGAGCGCCTGACCGCGAGCGTGACCAAGGCCGAGGCGGCCCGCGCCGAGGGCCTGGAGGAGCTGGCCGAGCTGGAGATCCGCCTGGCCGAGGCCGAATACGCCCAGGAGCTGGAGACCGAGCCCACCACCGACCTGCGCGACGAGCTGGCCGCCGCCTGCGAGGCGGCCAGGCAACGCGAGATGGACACCCGCCTCCAGGTCCGCACGGCCGAGGAGCGCGTCAAGGGCGTCGAGGGCCGCGCCGACGGCCTGCTGCGGGCCGCCCGCCGCGAGCGCGAGGAGCGCGCCCAGGCCGCGGCACAGCGGGCCAGGCGGCGGCGTCAGGCGGCGCTGGCCGAGGCCGTGAGCAAGGGCGCCCAGCGGGTGCTGGCGGCCCTCGCCGAGTCGGTGGCGCTGGCCTCCAGGGAGCGCGACGAGGCCGACCTCGCCCGCGTCGCGATCGACGCCGAGCTCAAGCAGGTGCGCCTGCGGGTGCGCGAGCTCGGCCAGGAGCTCGACAAGCTGGTCAACCGCGTCCACGGCAGCGAGGTCGCGCGCACCGAGCAGCGGCTGCGGCTGGAGCAGATGGAGCAGCGGGCGCTGGAGGAGGTTCGGCGTCGAGGTCGAGTCGCTGCTCGCCGAGTACGGTCCCGACGCCCCGGTGCCCGGCGACCCGCCCGTCCCCTACGTACGCGAGGAGCAGGAGAAGCGGGCGCGGGCCGCCGAGCGGCAGATGAACCAGCTCGGCAAGGTCAACCCCCTCGCGCTGGAGGAGTTCGCGGCGCTGGAGGAGCGGCACGCGTTCCTGACCTCGCAGCTGGAGGACCTGAAGAAGACCCGGCGCGACCTGCTGACCGTGGTCAAGGAGGTCGACGACCGGGTGGAGCAGATGTTCGCCTCCGCCTACGAGGACGTCGCCCGCGAGTTCGAGCAGATCTTCACCCGCGTCTTCCCCGGCGGCGAGGGCCGGCTGGTCCTCACCGAGCCGGACGACATGCTGACCACCGGCATCGAGGTCGAGGCCCGCCCGCCGGGCAAGAAGGTCAAGCGGCTGTCGCTGCTGTCCGGCGGCGAGCGCTCGCTCACGGCGGTGGCGTTCCTGATCTCGATCTTCAAGGCGCGGCCGTCGCCGTTCTACGTGATGGACGAGGTCGAGGCGGCCCTCGACGACACCAACACGCAGCGGCTGCTCACGCTCTTCGAGGAGCTGCGGCAGAGCTCGCAGCTGATCGTCATCACGCACAACAAGCGCACGATGGAGATCGCCGACGCCCTCTACGGCGTGTCGATGCGCGGCGACGGGGTGACGCAGGTCGTCAGCCAGCGGCTCAGAGAGCGCGAGTCGGCCTGAACGGTGTGGCCCTGGGCGTGACCATGACAGTCGATCTGGAAAACTGACATGTTGTGGAGAGTTACCTCGGCGTCATCGTGATCGTGGCCGTCGTCGCCCTGCTGGCGGCCGGCGGTCTCTTCCTGCTGCTGCGGCCGAGCCGTAAGGCCCCGCCGGTCAAGCCGCCCGAGACCCTCCCGATCCCGGAGGAGAAGGAGCAGCCGCCCGCGGCGGGCGAGGAGCGCGAGGGTGGCGCGACCACCACGCTGCCGCCGCCCGCCCCGCCCGCGGAGCCCATGGTCGTCGCCCCCGCGATCGAGGTGCCGCCGCCGTCCGCCGGCCGCATGGTGCGGCTGCGCTCGCGGCTGGCCCGTTCGCAGAGCGCGCTCGGGCGCGGCCTGCTGGAGCTGCTGTCCCGCGACCGGCTCGACGACGAGGTGTGGGACGAGATCGAGGAGCGTCTCATCACCGCCGACGTCGGCATCGCGCCGACGCAGGTGATCGTCGAGGAGCTGCGCACTCGCGTCAAGGTGCTGGGCACCCGCACGCCCGCGGAGGTGCGGGAGCTGCTGCGTGAGCAGCTGCTCGCCCAGATCGACCCCGATCTCGACCGCACCCTGCACGTGCAGAAACACGGCGAGCGGCCGGCCGTGGTGCTCGTCGTCGGCGTCAACGGCACCGGCAAGACCACCACCACGGGCAAGCTCGCGCGGGTGCTGGTCGGCGACGGCAAGAAGGTCATGCTCGGCGCCGCCGACACCTTCCGCGCCGCCGCGGCCGACCAGCTCCAGACGTGGGGCGAGCGCGTGGGCGCCGACACCGTGCGCGGCCCCGAGGGCGCCGACCCGGCCTCGGTGGCCTTCGACGCGGTCGCCAAGGGCATGGAGGAGCACGTCGACACGGTCATCGTCGACACGGCCGGCCGCCTGCACACCAAGACCGGCCTGATGGACGAGCTGGGCAAGGTCAAGCGGGTCATCGAGAAGAAGGCCACGGTCGACGAGGTGCTGCTCGTCCTCGACGCGACCACCGGGCAGAACGGCATGCGCCAGGCCCAGGTGTTCGCCGAGGTCGTCAACATCACCGGCATCGCGCTGACCAAGCTCGACGGCACCGCCAAGGGCGGCATCGTGATCTCGGTGCAGCGGGAGCTGGGCGTCCCGGTCAAGCTCGTCGGGCTCGGCGAGGGCCCCGACGACCTGGCGCCGTTCGACGCGGAGGTCTTCGTGGACGCGATTCTGGGTGAGTGATCGATTACGGTCAGGACCTATCAGGTCATGTAAGGGCCCTTACCAGAAGATGCCTTGATGGGTGAGTTTTGCGTGTGCTGACATGTACCGGTCATCAATGATCCTCTGGTCATGAGCACGTGAAAGGGCGCCACCATGAAGAAGATCGTCGTTCACCGGCCAGGAACCATGAAGGTCACGGCCGCGGCCGCGCCGAGGCACATGTCCTGAGCCGACCGCGCCGGCGCCTCCCCGCACAGAGGCGCCGGCCGCACCGGAAGAGGTCGCGTGAACACGATCGTCATCGACGCGGACCGCCGCGTCGCAGGCCCCTACACCTTCGCCGCCGCGCTCCTCGGCCGCCTCGTCCCCGAGGCGCTGGAGAGCGGGTCCGGGCTGCCCGCCGCGTACGACATCGAGATCAGGGCGGCGGCGCCCGCCCTGCGGCCCCTCGTGCCGGCCCGCAGGCGCTCGCTGGCCGACGCGCTGCCCCGGTCCCAGCGGGTGCTGGTCCCCGGGGCGCGGCGTACGCTCCGGCTGGCCAACGGGCTCGCCGAGTTCGTCCGTGACCACCTGGCGAGGACGGGCCCGCTCGCGGTCACCGTCACGAACCTGGCCGAGGCCGACCCCACCGACGCCGAGCTGGTCGCGGTGCTGCGCCGCCGGCTCGACCCCGCGTTGCTGCGGATCGAGGAGGGCCCGTCCGCGCCGTCGGCGGGGCCGCTGCCCGAGGACTTCGACCGCTACCGCGACGAGGGCTTCCACCACGCCATGGCGGAGTCGGGGCTGGCGAGGCTGCGCGCGACGGCGTACGAGGACGACCCCGGCGGCTGGGAGCGGCTGCTGCAACGGGTCGCCGGCGCGCTGGAGGCCGTCGAGCGCGAGGACGAGGCCCGTGCGCTCTACGACGAGGCCCGCCGCCGGGTCACCGACCCGAGGCACCGCGCCACGATGGCCTACGCCACGGCCATGATCCTCGTCCGGCACCACGACCCGGCCCGGCGCGACCCCGAGGAGGCGCTGGCCTGGGTCAACGAGGCCGTCACCATCACCTCCCTGCTGCCCGACCCGCGCGAGCGCGCCTTCCACCTGGGCTTCGACCTCAACGGCAAGGCCCTCGTCGAGGTGCGCAGGGGCCGCGCGGAGGCCGCCATGGAGCTCGTCGAGCGGGCGATCGACCTGGCCGAGACCGACCTCGCCGGCGAGCACCCGATCCACCGGCTCGTGCTGTACGCCAACCGCGCCCAGCTCCACGCCATGGCCGGTCGGCATGAGGAGGCGCTGGCCGACTACGGGCGGGCGATCGCGGCCGATCCCGGCTACCCCGACTACTACCTCGACCGGGGCAACCTGCTGCACAGGCTCGGCCGCCCGGCGGAGGCGCTGGCCGACTACGAGGCCGTCATGCGGCTCAGCCCGCCCTTCCCCGAGGCGTACTACAACCGCTCCGAGCTGCGTTACGCGGCGGGCGATCTGGCGGGCGCCCGCGCCGACCTGGACCACACGCTGGAGCTGGACCCGGCCTTCGCCCCCGCCTACGTCAACCGGGCCGGGATCCACGCGGCGACCGGGGCGTACGCGCTGGCCAGGAAGGACGCGCAGGCCGGGCTGGCGGCCGCGCCGCGCGACCCGCACCTGTTGTGCGTGCTCGGCCAGGTCGAGCAGGCCGAGGGCCACCCCGAGCAGGCGCGGGCCGCCTACGACCGGGCGCTGGAGCTGGACCCGCGCCTGGTGGCAGCGTGGGCCGGCCGCGCCGAGCTGGCCCACGAGCGCGGCGACCACGAGGGCGCCCTGGCCGACCTGGACCGCGCGCTCGCCGTGGAGGAGAGCGCGGAGCTGCTGTTCAACCGGTCGGTGGTGCTGCGGGCGGCGGGCCTGCCCGAGCGGGCGCGCCGGGATCTGCTGCGCGCCGCCGACCTGGCACCGGACGACGAGGACGTGGGACGCGCGCTGACCGAGGTGTGAGTCGGCGTCCGCACGGGGTACGTGGCGGCGATGGGCAAGATCCTCGTCGGCACCGCGTCGTGGACGGACAAGTCGCTGCTCGCCTCCGGCTGGTATCCGCCGGAGGCCAGGACCCCTGAGGCCAGGCTGGCCCACTACGCGAGCCGCTTCCCCCTCGTCGAGGTGGACGCCACCTACTACCACCCGCCCGCGCGGCGCACCGCCGAGCTGTGGCGCGAGCGCACGCCGGACGGGTTCACCTTCAACGTCAAGGCGTTCTCCCTGCTCACCCAGCACCCGACCCGGCCGGACGCGCTGCACAAGGACTTACGCGCGGCGCTCGGCGACAGCCCCAAGCGCACCCTCTACCAGCGCGACCTGCCGCCGGAGATCGTGGAGGAGGTGTGGGACCGGTTCCTGAGCGCGCTCGCGCCGCTGCACGAGGCGGGGCGGCTGGGCGCTTTACTGTTCCAGTTCCCGCCGTGGTTCCCGCCGGGCGAGAGCAACCGCCGCTATCTCCTGCGCTGCCGCGACCGGTGCCGGCCGATGCGGATCTGCGTCGAGTTCCGCAACGCCGCCTGGATGGACGACGCGCACCGGGAGGACACGCTCGACTTCCTGGCCGCGCACGACCTGCCGTACGTGTGCGTGGACATGCCGCAGGGGCACCCGTCGTCCGTGCCGCCCGTGCTCGCCGCCACCTCGGACCTCGCCGTCGTCCGCCTGCACGGGCACTCCGAGCGGTGGACGAGCAAGGTCATCGAGGAGCGGTTCGGCTACCTGTACGACGAGGACGAGCTGCGCGACTGGGCGCAGCGCATCGCCGGGCTGTCGGAGCGGGCGGCCGTGACGCACGTGCTCACCAACAACTGCTGCGGCGACAACTCCCAGCGCAACGCCGCCCGGCTGGCGGAGCTGCTGGGCGCGGACCGCTGAGCGGCGCTACTGGTCCAGCCAGGCGCGCAGCTCGGCGAGGTGCGGCTCGATGTCGAGCGACTGCGCGGCGAGCCAGTCCGGGTTGCCGTAGGTGCCCTTGTAGCGGTCGCCGCTGTCGCAGACGAGCGTGACGACGCTGCCGCGCTCGCCCGCCTGGCGCATCTCGTCCACGAGCTGCACGCAGGCGGCCAGGTTGGTGCCCGTGGAGCCGCCGACGTCGAGCCCCGTGACCTCGCGGGTCCAGTGCATGGCGGCGATGGAGCGGGCGTCGGGCACCGCGATCATGCGGTCGATGACCGACGGCTGGAACGACGGCTCGACGCGCGGCCGGCCGATGCCCTCGATCCGCGAGCCGGGCGCGGTGAGCGTGGCGTCGCCGGTGGTCCAGCTCGGGTAGAAGGCCGAGCCCTCGGGGTCCACCACGGCGAGGCGCGTGGGGTGGCGGCGGTAGCGGATGTAGCGGCCGATGGTGGAGGAGGTGCCGCCGGTGCCCGCCCCGACGACGATCCAGGCCGGCTCGGGGTGCGGCTCCATCGCCATCTGGGAGTAGATGGACTCGGCGATGTTGTTGTTGCCGCGCCAGTCGGTGGCGCGTTCGGCGTAGGTGAACTGGTCCATGAAATGACCGCCGGTCTCGGCCGCCAGGCGGTGAGATTCGTCATAGATCGTGGCGGGATCGCGTACGAGATGACATTTGCCGCCGTAGAACTCGATGAGGTGGATCTTCTCCGGCGAGGTGGTGGCGGGCATCACCGCGATGAAGGGCAGGCCCAGCAGCCTGGCGAAGTAGGCCTCGCTGACCGCCGTGGAGCCGCTGGAGGCCTCGACGACAGTGGTCGTGGGCCCGATCCAGCCGTTGGCCAGACCGTAGAGGAACAGAGAGCGAGCGAGTCGGTGTTTGAGTGAACCTGTAGGGTGCACCGACTCGTCTTTCAAGTAGAGGTTTACTCCCCAGTGCGAGGGCAGCGGAAAGACGTGAAGGTGTGTGTCGCAACTCCGGTTGGCATCGGCCTCCACCTTGAGTATGGCCTCCGCCACCCAGCGGCGCGTACGCGAGTCGTGACGGTCTACGAAAATCATGCTCTTACGCTATCCCCTGTGATGCTGGCCACTATTACTGCGGAATTGGGTGGGTAGTGTTATGATAACGAGACTTGTCCGGCCGTGGACGTGATGACGCACGCCGCGAGCAGATGGACGGAAACCCCTTCTGACCTTGGCGGACTCTCGCTAACGCGTCCCTTAGCAGGGACTTGCCATGATGAGAACGTCGGCAGACGGCCTTTGCCGAGACGGGGGACAGCGCAAGGGGGAATGAAACTTTGATCACCATGACCGATGAGCAGCGCCAGGACTGGTTCGAGCGCGATGTCGTGCCCGTGACGTCGCAGCTTTTCGCGTCCGCCATGCGCTTGACCCGGAACGCCGCCGACGCGGAGGACCTCGTCCAGGAGACGGTGGCCAAGGCGTACACGTCCTACCACCAGTTCCGTGAGGGCACCAACCTCAAGGCGTGGCTGCACCGCATCCTCACGAACAACTTCATCAACGACTATCGCAAGAAGCAGCGTTCGCCGAAGCTGTCCGCGGCCGAGGAGATCGAGGACTGGCAGCTCCACGCCGCCGAGTCGCACAGCTCGACGGGTCTGCGCTCGGCCGAGACCGAGGCGCTCGACCGGCTGCCCGACAGCGTGGTGATGAACGCGCTCCGTTCCCTGCCGGAGGACTTCCGGGTGGCCGTCTACCTGGCCGACGTGGAGGGGTTCGCGTACAAGGAGATCGCCGAGCGGATGGGCACGCCCATCGGCACCGTCATGTCCCGCCTGCACCGGGGCCGCCGCCAGCTCCGCGGCATGCTGGAGGACTACGCCCGCGAGGAGGGCGCGCTGCGCGTGCCCAGCCCGCGCGCCGCCTGAGCGCTCACGCGCCCAGGGACAGATGAAGGCGGACGCGCAGCACGCCGCCTTCCGCGCGCAGCTCCACCAGGTCGCAGAGCTGCCTGCTGATCCAGAGCCCGTATCCCCTGGGGGACTCGGGCTCGGGTGGTATGTAGCCGGGTAAGGGGTCGTCCAGAGCCCCGCCGGGGTCGGCGATCTCACAGATCAGCTCACCGCCGTCGTTCCACATCGTGATCGTGCCGAACCCGGCGCCGTGCTCCACGCTGTTCGCGGCGATCTCCGAGACGCTGATGACCAGCGACGTCACCAGTGCGTCGGCCATCCCGGCGGTCCGCGCCCACTCGCCGACGCTGTGGCGCAGCCGTCTCAGCTCGCGGGCGGTGAAGCGGATCGTCACCGCGCCGGGCCCCGGGTCGGGCAGCGGCGCGCGGTCGCCGCTCAGCACCAGCTCTCCCGGCGGGACGAAACCGGCGCTCGGCGTCTCGCCCGCCGCGTCGAGCAGCAGCGGATGGTTGGCCTCGCGGTACTCCAGCGCGGCCGGGGGAGCCCGGCGCAGGTCGTACATGCAGAACAGCAGCGCCGCGTAGGGGGCGAGCGCCGCGTTGAGCACCGACTCGTGGCGGATCAGCTCGCGGACCTCGCGCTCGCTCCTGCCCTCCCAGGCCGGCTCGCCGACGACGAGCGTGCGCCGGCCCCGGGTGTAGTCGTGCAGGGCGGCCACGGTGCGGTAGGGGTGCGCGTACCAGGAGGCCGCCACCCGCCGGTCCACGTGCCCGGCGTCCCGGCCCAGGGCGTCGGTCAGCCGGTCCAGGTTGTCGGGGCAGGCGATCACCAGGACGCGCCGGCCCTCGGTCAGGGCGGTCCGCACGCGCGGCACCACGAGCCGGACATAGGCGTCCTCGGAGTCGTACGGCACGCCGACGTGCCTCAGACCCTCGCCATTGATCCGTGCCCGGTCGGGCCGCACGGGCGAAACGTAACAAGCGCGCCGGGGCTACGCAACGGCTATCAGGGCCACCGCGCCGAGCGCGCATGCCACGCCCGTCACCTGGATGCCGTTCAGCCGCTCCCCGAGCACCCGCCTCGCCAGCAGCAGCGTGCTGGCCGGGTAGAGCGAGACGAGCACGGCCACGAGGCTGAGCAGCCCCTGCCGCTGCGCCAGCAGGTAGAGGACGTTGGCGACCATGTCCAGGACGCCCGCCGCCACGATCACGCGCAGCGCCCCCGCCCCCGCCCGAGGCCGCAGCGCGCGCCCGGTGGCGAGCGCCACCAGCGTCACCGCCGTCACCGACGACAGGCGCGCCCCGACCAGCGGCCACAGCCCGGCGTCCGAGGGGGCCATGGCGAGCAGGATGAAGAACCCGCCGAACCCGGCGCCGGCCAGCAGCGCGGTCGCGAGCCCGCCGGAGGGGCTCTTCTCTCCGCCGGCCGAGCGGTCCTGGCTGACCAGCAGCACCGAGCCGAGCGCCAGCGCCACGCCCACCAGCGCCCAGAACTCCGGCCGCTCGCCGGTCGCCAGCCCGAACAGCACCGGCAGCGCCGCCGAGGTCACCGCCGTGGTCGGCGCGACCACCGACATCACGCCCGTGGCGAGCGCCCGGTAGAACAGCGCCAGCCCGGCCGCGCCCGACAGCCCGGCGGCCAGGCCCCACAGCAGCGCCGGCCCGCCGGGCGTGCCGGGCAGCACCGGCAGCAGGACGAGGATCAGCGCCAGGCCGGCGAGCTGCGAGAGCACCACGACCGCGAGGACCTGGGTGCGCCGGGTGGCCAGGCCGCCGAAGAAGTCGGCGGTGCCGTACACCACCGCGCAGGCGGTCGCGAGGATCACCGCGGTCATCCGTCAGCTCCTTCCGGGAGTCCAATGTGTTGCTCATCCAGTACAACACATTGAGTGCAGTGCGTTGTCCCTGAATATCACTACACTGCACTGCATGGAAGACCCCGAGCTCATGAACCAGGCCATCGCCAGCAACGTCCGCTACCTGCGCTCCTACCGGGGGCTCACGCTGGACCAGCTCGCCGCCCGGTCGGGCGTGAGCCGGGGCATGCTCGTCCAGGTCGAGCAGGGCCGGACGAACCCCAGCGTGTCCACGCTCACCAGGATCGCCTCCGCCCTCGGCGTGACCGTGGCCCGGCTGGTCGAGGTCGGCGACGCGCCCGTGGTGCGCATCGTCGACAAGTCCGACGTGGTCACCTTCACCCAGGACGGGGTGCAGGCCCGGCTGCTCGTCGGCGCCGACTCGCCGATGATCCTGGAGCTGTGGGACTGGCGCATCGCCCCCGGCGACCACCACGACGGCGACGCCCACCCGCCCGGCACCCGCGAGATGGTGACCGTCCTGGAGGGCGAGCTGACCCTCACCGTGTACGGCAAGAGCCACGTCGTCGGCAAGGACGACGCCGTGCTGTTCACCGCCGACCGCCCCCACCGCTACGCCAATCAGGGCACCGCCGAGCTGCGCATCGTCATGGTCGTCGCCGAGCCGCGCGAGACGCATGACCAATAACGTCGAACGACCTGCGGATCACCCGCCGGAGTTTCATGATTACCCCGTGTCCTGGACGAGCCGCAGGTAGGAGGTGGCGTATGAGTGAGGCCCGAGCGGCGACGGAGAAGCTGCACGCCGAGCTTCATGGCCGGGGCGTCGTCAGCGCGTACGAACTGGGCGACGACGAGACCATCCCCGTGTGGATCGGACTGGTCGTGCGCTATAGAGATGGTTTTTACCGATGGCAGGAAGGACTGGTGAAACGTCGGCATCTGGGTACGGATCCGGTCGGATGTGCCATACGCGTGGCGCGCCGCTACCAGGAATTGCAGGCCGATATCCCACTCTGGTGGGACGACCTGGCCAGGGAGCTGCGGGGGACGCCGGCCCGGGACTATCCATGATGTGAGCCCCCCGCCTGTGGCGCCTCGGGGGGAATCATGCGTGTATGGGCCTTGCCGCTGGCCCTGCTCGCCCTGGTGGCCTGCGTCACCCAGTCGGCGGCGCACCGGCGCGCGGCCAGGCCGCCCGCGATCGTGCCGATGCGGGCGGCCCACGTCGATCCCGAGCGGCTCGCCAAGCGGCTGGCGGCCATCCAGCCCGGCTGGCCGCGCACCCGCTCGTACGACTGCGGGCGGATCAAGTGCGTGGCCCTCACCTTCGACGACGGGCCGGGCGAGCACACCGGCCGGCTGCTGGACATGCTCAGGCGGCGCGGCGTCCTGGCCACCTTCTTCGTGCTCGGCCAGATGGTGGCCGCCGACCACGGCCCGCATCTCGCCCGGCGCATCGTGCGCGAGGGCCACGAGATCGGCAACCACTCCTGGAGCCATCCGGCGCTGACCGGGCTGTCCGACGACGGGGTACGGCGCGAGCTGCGGCGTACCGGGGAGCTGGTGCGGCGGCTCACCGGGGTGCGGATGCGGCTCATGCGGCCGCCGTACGGGGCCACCGACGCGCACGTGGCCAGGGAGGCCCGCCGCGAGGGCCTGGCGCAGATCCTGTGGAACCTCGACACCCTCGACTGGCGCGACCGCGTCTCCGAGATCGTGGCCCGGCGGGCGGGGCGGGCCAAGGCCGGCTCGATCGTCCTCATGCACGACATCCACCCCACGACCGTCCGGGCCGTGCCCCACCTGCTGGACACGCTCGCCCGCAGGGGGTTCACCTTCGTCACGGTCTCCGAGCTGTACGGGCGGCCGCCCGTGCCCGGCAGGGAGTACACCGAGCGCCGGTGATCGGATTGCCGCCCTGTCGGTGCGGCGTGGCACTCTGGCGGCATGGGTTTCACCGGTTTTCCCGACGAGGCGTTCCTGTTCTACGAGGGACTTGAGGCCGACAACTCCAAGACCTACTTCGCCGAGCACAGACGCGGTTACGAGGAGGCCGTGCGGGCGCCCATGCTCGCGCTCACCGACGAACTGGCCGCCGAGTTCGGGCCGGCCCACCTGTTCCGGCCGCACCGGGACGTGCGGTTCGCCAAGGACAAGTCGCCGTACAAGACGCATCAGGGGGCGTTCGTCGAACGCCTGCCCGGCATCGGGCTCTACGTGGAGATCAGCGCGGCGGGCCTGTACGTCGCCGGCGGCTGCTACACGCAGGCGTCCGACCAGGTCGCCCGCTACCGGGCGGCCGTGGACGAGGACCTGTCGGGGAAGCCGCTCGCGGCCCTCGCCGACGCCCTCACCGCGGCCGGCTACGCCGTGGAGGGCGCGCGGCTGAAGACCCGGCCGCGTGGGTTCGACGACGACCATCCGCGCATCGGGCTGCTACGCCACAAGTCGCTGTACGCGGGCATCCGCTTCGACCCCGAGCCCTGGGTGTCCACGGTCGAGGCGCGGGAGCGGGTGGCGGCGGCGTGGCGCGACTTCGCGCCGCTGGTCGACTGGCTCTGCGCCCACGTGCGGGGCAGCGAACTGCCCCGCCGGTGAGCGTCAGGCCCGTTGTGCGGGCACTCAGCCCTGCGCGCGGGCGACAGGCCCGCTGACGTGCGGCTCAGGCTCGCTGTGCGCGGGTGTCAGGCGCGCTTGGCGCGGGCCGCGGCGCGGGCGCGGGAGGAGGCGTCGAGCACGACCTTGCGGATGCGCACCGCGTCGGGGGTGATCTCCACGCACTCGTCCTCGCGGATGAACTCGAGAGCCTGCTCCAGCGACAGCACGCGCGGCGGGATCACCTTCTCGGTCTCCTCCGAGGTGGAGGAGCGCATGTTGGTGAGCTTCTTCTCCTTGGTGATGTTGACGTCCATGTCGTCGGAGCGGGAGTTCTCCCCGACGATCATGCCTTCGTAGACGTCGGTGCCGGGGGAGACGAACAGCGCGCCGCGCTCCTGCAGGTTGAGCATCGCGAACGCCGTCACCGGGCCGGAGCGGTCGGCCACCAGCGAACCGCTCGCGCGGGTGCGCAGCTCGCCGAACCACGGCTCGTACGAGTCGAACACGTGGTGCACCAGGCCGGTGCCGCGGGTCTCGGTGAGGAACTCGGTGCGGAAGCCGATCAGGCCACGCGCCGGCACCACGAACTCCATCCGGATCCAGCCGGTGCCGTGGTTGGTCATGTGCTCCATGCGGCCCTTGCGCACCGCCAGGAGCTGGGTGATCGCGCCGAGGTATTCCTCGGGGCAGTCGACCGTCAGCCGCTCGACCGGCTCGTGCACCTTGCCGTCGATCTCCTTGGTGACCACCTGCGGCTTGCCGACGGTCAGCTCGTAGCCCTCGCGGCGCATCTGCTCGACCAGGATGGCCAGCGCCAGCTCGCCGCGGCCCTGCACCTCCCAGGCGTCGGGCCGGTCGGTCGGCAGCACGCGCAGCGACACGTTGCCGACGAGCTCCTTCTCCAGGCGGTCCTTCACCATGCGGGCGGTGACCTTCGTGCCCTTGGCCTTGCCGACCAGCGGCGAGGTGTTGGTGCCGATCGTCATCGAGATGGCCGGCTCGTCGACCGTGATCAGCGGCAGCGGGCGCGGGTCCTCGGGGTCGGCCAGCGTCTCACCGATCATGATGTCGGGGATGCCGGCGATGGCGATGATGTCGCCGGGGCCCGCCTCCTCGGCCGGCTTGCGCTCCAGCGCCTCCGTCATCATCAGCTCGGTGATCTTGACGCGCTGGATCGAGCCGTCGGTGCGGCACCAGGCCACCTGCTGGCCCTTGCGGATCTGGCCCTGGTGGACGCGGCAGAGCGCGATACGGCCGAGGTAGGAGGAGGCGTCGAGGTTGGTGACGTGGGCCTGCAGCGGGGCGCTCGGGTCGTAGGTGGGCGCCGGGATCGTCGACTTGATGATGTCGAACAACGGCTCCAGGTCCTCGGAGTCGGGCATGCCGCCGTCGTCGGGACGGTTCATGGAGGCCCGGCCGGCCTTCGCCGAGGCGTAGACGATCGGGAAGTCGATCTGCTCCTCGGTGGCGTCGAGGTCCATGAACAGCTCGTAGACCTCGTCCACGACCTCCCTGATGCGGGCGTCGGGACGGTCGACCTTGTTGATGCAGAGGATGACCGGCATCTTCGCGCCCAGCGCCTTGCGCAGCACGAAGCGGGTCTGCGGCAGCGGCCCCTCGGAGGCGTCGACCAGCAGCACCACGCCGTCCACCATCGACAGGCCGCGCTCGACCTCGCCGCCGAAGTCGGCGTGGCCGGGGGTGTCGATGATGTTGATGGTCATGCCGCCGTGCTGCACGGCCGTGTTCTTCGCGAGAATGGTGATGCCCTTCTCGCGCTCAAGGTCGTTGGAGTCCATGACGCGGTCGTCGACGTCCTGGTTGGCGCGGAAGGCCCCGGACTGCCAGAGCATCGCGTCGACCAGTGTGGTCTTGCCGTGGTCGACGTGCGCGATGATCGCGATGTTCCGCAGGTCGTCGCGGCTGTTCAGAGGCATGATGACTTCTCGCTCTTTGTCGTGGGGGCGGCCGCGCGAACTCGCGACCCACCAATTCTAGTTGATTCCCTTCTGTGGGCAGGTTCGGTCGCCCGTCCCTCCGGGGACGGACCTACATACCCGGCTGCACATTTGTACGCATGGCAAGCGCGGGCCCGCTCCCTAAATTGGCGGGCATGACGTGGACAGAGCTGGTGACGGCGTCGGCGCCGATCAAGGGCGACGATCCGGCGGTGAGCGACGTCAGGACCGGCGAGGTGCTGTCGTACGCGGGGTTCGTGCGGCGGGTGACGCGGGCCGCGGCCGGGCTGCGTCACCACGGCCTGCGGACCGGCGACCACGTGCTCGTCGACGTGCCGCTCGGGGCCACGCTGCCGGTCGCCGTCCACGCCGTGGCCTGGGCCGGCGGCGTCACCGTGCTCGGCAACGCCGGCAAGGCCCGCATGATGATCACCCAGGGCTTCCACGACCCGTCCGCCGTACAGGTCGAGCAGGTCTTCTCCTTCCAGCGCGCGCCGGGCGCCCGGCCGTTCGGCGACCTGCTGACCGCAGGGGCCGTCGAGTTCGGGCCGCTGGCGGGGCCGGCCGTCGCGTTCGACGGGGGGCGGGTGCTCGACCACCTGCAGCTCGCGGGCGACCTGCGGCGGCTGGCCACCCGGCTCGTCATCGACAAGGACGACGTCGTCGTCAGCGCGGTCAGCGAGCCCTTCCGCGGCCTGCGGGTCATCGATCTGGCCATGATGGCGGGGGCCCACGTCGTGGTCGCCCACGACCCCAGCTTCGTCGGGTGCCGCGTGCTCGCCGAGGAACGGCGGGCGACGGTGGTCGTGGCGCCGTACGACATGGCCAGGCGGCTGCTCGGCGATCCGCTGCTGCGGGTCGTGGACGAACGCGCGATCGTGAGCTCACTCGGCCTGTGAAAGTGCGACACTGCTGTGGGAGAGTGTGATCCTTCCGCGACACAGGGTGACCGCATGCCAGAGCCCCCCAGGCACAACCTTCCGGCAGAGCCCAACCGGTTCGTCGGGCGTGAGCGTGACCTCGACGACCTGCGCGGGCTGTTCGGGCGGACGCGGGTCGTCACCCTGTGCGGGGTGGGCGGCATCGGCAAGACGCGGCTGGCGCTGCGGGTCGCGGCGGGGTTGACGGGCGCGTACCCGGACGGCGTCTGGCTGGTCGAGCTGGCCCGGCTCGGGCGGGGTGAGCTGGTCGTCCCCGAGATCGCCCGCGTGCTGGGTGTGCGGGCCGAGACCGGGCGGCCGCTGCTCGACACCGTGACGGCCCGGCTGCGCGACCTGCGGTGCCTGCTGCTGCTCGACAACTGCGAGCACCTGGTGGACGCCTGCGCCGAGGTGACGGCGGGGCTGGTGGCCGCCTGCCCGCGCCTGAGCGTGCTCGCCACCAGCCGGGAGCCGCTGCGCATCGCCAGCGAGCTGATCTGGCGCGTCCCCCCACTCGACCTTCCCGACCCGGACCTCGACCTGGACGCTGACCCGGAAGCCGGCCCGGACCTCGCCCTGGATCCTGACCCGGACCCCCATCCTCACCTCGTCCCGGGTTCTGCCGCCGCCCTCGCCTGCCAGTACGGCCCCGCCGCCCCGCCCCCTGCATGGCCCCTTCCCGAGCGGGAACCCGGCTCCGCCGGTGCGGGCGACCGCGGCCAGGCACCACCGGGCAAGGCGCCCCCTGAGGCAGCCGGGGCCGCTGCCGGCGACGGCGGGAGCTTAGGAAGGGGAGGGCCGGCCGGCGGGGGGCCGGGTGCGGCGGCTCGTGGTGGGGAGGCCGCGAGCGGCGCGGAACAGGACGTGGGCGGTGGGACGCGGAGCAGGGCGGGCAACCTCGGCGGCGAGGTGCTGGGCGCCGGTGGTGGTGCGGCGCGCGAAGCGAAAGACGGCGGGAGCACGGCGCGCGGTGGGGTGGGCGCTGACGCCGGCGAAGGCGCGGCCGCTGAGGTGATGGGGCGGAGGGATGGGGTTGAGGAGGAGGGGGGTGATGGGGGGTGGAGGAGGTGGGGTGGGGTGGTGGAGGTGGAGTCGGTGCAGTTGTTTCTTGATCGGGCGGCGGCCGTGGGGACGCGGCTGGGGCCGGAGAGCATTGCCGACGCCGTACGCCTGTGCCGGGCGTTGGACGGGCTTCCGCTGGCCCTGGAGCTGGCCGCGGCGCGTACGAGTCTGCTCAGTCCCGGTCAGATCGCCGACCGCATCGACGACCGTTTCTCGCTGCTCACCACGGGTGGGCGGACGGCCCCCGCGCGGCAGCGCACGCTGCTCGCGGCCGTCGAGTGGAGTTACGACCTGCTGTCGTACAAGGAGCAGGTGGTGCTGCGGCGGCTGGCGGTGTTCGCGGGCGGGTTCGATCTCGGGCTGGCCGAGCGGGTGTGCGCGGTGCGGCCCGTCGCCGAGGCGGAGATCGTCGATCTGCTCGGCGGCCTGGTCGACAAGTCGCTCGTGCTGTGCGACGAGAACCGCACCCGCTACCGGCTGCTGGAGACCATCAAGCGTTACGCGCTGGAGCGGCTGCGGCAGGCGGGCGAGCACGAGCTGCTGCGCGAGCGGCACCTCGGCGTGATGTGCGAGCTGCAGGAACGTCTGTTCGCCACCGAGATGATGGACCCCGGCGTGCCCTGGCCGGAGCGGCTGCGGGCGCTGACCGCGAGCCGGAGCCTGCTGGACGACCAGCGGGCGGCGCTCGACTGGGCCGTCGAGTCCGGCGACGTGGCGCCGGGCCTGCGGCTGTGCACCGTCAGCACGGCCCTGCTGCCGCTGGGCGGCAACCCCGCGGAGATCGTCGGCTGGATCGAGCGGCTGCTGTCGCTGGACGTGTCGGCGGTGTCCCCGGAGCAGGTCGCCCACGCGAAGGCATACCTGGCCTACGGTCTGGAGGCGCGTGACGAGCTGAGCAGGTCGCTGGAGGCGGCCGAGGAGAGCCTGGCGGGCCTCGCGCCGGACAACGTGTTCCCGCGCTGCGTCATGCACAGCCTCGTCGTCGTGGTGCTGCTCCGCATGGGCCGCGCCGACGAGGCCGTACGCCACGCGGAGGAGGGGCTGGCCGCGGCCACCCGTACGGGCGATCCGTGGAACCAGGCGGCGGGCCTCGCCGGGCTGTCGGCGGTGGCGCTGACCCGCGGCCGGCTGCGGGAGGCGCAGCGGCACGGCGAGGAGGCGCTGGCCCGCGCCCGCGAGCACGGCCACCGGTGGATCATGGCTCGCTGCGCCGCCCAGCTCGGCGCGGTGGCCGAGGCGCGCGGCGATCTGGTGACGGCCAAGGCCAGGTACGAGATGGCCGTCCCCTGGCTGCGCGAGGTGGGCACCGACGCCGACCTGGCCCGCTGCCTGGCCCACGGCGGGCGGGTGGCGGCGATGCTGGGCGAGTTCGCCGTCGCGCGGGCGCGGCTGGCCGCGAGCCTCGCGCTGAGCAGGGAGACCGGCCAGCGCCAGGGCGTGGCCCGCTGCCTGATGGGGCTGTCGGTGCTGGCGGAGTGCGAGGGCGACCTGGAGGGCGCGCTGCCGGCCGCCGCCGCGGCCGCGGCGCTGCGCGAGTCCATCGGCCAGCAGCACGCCACGCTCCGCATCGAGGAGCTGCTCGGCCGGGCGCGCGCCCGGCTCGGCGAGGGCCGTACGGCCGCTCTGTGGTCGCGCGGCCGGGTCATGGGCCCCGACGACGCCGCCCGCCGCGTCCTGGAGGGCGAGCGGCGGCCGCGCCGGGAGCCGCCGGTGCCGGTCGAGCCGGTCGAGCCGGTACGCCGCCCGCTGCTCACCGCCCGCGAGCAGGAGATCGCCGGCCTGCTCACCCGTGGCCTGTCCAACCGCGCGATCGCCGGGGAGCTGGTCATCAGCCCCGCCACGGTGGCCCGGCATATCGCCAACATCATGGAGAAACTTGGCTATACCTCCCGCGCCCAGATCGCGGTGTGGGCGGCCGAGCAGGCGTCAGGTCCTTCTGCATAGGGATCTGCATATTCCGCCCCATGTACGCACGAGACGCCCTCCCTACGGTGGTCGGCATGGATGAGCGCTACGTGATCGTGGACGCGGACACCGGAGTGAAGTTCACCGAGGAGCAGCTCGACGAGCGGTCGGCCGTCGCGATCGTCCAGCTCCGCCGCCGTGGCGTGCGGACGGGCGACACCGTGCTCATCTGCCTGCCCGTCGGGCCCGACCTGCTGGTGGCGACCGACGCGGTGATCGCCGCGGGCGGGGTGGCCTACCCGATGCCCGCCGACCTTCCCGCCGCCACGCTGAGGGACCGCGTACGCGCCAGCCGCGCCCGCGTGCTGATCTCCGACGTGCCGCACGCCATCAGGGCCGCCGAGGAGTCGTGGGTGCGGATCGTGCTGGGCGTGGCGGACCTGGGCGTCCCCCGCAGGGACGACACGGCGGGGGAGGGGGACGCCGGTCACGGGCAGGGTGCGGGCCGCGCCTAAGCTCGCATCCATGCCTTTCGCGCCCAGTTTCCCCGTCATGCTCAGGACCGAGGACGGCGTCCGCATCGACGCCGCCCACACCCCGCACCGCCACAACGGCGGCGCGCCTGGGAACGGGGTCGGGATCGTGGTGGCGCACGGCTTCACGGGCTCGTGGCGGGAGCGCAGCGCGCGCCGCATCGTGCACGTGCTGAGCGGCTACGGCGGCGTGCTCGCCTTCGACTTCCGCGGCCACGGGCGCTCCGGCGGCGAGACCACGGTGGGCGACGCGGAGATCCTGGACGTCGAGGCGGCCGTCCGGCACGCGCGGACGATCGGCTACGAGAAGGTGGCGGTGGTCGGCTTCTCGATGGGCGCGGCGGTGGCCGTGCGCCACGCCGGGCTGCTCAAGGGCGTGGACGCGGTGGTGGCGGTGAGCGGCCCCGCCCGCTGGTACTACCGGGGCACCAAGCCGATGCGCCAGGTCCACTGGGCGATCGAGCAGCCGGTGGGCCGGTTCGCGGCGCGGCTGGTCAAGCGGACCAGGATCCGCCGCGGCCCGTGGGACCCGGTCCCGCTGCCGCCGTACGAGGCCGCCGCGCTCATCGCGCCGGTGCCGCTGCTGGTCGTCCACGGGGACGCCGACACGTTCTTCCCCCTGGAGCACGCGCACCAGATCTACGCCGGGGCGCGCGAGCCGAAGGAGCTCTGGATCGAGCCGGGCTACGGGCACGCGGAGGCCGCGGCGACCCCCGATCTCGTCCGCCGGATCGGCAAATGGATCTCCTCGAACTTTTCCTGAGTAATACACGTCGTACTGAGGCGTATGGAAGGAAACCGCCGGGAGAAAGTCCCTGGGGATGAAATCCGGCCACGGGCCGGACATGGGACATACTTCAGTAGTCAGGCGGTTGCCCAGCGTCGCGGGGGCGCGCTGGGTGGCCTTCGGCACGGGAACGGCCCCGCACTCGACGGGTGCGGGGCCGCTTCTCACGCGCGGGCTCAGCCCAGGCGGGCGATGCTCTTGTACTCCAGGTAGCCGGACAGGCCCTCGGGGCCGAGCTCCCGGCCGATGCCGCTGGCCTTGAACCCGCCGAAGGGCGTGTTCGCGCCGAGCATGTAGCAGTTGACGCCGTAGGTGCCGGTGCGGACCTGGCGGGCGATGTCCATGCCGTGCTCGGTGTCGGCGGTCCACACCGTGCCGGCCAGGCCGTAGTCGCTGTCGTTGGCGATGCGGACGGCGTCGGCCTCGTCCTCGTACGGGATCACCGCCAGGACCGGGCCGAAGATCTCCTCGCGGGCGATGCGCATGTCGTTGGTGACGCCGGAGAAGACGGTCGGGGCGACGTACCAGCCGCGGTCCTGGGGCCGGTCGAGGCCGCCGAGCACGACCTTGGCGCCCTCGTCCATGCCGATCCTGATGTAGCCCTCGACCCGCTCCTGCTGCCGCTTGGCGACCAGCGGGCCGATGCCGGTCGTGGGGTCGGCCGGGTCGCCGACCTGCTGGGAGGCGACCATGCCGGCGACGGCGTCCACGACCTCGTCGTAGCGGTTGCGCGAGGCGAGGATGCGGGTCTGCGCCACGCACGCCTGGCCGTTGTTCATGAGCGAGGCCATGGACAGGAAGCCCATGCTGGAGGCGAGGTCGGCGTCGTCCAGGATGATGGCCGCGGACTTGCCGCCGAGCTCCAGGCTGACCCGCTTGAGCTGCTCGCCGCAGATGGAGGCGATGCGGCGGCCGGCGGCGGTGGAGCCGGTGAAGGCGACCTTGTCCACGCCGGGGTGCGAGACCAGGTGCTCGCCGACCTCGCGCCCGGCGGGCACGATGTTGAGCACGCCGGCCGGGATGCCGGCCTCGACGACCCACTCGGCCAGCAGGTACGCGTCCAGCGGCGTCTCGGGCGCGGGCTTGAGCACGACCGTGCAGCCGGCCAGCAGGGCGGGCGCGAGCTTGGTCATGGTGACGAACTGCGGGACGTTCCACGGCACGACGGCGGCCACGACGCCGACGGGCTCGCGGCGCACGGTGACCGGCCCGAACAGGCCGGGCCGCTGCTCCTCCTGCTCGAACGTCCGGCCGAGCTCGGCGTAGAAGTTGAGCATCTCCAGCGGCTGCGGCGCCTGCGCGAGGTTGGAGAAGGTGATCGGCGAGCCCATCTCCTCGGTGATGAGCTGGGCCATCTCGCTCTGCCGCTCGTTGTAGATCGCCGCGAGCCTGGCGATGACCTCGGCCCGCTCGGCGAACGTCATGCGCGGCCAGGGCCCGTGGTCGAACGCCTCGCGGGCGGCGGCGACGGCGCGGTCCACGTCCGCGGCGGTGCTGTCGGGCACCCGGCCGACGACCTCCTCGGTGTGGGGCGAGATGACGTCGATGGTGCCGGTGCCCGCGGGGGCCACCCATTCGCCCCCGATGAAAAGCGTGTCGTGCTGGCGCATGTCGAGAGCCTCCTGCTGGACGGGATGGGTGTATGCCTCAAAGGCGACCGAATCATGTTCTGCTCGCGCACGCAAGAGGGGCGCGACCCGCGCCGCGCCCCTCCGCGTCGCGTCCGCTAGCGCCGGTCGCCGAGCAGGTGCCGCATGGACCGCTTGACGAGGTCCGTACGCGCCGCCTGGTCGGTCACGCTCTCGACGCCGAACCCGAGGTAGACGGTGTCCTTGGTGACGATGCCGCCGCCCTCCTCGAAGACCTGGTCCGTACGGAACCAGTTGTTGATGGAGACGGAGGTGCCGGCGGGCGGCGCACCGACGGCCCAGCCGCCGAGATCGCTCTCGAACGAGGTCTCCGCGGCCGTCGCGCCGTCCAGCGTCACCTTGGCGTCGTCCAGGAAGACGCCCGCGCCCTGGGTGGCCCAGTCGCTGATGTAGGAGATGGACAGCTCGACCCGCTTGCCCGCGTACGGGGTCAGGTCGATCCGCCACTGCTGCCAGCCGGCCGAGTTGCCCGAGGCCGCGTGCCAGGCGCCGGAGGAGCCGGTCGGCTCACAGGCCGGGCCCTGGTAGCGCTGCGTGAACGGGTGGATCACGCGCCAGCCGCCGCTGTTGGCGGTCTGGCAGCTCTCGCCGGTGCTCTGGCTGGTGTGCCCGTTGGCGTCGGGCAGCGTGGTCCAGTCGTCGCCGCCCGCCGTCCTCGCCTCCACGGTCAGGAAGTCCCAGTCGGCCTCGGTGTCGTACGACGTCCAGAACGTCAGCTCGCCGCTGCTCCTCCCGGTGAGGTCAACGGTCGTCGTCAGGCGCTTCCACGCCACGTCGGCGATGCCGCTGTAGACGTCCCAGGAGCCGGTGTGCGGGTCGAACGGGCCGCCGGGGCGTACCCACTTGACCTGGGCGGAGCTGGCGAACAGCGGGAACTGCGCGGCCGGCAGGATGGCCGAGGCGGCCACGAACGAGTTGGTGTGACTCGGCTCCAGGGTCGCCTGGAAGCCCTCGAACGCGCCGCCCTGGCCCCGCAGCGGGAACGGCTGACCGGTGTCGTGGTCGGTGCCCGCGTCGTCGAAGAAGACGTAGGCGCCGAGGTAGTACTGCTGGAAGTCGTTGAAGACGGGGATGCACGGCGGGTCGTCGGGCACCGTGCACTCGGGCTGGCCGGCGTCCGGCTCGTAGTAGTACGCGCCGTTGTTGTTGGCCGCGTACGACGGGTACTTGCCGGCGTGCAGCAGCTTGCCGCCCTCGTTGAGGTAGTCGCGCACGGCCAGCTCGGTCTGCACCCCGCCCTTGGACGTGGTGCCGGGGACCTGGCCCTGCGACCTCGGGATGACGTCGTCGCCGGTCTCCCAGACCACCGCCTTGTAGTGGCTGAGCACGCCGAGCGGATGCGGCGGCACCCGGCCCATCTTGTCCATGTCGTAGACGTCGGAGGTGTATCCGGCGGCCGTGAGCGCGGCGGTGTAGGCGGCGGCGTACTTGGCCTCGGTGGCGCCCTGGGCGGGGCTGAGGCCGGTGACGTCCTCGGTGGCGAGCACGAGCACCTTGCCGCCGATGTCGGAGGCGACGGTGTAGGTGAAGTCCGCGCTCTTCTTGCCGATCGCGGTGAACCAGACCTTCACCCGGTCACCCGGCCTGGTCCCGGTGATCTTGCCGCGCATCCAGTGGTAGTAGCGGTTGTAGCCCTTGCCGTAGCGCTCGCCGCCCTTCCACTCGCCGGTGAGCGCGGTCTTCGTACGCCCGCCGTTGACCTGCCAGTTGAGCAGCACCGGGCCGAGCTTGCGCTTGGCGTTGACCTGCACGACCTGGTCCTTGCCGTGGCTGACCTGGAACGGGTCGAGCACGAAGTCGGGGGTGGTGTTGCCCAGGTGGTTGACCGGCTCGACCGGGTTGACCGCCGAGTTCGCCACGTCGAGCGCGAACGGCAGGTTCTTCTCGAACTCCGCCTGCGCCAGGGCCTCGTCGTCGGGGAAGACGAAGCCGCAGCCGTCACAGCCCTCGTCGAGCTCCGGCGTCCAGGACAGCGTGCCGTACGTGTAGTGCGCGTGGTCGGTGGTCTCGCCGTTGGTGGTGTAGAGCTCGGCGCCGAGGTCGGGGTCGAAGCCGGGGACGGCCGGGTGCTCGTCGTCACCCGTGATCGCCTCGTAGATCGGGTTGTCGGCCGTGGGCGTGGCGATCTGGAAGCCGGCGGGGTAGAGCAGCAGCGGCCCGAAGGAGTGGTAGTTGAGCTGCATCTCGAACCCGACGCGCTTGAGCAGCCCGTCCAGCGCCCGGGTCTCCGGCTCGCTGGCCGGGCCGGAGCCGCGGTAGGTCTCGCTGCTCGGGATGCTGGAGGAGCCCTCCTCGTCGTAGTGGAAGTTCGTGGGGTAGTTGCGGTTGGGGTCCACGCCGTCGCCCACGGTGATCTGGCCGTCGCCGTTCACGTCGCGCAGGTTCTTGCGCCACAGGCGGTTGCCCTCGGTGAAGGTGAAGTCGTAGCCGTCGGGGTTGGCGACCGGGACGAACCACAGCTCGGTCCTGTTGAGCAGGTCGCGCAGCCGGCCCTTGTTGGCGAGGACGTACTTCAGCAGCCGCATGTCCACCTCGGTGGCGATCCACTCGCGGGCGTGCTGGGTGGCGGAGTAGAGCGCGGCCGGCTTGAGGCCGTCGGGCAGCAGCCTGGCCCCGGTGCTCACCTTGGCGGCGAGGATGTCCTGGCCCCGCAGGGTCTTGCCGATGGACTGGAGCTTGACCACGTCCTTGTTGGCGCCCGCCAGCGCCTTGAGCTGGTCGGCGATGCCGCCGGGCTCGGAGTAGGAGCGCCAGACGGTGTAGCCGCCGGACGCCTGTGACTTGGCGGCTTCGAGCTGGGTCTGGCCCTGTGGGTTGCGTACCGGTTCGGGTTTGTAGCCGAGCTTCCTGAGCCCCGCGAGCCCGGCCGCGGCGGCGGTCAGCTCGACGTGCTCCTTGCCCCCCTCGACCTGCTGCTGGACGACGTCGAAGCCCTTCTCCCTGAGCGTCTGCCCGGTGCCGGGCGCGCTGTCGAGCTCGTAGAGCTCGATGCGGTCCGAGGGCGGGAGCGGCGCCGCGGAGACCTGGGCCGGCAGGGCCACGACGGCCGTGGCCACGCCGAGCACGACGGCCGAGGCGAGGGTCGTTAATCGAGTCACGCTTGTTGCCCCCCTTGCGAGACGGATTCGACCGCCATCTCAGACCGTTGGAGCGATCCCTACAAGGCCCAACTTTTTACGTCCTCCTTAATTGCGACAAATCGCCGGAACCTCGCTAAAGGTGCAGCAGTTCGGTCGTTCGGATGACAGATATCAAGATCATCTTCTATAGTTTCGGACCGACCATGAAGGAGGGGACGGGTGTGAGAACCGGGCGCGTCGCCGTTCTGGTCGCCGTCCTCGCCGCGCTGCTCACCCTCCCCGGCGCGCCGCCCGCCTCCGCCGCCCCGAGCCCCGCCGAGCTGCGCAGGCTCACCAAGCAGGCGGCCCAGCTCAACGAGCTCTACCGTGGTCAGATCCAGAGCCTGGAGGAGATCAGGATCCAGGCCAAGAAGGCCACCGACACGAGCGGCGACCTCGAGGCGCAGCTGCGCGCCGCCCAGGCCGACGTGGGCCGGATCGCCCAGAGTTCCTACATCCTGGGCCCGCTCGACACCACCAAGCTCTTCGGCCTGCGCGCCCAGCCCCACCAGATCCTGGGCCAGGCCGCCAACCTCTCCTACATGGCCGTCGAGCGCACCGAGAAGGTCAAGAGCATCCAGCGCCTGATCAAGAAGTCGAAAGAGGCGAAGCTCAACGCCAACGACAAGATCCAGAAGATGAAGAGGGAGATCAAGCGGCTGCAGAGCAAGCGCGACGAGATCCAGCGCCTGCTCAACAAGTTCGGCTTCCAGCAGCCCGGCGGCGCCGACGGCCTGACCCCCCGCATGGTGGCGGTCCGCGCCGAGATCATGGCGAACTTCCCCATGAAGTACGGCGTCGGCTGCCTGCGCCCCGGCGACCCCGGCGAGCACGGCAAGGGCCGGGCCTGCGACTTCATGATGTCACGCGGCGGCACCATGGCCACGGGCGCCGACGCGGCCAACGGCGACGCCCTGGCCGCCTGGCTGATCAGCAACGGCGCCCGCATCGGCGTCATGTACATCATCTGGAAGCAGCGCTACTACGACATCCGCTCGGGCGGCGGCTGGGACATGATGTCCGACCGCGGCGGCGTCACCGCCAACCACTACGACCACGTTCACGTGTCGGTGTTCTGACTCCTCACGAACTCCGCGTACCACCGGTAGGACGCCTTCGGGGTGCGCCGCAGCGTCGCGTAGTCCACGTGCACCAGGCCGAACCGCTGGTGGTAGCCCTCGGCCCACTCGAAGTTGTCCAGCAGCGACCAGACGAAGTAGCCGCGCACGTCCACGCCCTCGTCCATCGCCTGCCGCATCGCCGCTATGTGGTCGCGCAGGAAGGCGATGCGGCCCTCGTCCTCGATCGTGCCGCCCGCGGTGAGCACGTCCTCCTGCGAGCAGCCGTTCTCGGTGATGTGGATCGGCGGGAGCGCCGCGCCGTAGCGGGCCTTGAGCCCGGTGAGCAGCTCGCGCAGGCCGTCGGGGACGACCGGCCAGCCGAAGGCCGTCGTGGGGTGGCCGGGCAGGCCGGCGTCGGCGAAGGGCAGCCCGGCCCCGGCCTCTGGCGCGGCGATCCTGGTGGGGTTGTAGTAGTTGACGCCGAGCGCGTCGATCGGCGAGGCGATGACCTCCAGGTCGCCGTCCCGCACGCAGTCCAGCCCCGGCGGGTACGCCGACAGGTCCGGGTACGCGCCCAGCAGCACCGGGTCGAGGAACAGCCGGTTGTGCAGGATGTCGTACGCTTCGGCCGCCCGCAGGTCGGGCTCCTCCCGCGAGGCGGGCCGCACGGGGGTGCAGTTGTTGGTGATCGCCACCTCGCGCGCCCCGGCCGCGCGCAGCGCCCGCACCGCGAGGCCGTGCCCGAGCAGCTGGTGGTGCGCGGCCGGCAGGGCCTCGGTGAGCAGCGCCCGGCCGGGGGCGTGCACGCCCATGGCGTAGCCGTAGGCCATGTGCACGAACGGCTCGTTCAGCGTAATCCACAGCGGCACCCGGTCGGCCAGCCGCGCGGCGACGACGGCCGCGTAGTCGGCGAAGCGCGCGGCCGTGTCGCGGCTCAGCCAGCCGCCGCGCTCCTCCAGCGCCTGCGGCAGGTCCCAGTGGAACAGCGTCGGCACCGGCTGGACGCCCTTCTCCAGCAGGGCGTCCACCAGCCGCTCGTAGAAGTCGAGTCCCTTGGCGTTCACCTCGCCCGCGCCGCTCGGCAGCACCCGGGGCCAGGAGACGGAGAAGCGGTAGGCGTTGACGCCGAGGCCGGCCATGAGGGCGACGTCCTCGGGCCAGCGGTGGTAGTGGTCGCAGGCCACGTCGCCGGTGTGGCCGTCGCGTACCCGGCCGGGCTCGTGGGCGAAGACGTCCCAGACGGACGGGCCGCGGCCGTCCTCGTCGGCGGCCCCCTCGATCTGGTAGGCGGCCGTGGCGGTGCCCCACAGGAACATGCGAGCTCCTCAGTCGGTGCGAGTGTGGCTCATGTTAACTCCGTCACCGTGGATTCCCTTTACCTGCAGGTAATAGGCAAGGATGGAGGCATGACGAGTGTGTTGCGCCGCCGTCCCGCCCAACGCCGCAGTGCGGTCCGCGTGGAGCGCATGCTCGACGAGTGCGCGCTGCTGCTCGACGAGGTGGGCTACGAAGCGCTCACCACCAAGGAGGTCGCGCGCCGCGCCGAGGTGCCGATCGGCACCTTCTACCAGTTCTTCCGCGACAAGCAGGCCCTGGTGCGGGCGCTCGCGCTGCGCAACCTCGACGCGTTCCTGGAGCGGATCACGCAGCGCGTCGCCGGCGCCGACCTCGGCCACTGGACCGACCTCGTCGAGCTCGCGGTCGACGAGTTCGTCCACATGAAGCGCACCACCCCGGGCTTCGGCGTCGTCGACTTCGGCGAGGTGCTCATCGCCCCCGGCGGGCCCGCGCTCGCCGGCACCCACCGGGCGCTCGACGAGGCCAGGGACAACAACGAGATCGTCGCCGACCGGCTGCGCCTGCTCACCAAGGAGCTGCTGGACGCGCCCGCCGGGTCCGGCCTCGACCGCGCGCTGCTGGTCGCGGTGGAGGCCACCGACGCGGTGCTCAAGCTCGCCTTCCGCGCCGACCCGGCGGGCGACCCGCAGCTCATCGCCGAGTGCAAGCAGCTCGTCCGCCGCTACCTCGCCGACCACCTGCCCTGAGGCGTCAGCAGGGGGCGTCCAGGCGGGCCTTCAGCTCCGCGTCCAGCTTGAGCCCGGCCCCGCCGATCGCCTCGTCGAGCTGGGCCATCGTCGACACCCCCACGATCGGCACGATCCCGTCGGCCATCAGCCACGCCAGCACCACCTGGTTCGGGGTGGCGCCCAGCTCCCCGGCCACCTCGCGCAGCGTGGCCAGCCTGGCCGTGGTGCCGGGGTGGTCGTAGATCTCCGGGATCGGCCGGTCGGCCCGCGTGTAGGCGCCGAACATCAGCGTGTTGTACGCCCACAGCGTCACGTCAGGCTCGGCGGCCAGATAGTCGAGCAGGTCGTCCGTGACCAGCCGGTGCCCGGCCTCGGCGGGGCTGGTGAGCGGCCGCGGGCGCAGGTAGGTGTGGCGGAGCTGCACGTACGTGTACGGCAGCCAGCCCCGCGCCGCCGACACGCTCCGCGCCCGCTCCAGCCGCCAGGCCGCCGTGTTGCTGGCCCCGATGGCCGCGACCTTGCCGGCCCGCGCCAGCTCGTCGAAGGCCCCCAGAGTCTCCTCCAGCGGCACCGAACGGTCCTCGATGTGCGCCCAGTACAGATCGACCCGGTCGGTGCCGAGCCGGCGCAGGCTGCCCTCCGCCGCCCGCGCCACGGCGGCGGCCGACAGGCCCTCGGCCGAGTCCAGGGTGGTGTCGCCGGGCACGGTGGGCCGCGCCCCCGCCTTGGTGCTGATGAAAACCTGGTCGCGGTTGCCGCGGGCGGCCAGCCAGGCCCCGATGGCCTGCTCGCTCTCGTCGCCGGTGCGGCCCTCGACCCAGAACGGGTAGTTGTTGGCGGTGTCCAGCATCGTGCCGCCCGCCTCGTGGAAGCGGTCGAGGAGGGCGAAGGTGTCCTCCAGGCCGACGCTGGTGCCGAAGGGGATCGTCCCGAGTGCGAATCTCATGGCTCCGACTCTCGGACCTGGAGCGCGCTCCATGTCAAACGGTTGACCTGGAGCACGCTCCAGGTGAAATCCTGGAGGGGTGAGCGTGTACACCCCCGCCGAAGCCGTCGAGGAGACCGGCTTCTCCCTCGACACCTTGCGTTACTACGAGAAGATCGGGCTGCTGGAGCGCGTCGACAGGAACGCCGCCGGGCAGCGCAGGTTCAGTGAGGAGGACATCGGCTGGCTGGGCACGTTGCGCTGCCTGCGCGAGACCGGCATGCCCATCGCCACCATGCTCCGCTTCGCCGAGCTCGTCCGGGCCGGCGACCACACCGTGCCCGACCGGATCAAACTGCTGGAGGAGCACGACCGGCAGGTCCAGGAGCAGATCGCCAACCTCGCCGAACGGCAGGACTACATCCACAACAAGATCTCCTACTACCGCAGCCTGCTCTAGCCCGCCCTTTGCGCTCCGGCTGTTAAACGAGAGCTATGGCGGGAGCGCGGGCCGGGAGGATCAACGAGTCGGTGGGCCGCGTGGCCCTGATGTGCGGCGGCCTGCTGTTCGCGCTGCTGGGGCAGGTCACCGTGATCCAGGCGTTCGGCACGTCCGCGCTCAACGCCGACCGCAGGAACGAGCGGCCGCTCATCGAGCGTTACTCCCACCCGCGCGGCGACATCCTCACCTACGAGGGCACGCCCGTCGCCGTGAGCCGCCCGTCCGGCGGCGGCCCCTACCGGTTCCGGCGGGTCTACCCGCACGGGCCGGTCTACGCGGCCGTCACCGGCCATCTGTCGTTGCAGCGGGCCACCGGCATGGAGCAGGCCGAGGACGGGGTGCTGTCCGGCGCCGACGCCCGGGTCAAGGTGCGCTCGCTGGTGCGGGCGGGCGAGGTCGAGGGGGCCGACGTCCGGCTGACGATCAGCGACCGGGCGCAGCGGGCGGCGTACGAGGGGCTGCGGGCGGCCGGGGTGCCGGGGGCGGTGGTGGCGCTGCACCCGGCGACGGGGGCGGTGCTGGCGCTGGCGTCGTACCCGTCGTACGACCCGAACGCCTTCACCACCTTCGACCGGCAGCTGCTCGACGCGACCGGCCGGCGGCTCAGGGAGGACCCCGGCCGGCCGCTGCTGAACCGGGCGCTGAACCGGCCCTATCCGCCGGGGGCCACGTTCAAGCTGGTCACCACGGCGGCGGCGCTGTCCTCGGGCGAGTACACCCCCTCCAGCCTGCTCGACGCGCCGGCGCTGCTGTCCCTTCCTGGCGGGCGGCAGACCGTGCGCAACAGCCCCACCTGCGGCGACGCCCACCCGACCCTCATCTACGCCTTCCAGGTCTCCTGCGAGACCGCCTTCGCCGGCATCGGGCTGCAGCTCGGCCAGGACCTGCTGCGCGACCAGGCGGAGGCGTTCGGCTTCAACGCGGGGCCGCTCGCGATCCCGCTGGCGGCCACGCCCAGCAGGTATCCGCTGAGCATGGACCGGGCGCAGACGGCGCTCGCCGCCATCGGGCACCACGACAACCGCGCCACGCCGCTCATGATCGCCATGCTGTCGGCGGCGGTGGCCAACGGCGGGGTGCTCATGCGGCCGTACCTGGTGGAGGAGGTACGGCTGCCGGACGGCTCGGTGATCAACCAGTCCGCGCCCGCGCCGTGGCGGGTGGCGATGTCGCCGGCGCTGGCCAGGCACCTGGCGGCGATGATGACGACGGTGACGCGGGCGGGCGGCACGGGGACGAGCGCGGCGCCGGCAGCGGTCCAGGCGGCCGCCAGGACGGCGAAGTCCGCGGCCCCGGATCAGGAGCAGGCGCTCGTCACCGCGTTCGCGCCCGCGGACCAGCCCGAGGTGGCCGTCGGGGTGGTGCTGGAGCGGCCGGGCGCGCGGGCCGCCGCCGTGGCGACGATCGCGCGGGCGGTCATCCAGGCCGCCCTCTCGTGATCACCGGTAGGCGGTGGCCTGGAGACTGTAGAGGTCGGCGTAGAGGCCGCCCCTGGCCATGAGCGCGTCGTGGTCGCCCTCCTCGGTGACCCGGCCGTGCTCCAGCACGTAGATGCGGTCGGCGTAGCGGACGCTGGCCAGGCGGTGGGTGATGAGCAGCACCGTGCGGCCGTCGGCGTGGCCGCGGATGCGCTCGAACAGGGCGTGCTCGGCGCGGGCGTCGAGCGCGGCGGTGGGCTCGTCGCAGATGAGCAGGTCGGCGTCGCGGTGGAAGCCGCGGGCCACGGCGATGCGCTGCCACTGGCCGCCGGACAGCTCGTGGCCGTCCTTGAACCGGCGGTCGAGCAGGGTGCGGTAGCCGTGCGGCAGCCCGGCGATCACCTCGTCGGCCCCGGCCACGGTCGCCGCCGAGTGCAGGGCCTGCTCGCCCTTGTCGGTGCCCATCGTGATGTTGTAGCGGGCGGCGAGCGGCCAGCGGGTGTGGTCCTGGGCGATCACGGCGGTGCGCAGGCGCAGCTCGTCGGGGTCCACCAGGCGCAGGTCGGTGTCGTCCCAGTGGACGGTGCCGGAGTCGGGCTCGTACAGGCCGGCGAGGATCTTGGACAGGGTGGTCTTGCCCGAGCCGTTCTCGCCGACGAACGCGATGATCTCGCCCCGTTTGATCTCGACGGAGACCTCGCGCAGCGCGGGCTCCTCGGCGCCGGGGTAGGTGAAGGTGACGTTCGCGGCGGTGATGCGCTGGAAGCCGGCCGGCATCGGGGTGGCCCGGCTGCCCGGCACCCGGCGCTCGGCGTCGGCGCAGAACTCCAGGAAGTCGGTGAAGTACAGGCCCTCCTCGTAGAGGCGGTTGGTGGCGTACATCAGGGTGGCCAGTGACTGCTGGGCCGACCGGATGGCGAGGACCGCGGTGCCCGCCACGGCCAGCGGGATGGCGCCGATCGCGAGCAGCACGCCGAGCGCGACGTAGACGGCGCCGGCGCCGAGGCCGCTCAGCGCCTCGCCCGCGACCCGCGCGTACGTCTGCCGCCGGGCCAGCCCGAGCATCACGTCCTGCTCGACCTTGGCGACCGCGTCGTACATGCGCAGCAGGAAGCCGCGCATGGTGAACGCGCGCACCTCGGCCGCGGGGTCGCGGTCGGCCAGCAGCTCGCCGATGATCCACTTGCGGCGGGCGGCGGGGATGAGGGCGTACAGGGTGGCGTAGCGCATCTTGGCGCTGCGGACCATGGCCCAGGCGTCCGGCAGCACCGCCAGCAGGAGCAGCGGCAGCAGGACCGGGTGCAGCACGCCCAGCACGCCGGCCACGGCGGCGATGCCGACGGCGGCGGTCAGCACGTCCACGGTCGCCGACACCACCGAGTCGGCCATGGCCACGCCGCGCAGCCGGGCCCGCTGGAGCGCGTCGTGGAAGTCGGGGTCGTCGTAGGCGGCCAGTTCGACGCGGCTGGTCAGCCCGTACAGCCGCTCCTCAGTGAGCCGGCTGACCTGCGGGTCGAGGCGGGCCTGCGCCCAGCCCGCGCCGGCCTGCACGGCCGCGCGCAGCGCCGCCGCCGCGCCCACCAGAGCCAGGCTGGGCAGCGCGGCCATCACCCGGTCGGCGGTCGGGCCCGCGCTGAACAGCGCGGTGAGCACGCCGGTCGTGGCGAGCAGCCCGAACGCGGTGAACACCCCGCCGAGCAGGTTGAGCGTGATCGCCAGCGCGGTGTCGCGCGGGCTCGCCCGCCAGGCGATGCTCATGGCCTGGGACACCAGCGACGGCAGCCGCCTGGCGATGGTGAGGAAGCCGACCTCGGCCAGTTTGCCGGTGTGGGCGTGCCAGTCCGAGAAGGAGATCTCGCCGAGTTCCAGGGGCTCGTCGGGCATGCCAGGAAGTGTGCCCAGCGTGAGCGCCGCGCCCCCCGGAGTGACAAGGAACAAGCGCCCGCGTCAGGGGGAGTATGCGGAGCTGTTACCACCTCATCCCTTGACGTCCTGTTAAGGAAAGTGGGTTGATAGCCCCGTTGACAACGTTGTCAAGAATCACCTGCTTCGGGGGACTTCGAAGGGATGGTGTGCGATGCGACGGTGGTTGGCAGCCGCCTCGATCATGATGGCGGGCGTCCTGGGATTAGCCGCGTGCGGCGGCGGTGGCGGCGGCGGAGAGACCTCCGAACCGCCCGCGGCCGGCGGCGGCAAGCAGCAGGTCGAGGTCTTCTCCTGGTGGACCGGGCCCGGTGAGGCGGACGGCCTCGCCGAGATGCGGAAGATCTTCGAGCAGCAGAACTCCACCTACTCCTTCTTCGACGCCGCCGTGGCGGGCGGCTCCGGCGACAAGGCCAAGGCGCTGCTGGAGTCCAAGCTCCAGGCCGGTCAGCCGCCGGACACCTTCCAGGGCCACGCGGGCGCCGAGCTGCAGGGCTACATCAAGGCGGGCAACCTGGAGGACCTCACCTTCCTCTACGACGAGCTGAAGCTCAAGGACGTCTTCCCGCAGCAGCTCGTGGACCAGATCAGCGTGGACGGCAAGATCTACTCGGTGCCGGTGAACATCCACCGCTCCAACGTGCTCTGGTTCAACCCGGCCGTGCTCAAGGAGGCGGGCGTCGCCGCCGCGCCGAAGACGATCGACGAGTTCATCGCGGCGCTGGAGAAGGTCAAGGCCACGGGCAAGATCCCGCTGTCCATCGGCTCGGAGTGGACCGTCACCCACCTGCTGGAGAACGTGCTGCTCGGCAGCCTCGGCACCGACGCCTACAACGCGCTGTTCAAGCCGGGCGGCAACTGGGCCGGGCCCGAGGTCGCCAAGGCCCTGGAGAGCTTCAACAAGATCATGTCGTACGCAGGCGACCCGCAGGACGACTGGCAGCCCGCGGCCAAGCAGGTGGCCGACGGCCAGGCCGCGTTCAACATCATGGGCGACTGGGCCTACGGCTACTTCCACAACCCGCCCGAGGGCGGCCTCGGCAAGACCTCGAAGACGGACTTCGACTGGGCGCCGGCCCCCGGCACCGAGGGCACCTACCTCTGGCTGTCCGACAGCTTCACCCTGCCCAAGGGCGCCAAGCACCGCGACGGGGCCATCGCCTGGCTCAAGGTCGCGGCCAGCAAGGAAGGACAGGACGCCTTCAACCCGAAGAAGGGCTCCATCCCGGCGCGCACCGACGCCGACAGGTCCCTCTACACCGACTACCTGGCCGACGCGCTGAAGGACTGGTCGGACAACAAGCTGGCCGGCTCGGTCCAGCACGGCGTCTCGGTGAACCAGCCGTGGCTGGCCGCCATCACCGAGGCGGTCGGGCTCTACATCAGCAGCAAGGACGTCAAGGCCCTCCAGCAGGGGCTCGCCGACGCGGCCACGGCCAACGCCCAATAACTCTCATCGGCTTATCGAGCGGGACGCGGCGGCCCGGCCGGCCGTCGCGTCCCTGGAGGGAAGAATCGTGAGGCGGGCACGTACGTGGCTGCCCGGGCTGCTCCTCGTCACCCCGTCGATCATCCTGATCGGCGTCTTCGTGTACGGCCTGCTGGGCTGGAACTTCCAGCTCGCCATGACCGACAAGCACAGCCAGGTGGCCGAGGGCGAGTTCGTGGGGCTGAAGAACTTCGTCGACATCTGGGACCAGCCCCGCTGGCACCTGTCCGTGAACCACACGATCCAGTTCACGATCGTGTTCGTGCTGGGGGCGCTGCTGCTCGGCTGGCTGCTGGCGTTCCTCATGGAGAAGGGGATCAGGGGCGAGGGGACGTTCCGGGCGATCTACCTGTTCCCCATGGCGATCTCGTTCGTGGCCACCGGCATCGTGTGGCGGTGGCTGATGAACTCGGGGACGGGGGAGCGGGCCGTCGGGCTCAACCGGCTGTTCGGCTACCTGGGGCTGCCGGAGTGGCAGTGGTTCCGTGACCAGGACTGGGGCATGGCCGCGATGGCGCTGCCGGCGATCTGGCAGATGTCCGGATACATCATGGCGTTGTTCCTCGCGGGCTTCCGCGGCGTGCCCGAGGAGCTGCGCGAGGCGGCGCGGGTGGACGGCTGCACCGAGTGGGGCGTCTACCGTCACGTTGTGCTGCCGCTGCTGCGGCCGGTGCTGCTGTCGGCGCTGATCATCCTGGGGCACATCTCGCTCAAGGTCTTCGACCTGATCGTGGCGGTGTCCGGCAAGCAGATCATCACCGACGTGCCGGCGGTGTTCATGTGGGTGGCGGTCTTCGACTCCCACGACCCGGCCAAGGGCGCCACGATCGCGGCCTACATCGTGGTGAGCGTGGCGATCTTCGTGATCCCGTACCTCATCTGGTCCGTACGCAAGGAGAGGACGTCATGACGGCGGTGGCCGGGCGGCGGGGAGCGGTGTTCCGGTGGACGCGGTTCGGCGTGCTGTGCCTGTTCGTGGTGGTCTTCCTCATCCCGATCTACGTGCTGCTGGTCACCAGCTTCAAGCCGCTCACCGAGGCCGACCCGAGCCAGGCGTGGAACCTGCCGCGCACGTGGACGGTCGAGGCGTGGCGGGTGGCGTGGGAGAAGCTCGCCCCTGGGTTGTGGAACAGCGTGCTGCTGGCCGTGCCGGGCTCGCTGCTGTCGTGCGCGCTCGGCTCCATGAACGGCTACGTGCTGTCGAAGTGGCGCTTTCCCGGGGCGGACGTGCTGTTCACGCTGTTCCTGTTCGGGATGTTCATCCCGTACCAGGGGGTGATGATCCCGCTGGTGCAGCTCCTCGTCGGGCTCAACGACCTGACCGGGCTGGACGGCGTGTTCTACGGCGGCATCCCCGGCCTGGTGCTCGCCCACGTCGTCTACGGCATCCCGATCTGCACGCTGATCTTCCGCAACTACTACGTGACGATCCCCACCACGCTCATCGAGGCCGCGCGGGTGGACGGGGCCGGGATGCTGCGGGCGTACCGGTCGGTGGTGCTGCCGGTGTCCGGGCCCGCGATCGCGGTGGTCGTCATCTGGCAGTTCACCTCGCTGTGGAACGACTTCCTGTTCGCCGTCTTCCTCACCGGGCCGACGAGCTGGCCGACGACCGTGATGCTCAACAACATCGCGGGCGCGCAGGCCACCCCGTACAGCCAGCAGATGGCGGCGGCGATCCTGGCGTCGATCCCCACGATGGTGATCTACGTCCTGCTGGGCCGGTTCTTCATGCGCGGGCTCATGGCGGGGGCGCTCAAGGGGTAGCGACGTGCAGGAGGGGTTCGCCGCGGACGTAGCGGGCCACGTCGGCCGCGACGATCGCGGCGGCCTTCGCCGCCGTCTCCTTGCTCGCCCCGGCCAGGTGCGGGGTCATGACCAGGTTCGGCGCCGTGAGCAGGCGCGAGCCCTCGGGGATCGGCTCCTCGGGGAAGACGTCCATCGCGGCGCCGAACAGGTGGCCGGACTCCAGCGCGTCGCAGAGCGCGTCGTAGTCGAGCAGCGCGCCGCGCGCGCAGTTGACCAGCACCGACCCCGGCGGCATGGCGGCGATCTCGGCCGCGCCGATCAGGCCGGCGGTCTCGGCGGTGGCGCGGGCGTGCAGGGAGACGAAGCGCGAGCGGCGCAGCAGCTCCGGCAGCTCCACCTTGCCGGGGACGTCCACGTACGGGTCGTGCACCAGCACCTCGGCCCCGAACCCCTCCAGCATCCTGGCCACCCGGCGGCCGATCGCGCCGTAGCCGACCAGGCCGACCGTGCCGCCCTCCAGCTCGGGGCCCACGTTGTCGTAGGTGTAGTAGTCGCCGCGCCACACGCCCCCGGCCAGGTCGGCGTGGGTCTGGGGGATGCGGCGGGTCGCGGCGAGCAGCATGGCGAGCGTGTGCTCGGCGGTGGCCACCGCGTTGCGGCCCGGCGCGAACGTCACCCGGACCCCGGCCCGCGCCGCCGCCTCCAGGTTCGCGTTCACAGGACCGCCCCTGCTGACGCAGAACAGCCGCAGGGCGGGGGAGGCGTCGAGGACGCGCTTGGTCAGCGGGGCCATCTGGGTCACGCAGACCTCGACGTCACGCAGCGCCTCGATCAGCTCGTCCTCGACGTCCGACGCCTCGTCCACCTCGCCGACGCGGCCGAACGGCACCACCGGCCACGGCAGCGTCAGCTCGCGGACGTCCACCTCGCCGGGGACCTCGCGCCGCAGCGCGTCCACCAGCAGGCGGTTGGTGACGAAGTGGTCACCTGCGGCAAGGACTCGGATGGTCAACGAACGGCTCCCATCGGGCAGTTGTAGTGAAGCAGCGCGGGCCGTCCGTCGTCGCGGAGCCGCAGCTCGGTCAGGGCGCAGTTGTCCAGGCGCGGGAACAGCCGCCGGTACTCGCCGAGCGGCACCCCGATCAGCGCGCAGAGCGCCAGCCTGATCGCCGTCGTGTGCGCCACGACCAGCACCCGCCCGCCGGGGTGCGCCGCCGCGGCGTCCCGCAGCGCGGCCACGAACCGTTCGGCGGCGGCGCGCGGGTCCTCGCCGCCGGGCAGCGGATGCGCGGCCGGGTCGGCCTCGAACGCGGCCCGCGCCTCGGGGAAGCGCGCCGCCATCTCCGCCGAGGTCAGCCCCTCGCCCTGGCCGAAGTCCAGCTCCACGAGGCGCGGGTCGGTGCGCAGCTCGCGGCCGGCCCGTTCGGCGGCGGCGGTGGCGGTGATCACGGCGCGGCTGAGCGTGGAGGCGAGGACGGCCGTCAGCCCCGCGTCCGCGGCCCACTCGGCGAGCCTGGCCGCCTGCTCGTGGCCGCGCGGGGTCAGCTCGACGTCGCTGACGCCCGCGTAGCGGTTCTCGGCGTGCCAGACGGTCTCGCCGTGGCGGACGAGCACGAGGTCGGTCATCGGGTGGTCCTCTCGCGGGCGTGTGCGGCGACGTACGGGTCCAGCCAGCCGCGCCGTTCGAGCTCGGCGACGAACCGCAGGTAGAGCTCCGGCCGCCCGGCCCCGGACGGCTCGACCACCGCCCTGGTCCTGATCATGCGGGCCGGGTCGCCGCCGGCCAGCACGGCCATGCCGAGCGCGGGCTCGGCGTTCTCGCGCAGCGTCACGGGACGTCCGAGGACGCCCGCGCGCAGCCGGGTCCAGTGGTCGCTGCGCGTGGCCCCGCCGGTGAGGATGATCTCGCCGTCCACGGGCGCGCCGAGCAGGCCCAGATAGTCGAAGCACAGCCGTTCCACGAACGCCGCGCCGAGCAGGATCGCGGCGTACCGTTCGACGTCGTCGGCGGGCTCGCCGAGCGTGAACGCCTCGGCGGCGGGCGCGTCGAACGGGAAGCGCTCCCCGCGCGAGACGAGCGGGTAGGTCACGGCGGCGACCGGCTCCCTGCGGGCGGCCGCCGCGCTGAGCGCGTCGAGGTCGCGGCCCGGCAGGTCGCGGGACAGGACCCCCGCGCCCGTGCTGGACGCGCCGCCCGGCAGCCAGGAGCCGTCGGGGGCGCGGTGGGAGTAGACGACGCCGAGCGGGTCGTGGATCAGCTCCTCGGTCACGCCCTTCAGCACCAGCGTGGTGCCGAGCACCGAGTTCCAGCTCCCGACGCTGGTCGCGCCCGCGCCGAGCTGGGCCGCGCAGCCGTCCGTGGAGCCCGCGACCACCGGCGTGCCGGCCGGGATGCCGGTCTCTGCGGCGGCCTCGGCGCAGACCGTGCCGAGGAGCGCGCCGGGCCGGACCACCTCGGGCAGCACGCCCGGGGGCAGCAGGCCGAGCACCTCGTCCGGCCAGCGTTCGGCTTCGAGGTCCACGCCGGTCTTGAGCGCGTTGCCGAGGTCGGTGGCGACCTCGTGGCCGACCAGCCGCCGGTTGACGAAGTCGCTCTGGTGGGCGGCGCGGGCGCCCGCCGGGGCGTCGCGGAGGAGCCAGAGCAGCTTCGGCAGCGCCCAGTTGGGCTGCATGCGCCGGTAGCCCAGGCGCTCCCACACGGCCGCGCCCGCCTCGTTGGCGCGCTCGGCGGAGGCGCGGCGGTCGTCGTACATGAGGGCGGGCGTCAGCGGGCGGCCGGCCGCGTCGGTGAGCAGGATCGTGCCGCTGGTCGCGGCGACCGCGACGCCCCGCACCCGCTCCGGGGCCACGCCGGCCAGCGCCTCGCGGGTGGCGGCGGCCAGCTCCCGCCACCACTGCTCGGGGTCCTGCTCGTGGCGGGGTCCTTCGCGCCGGCTGGTGAGCGGGCGGGCGGCGGCGCCGGCCACCTCGCCGTCGCCGCCGACGACCAGGGCGCGCACGCTCTGCGTGCCGAGGTCGACGCCGATCCACACGCTCATGCCCGGCCCCGCATCTCGGCCAGCAGCGGCCAGGCGCCCGCGTGGCCCGCGCGGAGCGTCAGGAAGTCCTCGAACAACCGGTCGTAGCGGGCGCGGCGGGCCGGGTGGGGCTCGACGGCGTCGCGCAGGCGTACGTGCTCGGCCGCCGCCGCGGCGAGCGACGGGGCCGCTCCCGTGGCCGCCAGCGCCGCCACGTACGCGCCGCGCGCCCCCACCTCGGCGTCGGCCGGCCGCCGCACGGGCAGCCCGGTGACGTCGGCGATCAGGCCGAGCCAGGTGGCGCTGGCCGAGCCGCCGCCGCACACCCGCAGCTCGCCGGGGTCCGTGCCGGTGGCGGCCAGGCAGTCGCGGATGACCAGGGTGAGCCCTTCGAGCGCGGCCCGCGCGATCTGCTCGGGCCCGTGCTCGAACGACAGGCCCAGCAGCGCGCCCCGCGCCAGCGGGTCGGAGAACGGCGCCCGCTCCCCGGCCGGCGACAGGTAGGGCAGGAACGCGAGCCCGCCCGCGCCGGGCTCGCTCCGCCCGGCCAGCTCGCCCAGCTCCTCCGGGCCGCCGAGGCCGAGCAGCCGGCAGGTCCACTGCACCACCTCGGTCCCGGCGAACGTGGGGAAGGCCCGCAGGTAGCCGCCGGGCAGCGCGATCGTGATGCCGGTCGGCTCGCCGTCCAGCGCCGGGGACTCGGCGACGACCTCGGTGCACAGGGTGGTGCCGAGGATGGCGCACGCCTGGCCCGGAGCGACCGCGCCCGCGCCGAGCGCGGTCGTCACGATGTCGTACGGGGCCATCACCACGGGAACGCCGGCGCGCAGGCCGAGCGCGTCGGCGGCCCGCCGCGTGAGCCCGGCGACCGGGCAGGAGCGCACCGGCGGCAGCAGCCGTCCGGCCCACTCCATGCCGAACAGGCTCAGCAGCTCCGGCGCGTACGCCCGCGCCCGCAGGTCCATGAACGGCGCGGAGGCGTCGGACTCCTCGGCCGCGAGCTCCCCGGTGAGCCGCGACCAGATCCAGCCGCCGCAGGTGAGCAGGGCGGCCGACCGGTCGAGCCTGGCAGGGTCGTGGGCGCGCAGCCAGGAGAGGACGGCGTGCGGCAGCCCGGAGGCGGCCGAGGAGCCGTTGATCTTGAAGGCCGCGGCGGCCAGGCCGTCGCGGGTCCAGGCGTCGACCGTGGCGGCGGCGCGGGCGTCGTTCCAGAGGACGGCGGGTCCCGTCGGCTCGCCGTCCGCGTCCACGAGCCAGCAGCCGTCGCCCTGGGCGGTGACGGCGACCAGCTCGACCGGCTCGGCGACGGCGGCGGCCACCTCGCGCACCGTGGCCGCGACCGCGTCCCAGACCGCGCCCATGTCCTGCTCGGCATGGCCGGGGGCGGGGCGGGAGACGGCGGTGGCGCGGCGGGCGAGCGCCGACTCCGCGCCGGTGTGGTCGTAGGCGACCGCCTTGATGACCGTGGTGCCGGCGTCCACGCAGACGACCGCCATCAGGTCCTGCCCTCGCTGCTCACGCGACGACGTTAGCGTGCCGTCAGAAACTTTGTCCAGCACACTTGTTCAGTGCGGCTAGAGCTGGTGGGCGGCGGCCACCAGCCCTTCGGCCGTCGGGGTGTCCGTGACGAGCTCGTTGAAGTAGCCGCCCCTGGCGCCGGCCACGATCGACAGGACCTTCTCCGCGCCCACCGCGACCGCGATGACGGACGGGATGCGGCGCAGCTCCTCGGGCTTGGCGGCCACCAGCCGCTCGCTCCCCGGGTACGTCACCGGCTCGCCGTCGCGGTCGTAGACCCGCATGCACACGTCGCCCACGGCCCGGCGCAGGCTCTCGGCGTCGCGCGGCATGAGCGAGGGCACCATCTGCCGCATGAGCGGCGCCGAGCCGACCCCGACCAGCGCGCACTTGGCCCGCGCCCACAGGTCCATCACCCGGCGCACGGACGGCTCGTGCTGGAGGGAGTAGAACAGCTCGGGGCCGGGCAGCGCGGGCGCGTAGAGGTAGGCGGGCACGCCGCCGACGCGCTCGGCCAGGATGCGGGTGGTCTCGTTGGTCTGGAACCAGGGCTGCGGCTCCTCCTGGCCGCCGACGGCCGGGGCGATCGTGACGCCGGGGAACTGGCCGAGCCCTTCGCGGGCGCACTCGTACACGGTGGTGCCGGAGGCGACCAGCACGACGTCGCCCGACTCCAGCCCCACGCCGGCGAGGGCGCGGGCCACCCCGGGCGCGAGCCACGGGCCGAGCGCCGGGCCGCTGACCTTGGGCACCAGGTGGACCCGGCGCAGGTCGAGCGCCTGGGCCACCTCGTCGGCCAGCGGACCGTCGGCCATGGTGTCGGGGCGGTGCACCCTGATCTCGACGATGCCCTGCCTGCGGGCCTCGGTGAGCAGCCGGCTCACGGTCGCGCGGGAGACGCCGAGCCGCTTGGCGATGTCGCCCTGGGTGGCGTCCTCCAGGTAGTACTGCTGCGCCGCCGCGTACATCAGCTCGTGCGGGAACCTGGCCTGCTGGGTGTCGGGGGCGGCGTCGGCGGCGTTCATGCGCCCTCCTTGAACAGGTTTGCAGAACTGATGCTCAACGAGCATACCTTTGATGTCCCAGGCTAGCCGTTGATCAAAGCGTCGCCGAGCGGCGTTCGGGTGTAGAGCACCCCGCGGCCCACGCGGGCCCCCGCGATCAGACCGGTGCGGCGCAGGGCCGCGATGTGCTCGCCCGTCGTGCCGGGGCTCTGGCCCAGCAGCGCGGCCAGCTGCGTGGTCGTCGCGGGCTCGGCCAGCTCGGCGAGGATGCGGGCCCGGCTGCGGCCGATCAGCAGCGCCAGGCCGGCGTCGGCCCGGGGCGGCGCCGCGCCCAGCCCGCGCGCGGGATAGAGCAGCGCGTACGGCCACGACTCGTCCAGATAGGTGGCGATGGACGTCATGAACGCCGACGGCAGGAACAGCAGGCCCCTGCCCCCGAGGTCGTGCCGCTCCTCGCGCCCGGAGAGCATCCGCACCTCGATGTGCCCGCTCCGCCGCCACCGGACCCGTGGGCTGAGGTCGTCCAGGGCCGCCGCCCAGCCGTAGGCGGCCAGCCGGCCCGCCCGATAGGCCACGTCCCGCTGCAGGATCGCGTGGAGGCGCGCCCAGTCGTGGACGAGGATGTCGGTCCACAGCGCCTCGTACGCCTCCGCGAACAGCTCCACCACCTCCGGGCCGAGCAGCAGGTCCCGTACCCAGCCGGTGACCGGCGGGCGCTGGGCCAGCACCCGCTCGATCTCGGCGTGCGCCCGCGCGACCGGGGTGGCGCGCACGGCGGCCAGCTCGTCGGCGAAGGCGACGTCCACGGCGGTCGGGGGAGGGGCGATGAAGTCGACGTTCGCCGCCCCGATGTTGCCGCTGACCGCGGCCGCGGCCCGCAGCGCCGGGTGGCGGGCGGCGAGCCGCGCGTACGTGCCCCGCCACCGCTCCACCCACTCCGCGTGCGGGCCCGCCTGGACGCGCCCGGCCAGCATCCACTGGGCGTGCATGGTCTCGATCAGCGGGGAGATGGCGAACCTGCTGGCCATCAGGTCCTGCGAGGTCACGTCGATGCGCACCGGCACCTTTCGGTTATATCCGAAGAAGTCGCGCGAGTGGCGGTGCGGTCCGCACCATCGGTCGGGTGAAGGGCGCGACGTTCGGCGAGGTGTTCGCCGTCAAGGAGTTCCGGGTGCTGTTCGGCAGCTTCGTGCTGCTCATCGCCGGGGACGTGGTCAAGATGCTGGCGCTGTCCGTGCTGGTGTACGCGCGGACCGGGTCGGCGGGGTTGTCGGCGGCGGCGTACATGGCGGGGTGGCTGCCGTTCATCGTGGGCGGGCTGTTCCTGCTGTCGCTGGCCGACCGGGTCGCGCCGCGGGCGCTGATGATCGCCGGCGAGGTGGTGCGGGCGGTGACCTGCCTCGTGCTGGCGTACGCGGAGCTGCCGGTGTGGGCGCTGCTGGCGCTCGTGCTGGTCACCGGGCTGTTCTCGCCGGTGTTCATGGCGGCGCGGGCCGCCATGCTGCCGGAGGTGCTGCCCGGGGACGCGTTCGTGCTGGGGCGGTCGGTGCTCAACGTGGCCTCGGCGAGCGCGCAGATCGTGGGGCTCGCGGCCGGAGGCGCGTTCCTGGCGGTCACCGGGCCGTCCGGGGGGCTGGTCGTCACGTCGGCGCTGTCCGTCGTGGCGGCCGTGGTGCTGCGCGTGGGCCTGCCGCATCGGCCGGCCCGGGTCGTCCGGGAGGCCGGGCGGGTGCTGTCCGGGTGGGGGGACGCGGTGCGCGAGACGCTGCGGGTGAACCGGCGGCTGGTCGGCGACCGGCGGGTACGGGGACTGCTGCTCGCCCAATGGCTGCCGTGCGTGTGCGTGGCCGGGGCCGAGGCCATGGTCGTGCCCTACCTCGGCGGCGAGGGCCAGGCCGGGATGGTGCTGGCGGCGGCCGCGGGCGGGATGGCGGTGAGCGAGTTCGTGGTGGGCCGCTTCGCCCGTCCCGAGCTGCGCGAACGGCTGTCGCTGCCGCTCGCGGTGCTGCTCGGGGCGCCCTGGGTGGGCTTCGCGCTCGCGCCCGGCGTGGGCTGGGCCGCGGTGCTGGCCGCGCTGGGGGCGGCGGGGCTGGCGTACCAGCTCGGGCTGCAGCGGCGGTTCGTGGACGCGGTGCCGGAGGAGACGCGCGGGCAGGCGTTCGGGCTGCAGTCGGCGGGGCTGATGACGGGGCAGGCGCTGGGCGCGGCGGCCGTCGGCGCGCTCGGCGAGGCCGCCGGCCCGGCGACGGCCATCGCGGTCGCGGGCGTCGCGGGCATCCTGGTGGCCCTGACCCTCACCGGCATCCTGCGCCCGCCGGCACTCACGGCGGAACCCCGCCCGAGTCACGCGCGCTGAGCATTCACGGCGGAAGCTCGCCCGAGCCGCGCGGGATGAGGCGGACCGGGAGCCGGATGTGCTCCGGCGGGCCCTCGTCGCCGAGCAGGCGGCGGAACAGGAGCTCGGCCGCCACCCGTCCCATCCACGCCGGGTCCTGCGCCACGACCGTCACCCCTGGCCGCAGCAGGTCGGCCAGCTCGAAGTCGTCGAAGCCCACCAGTGCCACCTTCCGCCCGGCGAGCGCCCGCAGCGCCGTCACCGTGCAGCGCCCGTTGCCCGTGAAGAGCGCGGTGGGCGGCCGGTCCAGGGCGAACATGCGCTCCAGGTCCGCCCGCATCGCCTCCTCGGCGGGCGGCCGCATCGCGACCAGGCGGGGGTCGTACCGGTCGCCCAGCGCGTCCCGGTAGCCGCGGTGGCGCTCGGCGGCGGTGTAGATGGCCGGGGCGTCCCCGACGAAGGCGACCCGCTCGTGCCCCTGCCCGAGCAGGTGGCGTACGGCCCGCCCGGCCCCGCCCGCGTTGTCGGCGAGCACGGTGTCGGCGTCGAGCCCCGCCCCCGGCGGCCGGTCGGCGAAGACCACCTTCGTGCCCGCGTCCAGCTCCGGCCGCAGATAGCCGTGGTCGGCCCCGGCCGGCACGACGACGATCCCGTCCACCCGCCGCGCGCAGAACGTCTCGACCAGCTCGCGCTCGCGCCCCGGCTCCTCCCCGGACGAGCCGCTGAGCAACAGGCAGTCGTGCGCGATCGCGACGTCCTCGACGGCCCGGCTGAGTCCCGCGTAGAACGGGTCGGCGACGTCCTCGATGACCAGCCCGATCGTCGCGGTCCTGCCCCTGCGCAGCACCCGCGCGCTCTCGTTGCGGCGGTAACCCAGCCGGTCGATGGCCGCGCGCACCCGCTCGGCCGTGGCCGGATGGACGCCGGGCTCGCCGTTGACCACCCGCGACACGGTCTTCAGCGCCACCCCCGCCGCCGTGGCGACGTCCTTCATCGTCGGTCTCACGCCTGGATCATGTCTCACCGTACGGGGGCGGACAACGCTGTCAGGGCGTGTGCCAGAGTGGACGCTTATGTCGTTGCGATCTGTGGTGCTCGTGGCCGGGTTCGTGCTGGCCGCGCTCAACCTGCGCCCGGCCATCGCGGGCGTCTCCCCCCTCCTCGACGAGATCATGGGCGACGTGGGCCTCTCGCCCGCGGGCGGCGGCGCGATCACCACGGTGATGGTGGTCTGCCTGGGCGTGTTCGGCTCGGTGGCGCCCGTGCTGGCGCGGCGGATCGGGCTCGACCGCACGCTGCTGGCCGGCCTGCTCGTGATCGCCTGCGGCGTGGCGCTGCGCGGGCTCGACGGCGCGCCGATGCTCTACCTCGGCTCGGCGCTGGCCGCCACCGCGATCGCCGTCATGAACGTCTCCATGCCCGGCGTCGTCAAGCAGCACTTCCCGACCCGGATCAACGTGATGACCGGCGTCTACGTCTCCGCCGTGGTGGCCGGCGCGGCCATCGCCTCGGCGGCGGTGATCCCGGTCGAGCGGCTCACCGGGTTCAGCTGGCGCGGGGTGACGGCGCTGCTGGCCGTGCCCGCCCTGCTGGGGGCGCTGCTCTGGCTGCCGCAGGCGCTGCGCGCGCAGCCCCCTCAGCCGAGCGGCCCGCGTCCCTTCCGCACGGTGCTGCGCAGCCGCGTCACCTGGTACGTCACCGCGCTCATGGGCTTGCAGTCCCTCACCTTCTACGTGGTCCTGGCCTGGCTGCCGACGATCTTCATGGAGCGGGGCGTGCCCGCCGAGCAGGCCGGCTACCTGCTCAGCCTGACGAACCTGGTGCAGGTCGCCGCCTCGCTCGCGGTCCCTGTGCTGGCCGGGCGGCGGGCCTCGCAGGTGCCGTACGTGGTGGCTTCGGGCGTGCTGACCGTGCTCGGCTACCTCGGCGTGCTGCTGGCGCCGACGACCCTCCCGTGGCTGTGGATGATCGTCCTCGGGCTCGGGCAGGGCGCGTCGTTCGCGCTCGCGCTGCTCATCATCGCGCTGCGCCCGGCGGACCCGGCCGCGGTGACGGCGCTGTCGGCCGTGGCCCAGTCGGTCGGGTACGTGATCGCCGCGCTCGGCCCGCTGCTCTTCGGCTACCTGCGCGAGCTGTCCGGCGGCTGGAACGTGCCGCTCACGGTGGCGCTGGGGGTGCTGGCGGTGCAGATCGTGGCCGGCTGGTTCGCCGGCCGCCCTGCTACTTTGGGGCCGGGCCGACCGTGAAGAGTACGGAAAGGGGTTCCGGGGTGCTGACCGACGTGCTCCAGCGCATGGCCGACGACCGCGGCGGCGTGCTCGGGGTCGAGCCCGGCCTGGTCATCGAGCCGGACGACACCTGGACACCGGTCACGGAGCTGATGCGGGAGCCCTACACGCTGCTGGACGAGCTGATCGACGAGACGGCCCGGCGCTGGAACGCGCCGCACCACGTCGGCGCGGCGCTGTTCTGGAAGACGTACGGCTACTGGCACACGCTGCCGATGGCGCTCGGCTGGGCGCTCGACGGACGGGTGCCGGTCATGCGGCCGGCCGAGACCTGGTTCAAGGTCTCCGAGGCCGGCGTGACGATCGCGGCCACCCGCGTCACCTGGACCGTGGGCACGGACGCCATCGGCGAGTCGCTGGCCGAGGCCCAGCAGCCGCTGGTGACCGCCATCAGCCGCCGGGCCAGGGTGGGCGAGCGCACGCTGTGGGGCTCGACGGCCGAGGCGTTCGCGCAGCCGCTGACCTCCGTCGTGCCCGGCGACTACATGGAGCTGCTCAGGCGGATCGGCCCGCCGGTCGACGGCCTGATCGAGCCGGCGGGCGACGGCTACTTCCGCAGGACCTGCTGCCTGTGGATCACACTCCCCGGCGTGGAGCCCTGCGCGAGCTGCTGCGTGCTGCGCCCGCGCTGACGTCAGGCCACCCCGATGGCCACCCCGGCAGCCACCTCGGCGGGCACCCCGGCGTCGTCGAGCGGCCGCAGCTCGTCGGCGTAGCTCACGGACACGCGCCGCATCACCCCGGTGCCGTCGATCGAGTACTGCCCGAGCCGCCAGAGCGGCGGCGAGTAGGCGTGGATGGAGACGCTGCGCTCCACCGCCCCGGTCAGCCGGTGGATGTGGTCGGGCCCGAACGAGAACGACTGCCCCTCCGTGACCACCGTCTCCAGGTGCTCGCCGCCGATGCGCGGATTGCACTCGCGCAGCGCCCCCTGCACCACGCGCACCGCCCCCGAGGAGATGTCGTGGTCGTGCCAGCCCGTGTCGTCCTCGGGACGCCAGCACAGGACCCATACGTCCACGTACGCGTCGCGGTGCAGCGAGGCGTAGTGCCGCCCGCCGTCCTCGGGGAAGTCCACCAGTTCCGCCCACTCCTGCGGGCTGGCGGCCAGCCGGTCCACCAGGTCGCGCAGCTCGCGCCGGTCGAGCGTGCGCTCGGGGAGGGCGTGGCAGGTCCCCCCGTCCTGCTGGATCTGGTCGGTGCTCACGTACGTGTCTCCTCTCTGGACGGTGGAACGGTCGCCCCGGGACGGATGCCCAGCAGGCGGCGGGGATTGGTGACGCGGATGGCGTGGGCGGCGGCGGCGCCGAGGCCCGGGTCGGGTGCGGTGGCGTAGGGGGCGTCGGAGCCGTTGACGACGACGTCGACGCCGAGCTCCCTGACGATCGCGTCGATCGCGCGGGGGCCGTAGGAGGAGGTCTCGACGAAGGCGCCGGGATCGACCAGGCCCCGGCCGGTCCCGCCCCTGGCCAGCAGCCGCTCCGAGTGCAGCGGCGCGAGGCCGGCGAGCAGCGCGAAGCACACGCGCAGCCTCGGGTGCCGGGGCCGGACGACGGCCTGGAAGTGGTGCCACGCCTGGTGCATCTGCTGTACGTACGGCACCACCGCAGGCCACCACGGCGGCGCTCCCTCGGGGACGCGCGCCGGGCCGGGGTGCACGAACAGCGGCAGGTCGCGGTCGGTCAGCACCTCCAGCAGCCGGTCGTCGGGCACGGCCGTCGCCGGGATCTGCAGCCCGGCGCAGCCGCGGTCGAGGTCGGCCGCCAGCCGGTCGGGATCGGGCTCGCTGTGGCAGGTGGCCGCCCAGACCCCGAACGGCTCGCCGAGCGCGAGCGCCCCTTCATGGTGGGCGTCGAGCAGCGGCCAGCTCTCCTCCGGCGGCAGGAACTCGATGCCGAGCGGGCTCGACAGCGACACGAGCGCCAGGTCCAGGCCGGTGGTGTCGCGGTGCTCGTGGTCGGCCGGGTTCACCTCGTAAGGCGGCTCGCCGTCGAGGATCAGCGTCCAGCCGTCGAGCCGGGGCGGGGCCGTGCGCGCCCGCAACGCCGCCACGAACGCACCCGTCCACAGATGCTGATGGACGTCGATCCCACCGCTCACGATCACCCCTCCCTTCATTTCCTACTGATATTACATACAAACCTGCTGTCCAGGGACACCGAGAGAGTGAAGCGATTCAGTGATACGGTTCAGTGAAACGCTTCACCTGATCGCTGTCAACGGCCGGCCCGTCGCGCTCACTCCCGGGGAAGCCCGATTCTGTCGGTGGCAGGCCATAGGCTGGTCCAATGCCTCGCAAGAGAGCGACGATCCGTGAGGTGGCCCAGGCCACCGGCCTGTCGCCGGCGGCCGTCTCCTACGCGCTGCGCGGCCTTCAGGTCTCGGAGGAGACCATGGAGCGCGTGCGCGCCGCGGCGGCCGAGCTGGGCTACGAGGCCGACCCCATCGCCAGGGCCCTGGCCAGCGGGCGCAGCGGGATGATCGGGCTGCTCTGCGGATCGCTCGAAGACCTCTGGCAGCAGTCGCTGGCGGTCGGCATCAGCAGGGGGCTGCGGGAGAAGGACCGCTACGCCCTGATCCTCGACGCCGTCGGCGACCCCGCCCGTGAGCGCGTCCTCGCGCAGCAGCTCCGCGACCAGCGCGTCGACGGCCTGATCGTGCAGCCGCTCGACCCGTCGGCCGGGTTCTGGAGCGAGCTGTGCGAGTCGCTGCCCGTGATCGCGATCGGCGACTCGCTGCCCGGCACGGCCGGCGAGGTCGTCTTCGACAACCGGCGCGGCGTCACCCTCGCCCTTGAGCACCTGCGCGACCTCGGCCACCGGCGCATCTCCGTCCTCACCCCCACCCGGCCCAGCACCCCCGACCGGCCCGCCGACGTCCACGTCACCGCCGAGGCCGAGCGCCTGGGGCTCGACATCGCGGTCACCACCGCGCCCCACGGCATGACCGCCGCCACCGCGGCCGCCCGCGACATCCTGCTCGACCGCAAGCCGAGCGCCGTCTTCTGCTTCGCCGACTCGATCGCCTACGGCGTCTACGCGGCGGCGCAGGAGCTCGGGCTGTCGATCCCCGGCGACGTGTCCGTCATGGGCTACGACGACCATCCGATGTCGGGGCTGCTGACGCCGGGGCTGACGACGGTCGACTGGGACATCGACGGGATCGTCCGCGCCGCCGTCCGCCTCACGGCCGCCGCCGCCGACGGGGCGACCCGCCGCCGCCGCGTCGTCCAGGCCCCGACCCTGCGCCCGCGCGCCTCGACCGCCCCTCGCCCCTGAGCTCCCTGGTCACCCGCCCGAGGTGAGGGCCTGGCGGGAGGCGGTGAGGTCGTCGGTCAGGGTGCGGTCGGGCGGCGGTGGATGGAGGGCGCGGGTGGCCGCCGTGCGCTCGCAGGCCAGGACGATCTCCAGGGGTTCGAGGCAGCGCAGCGCGTGCCGGGCCGCCTGGGTGGCGAAACTGGCGTGGTCCTCGACGCCGAGCGAGATGACCGCGGTGCCGGTCGTGACCGGGGCGGCGAGGTGGCGGAGCTCGGCGAGGGCGTCCTGGGCGACGTACTCCAGGATCAGCACGCCGGACGCGCCCGGCCGGTCGGCGAGGAAGCGGTGGCGGCCCGTGTAGTCCGGGTCCATGAGGGTGGCCAGGCGCGCGGTGCTGAGCTGCGCAGTCTGGGCGACCGCGGCGCGCAGACCGTCCAGGGCGAGGGCGACCGGGGCCGCGTGGAAGTTGCCGTTGTGCCAGGCGAGGGAGCCGGCGATGAGCGGGTTCTCGGCGGCGGCGTTCAGGTCGGTCTCGACGGCCTCGCGGGCGCGGCCGAGCGCGTCCAGCGCGGCGCCGTGGACCTGGGCGAAGGCGCGGAAGCCGTACGGGTCCTGGATGCGGGCGGCCTGCTCGCGGGCGAGGAGGCCGCGCAGGCGGGCCGCGACCGCGGCCTGCCCGGGATGCGGGCGGGCCTCCTGCACGACGGCGGCCAGTGGCTCGGCCGAGGCCCCGATGGCGGTGTAGGACAGGGCGGCCACGTCCACGGCGCCGTCGAGGAGGGCGCGGAGCCGGTGGCAGGCGAGGGCGGCGTCGGCCAGGGTGGCGGCGCCCGAGCTGATGAACGGCAGCGCGTCCTCGGAGGCGAGCGCGAACCGCGGCTCGGCAGGCGCGGGGGCGGGGACGGCCGGGGAGTGGAGCCAGGGGAGCTCGCCGAGCAGGCACAGGGCCGTCGTGGCGAGGGCGGTGAGGTCGCCGGTGCCGATGGCCCCGTACGTGCTGACCGGCGGGACGAAACCGTCGTTGACCGCCGCCGCCAGCACGGGAAGGACGGCCGGGTCGAGCCCCGAGCCGCCCGCGAGCAGTTGGTTGAGCCGGACCGTGAGCATCGCCCGCGCACGGGCCGGCTCGATCGGGGGACCGGCGCCGATGGCGTGGCTGCGCAGCAGGCCGAGGCCGGGCTCCCGGACCGGGACGTCCTTGTTGGCGCCCGCCCCGGTGCTGCGCCCGTACACCGGGCCGGTCAGCTCCTGGGCGGTCACCCACGCGGCCCGCGCCCGGTCCAGGGAGCCGAGCTCGACGCGGGCGCCGCCGTGGGCGACGTCGTGGACCTGCGCGCACGTGAGCCCGGAGCCGTCGAGCAGGACCGCCGTCGCCATCGGAGGGTCAGTCGCCGTCGGGAAGGATCAGCCCGAGCAGCCAGCTCACCAGGCTGACGATGATCGCGCCCCAGAACGCCGACGGGTAGAAGTCCTCCACATGGAAGGGGATGCCGAGCTGGCCGGAGATCCAGCTCGTCAGCAGCAGCATGGCCGCGTTGATCACGAGCAGGAACAGCCCGAGGGTGAGGGCGATGATCGCGCAGCCGAGCGCCTTCACGATCGGCTTGACGATGGCGTTGACGACGCCGAAGATCAGCGCCACGAGCAGCAGGACGCCCCAGTACTGTGCCGAGTTGGCGGGGGTGTTGACGTCGATGCCGGGGATGAACTGGACGGCCACCCAGAGGGCCACCGCCGCCGCGAGGGTTCGGATGATGAACTTCACGCTGGTTGATACTCCCACTTTGCGCTCGGCACCGCGATAGGGGCTGCCGGTGACTACGTGCCCGGCTTGATGGTCGCTGATCGGTTATCGCCGCCCCCGCGAGGGGAAGGGGCGGGCGGGGGAAGGAGCGAGATGAACGCGAACGGGCTCGAATCTCTGCCGGCACACGAGTTGCACGAGCGCGCGGTGCGCTACGCCGTGCGTCATGGCGATCTGGGGTTCCTGTGGGAACTGCTGAAGGTCATCCCGGCGGCGGAGGCCGCCTCCGGTCACGAGACGGACGCCGATCTGACCAAGGTGTCGGCGCTGCTGGCGGACGCCATCGCGGCCGGGGAAGGCGAGCTGGGCGAGGCGCTGCGCCCGGTGTACCTGAGCTATCTGCGCGAACACCCCGACGCCTAGCGTCCTTCACGGGAGAACGGTCACCTCGCCTCCTCGTCCATCGGGAGCGGCGGCAGCTCGGCGCCGAGTGCGGGCCGCGCCTTCAGCCGCGAGGTGAACCGGATCTGTGACCGGGGCACGGCCAGGCGGGACAGCGCGCCCCCGACATAGCGCTGGAACGGCCGGGGACCGGCCACCACGACGTCCCGCTCGGCGAGGTCGGGAATCTCGCGGGCCAGCCCCGAGGCGCTGATCCGCTCCTTGGCGCGCGGGTCGTGCTCGGCGCCCTCGACGAGCACGAGCCGGTGCCGGGCCGCGAGGTCGCGCAGCTCGTCGGTGACCCGGTCGGTACGGTAGATCGCGATCGTGTCGGCGTCACCGGCCCCGTCGCCGCCGAGGTCGCCGCCTGTGCCGCCGTCGAGCCGGGCCCGCAGCGCGCCGGCGTCGAGGCCGGTGGCGATCAGCAGGGTGCCCTTGGTGGTGGCGCGGGAGGGCGTGTGGCCGTGGAGCGCCGCCACCGCGGCCACGACGTACAGCAGGAGCGAGCCGGCCTGGACGGGGCCGGCCGTCCCGGTGAACGCGCCGGCCTGCTGGGCGACCAGCAGCGCGCCGGAGAGATAGCTGGCGAGCAGCAGCCGTTGCCTGGCCCGCGGGCTGCTGAGCCGTTCCGCGGCCTCGGCGGTGAGGAAGCCGATCGCGACGAGCAGCGCGGCGGCCACGTACGCCGTGGGCCGCCAGAGGAGACCGGGCCCCGGCTGGATCGCGCCGAGCTCGGCGACCGCGACACCGCACCAGAACAGGACGGGACCGTGATGATGAGCGTGCGCCTGGCTTGCCATGTCTCCACGGTGCTGAACGAACATGAAAGCTTTCTGAGTAGTGTCTGAAACATGGCTAACGTGTGGGTCGAACGGACCGAGGACGGCGGATTCCGGGCCACCAACGCCCGTGGGGCAGAGGTGCGGATCGGCGGCGGCGACGACGAAGGGGCGTTCACGCCCGTGGAGCTGCTGCTGGCGGCGGTGGGCGGTTGCAACATCGTCACCGTCGAGCCGCTCACCGCTCAGCGCGGGCACCGGCTGGTGCGGCTGGCGATGACGGTGGAGGCGCAGAAGGTGGAGTCCAACAGACTGGGCCCGGTGACGGTGACCTACGACGTGGAGCTGCCGTCGGAGGCGGCCGGCGAGGTGTTCCGCGCGGTGGCCGGGCGGGTGCACGAGAAGTACTGCACGGTGAGCACGTCGCTCCAGGACGGCACGGAGGTTCGGCTGGAGCTGCCCTAGTCGGGAGCTTCCTGAGTCGGATTAAACAGATATTCGACCCCGTTATGACGCGACCGTTGCATTCGTCTCGGTAGCGTTATAGCAGGTCAGGAGCACAGCACTGGGTTTCTGGCCGACCGACCTTCACCGAAGCGGACGCGGAGGGGGACCGCGAGCCGCAAGTGCGGGACCGCCGGTGTTTTTGGGGGAAGACACCGGCCTGGACCGCCACCGATCGGGCCGGGCAGATTTGGGGGAACTGCCCGGCCCGATCCATGCCCGCACCCGGGCGCCGAGCGCGCCCGGGTGCGTATCCTCCCGTTACGTGAAGAAAGTTCTGATCGACTGCGACCCCGGCATCGACGACGCACTCGCCCTCGCCCTCATCGCCGGCTCCCGCGACGCCCTCGACCTGGTGGGCGTCACGACGGTGGGCGGCAACGTGGACCTCTCCCTGACCACGGCGAACGCGCTGGCGCTGCGGGAGTTCCTGGACCTCGGGGACGTGCCGGTGACGCCGGGCAGCGCCGGCGCGCTGCTGCGGCACACCGTACGGGCCACCGTCCACGGGACCAGCGGGCTCGGGACCGTGGTGCTGCCCGCACCGCTGCGCGGCCCGTCGCCCGGTCACGCGGTCGACTTCATCGTGGACGCGCTGCGCGCCGCCCCCGGCGAGATCACGCTGGTGGGCGTGGGCCCGCTGACGAACCTCGCCCTCGCCGTACGCAAGGAGCCCCGCGTCGTCGAGTGGGCCCGCGACATCGTCATCATGGGCGGCTCCTACACGCGCGGCAACCACACCCCGGCCGCCGAGTTCAACATGCTCGCCGACCCGGAGGCGGCCGCGATCGTGTTCGAGGCCGGGTGGACCGTCACGATGGTGGGCCTCGACGTGACCCTGTCGGCCGTGGTCGACACCGCCGTGCTCGACCGGATGCGCCCGCTCGGGCGGCTGGCGGAGCTGCTGGTGCCGGGGGCGCAGTCGTACAAGGAGGTCACGGACGACGACGGGCCGGCCATCCACGACGCGTGCGCGGTCGCGTACGTGCTGGACCCGTCGCTGTTCACCTGCGTCCCCGCCGTCGTGAACGTCGAGACGGCCGGCATCCACACCCGCGGCATGACCGTGACGGACTTCGCCGTGACGGGCCGCCAGGCGAACGCCCTGGTGGCGACCGCGCTGGACGTGCCGCGCTTCTGGGACCTGATGATCGGCGCGTACGGGAGGCTGGCCGCCCGCCTCGGTTGATGTGCGGGCACCGCTCGGCGGCTGATACAGTTACTCGTGTTGCGCCGCTAGCTCAGTTGGTCAGAGCAGCTGACTCTTAATCAGCGGGTCCGGGGTTCGAGTCCCTGGCGGCGCACCATCTCAGATCAGGCCCGTCTTCCACGTGGAAGACGGGCCTGATTTTTTATGAGCCGCCTTCCGATCAAGCCGGAGTGATGGTCGGTGAACCTCGGGGATGTTTGCCATGATGAGGGGGGTCATGTCAGGCGAGGGAGGTGACGTGGGTGCCCTACAGTCCGAAACTGGCGGCGGCGTTGTCGGGCGCCACGCTTCGTCAGCTCGCGCACTGGCGTAAGGCCGGTTCCGGCCGTGGCGCGGTGCTGGTGCCTGAGGTCTCGCCGGTGCGTCCGGTGCTGTATTCGTTCCGTGATCTGGTGGCGTTGCGCACGTGTGTGAAGCTGCGCAACGACGCGTCCCTGCAGAAGATTCGCCGGGCGTTGGACACGCTCCGCGACGACCTGCAGGAGCGGGAGCATCTGTCGGCCTACCGGTTGGTTACCGACGGTTCGACGATCTACTTGGTCGAGCAGGGCCAGGCCACCGATCTGGTGCATCGCAGGGCCAACGTCGTCATCCATGACATGGTCGAGGTGCTTCGGCCGTTCTACCGTGACGGACGGCATATTCCGGACCTGCTACGTCCCCGGGAGCACGTCACGGTCGATCCGGCGGTCCGCGGTGGGATGCCGGTGATCGAAGGGACCCGCGTGCCGTACGACGAGATCGCGGCGCTGCTGCGGGACGGCGTTCCGGCCGAGCGGATCGCGGACTACTACCCGAGCGTGTCGGCCACCGCGGCGTTGGACGCCGCCGACTTCGCCGACTACGTCGACAGTTACGAGCCCTCCAGGGAGCAGCGTGCGGCTGCTGCTGGATGAGAACGTCCCCCGCCCGCTGCACCAGGTCCTGACGAGCTTCGTACTGAACCACGACATCGTCCACCTGTTGGATCTTCCTGGCTGGTCGGGCACCCGCGACGAGACCCTGTATCCGCGAGCCGCGGCCGAGGGGTTCCAGGCGGTCCTCACCAACGACGGCCGCCAGATGCAGCGACCGCGGGAAGTGGCCGCCATCGCCGCCTCTGGCATTCACCGGATCGAATACCCGCACAAGCACCCTGGTCTGGTCGGGATGGGGGCCGCGATCGCGACGGTCGCCGCTGGATTGCCGAGCGCGCTGGCGGTGCTGGAAGAAGCCGGCGGACCACGCCTGATCACTTTACGGGGCGTCGATCCCACGGCGGCGAGTCGGCTGCGGGTGATCGATCCTGCGCTGAGCTCGCCCAAATTCTGGCCTACGTCCCCGTAGTCGGGATGGGGTCGTTTCGGCGGCAACCGGATCGTCCGCTGCTCGTAACCGGCTCAACCCCGAAAGAGCGACGTACGTCACCCTTGATGTCATAGCCTTCCGCAATGCTCGATCAACTCTCCGACGAACTTCACCGCGCCGCGGCCGACCGGAACCCTCTTCGTCTCCTCGACACCCTGCCCCGGCTGTACGCCGCCGCCCGATCCGCCGACGAGCCGGCGTTGTCGGCCGTCCTCGCGCGGCTCGGGGACCTCTTCGAGCGGGTCCCCGTACGCATCGGCGCCCGCCTGGGCGTGCTCTGCGGCGCGCTGGCCGAGCTGGGCGGCGATCCCGAGCCCGTGGCCGCGCCGCTGGTCGCCGAGCTGGCCGACTGCCTGGAGCTGGCCGGCACGTTCGCGGCCCACTGGCGTACGGCGACCGGCGAGGCGCCGCCCGAGCCGGTGGCCGACGACCACGACTGGACCGAGGCCGCGGCCGACCGGCTGGCCGCCGCGCCGCTCACCCGCGAGGCCGCGGTGGAGCTGGCGGACGCCTGGTCGATGGCGCACCTGCGGAGCCTGCCCGTGCTGTCGATCCTGCAGCTCTCGCCCCGGCTGCGGCACGCGCTGCCGGGCCGCGAGCGGCTGATCGCCGCCCTCGGGACGGTGCTGGACGAGCGGCCCGACCTGGAGTTCCTGGCCGGGCTGCTGCGCGTGCTCGACGACGAGCGGCTGATCGTGCTGCACCGGCCCACCGGGCGCGGCTACGAGGTCGTGATCGGCGGGATCGGCGACAACGCCCAGCTCCACACGCTGCTCGCCGACGTGCTGAGCGGGCCGGAGGCCGAGGGCCTGCTGGAGGGGGTGCGGCCGGACCCGGCGTGGGTGCGGGCCGCGACCGACGGGCCGGCGGACCCGGCCGCGCCCACGGTGCGGGGCTCGTTCGCCCTGCTGGACGGCCGTGGTGGGCGGATCTGGGACGAGGGCCGCCCGGCCGACATCCCCCGCGTGGCCGGGGTACGCGTGCTCGTCCTGGACCGGCCCACGTACGAGGAGCGGTCGTGGCGCGCCGGCCGGATCTACCCGCTGATGCGGCCGGACGTGCGCCTGCGCCGGATCCTGCCCGCCGGCGAGGCCGCCGGCTGGCTGGCCAGGGTCGCCAGGGAGGCGCGCGTGCCGGCGTGAGTGGTCGGGAGGTGCGTAGCGGCGTGAGCGGCCGGGAGGCGCGTGCCGGCGTGGGCGGCCGGGAGGCGCGTGCCGACGTGGGCGGCCGGGAGGCGCGTGCCGGCGTGGGCGGCCGGGGGGCGCGTAGCGGCGTGAGCGGCGGGCGGGTCGGCGCTCACGGCGGACGCTTTGTCGTGATCGTCGCCGCGGGCGTTGACCTAGGCTGTGGACATGGCCGAGATCGCGATCCCCGACGGGTCATGGACGTTCGACGGTGACCTCCTGCGCGTGGTGCCCGGCAGCGGCAAGGAGGTGCACGAGCTCCGCCGCACGCTGGGCGCGGTCACCGTGCCGCGCGAGGCGATCGCGGGGGTGACGTTCGAGCCTGCCCGCAAGGGCGGTCACCTGCGGCTGCGGCTGCGCAAGGGGGCCGATCCGCTCTCCGACGCGGTGGCGGGCACGCTCGGGCCGCCCGCGGACCCCTACCGGCTCGCGGTGCCGAAGGCCCGCGCCGGCGCGGCCGAATACTTCGCCGACGAGGTGCGCGACACGCTGGAGATCTATCAGCAGCCCGCCGGCCCCTGCGAGGAATACCTGCTGCCCGGCCCCGACGTCCCCATCTCGGCCACCGCGGGCGACGGCACGGTGATCTTCGACGGCGAGCGGGTGCGCCTGGAGTGGACCGGCTTCGCCGCGTCGGAGAAGGAGAAGGCGGGGCCGCAGGAATACCCGCTGTCGGCGGTGACCGGCGTGGAGTGGAAGCCGCAGTCCGGCATGGGCTATGGCACGCTGCGTTTCCGCATCAAGGGCGAGGGCCCGGCGCAGCCGCCGCAGAAGGACCTGCGCTGCGTGTCGTGGGGCATCCAGCGCTTCGGCGGGGCGACCGCCCTGGTGGCCGCGGCGGTGCTGGCCCGCCTGCCGCGCGACCTGCCGAAGGAGCCGCCCGAGCTGCCGCCGGCCCCGCCGCCCGGTGGCGACGCGCACGACGCCGTTCTGCGCCGCCTCGCCGAGCTCGGCGAGCTGCACCGCGCGGGCGTGTTGACGGACGAGGAATTCGCCTCCGCCAAACAGGCCGTGATCCGCCGCCTGCACGAAATCTGACCTACCTGCTTGACCACGGAACGGCATTTTTGTAAAGGGCGACGTTCCGTCAATCACGGTGGGGAAATTGAGCACTTTCTGCTTCTGCGTTACCCGGTTTTCCCCTTCATCGTAAGGACGTCACGCGAATCTGATCGAGTCCTCACGTTTCCCGGCAGGAGAAGCAGATTCCCATGGTCCGACGTTGCCTCGCCACGCTCTTTTTCGCCGCGATCTCCCTGACCACCGTGTACGGGCTGCCCGCCCACGCGGTGACGCTGGAGCAGAAGCTCGCCGCGCTCTCCGGGTTCAGCCAGCCCACGACGCCGAGCGCCGTCGCGTGGCGCTCCGCCTGGGAGAACCAGGCGGCCTGGGCCGACTACGCCTTCGACTGGTCCACCGACCTGTGCTCGAGCAGCCCCGACCAGCCGCTCGGCTTCGACTTCCGCATGCCCTGCCGCCGGCACGACTTCGGCTATCGCAACTACAAGTCCGTGAGCCAGTTCCCGGCGAACAAGCCGCGGATCGACGACGCCTTCTACTACGACCTGCGGCAGGTGTGCGCCGGGTATTCCGGGGTCTCCAAGACGACCTGCGACGGGCTCGCCTGGACGTACTACCAGGCGGTCAAGCAGTTCGGCAGCCTCGTCGTCACCGACGAGCAGATCGCCGAGGTGGAGCGGACGGCCGAGCTCTCGGCCGCCTCCGACGCCTGATCAGCCCATGGAGGAGGCGTTGAAGAAGGCCACCTCGTGCTCGTCGCCGGGCGCGAGGAAGGCCAGCAGCGCCAGCGCCTCCTTCTCGACCTCGTCCCGCTCCTTGATCGGCTGCCAGGCGTGCACGTTGAGCGTCGCGACGCCCTGGGCGCGGCGGTACGTCCAGTCGCCGACGGTGAAGCCGTCGACCAGGATCATCCGGGGCTGGACGTTCGTCCCCGAGAAGCGGGTCAGCACGGCCCCGCCGAGGTCGCTGATGACCCGCGAGCGGTCGGCGTACGACAGGAACAGGTTGTCGAAGTCGTACATCAGCCGCACCGGCGCGGGGACGTCCTCCGGCGGGCGGGGGGCGTCCGGCAGGTCGTACAGGACGCGGCCGGACCCGTCGCCGAAGCGCCTGAGGTCGAGCGTCTCCACGACCTCCGACAGCCGGGTCAGCCCCGACCAGGTCTGCATGTCCATGACCGAGGCCGGCCCGAACGCCGCCAGGTAGCGCTCGACCAGCTCGCCCGCCGCCATCGGCGTGGTGCGGAAGCGGAGCCACGACTCGGCGTCGGCGTGGGCGACCGGCCCGCTGCGGCCCCACACGCCGCGGGGCGGCACCTGCACCAGCGGCACCAGCGAGCGCACGCCCTGGCCGAGCGCGTGCGGGTCGGCCTCCGGCCAGCGCGCGGCGAGCTCGCGTCCCAGCTCGGCGAAGGTCATCGGCCGCGACGCGAGCAGCTCGCGCCCGGCCTCGGCCAGCTTGTCCAGATCGACCCCCGACAGCCGCTTGCCGAACACGCTGCGCGTCATGCGCGTCGTGACCGGCTGCAGCAGCGGCCGCATCGCCAGGCAGTCGCGGGCGCTGACCAGGTGGATCGTGGACCGTTGCAACGCGATGCGGACCAGCTCGCGTTTGAGCAGCAGGTCCCCGGCCGCCACCGGGTCGAAGCCGGCGATCCTGTTCCACAGGCCGGTGTACCAGGTGTGCGGGGTCTGCGCCTGCAGCCCGGCGAGGTGCTCGACCACGTCGACCACGCCGCGGTCGGTGCGGCTCAGCAGGAGCTGGCGGTCCAGCGTGGCCCGGTTGAGCGCCCGGCGGCTGATGAGGGGATCCATGAGCACAAAGGTAGGGGCAATCGGTGTCGATCACAGGCCGCAATGACTCCTTTCCTCTAAGTGAATTCTCCCCGCGTCCGGCGATGCGGACGCGGGGCCCGGACGACGGAGGCGTGATGACGGGAGGAGCGTGGCGGCCCTACGCTGCTCCTCATGCAGAATCGGGTGATCGACGGCCGTTTCGAGCTGCTGGAGCGGCTCGGCGGCGGGGGCATGGGCCTGGTGTGGCGGGCCCGCGACGTGGCCCTGCACCGGGAGGTCGCGCTCAAGGAGGTCCGCCCGCCCGACCCCGCATACGACGACGCGCGCGACCCCGCGGCGGCGGCCGAGCTGCGCGCCCGCGTCCTGCGCGAGGCCCGCGCGCTGGCCCGGCTCAACCACCCGCACGTGGTCACCATCCACCACATCGTCGATCCCGGCGAGCACACCTATCCGTGGCTGGTGATGGAGCTGGTCACCGGCGGCTCCCTGCAGGACCGCCTCCAGCGCGGCCCCATGACGCCCGCCGAGGCGGCGAGGCTCGGGCGGGAGGTGCTGTCCGCGCTGCGGGCCGCGCACGCCGTCGGCATCCAGCACCGCGACGTCAAGCCCGCCAACGTGCTGTTGCGCGAGGACGGCGGGTCGGTGCTCACCGACTTCGGCATCGCGGCCGTACGCGAGTCCACGAGCCTGACGGCGACGGGATCGTTCATCGGCTCGCCCGAGTACATGGCGCCCGAGCGCATCAACGGCCACGAAGGGGATCCGGCCTCCGACCTGTGGTCGCTCGGCATGCTCCTGTACGTCGCCGTCGAGGGACGGCACCCGATGCGCCGGGCCACGCCGCTGGCGACGCTGGCCGCCGTGCTCAACCAGCCGGTGCCGCCGGCGGAGCGGGCCGGGGCGCTGACCCCGGTGCTCCAGGCCCTGCTCCAGAGCGACCCGCGCGCCCGCCCGCACCCGGACGTGCTGGACCGCATGCTGGCCACGGCCGCCGGTGCGCCCGGTCCTGCCGTTCCTCCCCAGCCGGGGCCGGTGGGGCCGCCCCAGGTCGCCACCGGTCCCGGGCAGGGCGGCTTACCGTACGGCTACGCCGCCACGCCGCCGCCGTACGGCGCGAGGCCCGTGTCGGAGAAGGACACCGTGCGCTCCCGGCGTTCCGGCCGCGGCGTCCGCAACGCGATCGGCGCGGCCACGATGGCGGCCGTGGTGGTGACGGGCGTCCTGGCCTGGCGGTTCCTCCCGCTCGACGACGCCGTCGGCAACACCGGGCCCACCACACAGGCCCTTTCCCCGCAGGCGAGCGAGGACGCCGAGCAGACCACCCCCGAGCAGACCTCGACCGGCGAGGCCGAGCCCGCGCAGGAGAACCTGCTCACCCCCGACGGAATGCGGGCCATGATCGCCAAGCTGAAGCCGGCGATCGGCGGCGGCAAGGTCGCCGAGATGGTGGTCTACCCGACCTACGCCGTCATCCAGGCCCCGAACAAGGACGACCCGGAGGTCTCCGACTCCTACGACTACCGCGGCGGCAAGGTCACTCTGTCACCCGGCTTCGGCAGGGAGATCAACGACCCCATCGTCGACCTGGACAAATACGGCTGGAACGCCCTGCCGGCCCTGCTGAGGAAGGCCGAGAAGGACCTCGGCGTCAAGAAGATCACGTCCCGCTACGTGATCGTGGGTCCCGACACCTTCTCCGCCAACCCCCGCCCGATCCTGCGCGTGTACGTCAGCGACGACCACCAACGTGGCGGCTACCTGGTCGCCGACGTCAAGGGCAAGGTGCTGAGGCTCTACCCGCACGACTGACCCCGGCGCGGGTCAGCACACGTCCCGGTAGCCGCTCTCCGGGATGAGCCGCGACCACTCGGCCCGGCTCAGCGACCCGCCCGCCCGGTCGCACACCTCCCGCGCGGCCAGCGCCGGGTCCACGGGGCTCTCGCGTACGGTGCCGTCCAGCGCCACGCCGCGCAGCCGCTTGCCGTCGGGGCTGAAGGCGAGCCCGGACGTCCACGAGGCGACCTGCCCGACCTCGCGCAGCGTGCGGACGTCCCAGAGCGTCGTACGGGCCGCCTCGACGGCGAGCAGGTCGCCCTTGGGGGAGAAGCGCAGCGCGCCGACGGCCGAGGTGCCCGTGTCGATCGTGCCGACGCGCTCGCGCTCGCGGGTGTCCCAGAGCAGCACCCGGCCGCCGTCCAGGCCGAACGCCAGCGTGCGGCCGTCGGGGGAGTAGGCGAGCGCGGTCGGCACCGGCGCGTCCGACGTGGCCCCGCCGGTCCGCAGGTCCAGCAGGGTGACCCGGCCGCTGCGCAGGTCGAGGAGCGTGGAGCCGGCGGCCAGTGTCGCGCCGTCCGGGCTGAACGCGAGCGCCAGGTCGCCCGCGCCCTCGTAGACCCTGACGCGGCGGCCCGTCCGCACCTCCCACGTCTCCAGGGTGCGGCCGCGCGCCGTGGCCAGCAGGTCGCCCTTGGGGGAGAGGGCCACGGCCAGGACGTCGCCGCCCGCGTCGACGGAGCTGACCAGCTCGCCGCCCGGCACCTGCCAGACGGTCACCGGGTCGCCGGCGACGGCCAGCAGCCGGCCGCTCGCGTCGAACGCCAGGTCGCCGTCGGCCGCGATCCTGCCCACTTTCGTACGGTCCTCGGTGTCGGTGACCTCGATCGCGTCGCCGACCGCCTTGGCGGCCACCTTGCCGTTGCCGGAGAACGCCGCCGCCTCGCGCGCCCCTGACGGGACCGGCAGGCCGGAGACGTCCAGCGAGACCACCGAGCCGGTGCCGCTCAGGTAGCGCAGGCAGTGGCCGTCGGCGGAGAAGGTGAGGCCGGGCTGGGGGTCGCGGAGGGGGTAGGAGCCGGACAGGCGGCGCTCCGCGACGTTCCAGACCCGCACTTCGCCGGCGCCGGGGAGGGCGAGCAGGCGGCCGTCGGGGCTGAAGACGGGTGGCCCGGACGGGGCAGCCCCGCCCACCGGGCCCTCCGGCCTCTCCACGCGCCCACCCCCGGCCCCGGACTCCGCCGTGAGCGTGGAGGTGAGGGAGGAGGTGGCTTCCGGGGTCGCGGAGGCGGACGGGGCCGCGTCCGCGGGCAGCGGGCCGGTAGGGGTCGCGTCCCTGGTCGGTGGGTCGCTGGGGGGCGCGTGCCTGGTCGGTGGGTCGCTGGGGGGCGCGTGCCTGGTCGGTGGTTCGCTGGGGGTCGCGTCCCTGGTCGGTGGGTCGCTGGGGGGCGCGTTCCTGGTCAGGGGGCCGATGGGGGTCGCGTTCCTGGTCAGGGGGCCGACGGGGCCGGGGGCCGGGGGTAGGGAGGCGGTGACGTCGGGGGCGGGGTGTGGGGGGAGGGGGCCGGTGACGGAGCTGCGGGTGTCCACGAGGGTGACGCCGGCCCGTCCCGCGACCGCGAGCAGCCGCCCGTCCGGGCTGAACGCCATCGGCGGCGCCGCCGGCTCCGGGGTCCGGGGCGGCCGGACCGTGACGGTGGCCGTACGGATGTGTCCCGCCAGCTCCCACAGCTCCACCCGCCCGTCCGGGAGCGAGAGCGCCGCCCGCGCCCCGTCCGGGGACAGCGCCACCTCGCGGCCGGTGACCTCCAGCAGCACCCGCCCGCCCCGGTACACGCGGGTGCGGTCGCCGCGGCTGATCACGTACACGGCGGCGTCGCCCGGCGTGCGGCCGGTGGCGAGCTCGAACGGCCGCCCGTCCACGCCCTCGGCGAAGCGCCCGTCCTCGCTCAGCGCCGGGTTGCCCGGCGGCAGCGCGTGGCGGGCGGTCTGCCGCCCGGCGACGACGTCCCAAACGGTCACGCCGTCGGCGTCCCTCTTGACGAGCTCGTCCCCGCGCAGCAGGTAGCGGGCCCGCGAGTCGGGCGCGGGATCGGTGAAGACGCCCAGCTCCGGCTGGACGAGCGAGGCCTGCAACGCGGCCCGCGCCTCGAACACCGGCGACAGCCGCCAGGCGGCCACGCTCAGCCGCATCGCGGTGCGCGGGTCCGACGACCGGAGCGCCTCCGCCCGCGCCGCCACCGCCCGCGCGTTCGCCTCGACGAGCCGCCCGCGCAGCTCGTGCTGCCCCAGCACGGACACCACCGCCATCGACACCGCGACGGCCAGCACCCCGGCGGCCACGCCGAGCCCCGGCACCAGCAGCCGCCTGCGCTGCTTGGACAGGGCGACGCTGCCCGCGATGAAGTCCCGTTCGAGCTGGCTCAGCCGCAGGTGGCGGCGTTTGACGGCGGCCCAGCCGAGCGCGGTGTCGAGCGCCTCGCCGCGCAGCAGGTGGCCGCGCCCGCGCCGGTGCGCCGACCAGCGCCCGGCGGCCTCGCGGATGCTCCGCAGCACGTGCAGGCTCTCGCGCTCGTCGGCCACCCAGCCGCGCAACCGGGGCCAGGCCCGGTAGAGCGCGGCGCTGGCCGGGGCCACCCGCCCGTCGCCGACCGCCACCAGCTTCCCTACGGGGGTCTCCGCGGGCGGCACGCGCACGCTGCGCCGCACCACCAGCCCGGCGGCCAGGAGCGGGCCCAGCACGTCCCCCTCGTCGTGCGGGCTCTCGCCGTCAAGCAGCCGCAGCAGCAGGCTGGGCACCTGCTCCTGCTGGGCGGGGGTGAGCGACTGGTACGCCTCCTCCGCCCGCTCCCCGAGCGACCGCGGCCCGACGTGCCCCTCCGGCGGGCGCAGCACCACGGACGCGCCGGTCCGCAGCCGGGACGCCTCGGGCCGCTCGGCCGGGTCCTTGGCCAGCGCGCTCCCGACCAGCTCACGCAGCCCCTCGGGCAGGACGTCCAGGTCGGGATCGACGGTCAGCAGCCGGTGCATCACCCCGCCGAGGCTCCCCCCGGCGAACGGGTCGTGCCCGGTGGCCGCGAAGAGCACCACCGCGCCCCACGCGAACACGTCGGCCGCCGCCCCCGCCTCCCCGCAGGTCAGCGTCTCGGGCGCGAGGTAGGTGAAGGTGCCGTCCACGGTGCCGGCGGCGGGCAGCCCCAGCTCGATGACCTTGGGGCCGTCGGCCGCCAGCAGCACGCTCTCCGGGTTGAGCCCGCGGTGCGTCAGGCCCGCCGCGTGCAGCGCCTCCAGCGCCTCGCCGAGGGCGTCGGCCAGCGCGAGCAGCTCCTCGCCCGCGTACGGGCCGTGCAGCTCGACCGCGCGCCGCAGGTCGGGGCCGTCGACGAATTCGGCGACCACGTAGGGGACCCGGCCGTCCACGCCGACCGCGACCACCTCGGCCAGCCGGGGACACGAGACCCGCTCGTAGCGCCGGCCGGGGGCCTCGCCGCGCGGCACGGTGACGACGTGGCGGCGGCCGTCGTCGTCGTAGGCGTCGTAGACGACCCCGCGCCCGCCCGCGCCGAGCCGGCCCGCCAGCCAGAAGCCGCCAAGCCGTTCGGGGTCGCCGGGCACCAAGCGCATACTCACTAGCGTTTAGATGCGTGGCGCGCGTGGATGGTTGACGAGAGGGACGCCACAGGCCCCCCGCGCGCCTCGGGGGGCCCATGTGTCATGATCATTATGCCAGGCCGCGCGAGCGCAACTCCCTCAGCACCTCGTCGCGCACCTGCTCCGGCCGCAGGACGCCCACGTCGCAGCGCACGTCGGCGATCTCCTTGAAATAGGGCTCGCGCCGGGCCCGCATGACCTTGGGGTCGAAGCCGGGGCGGTGGTCGCTCGACTTCATGCGCTCGGCGAGCACGGCGTCGTCGGCGTCCACCCACACCACGAACACCTCGCGCAGCGCCCGGCGCACCTCGGGGTCCTCGACGGTGCTGGCGGCCGCCGCGATCACCTTGGGCTCGCCGGCCAGCTCGATCAGGACGTGCTGGGCCTCGTAGCGGTGGAGGGCGTCGGCGCCCTCGCGGGCGACGATCTCTTTGGCGGTGCCGCCGTGGCGGGTCCGCAGGAAGGGGTCGCTGTCACTCAGGGGGAGGTGGAGGGCGTCCGCGATGAGGCGACCGGCGGTGGTCTTACCCGATCCCATCAGCCCGATCACCACGACTGGTTTGTTTTTCGACATGTGGATAGAAGTTCCTCGTGTCAAGGAGGTAAATCAGATGACCATCGCCGGAAGCATCATCCTCATCATGCTCGGCGCGATCCTCACCTGGGCCGTCGAGTTCGACCTCGCCGGTCTCGACATCAACGTGGTGGGGGTCATCCTCATGCTCGGCGGTCTGGTCGGTCTCCTGTTCGGAATCTACCGGATCACCGTGACCCGCAGGGCGGTCGGTCCGATCGACGAGCCGGTGCACCGTCACGACATCGTCGCTGAGCCGGAGACCCGCCGCACCACCGTGTACGAGGAACGCCGCCGCTACGACGAGCCGCCCCTGTAGGAGGTGACAGGAAATGCCGGGAGTCGAAGAGCTGCCGTCGACGATCAAGCGTTCGCCGAAGAAGGCGCAGCGCACCTGGATCAAGGCGCACGACAGCGCCGTGGAGGAGTACGGAGAGGGCAGGCGCGCTCACATGACCGCGTTCGCCGCGTTGAAGCACTCCTTCGAGAAGGTCGGCGACCACTGGGAGCCGAAGTCCGAGAAGGGCCCGTCCGACCAGGGCGCGAAGGACCGCTCCGGCCGCACGGCCGAAGGCGTGGACGCCAACGCCAGCAAGGAGCATCTGCAGGACGTGGCGAAGCGGCTGGGCGTGCCCGGCCGATCCAGGATGAACAAGAAGGAACTGGTCGACGCCATCAAGAAGGCCAACAGGAAGGCCACCGCGAAGTCGCGGTGACCTTCCCCCCACCGGGCCTGATCACAACAGCCGCTTGACCGCCGCGACTATGGCGCGGCGGTCAATGCGTGCGTCGGCCAGTTGTTCCTCCGGCGTCGCCGAGGCGGGCAGCCCGGTCACCCCGAGCTGGACCACGCGGGGCCCGAGCTCGCTGACGGCCTCCAGCACGGCGTCGCCGAGCCCGCCCTCCAGCCGGTGGTCCTCGACCGTGATCAGGTTGCCGGTGGTGGTGGCCGCCTCGGCCAGCGCGGCCGCGTCGACCGGCTTGATCGAGTACAGGTCGATCACCCCGACCGGGACGTCGGCCGCGGCCAGCTCGTCGGCCGCCGCCAGCGCCTCGTGGACGGTCACCCCGGCCGCGACGATCGTGGCCCGGTCCTCCGCCGAGCGGCGCAGCACCCGCGAGCCGCCCACGGGGAAGCGCTCGCCCGGCTCGTAGATCACCGGCGTGGCGCCGCGCGTGGTGCGCAGGTAGGACACGCCCTCCAGGTCGGCCATCTCGGCGACCAGGGCCGCCGCCTGGTTGGCGTCGCAGGGGTAGAGCACGGTGCTGCCGTGCACGGGCCGCATCATGGCGAGGTCCTCCAGCCCCATCTGGGACGGCCCGTCCTCGCCGATGGCCACGCCCGCGTGCGAGCCGACCAGCCGGATCGAGGCCCCGCTCACGCCGGCCATCCTGATGAAGTCGTAGGCCCTGGTCAGGAACGCGGCGAACGTGGCCGCGTACGGCCTCCACCCGCGCACCTGCAGCCCGACCGCGGCGGCGACGAGCTGCTGCTCGGCGATGTACATCTGGAAGAAGCGCTCGGGGAACGCCTCGGCGAACAGCTCGGTCTTGGTCGAGTCGCCCACCTCGCCGTCCAGGGCCACCACGTCGCCCCTGGCCGCGCCGAGCGCCGCCAGCGCCTCCCCGTACGCCGTCCGCGTGGCCACCGCCTCGCCGACCTTGTACGCCGGCAACTCCAGCGGCCCGTCCTCGAAGCGGAACGGCGCCGGGGCCTCGTCCGGCACGTGCACCTCGACCCGCAGGTCACGGACGCCGCCCAGCTCCTCGACGGCCTTGCCGGGATCCTTCAGCGCCTTGCCGTGCGCGCCCTCGCGGTTCTCCACCTCCAGCACGCCCTCGCCCTTGCGGGTCTTCGCCAGGATGACGGTGGGGCGCCTGCGGGTGTTGGAGGCGTCGGACAACGCGAAATCGATCTGCCCGGGATCGTGCCCGTCGATCTCGATCGTGTGCCAGCCGAACGCGCCGAACCTGCGGGCGTAGGCCCCGGTGTCCCAGCCGTGCCGGGTGGGGCCGCGCTGGCCGAGCCGGTTGACGTCCACGATGACGGTGAGGTTGGCCAGGCCCTCGTCGCCGGCGTGCTCGGCGGCCTCCCATATCGACCCCTCGGCCAGCTCGCTGTCGCCGCACAGCACCCACACCCGGTACGGCAGCCGTTCCATCCGCGCGGCCAGCGCCACCCCCACGCCGACGGGAAGCCCCTGGCCCAGGGAGCCCGTGGCGACGTCCACCCAGGGCAGGCGGGGGGTGGGGTGCCCCTCCAACCGGCTGCCACGCCTGCGGAAGGTCAGCAGCTCCTCGTCGTCGATGGCGCCGGCCGCCTTGTAGAGGGAGTAGAGGAGGGGGGAGGCGTGCCCCTTGGAGAAGATCAGGTGGTCGTTGGCCGGGTTGCCGGGGTCGGCGAAGTCGTAACGCAGGTGGCAGGCGAACAGCACCGCCATGAGGTCGGCCGCGGACATCGACGAGGTCGGATGGCCGGAGCCGGCGGCCGCGGCGGCGCGGACGGAGTCGACGCGTAGTTGCGCGGCCAGCTCGGCCAGGTATTGAAGATCGCGCTCGGGCATCTTGACCTCCTCGGAGACGGGTTCCGCCCCGTCTACCCGCGTCGGCCGCGTTAACGCCGTGCGCGGGCGGGCGTCAGGGCCACTTGGAGTCGCCGGAGGGCTCGACCGGGCCGTTGAGCACGCCGAGCCGCTCCAGCAGGGTGATGAACGTGGCCGCGTACGGGGAGTCCTCCGTCACGGCGGCCACCCGCGGCCAGTCCACCTGCTCGCGCAGCGCGCGCACCTGGGCCAGCAGCGCCCCGTAGTCGCAGGCGTGCTCCGACAGCGGCAGCAGCCACGAGATCACCAGGTCGGTGGCCTCCAGCACGGGCACGATCACGGCCGACGCCTTCAGCGGCTCGGCCCGGTCGAGCAGCTCCTCGGTGATGTCGAGATCGGACACACGGAAGATCAGATCCACCAGCCGGCCCTCGTCGTAGGCCTTGACCAGCCAGTCCTCCGGAGGCTTGGCCGTCTGGAAACCGAGCTGGCGCAGCGCGTCCAGGGCGGCCGGCACGTCGTGCTCGGTGAGGACGAAATCGACATCATGGAGGGAGGGGGCGGCGCCTCGGGCGTAAGCGGCGCAACCTCCGGCCAGCGCGAACTTGACCCCGGCGTCCTTGAGCCCGGAGCTGGCGCGCTTCAAGGTGTCGAGGATGGCGTCGGTGACCTCGTGACCGTGGCTGCTCATAGGTTCGGGCTACCCAGCGGATGGTCAAGTAGACGTTGGATGCGGTCCTTGCAGGGTAGTCACAGGCCCTATGACGGAAATCCTGGAGAAGACGCAAAGGGCCTATGACGGCGGGCAGAATCGTCCGCTCCGCGGTTACCTCGGCATCCTCGCCGCGTACGGCGGCACGGTGGCCGTCGCGGCCGCGGTGGCCGGCCTGGCGAACCGGCGCGTCCCCGACCGGATCGGCGTCCTGGACCTCGCGCTCATGGCGGCGTGCACGCACAAGGTGTCCCGGCGCATCGCCAAGGACCCCGTCACCAGCCCCATCCGCGCCCCCTTCACCCGGTACGAGGGCCAGGGCGGGCCCGCCGAGGTGCAGGAGAGCCCTCGGGGCGCGCTCGGCGAGCTGCTGGCGTGCCCGTTCTGCCTGGCGCAGTGGGTGGCGACCGGGTACGCCGCCGGGCTGGTCGTCGCGCCGAAGGCGACCCGGCTCATCGGCGCGACGATGACGGCGGTGGCGGTGTCGGACTGGCTCCAGCTCGCCTACGCCAAACTCATGAAGTCGGCCGAGTAGCCCCAGGCTTCCCCCACGATGAGCCCCGGCGCGGGCCCCGATGCGGACGGGGGCCCGCGCCGGTCCAGCTCTCCGCCTGTTCGACCTCTCCGCCTGTTCGACTCTGCCCGCTCACCGCTGCTCGTCCGGGGGCCCGCCCGCCTTCAGCCCCAGCTCGGCCAGCTCGCGGCGCAGCGCGTCCAGCTTGCCCAGCACCTCGTGACGGGCCGGCTCCAGATGCTCCTCGGCCTGCCGGGTCAGCTCGCCGACCTGCCGGCCGAGCGCCGTGAGCCCGTGGCTGACCTCGTTCCTGAGCTCAAGGAGCTCGGCTCTCGTCCCGGCCATCCGGCTCCAGAGGCCGTCCCCGCCGCCCGGCGGCTCCGTCGCTGCGTTCACGCGCTCCCGCCTTCGCGCTCGCATGAAGGGACCCCGGACCCGTCCCGGGCCGGGGTCCCGCCGTCCTGTGAGCATATGGTGGCAATCGCGCGCCATCCCTGGCGATCGGCGAACCGATCATGGGGTGTGCTTTCATCCCTCTGGGGAGGAAAAATCTGGACCTGTGAGCCGCTTACCTGCGGCGCAGCAGTGCCAGCGCGCCCGCCGCCGCCGCGCCTCCGGCCAGCCCCATCAGGACCGGGCGGCGGTGCTGCGACAGCCAGAGCTGCGGGCTGCGCGTGGTCGAGCGCCGGTCGAACGTGCCGTGCGCGCCGTAGTCGGTGTCGTCGTCGGCCGGCTCCCACAGGTTGGACACGCCGCTCGGCGGCTTCTCGTCGGTCTGCTGCGACTGGATGCCGGTCCGCGCCAGGTAGCGGTCGACCAGCGCGGGCGCCACCCGCTGCGCCATGAGGGTCGCGGCGGTCATGCCGCCCACCCAGTATTCCTTGCGCTCCGGATGCTCGGCCGCGAACACGACCGCCCTGGCCGCGACCTCCGGCTGGTAGATCGGCGGCACCGGCTGGGGGTGCTTGCGCAGCTTGCTCAGCACCCACTCGAACTGCGGGGTGTTGACCGCCGGGAGCTGGACCACGGTGATCCTGACATTGCTCCCGTCGGCCAGCAGCTCGGTGCGGACCGACTCGGTGAAGCCCTGGATCGCGTGCTTGGCCCCGCAGTACGCCGACTGCAGCGGGATGGAGCGCTGCGCCAGCGCCGAGCCCACCTGCACGATCGCGCCCTGGTTGCGCGGGCCCATGAGGTCCAGCGCCACCTTCGTGCCCCACACGTATCCGAGGTAGGTGACCTGGGTGGTCCGCTCGTACTCCTCCGGCGAGATGTCGGTGAAGCGGCCGAAGACGGTGGAGAAGGCCGTGTTGATCCAGACCGAGATGGGGCCCATCTCCGTCTCGATGCGCTCGGCCGCCGCGCGTACCTGCTCGTAGTCCGCCATGTCGGTCTCGTAGACCTGGCCGACGCCGCCCGCCGCGCCCACGTCGACCGCGGCCGCGCCCAGCCCGGTCGTCCCACGCGCCAGCAGCGCCACCTTCGCGCCCTGTTTGCCCAGCTCGCGCACGACCGCGCGGCCCACGCCGCCGCTCGCGCCCGTCACCACGACGACCCGCCCGCGTAGTGATGCCATGGAACCGATCAGCCCGCCTCTCCGTCTCGGCCCTGCTTCTGACGTCGTACGGCGAAGATCATGTCGACGACCGTGACCACGGCGAGCGCGACGGCGATGCCGGTGATGACCGGCGCCTGCGCGATGAGTCCCAGCACCGTGAAGGCGAACAGGAACACCAAAATGAACGAGCCCACCCGGATGTGCACCACGTCGCGCGGGGTCGCCGGCACCATGGCGTGGCCGCGCGAGGACCGTTCCTCGTGCCATTCTCCCTTATCAGCCATGCCCGCTCCTCTGCCCGTGTCGTTTGCCCATTAACGTCCTGGGTAGCCGGGCTGTCGTGCCCGAGCTGCGTCCTAGCGATCACAGTGAGCCGGGGATCGTCCGGCGACGGCGGGGACGCGGGTTCAGCTACGCCGACCCCGACGGCATGCCCGTCCGCGACGCCGAGACACTGGCCCGGATCAAGGCCCTCGCCATCCCTCCGGCCTGGACGGACGTGTGGATCTGCACCGACCCGCGCGGCCATCTGCAGGCCGTCGGCACCGACGCGGCCGGGCGGCTCCAGTACCGCTACCACGACCTGTGGCGCGAGCAGCAGGACCGGGCCAAGTTCGACCGGGTGCTGGAGGTGGCCGAGCGGCTGCCGGAGTTCAGGAAGACGGTGGACGAGCAGCTCCAGGGGCGCGGCCTGACCCGGCAGCGGGTCCTCGCCGCCGCGGCCCGGCTGCTGGACATCGGCTTCTTCCGCATCGGCGGCGAGAGCTACGACAGCTACGGCCTGGCCACCCTGCGGATGGAGCACCTGAGCTTTCACAAGGGGTACGTGGTCTTCTCCTACCAGGCCAAGGGCGACATCCCGCGCGAGGTCGAGGTGGCCGACCCGGGGGCGTGCGCGGTGCTGCGCTCGCTGAAGCGGTCCGGCCCCAAGGAGGGCGAGCTGCTGCGCTACCGCCGCGACGGCGACTGGTCCGACGTGCGCAGCGAGGACATCAACGACTACCTCAAGGAGATCATCGGCTACGAGGTCACGGCCAAGGACTTCCGCACCTGGCACGCGACGGTGCTGGCGGCCGTCGGGCTGGCGGTGTCCCGTCCGGCCGGCAGGGCGGGGCCGACGAAGAAGAAGAGAGCCGTCACCCGCGTCATGCGGGAGGTCTCCGAGTACCTGGGCAACACCCCCACCGTGGCCAGGGCGTCGTACGTGGACCCGCGCGTCATCGAGGCGTACGACCAGGACAGGACCATCGGCGCGGCGCTGACCGAGCTCGGCGCGGACGCCGACTTCGGGCAGCTCGCGACGGCGGGACCGGTGGAACGGGCGGTCATTGACCTTATTCGTACCGTTTGAGGCGTTAATGCACGGGCACGCGACGACAAAGCGAGGAGGAGAGACGATGGAAGCTCCGCAGTACGTCGCGGCCCGCGTCCAGGCGGCGCTGGCCGAGGACGGGCGCACGCACGAGCTGGGGATCCGCGTGGACATCCGCGGCGACCAGCTCTTCCTGCGCGGTCAGGTGAGCGGGGCCGAGCAGCGCGAACGGCTCGGCCTGGTGGCGCACGAGGCCGCACCCGACCTGCGCGTGCACAACGAGATCATGGTCGTGGAGGTCACCGAGCCGGGGGAGGACGAGCATCTTGACTGAACTGCGCATCGCGGCCGTCGGAGACATCCACCTGGGCGAGGACGTCCGCGGCCAGTACCGGAAACACCTGGAGGGCATCGAGGAGCGGGCCGACGTCTTCATGCTCACCGGCGACCTCACCCGGCACGGCACCCTCGAAGAGGGCCGGCTGGTGGCCGACGAGCTGCGCGGCCTGCCCATCCCCACGATCGCCGTGCTCGGCAACCACGACTACCACTCCGACCTCCAGTACGAGATCGCCGCGGCGCTCCGCGACGCCGGCGTCATCGTCCTCCACGACGACGGCGTGGTCATCCAGTGCGGCGAGGTCAAGCTGGGCGTGGTCGGCGGCAAGGGCTTCGGCGGCGGGTACGCGGGCAAGTGCGCGAGCGAGTTCGGCGAGCGCGAGATCAAGAACTTCGTGGCCCACACCCGCTACATCGCCGAGGCGTGGAAGGTCGCGCTGAAGGAGATGACCGCCGACCTGAAGGTGGTGCTCTCGCACTACTCCCCCATCAAGGAGACGCTGGAGGGCGAGCCCCACGAGATCTACCCCTTCCTCGGCAGCTACCTGCTGGCCGAGGCGGTCGACACGGCGGGCGCCGACCTGATCCTGCACGGGCACGCGCACAAGGGCAGCGAGAAGGGCATGACGCCGGGCGGCATCCGGGTGCGCAACGTGGCGCTGCCCGTCATCGGCCGCGCGTACGCGGTCTACTGCCTGGGCGAGAACGGCCACTGCTGAATTACCCGAGTATCGGACGGCGAGGGCGCCATAAGGCGTCCTCGCCGTCGTCCGGTGAAAAACGTGCGCTCTTATTTCAGCAAACAGGCAAGATGGAGCCGCTGGACCGGTCTCGGAGATCGGCCCAGCGGCGTTGCCGAACGGATGTGCGGGCGGCCTGCGCCCCTAGACATTGAAGATGCTGACGCCACCCGGGCCGACCAGGAACCCGAGGACGATGAGCACGATCCCCCAGAGAAGGTCGCGGCGGGCCAGGATCACATAGATCCCGGCGATGACGAGGATTACTGCGATGATCCAGAGCAAAGTAGCCATGGCCCCTCACTGCCCTCAGCCGCGACCCCATAACATCCTTTTTCCTCGCCTTGAAAGACTCGGGGATTAGCCGTGGCGGGTGGCGTTCTTGACCCGGCGCAGAATGCGGTCCCATTCGGTGCCGAACGGATTGTCCTGCACGAGATAGGTCCAGGTCGCGGAGGGCCGCTTGAGATCCGGCTCCGGCGACTCGAACGCCTCCAGCGAGCGCCGCTCCACTTCGGCCAGCAGCGATTTGTACTCGGCTACGGCCTCGCGGTGGAACTCGTCGACCGGGCTCATCCGGCCCAGCGCCCGCAGGTGGATGCCCTCGCGGAGGTCCTGGAGGAAGGCCAGGTGCTCGGTCCAGCACGTGTCGATGGCGTGCAGCACGATCTGCCTGGCGGTCTCGTCGCGGGTGTCCTCGGGCAGTTCGGCCCAGCGCTCGGGATCGGCCTGCTCCAGCGCCCTGGAGGCGGCGTCACCGTGCAGGACCTTGTCGCGCCACTCCAGGATCAGCTCGCGCTGCTGCTCAAGCAGGCGGGTGTAGCGCCAGGTGTTGCGGTGGATCTCCAGGTTGACGCCCTCGGCGACGCGCTGGGCGTGGCCCACGAGGTAGGCGCCGCGCCGGTGCCGCACGATCCCGTCGGGGTCGGCCGCGGGCGGCCGCTCGTCGGGGACGAACTGCGTGATCAGGTCGTCCGTCATGCTGACGAAGAACACCGAGGCACCGGGGTCGCCCTGGCGTCCCGCCCGGCCGCGGAGCTGGTCGTCGAGGCGGCTGCTCGCGTGCCGGCCCGAGCCGATGACGTAGAGGCCGCCCAGCTCGGCCACGCCCTCGCCGAGACGGATGTCGGTGCCGCGGCCGGCCATCTGGGTCGAGACCGTGATCGCGCCGCGCTCGCCGGCTCGCGCGATGATCTCGGCCTCCTCGGCGTCGTTCTTGGCGTTGAGCACGACCGGCTCCATGCCGCGCCGCTGCAGCAGCTTGGCGAGGTTCTCCGACTCGGCCACGTCGAGCGTGCCGATGAGGATGGGCCGGCCGGTGGCGTGCGCCGTCTGGATCTCCTCCACCAGCGCCGCGTCCTTGTCGGGGACGGTCGGGTAGACGCGGTCCGGCTCGTCCTCGCGCACGCAGGGCCGGTTGGACGGGATCACCGCGACCTTCAGCCCGTAGAACTCGCCGAGCTGCTCGCTCACCGCGACCGCGGTGCCGGTCATGCCGCAGATCTGCGGATAGCGGCGGATCAGGCCCTGCACGGTGATCGAGTCGAGGATCTCGCCCTTCTCGCTCGGCGGCAGCGCCTCCTTGGCCTCGACTGCCGCCTGGAGGCCGTTGGGCCAGCGCTGGAGCAGCGCCACCCGCCCGCGCGAGGGGTTGATGAGCTGGACCTTGCCGTCGCGCACGATGTAGTCGACGTCGCGGGTCAGCAGCGCGTGGGCGTGCAGGGCGAGGTTGAGCTCGATGAGCGTGCCGGGCTCGTTCTCGTCGTAGAGCTCGACACCGAGGAGGTTCTCCACGCTGTCGGCGCCCTTGGGCGTCAGGTAGACGTTGCGGGCCTGCTCGTCGATCTCGTAGTGGTAGCCGCGGACGAGCTGCCGGACCAGCGCCGCCATCTCCGGCACCGCGTCGCCCGCGTCGCCCGCGCCGGCCATCACCAGCGGCACGCGGGCCTCGTCGACGAGCACCGAGTCGGCCTCGTCGATCACCGCGACCTCCGGGGCCGGCACGATGATCTCGGCGGCGTCGGTGCGCAGCCGGTCGCGCAGCACGTCGAAGCCGATCTCGCTGACCGGCCCGTACGTCACGTCCTTCGCGTACGCCGCCCGCCGCTCCTCCGGCGTGGAGTTCTGGTCGATCCAGCCCACGCTCACGCCCAGCGCCGCGTAGAACGGCTCCATCCACTCGGCGTCGCGGCGGGCCAGGTAGTCGTTGACGGAGATCACGTGGACCCGCTTGCCCTGGAGGGCGTAGCCGGCGGCGGCCATCGCGCCCGACAGGGTCTTGCCCTCGCCGGTCGCCATCTCGGCCACCTTGCCGTCGAGCAGCGCGAGCGTCCCGAGGAGCTGCACGTCATATGGGCGCAGCCCCAGCGTGCGGTCGGCGGCCTCGCGCGCCACGGCGCAGAACTCGGCCAGGTCGTCCATCCCGGGCCGCGGCAGCTCGTCGAGCTTCTTGATCCGCTCGGCGCGCTCGCCGGCCGCCTTGACGACCTTCTGATAGGGGGTCAGGGGCACGCCGCCCGGACGGTCCAGGAGGTTCCTGAATATTCCCTTGAGTGAGGCCACAGTTCCTCCAACGCACGCTTCGCCGACACCGTTCCCCCGATGGCGGGGTGGGAGCGCAGCGACGGCACGGCACGCGCCGCCGTACCGGACCTTAACCCATGTTGCGGCCCGGACCGCCACAAGCGCTCCCACCGTGGCTCAGCCCGCTTCCGGCCGGGCCGCGAGCACCGCCACGGCGGCCAGCAGCAACGCGCAGCCGCACCAGGCCAGCGGCGTCAGCCGCTCACCGAACAGCAGCACGCCGAGCAGCGCCGCGCCCACCGTCTCTCCCAGCGAGATGACCGAGACGGTGGTCGCGCGCAGCGCGCTCAGCGCGCGGAAGAACAGCCCGTACGCCAGCGCCGTCGGCACCGCGCCCAGGTAGAGCAGCAGCGCCACCGACGTCACGCTGACCTCGGGCAGCACGTCGCCGGCCGTCGCGAACGGCGCCAGGCACGCCGCGGCCACGACGAACCCTCCGGTCGCCGTGGCCGCGGCGTCGTCCTGGTGACGCCGGGAGAACAGCCGGGACAGCAGGGTCACCCCGGCGTACCCGGCGGCCGAGGCCAGCGCCCAGCCGATCCCGGCCGCGGAGGCGTCCGCCTCCCGCGCGGTCCCCGCCGTGAGCAGGACCAGCCCGGCCAGCGCGGCGGCCAGCGCGCCGAGCGCGAACCCGCCGAGCCGCTCACGCAGCAGGAAGCGGCTGCCGAGCGCGGCGAACACGGGCGTGGCGCCCATGGTGACGACCGTCGCCACGGCCACCCCGGTGTGGGCGATCGCCGCGAAGTACGCGGTCTGGTAGAGGGCCATCCCCGCCCCGATCGGCAGGACCCGCCAGCTCAGCGGGCGAGGGGAGGCCGGACGGGGAGCGAGGAGGAGCAGGAAGGCGGCGCCCAGGAGATAGCGCCACAGGGACACGCCGACGGGGCCGAGCCCGCCGGTCTCGAACAGCAGCGAACCGGCCGCGCCGCCGGTGCCCCAGGCGGTGGCGGCCACGGACACGTAGACGGCGCCCCGCCGGGCGGAGACATGGGTCATGACAGGAGCTCTCCGGAGGAGGTGGTGGGAAAAGGGCCCGTACGCGGGCAGCAACCACCCCCGGATCGCCAGGACCCGGATGTCGCGTGAGAGGCCGCCCGCTAGCGGGCGGGGGGCGGAGAGCAGATCAGACGTCGCGGCACGCGGATCAGCGTAGCGGGGCCCGGGGCCGCACGCCGGACATTTACGGCTTGCGGGCGACGCCGCCGAGCAGCAGCTCCTCCCAGGGCGCGAGCGGCCCCGGCACGCGCTCGTCGGGCCGCCACTCGGGGAAGTGCACCACGCCGGGCTCCTCCAGCACGAGGCCGTCGAAGTAGGCGGCGATCGCCTCCCGCTCGCGGAACCAGCCGGTGCCCATCGTGGCCTGGAGCAGCACCTCCAGGGCCTTGGCCTTGGGACTCGGCGAGGCCATGAAGTTGGAGGCGGCCAGGTAGCTGCCGGACGGCAGCGCCGCCATGTAGCGGCGCACCAGCCCGTGCGGGTCCTCGTCGTCGGAGAACAGGTGCAGCAGCCCGATCGCCAGGATCGCGGTGGGCTGCGACAGGTCGATGAGCCGGGTCAGCGTGGGATGGCCGAGCACGGCGGCGACGTCGCGGGCGTCGGCGGTGAGGGCGTCCGCGTACAGGTTGCCCTTCATGATCGCGCGGGCGTGCGGCTCGACCATGGGGTCGAGGTCGACGTAGACCACCCGGCAGAGCGGATGGGCGAACTGGGCGACCTCGTGGGTGTTCTCCACGGTGGGCAGCCCCGCGCCGAGGTCGATGATCTGGCGGATGCCCGCCTCGCGGACGAGGAAGTCCACGACCCGGCCGATGAAGGCGCGGTTGCACCACACCAGGTCGACGACCTCCGGCACCGCGTCCTTGAGCCGGCGGGCGACCGAGCGGTCGACGGCGAAGTTCTCCATGCCGCCGAGCAGGGCGTCGTGCACCCTGGCCACGGACGAGCGCGAGGTGTCCACGCCGGGCGGTGCCCACTCCTGCGCGCCGTCGAGACTCACCTGGACCCCTTGTCATGGTCGGATGCGCGGATCGTATCCACACCCGTAGCTCCGCCGCTCTGCCTGGCCGAGGTTCGTCAGGAGAGTCAGGTCCGCTTGTCAATTCTTGGCACGACGTTTGGACCCCCGTTGCCGGGTAGTTGACGTGAGCCCGAGGAAGAAGACGACGAGGAAGAGAGAGGATGAGCTACCTCATGGAGCTCTGGGACTATCGTCCTGACGTCTACGACCGCGGCCAGAGCCTGGACCTCGTGGGTTACCACGTCCAGGCGACGGACGGCAAGATCGGGTCCGTCGATGAGGCGACGTACGAGGTCGGCGAGAGCTACATCATCGTCGACACCGGCCCCTGGATCTTCGGCAAGAAGGTCATGCTCCCGGCTCAGGTCATCACGAGCATCGACCCTCAGGAGCGCAACGTCCACGTGGCGCGCACCAAGGCCGAGATCAAGGACTCGCCCGAGTTCGACGAGGCCAGGTTCAAGGAGCCCGAGTACCGGTCCCGTCTTGGGGACTACTACGGCCGGTTCCCGCGGTGATCCCTGACCTGCCGTTCAGAGGGGCCGCGCCCGTGAGGGTGCGGCCCCTCGCCGTTTCCGTACGTGTACCTGACGGAAGATGACAGGTACGCCTGGAAGGCTCGAACCATGACGACAAAGGCGAAGCTCCTCGCGGTCTCCCTCGACTGCCAGGAGCCCAAGACATTGGCCGAGTTCTACCACGCGATCACGGGCTGGGAGATCACGTACGCGGAGGACGAGTACGCCGCCGTGAGCGACGGCACGACCAGCATCTACTTCGGCCGGATCGCCGAGCGCGAGCCGGTGGCCTGGCCCAGCCCGAACAAGCAGTTCCACTTCGACTTCCGGGTGCCGGACGTGGAGCGGGCGGCCGAGGAGTACGTCGCGCTGGGCGCGACCAGGCCCGAGTTCCAGCCCGGCATCACCGAGGAGGGGACGCGCTGGATCGTGCTGCAGGACCCGGCCGGGCACGCGTTCTGCGTCTGCCCCGAGCCGTCCTGAAGGAAAGAAGTTCCCCCAGGTGGCGGGCGATATCTAGCTGATGTTCCACCGAAAGTATGATTCGTCCGCTCCGCTGTCCTCCTAAGCTGGAGCAATGCTCGTGCAAGGATCTCTGCCCCCGCGTCGGCGCCCATGACCTGGGCCGGCCTGCTCATCGCCCTGGTGGGAGCGCTGGGCTACGCGCTCGGCGCCGCACTCCAGCAGTACGAGGCCGTGGCCGAGGGCGCCTCGCTCAAGCTGGTCCGGCGGCCCCGCTGGTGGATCGGCGGCGCCATCGGCTTCGCCGGCGCCTGCCTGCACGCCGTGGCGCTCAGCCTCGCCCCGCTGGTCGTGGTGCAGCCGATCAGCGTGGCCACGCTGGTGTTCGCGGTGCCGCTGGCCGCGTTCATGTACGGGCGCAAGCCCTACCGGGCGGAGATCCTCGGCTCGCTCGCCGTGGCCGTGGGGCTGCTCTGGCTCATGCTGCTGGTGCCCGAGCACAACGTGACGCCGCATCTCGGCAACGGCGCGGCGCTCGGGTTCCTGGCCGTGATCGGCGTGATCGTGCTGGTCACGCAGGTGGCGGCGGGCCGCATGAGCGGCGCGGGGCGGGCGATCGTACTGGCCATCGGGGCGGGCGTGGTCACCGCGAGCGTGTCGACGTTCGTCAGGGTCGTGGGCGGCGGCCTGGAGGGCGACTGGGGGCGGCTCGTCCACTGGTTCACCCTCGCCGTGCCCGTGCTGCTGGTCTGCGCCGTGGTGCTGCTCCAGCGCTCGTACGCGGTGGGCTACTTCGGCATCGCGTACGCGGGCGTGCAGGTCATCGACCCGATCACCTCGGTGCTGGCCGGGGCGCTGCTGCTCGGCGAGCCGCTGCCGACCGCCCCGGGCACGGCGGTCCCCGCGCTGCTGGCCGCCGCCCTGACCATCGGCGGCACGATCACCCTGGGCCGCCTGGCCCCCGACCACACCCGTCCGGTCGTCCCGGCGAACCCGGCCGCCCCGATCGAGGCCACCGCCGGCTCCGGGAGCGCGGTCACGGCCGCCTCGGACGCGAGCTGACCGTCTCCTCCGGGGGCCGCCAGCCCAGCACCTCGTCCATCGACCGGACGAGCAGGTCGGGCCGGGCCCTCGCCCCCAGGCTCAGGGCGGCGTCACGGGCGGCGACGAGCAGCGGGTTGCGCAGCTTCGTGGCCCGGCAGACGTCCCACGAGCGACGCATGATCCGCCGGGTGCGCGCCAGCCTGGCGGCGGTGTAACCGGCGAGGTCGCCGGCCGCGTGCGCCAGCACCACCGCGTCCTCGATCGCCTGGCAGGCCCCCTGGCCGAGGTTGGGGGTCATGGCGTGGGCCGCGTCGCCCACCAGCGCGATCCTGCCCCGGTGGTAGGCGGGCAGCGGCTCGGCCAGGTGGTACACGTCGTTCCGGATGATCATCTCGGGCTGCGCCGCTTGCAGCAGCGCGGGGATGGGCTCGTGCCAGCCGCCGAACCTGCGGATCAACTCCTCCCGCTCGTCGGCGCAGGCCACGCCCTCGGGCAGCACGTCGGTGGCGTAGACGTAGACGAGGTCGCCGGCCAGTGGGCTCACCCCGAACACCCGCCCCCTGCCCCAGCTCTCGCTGACCCCGACCTCCAGGCCGCCGCGCGGCACGAGGCCGCGCCAGGCCGTCACGCCCGCGTACACCGGTCCCGGATGTCCGGGGAACAGCGCCCGCCGGGTGCGGGAGCGGATCCCGTCCGCGCCCACGACCAGGTCGGCGGGCAACTCCTCGCCCGCCTCGGTGCGGACCACGCCGGTCTCCGGGTCCGCCTCCGCCACCCCGGTGCCGAGGCGCAGGACGTCCGGGCCGAGCGCGCCGGTCAGGACCTCCATGAGCGCCGCCCGCGGCAGGACCACCACCGAGTCGTCGTAGCGGCCCGCCGCGGCCTCGGGCGTGGTGTGCGTGAGCCAGCGCCCGTCGGCGCGCCTGATCCCCACCTGGCCCTGGATGCGCGACAGCGCGCGGACGCGGTCGCCGAGGCCGAGCGTGTCGAGCGCCTTGAGCGCGTTGGCGGCGATCGCCAGCCCCGAGCCGACCGGCTCGATCGCGGGCGCCCGTTCCAGCACCGTCACCTCCCAGCCGCGCTGCCGCAGCGCGACGGCGCTGGTCAAACCGCCGATGCCGGCTCCGATGACGACGGCGTCCGCCATGTCAGGACCTCCTGCTCACTACGTCTGTAGTGTCAGCGTACTACGGGTGTAGTATCGGCTGCCATGAGACGTTCGGAGCTCGTCGCGGACACGGCCATCACCCTGCTGGCCGAGCGCGGCATGCGCGGCCTCACCCATCGGGCCGTGGACGAGGCGGCGGGCCTGCCGCCCGGCTCCACGTCCAACCTCGCGAGGACGCGGGCGGCCCTGCTGGAGCTGACGCTGGCCCGGCTCACGGAGCTGGAGTCCGCGGTGTTCGACCCGAAGGCGCTCGACTCCACGGCGGGCGTGGACGTGGACAGGGCGGCCCGGGTGTTCGCGCGGGCGCTGCACGCGCAGCTCCTCGACCGCCGGCGTACGCTCGCCCGCTACGAGCTGGCCCTGGAGGCCACGCGCCGGCCCGAGCTGCGCGCGGTCTACGACCTCGCGGGCCGCCGCTTCCGCGAGGTCGCGGCGACGCTGCTGGCCGCGATGGGCTCGGCGGACCCGGCGCGGCACGCCGGCGAGCTCGTGGCCTTCGCCGAGGGACTGATGTTCTACGCCGTCGCGGGCGCCGGCGGCCCGTCCGCCGAGGACGACCTGCGCCGCGCCGTCGCCGACCTGCTCACCGGCATGCTCCGCCCGGTCAGGTGAGCGTGACCGGGCCGGCCCGGCCGGTCAGCTCGGCCACCAGGCGCGGCGCCGGCTCCTTCGTCAGGACGGCCGTGGCTCCGACGGCCGCCAGGGCCGGCCGGACCGCGCCGGGGTCGGGGTGGGCGACGGTCAGCGACACCAGCTCCACCCGTGGCAGGTCGTCCTCGGTCGGGTGCCGGGCGGCCCCCCAGTCGATGAGGAACGGCACCAGCCCGGCCCGCTCCGGCGGGGTGAGCCGCCAGGCCAGCAGGTCGCCGGAGGGGGTGCGGCGGGACATGTCCCGCGGCTCGCCCGGGTCGTACCCCTGGGCGCGGGCCCGCGCCACGGCCGCGTCGAGGTCCGCGACCGCCACGGCCCAGGTCACCAGCGCGGCCCGGTCCAGCTCGTCGATGAGGAACGGCCGCGGCCCGGCCGGCTCCTCCTGCTCGGGATCGGGCCCGATGACCTCCAGGTAGCTCCGGCCGCCGAGCCCGATGAGCCGGTTGCGGGTGCCGAGCCCCGGGTGCCGCCCGCCGACGGCGGCCCGGACGCCGAGCCGCCGCTCCAGCTCGGCCACGGTGGCGTCGAGGTCGGGGGTGGCGTACACGAGATGGTCCAGCTCCATGACCGGCATTCTCGCGCAGGGGGTCCTACGGGCGGCTCAGCAGCCGGGCGCGGTGCTCGGGCCACTCCTCGTCGAGGATGCCGAAGACGGCGGTGTCGCGCCAGGTGCCGTCCGGCCGCCTGCGGTGCCGGCGCAGCGTGCCCTCGTGCACGCCGCCGATCCGCCTGATGGCGTTCTGGGAGCGTACGTTGAGCACGTCGGTCTTCAGCATGACGCGGTTGAGCCCGAGCCCGAAGGCGTGCTCCACGAGCAGCAGCTTGCAGGCGGTGTTGACGGCGGTGCGCCAGACCGCGCGGCCGTACCAGGTCCAGCCGATCTCGACGCTGGCCTCGAACCCGGGCACGTCGCCGTAGGTCGTCCAGCCGACCGCCCGGCCGCTCTCCTTCGCGATCACGGCGAACGGGACGTGCTGGTCGTCGTGAATGAGGGACAGCGCCGTCTTGGCCAGCTCCTCCTCCGTACGCGGCGTGGTGACCGGCAGCCAACGCCACACCTCGTCGTCACCGCCGCCGGCGGCGAACAGGTCGGGGACGTGGGCGAGGGCGAGCGGTTCGAGCCGTACGACGTCGTTCTCGAGGACGACGGGCTGAGGGAGCGTGGCGGTCATGGGGCAACCCTAGGTGGCCCGGCTTGGCACGGATGATGGCCACATGACGGTTTTTATGAGGATCCACCTGTCGACACTCATACCGGCCGGTCGGTAGGCTCACGGCATGGACTTCGCCTATGACCAAGTCACCGAGGACCTGCGGGAACGCCTGCTGCGTTTCATGGACGAGTGCGTCTACCCCGCCGAGGCGGCCTTCGAGGAGCAGGCGGCCGACAGCGGCTGGAGCATTCCGCCCCTCCTGGACGACCTCAAGGACGAGGCCAGGAAGCGCGGCCTGTGGAACCTGTTCCTCCCCGGGGAGCACGGCGCCGGCCTGACGAACCTCCAGTACGCCCCGCTGGCCGAGATCCTCGGCCGGAGTCCCAGCATCGCCCCGGCGGCCACCAACTGCGCGGCCCCCGACACCGGCAACATGGAAGTGCTGGCGATGTTCGGCAGCGAGTGGCAGCGCAAGGAGTGGCTGCGGCCGCTGCTCGACGGCGAGATCCGCTCCGCCTTCGCGATGACCGAGCCGGACGTGGCCTCCTCCGACGCCACCAACATCGCCACCTCCATCGTCCGTGACGGCGACGAGTACGTCATCAACGGCCGCAAGTGGTACATCTCCGGCGCGATGAACCCCAACTGCAAGATCTTCATCGTCATGGGCAAGACCGACCCTGAGGCGCCGAAGCACCGCCAGCAGAGCATGGTCCTGGTGCCCCGCGACACCCCCGGCCTGCACGTCAAGCGCGGCATGCACGTCTTCGGCTACACCGACGCCGACCACGGCGGCCACGCCGAGGTCGTCTTCGAGGACGTCCGCGTCCCGGTGGCCAACCTCATCGGCGAGGAGGGCGGCGGTTTCGCCATCGCCCAGGCCCGCCTCGGCCCCGGACGCATCCACCACTGCATGCGCCTCATTGGCATGGCCGAGCGGGCGGTCGAGCTGATGTGCCGGCGGGCGCTGTCGCGCACCGCGTTCGGCAAGCCCGTCGCCCGGCAGGGCGTGGTCCAGGACTGGATCGCCGAGTCCCGCATCCGCATCGAGCAGCTCCGGCTGCTCGTGCTGAAGACGGCCTGGCTCATGGACACGGTGGGCAACCAGGGCGCCCACACCGAGATCCAGTCCATCAAGATCGCCACTCCGATCGCCGTGGAGTGGATCCTCGACAAGGCCGTGCAGGTGCACGGGGCGGGCGGCGTCTCCCAGGACTTCCCGCTGGCGGCGCTCTGGGCGCACGCGCGCACGCTGCGCCTCGCCGACGGCCCCGACGAGGTGCACAAGCGCTCACTCGCCTACCGCGAGCTCAAGAAGTGGATGTGAGGCAGAGGTGAACGAGGCGGAGATCAAGGAGCGGGTCGCGGAGTTCCTGGCCGGGCACGACCCGGCCGGGGACCGGCTGGAGTTCCTGCGGGCCAGGTTCGACGCCGGGCTCGCCTGGGTGTGGTTCCCCCAGGGGCTCGGCGGGCTCGGCGCGCCCCGCGAGCTGCAGCAGGTCGTCGAGCGGGAGCTGGCCGACACCCCGCAGATCAACGGCGGCAAGCAGGGCATCGGGCTCGGCATGGCCGCGCCGACGATCCTGGCGTTCGGCACCGAGGAGCAGAAGCGCCGCTTCCTGCGCCCGCTGTGGACCGGCGAGGAGATCTGGTGCCAGCTCTTCAGCGAGCCGGGCGCCGGGTCCGACCTGGCCACGCTCGCCACCCGCGCGGTACGCGACGGCGACGAATGGGTGGTGGACGGCCAGAAGGTGTGGACGTCCGGCGCCCACCACGCCCGCTGGGCCATCCTCGTCACCCGTACCGATCCGGACGTGCCCAAGCACCGCGGCCTCACGTACTTCGTGTGCGACATGCAGGCCCCCGGCGTCGAGGTGCGGCCGCTGCGGCAGATCACCGGCGAGGCCGAGTTCAACGAGGTCTTCCTCACCGGCGTACGGCTCTCCGACGACCTGCGGCTCGGCGAGATCGGCGACGGCTGGCGGGTCGCGCAGACCACGCTCATGAACGAGCGCGTGGCCATCGGCGGCGCGCCCACCCGGCGCGGCGGCGGCGTCATGGCGACGGTGCTCGACGCCTGGCGCGAGCGTCCCGAGCTGCGTACCCACGACCTGCACCAGCGGCTGCTGTCGCTGTGGGTGGAGGCCGAGGTCACCCGCCTGTCCGGCGCGCGGCTGCGCGAGCAGCTCGCCGCGGGGGAGCCGGGGCCCGAGGGGTCGGGGATGAAGCTGTCGTTCGCCAAGCTCAACCAAGCGCTGTCCGGCTTCGACGTCGAGTTCAACCGCGACCTCGGCTACGACGACTGGGCGTTCCGCCGATCCGAGGACGTCGACTTCTTCGGCCGCGGGCCCGGCTACCGCTACCTGCGGGCCAAGGGCAACTCGATCGAGGGCGGCACGTCCGAGATCCTGCGCAACATCATCTCCGAGCGGGTGCTCGGCCTGCCCTCCGAACCCCGCGTCGACAAGGACGTCCCCTGGAAGGACCTGCCGCGATGACCCTGCTGTACACGGAGATCGAGGAGGAGCTGCGCGCGAGCGTGCGGGCGCTGCTGGCCGACCGCTGCCCGCCGGCCGCCGTGCTCAAGCGGGTGGAGTCCGAGCCCGCCGACCTGGACCTGTGGAAGACGCTGGCCGGCGAGATCGGCGTGGCCGGGCTGCTGATCCCCGAGGAGCTGGGCGGCGCGGGAGCCGGTCCCGGCGAGGCGGGCGTGGTGCTGGAGGAGCTGGGCCGGGCCGTGGCGCCGGTACCGTTCCTCACCAGCGCGGTGCTCGCCACCCGGGCGCTGCTGCCGACCAGGGACGCGCTGCTCGGCGAGCTGGCCGAGGGCCGGCGTACGGCGGCGCTCGCGGTGTCGTTCGCGGCCTCGCCGTACCGGCCGCAGCGCGGCTCGGAGCTGCGGGCGGAGGGCGGCCGGCTGTCCGGCACGGCGACCGGCGTCGCCGGTGCGGACGTGGCCGACGTGCTGCTGGTGCCGGTGGACGGCGAGCTGTACGCGGTCGAGGCGGCGGCGGCCCAGGTGACGGCGGTCCCGTCGCTGGACCTGACCAGGCCGGTCGCCACGGTGGCCTTCGACCGGGCCGAGGCCCGGCACGTGGGGGCCTGCGATCTGGCCGCCGTGCTGCGGCTCGGCGCGGCGCTGCTGGCCAGCGAGCAGCTCGGCGTGGCGGAGTGGTGCCTGGAGACGACGCTCGGCTACGTCAAGGAGCGTCACCAGTTCGCCCGGCCCATCGGCTCGTTCCAGGCGATCAAGCACCGGCTGGCCGACCTGTGGCTGGACGTCGTACGGGCGCGGGCCGCGGCCCGCAACGCGGTGGCCGACCCCTCGGCCGTCTCGGTGGCCGTGGCGCAGGCGTGGAACGCCGGGGTCGCGGTGCGCGTGGCCGAGGACGCGCTGCAACTGCACGGCGGGATCGGGATGACGTGGGAGCACCCCGTACATCTCTATCTCAAGCGCGCGAAGTCCTCGGAGATCGCGCTCGGCACGCCGGGCGACCACCGGGCCGCCCTGGCCTCACTCGTCGACGTGCCCGGCCCCGAGGGAGGCGAGCAGTAGGTCGGCGAAGTGCCTGCCCACCTGGGCGCCGGTGAGCGGCCCGTCCGCGTGGAACCACGTGCCCAGGTGGTGCACCGAGCCGAAGAAGTAGTCGACGACCAGGTCGGCGGGGACCTTGCCGGAGAAGACGCCGGCGCGCTGCCCCTCGGCCACGAGGTCGCGGAAGCGCTCGTGGTAGCGGCGGCGCTCGGCGCGCACGGTCTTCTGGGTCTCCGGGGCGAGCAGGTGCATCGACCGGAAGAAGATCTTGGAGTCGTCGAGGTTGGCGGTCGTGGTCTCGACGACGTCGGCGGCGGCGCGGTGCAGGCGCTGCTCGACCGTGCCCGAGCCCTCCGCGATCGCGGTGAGCCGGTCCATCTGCATGCGCAGGACCCGGCCGTAGATCTCGCGCAGCAGGTCGTCCTTGGAGTCGAAATAGTGGTACATGGCGCCCTTGGTGACGCCCGCCGCCACGACGATCTCCTGCACGGAGGTGCCCTCGAACCCGCGCTCGGCGAACAGCCGGGTCGCCTCGGCGAGCAGTCGCTGCCGGACCGGTTCGTCTTTCCCATGCTGCCCCTTGGTCACCGGGACAGCATACCGACTGGTCGGTAGACGCAGGGGGAACCCCTGCTTGCCGGTGCCAATCGTCTCACCTTAGGCTTGCCTTGGTTGCGAGCCGGGTATCCCTTGACCGGCGAGGGATCTTCGGCGTGGCAGATCCTGCACATTTCCTACTCTTTTGGGGGAGTTTGCCGTGCCCGGTGGCTCGATCTACGTGCAGCCAAGCGACAAGTACACAGGAAACTCCGCGCAGTGGTGGTACGAAAAACTGTGGCGCGAGGACGCCAAGAACCGCCGCAGGTCCCGATACGTCAAGACGGGCGTGGGGTTCGTCGTCGGCGTCGCGGTGGCCCTGCGCTTCGACCTGTCCGGAGCCTCGGTCGTGGTGGGCCTGCTGGTCGCCGCCCTCGTGGCCGCGGTCGACTGGTTCCTCGACTGGCGCGCCTTCTACGCCACCGCAGTCTGGCGCGGGGCCAAGCACGGTGAGACCATCACCGCCCGCATCCTGCGCCGCTCCCTGGGCCGGCAGGGCTACACCGTGCTCGACGGGCGCGCCGTCAAGGGCGAGGCGTCCATCGACCACCTGATCATCGGCCCCGCCGGGGTGTGGATCGTGGACAACGAGTCCTGGAGCCCCGACACCGACATCAACGTCTACGGCGGCCGGCTGTTCTTCGGCGAGAAATACGGCTCCACGTACGCGAGCAAGCTCGTCAAGACCGCCGAGTCGTTCGGCGACCTGCTGACCCGCGAGACCGGCGTCCAGGTGACGATCTCGCCCATGCTCGCGGTCCACTGCGGCCTGCTGCCCAGGGGCGGCGTCTTCGTGGCCGAAGGGCTCACGGTGCTCAAGCCGCGCGTGGCCCCCAAGGTCATCAAGGCCGTCGAGGGGCGCGTCTACACCGACGAGCAGATCGAGCTGCTCACCCGCACCGCGGCCAAGGAGCTGCTCAAGGCCGCCGCCGTCTGAGACTCGCCGTCTGAGACCCGCCGTCTGAGACCTGCCTCCCCGCGATCCCGGCTCGGCCCCGGCCGGGATCGCCGCTCGTGCCGCCGGTCCATGGGCCGGCGGCACGACGGCTGCGCGGACCCTCAGGCCAGGGTCTCGATGAACGCGGTGAGCTGGGCGACGTTACGGCACTCGTGCATCGGGACGATCGTGGCGTAGTCGCTCGCCACCGAGTCGCCGGTGTCCCACTGCGGCCGGGGCTCCGGGTTCAGCCAGTAGGCGTGGCGGGCCTTGCCGGCCAGCGACTTCAGCAGGTCGAGCGCGGGCGGCTGGTAGTTGGAGCGGGCGTCGCCGAGGATCAGCAGCGAGGTCTTGGGACCGATCGCGTCGCCGTAGCGCTCGGCGAAGGTCTCCAGGCTGTGGCCGTAGTTGGTGCGGCCGAAGCGGACCATGTCGGCCTCGTTCGCGAGCCGGGTCATCGCCTCGACGACGTCGGCGCCGGGCTGGAAGAACCGGGTGATCTCGTCCACGGTGTCCACGAAGCCGAACGCCCGCACCTTGGTGAACTGCTCACGCAGCGCGTACGTCAGCAGCAGCGTGAAGTGCGCGAACGACGAGACCGAGTCGCTGGTGTCGCAGAGGATGACCAGCTCGGGCTTGTGCGGCCGGGGCGGCTTGAAGTGCGTGGTCAGCGGGACGCCGCCGCTCTGCAGCGAGGCCCGCATGGTGCGGCGGAAGTCGAGCCGCCCGCGCCGGCCCTTCCTGTGCTTGATCGTCAGCCGTGCCGCCAGCCGCCGCGCCAGCGGGTGCACCTCCCGGCGCAGCCGGGACAGGTCGGCCTTGGTGATGCGCAGGAAGTCGATCTGGTCGAGCGGCGGGCGTACGGCGGAGCGGGCGATGCGCTCCACGCCGGAGTCCTCGGCGATGCGGCGGCGGACGTCGGTCGCCACCTCCTCCTCGAAGCGCCGGATCCCGGAGTTGACCCGCTGCCGCACGGTCTTCTCCGCCAGCCCGCCGCGCTCCTGCCCGGCCAGGACCTCGCGCAGGATGCGGGCCATCAGCGTCTCGGGGGACAGGGCCCGCAGGACGCTGTAGGAGAACCAGTTCTGCCGGCCGGGCCCGGACGCCTGCTGCCGCCCGAACCGGCTCACCATCGCCTGCGCGAACGCCCGCATCTCGGCCTCGCCGCCGTCGGTCAGCAGCTGCGCGAGGTAGGCCCGCAGCTCCTCGACGGTCGCCGTCTCCGGGTCCAGGGGCTCCTCGCGCGGTACGCGCATGCCGGTCGTCGTGGCCGGGAACCAGAGGTCGAACAGCACGTCGAACCCCGGCCGGTAGGCGGGCTTCTTGACCAGCGTCGCCGCGTACGCGGCCCGCAGCGACTCCCGGTCGGCCAGCTCGACCACGCGCAGCGCGTTGGCGGCGTCCAGCCCCTCGGCGACCGACACGGGCACCCCGGCCTCGCGGAGCGCCCGTACGAACCCGACGTGCCGGTCGACCAGCGAGCCGGTCTCAGGCATCGGGAAGCCCCAGCTCCTTGACCGCCCGCGTGTGGTCGGCGGCGTGCTTGAGCACCACGCCCAGGGTGCCCGCCACGGTGGCCTCGTCCAGCTCGTCCCTGCCGAGGGCGAGCAGGGTGTTGGCCCAGTCGACGGTCTCGGCCACCGACGGCGCCTTCTTCAGCTCCAGCGCCCGCAGCGTCGCGACGGTCCGCGCGAGCTGCTCGGCGAGGTCGCCCCGGATGCCCGGCACCTGGCTGAGCACGATGTCGCGCTCGCGCTCCGGCGTCGGGTACTCGATGTGCAGGTAGAGGCAGCGCCGCTTGAGCGCCTCCGACAGCTCGCGGGTGGCGTTGGAGGTCAGCACGACGTACGGCCGCCGCCGGGCCACGACGGTGCCGAGCTCGGGGATCGTCACCTGGAAGTCCGACAGCAGCTCCAGCAGCAGGCCCTCCACCTCGACGTCGGCCTTGTCGGTCTCGTCGATGAGCAGCACGGTGGGCCGCTCGGACCTGATGGCCTTGAGCAGCGGGCGCTCCAGCAGGAACTCCTCGGTGAAGATGTCGTCGTCGGCGCTGGTCGCCTGGATGCGGAGGAGCTGCTTCTTGTAGTTCCACTCGTAGAGGGCGCGGGCCTCGTCCAGGCCCTCGTAGCACTGCAGCCGGATCAGCTCGGACCCGGTGGCCGCGGCGACCGCCTTGGCGAGCTGCGTCTTGCCGACCCCGGCCGGGCCTTCCACCAGCAGCGGCTTGCCCAGCGCCGCGGCCAGGAACACCGAGGTGGAGATGGCGTCGTCGGAGAGATAGTCCACGGCGGCGAGCCGTTCCGTCACGTCGGCGGGCGAGTCGAACATCTATGCTCCTGTCTGCGGGCCGAACTTTATTCTAGCAACAGAGCGTCGCAGATGACCGATTCGACCAGGATGAGGATGACCGGTATATTCCTTCTCGCAGGCGCCGCTAGCTCAGTTGGTCAGAGCAGCTGACTCTTAATCAGCGGGTCCGGGGTTCGAGTCCCTGGCGGCGCACCGCACCAAAACCCAGCTCAGTACGCTGAGCTGGGTTTTTTGTGTTGAGGGGGCAGGGCGGCTCATCGGGCGTGGCCGGCCGCCGCCGCCGCAGGGCGCGTCTGCTCGGCGATGCTCTCCTGCGCCGCGATGGCCTGGCACAGCTTCACCAGGTCGTCGGCATCGACCGTACGGTGCGCGCCCGCGTCCTCGACCGCCCGGGGGAACGCCCGCTCGCGCGTCGCCCACCACCGTCCGGCATCACTGCGCATGATCCGCCATCCCGCGAACACCGGACGAGGGGCGGCGACAGTCCTATCGTGGGTCATGGGTCAGGACCACCATCCTGATCAAGGGGTCCGTACGGCGGTGCCAGCGTCTACGGACCCTGGTTTCGGTCTCGTCACCTCCGATTACAGCGGTGAGTAATTCTTTGATCACAGATGTGATCGGGGGACACTAAGGGTGGTCAGCACGTCCCCCTGGTCTGACTGCGAGGTGTCAGCGGTGGTCACAGAACTCCCCGCCTGGGCCGTACGGCTTCGCGTCGAGCGCCGCAACCGGTTCTGGAGCCAGAAAGAGATGGCCCGACGCCTGGCCGAGGCCGCCGACGACGACGTACGAGCCCGACTCCCCTCGCGCGAGAGCATCGTCCGCCGCATCAAGGCGTACGAGGCCGGACACAACCAGCCCGACGACCCCTACCGCCTCCTGTACGCCCGCGCCCTCGGCCTCGCCGAGGACGAACTGTTCGAGCACAACCCTCGCAGCCTCGGGTTCGCCGGTGACGACGAGTGGGACGCTCTGGACCTGGCACGTCGCGCCGCCGCCACCGAGGTCGGACGGGAAACCCTCGAACGTCTGGAACTGGCGGTCGATGACCTAGCGGTGGCCTACCCGAGGATGCCGCCTCGCGAGTTGCTGGGCGGGTGCGCCGTCACCTCTCCTACGTCTCCCAACTCCTGGACGCCAAGAAGACGCTCACCGAGCATCGGCGGCTCCTGGTGGCCGGCGGCTGGCTCTCTCTCCTCGCCGCGACCTGCCTCATCGACCTGCGCCGGTTTCCGGCCGCCGCCGCACGGCTCCGAACGGCCGCCCAGCTCGCAAAGGAGTCAGAGCATCGGGAAATTGCTGCCTGGTGTCTGGAGACGGAGGCGTGGCAGGTCCTCACCGACGGCGAGTTCGGGCAAGCCCTGGCCCTCGCCCAGGCGGCGCAACGAGTCGCGCCCGGCGGCAGCTCGGCGTACATCCAGGCGACCGCCCAGGAGGGCCGGGCCTGGGCGCGCCTCGGCCGGCCCCGGGAGACCCACGAGACGCTGAACCGGCTGATGCGGCTCGTCGAACCTCTGCACGTCCCCGACCGGGCCGAACATCACTACCGGTACGACCCCGCCAAGTCCGACGCCTACCTCGCGACCACCTTGTGCTGGCTCGGTGATCCATCGGCTGAGCCGTACTCCCGGGGAGTGCTGGCCCGGCTGGAGTCGGCGACCGACGGCCCGCCACGGCCGCGCAGGGCCGTGGCCGCGCGGCTCGACCTGGCACTCGCGCTCCTGGCCGCCGACCAGCCCGACGAGGCGGGACATCTGACTCTCGCCGCGATGACCAGCGGACTCCTCGTACCCTCCCACTACTGGCGGGCAGCCGAGGTGGTCAGTGGCCTGGAAGCAAGGCGTGCCCCCGAGGCCGCCGAACTGCGCGAGGCGTACCGCGAGCTCTGCGGAGGCTCGGTAGTGCAAAACCGCTCGTAAATAAACAAATGTCGATAAGGGGGGTTATCGGAATTAATTTAGCGCTCATCAAGGAGCCTGAACCACAGTTCTCTCGTCAACCCCTTCGGGCTCAGAAGTCCGACCGCGAGAGGACTCGACATGACCAACCAGAACCTCGGCACGGGTCCCCACCCGCAGCCGCCGTACCAGCAGTCCTTCGCCCAGCCCGGCTGGCAGCCGGCCGCCCCCGTGGTGCCCCTGGCCCGGCCCGGCCGGCGTTTCCTGGCTTACGGTCTGACCGCGATCGTCTCGTTGACCATCGGCGTGGCGATCGGCGCGGGTGGCGACACCGGGACCTCGGCCTCCCCGCGCCCCGTCGTCACGGTGACCGAGACCACGCAGGCCGAGTCGGCGCCTGCCGCAACCAAGACGGTCACCGCAGAGCCCGTGGTGGACCCGGAGGAAGAGGACGGCCCGCAGACCGTGTTCTCCGGTGACGGTCAGTACCTCGTCGGCGAGGACATCAAGCCCGGCACCTACAAGACGGCCGGGGCGGACGGCTCCAACTGCTACTGGGCCCGCCTGAAGAACGCCTCCGGCGAGCTCACCGCCATCATCGCCAACGGCAACGTCCAGGGGCAGACCAGAGTCGCCGTCAAGAAGGGCGAGTTCTTCGAGACCAACGGGTGCCAGGACTGGAAGCGGGTGGCCTGAGATGACTCCCGTCTCCCTTGTCGTACTGGCGATCGTGCTTGTGCTGGTCAGCGCCACGATCGCGTATCTGGTCGCCCGTGGCCGCGCGGCGGACGAGCGGGTCGCGTTGAAGCTCGCCGAGGAACAGCGAGCCCAGGCCGCCGAGCAGGCGGCCGCGCTCCGTGCCGAACTGGACAGGGCCCAGCGGCAACTGGCCGATTTGAGCCAGGCACACACCACCGCCCTGACCGAGCGCAGAACACTGGACGAGCGACTCGGCCGGCTCGGCGCCGAGGTGGAGGCGACTCGGAGCAGCCTCCAACAGAAGGCGGCCGACGCGGAGCGGCTGCGAGCGGAACTCCAGGCGGAGCAGGCGCGAGGAGCGGAAGCGGGTCGTCTTCTCCGCGGCACCGAACTCTCGATCACCGAGCTGAGGGCGAGGGAGTCGGTCCTGCGCTCGGAGATCCAGGACCTGAAGACGCAGCTTGCCGAGTTGGTCATGCAGAAACAGGCGCTGCTGGAGCAGGCCGCGACGGTGCAGGCTGTCCGCCAGGAGCTCGATCAGACCCGCTCGGACAACAACCGGCTCCTGGAGGAGACGCTGCGCGCGGCGACCAACCAGATGCTGAAGCAGTCTCAGGCCGAGCTGGTGACCAAGGCCGAGGCGACCCTGAACGCGGCCAGCAAGCCGGTCCGTGATCAGTTGGCGGAGATGGACCGGCAGCTCAAGGAGTTCTCCACCACCCGCGTGGCGGCCGAGGCCACACTGAGCCAGCAGCTGCTCACCCTGACCGAGGAAGGCCAGCGGACCCGGAAGGAGACCCGGGCGCTCGTCGAGGCGCTCAAGAAGCCGCAGGTACGCGGATCCTGGGGCGAGATGCATCTCAAGAGGGCCGTGGAGCAGGCGGGCCTGGTCGAGCGGTGCGACTTCGACACCCAGGTCCACTTCGCCGACAGCGAGGGCTCACTCCGGCCCGACATGCTGATCCATCTGTCGGGTGGCAAGCACGTCGTCGTGGACTCCAAGGTTCCGATGGCCGCGTTCATGTCAGCGGTCGAGGCCGACGATGAGGCCGAGACGGACAGGCACTGGGCCGACCATGCCCGGCAGCTGCGCCAGCACGTGGATGCGCTCGGGGGCAAGGAGTACTTCCGGAAGGTCGCCGCATCACCCGAGTTCGTCGTGCTCTTCGTGCCCAGTGACGCCTTCCTCCAGCCGGCGCTGGAGAAGGAGCCGACCCTGCTCGAGTACGCGATCGCCAAGAACGTCCTGATCGCGACGCCGACCTCGCTCATCGCCCTGCTCCGCACCGTGGCGTTCGCGTGGACCCAGGCGGCGCTGCAGGACAACCTCAAGCAGGTGTACGAACTCGGCCGGGAACTGTACGAGCGGCTTTCGGTCATGGGCTCGCATTTGAACGCTCTGGGCAGGTCCCTCGACCGGTCGGTCAAGGCGTACAACGACACGGTCGGGTCGATGGAGGGGCGGGTCATGGTGACCGCGCGCAAGTTCCACACGCTCAAGGTCGTGGAGAGCCAACTGGTCGAGCTCAAGGCGGCCGAGCAGAGTACGCGACCGCTCGGCAGCCCCGAGCTCGTGGAGTCGGCCAGCGCCACGACGGGTGTCCGGGCGATCCCGCCGGCACCTGGCACGGAGAACGGGCTCGCCGGTTGAACATCGCGGGGGTCCTTCCCTCGATGGGCGCCGGATGCGAATTGACAATGCAGCGCACGTACATCGACTATCCCTGTAGAAGTTCCGCCTGGATTGGTACTCTCCGACAACCGGACCACGCGGAGGTTGAGAGCATGGCGCATTGCAACGGTTGCGGCAAAGAGGTGTCGGAGGGAAGCCTCTGCGCATTGTGCGCCGCGAAGATGGTCGCCTACCACGACGGGGATTACGACGACGAAAACGATCCCGCCGTGAAGCTCTACCACCGGACCGCTGCCAAAATGAACTCGAATTCATCCTCGTCGAGCGGATGCGCTCTCGTCGTGCTCGCCCTCACGTCGGTCTCCGCCGCCCTCACGGCCACGGGGATCGGCATAGAACACCTCATCGGTTGATCGAGAAGAGCCAGGGTTCCCTCGACCGGGTGGTCGCCCAGCACGATGTGGTTTCGCGCGAGATCGTGCCGGTCGGCATTCTTGAGAGCGCCGCCGACAATTCAGTCTTCCGCTATTTTCGGCGGGCGGCGAGCTGAACGAAATGCCGCCAGAGGAAATTCTGCGGGAGCTTCACTAGGTGGCGTCCGGTGGTGGGCCGAGGATCTGGTAGCCGTGGCGGGCGGCCACCTCGGCCAGCAGGGCGGGGTCGGGGCCACCGCCGGCGATGTCGGCCGCGAAGTGTTCGAAGCCGGCCGGCCAGGTCAGTTGCAGCAGGCGGAGCGGGGAGTCCTGGCGGTTGGCGAAGGCGTGGGGCAGGTGGCGGGGGAGCAGGACGAAGTCGCCGGGTCCGGCCTGCCAGGTCCGGTCGCCGCAGTACAGCTGGACGGTTCCCGACAGCACGTAGAACGCCTCGTCGTCGTTCTGGTGCACGTGCCAGGGGGTGGCGAAATCCGGCGGGCATTCCTGTTCGATGAGGGTCAGGGCGCCGGCGGTCTCCGGCGTTCCCGCTTTCACGGTCATCGTGGTGCCGAGGAAGTGATGGGTGGCGCCGGTGCCGGCGGGGAGGTGGAGTGCGCTCATGGTCGCCTCTGCTGGGTGTAGAGCCGGATCTCGATGCCGTCGGGGTCGGTGATGCCGCTGATCAGCCATCCCACGCTGCCTTCGGCGATGCCGGAGTGGCTGATCTCGAGCGCGTCCAGGTGGTCGGACCAGGTGCGGAGGGCTTGGAGGGTCGGCACGGCCAGTGCGACCGGGTCGAACCCGTACCAGCCTGCGGCCCGATCGGGCTCCTCGCGCAGCGCGAGCATGAGCGTCCGGCCCGCGTCGGTCAGCGCGACGCCGCGCAGCACGCCGTCCTCGACGAACTCGATCTCCACCTTGAGGCCGAGCGTGCGGCGGTACCACTCCAGGCTCTTGTGCACGTCGGAGACCGGCAGCTTGACGTGGTGGAACCCACCTAAGAGCGCCATGATTCACCTCTTGTAGTGAGACTCTAAGGCCACACTTTAAGGTGCTACTCTAAACAAATGGAAGAGGCCAGGAGTCCGAAACGCCGTTCGGCGGAGACCAGAAACCGCATCGTGAGCGCCGCCCACGAGCTGTTCGTCGTGCGCGGCTACGCCGGGACGACGTTCCAGCTGGTCGCCGACGCGGCCGAGGTTTCGGTGCAGACGGTCTACTTCCATTACGGAACCAAGAGCGAGTTGCTCAAGCACGTGGTCGACGTCGCCTCCGCCGGGGACGACGAGCCCGTCCCGCTCCTGGAACGGCCCTGGTTCGCGGCCTTGCAGGCGACGGTGGACCCGGCGAAGGTCGTAGGAGGATGGGTTCACGAGAGCGGGGTCATCCTCGACCGGGTCGCCCCCGTCCTGGCGGTGGTGCGGGACGCGGCGGCCGGTGACGCTGGCATGGCCGCCCAATGGGCCGCCAACAGCCGGGAGCGGCACACCGCCCACGGCACGGTCGTCGCCATGCTGGCCCGTCTGGGGACCCTGCGGCCCGGCCTGACGGAACGCCGGGCCACCGACATCACCGTGGGGATCCTGTCGCCGGACCTGTTTCTGGTGATGCGGCGCGAATGCGGCTGGACGACGCCGCAGTGGGAGGACTGGGCCGCCGACCAGCTCTCCCACGGCCTGCTGACGCGCTGATCAGCGGGTGCGCAGGCGTTGGAAGTCGGTCAGGCTGCGGCGGTAGAAGGTGAGGTCGCGTTCCAGTTTGTCGCGGGTGAGACGGGCGGGGTCCGAGGCCCGCAGGGCCTGGCCCTCCTCGGTCCAGAACGCCTCCGGGGGCAGCTCGGTGGCGCCCTCGGGGAAGAATTTCAGGGCCTCGGCCAGGGCGTCGGCGGCGAAGCGCCAGTTGGTGGTCACCTTCGTGTAGGCGTCCTCGCCGGCCGCCACGCCGGCGGCGTACATCAGCCCGCCCTCCAGCGCGCGGTCGGCGTAGGTGGCCGCGACCAGCGTCCACTGGCCGGGGTCCAGGAGCTCCGACAGGCCCGCGCCGAAGGTCAGCCCCTCCGCGCGGGCCGCCTCCTCCGCCTCGTACGGCACCAGCACCTCGGCGGCGCCCAGCCGCAGCACCAGGCCGTCCGGCTCGTGCGTGACCTCGGCCGCCGCCGAGCCCTGCGGCTGGAGCAGGTCGAAGTGCACGTACGCCTCCACCAGCGAACGCGCCAGCCCGCGCTCAGACATAACGGCCCGCCAGCTCCTGGTAGGTGTCGCGGACGATCAGCAGCCGGTCGAGCGCGAACCTGCCCGGCTCGGCCGCCCGCACCAGCCGCCCGCGCTCCGACCAGAACCCGTCGTCCGGCACCGCGTCCGCGCCCGGCGGCACGAACTTGACGGCCTCCTCGACGGCCGCCGCCGCGACGCGCAGCGACCGCAGCGCCTCGTCCCGGTCGTCGACGGGGACGTTGCCCGCCGTGAGATCGGCGACCCACAGCCATTCGCCCGCGTCCAGCAGCTCTGAAGGCTCGGGACCGCCGAACGTCGGGTAGCCGGACGGCATCACCGGCTGTTCCGGCAGCCCGAACACGTACTCGCGGGCCGCCCCGCACCCCTCGCACACCCCCGTGTAGCGGTTGGCCAGGGCCCCCTCGACATTCACCAGGCCGCTGCGCCAGGTGGTGTCGACCGACCCGCAGGCGCACGGATGCAGGTCGAAGTAGAGATGGGCCTCGTCCCTCGTCCGGGCCACCGCGAATGCCATACCCGTCCTTTCTTCGGCGGAATTTCCATGATGCCCGACCCCGTGGGGGCGCTCATGCTCCTATTCGCTGCTGCTCGCCGGGACGCTGCCAGAGGTTCGGGCGCAGGCCGCAGCGGCACGGCTCGTTGTCGGGGCAGATGCACTCCGGCGGCGGGTTCCAGCCGGTCGTGTCCGCCAGCCTGCGGGCCCGTGCGTAGCGGGCGGGGCGGTCCACCGGACGGGGGCCCGCCGTCAGGGTGCCCAGCTCGGCCGCGACGGGTTCGGCGATCAGCCGCCACACGCCGGGGCCCGCGGCGGCGAGCAGGTCGTGCAGCACCCCCAGCCGGGCGGGGCGCTGCGCGGCGGTGGCGGAGCGCACCTGGCGGACGGCCTCGTGCACCTCGGCCAGCGCGGCCAGGTCGACTTCCGGCCGGCCCTGGGCGCGGGCGACCGCGGCGGCGGCGGCCGCGGCGGCGGCGCGCTCGTTCGCGCCGACCGTGCGGGTGGGGTCGATCCGTACGGTGAGTACGCCGGGATCGGGCGTTCCTGGGTTGTTGTCCGGGCGGATCTCGACGGGGATCGGCGGGCGGCCGGGCAGCACGAGGTCGGCCAGGTCCGGGCCGTACAGGTGGACGCGGGCGCCCATCAGCGCGGCGCCGCGTACGAAAGCCTGGGCGGCGGCGGCCTCCGGCAGCGCCGGGCGGTTCCTGATCGCCGCGACGTGGGCGGAGGTGAGCGCGCCGGTCCGCGCGAGTGTGAGCAGCGCGGCCGCTGCGCCCGGCTGTCCGGGCGCGAGTCCCGCCCGCTCAGCCTCGGCCCGCAGCGCCGCTTGCGCGTCGCGGTTCCCTCCCTGGTTCACCGCGACCGCGAGGCCCCGGATGCGCGCCAGCGTCGCTGCCCCGGCCGGGCCCTCCAGCGTCGTGGCCGCCGTCCCGCTCGTGGCGGCGGCGGGCTGGGGAGCGGCGGGCTGGGTGGTGGTGTGGGTGGCCAGGTGTTCGGCCACGGACACGGTGGTCCTGTGGTCGGGGTTCGCCGGGACGTGGAGGGTCAGGCGGCCCGGTGTGGCCTCGGTGGCACGCACGTCCGTCGTTCCCGCGGGTGCCGGTTCCAGGGTCAGGGTGAAGGCGCCGCCTCGGGTGGTGACGGTGAACTCGCCGGGGCGGCCCGGCACCGGGGACAGGTCGGCGACGCCGGCGATCTCGGCCAGCCGGGACAGCCCGGCCGCCGAGGTGTCGAGGCCCGCCGTGATCTCGGCGTTGAGCAGCCGCGCGATCCGCCCCTGCGACCGGTCGGCCACGGGCACGCGCGGCCCCGTGCCCCACGGCGGCGGTGGCGGGGTGTGGCCGCGGCGTTCGAGGTCGGTGGCGACGGCGTCGATCGCGTCGGCGAGCAGCGCCCGCCGGGCCGGGTCCGTGGCCGCGCGCCATTTGTCCGACAGGTGGGCGTGCTCGTCCAGCCGGGGGACCACGCAGAGGTCCGTGCCCTCCGCCTGGCCGGGGGACAGCGACGGCCTGATCACGCCCTGCGGCGCGCCCGCCGCGGTCGCCGCGACCTCCTGCGCGATGTGCGAGTACTCGTGCACGAGGACCGACGACACGACGTCCTGGTGGACGCGCGGCCAGACGCGCAGCACGTGCGGGTGGTCCGGGTTGCCCGCGCGCAGCTCGGTGGAGGCGTTCAGCCCCTCGCCGGGCTCGCCCACCACCAGACGGACGTGCTGGTCGGGCGCGGTGGCGAACCGCAGGGTCACCGTGTCGTCCCCGGTCCAGGTCACGCTGGAGACGGCGCCGCCGAGGTCGGCCGCGGTGACGTTCTGCGCGCGCAGCTCGTCCAGGGTCAGGTCGGGGTCCCCGTCGGGGCGTCCCGACCTGGACAGCGGCGTGTTCTCAATGGCGGGCGAGGCCACGCCGGCCGAGATGCCCTGGCCGACGCTGCCGCCCACCGCCGCCTGCCCGCTGACGTGCTGGACGGGCCACGCCGGCTTGTCGGCGTCGACGACGAAGGTGCCGCGCGCCACCAGCTCGGCCACGACCTGCTGGGTGAACGTGCCGGGCAGGCCGGGGTTCATGAAGACCTCGCGCAGGTTGAGGCCGATCCGGTCGGCGGCGGTCAGCACCGCGGGCGGGACGGTGGCGAGCGCCTCGGCGAACCCGCCGTCCGGGGTCTGACTGAGCAGGGAGCCGTCGGGGAAGGCCAGGAAGCGGTGGACGCCGTCCGCCTCGCGGACCGCCACGCGGACCACCTCGCCGCGCTCGCGGGCGGCCAGGCGGGCGAGCTCCACGAGCTGGACGAGGCCGCGCACGTTCTGGGCGGGCACGAAGGCGACCGTCCGTTCCGGTACGGCGGGCGACGGGGTGAGCCGGACGCCGTTCTCCATCCGGGAGCGCAGCTCCGCCAGCTCGTTCTCCGTCAGCGTCACCTCGACCTCGCCGCTCGTGGCGCCGGTCAGGTGCACGGGAACGCCGACGACCCGCTCGTCCTCGCCGCGCGGCCGGGCCACGTACTGGAAGGTGAGGTCGTAGTCCACCCGGAGGCGCACGTTGTAGAGGCGGCCCTTCTCGAACTTGCTGCGCTCGCGGCGGGCACCGTGGTGGTCGGACACGCTCTCGGACGACTGCTCGCCCACCCGCATGCCGCCGTCCAGGCCGGTGTCGGCGTGACCGGCGTTGCCGCCCACGCCGACGGGCAGCGCCCGGCCCCGCGAGACGGTGGTGTTCGTGGCGTCGGCAGCGCGGTCCACCTCGCCCTTCTCGGCCTCGTACGGCCCGGCGACGACGGTGAGGTCCGACAGGCGGGCCCGGATCCTGACCTGGGCGCCCTGGTCCTTGAACTTCAGCCGCGACACCCGTTCGACGTGCCCCTCCGGCCCGGTCATCCGCTCCAGCGCGGTCACCAGCCCCGACGGGGACAGCCGCCTGACCAGCTCGTTCCGGCGCTCCGCGACCGCGGCCTCGCCCAGCATCTTCGTGAACTGCGCGGTGACGACCTTCAGGAGGGTGGGCTTGTGCGGGTCTTCCCACACTCCCTGCGGGAAGTGGCCGGGATGCAGCTCGACCCGTCGCGGGTCGGGCGTGAGGACGACCGGGCCCGGGTCCTGGGCCGCGTTGACGATCATGCCGGTCGGGATGCGCCGGATGATGCGGGCGCGATAGGTGGCCTTGGCGTAGCGGACCCTGCGCAGGAGCTTGGCGGTGGTCCGGGCCACCTTGTTCTTGCGCACCTGCCGCCGCTCGACCTCGATGACCAGCCTCGGCCTCTGCTCCACCCGGTAGTGCCCGGCGAACTGGCTCATCCGCTGGAGCCGCACCTCCTGCTGGTTCACCGCCACCGCGTACGACCGGTTGCGGTCCGTCGACAGGCCGAGACCCTGGCCATCGCCGTTCTCCGCGCTGCTGACGTCCACGCCTCCCGAGTAGGAGCCGTTGTAGGACGCGGACCTCGTCCGGTCGAAGTAGCGGTAGTGCTGGAGGATGGTGCCGGCCTGCGAGGTGTGCGAGAGCATCCTGCCCCTCCGGGAGTCGCCCTCGTTGTCGTAGACCAGCCGCGCCCTGACCGTCACCTCCTCGGCCCGGGCGTTCTGCGCCCCGGCCTGTACGTGGTAGGTCCTCTCGTAGCCCGTCCGCGACCACATGTCGGCGAGGTGGATGATCACCGCTTCCCGGGAGAAGTCGATGCTCACCTCCTCGCGCAGCGTCGGGCTGACCTCCGCCATGCGGGGGTAGGCGGTGTCCACCGTGTCGAGCACCGCGTCCAGCGGGTCGACCGGGTTGCCCTGTTCGTCGGACAGCTCCAGCGACTCGGTGGCGCCGATGCCCGGTGACCGGTCGTAGGAGGAGGCGAGCACGACGTCCCTGGAGTTCTCGACGTGGGTCGCCGCGTCCCGCAGCGCCTCGTCGAGCTGCTGGTCCGCGCCGCCCTGCCGGGCGGTGGTCGCCGCCGGGCCGAGCCCCGTCACCTCCCTGATCTTGGCGAGCAGGACCTCCGGGGTGTGCCGGGCGGCGTACCCCACGTCCGCGCCCGCCGCCCGCGCGGCGGTGAGGTCCTGGAGGTAACGCTGCACCAGGGGCACGGCGAGGGTCTGGTCGAGGGTGAGGCTGCCGTTGACGAACCGCTCGATCGCGTCGCCCACCAGGCGGCCGGGCAGCGCGATGTCGCCCTCGGCGTACATGAGCAGGGCGTCGTACTCGGGGAGCGAGAACAGCGCGGTGCCCTGCGCCTGGGAGGTGCGGATCTCGCCCACCGGCTGCCGGCTCTCCGTGGGCAGGGCGTTCATCCTGCTCTCCGCCCCCGTCAGCGTGAGGTCGACGGGAGCGCGGATGATGTACTGGCGGCCGTGCTCGATCGTCAGCTCCTCGGTGCCCCAGATGTCGAGGAGCGAGGTGGACTCGGAGGTGCCGCCGGAGCGGGAGGGCAGCCCGAGGGTGCCGCCGTCGCGGGAGGCGCCGTTGTCGTCGAGGTCGGACCCGCTGACGGAGGCGCCGACGTTCACGCCGGAGGAGCCGCCCCAGGAGACGCCGGCGCTGTTCAGCCCGAACAGGATGTTGCCGCTCACATGGTCGACGACGGCCAGCACCTCCGCCTCGCCGGTCTCGGCGGACACCGACAGCGCCGACCGGGTCGGCACCCCCTGGGGGCGGACCGCCAGAGCGGTGGCGAGCGGCCGGTTCAGCAGCTTGGGGTGGCCGACGAGGTTACGCACGTTCAGGAACGCCACGAGGTGCTGGTAGGCCGCCGAGTCCGCGCGCATCCCCTCCGGGAGCACCCGCTGCGCGGCGGAGACCAGCCCCTGCACGTCCATGTGGAGCAGCCGGACCCGTGACAGCAGCCGGCCCCGCAGCGGGCCGAGCGGAGCCGGCACGGAGGTGGGGCCGCCCGCGCTCGGGTCCGACGGGAGGAGGTCCGCGGCGAACAGGAGCTTCGCCCGCCCCTCGGCGGTGGCCAGCGTCTCGGCCTGACCCTTGTGCACCAGGTCGGCCTGGATCTCGTGGCCCAGGGAGAAGATCGAGCTCGGGCCGCCGTTCTCGTCGAGGTTCACCAGGTTGGTGGTGCCGCCGGCGCTGGAGCCCACCGTGAGGGTTCTGTTGCCGCCGCCGTTGACGCCCGCCTCGTGCGCCAGGCCGTCGTGGCCCTCCTCCGGGCCGTCGCTCATGGCGACGGAGCCGCCGCCCGCGTACGTGCGGGATTTGCTGATCCCGCGCGCCGAGGTGTCGGAGCCGATGTCGAGGTTGACCACCGTCTCGGAGTCGGTGTAGCCGAGGTACTTCACGTCGCGGAAGTCCTGCCGCAGCGACAGGCGCAGCAGGTAGTGCTCCGGGGCGCTGTTGCGGCCGTGCAGCACCAGGTCGATGCCGAGGCCGCCGGTGCCGTCCGGCTCGGCCTGGGCCAGCACGTCGTACGCCGACCTGATCCGTTGCTCGGAGAGCTGCTCCAGGACCTCCTGCCGGTTGAGGATCTGGCTGGCGCGTTCGAGGCGGTTGGAGGAGTACTGCGGCACGCCGTTCACGGTCTTCGGGACGATGCCGCGTTCGGCCAGCTCGTCCATGACCTTCGTACGCAGCTCGTCCAGCCCGTCGATGTCCTGCACGAGGGCGGGGCCCGAGCCGCGCATCTGCCCCGGGCCGTCGCCGAGCCACTCCGGCAGCACCGGCAGGCGGCCGGGCGGCGGGCCGGGCCGCGGATCGCCCCGCAGCACCGGGACGCCGTCCGGGCCGATGAGCGGCTGACCGTTCCGGTACACCAGCGCCGACCGGGCCACGGGCAGCCCGTAGCGGTAGGCGGCCGACTCCCTCATGCTGACCACCACCGAGCTCCGCACCGGCGGCAGCTTGACCGGCCGGCGGCCGATCCGCTCCACCGTGAACGTCGTCCGCGTCTCCAGGCGGTAGGCCTGCTTCGGGCTGGTCTTGCGGTGCACGCTCGGATGGATGGCCTGCTTGTTCGCGGTCGTCGCGTACGATCGGCTTCCCGACCTGGAGCCCTTGACCTTCGGGCCGATGTTCGGCGCGTAGTCGCCGGGGCCGTCGACGCCCTGCAAGGCTGCGATGGTGGGGCCTGCGGAGACGCTGAAGTCCAGCGACCTGCCGGCGGAGGTGCCGCCGGGCACCGCGGCGAAGTCGACGAGCACCTCCTCCTCCCACTCCTCGGCGGTGCGCCCGCCCACAGGCTCGGCGGCCACCAGGACGACCTCGGTCTTCGCGTGCACCCGGAGGTCGGGCTCGCCGTTGACCGTGAAGACGCCCTCCAGCCCCTCCGGCCTGGTCGCGTCGCGCAGCCGGTGGGACAGCCTGGTCATGAACGTGCGCAGCTCGCCGTGGGCCTTGCTGCCCACCTGGGCGTACTCGCCGCCGGCCTCCTCCATGATCTCGGTGAGCGCGTCCTCCATGCCGGTCATGGCGCTGACCAGGACATGGTTGGGCATCTTCGGATCCCGCTTGTCGTCGTCGATCCAGGTCAGCTTGTCCGGGGCGGCGTCGGTGTAGGAGTGGGAGACCCACAGCCGCTGCGTGGCGGAGTCGCCGGGCGCGCCCGAGTCGATCACCTTCGTGCCCCGCCAGCCGCCGCTCTCGCTGGTCTGGATGTCCACGGTCCAGCGCGCGGCGGCGTCGAACAGCAGCGACTCGCTCCGGTTGTCGGCGACCGAGCCGCCCTGCGCGAACATGCCGGCGCCGCCCGTCGCCGACACGTTGCGCCCGCTCCCCAGGCCGAGGCCCACGCCCGCCAGCTTTATCGCGTTCTGCAGTGATTCGCCGTCCGGCATGAGCTGCGCCAGGGCCGCCGTGTCCACGCCGAGGCCCATGCCCGCCAGCTCCATCACGGCCCGCGGCCAGTCGCCCTCCGGCAGGAGCTGCGCCAGGACCGCCGTGTTGAAGCCGCGTGACAGCCCGAAGCTGCCCGCCTCCGTGGCCGACACGATGTGGGACGCCTGGAAGAACAGGCCCACCATCATCTCCGACGCCTTGACGCCGGGGTCCAGCACCTCCGCCAGGTCGCTCAGGCTCAGCCGGACGCGCACCTCCACCGCCTTGGCGCCCTGGCCCACGCGCAGCACGAGGCCGTCGGGGGAGGCGGCCTGGTGGAAGTCGGCGCGCAGCGCGCGCTCCAGCCCGTCCGGAGTGAAACGGTAGGTCGCCCCGTGGCTCGCCAGCAGATCGTTCACCGAGGCGGTCAGGGCCGACAGGTGGGCGAGCCGTCCTGTGGGCATCGCGCCGGGCAGGGTGTCGGGGTCCGGCAGGGCGGCGGCCATCGCGTCCAGGTAGTTCTGGTGCAGGCCGAGGGCCTCGGCGGTCAAACTCTGGGCGATCGTGGCGTGGGGGACACCGCCAGGCGGCGTCGGGGGGCCCTGGGCGGCGTACCTCATCGCCGACAGCGCCTGCTCGTACTTCAGGCGCGTCGCCGTCGCCCGCAACAGGGCGGCGCTGTACGCCTCGGCGATCCTGGTGTGGCGGGCCTGCGTGGCCCGGTGCACCCGGTTCTCCTGCCTGGCCTTGCGCGCCCGCTCGAAACGGGCCTCGTCGTGCTGCTTGAGCGCCTTCTTGGCCTGCCGGGTGGCCTTGCGGGCCTCCACGCGGGCCTCCTCGGCGCTCTGTTGCTTCGCGGTGATCTGGAGCTGGAGCTGCTGCTCGGCGCGGCGGAGCGCGTCGATGGTGTCGCTCACCTGCTGGAGGGTCGGGTCGGTGCCCGGTAACGGCGGCGTCTGCGGCGTCCGGGTGTCCTGGGTGGGAGCCCAGGGCGGGGGCGGCAGGGTCTGGCCGCGCAGCGCCAGCTTGCGGCCCAGGCCGTCGATGTCCAGGGCGAGCAGGCGCTTCTCCTGGAGCGTCGGCGCCTGGTGCCACTTCTCGGTCAGCAGGGCCAGCTCGTTGAGCTGTGCGTCCACGCACAGGTCCGTGGTCGCCTCGGTCCTGGCGGTCCTGCGGCGGCCACGGTTGCCGCCGGCCTTGACCTCCTGGAGGGTGTCGGTGATCTCGTGCAGCCAGACCCGGGAGAGCTGGTCGTCGGCGACCCGCGGGTTGAAGTGGACCACGTGCGGGTTGTTCGCGTCGTTGCCCCGGGCGAGGTTCTCGCCCTCGGCGAGGTCGGTCTCGCCCATCAGCTTGGACGACGACAGGCCGCCCACGACCGGGCGGAAGTGGTGGGTGCCGTGCTCGCGGGTCTCGACCACCAGCGTGCTGCCGTCCTGCGACCAGGTCAGGCTGAGCACCCCCTGGGTCAGGAAGTGGCGGGCCAGGAGCTCGGCGACCGCGTTCTTCACCTCGTCGAGGGTCAGGTCGGGGCCTGTGCGGCCGTCGGTGACGTACCGGGTGCCGGGAATCGGGTGGGAGGTGACCGTGCCCGGCTTGCTGGTGGCGGGGACCGGGCCGGTGGCGGGGTCCGCGGCGGTGTCGGTCGCGGGGGGCGTGGCCAGGTCCGCCCTGGCTTGGGAGACCAGGAGCAGGGCGGACGCCTCCACCTGGAGGTCCGCAAGGTTCGCCACCTGTTCGGCGCGGGCGTTGAGGACGGTGCGGATGCGGTTCATGGTCGCGGCCGGGATGGCGCGCACGCCGTCGGCCGTGGGGACGAGCAGGTCGCCGGTCGGGCCGAGCACCGCGCCGGGGAACTCGGCGGTGAGCGCGCCGATCAGCGCCGTACGGGCCCGCGCGGCCGGCGTCACGGAGGCGACGGGGGCGTCGGCGGGTCCCACGTCATCGGCCAGGCGCGTGGCCGTCCCGGCGGCCGGCGCCCCGCCGGCCGCCGCCGGTTGGACGCCGGCGGCCTCCGGCTGGACGTCGGCGGCGCTGTCCGGTTGTGGCGCGGCGGCGGCGTCCGGTTGCGGTGCGGTGCCGGCCTCTGGCTGGGCGGGGGTGCTGTCCGGTTGCGGGGCGGCAGCGGGCTCCGGCCGCGACGCGGCGTCGGGCTGTTGCGCGGTGGTGGCGTTCGGCTGGGAGGCGGTGGTCGCGTCCGGTTGCGGGACGGTGGCGGCGTCCGGCTGCGATGCGGTCGCCGGCTGCGGCGTCCGGGCCTCCGGGCGGGCGGGGGACGCGTCCGGCTGGGCGTCGGGGGCCGGTTGTGAGGCGGTGGCGGGGTCGGGCTGCCTCGACTGCTGGTGCTGCTGCCCCGTGCGGCGGGATTCGGAGCCGTCCGTGTGCGCCTGGGGCTGGTGGTCGGGGGTCGAGGGCTGGGAGGCGGTCCTGGCGGGGCGGCGCTGGGTGGACGGGTCGGCGTCCGGAGCGCCGGTCGCCGTACGCCGGGCGCCGTCGTCCCCCGTGAGGTCGTTCGTGGCGACGGGGCTCGCCGGCGCGCGGCCGGGCGTGGAGACGGTGCTGCGGACCTGCGCCGGATCCGCGCCCCCAGGGCGGCCGACGGCGGCGGCGGCCGGGTCGCCGCCGCTCGGCCCGCTGCCGTTGGGCCCGCCGTTGACCGGGCTCCCGGCGGCCGGGTCACCGGGCGGGGCCCCACCGGCACGGGCGGCGTCGGTGCGGGCGGCCGCGTCGTACGCGGAGGCGAGCGAGGTGATCGGATGCGCGAGCGCCGTGTACACGTCCGGGTTGAACGGGCTGATCGTGCCGGTGCGCCCGGCACCGCCGAAGAAGCCCCCCAGCAGGGCGTCCGCGGTGAACGGGTCCTGCCACTGGTCGTACACGATCCTGTTGGCGATCACGCTGCCGAACGGCGAGGCGATCGTGTTCGTCAGGCCGGTGGTGAGCGCCCGCCCGGCGAACCCCGGCACGCCGCTGGTGACGCGGGACATCGGCCCGGCCAGCCTGGTGCCGATGATCGCGCCGCTGCCCGCGCCGATGGCCGCGGCCCTGGTCTTCTTCCAGTCCCACTCCTGCCGGGTCCCCATCTTCATCTGCTGGTACTGGGCGGCCGCGTCGATGAAGACCTCCTCGCCGATCTCCTCGATCAGCTCGCGGCCGATCGAGGAGGCGAGCAGCCGGGTGATGAGGCCGCGCCCGGTCGCGCCGTTGAGCACGGTCACCCGGGCGAGCTGCCGGGCGGCGAGCGGCCTGCCGCCCGCCATGGCCAGCCGGACGAGGATCCGGCTGATGGCGGCGCGGGCCGCCGCCGCGTACGGGCCGATGATCGCGGTGCTGGACCCGGCGGTGAAGAAGGCGGCGTACAGGGCGATGGCGATGGCGACGACGGTCACCCAGAAGGCGACGTTGACGGAGAGCTTGGAGTATTGCGTCTCGACGGCGAAGTCGCTCGCCTGCTGCGTGTACGCCTTCGCGTTGTCCGACACGCCGGTCAGGCCGCCCTCGTGGCCGTACAGGAACTGCGCCCTGGAGACGAAGTCGGCGGTGGCGGGCGCGGCCCAGCCGGACGCGACCACGCGCACGGCGGCCCCGGCCTCCGGCGCGGAGGAGACGGCTGCCGAGCCGAGCGCCTGGTACGCCTGGGCCAGCTTCGACAGCCCGCTCTCGCTGGCCTCCGGCCACTTCTGCCCGGCCGACAGCATGGGGATGAGCCAGGTGACCACCCATTCGGGCAGCGCCTCGGTCTCCCAGGCCGGTTCGACGTCCCGGTCGATGCGTACGGCGGCGACCGCGCTCGGCAGTCCGCCGCCGTTCTGGCTGCCGGGGTTGGTGAGGCCGCCGGCGTTGTTGGTCGCCACGTCGCCGGGGTCAGACCTGCATCGTCAGGTTGGCCTGCAGGTCGTTCTTGATGTCGGCGTCGGTGAGCAGGGTGTTGTCGACGTTCGCGCGCACTCTGGTGCCGGCGTCGACGATGGCCTCGGCGAGGTCCTCGTACTGGGTGAGCATCCGGTTCGGGCCGTCGCCCCGGAAGTGGGCGGCGTAGAAGGACCGGCCCTCGGCGCCCGCGCCCCACGGCTCGGCCGCGAGCGCGGCCTTGACCTGGGCGATCAGGCGGGTGGCCTCCCCGCTCAGCTCGTCGGCCATCGTCGTCCACTGCGTGATGCCGCGGTAGACGACGGGCTTCGCGATCTGCGTGCCGTCCCAGAGCCTCACCTTTTGCCCTCCATCCGTTCGGCGAAGCGGGCCATGGCGGTGTCGAGGTCGCCGTCGAGGTGGGCGAGGAGCTCGTCGCGTGGCACGACCGGCTCCAGGATCTCCACGACGCGCTCGCGCGCCTGGTCCGTGGCCCGCTGTACGGTGTCGAGGATCGTGCCGGCCAGGCGCCGCGCGTCGGGGTGGCGGTAGATGCGCGGATCGAGGTCGAGCCCGACGAGCTCGCCGCGGGCGCCGACGGTCACGGTCACCAGGCCGTCGCGCGACTTCGCGGTGGTCCGCAGGGTTCTGGCCTTCTCGTGCAGCTCCTGGCCGGCGTCGGAGATCTGCCGGAACATCTCGCGCAGTTCGTCGGCGTAGGCGCGCATCGCCGCGGCGTCCGGCCGTTCCGACGACTCCACGCGACAAACCCCCGTTGCCAAGCTCACACGTCCCCGACGTCACTCACGTGTTACGGATCAGTTTCCGTCACATGAACAGCAGAAGGCAAGAGATCTATCAAAAGTGTTGAATCCCGACATCTAGCGGCATGGCGTGCTCACGCAGATCCGACACCTCCTCCCGGGGAACCCATCGCCGGTAGACCCCGCGCTCGATCCGCTCCAGCCCGAGCCCACGCGCCGTCAGCACGGAACCGCCGAGGTACTCCAGGCACAGCTGCCCGTCCCGCTCCTCCCGTACGAGGAACGACTCCTGCCGCCAGCGGCAGACGGTCCGCACCAGGTGCAGCGCCTCGCACTCCGGCGCCGGCACCGTACGCACGTGGCAACCGGGCTCGACCTCCTCGAAACCGTCCAGCGGCTCGGGGCTCCGCAGCCGGATCCACAGCTCCATGGCGTGCGGCTCCGGGCTGGCCGGGTAGTCGGCGCCCTGCCAGCGGGCCAGGTAGAAGCTCCCGCTCATGCCGCCCGCGTCCCGATGAGCAGCCATCGCCGCAGGTCGCCGTGGTACATCGCGCGCCGGTGCTCGGTGCCCCCGGCGGTCAGCTCCCAGATCTCCGCGCCGTGGGGGAGCGGCACGTCGTACACCTTGTACTCGCGGATGACGTGGTCGACGCTCGGCACCAGGCCCATCCCGACGAACGGCGGCTCCTCGACCACCCAGCCGGCGACCGCCGCGCGGCTCTCCTCGTCGGTCCCGCCGTAGGGCGTGAGGTAGAGCTCCAGGCCGGCGGGCCGCCAGCGCAGCACGTTGAGCGAGCCGTCGTCCGTCAGCATGCCGGGCTGCCCGAGCGCCGCGGCGAGCACGTCCGGCGTGGCGATGTGCGAGACGTCCAGCGCGTGGTGGCAGTAGCCGGAGATCCGCGGCTCGCCGCCGGTCAGCAAATCGTGGACGTCGGCGGGCGCGAGCAGCTTCTGCACCGCCGGCACCCCCGAGTCGGGGGCCAGCCGCAGGTCCTGGATCAGCGTGGGGACCGCCAGCCTGGCGACCGTACCCGGCTCCAGCAGGAAGGCGGCGGACAACCCGGGGTTGACCGCCAGCCCCCACCGGGGGTCCGGCCAGCCCGCCGCCAGCTCGGGCAGCGCGGCGATCCGGCCGTGCTGAGCCGCCCCGCCGGTGGCCAGCCGCATGCCCTCCACCGACGTGTACGCCACCACCCAGGTACGCGGACCGTCCGCGACCGTCGCCCACGCGGGCGGCTCGTCCCCGGCCGCCGCGGCCGCGGTGATCGGCAGCGCCAGCTCCGTGTCCCGCAGCAGGGCGAGGCACAACGCGGTCTGGCCGTCCTGGTGGGCCGCCCACAGCCGCTCCTCGAACGGGCTGACCGGTCGATGATCGGTTGATGTCATCCGTCCAGTCTGCCCCGGCCCGCGGCGTGCGCCTCAGCTCGCGTCGGCCTGGGCGCGGGCCCGCCAGAGCAGGTAGACGAAGTACGGCGTGCCGATCAGCGCCGTCACCAGGCCGGCCGGCACCTGGGCGGGGGCGATGACCGTACGGCCCAGGGTGTCGGCGAGGCTCACCAGCAACGCGCCGAGCAGGGCCGCCACCGGCAGCACCCGCGCGTGCCGCGAGCCGACCAGGGCGCGGGCGGCGTGCGGCGCGACGAGGCCGACGAAGCCGACCACGCCCACCGCCGACACCGCCGTGCTGGTCAGCACGACCGCCGCGCCCAGCGCGGCCAGGCGGACGGGCTCCAGGGGCACGCCCAGGACGCGCGGGGTGTCCTCGTCCAGCGCGAGCAGGTCGAGGTCGCGGCGCAGCCAGGCCAGCAACGGAACGGCCACCAGCAGCGCCAGCACCACCGGGACGAGCTGGGCGGGCACCCGGCCGTACGTGGAGCCGGACAGCCAGGTCAGCGCCAGCGCGGTGTTCCACGGGTCGGACTTGACGATGATCAGCACGGTGACCGACGAGCAGGCCGCCTGCATGGCGATGCCGATCAGGACCAGCCGGTCCGAGTGCAGCCCGCCGCGCCACGACAGCGCGTACACCACGGCGAACGCGACCAGCGCGCCCACGCCGGCGGTGACGGACATCATCCAGACGCCGGCCAGCGGCGCGGCGGCCAGCAGCGAGATCGCCCCGACCCCGGCCCCGGCCGTGACGCCGAGCACGCCGGGCTCGGCCAGCGGGTTGCGGCACACGGCCTGCACCGCGGCGCCCGCGACGGCCAGCGCGGCCCCCGCCAGCACGGCGGCCAGCACCCGGGGCCAGCGCTGGTCGAGCACGAACGTGAGCGCCCGCCCCGAGCGGCCCTGCAGCCAGTTGAGCACGTCGCCGGTGAGCAGCCACCGGTCGCCGCCGAGCAGGCCGGCGACCAGCGCCGCGACCAGCAGCGCGGCGCAGACCGCCACCACGGTGAGGAAGGCCCCGCGGCCGCGGGCCCCGCCGGTGCGTACGGCAGGCGGCCTGCGGGTCGGCCCCGCGTCCCGGTAGCGCCGCGCCAGCCAGATCATCACGCCCGCGCCGAGGATCGTCGTGACCACGCCGGGCGGCACCTCGACCCCGGCCTGCCCGCCGAGCGCGGCCCGCAGCAGGATGTCGGAGCCGAGCACGATCAGCGCGCCGGCCAGGCCGGACAGCGGCAGCAGCGCCCGGTTGCGGTGCAGCCCGGGGATGGTCCTCGGCAGCAGGCGCACGATCACCGGCGCGCAGAGCCCGACGAACCCGATCGGCCCCGCGATCGTCACGGCGGCCGCCGCCAGCAGCACGGCCATCAGGACGAGCCAGCCGCGCATCCGGCGCACGTTCACGCCGAGCACCGCGGCGGTGTCGTCGCCGAGGCCGAGGATGTCCACCCGCGGCCCGATCAGCACGGCCGCCACCAGCACCGCCGCGATGAGCGGCCCGAGCTGGGCGACGGCGCCGAAGTCGCTCTGCACGAGCGAGCCGCTGCCCCAGGCGTACAGCCCGGTGGTCTCCTGCTCGAACAGGATCATGACGAGGTTGGTGAGCGACTGGAGCGCCAGGGCGGTGGCGGACCCGGCGAGGATGAGCCGGGTCGTCCCGGCGCGCCCGCCCGCCGACAGCGCCATCACCAGCCCGGCCGCGGCGAGGCCGCCGACCAGCGCGAGCCCGCCCGACAGGGGCAGCGGCAGCGCCAGCCCGAACGCCGCCGCCGTCGCCACCGCCAGGTACGCCCCGGAGCTGACGGCCAGCGTGTCCGGCGCGGCCATCGGGTTGCGCGCGACCGACTGCAGCAGGGAGCCCGCGACGCCGAGCGCGACGCCCACGGCCACCCCGGCGAGCAGCCGGGGCAGGCGGGAGGCCAGCAGCACGCGGGCGGCCTCCTCGTCGCCGCCGAACGGCAGCGCCAGCAGGTCGAACGCGCCGATCGACGAGGTGCCCTGCGTCACGTGGACGGCCGCCACCACGACGACGGCGGCCAGCGCGAGCACGAAGACCCCGGCGGCGCCGAGCCGCCGGAGCGGCGTGCCCGGCGGCTCGGGCGCGAGAACCGGCCCGGCCGGCGCGCCCGAGCCGGGTCGTGGCGCGTTGCTCAACCCGCGTACGCTTTCACCAGCGCGTCGGCGAACTGCTGGCCCGACAGCGGCCCGCCGAAGGTCCAGATGCCGTTGGGCAGCTTGTGGACCTGCTGGCTCTTGACGAACGGCAGCGACTTCCAGATGGCGTTGGAGGCGAGCCCGTCGGCGAAGACGTCGTCGCCGTCGGAGGCGTTGTAGAAGAAGCGGATGTCGGGGTCCTTGAGCGCGGTCAGGCCCTCGACGTCGGTGGTGCCGAGGCCCCACTGCTCGTCCACCTTGCCGGTCCAGGCGTTGGTGAGGCCGAGCTGCCCCGCGATCTCGGAGACCAGCGAGCCCTTGCCGAACAGGCGGACCGAGATGGTGCTGCCCTGCTTCCACCCGTCGGCCATGACGAACGGCTTGCCCGCCGCGCCCGCGTCGGCCAGCTTCTGCTTGCCGGCGGCCATGGCGGCGTCGAAGTCGGCCATCAGCTTGGTCGCCTGGTCGGACTTGCCGACCGCCTTGGCGATCATGTCGAGGTCGTCACGCATGCGCTTGATGTTGTCGCTGCCGTCGCTGCCCTTGGTCACCAGCACCGGCACGAACTTCTCCAGCTGCCCGATCAGCGGCGCGTCCCGCGCGGCCTCCATCACGACGAGGTCGGGCTGGAGGGCGCTGATGGAGTCGACGCTGGGCTCCTGCCGGGTGCCGACGTCCTTGACCGAGTCGTCGAGCTTGGCGGCGGTGTCCCAGGTGGCGTAGCCCTTCACGTCCGCCGCGCCCACCGGCATGACGCCGAGGGAGGCGAGGATCTCGGTCTCGGCCCACTCCAGGCTGACCACCCTGGTCGCCGGCCGGTCCAGCGTGACCTCCTTGCCACGGCTGTCGGTCACGGTGATCTTGGTGGCGGCGGAGGGACTGCCGCTCGGCCCCGCCTGTTCGGTCACGGGGGCCTCGGTCGTCCCGCACGCGGTGGCGAGCAGGACGGTGGAGGCGAGGGCGAGCAGGGTCTTGCGCATGGTCTTTCCTGACGTGTGGTGAATCGGGGGAGAGGGTGCTGAGAGAGATCAGACGGCGACCGGGACCGCGCGGGTGTGCCGGCCGACCGGGCGGGTGCTCACGGTGCCCGTACGGGGGTCGCAGGCGACCTCGATCCGGATGCCGTAGGCGGCGGTGAGCAACTCGGTCGTGAGGACCTCGGCGGGCGTGCCCTCGGCGCGGACCCGGCCGCCCTGCAGGAGGACGACGTGGTCGGCGATCTCGGCGGCCTGGTTGAGGTCGTGCAGCACGACGCCGATGGCGACGCCGTGGTCGTCGGCGAGGTCGCGGACGAGGTCCAGCAGCTCCACCTGGTAGCGCAGGTCCAGGAACGTGGTGGGCTCGTCGAGCAGGAGCACGCCGGTGTCCTGGGCCAGGCAGGTGGCCAGCCAGACGCGCTGCAGCTCGCCGCCGGACAGCTCGTCCACGGGACGGTCGGCCATGACGGCGACGCCGGTGAGCTCCATCGCGCGGGCGACGGCCACCTCGCCCTCGGGGTCGCCGGACTGCCAGCGCCGGCGGTAGGGGTGGCGGCCGTAGCCGACGACGTCGCGTACCTGGACGCCGCCCGGCGTGGGGCGGCTCTGGCAGAGCAGCGTCACCCGCTGGGCGAAGTCGCGGGGCGTGAGGTCCAGCGCTGAGGAGCCGTCGGCCAGGGTCACCGCGCCGCTGTCGGGGCGGTGCAGCCGGGCCAGCGCGCGCAGCAGGGTCGACTTGCCGCTGCCGTTGGGGCCGACGAGGGCGGTGACGCGGCCGGGACGGAGTGCGATGCGGGCGTCCTGGACCACGGGGGTGCCGTGGTAGCTCAGGCACAGCTCCGCGCCGCGGAGGGAGATCTCCTCAGTCATGAAGCTAAGGTTAGGCTAACCTTCGCAGCCGGGGAATACCGGGGCCCCCTCTCGGGCACGTGCTCCTGGTCACAATCGCGATCACGCTCACGCCGGCAGCCGGCGGCGGCGCAGGACGAGGCCCGTGCCCCCGGCCAGCAGCAGCAGGGAGCCGGTCAGGATCAGCACCCGCCCGTCTGGGCCGGCCTCGCCGCCGCCTCCCGTGGAGACGCCCCCGGACGGCACCGCCGTGGAGCTTTCCGTGGCGTCGTCCTCCGGGTCCTCCTCCTTGTCGTCGTCGGTGGGAGTGGGGGTGGGAGTCGGCGTCGGGGTCGGGCTCGGGGTGGTGCTCGACGTCGGGGTCGGGCTGGGCGACCCGCCCGTGGCGCTGATCGTCAGCGGGTGGTCCACAGGCTTGGCGGTGCTCGGCAGCTCGCACTCGATCACCGGATCCTGCGGGCTGGGACCGAAGTTGACGGACGCCGCGTGCACCTTGCCCGTGCCCGCCTGCGACGGGGTGGTCGTCAGGTTGACCGTCGTCGTGGGGAGCGTGATCGGCGCGCCGGGGGAGACGCCGGTGAGCTGGGCGACGCCCGTGGCCGAGGTCAGGCCGGGGATGCCGCTGATGCCGGCGTAGGCGTACAGGTTGAGCCCGGCCTCCAGGCCGGTCGCGGGCGCGAGGAGCTGCGCCGACCCGGAGTAGGAGCCCTTCCAGGTGATCGTCAGGTGCTGCTGGACGCCGCCGGTGGCCGGCACGGTCAGCTCGACGCTCAGCTTGACGTTCTGCTTGTCGCCGGTCGCGGTCGTGGTGCACGTGTAGTCCAGCACCTCGGGGGCCGCGGCGGCCGCGGGGGCGCTTCCTAACAGCAGGGCGGCGAGGGGGACGAGCAGGGCGACACGCACGGAAGGCTCCCGGACGGGTGGGGACGAAGGGTTCAAGTTTCCACTATCCGTGCGTGTCGGCAAGGTCTCGCCTAGCGGGTCTGGCGCACTCCTCGACGCCAGACGTCCACGATGGAGGCGGTGGCGGTGATGTCACGGGTCGGGTCGCCTTCGACCAGCACCAGGTCCGCGCGGAGACCGGGGGCGATCCTGCCGCGGTCGTCCAGGCCGAAGTGCCGGGCGGGCACGCTGGTCGCGGCGGCCAGCGCCTCCTCGGGGCTGAGCCCGGCCTCGGTGAGCAGCTCCAGCTCGCGGTGCAGGCCGGCGCCGTGGGCGGGCGTGAACGGGGTGGCGTCCGTCCCGGCGAGCAGGGGCACCCCGGCCCGGTGCAGGTCCCGCAGCGCGCCGGCGGCGTTGGCCGAGCTGCCGGGACGCGCGCAGTCGGCGGTCCTGACGTGCTGAGCGGTGATCGCCTCGAAATAGGCGAGCGTGGTCACCACGAAGACCTCCTGGCGGCGGGCCCGCTCGGCCAGCCGCCGGGAGGCCGGGTCGCCGGGCGCGAGGTCGGTCCACACGTGGGCCAGGCCGTTCACGCCGGCGTCGAGCGCGATCTCCACCTCGGGCGCGGTGATCGCGTGGGCGACGACCCGCAGCCCGGCGTCGTGCGCCGCCCCGGTGAGGGCGGTGGCGACGTCCGGCGTCATGGCCGGCAGGTCGGCGCCGTGCACCCTGCCGTCGTCGATGACGATCTTGAGGTAGTCGGCTCCCTCGGCCAGCCGGGCCCGGACGAACGCCGGCGCCTGCGCGGGGTCGGACACGAAGTCGATCTCCGGGGCCTCCAGGCCGGCGAGCACGGTGCCGGCCAGGGCCGCCAGGAGCTGGGTCGGGTGCCCGCCCGGCGCGGTGGCCAGGGTGCCCGCGCTGCGCAGGTCCGCCACGTCGTCGCTCTCGGAGGCGAGCCGGCGCTGCTCGCCGAGGATCTGCGGCAGGCAGAACATGTCGAGCTCCGTGGTGACCCCGTGCCGCAGGGCCTGGGCCAGGCTGCCGTCGAACACGTGCGTGTGGGCGTCGATCAGCCCCGGCAGGAGCGTCCTGCCCGCGCCGCTCACCTCGGCGTCGGCCGGCCGGCCGGCGCCGACCGCGGTGATCGACCCGCCTTCGATCATCACGTCGGTCCTCGCCACGGACCGTTCGCCGTCGAACAACCGGACGTCGCGGATCAGCGTACGCATCGAAATCTCCTCCATCAGTCGTGACGCCACCAGAGAGGAGTCCCGGCGGACGGATGTGACATCGGGCGTCGATGTCACACTTCGGGCGTGACGGCGCTCTTCGGCGGCGGATGAGGAGGTTCGCCATGACATCGACCCCAGGGGACGCGACCGCCACGGAGCAGTTCCTCGGCCATCGCGAGCTGCTGTTCTCGGTGGTCTACAACATGCTCGGCAGCGTCGCCGACACCGAGGACGCGCTGCAGGAGGTGTGGCTGGCCTGGTCCGCCCGCCGCGCCAGGCCGGCCGCGGGGCCGGTCGAGAACGCGCGGGCCTATCTGGTGCGGATGGCGGTGAACCAGGCGCTGGCCCGCCGCGCGGACCTGAGCCGCCGGCGGGAGACGTACGTGGGCCCCTGGCTGCCGGAGCCGCTGATCACGGTCGAGGAGGACGCGGCCGCCGCCGCCGAACGGGCCGAGTCGTTGTCGATGGCGATGCTGGTGGTCCTGGAGACGCTGTCACCGCTCGAACGGGCGGTGTTCGTGCTGCACGAGGTGTTCGGGTACGGCCATCCGGAGATCGCGGGCATCCTGGGCCGCACGCCGGCGGCGGTCCGCCAGCTCGCCGCCCGTGCCCGCCGCCACGTGCACGCGCGGCGCCCCCGTAGGCGGGCCGAGCCGGACGTCCACGCCCGGGTCACCGAGCGGTTCGCCGAGGCCGCGCTCGGCGGGGACCTGAGGGCCCTGCTGGAGGTGCTGGCGCCGGACGTGACCCTGTGGACGGACGGCGGCGGCAAGGGGCCGGCCACCAGCCTGCGTCCCGTGCACGGCCGCGACCGGGTGGCCGCCCTGTTCGTGTCGGTCGCCGCGACGCTGCCCGACGGCGGCCTGGACCTCCGCTACCGGCGGGTGGCGGGCGACCCGTGCGCGCTCGTCTTCTCCGGCGACAGCCCGCTGGCCGTCGTCGTCGTGGAGCTCGCGCCCGACGGTGAGCGGATCAGCGGCATCTACTCGGTGACCAACCCCGACAAGCTGGCCGGGATCGGCTCCCGCTAGGCCCGGTCGGGAACCCGGCGGCGCGGCGTGTACGGCGGCAGCCCGCCGAGATCCCGGTCCGCGTCCGGCCAGCGGCGGCGGAGCAGTCCGGCGGTCCGGTCCGCCCAGCCCGCCAGGTGCGGCAGCGCGCCCTTCGAGACGCCGGCCGCCGCCTCCAGGGTCGCCACGAGCTGGGCCCGGCTGTCGTCGCCCGGCGGTCGGGCGTCGAGGGCCGGCAGGCGTTCGGCGCGGACGAGGGCGTACCAGAGGCAGGCCGCGGCGAGGCCGAAGCCGTAGCGGTGGTCGTCCTCGGCCTCGGGCACGCCCGCCGCCAAAGCCCGCCGGTACGCGGCGGCCGGCCCCGGATCGGCCACCGAGAGCCAGCCGGGTCCGGGGACGTGCAGGCAGACGGCGTCGTGCAGGCAGTGCGTGTACCCGGCGAACTCGAAGTCGATGAGCCGGGCGTCCGGCTCGCCGGCGGCGTGGACGAGCACGTTGTTGCTCTCCGGGTCGCCGTTGCTCAGCGCCAGGAACGGCCCGGGCTCGCGCAGCTCGGCCACGGCGGCGGCCAGCTCGTCCGCCGCGCGGCCGGAGACCGGCGCGCCGAAGTCGGCGGACGCCCGCAGCCCCCGCTCGTGGTGCCCGGCGAGGTGCCCGGCGCGGTCCTCGGCGGGGGAGACCGGGCCGAGCGCGGCCCGCCGGGCGTAGTAGGCGGCGGCCCGGCCGGCGGTGGCGGCGCTCAGGGTGCCGCGGGCGCGGCCGAAGGCGGCGAGCCGGGCGGCGTGCGGGGCCGGGCCGTCCGCGTGCAGCAGCCCGTCCAGCGGCGTACGCGGGGACAGGTCCTCCAGCACCACGAGGCCGCCGTCCAGGTCGGCGGCGAGGACGCGCGGCGCGAGGTCGAGACCCAGGTCGTCGGAGAGGAAGCGCAGCGCGGCCACCTCGGTACGGGTCCGCCGGCCGTCGTCCCGCGCCTGGAGCACGTGCGGGCGCGTCCACTTGACGATCGCCGATCCGCCCGCGCCGAGCCGCGCCCGCGCCACGGACCAGGGCGGCACCGGCTCCCAGCGGACGACGGCGGCCGACAGGAGGGACTCCACCCGGGCGGCACGGCTGATCACGCGGGCAGCCTACGACCCGGACGCCCCAGATTCGCGACATATTGCCTAATTCGGACGGAAGCCTTATTTTCTCACCAGTAGTTACTTAAGGGGCGACGATGGGCGAGCGGATCTCACCGGTCCAGGACGTGCGCAGGCATCACCTGCGGCTCGTGCTGCGCAGCCTGCGCGACGACGGCGTCCAGCCGCGCGCCGACCTCGCGCGGCGGCTCGGCCTGTCGGCCACCACCATGACCAAGGTCGTCGGCCAGCTCCTCGACGAGGGCCTGGTCGCCGAGGGTGCCGTGGAGGGGGCCGGCCAGCGGGTCGGCCGGCCGTCCACGGGCATCGGCATCAGGGCCGACGCGCGCAACGTCATCGGCGTACGGGTCGGCGCGGGCACCGTCGAGCTGGGGCTGTGCGACCTCAGGGCCCGGGTGACGCGGAGCGCGTCGTTCGCCTTCGACCCCGCCGAGCGGCCCGGAAGGGTGGTCGCGCGCATCGCCGAGGAGGCGTCCCTGCTGGCCAAGGGCCTGCCCGACGGGCGGCTGCTCGGCGTCGGGGTCGCCGCCCCCGGCCCGGTGGACGCGGAGCACCGCCGCAACGTCCTGTCGGTCAACCTCGGCTGGCGTGACGTGCCCTTCGCCGACCTGCTGGAGCCCGCGCTCGGCGTCCCCGCGGTCGTGGACCACAACGTACGCGCCATGGCGCTCGCCGAGAGCCGCTACGGCGCGACCGGCGGCGCGGACCCGCTCCTCTACGTCCACGTCCGCACCGGCGTGGGCGCCGGGCTGGTGATCGGCGGGCAGCCGTTCCGTCCCGGCGCGTACGGCGTCACCGAGCTCGGCCACCTGCGCGTGCGGGAGCAGGGCAGGACCTGCGCCTGCGGCGCCACCGGCTGCCTGGAGACCGTCGTGTCGGAGGCGTACCTCGCGGAGCGGCTCGGCCGCCCCTCGCCCGACCCGCTCGCCGAGCTGGACGACGAGCTGCTCGGCGAGGTCGCGGGCCACCTGACCACGGGCCTGGCCAGCGTGGTCAACCTGCTCAACCCCGAGCTGATCCTGCTCGGAGGCATCTTCCGCACGGCTCCCGAGCCGGTCTTCGACCGGGTGCGCGCCGCGCTGCGCGCCAAGGTGTTCCCCGTGCTGCGCGACATGGTACGGGTGGAGCGTCCGACCCTCGGCGGCGACGCCGGGGTCGTGGGCGGAGCCGCCGTCGCCCTGGACAGTTTCTTGTACGAAAGGTAGACAAAGTGGCAAATCGTGTGTTCGCTCCGCTGTCCGCGTTCGATCCGGTGGCGGGCTCCGTGGTGATGGAGCCGGAGAAGGACGAGCCGGGCTACTGGAGCGGCGCGGCCGGGGTCCTGCACGACGGCGAGCGGTTCTGGCTCACCTACCGCCGGCGCCGGCCGAGGGGCGCGGCGGCCGAGCGGGGCTGGCAGTGCGCGGTGGCCGTGAGCGACGACGGCCTGCGGTTCACCGACGTGTGGAGCGTGCACAAGGACGAGCTCGGCACCCCCTCCATGGAACGCTTCTGCCTGATGCCGGTCAGCGGCGGCTACCGGCTCTACCTGTCGTACGTGGACCCCGCCGACAACCGGTGGCGCATCGACGCGCTCACCGCCGAGCACCCGTCGCGGTTCGACGTCACCCGGGCCCGGCCGGTCCTGACCGCGGCCTCCACCGGCACCGAAGGGGTCAAGGACCCGTTCGTGCTGCGGGCCGGGCCGGTCACGTACCTGTTCGCCAGCTACGCCGCGCCCTTGGACCGCCCGGACCCGGAGGCGCACGCCACCGCCGACATCTACAACGTCGGCGCGACCGTCCACCCGACCGGCCTGGCCACCAGCCTCGACGGCGAGTCGTTCACCTGGCGCGGCGCGGTCCTGCCCGTCGGCACCGGCTGGGACCGCTACCAGGCCCGGCTCAACAGCGTCGTCCCCGTGCCCGGCGGCGGCTACGTCGGCTTCTACGACGGCTCGGCCTCCCACACCGAGAACTACGAGGAACGCTGCGGCGTCGCCGTCTCCGCCGACCTGTTCTCCTGGCGGCGGCTGTCCGAGTACGGCCCCTGGGTCACCTCCCCGTACGGCACCGGCTCGGTCCGCTACCTCGACGCGCTGCTCCACGACGACCACTGGTGGCTCTACTACGAGATGACCCGCGCCGACGGCGCGCACGAGCTGCGCGTCCACCGCGTTCCCGTCACCCGGACGGGCGGCTGAAAAGGGGTACCGGCGGCCGAATGAGCCGGACGCACCCCGCCCGCCCTACTACCCTCCTTGGGAAGGGCGTTGGTTGGGGGCGGAGGGATTGGTGACGGTCAACGGAGCGGCGAGCCCGCAGGCGGCGACAGCGGCAGGCGGGGCGCAGGTGACCGGTGAGGTGGTCGGGCGGGTCCTCGGCACGCAGGCGGCCTCGCCGCTTTCGTTCTGGGTGGGCCTGGAGCCGGGCAGGGTCCTCCAGCTCGACGACGTGGTGGTGACCAGGCGGGAGGTGCCCGGCCACGGCCCGGTGCTGGTCGCGGGCGTGGTGACCACGGTGGAGGCCCGGCACGAGGGCGCCGCGTACGACTCCGACGTGTTCCTCATCGCCGACGGCGCGCTGCCGGCCGCCGTGGTCGAGGTGGCCGAGGTGCGGGTGACCCGGGTCGAGCCGGAGGTGTTCGTGCCGCCGCTGCCCGGCTCCCAGGTCTACCTGGCCGGCTCCGGCGACCGCGACCAGGCGCTCTACTTCGACGTCATGGAGCGCCGCATCCCGCTCGGCATGGGCCGCGACGGCCAGCCGCTCTACGTGAACTTCGACTTCCTCGACGGCACCCGCGGCGCCCACGTGTCGATCTCCGGCGTGTCCGGCGTGGCCACCAAGACCTCCTTCGCCACGTTCCTGCTCTACTCGATCTTCAACTCCGGCGTGCTCGACGCCGAGTCCGCCAACACCAAGGCGCTCATCTTCTCCGTCAAGGGCGAGGACCTGCTCTTCCTCGACCACGACAACACCCGCCTCGACCAGCGCGCCCGCGACGGCTACGCCAGGCTCGGGCTGCCCGCGCGGGCCTTCGGCAGCGTCCACGTCTTCGCCCCGCCGCGCCCCAACGACCCCAACGGCGTCCCGCACGTCGCCGCCCGCACGCAGGGCGTCAGCGCCTTCTACTGGACGCTGGTCGAGTTCTGCCAGGAGGAGCTGCTGCGCTTCGTCTTCGCCGACGCCGACGACGAACGGGCCGGCTACTCCCTGCTCGTCGGGCAGGTCGCGGCCCGGCTGAAGTCGTGGGCCGAGCCGATCGGCGACGGCGGCGCCGTACGCGTGCAGGGCACCACCTGCCGCACCTTCGCCGACCTCGTCGAGATGCTCTCCGACCAGCTCCAGGAGGAGGACACCCGCAGGGACTGGACCGGCGCGCAGACCCCGCTCGGCACCGTCAACGCCTTCCTGCGCCGCCTGCGCAGCGCCGTGCGCCCGCTGTCCCCGATCGTCCGCGGCGACCTGCCCTTCTACCGCAGCCACTCGGTCAGCACCTCCGACGCCCAGGTCTCCATCGTCGACCTGCACAACCTGCCCGAGCGGGCGCAGCGGTTCGTGGTCGGCGTGGTGTTGCGCGGCGAGTTCCACCGCAAGGAGTCCTCGGGCAGCGCCAAGCCGCTGCTGTTCGTGGTGCTGGACGAGCTCAACAAGTACGCGCCGCGCGAGGGCGACTCCCCGATCAAGGAGATCCTGCTGGACGTCGCCGAGCGGGGCCGCTCGCTCGGCGTCATCCTCATCGGCGCCCAGCAGACGGCCTCCGAGGTGGAGCGGCGGATCGTCTCCAACAGCGCCGTCCGCGTCGCCGGGCGGCTCGACCCGGCCGAGGCCGCCCGCTCCGAGTACGGCTGGATGCCCCCGGCCGTCCGCGAGCGCGCCACGATCGCCAAGCCGGGCACCATGTTCGTGGCCCAGCCGGAGATCCCGGTGCCGCTGGCCGTGGCCTTCCCGTTCCCCGCCTGGGCCACCAGGCCCGCCGAGGCCGCGCCCCGGGCCGACGAGAGGCCGGGCGCGAGGACGGGCGGCGACCCCTTCCAGGGCCTCCCGTCCGCCATCGAAGACGACATCCCGCCCTTCTGACACACAGGTGGTCTCGTGAAGATCCTGCACACCGCGGACTGGCACGTGGGCAAGGTGCTCAAGGGCCGGTCCCGTCTCGACGAGCACCGGGAGGTGCTGCGCGAGCTGGTCGCCGCCGCCCGCACCCACGACGTGGACGCCGTCATCGTGGCCGGCGACCTCTTCGACACCTCCGCGCCCACGCCGGAGGCGCAGTCGCTGGTGCTCGGCGCGCTCATGGCGCTGCGCGGCGACAACCGCGACGTCGTCGTGCTGGCCGGCAACCACGACAACGCGCAGCTCCTCGAGGTCTACCGGCCCGTGCTGGGCAAGCTCGGCCTGCACGTGGTCGGCGTCTTCCGCCGCCCCGACGCGGGCGGCACGCTCGCCTTCACCGCGCGCACGGGCGAGCCGGTGCGCCTCGCGGTGCTGCCGTTCCTGTCGCACCGCTACGTCGTACGCGCCGCCGAGGTGCTGACCGGCACCGCCGCCGAGCACAACCGCGACTACGCCTCCCGCATCGGCGAGCTGATCGGCGCGCTCACCGCCGGCTTCCACGGCGACACCGTCAACCTCGTCACCACCCACGGCACCCTGCCCGGTGGCGCGTTCGGCGGCGGCGAGCGCGAGGCCCAGTCGATCTTCTCGTACTACTTCGAGCCGACCGCCTTCCCCGCCACCACCCAATACGCCGCGCTCGGTCACCTGCACCGCCGCCAGCAGATCCCCGGCCCCTGCCCGATCTGGTACAGCGGCTCGCCGCTCAACGTCGACTTCGGCGAGGAGGGCAACGTGCCCGGCGCGCTGCTGGTCGAGGTCTCGCCCGGCCGGCCCGCCGTGGTCCGCGAGCTGACCTTCTCCTCCGCCCGCCGGCTGCGCACCGTACGCGGCACGCTGGAGCAGCTGGAGGGCATCGACCCCGGCGACGACTGGCTCAAGGTCGTCGTGGAGGAGAAACCCCGGGTCGGGCTCGCCGACGACGTACGCGAGCTGCTCGCGGGCGCCGCCGTGGACGTCATGCTGGACGAGAAGTTCCGCCCGGTGCCCGCCACGCGCCGGGCCGGCACGGCCGGCCGCAGCCCCCGCGAGCTGTTCCGCGACTACCTCGCCGCCACCGGACGCCACGACGACCAGGTGGCCGGCCTGTTCGACCGGCTCTACGACGAGGTGACCGGCTGATGCGTCCCCTGCTGCTCCACCTCGACCACTTCGGCAGCTTCCGCGAGCCGGTGGTCGTCGACTTCTCCGACACCGACTACTTCGCGCTCGTCGGCCCCACCGGCGCCGGCAAGAGCACGATCATCGACGCGGTCTGCTTCGCCCTCTACGGCACCGTGCCGCGCTGGGGCAGGGAGGGCGCCGTCGCGCACGCCCTCGCGCCGTCCGTCGCCGCCGGCAAGGTCGCGATGGTCTTCGACAGCGACGGCCGCCGCTACGGCGTGGTCCGCGCGATGGTGCGCGACGCCAAGGGCGCGGTCCGCACCAAGGAGGCGCGGCTCGACGAGCTGGACCCGGCCGCGCCGCTGGAGCAGGCGTTCGAGGCCGTGGTCAAGCCGCTCGCCGAGGGCGAGGGCGTCACCCCCGAGGCGCAGCGGGTCACCGGACTCGAATACCGCTTCTTCACCCAGTGCGTGGTGCTGCCGCAGGGCCGCTTCGCCGAGTTCCTGCACGCCGCCCCGCGCGAACGCCAGGACCTGCTGGTGCAGCTCCTCGACGCCGACGTGTACGAGCTGATCAGGCAGCGCGCCGCCCGCGAGGAGGAGAGCGCCAGGCAGGAGGCGTCCTTCGCCCGCGACCAGCTCGCCAAGCTGTCCGGCGCGAGCGAGGAGGCCGAGCGCGAGCTGGCCGAGCGCATGGAGGCGCTGCGCCGGCTCTCCGACGCCATCGGCGCCGACCTCGACCTGCTGCGCACCCGCGAGGGCGACATCCGCCGCGCCGAGCAGGAGCGCGCCGCCGTCGCCGAACGGCAGGCGGTGCTGGCCAGGCTGGCCATGCCGGAGGCCGTCCCCACCCTGGCCTCGGCCCGCCGCGCCGCCGCCGAGGCCGTCGAGACGCTGGCCCGCGAGGTCGCCACGCTGGAGGCCGACGAGCACGAGGCGTTCGAGGCGCTGGCCGCCCTGGGCGACCGCGGCGCGCCTCGGGCGGAGCTGGCCGCGCTCGACGCCCGCGAACGGCTCGCCGCCGACGCGGCCCGCACCCGCGCCGAGGCCGAGGCCGCCGTCGCGGGCCTCGCGGACCTCGCCGCCGCCGCCGAGACCGCCGAGCAGGCCGCCGACGCGGCCGAGGAGCGGCGCGAACGCCTGCGCGACGCCCACGCCGCCGCCCACCTGGTGCACCGGCTGGCCGTCGGCGAGCCGTGCCCGGTCTGCCACCACCCGGTCGCCGAGCTGCCGCTGCACCGCTCGCCCGCCGACATGCGCACCGCCGACCGCGCCCTCGCCCAGGCGCGCGAGCAGGCCCAGCGCGCCCGCGCCGCGCACGCCAAGGCCGAGACGTCGGCGTCGCTGCTGGCCAGGCAGGCGGAAGGGCTGGAGTCCCGGCTCGCCGGGCTGCCCGCGCCCGGCGACCGCGCCGAGCTGGAGGCCCGGCTCGCGGAGATCGCCAAGGCGGACGCGGTGGCGGGGGAGGCCCGCGCCGCCGTACGCGCCGCCCGCGGCCGGCTGCAGCGCGCCCGCGACCACGCCGACCAGGTCGAACGCCAGACGGCGTCGGCCTGGCAGACGCTGGAGTCCGCCCGCGACCGCCTCCTCGTCTCCGGCGGCCGTTTCGGGCCCGAAGCCCCGTCGGGTAGCGGCGAGGAGACCCAGGGAGACGAGCAGGTCCAGGGGGACGCGCCGCCGCCCCTCGTCCGCGACGACCTGCACCGGGCCTGGAGCGAGCTGCTCGCCTGGCGCGACCGGGCCGCCGAGACCGCCCGCGCCGCACTCGCCGCCCGGGAGAAGCAGCTCGCCGACGCCCGCGACCGCCTCGCCGCCGACCGCCGCAGGCTCGCCGAGCGCCTGGCCGAGCACGGCGTCGTCCCGCCCCGCGACGCCTCGCCCGACCAGCTCGGCGCCGCCGTCGCCGGCGCGCTCGCCCGCGCCGAGAGCGACCTCGACCGGCTCAGGGAGGAACGCAAGCGCGCCGCCGACCTGGAGCAGCGGGTCGCCATGAAGGAGCACGAGGCCAAGGTCGCCCACGAGCTCGCGCTGCGGCTGCGCGCCAACGCCTTCGAGCGCTGGCTGTGCGCCGAGGCCCTGGCCGTGCTCGTCGCCACGGCCTCGGAGACGCTGCGCGAGCTGTCCGACGGCCAGTACGAGCTGGCGCTCGCCGACCGCACCGGCGACATCGAGGTCATCGACCACGCCGAGGCCGGCCTGCGGCGCAGCGCCCGCACCCTGTCAGGCGGCGAGACCTTCCAGGCCGCGCTCGCCCTCGCCCTCGCGCTGTCCGGGTCCGTCGCCAAGAGCCTCGACTCGATCTTCCTGGACGAGGGCTTCGGCACCCTCGACCCGGCCACGCTCGACACCGTCGCCACCACGCTCGAACGCCTGGCCGCCGGCCAGGACCGCATGATCGGCCTGGTCACCCACGTGCCCGCGCTGGCCGAACGGGTGCCGGTGCGCTTCGAGGTCAGCCGCGACGGCAAGGGCTCCCACGTCCGCAAGGCCGGGATCGCGTGAGCGGCTTCACGGTCGACCCGTGGGACCCGGGCTACGCCGCCGCGCTCGCCGTCGAGAACATCGCCGAGATGGGCGCCACCAGTGCCGAGCTGGTGCTCGACGTCGAGCTCCAGCCCGCCGCCTGGCAGCCGGTCACGCCCGCGCCCGACGCGGTCCCGCCGACGACGCTGCTGGTCGCCGACGGGGTACGCCGCGTGGACGCGCGGGTCTGGGTCGAGGACCCCGGGGCGCCGATGCCGGTGCCGGGGATCGCGGCCTCGTACGCGGCCGGGATCGTCCGCTGCGGCCCGGAGGGCGCCGACCTGGCCGCGATCGAGGTCAGCAGGACGCTCATCTCCGCCTCCCCGAACACCCCCGAGGTCAAGACGCCGCACGCCACCTACCACCCGAGCAAGGCCGCGGACGCCAGCTTCGAGGAGCTGTCCCTGGCGTTGCAGCGGCAGGTCACCCAGCTCGAAGTGGACCTGGCGGTGCGCCACCGCACGGAGAGCGACGACCTGCTGCTGGTGGACGGCCCGCTGCGGGGCCGCACCCACCTGCCGCGCACGGTCGGCTACATCAAGACGCACCACACGGCCTACCTGCCGCCGCCGCAGTCCTCGGTGGTGGCGGCGCTCGCGCCGGGGCAGCGGACGCCGGTGTTCCTCATGGGCACGAGCTGGCGGCGGCACGCCTGGTACGTCCGGCTGCCGGTCCGCTCCTCCGCCCCGTGGGCGGGGGTCGCGCGCTGCGAGGCGAGCGCCGAGCTGGAGCCCGCCCAGGTCGTACGGCTCGCCGACGCCGTGACCCTGGCGCTGCCGCCGCTCGCCGGCGTCGACTACAAGGACCCGCGCGCGCCGCAGAACCTCGTGCCGATCGGCGGCCTGGAGAAGCTGCTGCGCCACCACCTGGGCGACGCCCGCCTGCTCTACCGCTCGCTGCGGACGGCCGCCCTCGGCTAGTGGACCGCGAAGATCTGCGCGTCGTCGGCGAACGCCTTGAACTCCAGGGCGTTGCCCGCCGGGTCGAGCAGGAACATCGTCCACTGCTCGCCCGGCAGGCCCGCGAAGCGCAGGTACGGCTCGATGACGAACGCGACGCCGGCCGTCCTGAGCCGGTCCGCCAGCCGGTGGAACTCCGGGATCGTCAGGATCAGCCCGAAATGCGGCACCGGCACGTCGTGCCCGTCCACCGGGTTGCGCGCCCGTTCCCCGGCGGCGCCTGGCGCGAGATGGGTGACGAACTGGTGCCCGTACAGGTTCCAGTCGATCCACCTGTCGGAGCTGCGGCCCTGGGCGCAGCCGATGAGCTCGCCGTAGAAGTATCGGGCGGCGTCGAGATCGTCCACGGGCACGGCCAGGTGGAAGCGGGGGATCGAGGGAGCGGACATGAGCGACTTCCTCCCGTGCGTTTCCGCGATCACTACCCGCGCCCCCGGCCCCGATACCCCGATTCTGTCGGCCCGGCCTGGCAGGGTGGTGCCCGCACAGCGCGAGCCGCGAGGGAGAAAGGCGCCCGAGGTGAGTGGTCGACCAGCCGATGAGAGCCCGCCGGTGCTGCACGTGCTGCTGGTGCGTTACACCGCGCCGCCCGCCGAGGTCGCGCCGCACGTCCCCGGCCACGTCGCCTACCTCCAGCGGTGGCATGCCGACGGCATGTTCCTGCTGTCCGGGCAGACGGTCCCTGACGACCTCGGCGGCGTGATCCTCGCCGTCGGCGACCGGGAGCGGGTCGAGCGGGCGGCGGCCGAGGATCCGTTCGCGGTGGCGGGGGTGGCGGCGTACGACATCGTCACCGTCGAGGCCGGGCGGGCCGACGCGACGCTGCGGGCGCTGCTCGGCGGGGCCTGACCAGCCGGTCAGTGGCGGGCGCGGGGGAGGGTGGCGGTGACGACGAGGCCGCCGTCCTCGCGGGGGCGGGCGCTCACGTCGCCGCCGTGCGCCACCGCGATCGAGCGCACGATCGACAGGCCGAGCCCCGCGCTCCGCGCCGTCACCACCCGCTCGGCGCCGTGCCGGTGGAAGGGCTTGAAGAGCGGCGGCACCTCGTACGGCGGCACCTCCGGCCCGGTGTTGCTGACCTCGATCTGCGCCTTGCCGTCGGCCACCGTACGGCTCACCACTCGCACCCACCCGCTCCCGTCGTCCAGGTTGTACCTGATGCCGTTCTCGACCAGGTTGTGCACCAGCCGTTCGAGGAGCAGCGCGTCCCCCGTGACGGGCGCCTGGCCGGCCACCTCGTACACCGTGACCTTGGCCGCGGCGGCGTCGCCGGCCGTCTGCCGCACCACGTGCGTCACCACGTCGGCGAGGTCCACCGGCGAGCGGTCGGCGATCTCCTGCTCCGAGCGGGCCAGCAGCAGCAAACCGGAGATGAGCCGTTCGTGCCGGGCGTTGATCTCCAGCAGGCTCTCGCCCAGCTCCTTGACGTCCGGCGAGGCCGTACGCCGGTGCATGGCCAGCTCGACCAGCGCCCGGTTGAGCGTGAGCGGCGTACGCAGCTCGTGGGAGGCGTTGGCGACGAACCTGCGCTGCCCGTCGAAGGAGTGGTCCAGCCGCTCGACCATCGTGTCGAAGGTGTCGGCGAGCCGCTTGACCTCGTCCGCCGGGCGGCCCTCCAGCGCGATCCGCTCGTGCAGCCCGCGCTCGGCCAGCGGGGCGGCGGCGATCCGGCGGGCGGTGTCGGTGACGCGGTGCAGCGGGGCCAGCATCCGCCCGGCCACCACCCAGCCGAACGCGACCGCCGCCCCGCCGACCACGGCCAGCGCGAGCACGCCCTGCGCGAGCAGCGAGGTGCCGGCGGCCCCGCGCAGCTCCGCCTCCTGCCGCCGCAGCCACTCGACGGCCGCGTCCCCGGTGAGCTGCACGTCGCCCGCGACGATGATGAGCTGCTTGTGCCGCCCTGGCGGCGCGGTGGTGAACCGGTCCTCGAACGACCGCGTGAGCTGCTGGTCGAACAGCACGTACGTGACCCCGAGCAGCGCCAGCCCGGCCACCACGAAGATCGCGCCGTACCCGAGGGTGAGCCGCAGCCGCAACGTGCGCGGCCCGCGCGGCCTCCAGTGTCCGGTCATCCGATCCGATACCCCACTCCCGGCACGGTCTCGATCACGGGCGGGCCGGCGAGCTTGCGGCGCAGCTTGAGCACGGTGAGCCGGACCGCCCCCGTGAACGGGTCGGCGTGCTCGTCCCACACCTTCTCCAGCAGGTGCTCGGCCGAGACCACGCCGCCCTGCGCCCGCAGCAGCTCGGCGAGCACCGCGAACTCCTTCCTCGCCAGCGGCACGAACCGCCCGTCCCTGAACACCTCGCGCCGCGCCGGGTCGAGCGTGATCCCGGCCCGCCGCAGCACCGGCGGCGCGGCCGGCCGCGACCGCCGGCCGAGCGCCAGCACCCGCGCGGCCAGCTCGGGGAACGCGAACGGCTTCGGCAGATAGTCGTCGGCCCCGATGGACAGCCCCGTCACCCGGTCGTCGAGCTGGGCCGCGGCGGTCAGCATGAGCACCCGCGCGGCCGAGTCCGAGGCCACCAGCTCCTTGCACACGTCGTCGCCGTGCACGCGCGGCAGGTCGCGGTCCAGCACGACCACGTCGTAGTCGTTGACCGCGAGGCGTTCGAGCGCCGCCTCGCCGTCGTGCGCCAGGTCGACCGCGTGCGTCTCCTCACGCAGCCACTCGGCTATCGCGTCGGCGAGCACGTGCTCGTCCTCGACCACCAGCACCCGCATGGCTTCTCTCCGGCCCTTTCCTTCGGCTACGGAGCCGAGTGTGGCTCAGACGGCGTTCGGCGAAGGTAAGCGGCAGGGCGCGACACCAGGAAACGCGGAGGAAACAGCCCGGCCTATTGCATCTCCCATCGAAGACCCACATGACGTACCAACCAGATGGGGGAGACCACTCATGCGAGGACGAGCCCGCAGTGCCCTGGCCGCCGCGCCCGTCGCGTTCGCCCTGCTCCTGACCGGCTGCGCGGCCGGCGGAAACGGCGGCTCCGAGGTGGCGTCGGTCACCGGCACCCAGGCCGCGACCAGCGCGCCGCCGAGCGCCGATCCGCAGGAGAAGGGCATCAAGTTCGCCCAGTGCATGCGCGAGCACGGCATCGACATGCCCGACCCCGAGCCGGGCAAGGGCGTCACGATGAGGATCGGTCCCGGCACGCCGAAGGAGAAGGTCGACCAGGCCGCACAGGCGTGCAAGCAGTGGGCCCCGGGCGGCCAGCTCAAGGGCGGCGGCGATCCCAAGCGCGCCGAGGCGCTGCGCAAGGCGGCGCAGTGCATGCGGGACAACGGCGTCGAGAAGTTCCCGGACCCCGACGGCGGCATGATGCGCATCACCCGCGACGTCGGCGAGGACCCCGACTTCAAGACCGCCCAGGAGAAGTGCCAGAAGGAGATGGCCGAGGCCGGCATGGGAGGTCTGGGATGAGAGGCCGGTGGGCCGCCGGGCTGCTGGTCGTGCTGGCCGCCGCGGGCGGCGCCTTCGTCACGATCAACGCCGCCGGGCCGCTGACGGGCGGGGCCGGCCCGACCGGCACGGCCGCGATCCTGCCCCCGGCCACCGCCACGGTGACCAGGCAGACCCTCGACGACACCGTGGACGCCGACGGCGAGCTCGGCCACGGCCCGGTCACCGGCGCCGTGGCGAGAAGGCCGGGCACGATCACCTGGCTGCCCGCGAGCGGCGCGCGGATCGCCCGTGGCCGCTCGCTCTACCGGGTGGACGACGAGCCCGTGACCCTCATGTACGGCGACACGCCCGCCTACCGCGACCTCAAGGTCGGCACGGAGGGCTCGGACGTCGAGAACCTGGAGCGCAACCTCCGCCGCCTCGGCTACGACGGCTTCACCGTGGACGACGAGTACACCTACGGCACGGCCGCGGCCGTCAGGGAATGGCAGGCCGACCGCGGCCTGGAGGAGACCGGGGTGGTGGAGCTGGGGCGGGTCGTGTTCGCGCCGGGGAAGGTGCGCGTGGAGAGTCTGGAGGCCGAGAAGGGCCAGCCGGCCCAGCCGGGCCAGAAGATCCTGACCTACACCGGAACGTCCAAGGTCGTCACCGCCGAGCTGGACGCCGAGGACCAGCGGATGGCGCGGAAGGGCGCCAAGGTCCGGGTCACGCTGCCCGACGGCACGACGGTGCCGGGCAAGGTCACCGAGGTCGCCACGGTCATCAAGCCGGGCGAGGGCCAGGGGGCCGACCCCGAGACCCGGGTCGAGGCCCTGGTCTCCCTCACGTCCGCGAAGGCCGTGAAGGCCGCCAAGGGCCTGGACCGGGCGGCGGTGGACGTGACCTTCACCGCCTCGCGGCGCGAGAACGTGCTCACCGTGCCGGTCGCGGCGCTGGTCGCGTTGCGGGAGGGCGGGTTCGGGCTGCAGGTCGTCGAGGGCGGCTCGGCCCGGTACGTCGCCGTCGAGACCGGTCTGTTCTCCGGCGGGCGGGTCGAGGTCGAGGGCGAGGGGCTGCGTGAGGGCATGACGGTGGGGATGCCGCGATGACGTACCCGATGATCGCCCTGACGGAGGTGTCCCGCGCCTACCCCGGCGGGGTGGCGGCGCTGCGGTCGGTGTCGCTGCGCGTCGAGCACGGCGAGCTGGTCGCGGTCGTCGGCCCGTCGGGGTCGGGCAAGTCCACGCTGCTCAACGTCGTCGGCACCCTCGACCGGCCGACCTCAGGCGCCGTCCGGATCGACGGGCACGACGTGGCGGCGCTCTCGGACGGCCGGCTCTCGGCGCTGCGCGCGACCACGATCGGCTTCGTCTTCCAGCACTTCCACCTGGCCGCCAGGGTCCCGGCGCTGGACAACGTGGCCGACGGGCTCATCTACACGGGCCTGCGCCGCTCGGAACGCCGCCGCAGGGCCGCCGAGGCGCTGGAGCGCGTCGGGCTGGGGCATCGCCTGGACCACGAGCCGCACGAGCTGTCCGGCGGGGAGCGCCAGCGGGTCGCCATCGCCCGCGCGGTGGCCGGCGAGCCGCCGCTCCTGCTGGCCGACGAGCCGACCGGCGCGCTGGACTCGGTGTCCGGCGCGGGCGTGATGGAGCTGCTGCACGAGCTCAACGCGGCCGGCACCACCATCGTGATCATCACGCACGACCACGAGATCGCGGGCAGCCTGCCCCGGCAGGTGAGCATGCGCGACGGCCGCATCGTCGCCGACTCGGCCGCAGGCGTCCTCGCGACGGAGGGGCGGGTGACCCGATGAGCGCCCTGGAGCCTCCCGGGCCCGCGCCGGAAAGGATGCGGCCGATGCCGGTGAGGACGCCGCCGGTGCCCGCCAGGATGCGGCCGGGGGACGTCGTGCGGGTCGGCGCGGTCGGCCTGCGCACCCGCCCGCTGCGGGCGTTCCTGTCCGCGCTGGGCATCGCCATCGGGATCGCGGCCATGGTGGGCGTGGTCGGGCTCTCGTCCTCCTCCGGGGCCGAGCTGGACCGTACGCTCTCCGCCCTCGGCACCAACCTGCTCACCGTCTCCGCCGGTGCCACGCTGACGGGGGAGGCGGCGCGGCTGCCGGTGGAGTCCGAGGCCATGATCGAGCGCGTCGGCCCGGTGCAGGCGGTCTCGTCCGTCGGCAAGATCCCCGAGGCGAAGGTCTACCGCTCGGAGCGGATCCCCGAGGTCCAGACCGGCGGGCTCAGCACGTACGCGGCCCGCCTCGACCTGCCCGCCACGATCGGCGCGACCCTGCGCGACGGCACCTGGCTCAACGCGGCCACCGAACGCCTTCCCGCGGCCGTGCTCGGCGCGTCAGCGGCGCGGCGGCTCGGCGTCGGCGCGGCGGGACCGGACACGCAGGTCGTCGTCGGCGGGGTGCGCTTCACCGTGGTGGGCGTGCTGAACCCGGTGGCCCTCGCCACCGACCTCGACAACGGCGTGCTGGTCGGCTGGCCGGTCGCCGAGGAGCGGCTGGGCTTCGACGGGCATCCGACGACCCTCTACACCCGCGCCGAGGAGTCCGGTCTTGAGGCGGTGCGCGAGGTCCTGGCCGGCACCGCCAACCCGGAGGCGCCGAACGAGGTGGACGTCTCCCGCCCGTCCGACGCGCTGGCCGCCAAGCAGGCCACCAGCCAGGCGTTCGCCGGCCTCCTGCTGGGCGTGGGCGCGGTGGCGCTGCTGGTGGGCGGGGTCGGCGTGGCCAACACGATGGTCATCTCCGTCCTGGAACGCCGGGCCGAGATCGGCCTGCGCCGCTCGCTGGGTGCGACGAGGGGGCAGATCCGCACCCAGTTCCTGGCGGAGTCGCTGCTTCTGTCGCTGCTGGGCGGGGCCGGCGGCGTCCTGCTGGGCACGGCCGTGACCATCGGGTACGCGCTCTACAGCGGCTGGCCGCCGGTGGTGCCCGTCTGGGCGACGGCGGGCGGCCTCGCGGCGACGCTGGCGATCGGCGCGGTGGCGGGCCTCTATCCGGCCGTACGCGCCTCGCGCCTCTCGCCGACCGAGGCCCTTTCCACCCCGTAGAAGCGTTGCGCGCCGGCACAAAAGTGGACTACAGTCCGTTTATATGGAGGAGCTGGAGATGCTGGGCGCGCGGCCGCCCAAGGAGCGCGCGGACGCGGCCCGCAACCGGCGTAAGGTGCTGGCCGCCGCGGCCAGGCTGTTCGCCGAGAAGGGCGTGGAGTCGGTCTCCATGGACGCGGTCGCCGCCGCGGCCGGGGTGGGCAAGGGCACGCTCTTCCGCCGCTTCGGCGACAAGTCGGGCCTCGCGGCGGCACTGCTCGACGAACGCGAACGCGACCTGCAGCAACGCATCCTGTCCGGCGTGCCGCCGCTGGGGCCGGGCGCGCCCGCCCGCGACCGGCTGGCCGCCTTCTTCGCAGCCTACCTGGAGTACGTGCTCGGGCACCTGGACCTGGTCAGGATGTCCGAGACCGCCAGCCCCGGCGCCAGGTTCCGCATCGGCGCCTACCGGTTCTGGCACCGCCACGTCGCCATCCTGCTGGCCGAGGCCCGTCCGGACGCCGACGCCGAGCCGCTGGCCCACGCCCTCCTGGCGGCCGTGAGCGCGGAGGTGACGGGGGTCCTGCGGGCCGAGTACGGCCCCGGCCGCGCCGCCGCCGCCGTGACCTGCCTCGTGGAGTCGGTCTCTCACCAGCCGCGGGCGACCCACGACTCCAGGTGAGGGCGTTCCGCCGCGACCGTCGTGTCAGGGCCGTGGCCGGGGTGGACGCGGGTCGTGCCCGGCAGGTCCAGCAGCCGGCGTACGGACCGGATGATCGCCGGGAAGTCCGACAGCGGCGGCCCGGTGAGGCCGGGGCCGCCGGGGAAGAGCGTGTCGCCGGTGAGCAGGTGCCCGTCCACGGCCAGTGACACGCCGCCGGGCGTGTGCCCGGGGGTGTGCAGCATCCGCACCTCCAGCGGCCCCACCCGCAGGATCTCGCCGTCCGCCACCGGCGTGACCGCGCCGTCCCACAACACCGTCCCGGCGGGGAAGGCCAGGGACGCCGGGTCGCGGGCCAGCAGCTCGGCGGTCGCGGTGCCCGCGTCCCAGTGGCCGGCGCGCCGCGCGGCGGCGACCTCGTGCGGCCACACCGGCGCGTCCGCCGGGTGCGCCAGGACGGGGACCCGCCACGCGGCGGCCAGGTCCGGCACGGCCAGCACGTGGTCGAAATGGGCGTGCGTGAGCAGCACGGCCACCACGTCGAGGCCCCGGGCCGCGGCCAGGATCCGGCCCGGCTCGTCCCCCGGGTCGACGACCAGGGCCCGGCGGTCGCCGCGCGCGTGCAGGATCCAGCAGTTGGTGGCGAGCACCCCCACCAACACGCGCTTGAGCACGAGCCCGCCGCTCACCGGGCCGCTCACTGGGCCGCGCGCTTGAGCAGGTCGTCGTAGGCGCCGGCGTCGAAGGAGTCCACGACAGGGAAGCCGGCCGCCCACGGCCCCTGCCAGGAGACGCTGATGCCGGGATTGTGCGCGCTCGTCCCGTCGGCGAAGCGCAGCGTGGGGCTGCCGGTGATCGCGTCGGTGCCGGAGATCGCGAAGTCCCGCATGACGTCGGCGCGGTGGCGGCCGTCGTTGAGGGCGGCGCGCAGCGCGGCCACGTCCACGACCCCGCCCGGCACCCCGGCGGCGACGTCCAGGATGACCTGGCGGTGGCTGATCGAGCGGGAGTGCGTCCAGAACGCCTGGCGCAGCGCGAGGTCCAGTTCCTCCCCAGCCTCCAGGCTCTGCGCGCTCGCGGCGTGCACGGCCTCGGCGGCCAGGAGCACCGTGTGGGGGTAGAGGTCGTCGGGGGTGGTCCAGACGCGGAAGTTCGCGTCGGGCTCGATCTGTCCGAGCCCGACGGCCTCGGTGTCGGTGCCGCGCCGGGGGTGCGGGCCGTTGAACAGTTCGAGGGGGAATACGCGGTGCTCGACCCTGACCCGGCCGTCGAGCCCGAGCCGTGCGCGGGCTCGGCGCAGCCAGATCAGCCCGACGTAGGCGAACGGGCACAGCAGGTCGGACCAGATCTGGATGGTGCCCGCCGCGACCGGCGGCGCGGCGGGATCGAGGTCGTCCGTCATGGGTGCTCCTGGTGCTCGGTGCCCGGCGGGTTGGTGGTGAAGCGCTCCGGGCGCAGCAGGACGGCGGCCCGTCGCTCGGCGGCCATCGCCCGGTCGTACGCGCCGAGGTCGGGATGCTCGCCCCCGGCCGCGTGGTAGATGTCGCGCAGCAGCGCGGGCAGCGCGGCCGGGCCGAGGCCGGGCAGCGGGTCGTCCGGGCCGGCCAGCTCGACCGGCCCGCGGACCGCCGCCCACTCCCAGCCCGACCGGAACACGAGCGTGGCCCGCGGCAGGGCGCGCAGGTTCGCGAGCTTGGCCGTGCCGCCGCGCGCCACGAACGCGACCACCGTCTCCCCGCTGACCGGGTGCGGCAGCATGCCCGCGTTGACCACGCTCACGGACGGCTCGCCGTCCGCGCGGGTGGTCACCAGGACCGCCAGCCAGTGCTCGGCGGCGCCGTAGCGGCGGATCAGCCGCAGCCCCTCCTCGCCGAGAGCCATCAGAAGCCCTTGGCCAGCTCTCGGGCGTGCGCCTCGGCCTGCCGGCGCGTCTCGTCACGGTCGCCGGTGAGCGTGGGATGGAAGCGGATCTCGCTGATGTCGGTCAGGCCGGTCCAGCGCAGCCAGTCGGTGAAGTACGTGGACTGGAAGTCGCTGCCGAACTCCGGGCCGAGCCCCGGCCCCCACACGGCGCTGGTGTAGACGACGGCGACGCGGGTGCCGCGCCCCTCCAGCAGGTGGCTGTAGCCCTTCTCCGGGTCGACGCCGAAGATCCAGCCGGGCTGGCTGACGACGTCGATGAGCTGCTTGAGCACGTACGGCACCGATCCGTTCCACATCGGGACGCTGAACAGCAGCCGCTCGGCGGAGGCGAAGCGCTCGAACGCGCGCCGGGCGGCGGCCCACGCCGCGGCCTCCTCGCCCTGCGGCTCGCCGCCGCCGAAGACGGTCATCTTGGCGCGCGCGCCGGCGGCGAAGTCCGGCAGGGAGCCGTCCCACAGGTCCCAGTGCTCGATCTCGTCGTCCTCGTGGGCGTCGCGGTAGGCGTCCGTGAAGGTGCGGGCGATGCGCAGCGAATCGGAGTTCTCGCCGCGCGGGGAGGCGGAGACGTGCAGGAGCTTCGGCATGGGAGCACCTCTTTCTCGACAGTATCGGACCGTGGTCCGTTTAGTTGCGAGAACTATATGGACCACGGTCCGGTTAAGTCAAGCGGTCAGGTGCGGGTCCAGCGCTGGTTGGCGGCGCCGTTGCAGGACCAGATCTGGAGCCTGACGCCGTTGGCCGTGGAGTAGTTGGGCACGTCCAGGCACTTGTTCGCGCCGACCGCGGTGATGCTGCCGTCGGCGTTGAAGCGCCACTGCTGGTTGTTCTGGCCGTTGCAGTCCCAGATCAGCACCTGGGTGCCGTCCGCGGTGCCGCGGCCGGACACGTCCAGGCACTTGCCGCCGTAGACCCGCAGCTCGGCCGCGCCGGTGGCCTCCCAGCGCTGGTTGGCCTGGCCGTTGCAGTCGTAGATCTGCACCGGCGTGCCGTTCGCCTGCGACGCGCCGGCCACGTCGAGGCAGCGGCCCGAGCCCACGCCCCTGATCGCGCCGGCCGTGGAGCCGGGGTCGCCGGGCTCGCCGATGCTGCCGGGCGCCGACTGCAGCGCGGCGTACCAGGCGGCGGCCATCTTGTCGTAGCCGCCGGCGGTGGGGTGGATGCCGTCGATCAGGTCGGCGGTGGTGAGCTTGCTGTGCATGTCCACCAGGCGGACGCGCTTGCCGGCGCTCACCTTGCTCTGGACGATGCCGGGGATCGCCGCGTTGAAGGTGCGGGCGGCCGACTCCTGGCCGGCGTTGGACAGCGGGATGATCGTCGCGACGAGGACGTCCGCGTTCGGCGCGCCCGCGGTGATGCGGTCGATCAGCGTGGACAGCCGCTGCGGCGCGCCGGCCAGGTTGTAGTTCTGCAGGACGTCGTTGGTGCCGATGTGCAGCAGCACCGTCCGCGGCGTGTACGAGCGCAGCCAGCCGGCGATGTTCGCGTCGATCTGGTCGATCCGCCAGCCCGGATGGCCCTCGTGGTCGTGGTCGCCCAGGCCGGCGGGCCCGTTGAACTGCGAGCCGACGAAGTCGACCGTGTACCGGCCGCCGAGCAGGCGCTGCCACAGCCCGATCCGGTACCCGCCCGGCACCTGGGTGCCCTCGGTGATGGAGTCGCCGAGCGGCATGACCCGCGTCCCGCCGTTGGACTCGGCGGCGGCGGTGCCCGTCCCCGTCGCCAGGGCGGCCAGGACGAGCGCCAGGGCCGTGAGCGCGGCGGCGCAGCCGCGTCTCCAGGCGCGCGGGCCCGCCGTCCGGACGGGGGCCGAATCGATAGGGGTCAAGGGAGCCTCCTGACGTGTTGTTAGCGCTAACATTTCGCGGCCCGATGCGGCGCTCCTTCCGCGTGGGCTGCTGGGGTGGTGGTGTGTGGCGGAGCAAATACCTCGCGGCGGCATCCGTCAAGCGCCCGCCCCCGCCTGTGACGGCCCCCGCCGGCCCGCCGGGACGCCCCCACCAGGCATGACCCGGTGACAAGCGCGCGGCGGCGTTCGATGAAACGTTCACGCCGCGGCGGCCGGTCGTCGCACCGATCCGCTCACCGCCTTGACGGCGTTCGTGGGGGTTTTGGCTGTCGTGCTAGGAGGCCGCGTAGCAGGTGGTCATGCCGACCAGGCGGACGCCCGTGGCACGGGCGACCGTCAGCTCGAAGGTCAGCAACGTCCTGGGGTCGCGCAGCACCGTCACGTCCTGGTGCCCGTCGCGCAGGTCCAGGTCGTCGGCGATCTCGGCGTACCCCATGGCCTGGAGCTTCTCCCGCAGGCCGGAGGAGGCGTCCACCCGCTCGCTCTCCGCGCGCAGCGACCCGCGCACCTCGCCGGGCAGGCAGGAGCCGTCGTCGATGTGCTGCGGCGCGGAGCGGCGCAGGCTGGAGGAGCGGAGGAGGAGGTCGGCGTCGGCGGCGAGCCGGCTGGTGGCCTCGTCGAGCGTCGGGAGGCCGCGGCCCGCCGTGCACGCGCTGATCGCCGCGGCGCAGGCGAGCGCCACGGAGGCTGCGTATCGGCGGGTACGCATGCTCCGGACCCTACCGGAGGCCCCGCGCCTCCGGCAGGCCGCACGGGATCAGTGGATGATCGACTTGAGCCGGCTCACCAGGTGCTGGTCCTCCACGCACCGGCCGAGCCCGAGCGCCACCGAGTACAGGGGCCGCTCCGCCCGCCGCACCGGCATGTACAGCGCCGCGCGCAGCCGCCGGCCCAGGCCGCGCAGCAGCGCGCCGCCCCCCACCAGCACCGCGCCGCGCTCCCCGAGGTCGGCCACCAGCTCGGGAGGGCATCCCTCGACGGTCCCGACGGCGGCCCGCACGATAGCCTCGACCGGCTGCCGGGTCGCCTCGTAGATGAGCTGCACGGGCAGCGACACGGCCCGCTCCTGGCCGGTCTCGGCGTCCCGCCCCTCGACCGTCACGTGCCGCTGCAACGGCTTCCAGTCGGTGCCGGCCCGGCGTTTGGCCTCCTCCGCCTCGGCCTCGTCGAGCAGCAGCCCGTGCTCGCGCTCGACCATGCGGACGATGGCGAGGTTCATGGCCCGGCCCCCGAAGGGCACCGTCGCCGAGGCCACCACCGCGCCGTGGGACAGGACGGCCACGCGGGCCACGTCCCGCCCGATGTCGATGACCATCCGCCCGGTGCCGTCCCGCACCTGGACGCCCGCGCCCAGCGCCGCCGCGAGCCCGTGCGGGACGAGCAGGAGCCCGCGGGCCTCGGCGTCGTAGGCCACGTCCCGGAGGGCCGCCCTGTCGATGGACGTGGCGCCCTCCGGCAGCGCCATGACCAGGCGTGGACGGATCGCGAAGGGCCGCCGGTGCACCTTGCGCAGGAAGTGCCTGATCAGCCGCCGGGTCAGCTCGCCGTCGGCCGGCAGGCCGGCGCTGACGGGCCAGCAGGTCTCGTGGCCGCTCGCGGTGTCGGCCTCCGCGCCGTACTCCACGATCTTGCCTGTCCTGGCGTCGCGGACGACGGCGGAGGGCTCGTCCAGGACGATGCCCTTGCGCTTGACGTAGATCCGGGTGCGCGCGGCCCCCAGATCCACTGCCAGGTCCAGCCCCAGGATGCTCATGGCTGTCCAGGCGATATGTCCACCATGTCGGGATTTGTTTCCGGCGGACCATCAACGCAACACCACGAGCAGAACGTTGTCCTTTTACCCGGCCGAGTCCCTGAGCTCCGCCAGGACCTCGTCGGCCCACTGGAGGCTGACCCGCGCCTGCGCCAGCCCCAGCCTCAGCGCGTACACGCCGAACGAGGTAGGGGACTGGCCCTCCAGCATCGCCAGCCGCCTCTGGAACCCGGCCCGGATCCGCTCCATCACCGCGATCGCGTCGTCCCGGCCGAGCAGCGGCAGCATGAACGCCTGGAGCGCGACCTCGCTCCGCGTCACGCCCACCGCCGCGTGCTCGATCATCCACTCGTGGAGCCGCCGCGTCCCTTCGGGGGTGATCGTGTACGTCTTGCGCCCCCTCGCGCCCTCGGAGCCGGCGTCGACCAGCCCGTCGGCCGCCATCTTCACGAGCTCCGGATAGATCTGCGTGTGCCCGGCCTGCCAGACGTGGTTGAGCGAGATCTCGAACTTCTTCGCCAGGTCGTAGCCGCTCGCCGGGCCTTTCACCGAGAGCAGCCCCAGGAGCGCCATCCGCAGGGACATGGCCGTCAGCCTATCGAAGACTTGACATGTAAGAGCTTACATATCAGTCTTCACATGTGAATGATGACATGAAGACGCGGGACGGCGGCGCGCTCGTCCTCGTCGCCGCGCTCGGCGGCATGTTCCTCGCGATGCTCGACCAGACGATCGTCGGCACGGCGCTGCCGCGCATCGTCGGCGAGCTGGGCGGCGGCGAGCTCTACACGTGGGTGGTGACGGCCTACCTGCTGACCTCGACGGTCACGGTGCCGCTCTACGGCAGGCTGTCCGACCAGCACGGCAGGAAGCCCTTGCTGCTGGTCGGGATGGTGGTGTTCGTGGCGGGCTCGGCCCTGTGCGGACTGGCCCAGGACATGACGCAGCTCATCGCCTTCCGCGCGCTCCAGGGGCTCGGCGCGGGCGCGCTGGTGCCGTTGTCGCTCGCCCTGGTGCTGGAGATGTTCCCGCCCGGCAGCCCGCGCGGCGCGCGCACCCAGGGGGCGCTCGGCGGCGTGATGGCGCTGGCGTACCTGGCGGGGCCGTTCCTCGGCGGGGTGTTCACCGACCAGGCGAGCTGGCGCTGGGGTTTCTACGTGAACGTGCCGCTCGGCGCGGTGGTGATCGCCATCGTGGCGCTGCGCCTGCCCTGGCGGCCGGGCACCGGCGGCGGCGGGCGTCCCGACTACGCGGGCATCGCCGTCTTCACCGTGGCCATCACCGCCCTGCTCGTGGGGCTGACGGAGAAAGGGCTCGACGGCCACACCTGGACCGACGCGCCCGTGGCGGGGCCGATCCTGCTGGCGCTGGCCGGGCTCGCGGCGTTCGTGGCGGTGGAGCGGCGGGCGGCCAACCCGATGATGCCGATGCACCTGTTCGGCAACCGGACGTACACGCTGGTCAACGTCACCTCCTTCGTCACCGCGTTCTGCCTGTACGCCGGGGTCGTCTTCCTGCCGCGCTACTTCCAGGAGGCGCTGGGCGCCGGCGCCACCGAGTCGGGCCTGCGGATCTACCCCATGACGCTGGCCATGGTCGTGGGCAGCGGCGTCATGGGCCTGCTGATGTCCCGTACCAGGGTCTACAAGCCCTGGCTGCTGGCTTCGCCGTTCCTGCTCGCGGCCGGCACCCTGCTCTGCGTCAACCTCGCCCTGGACACCGGCGGCCTGGCGCTCGCCGGGTGGATGCTGCTCATCGGGCTGGGCATGGGGCCGATGCTGTCGGGACTGACCGTGGCCGTCCAGCAGGCGCTGCCGCCCGCGTACCTCGGCACCGCCTCGGCCAACCTCACCTTCTTCCGCCAGATCGGCGGCTCCGTGGCGCTGGCCGTGGGCGGCGCGCTCTACACCTCCACGGTCACGGCGGAGGCTCCGGCGCAGGGCCTCGCCGCCGCGCACGCCTCCGCCGCGGCCGTCGCCGTGCCGTCGATCGGCGTCGCCGGGGCGGTGATCGCCCTGGTGGCGCTGGCGGCCATGCCGGGCCGGCGGCTGGAGTTGCCGGCCGTACCGCAGACCAAGATTGACGCCGGTTTCGCGTCGTAAGGGACCCCGTGCGAAGCTGGGGGTGTCCCAACACCATGGAGGTCCTCAATGGCGGAATCACCGGAGCCGGAAGTCAGCGAAACTCCCGAGGACGAGATGAAGCGCAAGTTCCGCGAGGCGCTTGAGCGCAAGCGCGGCCAGCAGGCGGCCGGCGGCGCGGGTGGCAGGGGCGGCGATCCGTCGAAGATCCACGGCACGCACGGCCCGGCCGCGAACAAGCGATCCTTCAGGCGCAAGAGCGGCGGCTGAGTCAGACAGTTCCGGCAGGTCCAGAGGGGCGCGGTTATTCCGCGTCCCTCTTTTCTTTGCGCGCGGCCAGGTAGATCTTTTGTCCGATTCATGACGATTCGTTTGCGTTCGTCCCGGCATGCGTGGTTTAGTCTTGCCATTCAACCAGCCGAATCCCGAACCACTCGGGAACCGGGGACCCACTTCGTTGGGGTGAATCCGGCAGCACGCCGGTAGGGCATCTCCTCGTCCGAACCCGTCAGCTAACCCGGTAGGCGTGATGGAGAGGACCCCCGCATGTCGTACCGCGTCACACCCCCGGACGCCGGCTCCCCACCGGTCGAGATTCCCGAGAGCGTAGTGCCGGCCGCCGGCTGAGCGGCCCTTCACCCCAGGCTCTTTTCCGCGCTCCGCGCAGCCTCCCCCGTCAGGTGCTCACCCCTGGCTGCGCCCTTCTCCCCTGAGCGCGTGTCCCTGTCCCCTCGCAAAGGACTCACTGCTTCATGTCTCCCCGCTTTGGCCTGCGTTCCTGCGCCGTGCTCGCCGCCTGCTCGTTCGGCGTGCTCACCGCCGTATCCACCCCCGCCCACGCCGACACCGACGAGAAGATCCTGCTCAAGGGCTCGACCACGGCCTCCTACTTCTGGGACGACGCCTCCGGCCGGGCCGGGGACACGGGCCTGCCGGCCAGCGGCAAGCCCATGCAGAAGGGCCTGGCCGCCAGCCCGAGCTGGCCCCTGCTGACCGAGGGCTACGTGATGTACAAGGGCAAGAAGATGCCCTTCTTCGTGGGCGACCGCGGCCCCGGCGTGCCCTCCAACTCGGGCATCATGCTCGACCTGGACGCCAAGACGTTCGCCGAGCTGACCGGCGGCAGGTTCAACCCCTCCACGCTGTACGTGGACGGCAACGGCGGCCAGGGCCACATCAAGGTCGACTACGTCATCACCAAGTGGGGCCCCGGCGTCGGCAAGAAGAACTACCCGGTGCCCTTCTCCACCGGCGCCTGGTCGCGCCGCGACAACAACCCGGCCGAGCCCCCGAAGGTCGCCGAGAAGCCGAAGACGACGCAGACCGCGCAGCCGGCGAAGACCGTGGAGAAGACGGCGGTCGCACCCCAGGCCAAGACGCAGGACCAGGCCGGCGCTTCCTCCGGCGGCGCGGCCGTCGAGCTCGCCGCCGGAAGGACCGTGCCCGCCCCCGCGGCCGAGTCCGAGCAGGTGAGCACCGGCGTGAGAGGCGCCGTGCTGTGGTTCGTCCTGGCCCTGGGCGGCGGGGCCGTGGTGGTGGCGGGCACTCGGCTCCGGCGCCTGATCAAGGGCTGACCTCGGCCCTGACGCTTTACGTCACCGGACCAGAATGAGATTCTGGCCCGGTGACGACCCGCGTAACCGCCAACGGCATCGACATCGCCTACGAGAGCTTCGGCGCCCCCGGAGGCCGCCCGCTGCTCCTCATCATGGGTCTCGGCGCCCAGCTCATCCATTGGGACGAAGGGCTCTGCGAGCTCCTGGCCGAGCAGGGACACCACGTCGTCCGGTTCGACAACCGCGACGCGGGGCTCTCCACGCACTTCGACGAGGCGGGCGTGCCCGGTCCGGGGACGGCTCCGCCGTACCTGCTGGACGACATGGCCGACGACACCGCCGGCCTCATGGACGCCCTCGGCTGGCCACAGGCCCACATCGTGGGCGCCTCGATGGGCGGGATGATCGCCCAGACGCTGGCCATCCGCCACCCGGAGCGCGTGCTGACCCTCACCTCGATCATGTCCACCCCCGGTCCGGAGGTCGCGCCGCCGACCGCGGAGGCCTCCGCGATCCTCATGGCCCGGCCCCCCGCCGACCGTGACGGCGTGCTGGAGCAGGCCGTACGGACCTGGTCGGTGATCGGCTCACCCGGCTACGAGCTGGACCACGAGCGCGTCACCACCCTCGCCGGCCTGGCCTACGACCGCTGCTTCGACCCGGCGGGCACCGGCCGGCAGCTCGCCGCCATCATGGCCTCGGGCAGCCGCGTCGAGGCGCTCGGCCGGCTGGACGTGCCCACCCTGGTGGTGCACGGCGAGGCCGACCAGCTCGTCCCCCTGGCGGGCGGCCAGGCCACCGCGGCGGCCATCCCGGGCGCCCGCCTGGTGACGTACCCGGGCATGGGGCACGACCTGCCCCGCCCGCTCTGGCCCGACCTCGTGGCCGAGATCACCAAGCTCACCACCGCCTGAACGCGCCGCGGCCCGCGCCCCCCCTCATGGGCGCGGGCCGCGCCGGTGGTCAGACCTCCAGCTTCTCCTCGATGCCCCGGAGCTGGTGCCGGGACATCGCGAGGTTGGCCCGGGCGCGGTCGAGGGCGAGGTAGAGGAACAACCCCTTGCCGCCGCGTCCGGTGATGGGGCGGATGATGTGGTACTGGCCCCCCAGGGTGATGAGGATGTCCTCGATGCTGTCCTTGAGGCCCAGCGAGTCCATCGTGCGCAGCTTGGCCTTGACGACCTCGGTGTTCCCCGCGGCGGCGACCTGGAGGTCCAGGTCCTTCGATCCGCCGAGGGTGCCCAGCGCCATGCCGCTGCCGTAGTCGACGACCGCCGCTCCGACCGCGCCGTCGATGGTCATCATCTCCTTGAGAGAGACGTCCATGCCCGCCATGACTCCTCCTTCTCTGCCGGGTTCACTGCTTGTGTGCTGCGACGGCCGCCACGGCGGCGGCCGTCTTCCTGCCCTCCAGCCGCAGGAGCCCGACGTTCGTGCCGGGTCCGGCCAGGACTGTGAGGACGACGGTGGGGCCGGCCGCGTAGAAGGCCACGAAGCCGGCGGTGCCGGAGATCAGCGTCTCCTCGAAGGCGCCGTGCTGCGTCATGATCAGCATGCGCCTGCTCATGGCGAGCAGGGCCGCCGCGAGGGCCGCCGCCTGCTCGCCGATCTCCTCGGGCAGGTCGCAGGCCACCTGCAGGCCGTCCACGGTGCATGCGACGCTCCCGCGCACGTCCGGCGTGCGCTCGCGCAGGAGCCTCATCTCCTCCAGGACCTCGTGCGTCGGTTCCACCCGTGGCCTCCTCCTGAGTGAGGGAAACCTCACGACAGCTCCTCTAGCGCTTTCTTCAGCCGCAACAGCAGCGCTATATCGGTCGGGTCCCCCGTGACGGGCGGCCCGGCGGGCAGCCGCGGGGCCTCCGGATGGTGGGGCGGGCGCGGCAGCTCGCCGCGGGCCCGCCTGGGCAGCGTCCGCTCGTCCTCCACGGAAGGCGGGTCCGGGTCCCGGCCGGGCGGATCCGGCGGGCACAGCAGGCCGGCGGCGGCCAGCCGGCGCACCGCCAGCAGCACCGAGTAGCCCGACCGCCCGATCTGCTTGGCCAGCTCCAGCGGGGTCGCCCTCCGGTCGGCCCGGACGAGCACCTCCCACTGGACCCGGTCGAGCGTCACCCCGTGCCCGGCCAGGGCGGTGGCCGGGCGCACCGGGCTGGTGTCCACGTCGGCGGAGGGCCAGATCCCCGCGAGCTGGGCCCGCCGCCTGGCGCACTCGCGCACCAGCCCCGCCACGTCGAAGAACCACTGCCCGCCCAGCCAGTGCTCCTCGCCGGGGCGGAACTTCGGCCGCGTCCCGCTCATCGGCAGCAGGAAGAAGGCCGCGTCGAGCACCACGCCGAGCACGGCGTACTGGAGCTCTCCCTGCGTGATCGAGCCCTCGCGCAGCAGCCGGTCGCAGCCGCCGTCGGACTGCGCGCCCCGCAGGGCCGCCTCCGACATCCGTCCCCTGGCGGTGAGCAGCCGTTCGAGGCTCGGGGTCTGGGCGCACTCCATGTACGTCACCCGCCCGTCCGACAGGAAGACGGTGCCGCTCCGGCCGACCCGCAGCGCGCCCGTCGAGCGCTCTCGGGCGAGCCCGGCGAGGAGGGAGTCCAGCTTGGTCATGGCTCACGTCGTCAGACGGCCGGCGATGGACTGGAGGCGGTGCCTGGCCAGGGCGAGGTTGGCCCGCTCCAGGTCGAGGCGTACGTAGATGACGAGCGGCCCCTCGAAGACGGTCTCCATCAGCCGGAGCAGATGGTGGCCTTTGTCCGTGGTGACCATCATGTCGTCGATGCGTACGACGTCACCGGGACGGGTGCGGGCCAGCCCGTCGGAGGTGGCGCGCAGCGCCTCGGTGAGCGCGGCGGCGGAGCGGTCGGCCTCGACGCCGGACGCCTGGCTGAAGGCCACGGCCATGCCGCTGGTGTGGTCGACCAGCATGGCGTCCAGCGCGCCTGGTATGGCCATGACCTCCGCCAGGCAGGTGTCGATCCCGAGCACGGTACCTCCCTCGCCATCGGTGGGACGGAGACAGCGTAGAGGTACGGAACCGCCGCGAAGCGTGATCAGTCGCTGGAGTTAATGTTTTGTACGGCGATGGCGGAGAAAAACAACACCAGTGCAGATAAATATGCGATTTACGAGAATTTCTCGCGGCAGCGGAGGATTTCCGCGACGTTCTGCTCGGCCCATTCGGCCACCACCGACAGCGGCCCGTGCAGCGAGCGCCCGAGCCCCGTCAGCGTGTACTCCACCCGCGGCGGGACCTCGGCGAACACCTCCCGCGTCAGCAGCCCGTCCTGCTCCATCGCGCGCAGGGTCTGGGTGAGCACCTTCGGCGTGACGCCGCCGATCCTGGTGCGCAATTGGGTGAAGCGCATCGGCCCGTCGCGGAGGCTGAGCAGCACCAGCATCGACCATTTGTCGCCGATACGGTCCAGGACCACGCGGGTCGGGCATTGGGGGTCGAATACGTCACCGGTATCCACAAGGTACTTATAGCACGATGAAGTAACCAGTATCCAACAGATACTGTTGCCTCATGAAGATCCTTGTCTTTGGCGCGACCGGCATGATCGGGCAGCGCATCGTGGCCGAGCTGACCGGACGTGGGCACGAGGTCACCGGCGTCAGCCGCTCGGGAGGCCCGGTCAAGGGCGACGTCCGCGACACCGCCACCCTGGCCAAGGGGCACGACGCGATCGTGCTCGCCATCTCGCCGCCGCGCGACGGCAGCGACCCGGAGGGCCCGTTCCTGGAGGCCAACCGAGCCGTCATCGACGGCGCGCGCGAGGCCGGCACGCGGCGGCTGATCGCCGTCGGCGGCGCGGGCAGCCTCAAGACGCCCTCGGGCGACGACCTGGTCGACACGCCCGGCTTCCCGGACATCTACAAAAAGGAGGCGCTGGCCGGGCGGAAGGCCCTCGGCCTCTTCCGCGAGGTGGACGACCTCGACTGGACCTACATCTCGCCGGCCGCCGAGATCGCGCCCGGCGAGCGCACCGGCGTCTACCGGATCGGCCGCGAGGACCTGCTCGCCGACGCCGACGGCCGCAGCTTCATCACGGCCGAGGACTACGCGGTCGCCGTCGCCGATGAGCTGGAGCGCGGGGCACACCCGCGCACCCGCATCACCGTCGCTTACTAGGTCAACTCGCCTACTAGGTCACTCGTCCGGTTCGTCCGGGAGCAGCGCCTTCTCGTCGGGCTTGTGCACGAGCACGTTGTCCACGTACGACTTCGCCGCCGTGGCGAGCCCGACGTCGGCGCCCGCCTGCTCGGACAGATACCAGCGGTGGTCGAGGATCTCGTGGAAGATCTGCGCGGGCTCCAGCTTCCCGCGCAGCCCGGCCGGGATCGCGTCCACCGTCGGGTTGAACACCTCCGCCAGCCACCGGTGCGCCACGATGGCCTCGTCCTCGTGCCGCAGACCCTTCGCCACCCGGAAGCCGTCGAGGTCGTTGAGCAGCCGCCTGGCCTGGTTCTCCTCGACGTCGAGGCCGGTCAGCCTGAGCAGCCGCCGCTGGTGGTGCCCCGCGTCCACGACCTTCGGCCGGACGATGAGCCGGCCAGTGCCGACCTTGCGCCGCACCATCATCTCGGCCACGTCGAAGCCGAGCAGGTTGAGCCGCCGGATGCGCTGCTCCACGCGGTGCCAGTCCAGCTCCTCGATGATCTCGCTGTCGTTGAGCTCGGCCCAGAGGCGGTGGTAGCGGGCCACGATGTCCTCGGCGGTCTCCATGGGGTCGATCGACGGGTGCAGCAGCCCGCCGGCCTCCAGGTCCAGCATCTCGCCGAAGATGTTGGTGTGGGCCGTGTCGATGTCGGCCAGCCGCTGGCCCTCGCTGATCATCGGGTGCAGCTCGCCGGTCTCGGCGTCCACCAGATAGGCCGCGAACGCCCCCGCGTCCCGCCGGAAGAGCGTGTTGGACAGCGAGCAGTCGCCCCAGTAGAAGCCGTTGAGGTGCAGCCGCACCAGCAGCACGGCCAGGGCGTCCAGCAGGCGGGTGAGCGTGTCGGGGCGCAGGGTGCCGGACATGACCGCGCGGTAGGGCAGCGAGAACTGCAGGTGCCGGGTGATCAGCGCGGCGTCCAGGCCGTCGTCCCTGCCGGTGACGTACGCGACCGGCTCGACCGACGGCGCGTCGAGCCTGGCCAGGTCCCAGAGGAGCTGGTACTCCCGCCTGGCGTAGCGCTCGCTGATCTCCTTGATCGCGTACACCTTGCCGCCGAGCCGGGCGAAGCGCACGATGTGCCGGGAGATGCCGCGCGGCAGATCCACCAGATGGTGCTGCGGCCAGTCTTCGAGTGGGACGTCCCAGGGGAGGCGGAGCAGGTCGGGATCGCCGAGCGCGCCAGTGATCTGGAGGGGCATTGGCTCAGGATAAGGTGCGTCGGTGGACGAGTTTCTCAAGTGGTACTTTTCCGACCATCCCGTGCTCGCCAGCCTCCTTGGGGCGGACGGTTACGATCACACCCTCGGCGACTTCACGGCCGCCGCCTGGGCCGCCCGCGAGCGCGAGGAGATCCGCTGGGCCGAGCGGCTGCAGGCGCTCCCCACCGCCTCCCTCGACGACGAGATCGACAGGGACCTCGTCCTCTCCCAGCTGAGAGGCTCGATCGCGATCGCGTCGTCCTGGCCCGAGTGGCGCCGCGACCCGGGCGTCTACCTCTCGCCGGTCTTCGGCGCGATGTACACCCCGTTCCAGCGGCGGCTCAAGCCCGAGCCCGAGCTGGTGGCGGCCGCGATCTCCCGGCTGGCCGAGGTGCCCGGCGTGCTCGCCGCCTGCCGCGCCAACCTCGACCCCGACCTCGCCGCGCCGCTGCTCGTCAAGCGCGGCCTCGGCCAGGCCAGGACCGGCCGCAACTTCCTCACCCGCACCATCCCCGGCATGGTCGGGGACGACGCGCTGCGCGCCCGGCTGGCCGAGGCCGCCGAGCCCGCCGCCCGCGCCTTCGACGAGCTCGTGACCTTCCTGGAGGGCTTCGAGTGCGGCGGCACCTGGCGCATGGGGGAGAAGCTCTACTCCACCCTGCTCCGCGAGCGCGAGCTCCTCGGCTACGGCGCCGCCGAGCTGCACGAGAAGGGCAAGGCCGCCTGGGCCGAGCTGGACGCCAGGATGCACGAGGTCGCCGTCCGGGTGAACGGCGGCGAGGACTGGCGGGCGGCCATGGAGTCCCTGATGGACGACCACCCGCCTACCCTCGCCGACATGCGGGCCGAGTACGAGGCCGAGACCCTGCGCGCCCGCGCCTTCGTCGCCGAGCGCGACCTGGTCACCTTCGCCGACGGCGAGGAGTGCCTGGTGCTGCCCTCGGCCGAGTACACCCGGCCGGTGCTGTCCGTCGCCCACTACCTGGCGCCGCCGCCGCTGGCCGGCTCGCGCACCGGCGTGTTCTTCGTGCCGTACACGCCGGACGACTTCACCGAGGAGCAGGTGCGCCAGCGGCTGCGGACGAACTCACGGGCCCAGATGCCCTCGATCGCCGTCCACGAGGCCTACCCCGGCCACCACTGGCACCTGTCGTACATGGCGGGCAACCCGCGCACGGTCAGGAAGGTCTTCCGCACCCCCTACTTCAGCGAGGGCTGGGCCCTGTACGTCGAGAAGCTCCTGCACGAGCAGGGCTACTTCGACACGCCCGCCACCGAGCTGGCCCACCTGGACTGCCGGATCTTCCGCGCCGCCCGCATCGTCGTCGACACCGCGCTGCACTGCGAGGACATGTCGATCGAGGAGGCCGAGACGTTCATGGCCACGAAGGCGTCGCTGTCGCCGGGGACCGCCCAGGGGGAGGTCAACCGCTACTGCGCCTGGCCCACCCAGGCGCCCTCGTACCTGACGGGGGCCATCGAGATCGACCGGATCCGGCAGTCGTTCCAGGGGTCGCTCAAGGAGTTCCACGACCGCATCGCCGGCTCCGGCGGCCTGCCGCTGGGGCTGGCCGAGAAGGCGGCGCTGGGATAGCGGCGGGCTCAGCCCTTCGGGGGAGCGGGGTCGTTGCCGGGGGCGATGGTGCGCTGGTCGCGCACCTTGCCGTCGGTGCCGTGGACGCGCAGCTCGCCGCCGCCGTCGCGGTGCAGCAGCTCGCGGGCCCGCTCCACCGCCTCGGCCTGGGTCGCGGCCGTGTGCAGCGCGCGCTCGGAGCCGGGCTTGGTGACCGCCCAGGTGCCGTCGGGGCGCTGGACGACGTCTCGGGAGTTGGCCTGTCCGGCCATGATCGTTCCTTTCTCGCGACTGACACTGGACCGGGCGTCTACCCATTGATCCGCCCGGCAGTCACGCGTCAGCCGCGCCGGGGGAACGACGGGGGGTTGAGCGCCCGCTCGACCACGGCGGCCAGCTGCTCGTCCGTGAGGACGGTCGGCCGCCCGACCGACAGCCCCCTGACGTAGACCTCGCACAGCCACTCCAGCAGCCGGGTGGCCTCGAACGCCTGCTCCAGGCCGGGCCCGACGGTCACCCCGCCGTGGTTGGCGAGCAGCGCGGCCTGCTTGCCGGCCAGCGCCTCACGCACGTTGGCGGCCAGCTCGTCGGTGCCGTACGTCGCGTAAGGGGCGACCTTGACCACGCCGCCGAGCAGCAGCGCGTTGTAGTGCACCGGCGGCAGCTCGGTCATGGTCGTGGCCACGACCGTGCCGAACACCGAGTGCGTGTGGACCACGGCCCGCGCGTCGGTGCTCGCGTAGATCGCCAGGTGCATGGGCGTCTCGCTGGACGGCTGCAGCTCGCCCTCCACCAGGTAACCCTCGACATCGACCAGGGGGCACATCTCGGGCGTGAGCCGGTCGAGCGCCACGCCGGACGGGGTGACCGCGACGAGGTCGCCCTCGCGCACGCTGAGGTTGCCGGACGTGCCGATGACCAGGCCGAGCTCGACGGCGCGGCGGCCGTACGCGCAGAGCTGTTCGCGAGGGTCCATGAGGGCGCAATCTAGTCGGTCGTCCGAATACGCACAATCGCTCCGTTCACAGGCGGTCGAGTGCGCGCAGCATCAGCCGTTCGACGTCCACCCGGTTCAGCCGGTCGGGGTAGAGCAGCAGGTGCAGGCTGAGCCCGTCCACGAGGGCGAGCAGGTGCTCGGCCAGGTCGTCGAGGCCGTCGTCCGGATGGTCGCCGCGCAGCTCGCCGGCCGCCCGCGCCTGGCCCAGCAGCTCGCGTACGACGGCGCGCAGCTCGTCCGCCTCCGCCCGCTGCACCCCGGCCAGCCGCTCGGAGGCGAGGCTGCGGCTCCAGAAGCTGACCTCCAGCCGCGACTCCTGGGTGCGCTCGGCGTCCAGCGGCAGGTTGTCCAGCAGCAGCTCGCGCAGCGCGGCGAGGCCGCTCGCGCCTCCCACCTTGCCGGTCAGCCGCTCGCGGATGCGCTGGTGCGACTGGCGCAGCGCCGACAGCAGGATCTCGTCCTTGTCGGCGAAGTAGTGGGCCAGCACGCCGTTGGAGTAGCCGGCCTCCTTGGCGATGGCCCGGGTGGTCGCGGCGTCGATGCCGTCCCTGACGATCACCCGGCGGGCCGCCGCCAGCACCTCCCGCCTGCGCTCGTCGTGATCGACGATCTTCGGCATCGAAACCTCCTCTTGACGTTTTATTCGGACGTCTGTCTATTTAGACTATGACCGTCGTCACCGTCGGCGTCCACATCGTCGACATTCTCGCCAGGCCCGTCGAGCACATCCCCGAGGGCCAGGACACCGTGCTGGTCGACCAGATCCGCCTCACGGCCGCCGGCGCGGCGGCCGGCACCGCCGTGGATCTGGTCAAACTGGGCAACGACGTGGTCACCATGGGCGCGGTCGGCGACGACGAACTCGCCGACTTCCTGCTCATGGTGCTGGCCAAGCGCGGCGTCGACACCTCCTGCCTGCGGCGCAGGACGGGAGAGGCGACCGCCGCCTCGATCCTGCCGATCCGGCCGGACGGCGGGCGGCCCAGCTTCCACGTCCCCGGCGCGAACCTCTCCGTCGTCCCCGCCGACCTCGACGCCGACGTGCTGCGCCGCGCCAGGGGCGTGCACCTCGGCGGCATGGACGTCACGTTCGGCCTCGGCGACCCGGCCTTCTTCGCCCTCCTGGACGAGATCCGCGCCGCCGGCACCGTCGTCACGATGGACCTGCTGTCGGAGATGCCCGACCTGCTCGGGATGGCGCGGGCCTTCCTCCCGCACGTGGACTACGTCCTGCCGAACGAGTCCCAGGCCCGGCTCATGACCGGGGCCGCGGACGCCGAGGAGGCCGCCCGCGCCCTGCTGGCCGACGGCCCGCGCGGCGTGCTCGTCACCCTCGGCGAGGAGGGCAGCCTCGTCGTCACCGGCGACGGGGCCGAACGGGTGCCGGCGCTCAAGACCGAGGTCGTCGACACGACCGGGTGCGGCGACGCGTACTGCGCCGGCTTCCTCACCGGCCTCCTCCACGGCGAGGACGTCCTCGCCGCCGCCCGCTGGGGCACGGCCGCCGCCGCCCGCGTCGCCACCGGGCTCGGCTCCGACGCCGGCCTCACCGACCTCGACTCGACCCTAAGGATGCTCCGATGAACGACGCCGACCTCCGCGCGCGGGCCGCCAAAGTCGTCCCCGGCGGCATGTACGGCCACCTCAACGCGGCCCTGTTCGCCCCCGGCTTCCCCCAGTTCTTCGAGCGGGGCGAGGGCTGCCGCCAGTGGGACGTGAACGGGCGCGAGTACATCGACTTCATGTGCAGCTGGGGCCCGGTCGTGCTGGGTCACCGGCATCCGCGCGTGGAGGAGGCCGCCGCCCGCCAGGCCGCGCTCGGCGACTGCCTCAACGGTCCAGGCCCGATCATGGTGGAGCTGGCCGAGCTGCTCGTGGACCTGATCCCGAGCGCCGACTGGGCGATGTTCTCCAAGAACGGCACCGACGCCACCACCCAGGCCCTCATGGTCGCGCGGGCCGCCACCGGCCGGAACAAGGTGCTGATGGCGCACGGGGCGTACCACGGGGCCGACCCCTGGTGCACGCCCTCGCCCGCGGGCACCACGCCGAACGAGCGGGCCGACCTGGTGGAGTTCGCGTACAACTCGCTGGAGTCGCTGGAGGCCGCCGCGGCCACCGTCGAGGGGGACGTGGCGGCGATCATCGTGACGCCGTTCAAGCACGACTCGTTCGAGGACCAGGAGCTGGTCGAGCCGGCCTTCGCGCGCGGGGCCCGCGCCCTCGCCGACCGGATCGGCGCGGCGCTGGTGATCGACGACGTGCGCGCCGGGTTCCGCATCGACCTGCGGGGCTCCTGGGAGCCGTACGGGGTGCGCCCCGACCTGACCGCCTGGTCCAAGGCCATGGCCAACGGCTACCCGATCGCCGCCGTCACCGGCACCGACGCGCTGCGCGGGCCGGCCCAGACGTTGTACTCGACCGGCTCGTTCTGGTTCTCCGCGGTCGCGATGGCGGCGGCCAAGGCCACCATCGAGACGCTGCGCGACACCGACGGCATCGCCGCCATGGAACGCGCGGGCGCCCAGCTCCGCGAGGGCCTCCACACCCAGGCGAAGGCGCACGGGTTCGTGGTCAACCAGACCGGCCCGGTGACCATCCCGTGGCTCAGCTTCGACGGCGACGCCGACCTGTCCGTGGCCATGCACTGGAGCGACGCCTGCCTGCGCCACGGCGTCTACCTGCACCCGTGGCACAACTGGTTCATGTCGGCGGCCCACACCGAGGAGGACGTGGCCAAGGCGCTCGAAGGCACCGACCTGGCCTTCGCCGAGACCCGCGCCCACTTCGGCTGACCCGGCCCGCCCCGGCGCGCCGCGCGATGGCGGCCCTCCCGGCCTGGACCGGGGGCCGGGGCCTCAGCCGGTGATGCGGCAGCGGTCCTCGCCGTGGCCGCCGGGGCCTCAGCCGGTGACGCGGTAGTGGCCCTCGCCGTGGCCGCCGAGCACCCGCGCCGTCGCCGGGAACAGCGGCGACGGCAGGTCGCCGACGGCGAACCAGCGCCACGACCGGAACACGTGCGGCTCGGTGACCACGGGCTCGCCCGAGCGCAGCTCCATCGTCACCGCCGCGGTCACCCGCACCACGCCCTCACCGGGATGGTCGAGCACCACGGCGGTGACCCGGGGCGGCCCGGCGTCGGACAGGCCGGTCTCCTCGCGCAGTTCCCGCGCGGCGGCCGCCTCGAACCCCTCGCCGGGCTCCACCGCCCCGCCCGGCAGGCACCACGACGGCGGCTCGCCCGCCTTGACCCGCTCGCCCAGCAGGATGCGCCCGCCGGGCGCGGTGAGCACGACGCCGACACCGATGATCCGTTCCACGGGACATCACCGTAACGGCTTCAAGCCCGCTTCCTGGACTCGGCGGCGGCCCAGGCGAAGACGCCCTTCGCCATGAGGGAGCGCTCGCTCGCCGCGCGGGCCGCGAACACCTCCGCCCGCACCCGGTGCACCCCCGCGTCGTCGGGCGCGGCCAGGGCCGCCATCTCGGCCAGGTGCCCGGCCAGCCGCTCGTCGCCGTCGGACAGCGCCTTCAGCGCCGCGTCCGCCAGCGCCGCGGGGCCGCCCGCCAGCCGGGCGACCGCCTCGGCCACCACGGCGTCGGGGGCGGGTTTGAGCGTGGCCGGGTTGCCGTCGTACCAGCCGCCGTAGAGCCGCCACAGATTGCGTACGACGAACTCCGGCTCGTCGTAGCGCGCCCGCAGGTAGGGCCGGTCGGCGAGGTGCGCGGGCGGGCGCACGGTGTGGATGATCTCGTCCAGCCTGGCCCCGGCGTTGAGCAGGACCAGGGTCTGGCCGACCAGCGACTCCAGCCACTCGGCGGTCTCCAGCAGGGCCTGCCTGATCCGGTCGCGGCCGAAGATCGGCGCGCCGTGGCTGGGCAGCATGATCTCGGCGTCCATGGCGGCCATGCGGTGCAGGGCGTGCACCCACTCGCGCGGGTAGCGCTGCACCTTCTGCGGGTTGCCGCAGTTGGGCGTCACCCAGATGAACAGGTCGCCGGGCAGCAGCAGCCGGTGCTCGGGGACGTGGCCGATCGTGGCGTCGTCGGTCTCGCCCTTGGCGTGCGTGAGCTCGAAGGTCACCCCGGCCCGCCGTACGGTCAGCGCGTCGCGGTAGGTCACGTCGGGATGGCGGTACTCCGCCGGCCAGCGCAGGTCGTCCGCCTGGAACTGGCGCTGGTTGATCACCGCGTTGTAGCCGTTGGTGAGCACGTAGCGCCGGAAGCGGTCGCCGACCGCCTCGTGGGCGTAGACGGTGGCGCGCGGCCCCGACTCCTCGAACGGCCCCAGCCCGAAGACGTGGTCGATGTGCCCGTGCGAGTAGAACGCGGTGGTGAGCGGCGCGCGGCTCCAGGCCCGTACGTCCTCGTGCAGCCGCCCGGCCGAGAACGGGCTGCCGGTGTCGAAGAGCGCGAGCTCGCCCTCGCCCGCGAAGGCGATCGCGTTGCCGAAGCCCTGCCACCAGCCGACCCCGTCGGCGATCGGGTGGACGCCGCCGCCGGCCAGGCCCGCGTCCACGATGCTGTCGTCCGACTCGCCGCGCCAGACGCGGTCCGCGTACTCCTCGATCATGTGACCACTCTGCGTCCGGGGGATCGTCCCCGGCAAGGACCCGGCCCTACCGTAGGGTGACCTCATGGACGTCGAGAGCAGGCTCAAGGACCTTCCCGCCTGGCGGCGCGAGGGCGAGGAGATCCGGCGCACCGTCGAGGCGCCCGACTTCCCCACGGCCATCCGCATCGTGGACGCGATCGCGGTCAAGGCCGAGGAGCTCAACCACCACCCCGACATCGACATCCGCTGGCGCACCCTGCACCTGGCGCTCACCACGCACGACCAGGGCGGACTCACCGAGCTCGACTTCACGCTGGCGGCCCTCATCGACGTGATCGCCGCCGAGCACGGCGCCTGACGCGCCGTTTCCCGTCAATACTCTCCGTGGTTTCGCGGTCACTCGTTAGAGTGGGTGGCCTCTCGGCAGCCGCCGGCTCCGGACCTTGGGGGAGTTCACATGCGTGTGCCCGCGTTCCTGCTCGTTCTGCTCGCCGCCGCCGGTTGCGCGGGCTCGCCCCCGCCCATGCACGCCGAGGGTCCGGGCGAGCGCGCCGCCGCGCAGGCGGGCGAGGTCAACCTCTCCTCCGCGGGTGAGTTCACGACCACCGACACCGGCGTCATCGCCTACGACCGCACGCTCGTCCCCGAGGGCGCCCAGGTCAGCGTCACCGTCGAGTCGTCGGCGGGCACGACCCGCACCTCGCTCGTCGCCGAGGGCCTGCTGCCCGACCGCCATTACGGCGCCCACCTGCACGCCAAGCCCTGCGGCGGCAAGCCCGACGACGCCGGTCCGCACTACCAGCACCACCCCGGCCAGATCACCCCGGCCAGCGAGGTCTGGCTCGACTTCACCACTGACGCCGACGGGGCGGGCCGCTCCACGGCCAAGCAGGACTGGGCGTTCGACCCCGCCCGCCTGCCCGGCTCGCTGGTGATCCACGCCAAGCCCACCGTGACCAGCGGCCCGCAGGCCGGCACCGCGGGCGACCGGGTCGCCTGCCTGACCCTGCGCTGATCGCGAAAACCCGGGAAAAGGGCGGCGCAGTAACCAGCCAGCCGCAGGTAGGCGAGCTGGTCTCGGTCCGTACGAGCGACGCCGTGATCTTCTACCACGCGCGGCCTGGGCCGGTCCCGGCGGGAGCGGCCCAGCCGCCCACACCCAGGTGTACGGGCCGAAGCACCCTACTTCGGGATCGCCCTCACAATCGCCAGAGCCGGGCTGGGCTCCGTTTTGGGCTGCTGGGGGCAGGACTTCGTTCCTCGGCCCTGGCCCCCGCACCAGCCGCCGGCCTGCTAGCGAAGCTCTGCGCGCGCGATCTCAAGCATCGTCCACTCGTCGAACGACATCTTGTAGACAGAAGAAAGTGCCTTCAGGGTTTGGGCACTGGGAACGGCCAGCGCACGTTCGAAGTCGTTGATCGTCGCTTCAGCGATCCCCGCCTAAGCGGCGGCCTCTTCCTGCGAAAGGCCGGCCCTCTCGCGTGCGCTCCGAAGCTGCGCGGCCAGTTTTCCTTCAGGACCCTGAGGCAACTTGGACGGTCCAGAGGTCGCTGACTGCGACTTCTTGTTCGTCTCGGAAGCGACCGGCGACGAGTCCACCAAGGCCGCAACCCCGCCGGACAGCAACCCGAGGAAAAGCAGCAACAGCGCTAACAGGAACACACCAGACAAACCAGTGTCGGAACCGACGGCAGGTGCGGGAGCGGCAACGGCAGAACCGCGTCGCGTGTGAGCTTTAACCCGAACGATCTTGCCGCTCCTGAGGCGCCGCAAGTGGGGCCGGACGGAAACCATGGAGCGAGGGTAAATGGCGCATCCGACACTTCTTGCCGAGAACCACAAAGGGGTAAGTAAGATGCATCCATTTGGAGAACTGAACCTTACTGTACAGAAAGCCTGGGACGTGTTAAGGAGCGTCCTCTAATACCATTAAGGCGTACCTGCACGAAGGGATTGTTCTTGCAGGTCTCGCTTCCCCAGCTCTGACTCGCCGGACTGCCGACAAACCTCGGTGAGGTCGTCCCAGTGGATCACCCAGCGTCTTATCCCCTGCGGCAGATCAGACTCCGGCCCGTCGAGTCGAACGAAGGCCAAGAGGCCGTCACGCATAAGGGAGATCACCACGCCCGTGTGCCTGGTCATTGTGGACCCGTACACGCGTGTCGTCATCGGACTGTGCTCCATGCTGGAGATCGCGACGCGACAACCCGGCAGCCGCCACCGACTCCAGCCGCTCATGCCGTCCTCAGACCGCGAGCGAGTCCAGGTGCGGCGTCCGCCTCGCGCATGAGCTCACGCAGCTCCGCGGTGCCCTCGGCATCCAGGACGATTGGGGATGGAGAGGGCCAGGCGGCGATGGCGTAGAAGCGCCGGGTGTATGGCCCGTAGAACACGACCCACCGGGGTTCGGAGCGGTCCAGTTCCCACGCGGCGTGCCTCTGGTCGGAATCCCAGTTCCGGGATCTTCTCGGCGACTGGCGATCACTTCGGTCCGCGTCGCCGGTTGACGTCGTACGCCGTCTCACCCGTCCTCCAGGGTCGCCATGGCTCTCGCATCACGGCGACCGTAGAAACAGGAGAGGGGGTCAGTGTGCACGACCTGTGCACAGTGACCCCCTTGACAATCTGACGTCTACACGCCCATGCGCTCCGCCAGCAGGCGCAACGAGTCCGGCGGCCTCCGGTAATGGCGCTGGAGTTGCCGGACGGTCTCCCTGGCGGAGGGGTGGAATCGGGTCATCTGCGGAGCGACGCGTTCGGCGTGCAGGATCCGCTTGAGGGATCTGTCATGGTCGCTGCTCCACAGATGGACGCGAGACATGTCGAGGTCGTGATGCGCCCGCCGTTCACCGCCGATGCCCTCCGGTCCTAGATCCATCTCGCGATCCAGTTTGATCGCTTCGTCGACGTCCCCCAGTTCGACGGCGACCGCGCATCCGTGGATGGCGGCGTTCTGAGGGTTCATCTCCAGCCCGTAGGGGTCGCGGCGGTCTCGGGGGCTGATCCGGGCTGCAGCGTCCGCAGCCGTGCCGTGGTGGTCCCAGGCGTCCGACGCCTTACCTGCTCTCGCGGCAGCGATGGCGGCGCTGAGATGCAGAGAGCCGAAGACCTCGGTGGAGGTTGGGCTGTTCTGGTCGATCTTGCCGGCCGCCTTCTTGATCATATTGAGGGAGACGTCCCAGGCGCCGAGCGTCATGAGCAGCCTCGCCCTGCCGAGCGAGACGAGACAGGGAAGGTACGCATCCTCGGCGTGCTGCGCGGAGACGGACGTTCGCTCGACGATGACCTGAGCGAGATCGTTGTAGCCCAGTCGGCGCGCGAGCGACCCGGCCAAGGCTTGAGCGCGGTTGAGCATGCGCCATGCCCGCGCCGCGTCCGTCTCCATGGCATGGACGGTCAACTCCTCCAGCACGGCAGGCAGGCGAGCGCCGAGACGGACATGCGATGCGGCCTTCTGGAGCCGCCGCAACTCGGTTATCTCGCTGCGCAATTCGTCCAGCGTCCGAGGGGGCGCGTCGAGTTCGGGAGCGATATCCACATACGCCAAAGCCATACGAATTGCCGGAATGGTCGCGTGTATGGCATCGCTGTTCTTGTCGTTGCCTCGATATGGCTGGCCATTGATCTCCGCAGGGTCTACGGCGCACGCCCTCGCGACGGCGGCGACAAGAGAGGGGGTGGCGGGTCTCGCGCCCGTCTCGACTTTGGCGAGCAGGCTTCGGGAGACGTTCGCCCGCATGGCCAGGCCCTCTTGCGTGAGTCCCCGCAGGTTTCGGGCTCGGGCTATTCGGATGCCCGTGTGTTCGCTAGGAGGCGTGGCCGCCGGTTCGGGATTCCAGTCCAAATCGGGCATGTTGCTGCCTCTTTTCGGTTGCGCGACTTCTCCACGATAAACCGTTCGCCCAGCCCGGAGAGGCGGATCTCCGGCTTATCCGGTCGGCCCCGTTCAGATCCACAAGCCGCCACTCATGTGATGTTCGCTAGATACCCGCTCATATTTAGACTGACCCTCCAGCCTCTGAAGCGACTAGCCGAAGACGGCGGGCGGCGGGACCGGCGCCAGCACGTGGTCGCCGTCCCTGATGGGGGCCGCGCCCGCGACGAAGTTCGTCAGCGCCTCCCCGTGGACGCACCGGGCCTGGGTCAGGCCGCCCGCCGCGCGGCGGGTCAGCAGGTCCACCGGCAGCTCCGCGCGGGAGGCGGCGACGATGAGGTTGCCGAAGCGCCGCCCCCGCAGGATGCCGGGCTCGGCCAGCAGCGCCACGTGCCGGAACGTCTCCATGACGGTCGCGACCAGCCGCCGGGCGAAGGCGAGGCCCTTGCCGTCGGCCAGGTTGACCAGCAGGGTGCCCTCCGGGCGCAGGACGCGGGCCAGGTCGCCCATGTACTCGGCGGTGGCCAGCTCGATGGGCATGGTCGCGCCGGTGAAGGCGTCCAGCACCACCAGGTCGGCGGTGTCGTCCCACACCTTGCCGGTGCCCGTGCGCCCGCCCTCCACGATCACCTTCAGCCGCGGCACCGAACGCAGGTCGAGCTGTTTGCGTACGAGATTGACGAGGAGGCCGTCGGGCTCGACCACGATGTGGCGCGAGCCGGGGCGGGTGGCGGAGACGTAGCGCGGGATCGAGCAGGCGCCGCCGCCCACGTGGAGACAGCTGAGCGGTCCCTCGTCGAGGAGGTCGATCACGTCCGCCATGAGACGTACGTACTCGAATTCCAGAAATGTGGGGTCTTTGAGATCCACATAAGACTGAGGTACGCCATCCTTGGACAGCACCCAGCCGTCCTGCCTGTCCAGGTCCCGGAGAAGTTCGACCTCGCCGAACGTCACCGGATAGACCCCAGGCGCCGGTTCCCGCTGTCCACGTGTCACGCTGATCCCTCCCGGGAGAAACCGTATGCGACGCCGGAAGCTGATTGTGCTCGTTGTCGCGGTGGCCGCGATAGTCGGGGCCGGCGCGTTCGCCGTCTTCGCGGCGGACCGGGTGAAGGGGAGCGCGGCCGATACGGCGGCGGCCTACTTCGCGGCCTGGCGCAAAGGAGACGTCCTGGGCATGGAGCGGCTGGTCCACCAGCCGCCGGCGGACTTCGTGACCCGCCACCGGGCGCTGTCGGAGGAGCTGCACGTCGAGTCGCTGGCCCTGACACCGGGACCGCTGAGGCGGACGGGGGAGGAGTCGGCCGAGGTGCCGTTCGCGGGCGTGCGGCGGCTCGCGGAGTTAGGGGCCTGGCCGTTCGACGGCACGCTGCGGCTGGCCGTACGCGACCGGGCGTGGAAGGTGCTGTGGACGCCCGAGACGCTGCACCCGCTGCTCAAGGACGGCGCCCGGCTGGAGCTGGGGGAGATCGAGACGACCTCGGCCGAGTTCGTGACCAGCGAGGGCGACCGCATCCCGCACGACAGCTACGCCGACGCCTATCTCGACCCGCTCAAGCCCGAGTTCGCCGAGGCGCACACCGGCTGGCAGCTGCTGCTGAAGACGCCGGGACAGCCGGACCGGTCGCTGCTCAGCAAGCAGCCGGCGGCGAACGTCGAGCGCACCACCCTCTCCCGCCCGGTCCAGGCCGCCGCCGCCCGCGCGCTGGACGCCGTGGACGACTCCACCATCGTGGTGGTCCGGCCCAGCACCGGCGAGATCCTGGGCCTGGCCGACCGGCTGAAGGACAACTACAGCGCCGTGCGCGACGTCTTCCCGCCGGGCTCGATCTTCAAGACGGTCACCGCGGCGGCGCTGGTGCAGCATGGTCTCGATCCGCAGGCCGAGGTGCCGTGCCCCGGCTCGTACACGGTGCCGGGCTTCCGTACGATCCGCAACGACGGCGAGGTGGACCGGGGGATCATCACGTTCACCGACGCCTTCGCCCATTCCTGCAACACCACGTTCGTCGAGCAGGCGACCAACCGGCTGACCTCGGCCGCGCTGGCGGAGACGGCGGCCGCGTGGGGCTTCGGCCGGCAGATGGTGACCGGGATCGGCGGGAGCTGCGGCACCGTCCCGGCGACCGACAGCGTCGACACCTTCGCCGAGGACGTGATCGGCCAGGGCGAGGTGGTGACGACACCGCTCTGCATGGCCGCGCTGGCCGCCGCCGTGGAGAACGGCACCTGGCGCTCGCCCCGGCTGCTGTCGAAGGAGCAGGTGCGCCGCGTGGACGGCGTCACGAGCGAGGACGTCCGCATGGACCAGCGCGTCGTGCAGGCGCTCAGGGACATGATGGCGGCCGTCGTGGACCACGGCACGGCGTCGGGGATGGGGCTGCCCGCGGGCGTGGCGGGCAAGACCGGCACGGCCGAGACGCCGGACGGCCGGCCGCACGCCTGGTTCATCGGATACCGCGATGACCTGGCCTTCTGTGTGTTCGTCCGGCACGGGGGATCGGGGCGCGGCGCCGCCGTGCCCATCGCCGTCCGCTTCCTCAACGGCCTCTAACCTACGGTACCGTAGGTTTCATGACGACCTTGACCGTTAAGCCCAGGCTGCGCGGTTGGCTGCATGCGGGCGCGCTGCCCGTGGCCCTGGTCGCGGGCTTCGTGCTCGTGGCGCTCGGCCCGACGCTGCAGGCCCGCCTGGCCTCCGCCGTCTACGCGATCACCTCGGCGCTGCTGTTCGGCATCTCGGCGACCTATCACCGGAGCACGCTCGGGCCGAGGCTGGCGGCCGTCCTGCGCCGCTTCGACCACGCGAACATCTACCTGATCATCGCGGGCACCTACACGCCGTTCGCGCTGCTCGCGCTGGAGGGCGCGGCGCGGGTGGCCGTGCTCGGCGTCATCTGGGGCGGGGCGTCGGCGGGCGTGCTGTTCCGGCTGTTCTGGCTCAACGCGCCGCGCTGGCTGTCCACCGCGCTCTACCTGCTGCTCGGCTGGACCGCGATCTTCGTGATGCCGCAGCTCCTGGAGGGCGCAGGGGTGGCCGCCGTGGTGCTCGTCGCGGTGGGCGGCGTCTTCTACTCCGCCGGCGCGGTCGTCTACGGGCTGCGCCGCCCCGACCCCTCGCCCCGGTGGTTCGGCTTCCACGAGGTCTTCCACGCCTTCACCCTCGCGGCGTACCTCGTGCAGTACATCGCGGTGTCGATCGTGGTCTACTCGCACGGCTGAGCGACTTGGCGCTGGCTGTTGAAGAACTTCACTTGATGGGTACATATACCGTAATTTTTACGTGTGGGTCGGCGCTTCACCGGAGATGCGCGCGACCTGTCCGCCCACAGTGGAGGCGACATGGACGTACACACCCGCCTTGCCCGCCACCTGCTCGTCGACGGCTACCGCCTGGTGCTCGACCTGGAGCTGAGCCGCGGATCCTGGCTCGTCGACGCGCGTGACGGCCGCCGATACCTGGACTTCTACACCTTCTTCGCCTCCGCCCCCCTGGGCGTGAACCCGCCCTTCGACCCCGACTTCGTCCAGCTGCTCGGCCAGGTCGCGCGGAACAAACCGGCCAACCCCGACATGTACACCGAGCACCTGGCCGACTTCGTGGAGACCTTCGTCCGCGTGCTCGGCGACCCCGCCCTGCCGCACCTGTTCTTCGTCGAGGGCGGCGCCCTGGCCGTCGAGAACGCGCTCAAGACCGCCTTCGACTGGAAGAGCCGGCGCAACGAGGCGGCCGGCCGCTCCCGCGACCTCGGCACCCAGGTCATGCACCTGACCCGGGCCTTCCACGGCCGCAGCGGCTACACCATGAGCCTGACCAACACCGAGCCGGGCAAGACCGACCGCTTCCCCGCCTTCGACTGGCCGCGCGTCGAGGTGCCCGCCACCCATCTCGGCGATGTCGAGGCGGCCGAGGAGCGCGCCCTGGCCCAGGCCAGGGCCGCGTTCGAACGGCATCCGCACGACATCGCCTGCTTCATCGCCGAGCCCATCCAGGGCGAGGGCGGCGACAACCACATGACCCCCCGGTTCCTGCAGGCCATGCAGCGCCTGTGCCACGAGCACGACGCGCTGTTCGTCCTGGACGAGGTCCAGACCGGCGGCGGCACGACCGGCACGCCCTGGGCCTACCAGCAGCTCGGGCTGGAGCCCGACATCGTGGCGTTCGCCAAGAAGGTCCAGGTCGGCGGCATCATGGCCGGCCGCAGGGTCGACCTGGTGCCCGACAACGTCTTCCAGGTGAGCGGCCGGATCAACTCCACCTGGGGCGGCGGGCTGGTGGACATGGTCCGCAGCCGCGGCATCCTGGAGATCATCGAGCGCGACGGCCTGATCGAGCGCGCCGGGACGCTCGGCGCCGTGCTGCTCGAACGGCTCGTCAAGCTGGAGGCCGAGCATCCGGAGACCGTCTCCGGCGTGCGCGGACGCGGCCTGATGGCCGCCTTCGACCTGCCCTCACCGGCTGCCAGGGACGCCCTGGTGTCCCGGCTCAGGGAGGATCACGGCGTGCTCGTGCTGGCCTGCGGGCCCCGCTCGGTGCGGCTGCGCCCGGCGCTCAACATCCCGGAGGCCGACCTCGACCACGGGCTGAGCGCCCTGGCGGCCGCGATCGACACCGGGACGCCGGTCACTGGGTGACGCTGGTGGCGGTGCGGCGCGGCCCGAGGTAGCGCCAGAAGAAGTTGAGCAGCACGCTTGCCCGGTTGCGCCCGCCCAGCAGGTAGGCGATGTGGACGAAGATCCAGATCAGCCAGGCGGGGAACCCGCGCACGGTGAGCCCGCTGGGCCGCTCCAGCACCGCCTCCGCCTTGCCCACCGTCGCCATGATGCCGGGGTCGCTGTAGCGGAACGGCCGCAGCGGCTCGCCCTTGGCCGCGGCGAGGATCTGCCGCGCCGCGTGCTTGCCCATCTGCAACGCCGGCTGGGCGAGCTGGGGGAGCGGCTTCGGCGGCGCGGCCAGGTCGCCGGCCACGAAGATCTCCGGATGGTCCGGCACGTTCAGCGCCTCGGTGAGCGTGATCCGCCCGCCCTTGCCCTGCGGCAGCCCCCAGTCGGCGACCTGGTCGGGCGCGGTGACGCCGAGCGCCCACACGGTCACGTCGCTCGGCAGCCTGGTGCCGTCCTTCAGCACCACCGCGTCCGGCTCCACCGAGGCCACCGTCGAGCCCAGGCGCATCCGCACGCCGCGCCGGCGCAGCGCGTTCTCCGCCGCCTGGCGCAGCCGCGGTTTGTACGGGGCCAGCACATAGTCGAAGCGCTCCACGAGGGTCACGCTCGTCTGGTCCGGCCGGATCTCGGGATGCGTCAGCGGCAGCGTACGGCGGCGCAGCTCGGCCAGCGTGCCCGCCACCTCGACGCCGGTCGCGCCCGCGCCCACCACCACGACGTCGGTGCTCTCGCGCCGCCCGGCCGCCGTGTCCTCCAGGTAGTGCTGGAGGCGCCGCCGCAGGGTGGCCGCGTCGTTCAGCGAGTAGATGGGCAGCGCGTTCTCCTTGGCGCCCGGCACGCCGAGCCAGTTCGTGGTCACGCCGGTGGCCAGCACGAGGTAGTCGTACTCCAGTGAGCTGCCGTCCTCCAGCTCCACCCGCCGCTCGTTCGGCAGCACCTTGCTGAGCGCGGCCCGGCGGGCCCGCACGTTCCGCCACCTGGCGGCGAAGGTCCTGATCGGGTACGACACGTCCGCCGTGCCCATGCCGGCCGTGGCCACCTGGTAGAGCAGCGGCTGGAAGGTGGAGTACGGGTTGCGGTCCACCACCGTGACCAGCGCGCCGCCCTTGGCCAGCTCCCGGGTGGCCGCGAGACCGGCGAAACCGGCCCCGACCACCACGACCCGCGTTCTCCGTACCATGACCGGTTTCCTCCCCCTCGACGGCGCCATGGACTCCTATGACTCCGTCAGCGTCGGTTAAACCACCGTGCGAAGAAAGGCCCCCTTTCCCTGCGCGCCGGGAAATGGGGTTACGGTGATCCCTGGGAGGAGATCACCGATGTCGCAGCAAGTGACCACCATCGAGCGCCTCGGCCACCGCATCGCCGAACGGCGCGAAGCGCTCGGCCTCAGTGGCGAGGAGCTGGCCGAACGCGCGAAGGTCGAGGCCGGCTACGTCGCCTACCTCGAAGGACGGGCCGGGCTGCCGCTGCGCGAGGCGCTCGCCCGGCTGGCCGGAGCCCTGGAGACGACCGTGGAGGAGCTGCTCACCGAGCCGCCCGCGGGCGCCGGGCCCGCCGCCGCGCACCCCGAGCTGGTGACCCTGGACGAGAAGGAGAGCCTGCGTCTCCTGGAGCCCGGCGGCGTGGGCCGCATCGCGTTCGCCGGCCGCTACGGGCTCACCGTCCTGCCGGTCAACTTCCGGCTGCTGGACGGCGCGATCGTCTTCCGCACCGCGACCGGCGGCTCCACCGACGAGGACCTGCGCACCGGCGTGGCCGACGTCGAGTACGTCGTGGCCTTCGAGGTCGACAGGATCGAGGAGGCGACGCGGGGCGGCTGGAGCGTCCTGGTGCAGGGTTCGCTGCACCACGTGACGGACGAGGAGGAGCGCGCGGCGGCCGCGGCCACGGGCGTCGAGCCGTGGGCGGGCGGCGACCGCGGCCAATACCTCAAGATCAGGCCCACCCGCGTGACCGGCCGCCGCATCGACCCGGGCGCCTGAGGCGCCGCCCGCACCCCGCCCCGGCGGCCGGAGGCCAGGCCGGCGCAGGGCGGCCGTGGAAGGGCGGCGTCGGGGCAGCCTGCCCCGGCCGACGGCGGGCCAGCCGGGGCAGGGCGGCGTCGGGCAGGGCGGCGTCGGGCCGACCGTGGAAGGGCGGCGGCGGGCCGGCCGCGGAAGGGCGGACGCGGGCCGGCCGTGGCTGGAGGCCGCGGCTTTCCGCGCGGCGCCCCTGGCCGGTGGCCGGTTACTGGCGGCGGGACCTCCAGAGGCCGATGGCGGTGACCCGGCTGTCCACGCCGAGTTTGGCGTAGATGCGGTTCACGTGGTTCTTGACGGTCTTCTCGCTGAGGAACAGGCGCCGCGCGATCTGACCGTTGGACTCCCCGTCGGCGATGAGGTCCATGACCTCGATCTCGCGTTTGCTCAGGGACGTGAACACGCTCTCGAACGCTGCGTCGTCGACTCTCATCCGGCCTCCGGGGGCGCGAAGACGGTCAGATCGCCGAGGCCCCCGCGCTTCCGGCGTTAGCGGTAGACAGCGAGCATAACCTGCATTGTCGTGATTTGGTGGCGATTGTCGGGAGAAAAACGACGACGGCCGGTCCATCAGGACCGGCCGTCGTACGCTTGGGGTGAGTGAAGGGACTTGAACCCTCGACACCCAGGACCACAACCTGGTGCTCTGCCAACTGAGCTACACCCACCATGGCCGCCCGCGCGAGGCGGCACAGGAAAAGTGTAGCGGGGTTCGGGAGTCTTTACGCCACTCCTTATCCGCGGACACGCCCGGCTGAGCCGCTGAACCGCTCCGGCTGAGCCGTGGACCCGCCCTGGCTCAGCCGCTGACCCGCTCCGCGAGTCCTCGCGCGGTCACCGAATCGGGCCCCGGCTGCTCCACGAAGATCGCCGCCCGGTAGTAGCGCAACTCCCTGATGCTCTCGGTGATGTCGGCGAGCGCGCGGTGCCCGCCCTGCTTCTCCGGCGCGGCGAAGTAGACCCGTGGATACCACCGGCGGGCCAGCTCCTTGATCGACGACACGTCGATCATCCGGTAGTGGAGATGGCCGTCCACCGCGGGCATGTCACGGGCCAGGAACGTGCGGTCGGTGCCGATGGAGTTGCCGCACAGCGGCGCCTTCTTCGGCTCGGGCACGTGGTGGCGGATGTAGTCGAGCACGAGCGACTCCGCCTCGGCCAGCGTCATCCCGCCGGCCAGCTCGGGCAGCAGCGCGGAGGCGGTGTGCATCTCGCGCACCACCTGCGACATCTGCTCCAGTGACTCCGGCGGCGGCTTGATGATCACGTCGACGCCTTCGTCGAGCTGGTTGAGCTCGCTGTCGGTGATGATGCAGGCCACCTCGATCAGGGCGTCGCGCCCGAGGTCGAGCCCGGTCATCTCGCAGTCGATCCAGACCAGCAAGTCACTCATACGATCTCCTCGCCCAGCGGCTCGGAGCGATCCGCCCGCTTGTTACCCCCACCAGCCTAGTGCCACTGGTCACGCGGGCTTGAGCGAGCCGACGACCTTGTCGACCACGCCGGTGCCGAGATTGTCCGGCACGGAGACGTAGAGGAGGGCCGGCCGCTCGTTCGCGCCGCGGTCCATGAGCACGATGGCTCCGGTCTCCTTCTTCCACTTGTAGCCGTTCTCCTTCGCCGCCTTCGTGAAGTCCAGCTCGAACTGCAGCAGCCAGCCCTCGCGGTCGCCGATCTTGATGGCCTTGTCGGCCGCGATCTTGGTCTCGTGCGCGACCGAGTAGAACTGCGCGAAGTCCATGAAGACGGCCTGCGCGGTCGCGCGGAGACCGGAGGCCCCGGTGTACGGGTAGAGCTCGTTGAGCAGGCCCGTGTTGACGTTGCCGACCCAGGTGCCGCCCTTGCCGTCGTAGTTCTCGTGCGAGGTCTTCTCCACGCTCGACGACCAGAGCTGGCGGGTGGGCGGCGGGTTGTCCGGGTTGAGCTGCGGAGGCACCGACCAGCCCTCGGGCACCTCGTACGAGATCCCGGTCCGGGTGTCGGCGATCCGGCCGTCGGCGGGCTGCGGCGGCGGGGAGGCCTGGCCGGGCGACGGCTGCCCAGAAGGGGGCTCTGCGGGCGGCTCCTGGGTCGGCTGCTCCGGCGGCACGTAGGTGTCGCCCGGGGAGGGCAGCGCGCTCGACTCGCCGCGGTTGACGAGGAAGATCCCGCCCGCGACGAGCAGCGCGACCACCACGAGCGCCGCCAGGCCGCCGAACACCCACGGCATCGGGTTGCCCTGCCTGGGCGGCGGGCCGTAGCCTCCGGGCACCTGGGGCGGACCGCCAGGCCCCTGGGGCGGGCCGCCCGGGCTCCAGTGCGGCTGCGTGGGCGCCGGCTGGCCGTAGGCGGACTGCCCGTAGGTCGGCCCGCCGTACTGCGAGGTCGGGTTCGCGGGTGTCGCCGACCAGTCCGGCCGCGCCTGCTGCTGCGGGCCGGAGGCCGGCTGCTGCTGCTGCTGGGGGTGGGGCTGGGACTGCGGTGCGGGCCCCTGCTCCTGGACGTGGGTGGCGTCGGTCCACTGGTTGCCGTCCCACCAGCGGAGCTTGGGCTCGCCATAGGGGTCCGGATACCAGCCCGCGGGGGTCTGGGTGGTCATGTTGGCCAGATTAGTAAGAAACCGCTCCGGTATGCAGGCCGAGCGGCATCAGCACTTGTACGTGAAGCTGACCTTGTCCGTACGCACCGGCTCGGGGCTCACGATGCGCAGCGTGGCGGTGGCCTTCTCGGTGGCCTTGCCGTTGAGCGACCAGCGCAGCGGCAACTGGTACGACGTCTGGTCCGACCGCGTCTGGACGGTGCCCTTGACGACCTCGTCGTCCAGGTTCTTGTGCCACTCGTAGGTGATCACGCCGGACCCGCCGTTGGTGACGACCACGCCGGTGACCAGGGCCGTGGCGTCGCATCCGTACGACTTCTTGGCCACCTTCACGTCCACGGACCCGATCGCGAGGTCCGGCGCGTCGCTCAGCCTGAACCAGGCCAGGATCGCCCCCACCATGATCACCGCGAAGAGCGCCGTGGAGCCGATCGTGCGCCACCGCCGCGACCGGGCCGCCTTGACCCGGCGCCCGCCCGCGCCGCGCTGCACGGTGTCGGCCTCCGGCCGCCCTGAGCGCCAGATCTGCTCGGCCGTGGTCGCCGGCCGCTGCTCCTGCGTGCCCACACCGGGCCCGAACTGCACAGCCCCTGACGGCCCCGCCTGCCCCGGCCCCGCTTGTCCCGGCCCCGACTGCCCCAGCCCTGCCTGCCCCGGCCCTGCCTGCCCCGGCCCTGCCTGCCCCGGTCCCGCTTGTCCCGGCCCCGCGTGCAGCGGCCCCGCATGCCCTGGCCCCGTCTGCCCCGGTCCTGGCTGTCCCGGCCACACGCGGCCCGGGCCGAGCAACGTCACGATGTCGCCCTCGTCGCGTGGCAGCGCCGGAAGGGCCGCCGCCGCGGCGGCGTGCGCGGGCGGCTGCGCGAACGCCGAGCGGCCCCGCGCCGCCCGCGCCAGCCCCTCCCTGCCGATCGTCCCGCCGGGCAGCGACGCCTGCTCGGCGAGCAGCGCGCCGCGCGCGGCGGCGAGGCCCAGCGTTCCGGCCAGCCCCGCGGCCCGCTCGAAGAGCTGCGCCGCCTGCGGCGCCCACGCCACGAACGACGCGGCGAGCCCGCGCGCCAGCGCCGCCCATCCGGCGGCGTCCCGCTCCGGCGGCGACACCAGGCCGCGGATGGCGTCGGACAGCCCCCGCTCCGACAGCAGCGCCGCGCCCTCGGACGTGACGACCACCGTCCCGGGGTGCACGGAGCCGTGCGTGACCCCGGCCGCGTGCAGCGCGATCAGCGTCTGCGCGGTCTCCACCAGGGCCGAGGCCGCGCCGGCCGGCTCGATCGGCGCGCTGGTGAGCAGGTCGGCCAGCGTCGGGCTGACCGCCTGGCCGGTGAGCAGCCACACCTGGTCGCCGGCCGCCACCACGTCCGCGACCGGGATGAGCCCGGTCAGCCCGCCCAGCACCAGCCGCTGATCGGTGAGTACGGCCGCCACCACCCGCTCGCGCACGCCGGGCAGCCCCATGCGCCGCGCGTCGAACAGCAGCGCGCCCGCCCTGCGCCCGTCCGGCGAGATGGCGTCGATCCAGTTGCCCAGCTCCGTCATCCACGTGTGCTCGGTCAGCCGGAAACCGGCGATCCCGTGCTCAGGATTGTTCATCGCCGTTCGCCCCCCGGCGCGTCTAGCGCTTCCTTCTGTGGCGGCCCGCCATGCGGCCCCGTACCGCAAGTGTGACCGGCACGACGCCGGACGTCATCAGGCCGAGCGCGAGCAGCGCGCCCGGGGCCGCCTCCGCGCGGTTGATCCGCGGGTCGTCGCTCGGCGTGGTGTCGCCGGTCGGGCTGGACGGGTCGGTCGGCGGCGTGGACGTGGGCGGCTGGGACGTGCTGGGCTGCTCCTGCGTGGGCCGCGTCGGGCGGGTGGTGGCCGGCGGGTTGCTGCTCCTGGTCGGGGCGGCGGAGGTCTGGGGGCGCCGGGTGTTCGACGGCACCTCCACCCTGCCGGTCGGCTCGTCCTCGTCGGTGTCCGTCGCGGTCGGGGACGCCTTGCGGGTCCGCGTCGGCGTCCTGATCGGGCTGCGCGTGGGCCGGGGCCGGGCGGTGGTCCTGGTCGGCGCGGCGGTCGGCCCGGCAGTGGGCCCAGTGGTGGGCACGGTGGTGGGTGCGGTGGTGGGCGGCGCCTGGCTCTGCGTGGCGGTCGGCGTCGTCTCCGGCGTGGTCTCCTCGGGGGTGCTCTCCTCCGTGGGCTCCGTGTCCTCCTCGACGGGCTCCTCCGTGGCGGGGACGACCGCGCTCGGGGTGACCGGGGTGGAGTCCGCGGAGAGCTTGGTCTCGCCGGACGACGACAGCGCGAACACGGCCGCGCCGATCACCACGACGGCGCCGACCGTCGCCACGGCGATCTTCGCCGGGATCTTGCGCAGCAGCCCGGCCGCGTCGGGGAAGCGGCTCTCGGTGAACGAGGTCTCGGTCTCGACCGGCTCGTCCAGCGAACTCGGGAAGACCATGATCAGCATGCCGGCGAGCGCGGCCAGGCGGCGGCGGCCGCGCTCCTCCCAGTCGGGGCCGTACGCGCCGGCCGCGACCGCCTCCAGCTCGGTCAGGAACGCCTCCGCCGACGGCGGCCGCTCGGCGGGGTCCTTGGCCATGCCGCGCTCGACCAGGCCCTGCAGCGGGGCCGGCACCTCCTCGGCCGGGACCGGCGCGCTCTGGTGCTGGGCGGCCAGCGCGACCAGGTTGGTGCCGCGGTACGGCCGGCCGCCGGTCAGGCACTCGAAGAAGACGACCGTGGCGGCGTACACGTCGGTGGCGGGGCCGGCGGGCGCGCCCGACCACTGCTCGGGCGCCATGTACGGCGGCGTGCCCGCGGCTCCGGCGTCCTCGCCGGCCCGGACCGCGATGCCGAAGTCCACCAGCTTGCTGGTGCCGTCCTCCTGCACCATGACGTTCTCGGGCTTGTAGTCGCGGTGCACGACGCCGATGGCGTGCGCCGAGGCGAGGCCCCGGAGCGAGCCCTTCAGCACGGTCAGCGCCGCCTCGGGGCCGGTCGGGCCCTGGGAGCGGAGCAGTTCGCGTAACGAGACGCCGTTGACCAGCTCCATGACGATCGCCGCGCCGTAGCCGGACTCGACGTAGTCGATGAGGCGGGCGTGGTACGCGCTCTGCAGCGTGCCCAGCAGCCGGGCCTCGTGCCGGAAACGGGCCACGAACCCCATGTCGGACCTCAGCTCGTCACTGAGGTACTTGATGGCCACCTCGGCGCCGTCGTGGTCGCGCGTGGCCAGCACGACTCGCCCGGCGGCTCCCGAGCCCAGCTCGCGAACCTCGGTATAGCCGGGGACCCCCCATTGGCCCTCGCCGTACATACGGTCTCCTCTGGAGTTGTGTGGGCCCCCACCCGTATCAAACGGTCCGTAGCTTAACGGGACCTAACCGGATTCCCTGCCGATATGGCGATAAGTGTGACGGACGACTTCAGTCGATCTCCACCGGTGTGTCGGAAGTCTCAGGCGAAACCTCAGGTCGCGGGGTCTTCGACGGCCCCTCACCGGGCTCCTCCTCGCGCGGCTCCTCCTCGCGGGGAGGACAGGCGGCGGTGGTCCCGCTCGCCGAGTCGCCGCCGTTGCCCGCCGCCGGATCGGTCGAGGCGGTCACCGTCCACCGCGTGCCGCAGGCCAGTTTGACGGGGAAGGTGAAGGTCCGCACGTACGAGGTCTCGCCCGACAGCGTCGCCGTGTCGGAGCCGCCGCCCTCGCCGCCGGTGGTGTACCTGACGGTGAGGCGTACGGGCTGGGTGCCGGCCGTCAGCACCCGGACCGTGGCCGTGAGGCCGTCGCCCGCGCTCGCCCGCAGCACGGTGACCTGGCGCACCTCGGGCGGGCAGGTCACGGCGGCCCGCGCGGTGGCCGTACGGCCGCCCGCCGTCACCCGGACCGAGACCGTCGAGCCGCACGGGCGGGAGCGGAAGGCGTGCGTGAGCACGCGGCTGTAGGAGGTGCGGCCCGACAGGGTGAGGTCCCTGGCGGAGATCTGGTCGCCGTTCACCGCGAAGCGGGCCGTGACGGGGATCTCGCCGGTGCCGCTCGCCGTCACCCTGATCGCCGCCCGCGCGGCGCGGCCGGGCGCGGCGGGCATGTCCAGGGACACGCGCAGGCCGGTCACCCGGGCCGGGCAGGGCGGCACGGACACGGACGCGGTCCGCGCGCCGCCGGGGGCGGCCGGGGTGGTGGTGACGGTCAGCGTGACCGTACGCCCGCAGGCGCGCTCGCCGGGGGTCCAGGTCAGCGTGCGCGTGTAGGAGGTCGAGCCGCGTAAGGCGAGGCGCTGGGTCCTGCCGGGGCCGCCGGGGACCGACCAGACGGCGGTGGCGGCGACGGGCGCGGTGCCGCTCGCCCGGACGGTGATGGTCGCGGCGGCCACGCCGTCGGCGCCGATGGTCGGCTCGCCGACGCTCACTCCGAGCACGGACGTGGCCGGCGAGGGAGTGGTCACCGTCGGGGTGGGAGTCGGGGTCGGTGTGGGGGTGGGGGTCCTGGAAGGGCCGCGCGTCGGCGGCGAGGTGACCGGGCGGGGGGTGGCGGGACGGGAGGTGGCCGGCCGGGGAGTGGCGGGACGGGAGGTGGCGGGCCGGGAGGTGGCGGGCCGGGAAGTGGCCGGGCGGGAAGTGGTCCGCGGCGGGTCCGAGGGCTCGTCCACCGGCACGACGGCCTTAGGCGTGCCGGCCGGGGTGCTCTCGGGAAGCACCTCGGGCGTCGGCTCGGGCGAGAGCTCCGGAGTCGAGGTCGGTTCAGGGGTCGGCTCAGGGGTCGGTTCGGGCGTCGGCTCCAGGGGCGGGGTCGCCGCGGCGGCCTCGGGCGTGATGGTGGTCGGCGGCACGACCACCGCCGCGCCGATCGGCCCGGCGGGCGGCGGCTGCTCCCGGTTCGCGAGCAGGATCACCGACGCCACCGCCACCGCCGTGGCCAGCCCGCCGCCCATCGCCACCCGGGCCGCGTTGGCGCGCAGGCCGCGGAAGACCGTACGGGCGAACGACGTGGTCACCTCCGGCGTGGCCGCGGGCGGCGTGGGCAGCAGCAGCGCGAGCAGGCCCACCAGCGCGGCCAGCCGCCGCCGCCCGCGCTCCTCCCAGTCCTCCCCGTACGCGGCCACGGCCGTGGCCTCCAGCTCGGCCACGAACGCCTCCGCGCCCGCCGGCCGCCGCGCCGGGTCCTTGGCCATGCCGCGCCGGACCAGCTCGCGCACCGGCGCGGGCACCTCGTGGAACGGCACCGGGGCGTGGACGTGCTGGTAGCCGAGCACGCTGGGCTCGGTCGAGCGGTAGGGCCGGTGCCCGGTCAGGCATTCGAAGAAGACGGCGGTGGCGGCGTACACGTCGGTCGAGGGCGAGGCGGGCCGGCCCTCCCACAGCTCCGGAGCCATGTACGGCGGCGTGCCCTCGGGCACCCCGGCCGAGCCCTGCCGCACCGCGATGCCGAAGTCGACGAGCTTGCTCACCCCGTCGTCGCGGACGAGCACGTTCTCGGGCTTGTAGTCGCGGTGCACGACGCCGCGCGCGTGCGCCGCGCCGAGGCCCAGCAGCGAGCCCTTGAGCACGGCCAGCGCCGCCTCGGGCTCGGCCGTGCCGTTCTCGCGCAGCAGCGCCCGCAGCGGCACGCCGTTGACCAGCTCCATGACGATGGCCGCGCCGCCGGCGTCTTGGACGTACTCCCACATGGTGGCGATGTGGGGGTGGCGCAGCGTGGTCAGCAGCCGCGCCTCCGACTGGAACCGGGCCACCGCCGCCGGGTCCTGGAGCAGGTGCGTGGCGAGGTACTTGATGGCGACCTCGACCCCGGTCTCGTCGTGCACGGCCAGCACGACGCGGCCGCCGGCGCCGGCGCCGAGCTGTCTGATCTGGGTGTAGCCGGGGGCGGTCCAGTCCATATGCCAACTCCCATCAGGATCCGGCCCACCTGATGAGACGTACGATCAAGAGCGCGGGTTTGCCAGGTGGCCCTGATTCATGGAACTACTCCCGATGGAGGATGTGAACGGGGGGATCGATACCTTCTGGGAGCACCGGATCGGGTTCGGGCGCGCCCCACGTCGTGACCAGCGGCAGCACGCCGGCCCACACCGGCAGGTCGTAGTCCTCCTCCTCGTCCGACGGCCCGCCGCGGCGCGTCTTGACCGACGCCTCCTCCAGCGACAGGGCGAGGACGGAGGTGGCGGCGAGCTCCTTGCGGTTCGGCTGCCTGACGTAGTCCCACTGGCCGGGCGCCAGCCGTTCCGACAGGGCCCGCAGGCCCGCCAGCCGCTCGTCGGGGTCGGTCACCAGCCGGGCCCGGCCGTAGACGATCGCCGAGCGGTAGTTGACCGAGTGGTGGAAGATCGAGCGGGCCAGCACGACGCCGTCCAGGTGCGTGACCGTCACACAGACCTCGCCGCCGTCGGCCGCGCGCAGCGACCGGGCGCCCGTGGAGCCGTGCAGGTAGAGGGTGTCGTCCAGGCGGCCGTAGCCGGTGGGCACGACCATGGGGCAGCCGTCCACGACGACGCCCAGGTGGCAGATCAGGCCGGAGTCGAGCACGTCGTACAGGTCGTTCCTGTCGGTGCTGCCGCGCTCCTTGGAGCGGCCGAGCGTGGTGCGGGGAGTGGCGGAGAGCATGATTCGACCGTACGCAGGAAGTGGACCTAGTCTGGATGGCCACTGTCGACCCCTTCGTAGGGACCACTTTCGTGCGTAGCTCCGTCGACCTGCCGGTTTCCCTCTCGCGGGAGGCCGCCGTGCCGCTCACCGCCCAGCTCGCCGGCTGGCTGCGCCGGGCCATGCTGGACGGCACGCTGCCGCCCGGCGAGCGGCTGCCGTCGAGCCGGGCGCTCGCCGCCCAGCTCAAGGTGAGCAGGACCGTCGTCACGGAGGCGTACCAGCAGCTCTACGCCGAGGGGTGGCTGGAGGGCCGGCACGGCTCCGGCACCTTCGTGGCGGACATGGAGAGTGTGGCGGACATGGAACGGGTGGTCACGCCGCCGCGCGAGGCCCACCGCGACCAGGGCCCGCCCGAGCCCGCCGCCGCCTTCATCGACCTCACGGCGGGCCGGCCCTGGGTGCGCGACCACGACCGGGCCGCGTGGAAGCGCGCCTGGCGCAAGGCGGGCGAGTCGCCGCCCGGCGCAGAACCCGACCCGTACGGCCTGCCGCGGCTGCGCGAGCTGCTCGCCGACCACCTGCGCAGGGCGCGCGGCATGGCCGTCGGCCCGGAGAACATCCTGGTCACCAGGGGCACCGGCAACGGCCTCGACCTGTGCGCGCTCGCCCTGCTCGGCGCGGGCGCCCGCGCCGGGGTCGAGGACCCCGGCTACCACGTGGCCCGCACGGTGTTCGCGGCGCGCGGCGCCGAGATCGTGCCGTGCCCGGTGGACGCCGACGGCGTGATCGTCGACGGCCTGCCCGGCGATCTCCGCGTGCTCTACACGACACCCGCCCACCAGTTCCCGCTGGGCGGCCGGCTGCCGATCCCGCGCCGCGAGCGGCTGCTGTCCTGGGCGCGGAGCACCGGCGCGACCATCGTCGAGGACGACTACGACGCCGAGTTCCGTTACGACGTCGCCCCGCTGCCCGCCCTCTACGGCCTCGACCCGTCGCGGGTGGTGCTGCTCGGCACGCTGTCCAAGACCCTGTCGCCGGACGTCGGCGTCGGCTGGCTGGTCGGCACGCCGGAGCTGGTCGGGCGGATCGCCGGGCTGCGCAGCGCGGTCGCCGACCGGACCAGCGGCCCGGTCCAGGAGGCGGTGGCGACCCTGCTGGAGCGTGGCGACCTCGACCGGCACCTGCGCCGCATGCGCCTGGAGTACGCCCGCCGCAGGGCCGTCGTCGTCGAGCTGCTGGGGCCGGTGTGCCGGCTGCGCGGCGACACCGCGGGGCTGCACGTGCTCGCCGAGCTGCCCGCCGCCGTGGTGCCCGCCGTGGTCGAGCGGGCCAGGGAGCGGGGGGTCCTGCTGGACGCCACCGGCCGGCACCATCACGGCCGCGAGCGGCTGCACGGGCTGGTGATCGGCTACGGCTCGGCGTCGCTGGCCGACGTGCGCCGGGGCTGCCGGGTCCTCGCCGAGATCGTCAGGGAAGCGGCGGCGGGGGCGCCGTAGCGGGCTCCAGGGCGCGCAGGACGGGCAGGGAGCGGTGGACGTACATCGGGTCCACGGGAAGGACGTGGCGGGCCCACCAGCGCGCCTGTGTGGGGTCCGGCGACGGCTCGGCGAAGCCGGGGGCGTAGTCGTCGTAGGCGGGGGCGTACAGGTAGCCGGTGGACACGCCGTGGCGCTCCAGCTCGGCGATGGCCGCGTCCCGCTCGCGCACGAGCAGGGGGACGCGGAACAGCGGCTGGTCCAGGTGGTCGCGCACGGCCGGCGCGACGGCGGGCAGCTCGGCCAGCCGGGCCGTCCCCGCGAGCCGCCGGGCGCGCTCGCCGGGCACCTTGGCCGTCCGGCGCGCCTGGTACCAGCGGGCCAGCGGGCCGCGGCGCGACCGGTAGGCGTGCAGGTCGGCGCGGACCCACGGGTCGAACGGCGGCAGCTCGGGGATCTCCTTGAGCGCCAGCTCCAGCGCGTCGGGGTTGAGCGGGATGCGGAAGCCGTCGCGCGGCTCCTCCAGGCCGATCGCGCGCGCGACGGCGAGCGCCGGGCGGACCAGGCCGAGTCTGAGCGCGACCTGGCGGGCCATCGAGGTGGACACCGACAGCAGGTCGGCGCGGAGCGAGCCGGGGGCCAGCACCTCGTCGCGGGCGCGTTCGAGGGCCCGCAGGTCGGCGGCGTGCTCGACGGCCAGCACGCCGCCCGAGCCCGCCCCCGGGTGCTTGGAGAGGCTGAAGACGCCGGCCTGGCCGAACGTGCCCAGCGGCCGCCCGCCGAGATCGCTCTCCATGGCGTGCGCGACGTCCTCGATGAGGATCTTGCCGGTGAAGGCGGTGACGCGGTCGGGGAGGCCGTAGAGGTTGGTCGTGAGGACGGCGTCCACGGTGGCGAGGTCGACGCGGGCGGCGTCGATGTTGCCGTCGCGCGGGTCGAGCGGGGCGATCACCGGGCGCAGCCCGGCGGCGAGCACCAGGAACAGGATCTCGTCGGCCGAGATCGGCGACATCAGCAGCCGCTGCCCGGGCGTGCACCAGTGCCGTAGTGCCAGGTAGAGACCGAGACGATTGGAAGGTAACGACAGACAGTGACGGCCCGTGCGCTTTTCGATGTGTTTCACCGGGAGATAACGCTACGGAGTCGTCCGTACGTTTTCAATGCTTTGTCGGCACTGCGCAGAAGAAGCGGGTGGGCCATCACCGTCGCGCGGGCCTTGCGCACCGGGACGCGCATCATCCAGTGCACGCCCGCTCCCGCGCTCGCCCTGGCGACCCGGCCCTCGGCGACCTCGAGCTCGCCGTTCTTCAGCTTCTCCTTGTACTCCTTCTGCCCGCGCCCCATGTCGATCACCTCGATCCCGGAGGCGGCCGCCCGCTCGGCCATCGCGAGATGGTGGATGAGGCCGGGGGAGTACTTGGCGAACTGGGTGTCGTAGGCGGGGAACCAGCCGGCCAGCGTGGTGCGGGTGCGCACCCCGAAGTGCCCGGCCACCGGCCGGTCGTCGACGTAGATCATGTCGAGCACGCCGGCGAAGGAGTCGGTCCGGGTGGCGAGCAGCCGCTCGACCAGCTCGACGATCCACTGATGAGCGAACCTGTCGGTGCGGCCGGTGCGGCGGTACTGGTCGGTCTTCCAGCCGAGCAGCGTGTGCAGCGGCTCCAGGTCGGTGACCGCGAAGTCGTGGCGGAGCTCGCCGGCCTCGCGCTGGAGCTTGCGCGACTTGGCCAGCGTGCTCTTGTACGTCTTGCCGGAGTTGTCCTTGAGGAAGCGCGTGTAGTTCTCGTAGCCGTCGCGCAGGTCGATGATCGGCGACGGGTGGCGCTCGGCGCGGGCGGTCATCAGCGGCTGCCCGGCGACCAGGTGGTCGAACTCGTAGACGGCCAGCCCGCAGTCCTTGATCAGCCGCTGCGCGTCGATCTCCAGGTCCTTGGCGCACACCAGCCCCTGCGCGTCGGTCAGCCCCGCGGCGACCGGCTTGCCGATGCCCAGCGGGTGGCGTTCGAAGGGGAAGAAGCCCACGATGTCGGGGCCGTCGTGGAGGACGGCGACCTGGACGACCTCGCGCAGCTCGCCCACCGTGATCGTGAACTCGGGCGACAGGAAGGGGTTGTCGTAGACCGGATCGGACTCCTGAAGAGCACGCCAGCGGCTCACTTCGGAGGGTCCGAGCTCACGGGGGAGGGCGAGGGTGACGCGCATGTGCTCCTACAGACGGCCGCACTCTGTGTGTAGCAAGGAATCGGACCAGGTAACTGCCAGGGTAAGCGAACCTGCCGAATGCTCATCGTCGCAGGTCCGGAACGTTACAAAACTCTCAGGTATCGTTCAGGACCGAGTGACGTTCTAATGTGGGTCCATGACCGTACCTGGCATCGAGTGGCCCCGGCTGGTCGAGTGGATGGGCCGGAACGTGCCCGACGCCGGCGAGCCCCTGTCCGTGTCCCTGATCTCGGGCGGCAGGTCGAACCTGACCTACCTCGTCGAGGCGCGCGAGCGCCGGCTGGTGCTGCGCCGCCCGCCGCTCGGCCACGTGCTGCCCACCGCCCACGACATGCGGCGTGAGTGGCGCGTCATCTCCGCGCTCGCGCCGACCCCCGTGCCGGTGCCCGAGCCGGTCGCCTTCTGCGGCGACGAGGACGTGATCGGCGCGCCGTTCTACCTCATGGGGCACGTGCCGGGCACGGCCATGCGCACCAGGGAGGAGCTGGGCGACCCGCCGCCCGAGCACGTACGCCGGCTGTCGGAGCAGCTGGCCGAGGTGCTGGCCGCCATCCACGCCGTCGACTACCGCGAGGTCGGGCTCGGCGACTTCGGCCGGCCGGAGGGATACATGACCCGCCAGCTCGACCGCTGGTGCCAGCAGTGGGAGCGGTCGAAGACGGCCGACCTGCCGGAGTACGACCACCTCGTACGCCGCCTGCGCGACCGGCTCCCCCCGGAGACCCCCGGCACGCTCGTCCACGGCGACTACCGGCTGGACAACACCCTCGTCCGCGCCGGCGACCTGGAGATCCTGGCCGTGGTCGACTGGGAGATGTCCACCCTCGGCGACCCGCTGGCCGACCTGGGGCTCACGCTGACGTACTGGCACAGCCGCGGCGACGACGAGCGGGCGGGCATCCCGGTGGCCGGCGACGCCACGCTCACACCCGGGTTCCTCGACGCGCCGGAGTTCGCCGAGCACTACGCGAAGGCGTCCGGCAGGGAGATCACCGACCTCGGCTTCTACGTCGCCTTCGGCAACTTCAAGCTCGCGGTCATCATCGAGGGCATTCACGCGCGCTTCCGCCAGGGTAAGACCGTGGGGGAGGGGTTCGACCGGATCGGCGCGGCCGTGCCGACGCTGATCGCGCGCGCCCACCGCACGCTCGACCAGGTCTGACCCGGCCGCGAGGCCCGACCCCCAGGGGAGTGTCATGAGCACTGTCGCATTGATCACCGGCGCGGCGAGCGGCATCGGCGCCGCCACGGCCCGCCGCCTGTCGGCGTCCGGCGCCCGGTGCGTCCTCGTCGACCTCGACGCCGAGGGCGTCGAACGGCTGGCCAAGGAGGTGGACGGCGCGTGGCTGGCGGCCGACGTCGGCGACCCGGATGCATCGCTGGAGGCCGTGGCCCTGGCCGAGCGCCGCTACGGGCGGCTTGACCTCGTGCATCTCAACGCCGGGGTCACCGGGCGGGTGGACCTGGCCGACTTCGACCTCGACCGCTACCGCCAGGTCATGGGCGTGAACGTGGACGGCGTGGTGTTCGGGGCGCGGGCCGCCGTGCCGCTGCTCGAACGCTCCGGCGGCGGGGCGATCGTGGTCACCGCGTCGCTGGCGGGGCTGGTCGGCTTCGCCGGCGACCCGATCTACACGATGACCAAGCACGCCGTGGTCGGCCTGGTGCGCGCGCTCGCCGAGCCGCTCGCGGCGCGCGGCATCCGCATCAGCGCGGTCTGCCCCGGCTTCACCGACACGCCGCTCGTGGCGGCGGCCAAGGACATGTTCGCCAGCGCCGGGTTCCCGCTCCTCACGGCCGAGGACGTGGCCGCCGCCGTCGAGTCGGCCTTCTACACCGACACGCCCGGCACGCTCCTCGTCGTCCAGCCGGGACGGCAGCCGGTGCCCTACCGCTACGCCGGTGTGCCCGGCCCCGCGAGCGGTCAGCGGCCCCCGCAGGTGGAGTAGCAGGTTCGCGCACGGCAAGCCACATGCAAGCGGAGCTATTACTTTAAAGAGGGCCGGGCCTGTCGCCCGGCCCTCGAACGTTCCGCGACCATCCGTGAGGAGCCCTCCGTGATTCCGACCGACGGCCGGCACGCGCGCCGACGATCGCCCTGGCCCATCGCCGTGGGAGCGGGAATCCTCGCGGTGGTCCTGGTGGCGGGCATCATGGTCTACGCCTCGATGCGCTCGAAGTCCCGCGAGGGGTTCTCCGGCAGCGACGTGGCGACGGCCCAGCCCGAGGCGCCCGCCCCCACGCTGGAGGCGCCGCCCCAGCTCGACGCCTGGCCGCGCTGGGGCGTCACCCACACCCAGTACAGCGCCGACAACGAGCCCGAGGAGGTCGCCGAGCAGGCGAAGGGCGTGCTCGGGCGGGTGCCGATGCTGCAGAACCAGCACATCATGGGCTGGGGCGTGGGCAACCCGGAGCCGAGCCCCGGGCGGTTCAACTTCCGCGACCTCGACCGGCGGCTGACGTTCATGTCCTCGTCGCGGGCGGTGCCGGTCATCACGCTGTGCTGCGCGCCCGACTGGATGAAGGGCGGGCAGCCCGGCCGCACCGACTGGAGCAAGAACCACACGGTCGCGCCCGAGCCCGAGCACTTCGACGACTTCGCCGCGCTGGCGGCCCGGGTGGCCAAGCAGTACCCGACGGTCAAGCACTACATGGTGTGGAACGAGTTCAAGGGCTTCTGGGACACGACCACCAACAAGTGGGACGCCCGCGGCTACACCGAGATGTACAACAAGGTCTACGACGCGCTGAAGAAGGTCGACAAGGACATCCAGGTCGGCGGGCCGTACATGTCGATCGGCAACAGCGCGAGCCCCGACGCGCGCTCCGAGCTGAGCGGGCCGTGGGGCACGGTGGACCAGCGGGCGCTCGACGCGATCAGATACTGGCTGCAGCACAAGAAGGGCGCCGACTTCATCGTCGTGGACGGCGCCTCGATGGCGAACGACAAAGGGAACGTTCCCGACGACTTCGCCGCACTCGGCAAGTTCAGCGCGATCACCGGCTGGCTGCGGCAGCAGAGCGGCGACCTGCCGGTGTGGTGGGCCGAGTGGTACGTCGAGCCGGAGAACTCCGGCTGGAGCGAGGACAAGCGCACGGCGGTCCAGGCCGCGGCGCTCATGGAGTTCGCGCGCAGCGGCGTGACGACGGCCCTCTACTGGAACCCGCAGCAGAAGGACGAGGGCGAGTGCCCCGGCTGCCTGTGGTCGCCCAAGGTGGGCGGCGAGCTGCCGATGGCGGGGCTGCTGAGCGGCTTCACCCGGTGGTTCCCGAACGGGACTCAGCTGACCGACGTCCAGTCCTCCGACCCCAGGGTGAAGGCGCTCGGCCAGGAACGCCAGGTCGTGATGGTCAACACGACGGGCGAGCAGCTGACCGCCACCGTGGACGGCCGCCAGGTCTCCTTCGCCCCCTACGAGATCAAGTGGGCCGGCCGGGGCGGCGCGTAGCCCCGTCGCTATCGTGGGGCGCGTGCCACAGGAGCCGCGTGACGTCCACTATTCGGTCTCGACCTGGCGGCAGCCGGTCCCGCCGCCGGCCTCGGCCGAGCGCGCCCGGCTCGTGGCCGACCTCGCCGGCCGGGTGCTCGCCCGGGGCTCCGGCCGGCTGCTGGTGGGCCTCGACGGCCTCACCGCGGCCGGCAAGACCAGCTTCGGCCACGAGCTGGCCGCCGAGCTCGCCGCCCGCGGCCGCACGGTCCTGCGCGCCACGCTCGACGACTTCAAGAGGCCGTGGAAGGACCGCCACCTGTACGACCGCGAGTCGGGCGAGGGCTACTACCGCAACGCCTACGACTACGACACGCTGAAGCGGGTCCTGCTCGACCCCTTCCGCTCGCCCGGGGCCGCCGAGTGCGCCCTGTGCTCCATCGACCCCCTGACCCAGGTCGACCACTCGGCCACCACGACCCCGCTGACCGCCGACGCGGTGCTCGTCGCCGACGGCGTCTTCGCCTTCCGCCCCGAGCTCGACGCCTACTGGGACTACCGGATCTGGATCGACGTCGACGCCGAGCTCTCGGTCCGCCGCGGCGCCGCCCGCGACCAGGACTGGGCCGGGCCGGCGGCCGAGGCGGTGCACCGCGACCGCTACCTCGTCGCCGCGCGGGTCTACCTCGCCGAGGCCGACCCGCTGGGGCGCGTGGACGCGATCGTCGACAACACCGCCTTCGACCGCCCCCGCCTCATCCGCCCGGCTGCATGACCGTGGAGGTGGGGCGGCGCCAGTAGGTCAGGTGCCGCAGCCACCACTCCACCGGCCCGTACCTGTGCCGGCCGAGCCACCACCGGCTGTAGCCGACCTGGGCGGCGAAGACGGCGCAGGCGATCAGCACCTCCATCGGCGGGCTGACCCGGTCCATGAGCGCGAAGCCGTACCCGGTGAAGATCAGCGAGCAGATCAGCGACTGCGCCAGGTAGTTGGACAGGGCCATCCGGCCGGGAGCGGCGAGGACACGGCCGAGGCCCGGCAGGCGCGGCAGCAGCCGCAGGAACGTGGCCGCGTACGCCGCCGCCAGCAGCGGGGCCGTCACCAGGTCCACCGCCTCGCCCCAGAACTTGTGCGCCATGCCGGTCCAGGCCGAGACGGTGTAGAAGAGCGCGCCGGACAGCCCCACGGTGAAGCCGATCCACTGGAGCTTGCGCAACGCGTTCCAGTGGGCGGTGTGGTCGCGCAGGAGGCCGAGCTTGCCCACCGCCAGCCCGATGAGGCAGGCCGCCAGCACCGCCGGTCCCTGGAAGAACACCCGCAGGACGAGGATCAGCGACAGCTTGCGTACGTGTTCTTCGACGATCTGCCCGAACCCGCCGACCAGCGCCGCGTCCGATCGGGCGGCCTCGGCGGCCGTGTCCGCGACCGTATGGCTCATGTCGAGCCCGGCCGAGGTGAGGACGGCCAGCAGCACGAACGCCAGCGCGAGCAGCGCCGTCAGCCCGGCGGCCAGCAGGACCGCCGCCCGGGGCGTGATCCGGCGCAGCACCAGCAGGGCGACGCCCACCGCCGCGTATGTCGTCAGGATGTCGCCGGGGAACAGCAGCACCGCGTGCGCCAGTCCCAGCACGAACAGCCCGCCGAGCCGGCGGAGGAACATCGGCGTGAAGCGCAGGCTCTTCTGGGCTGCCGAGCCCAGCTGGAGCGTGAAGCTGTAGCCGAACAGGAAGGAGAACAGGAGATAGAACTTGTTCTCCAGGAACAACGTGACCATCCAGCGCACGGCCCAGTCGAGTGGGCCGTTGAACGCCGGTTCCGCCTGCCCGGCCATCCGGTAGCCGGAGGCCAGGAAGGCGATGTTCACGAGGAGGATGCCCAGCAGCGCGAAGCCCCTCAGCGCGTCGACTGAGGCGATCCGCGTGCCTCTACCCATTACGGGTGCTGCGTCCGGGATGGTGGAACGTGCCTGCTGTGATCTCATCACGGGTCATCATTCCGCAGAACCTGTGGGTTTCCTGTGAACGAAGTTAGTTATTTGCCGCGATATAGAGGAACCTCTCAATAATCACGGCGAACGCCACCACGAACGAGGGGATCGCCAGGTAGAGCAGCCGCCGCCTGGCCTTCCTCGCCCGGTTCGGGCCGTTGAGCCGGATGACCTCGTACCCGAAGAGCGTGGCCCACGTCAGGCCCAGCGCGGCGATGCCGACCGGGGTCCACGGCGAGGTGGGCTCGCCACGCGGCGTCTTGTACGGCCTCGGCTCCGGCGTCTCCGTGCCGCGGACGAACTTCTTCCAGGTGTAGAGCGCCGCGTCGGCGTTGGAGTAGACACGCTTGAGGTCGGGCGAGGCGTCCAGCGCCGCGCGGAACCGCTCGCCCCAGTCCGCCGGGTAGCCCTCGTTGAGCTGCAGGTAGCTCACCTGGCCGCGACTCACCATCAGGTAGGAGTTGCGCGGCTGCTCCTGCAGCGCCTTGACGGCGTCGGCGATCTGCGTCGGGTCCTTGTGGACCAGCGCCTGCACGTTGAAGCTGACGATCTCGACGTCCCGCTCGCCCCACGGCATGGTGGGCGTCACCTCGGGCCCCAGCTTGGGCACCAGGTAGAGCACGCGGGCGCTCGGCTTGTCGTTCGCGTAGACGTGGTGCAGGGCCTCCACCTCGCCGGTGGTGACCCGCTCGAACTTCTCGTTGCCGTAGCGGGCCATCAGGAACGCGAAGGCGAACAGCACCGCGAAGCAGGCCGCCAGCACCACCGAGAGCTTCTTGGTGAGCTGCGGGTTGAAGCGCACGTTGCGCCTGCGCAGCGGCACGGTCTCCTCGCGCACGTCCGCGCTGTCGGCCGGCAGGTTGGGGAAGAAGGCGTACGCGGCCAGCAGACACGCACCCGGCAGCGCGAACATGTAGATGCGCAGCCCGATCTCGCCGCCGTAGCTCTGCAGGCCGAGCGCCAGCACCGGCACGCAGAGCAGGATCAGCGCCGAGCGGTCGAACACGCCGCGCCGCAGCCGCCGCACCAGGCCGGTCGCGGCCAGGCTGAGGATCACCACGAGGATGCCGAGCCGGGCCTGCAGCACCCTGGCGTGCGCCGGGTCGCTGCCCTCGATGCGGTCGCCGGTGTTGCTGCGCAGGTTCTGCAGGATGTTGCCGAGGCCGCCGAAGATCGCGTCGATCTGGCTCGACCAGAAGCCGACCGTCATGTAGCTGATCCAGGCCAGCACCGCCAGCCCGAGGAAGAACGGCAGCGCCCACGTCAGCGACGTCCGCTTGAAGATCAGGAACGCCGTCAGCACGCCCAGCATCATGAACGGCGTGATCTGGTGCGAGGCCACCGACGCCAGGAACAGCGCCACCAGCAGCATGAACATGAGCAGCTTGTCGGCGCGGAAGGTCCCCGTGTTGGCCAGCTCGCCCGGCGTCATCGCGTCCAGCCGGCCGATGAGCCTGCGCAGCCCCTTCGGCGGAATCGGCTTGGTGCGCGGCTCCACCCGCCCGAACCAGCGCAGCAGGATCGCCACCCACGCCAGGTAGAGCGCGAACGTGAAGCCCTGGGGCGAGAAGTAGTCCTGGCCGATCCACTGCACCAGCACGAACAGCAGCGCCGCGAACCAGCGCGCCCGCGTCGTCGCCACCACCTGACGCAGGATCAGCACGAACGGCAGCAGGTAGAGCAGGTTGGACAGGAGCGGCGTCCACTGGAGGATCGTCGTCATGTCCTGGATGCCGGCCGCCTTCGTGACGAAGGCGAACAACGCGAAGAAGCCCGGCCAGCCCATGCGGGCGTCGATGCTGATCGCCGACTCGCCGGTCCTGCTGATGAACTCCACGAACCCGGCGTGGATGTACGCGGTCGGGAACCGCGGCTCCGACGCGACCAGCGCGCCCGCGCCGTGCAGCGCGAACGTGATGGCGGCGATCTGGAACAGCAGCAGGAACTTGCGGTCGGTGCTCTGGGCGACCGTGACGAAGAACGACACGATCATGATCAGGATCGCCAGGAACGCCGTGGCCGGGAGGGCGGAGATCAGCCCGAGGCCGTCGATGTCGGCGGGATCCACGCCACGGAAGGGCCCCGGGGGGACCTTCAGGGCGAGGACGTACATGACCAGGCCCTCCAGCACCAGCAGCACGGGCAGCCACTTGGGCGCACTGGCCACCAACGCGCCGATCCGCCCCATGACACCACCGGCCGCCCCGGCCCTCTTGGGCGGCGCGGCGACGGGCACGGGCTCGGGCTCGGGCGCGGGCGCGGCGGCGGGTGCCGGCGCGGCAGCGGTCTCGGGCTCGACGACGGGCTCTGGCTCGACAGCGGGCTCGGGCGCGACGGCGGGAGCGACGGTGGACGCGGTCGCGGCACCGGGCGCGGTCGCGGCACCGGACGCGGTGGCGGCACCGGGCGCGGTGGCGGCACCGGACTCGGGCGCGCGCTCAGGCGTCGCAGCGGGAGCGGAAGAGGGAGCAGGAGCGGGCGTGGGCGCGGGCTTGGGCGCGGGCTCCGCGACGGGAGCCGCCGCGCTCGACACGTCCTCCGCCTGCGCCCCGCCGGGCGCGTCCGCACCGAGAGCGATGGACGTCCGCGACACAGCCCGCGTCGCCCCCGCCGCCTCCGCGGCGGTGTCGTCCTCCGCGGCGGGGCCGTCCCCGGACGTCTCCGGCTCGGAGAGAACGGGCATGGACACCGTTCCGGCGGCCGACAGTTCGGCCGCCTCCTTCACCGTCGGCGGCCGGCCGATGTGGAGAGCGGAGGGGATGCGGAAAGTGGCGGTCTGATCCGCCGCACGCTCGTCGTCATCCGCGTCGTCGACAGGGGCCTCCCCGTCGGAGACACCCCCGTCGCCATTGCCGTCAGCGGGGGCGCCGTCGCCGGCGGGTTCGCCGGAGCTCGGCCCGGGACCACGGCCGGAAGGTTCCTCGTCGAACGTCAGCCTGGGGATGACCCCCGTAGCGTCCGGGTCGAAGGGCACCTCCGACTCCTCCTTGTCCCCACGCACGTCCGAGGAGCCGCCGCTCACCATTCTCACGCCATCGCCGTCCGGTTGCCTCACGCTGACCATCATGAGGCCCCGGACAACCCCTGGGTGACAGTCTCGCGCCCGGTCTCGTCAATTTTGAGAATCTTACGTAGCTTTCCAAAGATCAAAAGAGCCATGAGGATCTCGCTGAGGAGCAGTCCGTACCCAACCGCGTTCACATTAGCGAACGGGAACAGGGCCATCGTGGAGACCAGCACCAGCGCGGCGAGCCCGATCTGCACGGCCGCGAGCGTGCGCGCCTGGCTCTGCGCCCGCAGCGCGCTCAGGTACACCTCGATCAGCACCCGGGGCAGCACGGCCAGCGACATCAGCCGCAGCAGCAGCGTGCCCTCCTCGGCGAACTCCGAGCCGAAGATGGTCAGGATGAGCGGCGCGCCCAGGATCACCACGGCGATGATCGGCGTCACGATCATGAACGCCCGCCGCAGCGCCCGCCGGCAGTTCTCGGCGAGCCGCGCCCGGTCGAAGGAGCCCTCGACGGTGAGCGAGACGGCCATGTTCATGGCCAGCAGCTCGATCATGCTCGCCAGCGTGTGGGCCATGGAGAAGCGCCCGAACGTGGCCTCGCCCACTTGCGTGGCGACCACCACGGGCACCAGGTAGACGATCGCCAGGATCGACAGCGTGCCGGGGAAGTCGCCGGCCAGGAACCGCCCGACCTCCCGCAGCTGCGGCGGCTCCTGCGCCGGATCGGCCTGCTTGACGTGCCGCGGCACGACGAAGCCGAAGATCAGCCAGTTGATCGGGATGAGCGCGAGCGCGGTCGGGATCATCCAGGAGACGAAGATCCCGCCCGAGGGCAGCGCGCCCGCCAGCGCGACCAGCAGCCCCATCTTGACCAGGCCGAAGACGAGGTTGTTGAACGGCACGATGGTCGCCCGCCGCAGCCCGGTCAGCACCACGTCCTGGAGCGTGAACACCGCCCACACGAGCACGGACCCGAGGAAGAACAGCCCGGGCCCGAACCCGCCGAGCACCTGGTACGTCTGCCCCCACATCGGCAGGGTCAGCAGGAAGCCGAGCGCCGCCACCCCCCCGGTGGCGGCGGCCAGCCCGTACCCCCTGAGGATCAGCTCAGGGGTGCGGCGGCCCGCCACCGGCAGGAAGCGGGCCAGCGCGCCGACGAAGCCGAGCGCGGTCAGGGACGCGAACAGCCGCATCGCGGTGATGACGGCCTGCCCGCGGCCGAACTCCTCGGGCGTGTAGTAGTGCGCGGCGAGCAGCCAGTAGCCCATGCCGAGCACGCCGGTGACGACGGTGTTGGCCATGAGGGCGTAGCCCTGGCGGAACAGCGGGTTGCGCAGGTCGTGGAGGATCCTGGCCCGGACGCTAGACATTTCCGCGCACCCGCTGCAGCCCGTACCTCGTGCGCCGCACGACCGCGTACCCCTTGGTGAGGATGCGCTCGCGCAGGTAGATGAGGGGCACGGCGTTGCCTTCGACGGCGCGCTTGAACATGCCGATGGTCTGGCTCTTGCCGACCGTCAGCCGGGGGATGGCGAGGATGTCGTGGCGATCGGCGGCGATCGAGTTGCTGACGGCGCAGGCGGCGAAGTAGCCCGCCTTGCGCACCTCGCGGCGTACGCGGGCGCTGCTGTAGCCGTAGGGGTAGGCCATGGTGGCGACCGGCGCGCCGATCTTCTCCTCCAGCAGGCCCTTGTTCTTGCGCAGCTCCTGGCGCAGCTCGTCGTCGCGGAGCTGGTCGAGCTGGGGGTGGCTGTGGCTGTGGCCGCCGATCTCGATGCCGGTCTGCGCGGCCTCGCGGGCCTGCCCCCAGGACAGCATGGCGTCCAGGGGGCGGCCCGCGGCCTCGGCTCCGGCGTCGGCGACCCAGCCGCTGGTCAGGAAGACCGTGGCGGGGAAGCCGTAACGCTCCAGCAGCGGCAGCGCGTGGCTGTGGAAGTCGGCGTAACCGTCGTCGAAGGTCAGCACGACCGGCTTGGCCGGCACGGTGTGACCGTCGATCCCGTTGAGCGCGGCCACCAGGTCGCCCAGGGTGAGCGGGGTGAAGCCGGCGCCCTTCAGGTGGTCGAGCTGCTCCTCCAGGTCGCCGGGACGCACCGCGTGCGGCTTGGTCTCGTCATTGGGCGCGTCTGTGACGGAGTGGTACATAAGGATCGGTACGCGGGTCATGACCGCGCCGCCTTCAACCGCGCGGAGCCGACCACGTAGCCCCAGGTCGTCCAGGCCAGCCCGATGACGATCGCGAACGCCCGGCCGAGCCCGCCGAGGTCGCCGCGCAGCGCCTCGCCGAGGCCGCGCAGCGCACCCAGCGGCAGCGTCTTCATGGCGTGGGCGCGCTCGCTCGACAGCCCGTCCTGGGTGCCGACCTCCTTCGTCACCAGCGCCTTCGACAGCCCTTCCGCGTAGCACCGCGACCGGAAGTACGCGAACCGCTCCCGCTGCAGTGACACCTTGTGACCGATGAGCGCGCGCGGCTCGAACAGCATGACCGAGCCGGGCTTGCGCTGGCTCAGCCGGATGCAGAACTCGGTCTCCTCGCAGCCCAGCGGGCGCGACTTGCGCCCCTGCACGCTGCGCCCGATGCCGCTGTGGAAACCGCCCACCTCGGACACGGCGTCGCGCAGGAACGCGGCGTTTCCGCCCATGACGTTGCGGATCGGCGCGCGCACCGCGGGCATGCCGCGGTAGCTGCAGCCGACCGTCCAGTCGAACTCGTACGGGAACCACCCCGGCCGCCGCCCCGAGGCCCAGATGGGCTCGGTGCGGCCGCCAACGCCCACCACGCCGGGTTCCTGGAAGCCCTCCTCCAAAGCTTCCAGCCATCCCGGGTCGGCCACCGCGTCGTCGTCGAGGAAGGCGACGATCTCGCCTGCCGCGGTCGCGACGCCGGTGTTCTTGCCACCGGACAGGCCCTTGTCGTGCGTGTTCTCCACGACGACGGCCTGCGGGTATTCGCGCTTGAGCTTGAGATGCAGCTCGGGGTTGTGGTCGACCACCAGGATCAGCTCGTGTGCCGGGCGTGTCTGGTTCTCGACCGACTCGACTGCTTGCCTGATGTCCTCCCACCGGTCCTCGGTGTAGACGCAGATGACAACAGACGTGTTCACAACAGGCCTCTTAACGGAAAATTACGCGACGCCCCGGTCGGCGGCGGGCCGGGCCGTGGGCTCGGGCTGCGGAGCGCTGGGCTGGCGGCGCCACTCCTTCAGGATGGTCTTGAGCACGCGGAAGCCGTCCCGCACGACGTGCAGGTTGCTTTCACCGTGGATGCGGTTGCGCTCGTGACTGGGCACCTCATGAACCTTAAGCCCCGCCTTGGCCGCACGCACGTTCATCAGCGTCTCGACCTCGAAGCCGTCGCAGTCGAGGTTGAGCACGTCGAGGTGCCGGGCCCAGAAGGCGTTGTAGCCGTAGCACAGGTCGGTGTACTTGGTGTTGTACATCACGTTGACGATGCCGGTGAGGACCTTGTTGCCCAGACGGCGGTTGACCGTCAGGTCGTCGCTGCCGCCACCCGAGGCGTAGCGCGAGCCCTTCACGAAGTCGGCGCCGGTGACCAGCGCGCCCACGAAGTTGATGATCTCGCGGCCGTCGGTGGAGCCGTCGGCGTCGATCATCACGATGATGTCGCTGGTGCAGGCGGCGAAGCCGGCGGCCAGGGCGTCGCCCTTGCCCTTGCCGGTCTGGGTGACCACCTTGACGTTGGGACGCAGGCGCTTGGCCACGGCCACCGTGTCGTCGGTGGAGTTGCCGTCGACGAGGACGATCTCGTCGATCCACTGGGGGATCGTGGCGAAGACGTGCGGCAGGTTCTCCGCCTCGTTCATGGCCGGCACGACCACGCTCACCGTCGGAGAGATGGCGAGGTGCGGGGTGACGGGCGTGAAGCTGCTGGGCGGTGGCATGGAACGGAGGGGCGAGGTGTGTGCCTTGCCGTTGTGCTTGGTGATCTCGGGACTCATGGCGAGGGATATCCTTCCGTGGCCCTCCCCTGCGAGCCGGCCTGCACCGTTCCCGGGTGCTGCGGAAACGGCGATGCCGGTGAAGGGTGCATCGGAGGTGCCTGTGGAGTGAGGGTGTGTACGGGATGCCGGACTGCTGGGTGGGAGCGGTCAGCGCGCTCCCGTCGCTTCGTTCGCTACTGCGTTGGGTGACTCCTGTTGCTGCTGCATCGAGGTGCGCACCCGACCGAAGCCCTTGAGGACGCGGTCGGCCGCTCTATAGAGAGACGGCCGATCAAGGACAATTGTTCGGGCTTTGTTCAAAGGAGTTCGGCCCATCCAGTGCACGGCCGCTGACGCGGACGGCCGTGACACCCGGCCCTCGGCGACGTAGAGGGTGCCGCTCTTGAGCCAGTCCTTGTACTCCTTGCCGCCCTTGCCCATGTCGACCATGTGCAGACCCGACTTCGCGGCGGCCTCGGCCATCTGCAGATGGTGGACGATGCCGGGGGAGTATCGGGCGTACTCGGTGTCGTAGGCGGGGAACCACCCTACAAGCGTGGTCGCCGTACGGAGGCCGAAATGCCCGGCCACCGGTACGTCACCGGCATAGAGCATGGTCAGGACGCCCCCGAAGTCCGATGCGTTCTCGGCATGCATCATCTCGGTCAGCTCGACGATCCACGGCTGGGCGAAGCGGTCCACCCGGCCGGTGCGGCGGTACTGGTCGGACTTCCAGGCCAGCAGGATCCGCAGGACCTCCGGATCGGGCGTGGACCACGCGAAACGCAGCTCGCCCTGCTCGCGGCCGAGCTTGCGCTCCTTGTAGCGAACGGTCTTGAGGTTCTTGGGCGAGTTGGACTTCACCTGCTCCAGCCAGGCGTCGAAGCCCTGGGTGAAGTCCATCACGGGGGCGGGGCGGACGTCCTGCTCGTAGGGAGCGAACGTCGGCTGCCCGGCCACGAGGTGGTCGAAGTCGAACACGCTGAGCTTGCAGGCGCGCAGCAGCGCCTTGGCGTCGAGCTTCAGCTCCGGGCTCGCGATCAGGCCGTGGCACGTGGTCAGGAAGCCGCCGAGCGGCTTGCCGATGCCGAAGCTGTGCCGCTCGTACGGGAAGAACCCGGCGATGCGGCCGCCGTCGCTGATGACCGCCACCCTCACGTAGTCGCGCAAGCGGTCCATGGCGACGGCGAACTCGACCGACAGGAACGGGTTGTCCAGACTCGGGTCGGCCTTCTGCAGCTCACGCCATCGGTCGCGCTCGGCCTCGCCGAGCTCTCCCGGCCGAACTACCTGGATTTTCACCTTGCCCTGGCCCCCTGTTCGGTCTGCATGCTCTTCCCCCGGTACAAGACGCGCAGCACGTACATGAACCCGCCGAGCACGGCCACGGTGGCGACACCGGCCCTGGGGGACCAGGCTCCGAACAGGAGCATGGCCTCGGCGAGCAGAACGTTCATGACGAGACTTGCCGCGGCTCCCACGGATAGTGCGGCGAGGGGGTCACGATCGCGCAACAGTCCCACTACCGCCGCTCCCGGCACGACCAGGAGGAACAAGGAGATGAGGAAGGGGCGCAGCGGCGTCTCGATGTCGAACAGCGCCACCGCTGCTCCGGCGACGCAGGCCAGCCCCACCAGCCAGGCGAGGGCCTTACGGCGTTGCTTGAGCATTTCCTTGACTCTCTCCTGCTCTCGACTGGTCACAGCACGATTGATCGCAGTTCATGGGACCAATCCGTGCCCGGACACGTCAATGCCGACGCTTGGCGACGCGCCTCGGTTTACCGGCAGGAAGAGGTTTCTTGTGTGACCTTCGGCACACACTTGAGCAATCTCCGGCCCCGACGCGGTCTCCAAGCACACCAGAATGCCCTATGCGGCACAGGATCCACGAGTCGGGGTCCGTTACATCCCCGTTTGTCGATTAAATTCCAATCTGCTGTCGGTAGATGCCCGCTTTATTCCCGATTCATGCCATCCGATGTAGAACTCGCCATTTCTGTAGGAGTGGCGACGGGTTCTGTGGAGGTCGGCACGGGATCGTGGTCGGGCTGTCCCGGGTCGTCCGGCTGGCTGCCCTCCCAGCTCAGCGAGCAGGTCGAGGTGCCGCCGTTCGAGGTGAACGACACCCGCCCGTCGCCCGCTTCCTCGGGGTCCGTCACCGTCACCCGGACCCGCACCGAGCCGCCGGCCTTGATCGACCCGCTCGCGGGGGAGACCTCCAGCCCCTGGGAGGCGGTCGCCACCCAGGACACGGCGGCGCCCCTGGCGCTCAGCCCGATCTGCGCCACGCCGTCGATCGCCTTCGGGCAGGACGTGCCGAGCCGGGGCGCGGGGGCGGGGCGGCGGGTGTTCCGCACCGGGGCCCGCCTCGGCGGAGTGGAGGGCAGGGTCGCCGGCCGGGTGGTCGGCCGCGTGGCCGCCGGCCGGTCGTCCGGCGTGGTCCGGCGCGAGGCCGACGGGCTCGGCTCCGGCGACGGCGTCACCTCGTCCTGGTCCGGCACCGGGTCCGGGCTCTCGTCATAGGCGGGCGGCACGGAGGACGCGGACGGCACGGCGGACGCGGTCGGCGCGGGCGCGAACCGCAGCGACGTCTTGTCCGCCGCCTCGCCTCCGTTGATCACGACCACCGCGCCGGTCGCCGCCAGCACGCACGCGCCCGCCAGCACCACCGGCGCGAGGCGGCGGGGCCTGCGCCGGCGGGAGCGGCGCTCGCCCGCCACCGGGAACCCGGCCCGGTCGAAGCCCTCGCCGCGCTCCAGGATCAGGGTGCGGGCCTGGTCGCGCCCGGGGCTCACGCTGGTCTCGATCACCCGGCGGCGCAGGGAGAGCGGCGGGTACCCGACCGGCACCAGGTCGAGCAGCCGCCCCCCGTCCACCTGGCCGCGCCGTCGCTCGCCGCACACCTCGCAGCCGCCGATGTGCCCGGACAGCCGCCGGCGCAGCAGCGGCGTGAGCGGGCCCTCCCAGGAGTCGACCATCGCCGACAGGTCCGGGCAGTGCGCCCGGCCGGTCCTCGCCAGCACCACGGCCGCGACGGCGATCTCCAGGTGGTCGCGGGCCCTGGCCAGCCGGGCCACGGCCTGCCGCGAGGTCAGCGCCAGCACCGCGCCGACCTCGGACGGGGTGAGGCCGTGACGCAGCGACAGCTCCAGCACCTCGCGGTCGACGCCGGTCAGCTCGCCCAGCGTCTCGTGCACCAGGTCGGCCAGCTCGGGATCGGGCTGCCCGTCCGGGTCGGGCAGCGGCGGGCCCTGCGGCGGCGTGCCGCGGTGCGCCAGCCGGGCTCCGACCTGGGACCTGGTCAGCGCGTACAGCCAGGGGCGCAGCCGGCCCGGCTCCCGCAGCCGCTCGATCCAGCCCTGGGCGCTGACCAGGGCGTCGTGCACGGCGTCGGCCGACAGGTCAGGCTCGCCCGTCAGGCAGTAGGCGTAGTCGTGCAGCCGTTCGCCGTAGGAGTCGAAGAGCGCGGCGGGGGCGTCGGCGTCCGCGCGCCGCAACGCCTCCACCAGGTCGTGGTCAGCGGCGCGATCGACGGTCGGCCATCCAGGCACGGATTCCCTCCCCGCGGGTAGACGGGCCCTTGAGCCCCACGCGGAGAGGACGCGCCCTTGTTCGTGGGGGTTCGCCCGTCATGCCCGATGGGCATGAAACGTCAGCCGTCGCAGTTGGGCGTGCAGAGGCGGCGTTCCATGCCCTGGAGGAAGAAGTCGCGGACCTGGAGGACGTCCTTGGCGATGTACGCCTCGCCGCCGGTGGCCTTCGCCACCGCGTCCATCTGCTGCTTGCCCTTCTCCGCCTCCGGCCCGAACGCGATGAGCAGGATGCTGATCGGCCGCTTCGGGTTGTAGGTCTTCTTGAGGTAGTCCAGCAGCCCGGCGTTGGACAGGCCGCCGTCGGGGTCGTCGTTGCCCGCGCCGTCCGTCAGGATCAGCAGCGTGTTGATCTTGTCTTCCTTGTACGTCTTCGTGAGCTGCCCGTAGGCCGCCTTGACCGTGTCGTTCAGCCCGGTGTCGCCGGTGGCCTTGGCCTGCACCTGCGCGAACGTCCTGACCAGCGTCTCCTTGCGCAGCACGCCGTTGATCGACTCGCTGACCGGGCCGACCGACACCAGCTCCCGCCAGTCCTTGCCCTGCCCGTCGAGGTGCGTGGAGAACGTCCACAGCCCGAGCTCCGAGTCGGCGGGGAACAGCGCCAGCCCCTCGGTGGCGATCTTGTTGATGGCCTGCATGCGGGTCATGCCCGTGCCCGGCACCGGCAGCGCCATCGTCCCCGAGACGTCGAGCAGCGTGAGCAGCCGGGTGCCGAGGTTCAGCCGGGACCAGGTCTGCACCATCCGCGTCACGGTCGCCGCGTCCGGCGGGGTCAGCGCCTGCGGCGTCTCCTGCGCGAAGCCCTTCTCCTTCGACAGGTTGTCGCCCGCCTTGCCGTCGGCGCTGCGGAACCCGGCCTCGCGCAGGATCTTCTTGGCCGAGTCGCCGGACAGCTCCTTCTTGAAGCCCGCCGCCGCCTTGAGCGTCGCGGCGTCCTTGGTGAGGACCGTCATCGGGTAGTCGAGGCTGAGCGTGCCCTCCTCGGGATAGAGGGCGACGATCGGCGCCTCGGGCTTGCGCGTGTTGTGGACGTAGACCGCCTGCTCGGAGGCCACGCCCACCGGCACCCGGCTGCCCGACTTCACGGTGAGGCTGGCCAGCAGCGCCGAGGAGTCGGAGGCGAGCTGGCCCGACAGCTCCTTGAGCGCTCCCACGAGCGCCTTGTCCTGCTTGGCGGCCTTGGCCGTGCCCGCGGCGGCGAGCAGCGCGGTGAGTCCTGCCGAGTTCTTCTGCGGATCGAGGGCGAGCACCCGGACCTTCCTGCCGGGTCCGTCCACGTTGGCCACGTTCGCCGCCGCGATGAGGGCGGTCCAGCTCGGCTTGAGCGTGCCCTCCAGCTTCGCCGCGGACGTCTTGGCCGTCGCCAGCACGACGGGGGAGAGCGCGACGGAGCCGTCCGGGCGCGGCAGCGCGTCCCCGCCGCCGGCGGCCGCGCGCATGCTCTCCAGCAGCAGGCTGGAGTCGGCCACCCAGAAGTCCGCGTTCGACTTGCCCGCGGCGATCGCGTTGGCGGTCCTGGCCGCCGACTCCTTGGTCACCGTCACGTCCACGCACTTGCTGTCGACGGAGTGCATGGCCTTGTTATAGTTGCCAGCGATCTTGTTGAGCGCCGGCTGGATGTCCGGCGTGGCGACGACGCGCAGCGCGAGCTTGCCGTCCGAGCAGTCGTGGTCGCGGTTGAAGATGACGAACGCGGCCACACCGAGGAGCACCGCCAGCGCCACGGCGCCGGCCAGCGGCACGAGCACGCGGCCCCGGCTGCTGCGCGCCCTGCGGCGCGAGGGGGGTTCGGCGGCCCGGTATCCGCCGTCGAGCTCGTCTGTGCGGTGTCGCCCCACGATGTCCTCTTCGGTGTGTCGTGACCTTCCGGAGACCCTAGCGGGAGTTGCTCCGCAATACTCCGGGAACGATACTCGGTGCGGTCAGTGGTGCAAAACAGCCCTTTTGGTGCGGTGATGACGCACGGTGACCAAACCAAGTCGCTGCGGGACCGGTGACAGGGGGTGCGAGAACCTTCGACCGTACGCGGTCAGTGGCAGCAGGCGTGGCCGCGCCAGGCCCGCGCGCCCTCCCGTACGCCCACCGCCGCGAGTGCCAGCGCCATCGCCGGGTCCGCCCACCACCAGCCCAGCGTGTTGAGCCAGAGCCCGGCGAGCACCCCGGCCGCCATCGCGCCGCAGATGAGGTTCTGGGTGCCCTCGCCCGCGGTCGCCGCCGAGCCCAGCCGGCGGGCGAGCCTGCGCTTGACCAGGCCCAGCACCGGCATGCCGATCAGGCTGACGGCCGTCACCACGATGCCGAGCGCGCTCGGCGCCGCCCGCTGCCCCTCGCCCAGGTCGTACGCCACGTGCGCCACGAGATAGGGGGCCAGCAGCCAGAAGCTCACGGCGACCGCCCGCCTGGCCGTGCCCTCGGCCCCCGGCGACAGCGTGCGCGAGCCGGTGAACCGCCACAGCACGATCAGGCTGGCCGCCGCCTCGACCAGCGCGGACAGCGCCCAGCCGATGAGCGCCACCGAATGCGCCGCCATCCCGGCCACCAGGCCGAGCGTGCTCTCCATGCCGAGCCAGCCGAGCGTGACCAGGGAGAGCGCGCGGGCCGCGCGGGCGTCGCCCAGCCACTCGGCCGACACCACGGGAAGCTCGTGGATCCGCTGCTCAGACATGACGAACCTCCCGGTGACCCTGAGTTACCTACCCGTCACCGTACGCGAGAAAGGCGTCCGCCCCGCCAAGGAATGGCCAAGATCGGCCGATAATGGGAGCCGACGAGGGGGAGAAGCCGATGCCGTTCACGCCCGCGCACATCGCGGCGGTGCTGCCGCTGGTCTCGGCGGCCCGGGTGCGCCGCTTCGCCGACCCCTGGGCGCTGGCCGTGGGCGCGATGGTGCCCGACCTGCCGATCTTCCTGCCGTTCCTGCCCGACTACACCGACTGGCACTCCTGGACCGGCGTGCTCACGCTCGACCTGGCCGCGGCGGTGCTGCTGGTGGCGCTGTTCCACCACGTTCTGCGCGATCCCCTGACCGCCCTGCTGCCGCCCGCGCTCGCCGGGCGGGCCGCGCTGCTCGCGCCCGCCCGGCTCCGGCCGGCGCCCATTGTGGCCGGAGCCCTGATCGGCGCCGCCACCCACATCGGCTGGGACTCCTTCACCCACTCCACCGGCCCCGCCCTCTGGGGCGGCTGGCTCTCGGTGGAGGTCCTCGGGGTGCTGCCGCTCTTCCGGGTCCTGCAGTACACCTCCTCGGCGGTCGGCCTCGCCGCCGTCGTGTGGTGGGCCTGGCGCGGACTCGCGAGGATGGCGCCCGCGCCGGTGCCCGAACGGCTCGCCGTCTCCGCCCGCGTACGGGCCGGCGTGCTCGGGGCCTGCGCGGCCGGCGTCGTCGCGGGGGCGCTCGTCTGGCCCCTGGTGGACGAGCCGACCCCGGCGCTCGGCCTGCCCAGCGTGCTCACCAAGACCGGCGCGGGCACCGTCGTCGGCCTGTGCCTGGTCCTCGCCTGCTACGCCGCGCTCTGGCAGCTCAGGCGCCGCCGCCCGGCCGTCCCTGACCGCGCCTGACCACTGGCACTATCGAGAGGTGCTTGAGTACGTCACCGACGCCGACGACCCCCGCCTCTCCGACTACACCCGGCTGCGGGACGTCGAGCTGCGCAAGAGCCTGGAGGCCGAGCGCGGCCTCTTCCTCGCCGAGGGCGAGAAGGTCATCAGGCGGGCCATCGGCGCCGGCTACCCCATCCGCTCGGTCCTGACCACCCGCCGCTGGCTCCCCTCACTCGCCGACGTCCTCGGCGACGCCCTCGTGTACGTCGTCAGCGACGAGATCATGTCCGGCATCGCGGGTTTCCAGGTCCACCGCGGCGCCCTCGCCTCGATGGAGCGCCTCCCGCTGCCGTCCGTGGAACACCTGCTGACAGGCGGGGCCCGCCGCCTGCTGGTGCTGGAGGACCTGGTCGACCACAGCAACATCGGCGCGATCTTCCGCTCGGCGGCGGCGCTCGGGGTCGACGCGGTCATCCTGTCCCCCCGGTGCGCCGACCCCCTCTACCGGCGCGCGGTGAAGGTGTCGATGGGGGCGGTGTTCTCGATCCCGTACGCGCGCATGGACGACTGGTTCGAAGGACTGTCGCGGCTGCGGGAGGCGGGCTTCCAGACGCTGGCCCTGACGCCGGACCAGCAGGTCACGCCGATCGACACGGTGAAGCTGTCCGACCGGGTGGCGCTGCTCCTGGGCTCCGAGGGGGACGGCCTGTCGTCCCACTGGCTGGAGGAGGCCGACCAGGCGGTGTGCATCCCGATGAGCGCGACGGCGATGGCGGCGGGCGTCGACTCCCTGAACGTCGTCGCCGCGGCGGCCATCGCCTGCCACGGCCTGATGAGACGTTGACCTTGCCGCTGGCGGCAGGGTTGGACGATGACGGCATGGACATCACCGCACCCCTGAACAGCAGGATCGTCGTCATCACCGGAGCCGGCACCGGGATCGGCCGGGCGACGGCCCGGGCCTTCGCCGCGGAGGGCGCCCACGTGGTCGCGATCGGCCGGCGCGTCGAACCGCTCAAGGAGACCGCGGCCGGGCACGACCTGATCACCCCGCTGGCCGCCGACATCACCGCCGAGGGCGAGCCCGAGCGGATCATCCGTGCCGTGCTGGAGACACATGGCCGGCTGGACGTGCTGGTCAACAACGCCGGCATCGTACGCAGCGGCGCCCTCGGGACGATCACGCAGGAGGCGATCACGGCTCAGCTCGCCACCAACCTCGTCGCCCCCGTCCTGCTGGCGCAGGCCGCGCTGCCGCTGCTGGAGACGTCGGGCGGAGTGATCGTCAACGTCAGCACGTCGATAGGGCAGCGGGCGTTCCCGGGCAGCTCGGTCTACGCGGCGACCAAGGCAGCACTGGAACTGCTCACCCGCACCTGGGCGGTCGAGCTGGCGCCGCGCGGGGTCCGGGTGGTGGCCGTCGCTCCCGGCGCGATCGGCACCCCGATCGGTGAGCACCAGGGCCTGACGCCGGAGCGCCTGGCCGCGCTGCGGGAATGGCAGCTGGCGCACACCCCGCTGGGCCGGATCGGCCGGCCCGAGGAGGTGGCCTGGGCGATCACCCAGCTCGCCGCGCCGGCCGCGTCGTTCGTCACCGGAGTGGTCTTCCCGGTCGACGGCGGAGCGGTCGTGGCGTGATAAAAGTGGCCCGGGAGGTGGGACGCGTGCGGATCGGCGAGCTGGCCAGGATGACCGGCACGACCGCTCGGGCGCTGCGGCACTACGAGCAGGCCGGGCTGATCTCCTCCGAACGGGCCTCCAACGGCTACCGCCGCTACGACGAGCGGGCCGTGGTGCGGGTGCGCAACATCCGCTACCTGCTGTCCGCCGGGCTGACCCTGGATGACGTGCGCGCGTTCCTTCCCTGCCTGGACGGCGACGTCGCCGCCGTACCACCCTCGGACAAGGGCCTGCGGATCGCGCTGGAGCGGCTGGCGATACTCAACGAACGGATCGCCACGCAGACCGAGGCCCGCGACCGCCTGGAGAAGGCACTCCGCGAGAAGGCCGGCCACCGCATCCGCCCGGTGGCCTGACGCAGGTTTGCCCGGCACGGGGGCCGGTCGGGCGAGGGCTCTTGGCCATTTCCAGTGAACGGGTTTAGGCGGCTCCCAGGGGGCACGGGCAGACAGCATCGTCGAGGAGAGGTGAGATGCACTCCGTAGAGAAAGCACTGTCGCTCGGAATGGGCATGCTCAGCGCCGCGCTGGCCGCCGCGATGTTCAAGCGGGTGTGGACGATGGCGTCGGGGGAGGAGGACGCGCCGGACGCCGACGACCTGGAGCGCGGCTGGACGGAGATCCTGGTCGCCGCCGCGCTGCAGGGCGCGATCTTCGGCCTGGTCAAGGCCGCGGTGCACCGCGCGGGCGCGCAGACCTTCCACCGCCGGGCGGTCAGGAACGGCGCGAAGGGTTGAGCCGGGTCAGGGGTGGCCGGGCATCCAGTCGGGGTAGCTGTCGACGTCGTAGGTGACCGGCCTGCTCTCGACCGGGCCCGTGTGGCCCGCCGCTCTGAGCAGCGCCTCCATCGCGGGAGCGTGCGCGTCCGTGGTGATCAGGGTGAGCCGCCAGGCTGACGTCCCGGCGGGTGAGCCCGGCACCTCGTCGATGTCGATGGACGTGGCGAGATCCGCCCCCAGGATCTCGTGCGCCAGGACGGCCGCCTTCTCGTGGCCTTCGACCGTGGTGCGGACCTCGATGAATGCCGCCATCGGTTTTCCTTTGTCCGTGGGGAGGCCCACCCTACCTGTGGAGCGCACGAAGCGAACGGGATTCGGCATATGCTGCTCTCTGTGACATCGCCATGACGGTGAGTGACAGGGAGGGTGCATGGACCTGGGGTGGATCATCGTGACGGCGATCGGGGCGGGTGCCTCGCCCGCTGCTCCACCGGCCGCGCTGACCTGCGCGGTCGCGACCCCGCCCGCCCGGCCGCTGAGCTTCACGCCGAGCGTCGGGCTGACGCCCCGCCCGGTCACCGTGCGGGGCAACCTCCAGCTCACCGGCTGCGTCTCGCCGGACGGCTCGGCCTCCGCCCTGCGGTCCGGCTGGGTGTCCCTGCGCGTCACCGCCGACGCCTCCTGCACCAGCACCGCCCGCGTACGCGGCCGCGCGACAGTCGTCTGGTTCGGCGCGGACGGCCGTCCCCTCGGCACCTCCACGATCACCGGCGGCCCGGGCAGCCTGGCCACCCATCGGCCCGCCGACAGCCTGCTGTCGGGCACCGTGACCTACGGCCCGCTCAAGGGCCGCCGGGCGAGCGGCGGCCTGACGCCGGACGCGGGTCTCCTCTCCTGCGCCACCGACGGGCTTAGCCGCCTGGCCGGCACGGGGACGATGAGGTTCGGCTGATCAGCCTTCCGCGATCCGCCTCTCCGCGTAGTCGAGCAGCTGCTCGGCCGTGGTGAAGCGGCGGTTCTTGTCGTCGTGCAGCAGCGCGCCCACGATCTGGACGCCGTTCCGCTCGGCGGCGAACAGCAGGCAGTAGCCGGCCGCCCGCGTGTAGCCGGTCTTGACGCCCAGCACGCCGGCGGAGCGGGAGAGCAGTTCGTTGGAGTTGCGCCAGGTGTGCGCCCGGTGCACGGCGGTCTTGCCCACCTTGTACGTCTTCGTCCCCACCATGGACTGGAACGTGCTGTTCGCGAGCGCCCGCTGCGCCAGCTTGACCTGGTCGGCGGCCGTCGAGTAGCCGCCGTTGCCCGGCGTGGGCATGCCGTCGGCGTTGGTGTAACGGGTGTCGGCCAGGCCGAGGGCGCGGGCGGTGCGGTTCATCTTCGCGACGAACGCCGCCTTGCCCGGCCCGTAGCGCCGGGCGAGGGCGCTGGCCGCGTCGGCGCCCGACGGCAGCAGCAGCCCGTGGAGCAGGTCCCTGACTGTGAGGCGTTCGCCCGCGCGCAGCCCGGCCGTGGTGGCGCCGTCCTTGACGGCGTCCTTCACGTCGGCCTCGGTGACGGTGATCGTGTCGGTCAGCCGGGCCTCGCGCAGCACGACGTACGCGGTCATGACCTTGACCAGGCTGGCGACGGGCACCCGCCGGGTCTGCCGCTTGCCGAAGTGGATCGTTCCCGCCGAGTCCACCACGTACGCCTCCGCCGCCTTCACCTTGGGGGCGTCGGCCGCCACGGCTGGGGTGGTGAAGCCGACAAGCACGGCGAGCGCGGCAGAGCCCATCAATCCCGCAATACGCATGCCAAACATGGTGGCAGGAGATCAACGGTTCGTTTGCCTGACTTCGCCATAAAGCCCCATCGGGTGGGGGTAAATGAATGCTAGATCGAAGGGGGAACAGCCGTGGCGGGCAGGTTCATCATCACCGAGGACGGGCAGGGCGGTTACCGGTTCGCGCTGGTCGCGGGCAACGGGCAGACGCTGGCGGTGGGCGAGGGCTTCACCAGCAAGGCCGCCTGCGTGAACGGCATCGAGACCGTGCGGAGGAGCGCCCCGGAGGCCGTCATCGACGACCGCAGCCAGGCGCCGGCCTAGGCGATCACGGCCTTCTCGTCCGCCGTGGCGCGCCGCCGCCTCCTGCGCCACACCACGAACCCGGCCACCGCGCCGACGACCAGCACGGCCACGGCCGCCGCGGCGACGGGCGAGTGCGAGGCGAGCTGCACGTAGCCCCAGATGGCCGCCGCGCCGCCGAACCACCACAGCGGCGCCCAGGTCAGGCAGCCGAGCGCGCTCGCGACGACGTACCAGGGGTAGGAGACCCGCAGGGCGCCGGCCACCCAGGGCAGGGTGTGACGCAGCCCCGGCACCCAGAAGCACCCGTAGACGGCGAGCGCCCCCCACTTCTCGACGACCCGCTCGACGGCCTCGATGCGGGCCCGGCCCACCTTGCGCCCGATCCGCGAGTCGTAGAGCTTCTCGCCGAGCCTGCGGCCGACCCAGTAGTAGACCTGGAACGCGCCGAACAGGGCGATGATGAGGATGACGCCCACCAGCCAGTAAGGCAGGTTGAGCCAGTAGGGCGTGTCGGGGGCGGGAACGGCGATCATCGCGGCCGACATGTCCACCACCCCTCCATTAAGCGTTAGGTAATCCTCACCTTATTCGCGCGTCAAGCCGAGTGCCACACCCGCCTGCAAGCGGCCCGCATCGGGTGCAACCAGGGGACAAGCAGCGATCAACCGCCCCGCTCCACTCTAGGTGTGAGCAAGAAGGGGTGTTGACGATGTCGACGACGAGAAGCAGGGCCGCCCTGGCCGGTGGCACCGCGAACGCGGCCAGGTTGTTCGTGGCCGCGCTGGCCTTCACCAGCGCCTACGTCGGCCTGTCCGCCTACGGCAACGCCCGCTCGGCCGCCGCCCCGGTGCAGACCGTGACGCTGTCGGCCCGCGAGATGCCGATCGCCCGCCCCCTCAAGGTCGCCACGTCCACGTCCACGTCCACGTCCGCGCGGGCCGGCACGGTCGCCGTCACCCCCGGCGACGCGGACGGCTGCGCCACCTCGTACGTCGCCCGCAGCCTGCTCGCCGAGGCCACCCCCGGCCAGGGCGTGGCCTACCGCTGGCGGCTGTCCCGCTGGAGCCCCGCCACCAGGACCTGGCGTACGTTCCTCGCCGAGCACGGCGGCTTCGCCGGGAGCGAGCGCGAGATCGAGTGGCGCCCCCGGATCTCCGGCAACCCCGGCTGGTATCGCGTCGAGGTGCTGGCCGAGGGCGCCGGAGCCGTCAGGAGCGAGCGTTTCCAGGTGAGCTGCTGACCGAGCGCCGCGCCGCCTCGACCCAGCGCGGCACGCCGACCCGCTCGGCCACCTCCAGCGCCTTCTCGTAGTGCTCGCGGGCCGCGTCGGGCTGACCGAGGCGGACCGCCAGGTCGCCGAGGGTGAGCGCCACCGGCCACAGCGCGACCACGCCGGTGCCCGCGCCCGCCACCCGGTCGGCGAACGGCTTGAGCTTGTCGTAGCAGTCGACCATCCGCTCGCGGTCGTCGAGCAGCATCCCGGCGAGGGCCCGCCAGGTCATCGCCAACTCGTACAGGAAGTCGGGGCGCACCGGCGGGCGGACGGAGGCGACGGCCTTGGCGTCGGGGACGTGCCCGGCGGAGGCCAGCGCGAGCGCGTAGGCGTCGAGCGTCCACTTCGCGCCCCGGTGATGGGCGTCGGCCAGCACGTCGACCATCTCGGCGGCCCGGCCGTCGACCAGGTGCAGGCAGAACATGGTGATCAGCGGGAGGTCCTGGCGGCCCTCCAGCATGCCCGCGCGCTGGGTCATCCTGGCCGCGTCGCGGTAGGCCCGCTCGGCGCCCGCGTAGTCGCCGGAGATCATGAACCGCATGCCGCGGTACCAGACGACCACCGCGGCGGGGGCGGACAGGTCGTACTGTCTGGCCAGCTGGTCGGCCGCGGCCGCGTGCGTGTCGGCCACGGCGAACTCGCCGCGCGCCGCCGCGCACTCCAGCAGCACCAGGTGGGCCAGCGCCTGCGTGGCCATCTGCCCCGAGCGCTGCGCCACTTCCAGCAGCTCCCTGCCGATGCTCTCGCGCGCGTCCACGGCCGGGATGTCGTACGACTGCCGCAGCCGCCCGCTCAGCGCCGCCGCGATGAGCGTCGGGTCGCCGCTCTCCCTGGCCAGCTCCAGCGCCTGCAGCGACGCCTCCCGCCCGCGCTCGGGCGAGGAGGAGCCCTCCAGCTCCAGGGCCAGCGTCGTCAGCAGGCTGGCCCGCAGCCGCTGCTCGCCGGCCGGCAGCTCGACGAGCGCCCGCTCGGTGACGTCCACGATCTCCCACGCGGTGCGGGTGAAGTCGCGGGCCATGCCCTTGTGCGGCACGGCCAGCGAGGCCGCCACCTTGGCGGTGAGCTCCAGGTCGCCGAGCGGCAGCGCGGCGTCCATGGCCTGGCGGCGCAGCAGCCGCGCCGCCGTCATGTCGCCGCACACCGCGAGCGCCCTGATCTGGCGCAGCATCAGCCGCAGCCGCTCCTTGGCCCGCTCGGGCTGCTCGGTCTGCTCGTCGCCACGGGACCGGTCGAACGCGGCGATCGCCTGCTCCCACAGCGAGGCGGCCTCGCGGTGGGCGAAGCGCCGCTCGGCCTGCTCGGCGGCGAGGCCCGCGTAGCGCACCGCCTTGTCGGCCGCGTCGGCCAGGAAGTAGTGGTGGGCGAGCGCGGCCACGTCGGAGGACGTGCGCTGCTCGATGACCGCCGCCACGGCCGCGTGCAGCCGGGCGCGGCGCAGCCGGGAGGCGTCGGAGTAGATCGTGTCGCGCACCAGGTCGTGGTCGAAGCGCAGCAGCCCGGGGCCAGGCTCGGTGACGAGCCCGGCGAGCAGCGCGGCCTCGACGGCCTCGATCACCGCGTCCTCGTCGCCCGCGACCGCGATCAGCACGTCGAGGTCGACGTCGCGGCCGATCACCGCGGCCTGCAGCAGGATCTGCTGCGCGCCGGACGGCAGCCGCGAGATGCGCCGCCGCAGCACGTCGCGGACGCCGGAGGGCACCCGCGACAGCACCTCGGTGGCGCTGGCCCGGTCGGCCGCGCCCTCGGCGTCGAGCAGGCGCACGGTCTCGCGCACGAAGAACGGGTTGCCCGCGGTGCGCTCGACGATCGACTCGACCGCGTCCTCGTCGATCTCGCGTACGCAGGTCGCCCTGACCAGCTCGGCCACGGCCTTCGGGTCGAGCCCGGAGAGGCCGACGCGGACCGGCCCGAGCCGGGCCAGCGAGGCCAGCACGTCGGACTGGGCGTCGTCCAGCTCGCTCTCCCTGCACGTCACCACCAGCAGCACCCGGCTGGTGGCGAGCAGGCTGGGCAGCGCGCGCAGCAGCGCGAGCGTCTGGTCGTCGGCCCAGTGGAGGTCCTCGACCGTCAGCAGCACCGGGGCGCGCTTGGCCACCCCTGCGAGGTAGCCGCCGACCGCGCGGTGCAGGCGGAAGCCGCCGGAGACCTCGTCCTCGTCGGGGTCGGGGGCGGCGTCGTCCAGCAGCGGGGCGAGGAGCTGGGCGTATTCGCCGGCGCCGGTCATGCCGACGAGCGTGCGCAGGATCTCCACCCAGGCCCAGCCGGGCGGGGTGGCGCTGGAGTCGGGGCAGGCGCCGGAGGCGGTGATCCAGCCGTCGCCGCCGAGCTGGCCCTCCAGGCGGCGCAGCAGCGTGGTCTTGCCCGCGCCCGCCACGCCGGTGACCACGGCCACCTGGAAGCGGCCGGTGCGCGAGGCGGCCGTGGTGAGCCGGGCGAGCTCGGCTTCGCGGCCGACGAACGGCTCGGGGTCGAGCGGCGGCGGCTCGACCGCGGCGGCCGGCCGGGGCGGCCAGGTGTCGCCGGCGGCCGGGACCGGGCGCGCGGGCCGCGCCGGGAGCGCCAGGTCCAGCTCGGGCGACTGGGCGAGGATGTCGGACTCCAGCTTGCGCAGCGCGGGGCCGGGGTCGATGCCGAGCTCGTCGGCCAGGATGTTCCTGGCGCGGCGCAGGGCCGCCAGCGCGTCGCCCTGCCGGCCGCAGCGGTAGAGGCCGAGCGCCAGCAGCCGCCAGCCCTCCTCGCGCAGCGGATGCTCGGTGGTCAGCGCCTCCAGGTCGGGCACGGTCTCGGCGTGCAGGCCGAGGCGCAGCCCGGTGTCGGCGTGCCGCTCACGGGCCACCAGCCGCAGCTCGGTCAGCCGGTTGACCTCGGCCTCGGCCCACTGCTGGTCGGCGAAGTCGGAGTAGGGGGTGCCGCGCCACAGGCCGAGCGCCTTCTCCAGGCGGCCGCGCGCCGACTGGGGGTCGCCCTCCTCCAGGTGCTCGCCCGCCGCCCGGACGAGCTGCTCGAACCGGAGCGCGTCGACCTGCTCGGAGGCCACCCGCAGGGCGTAGCCGGAGGCGACGGTCACCAGCAGGCGGTTGGGGCCGCCGCGCGGGCGGCCGGGTTCGAGCACCCTGCGCAGGCGCGAGATGTAGACCTGCAGGCCCGACTGCGCGCCCTTGGCCGCGTCGTCGTCCCACAGATCGTAAAGAAGAGTGTCAACCGGGACGACCTGACCCCTGGCCACGAGGAGTCGGGCGAGGACGGCTCGCTGCCGCAACCCGCCCAGGTCGAGTCCGTCGTCGTGTTCGTACGCCTCGACTGGCCCCAGAACTCGGAACGCCACCATGTCAGCCGCCACGCTATGCGGGCCTACGAATCGCGCACAAGGTCTTTGAGGGGTTTGGGATTGTCACTGGGGGGCCTTCGAGATCGCTGACGGGGACTCCGCGCCGGTGCCCCGGCCGCCGCGCCTGCGCAGCAGCGCCCACGCGCCCAGGGCCAGGCCACCGAACGGGATCTCGATAGTGTAAGTCCAGAAGCCGAAAAGCAGTGCGGTCGCGGTGGCCGGAGCGGCCGGCACGTGGAAGGCGGCGGTGAGCAGGAACACCACCCCGCTCTCCATGATCCCGGCCCCGCTGGGCGTGACCAGCGCGCTGGTGAGCACCCGCGACAGCGCGAAGACGGCGATCGACTGGGCGAGGCCCGGCCAGGCGCCGGTGGCCCACATGCAGGCGGCCATGATCGCCCACTGGAAGCCGAGGAAGAACACCATGCCGAGCGACAGCCCGAGCGAGCGGGTGCGGACGATTTCGGCGGTGTCGGCGCGCAGCTTGTGGAAGTGCTCGCCGGCCCTGACCCGCAGCCGCAGCAGCTCGGTGATGCGGTCGAGCGCGCGGCCGAGCAGGTCGGCGGCCCGGTCCCAGTAGAGGGCGGCGGCCACGGCCGCGCAGATCGCCAGGATGGCGAGCGCGCCGGTCCAGCCAGCGTTGGCGACCGTGGCGTTGGGCGCCTCGCCCGCGACGAGCAGCGCGATGATCCCGACGGCCGGCAGGATGAACCGGAACAACGTGTTCCAGATGCCGCTGACCAGCGTCATGACCACGATCGACCGGTTGCCGAAGCCCCAGCCCCTGGTCATCGCGAACGACAGCGCCACGCCGACCGCGCCGCCGAACGGCAGCAGGTTGCTGACCGCGCTGCCGGCCGCGTTGAGCGTGAGGCCCTGCAGGTTGGTGAGGCCGGGCAGCGAGTTGGTCAGCACGAACGTGTAGGCCAGCAGGCTCAGCAGCCACAGCGCCGTCATCAGGGCGATCTCGCCGAGCCCGAGCCCGCCGAACACCGCGCCGATCTCGGCCCACGACACGGGCTTGCCCGTGAGCGCCCGCACGATCTCCGGCAGGTAGACCACGAGCAGCACCGCCAGCCCGAGCGAGAGCACGGAAAGGACGATCTGCAGCCACTTGTTCTTCATCGGCACCCAGTCTGCCCCCTCGCGAGGGGCCGATCATCCCTCGGAGGGACTACTCGGGCCACCGCTCGAAAGGATGACGCAGCCGGGCGCCGGGCGGCAGGTCGCGGCGGACGTACCACTCGGTGCCGAAGACCAGGCGGTAGAGCGGGCCGGGGACCTTCAGCATGACGGCGAGCGTGCGGTCGCTGTCGCCGCCGCTCGCCTGGGAGACGTGGGCGGACATCGAGGCGCGTTTCTGGCGGGCGTAGCGGCGCACGTTGACCCGGTGGGTGATGGCCTCGCCCGGGGAGTAGGCGCTCTCGAAGGTGCGTACGTCGAACTCAGGAGGAAACCGGTAGAACTTGGTCGCCAGCCTGAGCAGCCGGACCAGCGGGTCGCGGTTGACCGTCGCCTCCAGGACGATCTCGGTGCCGGCGATCTCGGCGGCCCGCCTGCCCACCCGGTGCACCTGCACGTGGTCGGGGTGGCCGTAACCGCCGGCCGGGTCGTAGATCGCGAGGAGGTCGGCCCGCTCCTCCTGGAGGATCGCGGCCAGCGCCTTGGCCGCCTCCTCGATGTCGGCGTCCATGAACGCGTTGTCGGGCCGCTCCTCGGCGCTGCCGCCCTTGGGGCTGAGGCCGGAGTCGCCGTAGCCGAGGCACTCGACGCGGGCGCAGCCCAGCACGGCGGCCGACTGGTAGAGCTCCTTGAGCCTGGTCTCGCCCAGCGCCTCGCCCGGCGCCATGTCGGCCAGGCCGCGCTCGCCCGCGGTGGCGGTGACCAGCACCACGCGGTGTCCCTCGGCCGCGAGCATCGCCATGGTGCCCGCCGTCAGCAGGGCCTCGTCGTCGGGGTGGGCATGGAAGAACACAGCGGTACGTGGAGGCACACGCCCAGATTAGTCTGGGAGGGGTGCGGATCTTTCACGTGAGCGACTGTTACCTGCCGCGACTCGGGGGGATCGAGGTCCAGGTGGCCGATCTCGTGCGGATGCAGCGCGCGGCCGGTCACGAGGTGACGGTGGCCACGGCGACCAGGGGCGAGCCGCTGGAGGGCGTGCGCAGGATCGTCGCCAGGATGCCCTTCGACCTGCCGGTCCACCCGCGCGGCGTGGGCCATCTGACGCGGTGGATCGCCGCCGGGCGGCCCGACGTGGTGCACGTGCACACCGGGGCGGTCTCGCCGTTCGCGTGGATGGGCGTGCGGGCGGCGGCGCGGGCCGGGGCGCCGTGCGTGGTGACCGTCCACAGCATGTGGGACCCGCTGACCCGGCTGCTCTACCGGCTGCTGCGGGCGGCGTACGGCTGGCAGCGGTGGGGGCTGGTCGCCACCACCGTGAGCAGCGCGGCGGCGGTGCCGATCCGCGCGGTCGCCGGGCCCCGGGTACCGGTCAGGGTGGTCTCCAACGGCCTCGACCTGTCGGGCTGGGCGCCCCCGCCGGGCACCCCGCAGCCGCGCGAGGAGGTCCACGTCGTCGCGGTCGGCCGGCTGGCGCCGCGCAAACAGCCCGTACGCCTGCTGAAGCTGCTCCAGGCGGCCCGTGCCCGGGTGCCCGCCGAGATCCCCGTCCGGGCCACGATCGTCGGCGACGGTCCCGCCAGGGGGCAGATGGAGCGCTTCCTGGCCCGGCACGGCATGGCCGGCTGGGTGTCGCTGCCCGGCCGCTACTCCCGCGAGCAGATCGCGAAGGTCCTGGAGTCGGCCGACGTCTTCGTGGCGCCCGCGCCGCGCGAGTCGTTCGGCATCGCGGCGCTGGAGGCGCGGGCGGCGGGGGTGCCGGTGGTGGCGCGGGCGCAGAGCGGGGTGGCCGACTTCGTCGCCGACGGCGTCGAGGGGCTGCTCGGGCGGAGCCTCGGCGACCTGGCGCGGGCGGTGGCGCGATTGTGCGCCGACGCCGGGCTGCGCGAGACGATCGCGGCGCACAACCGGGCGACGCCGCCCACGGCAGGGTCGTGGCCGGCGGTGCTCGCGGGGTTCGAGTCGGCGTACGAGCGGGCCCGCGCTCAGCGGCGCAGCACCACGTAGCCGTCGCGTTCGAAGACGATCACATAGCCCTGGGCCTGCAGCTCGCCGACCTTGGCGACCTGCTGGTCGAACGAGCCGAACGGGAACTCCCAGCGGGCGGTGTCGGCGATCACCCAGGGCGCGTTGTGCGAGGTGGGCCCCCACAGCAGCACGGTCGTGCGGTCGGTGAGCGCCGGCCCGACCGAGTTGGGGGCCTCGACGAGCACGCCGTCAGGCACCTTGCTCACCGCCTCGGCGGCGGCGGCCGCCTTGGGCTCCTTGTAGAAGGACGGATGGTAGAGCTGGTCGAAGGCGAACCTGGGCACCAGCGTGAGCGCGACCACGCAGGCGGCGGCCGACCAGAGCAGCTTGAGCGTGGCGTCGTCGGAGCGTTCGAGCCGGCGCAGCAGCCGGGCCATGCCGTCCACGCCCGCGCAGATGATGATGACCACGGTGAACGCGCTGTACTGGAAGTCGGCCTGCCACCACTGCGGGCGGTCCGACAGCATGCGCTCCAGCACGTGCGGCAGGGCCGCCAGCGACAGCGGCGACAGCAGGCAGAGCATCAGGGTGGGCCAGGTCAGCAGGAACAGCGTGTCGACCTTGGCCTCCTCGCTGAACGGCAGCAGCAGGGCGGCCAGCGGGTCGCGGGCGATGCCCACGAGCGCGCCGCCGATGTCGGGGCCGAGGTGCCCGTAGGCCCAGAAGTCCCGCGGATTGCCGCCGAAGACCGTGGTGACCAGCCCGCGGATGAGCAGCACGGCCCCGATGCCGAACGTGACGCACAGCGTCCCCCGCCACCGCTCGCCCATGACGAACAGGCACAGCCCGACCCCGGCGATCATGAGCCCCATGTCCTCCTTGACCAGGAGGAGGGCGAGCATCGCGAGGAACGCCGTGCGCTCCTTGCCCGCGTGGTAGCGCTCGATCATGATCGCGGTGAGCACGGGGACGAACATGACCTCGTGCGCGTCGAACGCGACGGCCTGCGCGACCGGCCACGACAGCGCGTACGCCGCCGCCACCAGATAGGCGGGCGCGACCCCGAGCACCCGCCTGGTGTAGTTCCACAGGAACGGCACGGCCCCGGCGAACAGCGCCGCCTGCGCCACGATCAGCGTGCCCGGCCCGTCGTGGATCCAGTAGAAGGGCGCGAGCAGCGCGTAGATCGGCGAGAAGTGGTCGGCGAGCTGGACGTAGTCCAGCCCGCGCCCGTGGAACATGCCGAGCACGGGGACGTACGGCGGCCGGAACGCCGCGTAGTTGCGGACCGCCTGGTCCACGATCACCAGGTCCAGCGTGGTGGCGCGGAAGGAGGCCAGCTTCACCAGCCCCAGCACCGCGTAGGCCACCGCCGCGAGCAGCGTCATCACGCCCACCCGCAGCCGGTGGCCGCTGAGCGAGACCCTCCAGGCCCGCCGTGCGGGGGGAGCGGCGCCGTCCGGCGCGAGGTCGGTTCCAGCCGTCACGGGCGACAAGACTAGAACGAATCTGCGCGAAAGTGGCGCGGCCGCCGCGCCGACCTGCCCCCCGCAGGCGGTACGGCGGCCGCGCGGCCGGCCGTCAGGAACAGGCCGAGGTGATCTTGCTGGAGAAGCCGTTCATCTTGCCGGTGAACTCCGACACCTGGGCCAGGTCGCCCTTCTCCAGGCTCTCGAACCCGGCGGCGAGGTCGTTGAGCGCGGCGGCGACCTCTCCGTCGTACTTGCCGGCGAGCGTCTTGGTCTTGTCGGCGGCGCTGGCGGAGGCGGTGCCGACGGCCTTGGTGTCGGCGGCGTTCTTGGTGACCTCCGAGCTCCAGTCCGTCATGATCTTGCTGGCCTCTTGGGCAGCGGAGTTGCAGTCGACCGCCTGGCCCAGCGCGCCACAGGCGGTGGTCAGGACGGCAAGGGAAATCGTCGCGGCCGCGATGGCCAGGCGACGGCGAGGGGGAGTCATCTTCCGGTGCCCTTCGTTGGTTGAGCGAACACCGAGAACATTAGGGACAGGAGCTTGATCTTCGCTTGCACGCCGCTAACACCCGCGCCGTCAAGCCGGTGTAAAGCCGTGGAGCAGGACCTGGACGATCTCCTCCGGCTCGGGAAGCGGCAGGTCGAGCAGGCCGCGGTAGGTCACCAGGCCGGTGAACAGGTCGGTGAGCAGCCACAGGTCGGCGTCCGGGGGCAGCTCGCCGCGCTCGACCGCGCGTTCGTAGACCACCCATGACCGCTCCATCCTGGTCCGCATGCCGGTGCGGATGATCTCGGCCACGGCCGGGTCGCGGCCGGCCTCGCCGTAGATCTGCCGAGCCGTGCGGGCGACCCCGGGCTGGTGCCAGAGGGCGAGCGTGTCGGTCACCACCACGCGCAGGTCGCCCTCCAGCGAGCCGGTGTCGGGGATGGCGACGTGCGTGTCCATGAAGCCGGCGAGGGTCTGGAGGAGCATGTCGCGTTTGGTGGGGTAGCGACGGAACACGCTCGCTCTGCCCACACCTGCCTCCTCGGCGACGTCGTCCATGGTGAAGTCGAAGCCGTGGGTGAGCACCAGCCTGGTCGCGGCCTGTCTGATGCGGTGGTCGACCGTGGGATCGGGCTTGCGGCCGCGCGCGGACATAGTGATACTCCTAGTATCTGATACCCCAAGTCTCACAATCAGGGAACACCATGAGAGTAATAGTGGTGGGTGCGGGCGTGGCGGGTCTCGCCCTCGCGCGCGGCCTGCTCGCCGCCGGTCACGAGGCCGAGGTGTACGAGGAGTCCCCCGAGCCGCGCACCGCCGGCGGCTCCGTCACGCTCTGGCCCGGCAGCACCGGCATCCTGGAGGAGCTGAAGGCCGACCACACCCGCGTCGGGCGGCGGCTGGAGACCCTGGAGTCGTGGAGCTCCGACGGCCGCAGGCTGGTCACCGTCGACCTGACGGCCGCCGAGCGCAAGTACGGCCACCCCACCGTCCACGTGGCCCGCGGCGAGCTGGTCGAGCTGCTGGCCGAGGGCGTCCCCGTCACCTACGGGGCCCGCGTGGAGCACGTGGACCCCGACCGGGCCGAGGTGCGCCTGGCCGACGGCACCGCCGTGCGCGGCGACGTCCTCGTGGGCGCGGACGGGCGGCGCTCGGTGGTGCGCGCCGCGCTGTGGGGCGAGGACCGGGCGGAGCTGACCCGCTGGGTGACCTGGCAGGGCTTCATCACCACGCCCACGTCGCTCAGCGGGGGCGGCGCGGCCGTGATGATGGCGGGCCTCGCCGGGCTGTGCGGGCTCATCCCGGCAGGGGAGGGGCGGCTGCTGTGGTGGTTCGACGTGCGCTCGGCGCCCGGCGAGCCGTTCTGGGCGGACGACCCGCGCCTCGCCGAGCGGCTGCGCGAGCGCTTCGGCGGCTGGGCCGACCCGGTGCCGGCCGTCCTGGACTCCCTCGCGGGGCCCTCCCCTGTGACGCCCGACTTCTTCCCGCACCACCGCCAGCCGATCCCCGAGGTGTGGGGGAGGGGTCCGACGACCCTCGCCGGCGACGCCGCCCACACCATGCCGCCCACCATGGCCCAGGGCGCGAACCAGGCGCTGGAGGACGCCTGGCTGCTCGCCCGCTCGCTGGACGACCTGCGGGGCTACGAGCGCGCCCGCGCGCGGATCGCCCGCCGCCCGGCCCGGCTGGCCGCCACCGAGCTCACCGACATGCACCGTCCGGCCGCCGGGCTGATCCCCGACCGGCTGGCCACCTGGCTGAACACCGCCTGGCTGCGCAGGGCCAGCACCTACCTCTTGACAGCCTCATGAACGCCAGCCGACGATGTCGCAGATAGAGCAACTCGGTGCGTCATACGCAACAAGGCGGTGTCGGTTGACCACCACGTCGAGCCTCATCCCCACGCTCCCCGGCCGCTCCTACTCCGACCCCGACGTCTTCGCCGACGAGCAGGCCAAGATCTTCGAAAGCCTCTGGTTCTGCGCCGTGCGCGGCGAGGACGTGCCGCGGCCCGGCGCGTTCCGTACCGTCCAGGTGGGCAGGGAGAGCGTCATCGTGGTCCGGGGCCGCGACCACCGGCTGCGCGCCTTCCTCAACGTCTGCCGGCACCGCGGCGCCCGGCTCTGCGAGGAGCCCGCGGGCGAGGTCAGGCGGACGATCAGGTGCGCCTATCACGCCTGGTCCTACGACCTCGACGGCCGGCTGGCCGCCGCGCCCAACCTGGCGAGGATGCCCGACATCGACCGTGTCGCCCACGGCCTGATCCCCGTCCACCTGCGCGAATGGCTCGGCTACGCGTGGGTGTGCCTGGCCGCCGAGCCGCCGTCGTTCGAGGAGAGCGTCACCGGGGCCGCCACCGAACGGCTCGGGGACCCCGCCGCCATCGAGCGCTACCACGTCGAGGAGCTGGCGCTCGGCCGCCGCATCAGCTACGACGTCAGGGCCAACTGGAAGCTCGTCGTCGAGAACTTCATGGAGTGCTACCACTGCGCGACCATCCACCCCGAGCTGGTCGCCGTGCTCCCCGAGTTCGCCGGCGGCTACGCGGCGCAGTACTACGTCGGCCACGGCGCGGAGTTCGCCGAGCGGGTCGAGGGCTTCACCGTGGACGGCGGCCCCGGCTTCGGCAAGCTCCCCGACGTCGCGCGGGAGCAGGACCGCCGCTACTACGCGATCACCGTCAAGCCGCAGGTGTTCGTCAACCTGGTGCCCGACCACGTGATCGTGCACCGGATGTTCCCGCTGGCCGTGGACCGGACGCTGGTGGAATGCGACTGGCTCTACCACCCCGACGTGGTCGCCTCGGGGGCGGACCTGACGCGGTCGGTCGAGCTGTTCCACCGGGTCAACGAGCAGGACTTCGACGCCTGCGAGCGGACCCAGCCCGGCATGTCGTCACGGGCCTACCGGGAGGGAGGGGTGCTCGTGCCGAGCGAGCACCACATCGCGCTGTTCCATCAGTGGGTGAACCAGCGCTTGCGCGGGTAGCGCACGGTCAGCCCGCCGTACTTGGTGACGCCGGTGACCACCACGTGCGGGACACCGGGCCTCGGGCGGCCCGGCACGTCGGCGGTCGAGACATGGCCCCAGCCGCTGCGCAAGCCGTCCACGTTCGCCGTGCCGCCCTCCGGCAGGGTGATCCTGGCGGAGCCGTAGGTCAGGTCGACCTCGATCTCCACCACCGGATGGGGGATGACCGCCTGGGACAGGTCGCGGTGCGCTCACGGTCCTCGTCGGAGACCCGCATGTGCAAATCCGACATGCCCCGAGCCTAGGTTCGGCGCGCTCAGAACGGGAGCCGTCGTCCGGAGGGGGTCCGCAGATCGAGGGGTTCCGGTTGCCGGACCGGACGGGGGCGGAGGATCACCTGCACTCTCTTCACACCTATGTGGTACCCAACCCTTTCCCATGAACTCCTCAACCTTGGGTAGCGTGAGGCGTGATGAAATCGGCCGGACCGTTCTCCCACCCCGCGCTGCTCTACCGCACCGCGGACGAGTACGTCTCCGCCACCACGGCCTTCGTCCGCGAGGGCCTGGCGGCGGGAGAGCCCGTGGCCGTCGCCGTCCCCGCGCCCAACCTCGCGCTCATCGCCGACGGGCTCGGGCCCGACGCCGGCGCCGTACGCATGCTCGACATGGGCGTCGAAGGCCGCAATCCCGGGCGCATCATCCCCGCCGTCCTCCGCGAGTTCGCCGACCGGCATCCCGGCGGCCGGGTGCGGATCATCGGCGAGCCGATCTGGGCCGGCCGCCCGGCCACCGTCTACCCTGCCTGCGCGCAGCACGAGGCGCTGATCAACCTGGCCTTCGCCGGGCGCGAGGTCACCATCCTGTGCCCGTACGACGTCGCCGCGCTCGCCCCCGCGATCGTCGAGGAGGCCGCGCGCACCCACCCCGTCATGCGGGACGCCCGGGGCGAGTGGCCCAGCGAGGACTACGCGCCCGAGCGGGTCATCGACGCGCACAACCGGCCGCTGGAGGAGCCCGGCGAGTGCGTCTCCCTGCGCTTCGACGGCGACAACCTGTCGGCCGCGCGGCGCCTCGCCACCGGGCAGGCCGCCCTGCTGGGCTTCGCCGGCGACCGGCTCGACGACATCCAGCTGGTCGTGGCCGAGCTGGGCGCCAACAGCCTCGACCACGGCGGCGGCTCCGGCACGATCAGGGTGTGGGCGACGGACGACCGGCTGGTGTGCGAGGTCAGCGACCGGGGTCACATCCGCGATCCGCTCGCCGGGCGGATCCCCGTCGACCCGCGCGTTCCGGGCTCGCGCGGGCTGCTCATCGTCAACCTGCTCGCCGACCTCGTCCGCGTCCACACCCGGCCGGGCGGCACCGTCGTACGCGCCTACTTCGACCGGCCCTGACGCCCGGCCCTACCGATACTGCTCGATCTCGGCCATGCTCGGGTAGCGCTGCCCGGCCACCGCGTCCGCCGGGACCGCCGCGGCCAGCGCGTCGAGTTGCTCGGCGGTGAGCGTGATGTCGGCGGCGGCGGCGTTCTCCTCCAGATACTTCAGCCGCTTGGTGCCGGGGATGGGCACGACGTCCTCGCCCTGGGCGAGCACCCAGGCCAGCGCGAGCTGCGCCACCGTGACGCCGGCCGCGTCGGCGATCCGCTCGACCTCGGCGACCAGCCGGGCGTTGTGCTCGGCGTTCTCGCCTGAGGTGCGGGGGAAGTTGCGGCGGAAGTCGTCCGGGGCCAGCTCGCCCGAGGTGGGCGGCGCGCCGGTCAGCAGGCCGCGGCTGATCGGCGAGTACGCCACCAGCGCGATGCCGAGCTCGCGTGCCGCCGGCAGGATCTCCGCCTCCAGGTCCCTGGTGAACAGGGAGTACTCGCTCTGCAGGGCCGCGATCGGGTGCACGGCGGCCGCGGCGCGCAGGGTCGGCGCGCTCACCTCCGACAGGCCGAGGTGGCGGACCTTGCCCGCGCGCACCAGCTCGGCCATGGCGCCGACGGACTCCTCGATCGGCACCTCCGGGTTGCGGCGGTGCATGTAGTAGAGGTCGATGTGGTCCACGCCGAGGCGGCGCAGCGAGGCGTCGCAGGCGGCCCGGATGTACTCGGGGCTGTTCTCGATCGTGCGGGTGCCGCCGTCCCGCTTGACGCCGAACTTGGTGGCCAGCACCACCTCGTCGCGCCGGTCCTTGATGGCCCGGCCGACCAGCTCCTCGTTGGCGCCCCTGCCGTACATGTCGGCCGTGTCGAGAAAAGTGATGCCGAGGTCGAGGGCGCGGTGGATGACCGCGATGGACTCGCTGTCGTCGGCCGGGCCGTAGAACTCGGACATGCCCATGCAGCCAAGGCCGAGCGCGGAGACCCGCGGGCCGCCGACGCCGAGAGTGCGCTTGTTCATATGTCCAGGTTGGACCCTAGAGCGCACTCTAAGTCAAATCAGGGACAACCCTGCCCACCCTGAGGGGGCAAACCCTACCCAGGGTCACTTCCTTCCAGGTCAACGCATTGATCCGGAGCCGTCGATACTTAAGGACTAAGGGGAGCTTCAGGGCTCCTTCGGGTTGATCTCGGATACTCCGCGAAGCCGTGTTCCACGAGCTTAAGAGGCATGAAGGCATTGCTCGTCAGCGGATTCGCGACCATCGGCGCCGGGGCAGGCGCCATGCTCACCCTGCACGCCGAGGCGGGGCTCGACCCCATGCACACCGTGATCAGTGAGTACGCCTGGCAGCGGTCCGGCTGGCTGCTGCCGGCCTCGCTGACCCTGTTCGCGGTGGGCGCGACGCTGATGGCCGAGGCGCTGCGCCGGAGCGGCGGCAACCGCTGGGTCGTGGGGCTGCTGGTGGCGTGGGGCGCGAGCATGTTCCTCATCGGGGCCTTTCCCACCGACCGGCCGGGCGTGCCTTTGTCGTTGTCGGGAGGCATCCACCGCTATGCCGCCTTCGCCGCCTTCCTCATGATGCCTGTCGCCGGGTTGCTGCTGGCCAGGGCCCGGGTCCGGTACGCCCGCGCGATGCGGATCCTCTGCCTGGTCGCCCTCGGGGCGCTCGTGCTGGTCGTGATCCCGTACGTGGTGCGCATGTTCGGCCTCCCGCTCACCAACGACGACATCCCCGCCGGGCTCATCCAGCGGACCGTCGTGGTGACCGAGATCGCCGTGCTGGCGCTGGCCGGGCTGTCGATGCTGCGGCCGGCCGCCCGGCGCGCGCTCGCGGCCCGTCCGGTGATCGGGCAGGCGTGAAAGGCGCGGGCCGGGAAAGAAGTGCTGGCATGACGATCCTGATTGCGTACGACGGCTCCGACGACGCCAAGGAGGCCATCGCCTTCGCCGGGCGGATGTTCAAGGGCGAGCAGGCGGTCGTGCTGACGGTGTGGGAGCGCCTGGCGATGAGCTCGGCGCGGGCCTCGGCGGGCCTCATGATGACCATCGACACCGACGCCGCGGGCGACCAGGCCATCGGCAAGGCGATGGACGAGCTGGCCAGGCGCGGCGCGGACCTGGCCAGGCAGGCGGGCCTCGACGCGACGCCCCGCTGCGAGGCCGACGCGGTGGCGGTGTGGGCGGCCATCGTGGACGTGGCCGACGAGCTCGACGCCACGCTCATCGTGACCGGCACCCGTGGGCTCGGCGGGGTGCGCTCGCTGCTGCTGGGCAGCACCTCGGACCGCGTGCTGCACCACGCCCACCGCCCGGTCCTGGTGGTCCCCTCCCCGAAGACGGACCCCGAACCCGCGTAGGCCCCTGCCGCCAGCCGGAGGCGGTCCGGTGTCGCTCATTGACGGCCGGTCTTCCCGACGTCTAGGTTGACGCCAACCGACCAGCCGGTATGGAGGCAGGATGCCCACCGTGCAGACCGTCCGCGGGCCCGTGAACGTCGACGACCTCGGCCAGACCCTGATGCACGAGCACGTCTTCGTCGTGGCCACCGAACATCTCGACAACTACGGCAAGGGCTCATGGTGGGACGAGGAGCACCGGGTCGCCGACGCGGTCACCAAGCTCCGCGGGGTGGCCGCCAAGGGCGTGCGGACCATCGTGGACCCCACCGTGTGGGGGCTCGGCCGCTACATCCCGCGCATCCAGCGCGTCGCCGAGCAGGTGCCCGAGCTGAACATCGTGGTCGCGACCGGCATCTACTCCTTCGAGGAGCTGCCCCACCAGTACGAGCACCGCGGCCCCGGCCTGTTCTTCGACCTCCCCGACCCGATGATCGACGACTTCGTCCGCGACCTGACGGAGGGCATCGCCGACACCGGCGTCAAGGCGGCCTTCCTCAAGTGCGTGGTCGAGCACAAGGGGCTGACGCCCGGCGTGGAGCGCATCTGCCGGGCCGTCGCCCAGGCGCACGTCCGTACGGGCGCGCCGATCACCGTGCACACCAACTCCTTCACCCAGAGCGGCCTCATCGCGCTCGACCTGTTCGCCAAGGAGGGCGTGGACCTGACGAAGGTCGTCGTCGGCCACGCCGGCGACAGCAACGACCTCGACTACCTCATGCGGCTGGCCGACACCGGCGCGACCCTCGGCATGGACCGCTTCGGCCTCGACATCTACAACCCGACGCCGCAGCGGGTGGCCACGATCGCGGCCCTGTGCGGGCGCGGCTACGCCGACCGGATGGTCCTCAGCCACGACGCGGCCTGCTTCATGGACTACTTCGGCGGGGCCTGGGACGAGGCGCACAGCACGCTCGCGCCGAACTGGCGCTACGATCACATTCACGACGACGTGCTGGCCGCGCTGCTGGACTCCGGCGTGACCGACGGCCAGATCGAGCAGATGCTGGTGTTCAACCCGAAGCGCTACTTCTCGTAAAGTGAGTGGATCGGGAGAGCGACGCGGGTAGGTGGAGCTGGGTGACTTCGGAGCAGGCCTTGTCGATCAGCCTCGGACTCCAGGGACCCTGCGTCATCGCGAGGTTGACGGGGGACTTCGACTTCGGCTCGGCGGCCGAGGTGCGTGACCGTGTCACCAAGGCGCTCGATCTCACCCAGCCCCCGATGCTCGTCATCGACATGCAGGCCGTGAGCGTGTGCGACTCCTCAGGGCTGTCCGTGCTGGTCTATCTGCACAAGGCCGTCACCGCCTCCGGCGGGCGGCTGCTGCTGTCGGGGCTCAACGGGCGGTGCGAGCACCTGTTCGCGATCACCGCGCTCGACAAGTTCTTCGACATCCGCCGCACGGCGGAGCTGGCCATCGCCGAGCTCAACGAAGCGGGCGACGCGCCGCCGTTCACCGGGTAGACAGCAGAAGAGCCGGCCCCCCGGGCAGGGGACCGGCTCTTCGTGTGGGGGCTCAGCTGGTGACGAGGAGTGCCAACCCGATGAGCACGACGACCGGGACGAGCCACATCACGGCCTCGAAGGCGAACTCCTTGTACATCGCGTAAGTCTCCTCTGTGTCGCTCTCATCAGGCACGAACGCCTATAAGGCATGACCGAAACGTCTCTGCGCAGCATAGCCGCCGTCAAGCGGTGACCGCGCCGTCGGAGGCGGAACCCACGGTCCTGACGTACTTCGCCAGCACGCCCCGCTCGACCGCGCGCTCCGGCCGCCGCCACGCGGCCCGGCGCGCGGCCAGCTCCTCCTCGGGCACCAGCAGGTCCAGCGTGCCGGCCGCGCTGTCGATCACCACGGTGTCGCCGTCGCGCACCAGCGCGATCGGGCCCCCGTGGTACGCCTCCGGCGTCACGTGCCCGATCACCAGCCCGTGCGAGACGCCGCTGAAGCGCCCGTCGGTGACCAGCGCCACGGACGTGCCGAGCCCGCGCCCGACGAGCGGCCCGGTGATCGAGAGCATCTCGCGCATGCCGGGACCGCCCGCCGGGCCCTCGTAGCGGACCACGATGACGTCGCCCGCCACGATCCGGCCTTCCTGGATGGCGGCGTAGCAGTCGTTCTCGGAGTCGAAGACCCGGGCCGGGCCCTCGTGCCGGAAGTCGTCCTTGCCGCCCAGCTTCAGCACGCAGCCGTCGGGGGCGAGCGAGCCGCGCAGGATCGCCAGCGCGCCGCGCGGCTTGAACGGCCGCGTCACGTCCGCCACGACCTCCTGGCCCGGCCGCTCCTCGGCCTGCGCGGCCACGTCGGCGAGGGTGCGGCCGTCCGCCAGCGTCACGTTCTCGCGCAGCAGCCCGGCCTCCAGCAGCCGCCGCGCCACCAGCGAGGTGCCGCCCGCCCGCCACAGGTCCAGCGCGGTGTAAGGACCGCCGCTCGGCTTGAGCCCGGTGATGATCGGCACCCGGCGGCAGATCTCGCCGATCTCGTCGATCACCAGCGGCAGCCCGGCCTCGCGGGCGATGGCCAGCAGGTGCAGCACGGCGTTCGTGGAGCCGCCCATGGCGGCCACCGAGACGATCGCGTTGTGCAGCGCGTCCTCGGTGAGCACCCGTGACGGCCGGGCGTCGCGGGCCAGCGCGTCCATGGCGAGCTCGCCGACCCGCCGCGCCGCGGCGTTCTTCTCCTCCGCCACGGCCGGGATGTCGCCGATCCCGAACGGCGCGAGGCCCAGGAAGTCGGCGACCGAGCCCATGGTGTTGGCGGTGTACTGGGCGGCGCAGGTGCCGGCCCCGGGACAGGCGTGCCGGGCCAGGTCGTCGAGGTCGGCCTGGTCGAGCCGGCCGACCTCGCGCTCGCCCAGCGCCTCCCACATGTCCTGGATCGTCACGTCCCGGCCGCGCCACCGGCCCGGCATCATGGTGCCGCTGTAGAGCACCACGGACGGCACGTCCAGCCGGGCCAGCGCCATGATGGCGGCCGGCACGGTCTTGTCGCAGCCGACGATCGCCACCAGGGCGTCGAAGCCGTGCGCGCGCCCCATGAGCTCGATCGAGTCGGCGATGACCTCCCTGCTGACCAGGGACGCGCGCATGCCCGGGGTGTGCATGGTGAGGTTGTCGGAGACCGCGATGGTGTTGAACTCCATCGGCGTGCCGCCCGCCGCGCGCACGCCCTCGGCGACGTGCGCGGCGAGCTCGCGGTGGGTGAGGTTGCACGGCATGGTGCCGGTCCAGGTGGAGGCGATGCCGACCACGGGCCGGCGCTGCTCCTCCTCGGACAGGCCCATGGCGTACAGGTGGGAACGGGCGGGTGCGCGGTCGGGATCGTCGGCGATGCTCAAGGGGGTCCTCCCGATGTACGGTTGTCGCCCCCTTATGATCCCGGACGCCGTCTCACTGCTCCCGCATGCCCCAGGGGGAACCGTACTCGACGAGCAGGTCCAGGAACGGGCGCGGCTCGAACGCCTCGGGGCCGAGCACGCCCGCGCCCTTCCACGTCCCGTCGGCCAGCAGCTCCAGGGCGATCACCGGGTTGACGGCGGTCTGCCAGACGACGGCCTGGGAGCCGTACTCGCGCATCGACCACTGGTTGTCGACCACGTGGTAGAGGTACACCTCGCGCGGCCGGCCGTCCTTGACGCCCTTCACCCACGTGCCGGCGCAGGTCTTGCCGCGCATGCGCGCGCCCAGCTCGGCCGGGTCGGGCAGGACCGCGGCCACCACGTCGCGCGGTGACACCCGCACCGTGGTCCCGCCGTCGCCGCGCACGGGGACCGGCTCGGTGCGGTCCACGCCGAGCGCGTGCAGGGTCTTCAGCGTGTCGATGAACTCCTCGCCGAGGCCGTACTTGAAGGTGACCCGGCGGGCGTCGACCCAGCGGGGGACCAGCAGGACCTCCTCGTGCTCGACGTTCACGCACTCGACCGGGCCGATGCCCTCGGGGAAGTCGAAGACCTCGGGCTCGCTGAAGGGCTCGGTGGTGTACCAGCCGCGGTCCTTCTCGTAGATGACCGGCGGGTTGAGGCACTCCTCGATGGTGGTCCAGATGGAGAACGACGGGGCGAAGTCGTAGCCGTCGACGGTGAGGTTGGCGCCGTCCCTGATGCCGATCTCCTCGATCTCGTCGAAGAGGTCGTCGGCGGCGTAACGGGCGAAGACGTCGGCGAGGCCGGGCTCGACGCCCATGCCCACCAGCGCGAGGCGGCCGGAGGCGGCCCAGTCGGCCGAGCGGGCGAACTGCTCGTCGCCCAGCTTGACCCCCACCTCCTCGTACGGCCGCTCGGGGTGCGGCCTGGACATCGACATCGCCATGTCGAGGTAGTCGGTCCCGGCCGCGAGCGCCGCGTCGAACAGCGGCAGCACGAAGCGCGGGTCGGTGGCGTTGAGGAGCACGTCGCAGTCGTGCTCGCGGAGCAGGGCGGTGACGGCGTCCCGGTCGGCGGCGTCCACCTTGACCGGCGTGAACCGGTCGGCGTCGGCGCCCAGCGCGGCGACGGCCGCCTTGGCGCGGGGCAGGTCGTAGTCGGCGACGAGCATGTGGTCGAAGAACGTGCGGCGGGCGGCGATCCGTGTGATGGCGGTTCCCACCCCGCCGGCTCCCACGAGAAGGATACGCATGACGAAAAAATCCCCTTTGGATGCTTTTGGGGGGCTGTGTCACTAATCCAACTGCACTACGCTCATCAACGTCAATGGCGTTGGCATAAGGAAGGTTTCGCGATGGCGAAGCGGGTGGTGCCGGAGACGGCACGCAGGCGGCGGCGGCCGACCAAACAAGGGCAGGTCCTGACTCATCAGCTCATCGTGGAGACGGCGCTGCGCATGCTCCGCGAGCACGGCGCCGCCGGTCTCACCGCCCGCCGGCTCGGCCTCGCGCTCGGCGCCGACGCCAGCACCGTCTACCGCTACTTCCGCGGCATGGACGACCTGGTCCTCGCCATCGCCGACGAGCTGTTCGGGCACGCCGTCGAAGGCTGGTCGCCGAGCGGCGACTGGCGGGCCGACCTGCGCGAGCTCGGCCTGCGCATCCACCACGCCTACCTGACGCACCCGCAGGCCGCCGTGCTCACCGCCAGCCGCGTCACCGGCCTCCCCCAGGAGGTCGCCACGGACGAGATGATCCTCGGCATCCTGCGCGGGGCCGGCTTCCCCGACGCCGACGCGGTCCGCATCTACCACGCCTTCATCGACCAGAGCCTCGCCTTCTCGATCCTGGACGCCGCCACCCTCTCCCTGCCGCCGGCCGCCCGCGAGGCCGACGAGGAGGTCTGGCGCGACACCTACGCCCGCCTGCCCGCCAGCACCCACCCCCACATCGCCGCGACCGCCCCGCTGCTGGTCGCCCGCATGAACGACAGCGCCTACCCGACCGCGCTCGACATGCTGCTGGCGAGCGCATCAGCCCAGCTCAGGGGGTAGAGGGGCGGTGTGCCTGAGGGACATCTGGTTCACCGCCACGCCGACGAGCAGCAGGCGGCCCTGGGCGGGCGCGTCGTGCGCGCCTCCGGGCCGCAGGGCCGCTTCGACGCGCGGCCCTACGACGGGCGGACGCTGAGCGCCGTCGAGGCCCTGGGCAAGCACCTGCTGTACCACTTCGAGGACGCCCCCGCGATCCACGTGCACCTCGGCATGCGCGGGATCTTCCTGCGGTACGACGGCCCCGCGCGCGAGCCCCGGCGCGGGACGCGGCTCCGGCTGGCCACGGGCGACGTGGCGTTCGACCTGATCGCGCCCATCCAGTGCGAGGCGTACGGCCCCGGCGAGGTGGCCGCGCTGCGGGCCTCGCTCGGGCCCGACCCGCTGCGGGACGACGCCTCCAGGGACGAGGCCGTACGGCGGTTGACCGCGTTCGGCGGGCCGGTCGGCGCGGCCGTGCTCGACCAGAAGGTGTGGGCGGGCATCGGCAACGCCTGGCGGGCCGAGCTGCTGTTCCTCGTCGGCCTGCATCCCGCCGCCAGGGACGTCGGCGCGGAGGGCGCCGGGCGGCTGTGGGACACCGCGGCCGAATACCTCGCCCTGGGGCGCGACGCCGGGCAGGTCGTCAGCGATCCCGACCGGCCCGACGAGCGCTGGGTCTACCGCCGCGAGCACTGCCGCCGCTGCGGCGCACCCGTCCTGACCTGGGAACTCGCTTCCAGGACCGCATACGCTTGTCCTGTGGACCAGCCAGGGAAGGGGTGAACATGCGGACACAGCCGCTCCTCGACGTCCGGCGCGTCTACGTCGAGCCGGAGGCGGCCGGGCTGCCGCGCGGGCAGGAGATCCTCGCCCGCTTCCCCGACGCCGAGCTCATCGAGATCGGCAGCCACCACCGCATCCCCGAGCTGTACGGCGACGAGACCAACGTCAACCGCTGGGTGCGCATCAAGACCGAGGCGCTGGTGCTCGGCGTCAAGAAGTCGCTCACCGCCCGCCCCAACGACCGCTCGGCCGACTTCATCGCGCCCTCAACCGCCAACGGCTGCGCGATGGCCTGCGCCTACTGCTACGTGCCACGCCGCAAGGGCTACAGCAACCCGATCACGGTGTTCGCCAACATCGACAAGATCCTCGGGTACGTCCGCCGCCACGCCGGCCGCCAGGGCGTCAAACCGGCGCCCAACCAGGCCGACCCGCGCGACTGGATCTACGACATCGGCGAGAACTCCGACTGCTCGGTCGACGCCACGATCTCCGACAACGTGCGCGACCTGGTCCGGCTGTTCCGCGACCTGCCCAACGCCAAGGCCAGCTTCGCCACCAAATACGTCAACCGCGACCTGCTCGACTGGGACCCACGGGGCCGCACCCGCATCCGCTTCAGCCTCATGCCCGCCGCCGACTCCAAGCTGCTCGACATCCGCACCTCGCCGATCGCCGAGCGCCTGGCCGCCATCGACGACTTCGTGGCCGCCGGCTACGAGGTGCACGTCAACTTCAGCCCCGTCGTGGTGCGGGACGGCTGGCTGGAGAGCTGGGGCGAGCTGTTCGACCAGCTCGACGCCGCCCTCGGTCCGCAGGCGAAGGCCCAGCTCGCCGCCGAGGTCATCTTCCTCACCCACAACGACCGGCTGCACGAGGTCAACCTGGGCTGGCACCCGAAGGCGGAGGAGGTGCTGTGGCGGCCGGAGCTGCAGCAGGCCAAACGGTCGCAGACCGGCGGCTGGAACGTCCGCTACCGCACCGGGCAGAAGGGGCGTCACGTCGCCGCCCTCACCGATCTGATCGCGGCGAGGCTGCCGTACTGCCGGATCCGGTACGCCTTCTGACTCACCCGTCCTGCGGGTCCTGGCCGAGTCTGGCTCGGGCGAGGCGTTTGCCGAGGCCGGCCAGCGATTCGTCGGCCATCAGCGCGGCCAGGCGCGGCGCGTCCTCGTCGATCCGGCGCGACACCTCCGGCTGGTCACCGTTGAACCGCGTCCACGCCCGCACCACCTCCGGCATCGCGGCGATGGCCGCGTCCGACAGGATCGCCTCGCGCGGCAGCCACGAGGTCAGGAACCGCGACGCCCGGTCCGGGCTCCACCACAGCGGATGGTCACCGACGAACTCCCGCAGCTTCCCGAACGCCTCCCGCGCCCCCGGCAGGTCCGGCAGGCCCGCCAGCTCCGCGAACCGCTCCGCCGTGTCGTCGCCCGCTCCCCGCACCAGCCCCGGCACGCCCCGCGCCCGCGTCACTGCCAGCGCCCTTACGCCCGGCAGGGTGTCGGCCACCTCCGCCCCGAGCAGGCGGTCACCCAGCTCGAACGCGTCCAGCATCCGCCCCGCGACCACCCCCGGCTCGGCCGCCGCCAGCCCCAGATCGTCGAGGAACTTCACCTCCTCGACCACGGCGTCCACTGCCAGGCCGCCGTGCGGCTGGTCGATGCCGACCACCAGGACGTGCGGCTCCTTGCCGTTCTCGTAGCGGAAGCTCAGCGCCGCGAGGATCTGCTCGCCGTACGGGTCGGCCCTGCCGTACCAGGCGCCTTCGCAGACCACCCGTCCCATGCGCCGGGTCCATCCCGGCAGCGCCTCCAGCGCCCCTTCCGCGGCCCGCCCGAACACCGACCCGCCCGGGGATTCGCCGGGCTCCCGGACGGCGTCTGCCTGCTCCTGGGGCGCCACCGCGGCCAGGGCCGCGAGCGTCAACCGCGCCTCCGCGCGGCCGTCGCCGGTCAGCTCGCGGAGGAACGGCTCCACCTGTCCCGGCTCCAGCTCGGCCGTCAGCCGGGCCGCCCAGAGCTCGGTCCTGAGCGGGGAACGCCACCTGAGCAGGTCGCGAGCCTGCGCGAGCGCCGTACTGAACGTCGAAGTGCTCACCCTCCGACCGTAGCCCCCGCGCCGCCCTCGTCGCGCCCCGGGTGGCGGGGCGCGACTACTTCCTCAGCCAGAGCATGTAGTACGGGCTGTCCCAGCGGCAGTCGTACTCCTTGTAGTTCTCCATGACGAGCTTGGCCGTCCCCGCCTTGACGCAGTTCGTGAGCGTCCGGAAGGCCTGGTACGGGATCCAGCCCGCGGCCGTGGCACTGGCCGGGGAGGCGAGGGCGCCGGCGGTGAGGGCGCCGGCCATGGCCAGTGTCACGCCGAAACGTGCGGCTTTCTGTCGCATGACATCGTCCTTCCTTTGTGGGCGACGCACGCGCCGCCCGTACGGATGGACTCACGCTACAGCTTGTTGATCTAGAAAAATCGGTAATTGTGGATCTTGTCCGGAAGATCCGGCGATCGGTTGAGCGGCCGCCCCGGACAAGTCCCGGCTAGCGGCGGTCGTCGCCGGTGAGGCCCGCCTTGCGGAGGGCTTCGGCCATGGCGCCCGTGGGGGCGGGGCTCTGGCGGCGCTGACCGCCACCACCACGCTGGCCGCCCTGGCCCCGGCCGCCTTCACCACGTCCGCCGTCGCCCCCGCGCCGGCCGTCACGACCACCCTGGCCGCCCTGACCACCTTGACCGCCCTGGCCCCGGTCGCCGCGGGCGCCGTCACCACGAGCGCCGTCACCGCGTCCGCCGTTGCCCCGGGCGCGGTCGCCGCGGGCGCCGTCCCCTCGGGCGCCCTCACCCCGGGCGCCGTTGGAGCGGCGCGGGCCGTCGGACTGGGCCGTGGCGTCGTCCTCCAGGCGCAGGGTCAGGGAGATGCGCTTGCGCGGGATGTCGACGTCCAGCACCTTCACCCGGACGATGTCCCCGGGCTTGACCACGTCACGCGGGTCCTTGACGAACGTGCGGGACATGGCCGACACGTGCACCAGACCGTCCTGGTGGACGCCGACGTCGACGAAGGCGCCGAAGGCGGCGACGTTCGTGACCACGCCCTCCAGGATCATCCCGGACGACAGGTCGGAGATCTTCTCGACGCCCTCCTTGAACGTGGCGGTCTTGAAGGCGGGACGCGGGTCGCGGCCCGGCTTCTCCAGCTCGCGCAGGATGTCGGTGACCGTCGGCAGGCCGAAGGTGTCGTCGGTGAAGTCGTCAGGACGCAGCGAGCGCAGGGCGGCGGTGTTGCCGATCAGCGACTTGAGGTCGGTCTTGACCGAGCCGAGGATGCGGCGGACCACCGGGTAGGACTCGGGGTGCACGCTCGACACGTCGAGCGGGTCGTCGCCGCCGCGGATGCGCAGGAAGCCCGCGCACTGCTCGAACGCCTTCGGGCCGAGCCGCGGCACCTCCTTGAGCGCGGTGCGGGTGCGGAACGGGCCGTTGGCGTCGCGGTGCCGCACGATGCTCTCCGCGAGCGTGGCGCCGATGCCCGACACGCGCGTGAGCAGCGGCGCCGAGGCGGTGTTGACGTCGACGCCGACCGCGTTGACGCAGTCTTCGACCACGGCGTCGAGCGAGCGCGACAGCTTGGTCTCGGCCAGGTCGTGCTGGTATTGGCCGACGCCGATCGACTTGGGGTCGATCTTGACCAACTCGGCCAGCGGGTCCTGCAGCCGGCGGGCGATGGAGACCGCGCCGCGCAGCGACACGTCGAGCTCGGGCAGCTCCTGCGAGGCGTAGGCCGAGGCGGAGTAGACCGACGCCCCCGCCTCCGAGACCACGATCTTGGTGAGCCCCGGCATGTGCTTGCACAGCTCGCCGGCCAGCTTGTCGGTCTCGCGGGAGGCGGTGCCGTTGCCGATGGCGATCAGCTCGACGCCGTGCCGCTGCGCGAGCGCGCCGAGCACGGCGAGCGACTGGTCCCACTGGCGCTTGGGCTCGTGCGGGTAGATGGTGGCGGTGTCGACGACCTTGCCGGTGGCGTCGACCACGGCGACCTTCACGCCGGTGCGCAGGCCGGGGTCGAGCCCCATCGTCGTACGGGTGCCGGCCGGCGCGGCGAGCAGCAGGTCGCGCAGGTTGGCGGCGAAGACCCGCACCGCCTCGTCCTCGGCCGCCTGCCAGAGCCGCATCCGCAGGTCGATGCCCAGGTGGACGAGGATGCGGGTGCGCCAGGCCCAGCGCACGGTGTCGTTGAGCCACTTGTCGGCCGGCCGGCCCTGGTCGGAGATGCCGAACCGGGAGGCGATGCGCAGCTCGTAGTCGGGGCTGTCGTCGGGCTCCAGCGTGACGCTGAGGATCTCTTCCTTCTCGCCGCGGAACATCGCCAGGATGCGGTGGGAGGGCAGCTTGGTGAACGGCTCGCCGAACTCGAAGTAGTCGGAGAACTTGGCCCCCGCCTCCTCCTTGCCCTCGCGGACCTTGGACACGAGCCGGCCGCGCGTCCACAGCTGCTCGCGCAGGCCGCCGATGAGGTCGGCGTCCTCGGCGAAACGCTCGATGAGGATGGCCCGCGCGCCCTCCAGGGCCGCGCCCGCGTCGGCCACGCCCTCGGTGACGAAGCCCGCGGCCTCGGCGGCCGGGTCGAGGGACGGGTCGGCGAGCAGCCGGTCGGCCAGCGGCTCCAGCCCGAGCTCGCGGGCGATCTGCGCCTTGGTGCGCCGCTTGGGCTTGTAGGGCAGGTAGATGTCCTCCAGGCGGGCCTTGGTCTCGGCCGCCATGATCTGCTCGCGCAGCGCGTCGTCGAGCTTGCCCTGGGACTCGATGGACTCCAGGATCGCGGTGCGGCGCTCCTCCAGCTCGCGCAGGTAGCGCAGCCGCTCCTCCAGCGTGCGCAGCTGGGCGTCGTCGAGCGCGCCGGTGACCTCCTTGCGGTAGCGCGCGATGAACGGCACGGTCGCGCCGCCGTCGAGCAGTTCGACGGCCGCCTGCACCTGGCCGTCGCGTACGCCGAGCTCCGCGGCGATCCGCTGGTGAATAGAGAGCACTTGCCTGCCTTTCGATGGTCCCGCCGGTCAATTGTGCAGGACTGCGCCGTCCTTCATGACCAGAGTGCGCGCAGGGTGAACGACCACGGCCTCCGCCGCGCCGCCGCACGGCAGCACGACGAGGTCGGCCCGGTCGCCCGGCTTCAGCCCGTAGCCCCGCAGCCCGAGCAGGCGGGCGCCGCCCGTGGTGGCCGCCTCCAGCGCCAGCTCGATGTCCTCGTCCCTGCGGAAGGTGCTGCGGTAGGCGAGGTGCATGGCCCGCTCCAGCAGGTCGCCGCTGCCGTACGGCCCCCAGAGGTCACGGATGCCGTCGTGCCCGCAGGCGAGCGTGACGCCCGCCGCCCGCAGCTTCTTGACCGGCGGCACCGGGAAGTCGTAGACCGCCGCGGTGACCAGGGCCACGCCCGCCTCGGCCAGCCCCTGGACCAGCCGGTCCTGGGCGGCCTCGCCGAGCTGGCCCAGCGCGTAGGCGTGGCTCACCGCCACCCGCCCGCCCAGCCCGAGCGCCTTGGTGCGCTCGATGATCAGCTCCAGCTCCCAGCCGCCGAGCGTGCCGCCGTCGTGCAGGTGGATGTCGACGTGGGCGCCGTAGCGCTCGGCCAGGCCGAAGATCACGTCGAGGTGGCGCACCGGGTCGCGGTCGATGCCCGCGGGGTCGAGCCCGCCGACCGCCTCCACGCCGCTCTTGAGCGCCTCCTCCAGCAGCTCGGCCGTGCCCGGGTTGGTCAGCACGCCGTGCTGCGGGAAGGCGACCTGGCGCACCTCGACGGGCACGCGGGCGGCGGCCTCGCGCACGGCCTCCACGCCGCGCAGCCCGACCTGCGGGTCGATGTCGGTGTGCGTGCGCACGTGGGTGGTGCCGGCCGCGCTCATGCGCTCCAGCAGGGCCGTGATGCGCCCGGCGTCGGGCACGCCGAGCTCGGCCCGGCGGCCGAGGTCGTTGCCGATGCGGCCGGTGAGGGTGTCGTCGGCGGAGTGGGGCACCCACGGGCCGCCGTAGAGGGTCTTGTCGAGGTGGCAGTGCGCCTCGACCAGGCCGGGCAGGACGAGCTGCCCGGTGATGTCGGCCACCCGCGCGCCGGGCGCGTCGAGATCGGGGCCGACCTCGTGGATCAGGCCGTCGCGGACGAGGAGGTCGGCGGGCGACCCGAGCCCCCAGGGGAGCCCGCCGCGCAGGAGCACGTCGCTCATGCCAGCACCCTAGACGCCGCCGGTGACGTTTTCCCGGCCGCCGCGGTGACCGGACGGGCCGGCGGTCACATCTGCTCCAGGTGGGAGATGTTGGCCCGGTCGGCGGGGTCGTCGCTGGGGCGGCCGGCGAGCCAGGCGTCGAGGATCTCGCCGAGCACCACGTCGGAGGTGAGGCGCAGGCTCAGGGCGAGCACGTTGGCGTCGTTCCACTTGCGGGCCCCGTCGGCGGTGTAGGCGTCGACGCAGAGGGCGGCGCGCACGCCGGGGACCTTGTTCGCGGCGATGGAGGCGCCGGTGCCGGTCCAGCAGCACACGACGGCCTGCTCGGCGCGGCCCTCGGCGACGTCGCGGGCGGCGAGCTCGCAGGCCCACGCCCAGTCGTCGCGCTCTCCGTCGTCGAGCGCGCCGTGCGTGATCACCTCGTGGCCGCGCCCGCGCAGCTCCGTCACCACCCGCTCGGCCACGCCGTCCCTGCTGTCGGCGGCCACAGAGATCCGCATCCACGCCTCCGCCCGTCGTTTCTCCAGAGTCGTTCCCAAAGAGTACGGCCGGCACCTGCCCGACTGGCGAAAGCAGCGGCGGTGTGGTTGGTTGTGTCGCCAAATGAGCATTGATGTGAGCGATATCCCGGCTCTCGCCCGGGGCTGCGCCGTTCTCGGCACCGGCGGCGGGGGAGACGTCCGCACCGGGTCGCTGGCCGCCGTCCGGGCCATCCGCGAATACGGCCCCGTCCCCCTGGTCAGCCTGGCCGATCTGCCGGACGACGCCCTGGTGGTGCCGCTGTCCGGCATCGGCGCGCCGACCGTCAGCCACGAGATGATCCACAGCGAGGACGAGCCCCGGCGCGTCGCCGAGGAGGTCGAGCGGATCTTCGGCCGCCCGCCGAGCGCCGTCATGTCCTCCGAGATCGGCGGCTCCAACGGCGTCATCCCGGTCGCCTGGGCCGCCCAGCTCGGCCTGCCGCTGCTCGACGCCGACGGCATGGGCCGGGCCTTCCCCGAGGTCCAGATGGTCTCCATGTACGTCGCCGGCCTCCCGGCCGACCTGGTGATCATGTCCGACGTGCAGGGCAACGTGGTCACCATCCGCCCGGTGGACGGCCTGTGGTCCGAGCGCCTGGCGCGGGCGGTGTGCGTGGCCGCGGGCTCGTCCGCGCTGATGGCCGACTACGTGCTCACCGCCGCCGGCGCGCGGGGCGCGGTGATCGAGGGCACGGTCACGTACGCGCTGGAGGTCGGCAGGGCCACCGAGGGCGTCCCCGACCCGCTGGGCGCGCTCCAGAGCAGGCTCGGCGCCGCCCGTCTGGTCACCGGCAAGCTGACCGACGTGGAGCGGCGCACGACGGGCGGGTTCGTCCGGGGCACGGCCACGGTCGAGGGCACCGGCGACGACCGGGGCCGCACGCTCACGCTGGAGCTGCAGAACGAGAACCTGGTCGCGATCGAGGACGGCCGGCCGCTCGCGATGGTGCCCGACCTGATCACGGTCGTGGACACCGAGACCGCCGCCGCGATCCAGACCGAGGGCCTGCGCTACGGCCAGCGCGTGACGGTGCTCGCCTGGCCGTGCGACCCTCTCTGGCGTACCCCCAAGGGGCTGGAGACGGCCGGGCCGCGCGCCTTCGGCTACGAGCTCGACTACGTCCCGGTGGAGGAGCTGAGCGCCCATGTCTGACCTGCGGGTGGGGATCGACGTCGGCGGGACCAACACCGACGCGGTGGTGCTCGACGGCGACGGACGGGTGATCGCCAAGGCCAAGCGGCCGACCACCCCGGACGTGACGACGGGCCTGCGGGCCGCGCTCGACGCGGTGCTCGCCCCCCTGGGCGAGTCGCGGGAGCGGATCGGCCGCGTCATGCTCGGCACCACGCACGCCACCAACGCCATCCTGGAGCGGCGCAACCTCGGCCGGGTCGCGGTGCTGCGGCTCGGCGCGCCCGCCACGACCGGCGTCCCGCCGCTGTCCGGCTGGCCGGACGACCTGCGCAAGGCCGTCTCGGCGGGCGAGGCGGTGCTGCCCGGCGGCCACTACGTGGACGGCCGCGAGCTGGCCCGCCCCGATCTCGACGCCGTACGCCGCTTCCTCGACGCGGTCGAGGCGGAGGCGGTGGCGGTCACCGGCGTGTTCAGCCCGGCGAGCGGCGAGCACGAGCGGCTGGTGGGGGAGCTGGTCAGGGACGAGTACGGCCTGCCGGTCTCGCTCAGCCACGAGATCGGCTCACTCGGCCTGCTCGAACGCGAGAACGCGACCGTGCTCAACGCCGCGCTGTACGGGGTCGCCGCCGACGTGACGGGCGCGCTGGTCGCCGCGCTGGCCGAACGCGGTCTCGGCGCCCGCCCCTACCTGGCGCAGAACGACGGCACGCTCATGACGCTGGAGCACGCCGCCCGCCTGCCGGTCGCCACGATCGGCTCCGGCCCGGCGAACTCGCTGCGCGGGGCGGCGTACCTGTCGGGCGCGGCGGACGCGATCGTCGTGGACGTCGGCGGCACCTCCACCGACCTCGGCGTGCTGGCCGGCGGCTTCCCCCGGGAGTCGGCGGCGGCGGTCGAGATCGGCGGCGTGCTCACCAACTTCCGCATGCCGGACATCCTGGCCATCGCGCTCGGCGGCGGCACGGTCGTGCGGGAGCGCGGCCTCGGCCCCGACTCGGTCGGCTACCGCATCGCGGAGGAGGCCCTGGTGTTCGGCGGGGCCACCCCGACCATGACCGACGCCGCCGTGGCCGCCGGCCGCATCCCGCCGGACGATCCCGGCTGGCGGCTTGACATCTCGGAAGCAATCGCCGACATGCTGCAAAGGGCGGTGGCGGCCGCCGACGAGCTGGTCGCCGACGCCGTGGACCGCATGGCGCTGGGCCGGGCCGACCGGCCGCTGGTCGCGGTGGGTGGCGGGGCGTTCGTGCTGCCGGCCAGGGTGCCCGGCGCGGGCGAGCTGATCCGCCCGGAGCACGCCGAGGTGGCCAACGCCGTGGGGGCCGCGATCGCGCTGGCGAGCGGCAGAGTCGATACGATCTTGCCTGCGGGAGATAGCCGGACAAAGGCCATCGAAAGGGCCAAGGAGGAGGCGGCGGCCCGAGCCGTGGCGGCGGGGGCGGACCCTTCCCTCGTGGAGATCGTCGATCTCCTGGAGGTGCCGCTGAGCTACCTCTCCGAGCCCGCCGTGCGGGTACACGTCAAAGCAGCCGGACCCCTCGCCCGGTGACAGAACGGAAGGATCCCCCCACATGCGCTGGCACAAGCGTCTGCTCGTCGCCGGTGTGACCGGTGTCCTCGCCCTGACCGCGTCCGCCTGCGCGGGCGGTCAGGTGCGCGGCGCCGGCGGCACACCCGCGCCCCAGCAGAGCGGCACCGGCCAGAGCCAGAGTGCCCCGTCCGACGGCCCGGCGAACGACAGCACGTTCGTCTACGTCCCCAACCTCGACGTCGTCACCGACTGGGACCCGGCGACGTCCTACTCCAACGAGATCGTCGCGCTGTCGAACATCTACGAGGGCCTGACCCGCTACGACGCGCGGACCCAGAAGGCCGAGCCGCGCCTCGCGCTGAAGTGGACCGCAGGGGCCGGCGGCAAGGAGTGGACGTTCGAGCTGCGCCCCGGCGTCACCTTCCACTCCGGCAAGCCGCTGACGGCCGAGGCCGCGAAGAAGGCCATCGAGCGGACGATCGACAAGAAGGGCGGCGCGGCCTACATCTGGGACGCCGTGGACAAGATCGACGCCCTGGACGACAAGACGCTCAAGTTCACCCTGAAGTACCCGGCCCCGCTCGACCTCATCGCCTCCTCCGGCTACGCCGCCTACATCTACGACGTCGGCGCCGTGGACCCCGACGGCAAGAAGGACGCCGGCACCGGGCCGTACACGATCGACAGCTGGCAGAAGGGCAAGGAGACCGAGCTCACGCTGAAGGCGTACGAGGACTACTGGGGCGGCTGGCAGCCCGACCAGTACAAGAAGGTCGCCTTCCGCGTCACCCCGGAGATCACCACCGCCTGGCAGCTCCTGCAGAAGGGCGAGGTCAACTTCGTCCAGCGGCTCAACCCGCAGCTCTTCCAGCAGGCCGGCGCGACGGACGGGGTGCGCACCTCGCAGTCGCCGTCGTTCCAGAACCTGCTCGTGCTGTTCAACACCGCCTCCGGCCCGGCCAAGGACGAGCGGGTGCGCAAGGCGCTGCAGGCCGCCATCGACTACGACGGCCTGGTGGCGGCGCTCAAGGGCTCCGGGCAGAAGGCCAGCGGCCTGGTGCCGGACGGCCTGCTCGGCCACGTTCCCGGCATGCAGCCCAAGCAGGACCTGGACAAGGCCAGGCAGCTCCTGGAGGAGGCCGGCTACGGCCCCGACAACCCCGAGCTCAAGCTGAGCCTCACCTACGCCCAGGGCGACGACGACCAGAAGCTCCTGGTCACGCTGCTCAGCTCGGCGCTGAAGAAGCTCAACGTCACGCTCCAGGCCCGGCCCATGACCTGGAACGCGCAGTGGGACCTCGGCAAGAAGCGCGGCCAGGACGTCTTCGTCATGTACTGGTATCCGGACTACCCGGACGCCTACTCCTGGTTCCTCAACGTGTTCAAGAGCGCCGACGAGCCGCAGTTCAACCTGTCGTACCTGAAGGACGCGCAGATCGACGCGGGCATCGACGCGTTGCCCGAGCTCACGGCCACCAACCAGGTCCGCGCCGACGAGACCTACCAGGACCTGCAGCGGAAGATCATCGAGGAGCGGGCGGCGGTCGCGGTGCCGTACGTGCAGACCTACCAGCGGGCGCTCTCCGCGGACGTCGAGGGATATGTGGACAACCCCGCCTATCCCAACGTGGTCTTCTTCTACGACCTGAAGCGCGCAGCCTGACCCATGGCACGCCATCTGGCCCGCCGGCTCGGCCAGGCCCTCCTGGTCGTGGCCGGCGTGGTCGTGCTCACCTTCACCGTCATGAGGCTCGTGCCCGGCGACCCGGCGGTCGCCTACGCCGGGCCGAAGGCCACGCCCGAGCAGCTCGCCGAGGTCCGTGAGCGGTTCGGGCTGGACGAGCCGCTGCCCGCGCAGCTCGTCGCGTACGTGCGCGACCTGCTCACCGGCGACTGGGGCACCAGCCTGCGCACCCGCCAGCCGGTCCGCGACGACCTCTACCTCGCCTTCCCCGCCTCGCTGGAGCTGGTCGGCGCGGCGCTGGCGCTGGCGATCGTCGTGGGCGTCCCGGTCGGCGTGCTCGCCGCCCGCCACAACCGGCGGCTGCCTGACCTCGGCGTGCGCTTCACCAGCATGCTCGCGGTGTCCGTGCCGGTCTTCTGGCTGGCGCTCACCCTGCAACTGGTCTTCGCGAGCAAATTGGGCTGGTTCCCGATCGCCGGCGAGTACGACTCCTCGCTCGACACCACGAGCCCGCTCACCCTCTGGACCAACATCACGGTCGTCGACGCCCTCATCACCGGCAACTGGCCCATCCTCACCAGCACCCTCCAGCACCTGGTGCTGCCCGCGCTCGTCGTGGCCGCCTATCCCACCGGCGTCATCGCCCAGATGACCCGGGCGGCGCTCATCGAGGAGTCCGGCCAGGACCACGCGCGGATGGAGCGGGCACTCGGGTTCGGCGAGACGGCCGTGCTGACCAGGTTCGCGCTGCGGCCGTCGCTGGCGCCGGTGCTGTCGATCGTGGCGCTGGTGTTCGCGTACTCGATCGTCAACGGCTTCCTGGTCGAGGCGGTCTTCAACTGGCCGGGCCTGGGCCGCTACGCCGCCGAGTCGATCAAGGCGCGCGACACCCCGGCCATCGCGGGCGTGACGCTGCTGGTCGCGCTCGTGTACACGCTGGCCAACCTGGTCGTGGACCTGCTCCAGGGCGTCGTTGACCCCCGGGTGAGGGCCCGATGAGGCGGCGCTGGCTGCCCAGGATCCCCGACCGCTTCGCCGCGTTCGGCGCGGCCGTCGTCGTGCTCCTCGTGCTGGCCGCGATCCTCGCGCCCTGGCTGGCGCCGTACGACGCCGACCCCCGGCCCCTGGAGTCGCTGCTGCCGCCGAGCGGCGCCCACTGGTTCGGCACCGACAACGTCGGTCGTGACGTGCTCAGCCAGATCCTGTACGGCGCCCGCACCTCGCTGTTCATCGCCGTCGCCGTGCTCGCGGTCTCGGCCACGGCCGGGGTGACGCTCGGCATGGTCGCCGGCTACGCGGGCGGCTGGGCGCGCGACGTGATCATGCGGATCACGGACGTGTTCCTGGCCTTCCCCGCGCTGCTGCTCTCGCTGGCCCTCGCGGTCGTGCTGCCGCCGAGCGTCAACACGGTCGTGCTGGCCATCGCGGTGACCTGGTGGCCCTGGTACGCCCGCCTGGCCGCCTCCACGGCCGCCTCGATCGCGACGCGCGGCTACGTGGACGCCGCCCGCTGCCTCGGCGTGCCCGCGCCGCTGATCGTGCTGCGGCACGTGCTGCCGAACTCGCTCACCCCCGTCCTGGTCCAGATGTCGCTGGACGCGGGCGGGGTGATCCTGACCTCGGCGGCGCTGTCGTACCTCGGGCTGGGCGCGCAGGAGCCGACCGCCGAATGGGGGCTCATGGTGCAGCAGGGGCAGACGTACTTCACCACGAGCTGGTGGATGGTGACCTTCCCGGGGCTGGCGATCCTGGTGACGGCGTTCGCGTTCAACGTGCTCGGCGAGGGGCTGCGCAACGCGCTCGACCCGCGGAGGGTGGTCAAGTGATCGAGGTGCGCGAGCTCAGGGTGAGCTACGCCGGGCGCGTCGTCGCCGACGTGCCCGAGCTGGACGTGGGCGCGGGCGAGTGCGTGGCGATCGTGGGGGAGAGCGGGTCGGGCAAGTCCACGACGCTGCTCGCGCTGCTCGGCCTCCTCACGGACGCCGAGGTGAGCGGGCGCGTCACCGTCTGCGGCGTGGACGTCATGACCGCCCCGCCGCGCCGGCTGCGCGAGCTGCGCGGCGCGCGGGCGGCGCTGGTCATCCAGTCGCCGCAGGCCGCGCTCGCCCCCGCGACCCGGCTCGGCGTCCTCATGCGCCGCGCGCTGCGGCTGCACGGCAGGGAGGCGACGGACGCGGCCATGGCCGAGGCCATGCGGGCGGTGCTGCTCGACCCCGGGCTGCTGCGCCGCTACCCGCACGAGATCTCCGGCGGGCAGGCCCAGCGCTTCGCCATCGCGCTCGCCATCGCGCTCGGCGCGGAGGTCGTCCTCGCCGACGAGCCGACCAGCGCGCTCGACGTGACCGTACAGGCCGAGGTGGTCGCCGTGCTGCGCCGGCTGCGGGCCGAACGCGGCCTCGCGCTCCTGCTCGTCTCGCACGACCTCGCCCTGGTGTCCACGATCGCCGACCGGGTGCTGGTGATGAAGGACGGCGCGGTGGTCGAGTCGGGACCGGCCGCGGCGGTGCTGGCCGCGCCGGCCCATCCGTACACGCGCGAGCTCCTGGAGGCGCTGCCATGACCATGCTGAGGGCCGAGCGCGTCACCCTCGGGTACGGCGGGCGCCCCGTCGTCCACGACGTCAGCCTCGACCTCACCGAGGGCGGCGTCGGCCTGATCGGGGAGAGCGGATCGGGCAAGACGACGCTGGCGCGGGCGTTCCTCGGCCTGCTCAAGCCGATGTCCGGCGACATCGTGTACGGAGGCCGGCCCCTGCGCGAGGCCGACCCGCGCAGGTTCAGGAAGGACGTCCAGCCCGTCTTCCAGGCCGAGGCGCTCGACCCGCGCATGCGGATCGGCGCGTCCGTCGCCGAGGCGCTGCCGCGCCGCGAGCGGGCCCGCGTGGGGGAGCTGCTGGAACAGGTCGGCCTGGACCCGGCGCTCGCCGCCCGCCGGCCCCATCAGCTCTCCGGCGGCCAGCGGCAGCGGGTGGTGATCGCCCGCGCCCTCGCGGTCGGCCCCCGCCTGCTCATCCTCGACGAGCCGACCAGCGCGCTCGACGTGACGGTCCAGGCGCGGATCCTCGATCTGCTCGCCGGGCTGGACGCCGAGCGGCTGCTCATCACGCACAACCTCGCGGTCGTGCGGCGGCTCTGCCGGACCTCGTACGTGCTGTTCGCCGGCCGGGTGGTGGAGTCGGGGCCGACGGCGGAGCTGCTGGCCCGGCCGGCGCATCCGTACACGCTGGCCCTGCGCGACGCGGTCCCCCGCCTCGGCGGGCCGCCACCGGCCGCGACCGGCCACACGGAGGCCGTCCCGGCGGCGACCGGCTGCCCGTACCGGCTGCGCTGCCCGCTCGCCGTCGCGGAGTGCGAGCGCACCCCGGAACTCCGCGAGGTCACGGACGGCCGCCAGGCGGCCTGTCACCGCGCGGCGGACGTCCTCGGGCAGCCTCCGCTCAGAGAGCCTTCAGGCCGCTGATGACCTCCAGCAGGACCTTCGCGTCCGGTGCGGGGGGCGGGTGCTCGACCTGGACGAGTTCCTGCGCGTACAGGTCGCCGACCAGCACGCGGACCACGCCGATGGGCAGGTTGAGCTCGGCGGCCACGTCCACGAGGCGAGTGGGCTTGGTGCACTTCTGCAGGATGATCAGGTGCTCGGGGCCGAGGCCCACGGGCGCGGTGAGGCCGCCGGCGGTGATGATCACCGCGATGAGGTCGATGGCCTCGCTCGCGGGCACCGTACGGCCCCGGGTCAGCAGATAGGCGGGGACGATCGGACCGGCGTCCTCGTCCAGCCAGCGCTCGTCACTCACTGCGCACCACCCGCATGGGGCGTCTGGGCTCCTCGGCGGGAGCCTCGGGCTCTGCCACGTGCTCTTCCGGGATCAACACGATCGCGGTGGTCCCTCCATATGGTGAACCGCGCAACGTCACGCGGATGTCGTGCCTGGCGGCCAGGCGCGAGACGACGAACAGGCCCAGCCGGTCGCTGTCGGCCAGGTCGAACTCGGGCGGGCTGGCCAGCCGCTCGTTGTACTCGGCCAGCTCCTCGGGGCTCATCCCGAACCCGCGGTCCTCGACCTCGAAGACGAAGCCGCGCGCGGCCTTCTCCCCGCGCACGATGACCTGCGTCTTGTCGGGGGAGTAGACGGTCGCGTTCTCGATGAGCTCGGCGATCAGGTGGATCACGTCGCCGACCACCGGCCCGGCGAGGCGCTCGGCCGGCATCGGCTCGACGGTGACCCGCTGGTAGTCCTCCACCTCGGCCGCCGCGCCGCGCGCCACGTCGAGCAGCGGCACCGGCCTGCTCCAGCCGCGGCCCGGGATGGCGCCGGACAGGATGATCAGGCCCTCCGCGTGGCGGCGCATGCGGGTGGTGAGGTGGTCGAGCTTGAACAGGTCCTCCAGAGCGTCCGGCTCGGTCGCCCGGTGCTGCATGTCCTGGAGCTGGATGCGCTGGCGGTGCAGGAGGGCCTGGCTGCGCCTGGCCAGGTTGCGGAAGACGTGCCGGACGCCCTCCCTGAGCTGCGCCTGGCCGACCGCGGCCTCGACGGCGGTCTGCTGGACGGTGGAGAACGCCTGCCCGACGTCGTCGATCTCGGTGGTGGTGCTCGGCACCGACACCTCGGGCAGCTCGACCGTCTCGCCCTTGCGCAGCTTGGCCACCACCTGGGGCAGCCGCTCCTGGGCGACCTCCAGCGCGGCCAGCCGGAGCGCGCCCAGCTCCTTCGACAGCCGGTTGCCCATCCGCAGCGAGAACGCGATCGACACGACCACCAGCGCCAGGCAGAGCCCGGCCAGCATGAACGCCCGGCGCAGCACCTCGTCGGCGATCGGCTCGGCGCGGGCGTTCAGCGTCGCGCTGGCCCGCATGAGCGACTCCTGGAACGACTTCGCCAGCGCCTCCGTCGTGGCCAGCCAGCTCTTGGGCGTGCGGCCCGCGATGATCTGGTCCTCCATCATCCGCATCCGCTGGTAGGCGGGGGAGGAGATGAGGGCGACGTCGGCGTCGCGCAGCGGCCGGTCGAGCTCGCTCAGCGACTGGTCGACGAGGAAGCGCCGGTTGCCGACGATCTGGGTGAACAGCCTGCGCTCGGTCTCGGTGACCGGCCCGAGCGCGATGGCCTGCTCCCTGGTCAGCAGCTCCTTGGCGAAGCCGAGGTCGATGATCACGCGCGACTGCTCGTAGATGGGGATGTCGTCGATGAGGGCGACGTGCCGGTGCAGGCTGAAGATCGTGTCGATGATCGCGCTGTACGACTCCACGGTGTGCAGACGGTCGGACAGGCCCGCGTCGATCTCTCCTCGGATCGCGTCGAGCCTGTCGAGCTGCGTGTCCACCGCGTCCACCTGTGTGCGGATCTCTTCCGATCGGTTCTTGGATGTGCTGGAGAGCTGCCGGAACGTGTCCCTTGCCGCGTCGGTGCGGTTGCGCTGCGCGGCCACGGCGGCGGGGCCGGCCGTGTGGCGCAGGAGCTTCGCCGAGACCAGACGCTCACGCTGAATCTCGCTGATCAGTTTGTACGCGGGAAGGCGCAGGTTCGTCCAGACCGTTTTGTATTCGCGCAGCTCCAAACTCTCGGTCGCCGTGACGGCGGTGATGACTCCCCACAACACCACCATGGAGGCCAGTGGCACCAGCAGCAGTCCGATGATCTTCATGCGGATCGTCCGGCTACGACCCATGGCACCTCACTCCGGTCCTGGTCCCCTGGTGGCAACCCTGGACGGGACAGGCCCTGAGAATAGCAACGCGATCACTGAATTGCCCAATTTTTCGGGACTTTTGGGCACGTGTCGCCGGTCTTCATGATCTTGGAGTAGGTTTCCCGAGTACGTCGCTGAGAGGTCGCTGACAGAGGGAGATGCGTTGCGCCGTCGTCTCGCCGCGGCCGCCGCGCTGGCGCTCCTCGCGGCCTGCTCCTCACCTCCCGAGCCGGCCCGCGCCCCCGCGGGCGAGTCGACGTTCGTCCAGGTGAGAAATCTGGACGTCATCACCGAATGGGACCCGGGAAAGTCCTACTCCAACGAACTCATCGCCTTCCAGAACATCTACGAGACGCTCACGTTCTGGAATCCCGTGACGAAGAAGTCCACCCCGCGCCTCGCCACCTCCTGGCGCGCCTCGGCCGACGGCCGCACCTGGACGTTCAACCTCCGCACCGGCGTGACCTTCCACACCGGCCGCCCGCTCGACGCCGACGCGGTCAAGGCGTCCATCGAGCGCACGATGGCCACCAAGGCCGGCGCCTCCTACATCTGGGACGCCGTCTCCTCGATCCGGGCCGACGGGCCGTCCACGGTGACGTTCACGCTCAAGTACCCGGTGCCGCTGGACCTGGTCGCCTCCGCCGGGTACGCCGCCTACATCTACGACACCAAGGCCGCCCCCGACCTCACCGCCTGGTTCCAGCAGGGCAGGGACGCCGGCACCGGGCCGTACACCGTGGCCCGGTGGCAGAAGGACAAGGAGGAGGAGCTCACGCTCAAGGCGTACGACAAGTATTGGGGCGGGTGGAACAAACCCCACTACAACATGGTCAAGTACCGGGTCGTGCCCGACCCCGACCGTGCCTGGCAGCTCCTGCAGCGCGGCGAGGCCGACTTCGTCGAGCGGCTCAACCCCCGCCTGTTCTCCAGGGCGTCGGCCACGCCCGGCGTGCGCACCTCCGAGCGGCCGTCGTTCCAGACCGCGATGCTGCTGTTCAACACCGCGCAAGGGCCGATGAAGGACGTACGGGTGCGCCGCGCCGTACAGAAGGCCATCGACTACCGCGGCCTGATCAAGGACCTCAAGGGCGCCGGCTCGCCCACCAGCGGGGTCATCCCCGAAGGGCTGATGGGCCACGTACCCGGCCGCGAGCCCAAGCAGGACCTCGCCGCCGCCGAACGGCTGCTGCGCCTGGCCGGTTACGGGCCCGGCGGGCGGCCGCTGCGGCTGCGGCTGACGTACGGGGAGGGCGACACCGACTGGCGGCTGCTCGCCACCCACCTGGAGGCCACGCTGAAGCCGCTCAACGTCACCGTCCAGGCCACCGCCATGCCGTGGAACGACCAGTGGGAGCTGGGCAAGCGGCGCGGCCAGGACATCTTCGTCATGTACTGGTGGCCCGACTACGCCGACGGCTACTCCTACTTCGGCAACGTCTTCCACAGCGGCGAGCCGCCGGTGTTCAACCTGTCCTATCTCAAGGACGACGAGCTGGACGCGCTGCTCGACACCGTGGCCGAGCTGACCGTGACCGACCCGCCCGCGGCGCAGCGGGCGTACGAGCAGGCCACCCGCCGCGTGCTGGACCAGCGGGCGGCCGTGGCGCTGCCGTGGGTGACCAACTACCAGCGCGCCTACCTCGGCAGCATCCAGGGTTATGTGGACAACCCGGCGTACTCCGACGTCGTCTTCGTCTACGACCTGAGGCCCTCGGCCTGATCCTGCCCCTCGACCCGCTCTTTGAGCTTGGCCCTGATCTCCTCGGGCGTGTACGCGCGCCGCCGCCGCTCGGCGCGGGCGACCACCACCCCGGTCGCCGCCACGCCCATGACCCCGGCCAGCCCGAGCACCTTCCACCACCGCCGCTTGCGCATAGTGCCTAGGCTAGCGATGTGCTGACACTCGACGAGGCCGTCAAGGTGACGCGCACCGGCGATCTGTGGATCTTCCGCGGCCGCTCGGTGCCCGACCGCGCCATCCAGACGGTGACCAACAGCCCGGTCAACCACGTGGGCATGGCCATCGTGATCGAGGACCTCCCGCCCATGATGTGGCACGCCGAGCTCGGCCGGTCGCTGCCCGACCTGTGGGCCGGCGAGCACCATCGCGGCGTGCAGCTGCACGACCTGCGTGCGGCCGTCACCACGTGGGTCGGCAGATACGGCCAGCGCCCCTGGCTGCGCCAGCTCGAACCCGAGGTCACGCCGGAGATGGAGGACGCCGCGCTGCGCACGGTCGCCCGGCTGGACGGCACGCCGTTCCCCTCCACGGCCCGGCTGGCCGGCCGGTGGTTCCGCGGCCGCGTCCCGTGGCGGGCCCGGCAGGGGATGGCGCTGGAGAGCGCCTACTGCGCGGAGGTCGTGGCGGCCACGTACGAGGAGATGGGCCTGCTGCCCGCCGGCCGCCGCCCCAACTGGTACGACCCGGGCCGCTTCTGGAGCGGCGACGACCTGGAGCTGCTGACCGGCCGCCGCCTCGGCAACGAGATCACCATCGGCGTCGAACGGACGTGAGCCCCGACATGTCCACCGTGAACATCGCCCTCGTCGGCGTGGGCAACTGCGCGTCCTCGCTCGTGCAGGGCGTCGAGCACTACCGCGACGGCGACGCCCCCGGCCTGCCCAACCCCGTGTGCGCAGGTTACGCCGTCTCCCAGGTGCGCTTCACCGCCGCCTTCGACGTCAACCCCGCCAAGATCGGCCGCGACCTGTCCGAGGCCGTCTTCGCACCGCCCAACAACGCCCGCAGGTTCGCCGACGTGCCGCACCTCGGGGTGCCGGTCGTGGACGGCGTGCTCGCCGACGGCGTCGGCCCCGGCTCGGCCGGCCTCGTCGAGCCGCGCGGCGCCGCGACCGCCGGGCAGGTCGCGGCCCATCTCGCCGCGACCGGCAGCCACGTCGTGCTCAACTTCCTGCCCACGGGCGCGCAGCGCGCCACCGAGCTCTACGCGGAGGCCGCGATCGAGGCCGGGTGCGCGTTCGTCAACTGCATGCCGGCCGTGCTGGCCCGCTCGCCCGAGTGGCGCGCCCGCTTCGACGCGGCCGGGCTGCCGCTCATCGGCGACGACCTGAAGAGCTCGTTCGGCGCGACGCTGCTGCACCGGGCCCTGGTGGACGCGCTCACCAGCAACGGCGTACGCCTGTCCGGCGGGCACCAGCTCCTCGGCGGCGGCAACATGGACTTCGTCAACCTCACCGACGGCGACCGCCTGGCGAGCAAGCGGGCCACCAAGTCCGCCGGCGCGGGAGCGGGGTCGCTGCACGTCGGAGCCTCATACGTGCCCTTCCTTGAGGACCGCAAGGTCGCCTACATCCGGCTCGACGGCGAGGGCTTCGGCGGCTCGCCGCTGGAGGTGGAGCTGCGCATGGTCGTCGAGGACTCGCCGAGCGCGGCCGGCAACGCGCTCGACGCCGTACGGCACGCCAAGGCCGCGCTCGACCAGGGCGTCGGCGGTCTGCTCCGCGAGCCGTCCGCCGCGTTGATGAAAGCCGTGTGAGCGCGCGTTCCGTTGGCAGGCGTAGTCCGGTGGCAGGCTAGGAGGATGCGCCTCGCCACCTGGAACGTCAACTCCGTCAAGGCCCGGCTGCCCCGCCTCCTCGACTGGCTGGCCGCCACCGAGCCGGACGTCCTCTGCCTGCAGGAGACCAAATGCCCCGCGGAGGCGTTCCCTGTCGCCGAGGTGGGCGAGCTGGGCTACGCCGCCGCGGCCCACGGCGACGGCCGGTGGAACGGCGTCGCGGTCCTGTCCAGGGTCGGCCTGGACGAGGTGACGCTCAGCTTCCCCGGCGAGCCAGGCTTCGGCGAGCTCGCCGGCGTCGGCGCCGCCCGCCCCGAGGCCCGCGCGATCGGCGCGACCTGTGGCGGGCTGCGCGTCTGGTCGCTGTACGCGCCCAACGGCCGCGCCGTCGACTCGCCCCACTTCGCGTACAAGCTGGAGTGGTTCGCCGCCCTGCGCGACGCCCTCGCCGCCGAGCTGCCGTCCGGGCCGCTGGTGGCCTGCGGCGACTACAACGTGGCCCCGACCGACGCCGACGTGTGGGACCCGGCCCTGTTCGTCGGCGCCACGCACGTCACCCCCGCCGAACGCGACGCGCTCGCCGCCCTGCGCGCGCTCGGGCTGCACGACGTGGTGCCGACGCCGATGAAGGGGCCGCATCCGTTCACGTACTGGGACTATCGGGCGGGGATGTTCCACCAGAACAAGGGGATGCGGATCGATCTCGTGTACGCGAGCGGGGACGTGAGCGGCCGGGTCAGGTCGGCTTATGTGGACCGCGAGGCGCGTAAGGGGAAAGGTCCTTCCGATCACGCGCCGATCGTTGTGGATCTCGACCCGATATCTTGATTACAAATCGCTATTGCCCGAGTATTCTGTGTTCTCGCCTGGTTCGGGGGCAGCACGTTCACCGAGGTCACAGGGGGTTCTTCATGGGAACACCGGACGGTCGCGTCATTCTGTTCATCCTCCTCGGGGTGGCCCTTTTCGCCCTGGGCCGTCGTTACCAGAACATGATCACCATGCGGCAGGTCTGGAAGCAGAGCGCCAGACAGGTCACCGCCAGAAAGGTCTCCGCCCACCAGGCCGCGAAGGCGATGATCGGGATCACGGTGATCTCGGCCTTCATCGTGTGGCTGGTGTTCAACCTCAACCGCGTGATGTGAGCGAGCGGGGGCGCGCGGCCGGCCGACTGATCCGCTCCTCCGCCGGCCGCTCACCTCCCTGGCGGCCGGTCACCGCGCTCAGGGGCACCGGAGCGAGCGGCGCCGCAATCGCCGACCCCAGACCTCAAGAACCGCCGCCCCGACGACCGCCCCGACCGCAGCTCCCGTACTCACCACCCGCGTCAGCCGCACCGCCCGCCGGATGTCCGCCACGTCAGGCCGCGCCCCGTCTCCCATGGTCGGCCGATGCTCGACCCTGCTCCCGTACACGTTGGTGCCCCCCAGCGTCACCCCGAGCGCCCCGGCGAACGCGGCCTCGCACCGCCCGGCGTTCGGGCTGGGATGCCGGTGCCCGTCCCGCCGCACCACCGACCACGCCCCCCGCCGATCCGGCCCGGCCAGCACCGTGAGCAGCGCGGTCAGCCGCGCCGGAACGTAGTTGGCCACGTCGTCCAGCCGCGCCGCCGCCCACCCGAACCGCAGGTACCGCTCCGACTTGTGCCCGACCATCGCGTCCAGCGTGTTGACCGCCCGGTACCCCAGCAGCCCCGGAACCCCGGCGACCGCCCCCCAGAACAGCGGCGCCACGACGGCGTCGGAGGTGTTCTCGGCCAGCGACTCGACGGTCGCCCGTGCCAGCTCCTCCGCCCCGAGCCCGGACGGGTCCCGCCCACACAGGTGGGGCAGCCGCTTCCTGGCCCGTTCCAGATCCCCGTCCTCCAGCGCCTCGGCCATGTGCAGGCCCTCCCGGGCCAGCGTCGTCCCCCCGAGAACCGCCCACGCCGCCCCCGCCACGCTCCCCACCCGGAGGACCGACGCGATTCGCCCTCGACCGGCCTGTGCCATCACCGCACCGAGAGCCACCGCACCCCCGACGCACAAGGCCACATGAAGCACGCCGGCCGCCCTGGAATCCCGATAGAGCACCCGCTCCACCCGCCCGGCCACCCGCCCGAACACCGCCACCGGATGCCCCGCACTCTGCGGATCCCCGATGACCCGGTCGAGCATCACCCCAGCCGCAAGCCCCAACCCAAGCTCACGCGCGTTTCCCTCACCATCACCACGATCACACCAAATGGGCATGAAGCTCATCTTCGTGCACATCCAGCCATGCCACCGCACGCCGGATGCGTTCCCCCGCACCCTCGGCCCACATCCGGCCCCAGCCGCCGCCCACGGCCGCCCGGCTCCGCATGACCGCGTAGGACCGCTGGAACCGTACCCGTGCGACCTCGACCAGCCGTCTCCGCTCCCGCGCCGGCACCCCGTACGCGTCGCAGAAGATCCGAACCCGCTCACCCACGTCGACATGGCGTAACAACGGATGCCGATCGACCGGATCCGCCAGCGGCGCCCAGTGCCGCAAGGTCGTCACCACGTCGAACAACCGCGTGGTGGGCCGCGCCAGATCAAAGTCGATCATCCCGTACGGCACGTCCGCCCGAAAGACCACGTTCGCCGGCGAAAGATCGCAGTGCCCCACGACCTCCGGCGCCCGATCATCGTTGGACCCGCCTTCCCACCCCTCCATCCGGAGCGGAAACCCGAGGGTCGCATCGTGATAGTCCCGCAGCAGCCCACCCAACCGCCCGAGCGCCTCGTCCTGAACGCTCGCCGCCCGCACCCCGGTGACGCCGGGCAGATAGCTGAGCACCTGCCGCCCGTACCCGTCGATCCCGCTCCCGACCACCCGGGGCGCCCCCGCGAACCCGGCCGCCTCCAGGTGCCGGAGCAGCGCGTGTACGGCGGGAGTCGACGTACTGACCGGTCTCCGCACGGTGTCACCGACCCGCACCACGCCGTCAGTCACGTCCCCGCCCTGCAGGGGAATCTCATGCAGGACCGTCGCGACCATGCCACGACAGCTTAGACCCTCCCACCCCGCCCCCGCCTGGAGTTTCCGCCCGCGATCGGACTTTCCGCTCACCCCCTCCCACCGGCCCCGACCCGCCGCCCTCCCTGACACAACCAAAACATGTGCGTGACAAGTCGCCGGATCATGCACAATAAGGCGGGAGCGCCCTTAGCTCAGCTGGATAGAGCACCGGACTTCTAATCCGACGGTCGCAGGTTCGAATCCTGCAGGGCGCGCAACCGAGACCAGGCAATCCGCGGGTTGACCTGGTCCTTTGCATGATCGGCCCGCTTGGCCCGTAGGCAGCGGGAGGCCCCCGAAAGCAGCCCTGTGCCACTGCTCGCGGAACATACGCGGAATGCTCGCAGTCACGTTTCCCCAGGTCGGCGTGGGAGTTTCGAGGCCCGGAACGGCGAAAGGACCCCGAGGTGTCCCGGGGTCCTGCCGTAGCTCCTGTGTCACGCCGCGAGCGCTTCCAAGATGCGCTGGTTGGCGATCTCCTGTTGGCCGTCGATGCACTTGGCGTAGACGCGCAGCATCACGTCCACACCGTGTCTCGCCCTCTCGGCCGCTTCCGGGGCGTGGACGCCCGCGTTGAACCAGAGCGAGACGGCCGCGTGCCGGAGGTCGTACGGCTGGCCCGCCAGGGGAGAGGCGACCTGGTCAGGGGTGAAGGCATACGTCCAAGCCTCCTGCCAGACCTTCACGTACGCCGAGCCCGAGATCACGCCACCCGTGCGCGTACGGAAGAGCCGGCCGTCCTCGCCGACTCCGAACGCCGCGATGTGATCCCGAAGAATCGCCACCAGCTCGGGAGGGACGGGCACGGTACGCGTGTGCTTCACGTCCCGATGCTTCAGCCCGCGCTCGTCGTGAGCCTGCCCCGAGTCGGTGAATCGCCTGTTGCTCTGCGGCCTGGTCTTCTCCAAGGTCAGCAGTCCCCAGCCCTGCTCTGGGAGCTGACAGTCCTTCTGCCGCAGTCCCGCCGCCTCTGCCGGGCGAAGCCCGCCGAAGTACATGCAGGCGAACATGGCGGCCAGCATCGGCCCTCGCGACCGTCCCACGTAGGTCACCGCGGTGAGCAGTTCACGTGCCTGCCTTGGGCTGACCACCGAGCGCCGATCGATCTCGCCGCTCACCTTGGCCTTGCGGAACTTGACCTTGTGCAGCGGATTCGCCGAAAGCTCCTCCAGCTCAACGGCGTATTCGAGCGCGTGATGGAAGACGGCCCGCTTGCGGCGATACGTCGAGGTCGCCGCAGGCTTGCCGTCCAGGCACAGCCCCAGGGCTTCCAGCGCCGCACGGGCGTGCTTGGTCTCCTCCAGAGCGCTCAGGGGGAGCGAAGCACCTTCCAGCCAGCGGACAGCGCGGGCGATCTCCGGTGTTGGCTCCCGCCGACGGTCCTCGGGCAGGAAGGAGTACTCGCGCAGCGCCCGCCGGATCTTCTCGTCGGACGGGCGGCCGGGTACGTCGCCGACCAGAACGCGGGTGACGGTGGCGAGAGTGTCGGTCATGCCCTCGCAGGACTTGGCCGCATGGGGCCACCAGGTGCGAACGTACGCGACGGCAAAGGCGTACCAGGTCCGGGCATCCTTGGCCTTGACCATCGAAGCGGGAAGACCGCTGTCCACGTCGAAGGCTTCGCCCTTCTTAGCCGCCTGCCGCAGGTCGGACTGGAAGCTCTCGGCCAGGCCCTTGATCTTGAAGGTCTGCGACTTCTCACGGGTGCCGACCGTCCGCCGCACGGTATGGGAGACGACCCGAGGCTTCTTGCCGGGCTTGTCCGCTCTGGTGTTGGTGCGAATATCCCAGAACTTGACCTTGTAGGAGGTAGTCATGCCGCGCTCCTGAGGAATTCGAGCCAGGCTTCGAGGTCGCTGCGGTAGATGCGAAGCTCACCGTTGGGCAGGCGAATGCCCTTCGGTGCCTTGCCGATCTCGCGCCACCGGTAGAAGGTGCGGCGGGAGACCCCGCCGAGTTCGTCGAGGACCTGGGCGACGGTCAGTAGTTCGTCTCTCCTCGTGCCGCCCTCCCGGTCTGCTCAGTTGCCGAAAGATCTTGACCGGCTGCTCTGGCCTCCAGCTCTCTGAGGTGGGCTCGCCAGCGCTGCCGTTCGGCGACGGTGCGCAGGAGCCGTACGGCGAGGGGTGGCACGTTGGCGTCGCCGGCTGGAACGGGCCGCCAGATGTAGCGGTGCGGGTCGGTGGGCTGGTCGGCCTGGCCGAGAGCTTCCAGGACCCAGGTCCGGCGATCCTGCTTGTGTTCGGCGAGCGTCTTGTTGGACCACTTGCGGGACACCAGGACGCGGCGCCCGGCGTAGCCGAGGTGTTCAGGCTTGTGCGCCTTGGAACGGCACCGACCAGGAGCCATCCCCGCCTTGGCGTTCTTAGGCTGGATGCCATAACGCAGCCAGTTCGGGCAGGCCGGCGAGCACGGCTCGTAACGCAGGGCATCCACCATGCGGGAGGCATGCTCACGCTGAGCCTGGCCGCCGTCGAGAGCGTCACCCAGAGACTTGGTCAGGTACTTGGACAGATACCGGATGCACTGGTCGGCGTCCGGCGTACCGGCGAGAACGCCTTGCACGTCCACCTGTTCGCCGAAGCGCAGCACGTGAAGGGGTTCGGCGTCGTCGTCCAGGGCGTCGAGGGCTTCGTCCCAGGTGGGCAGGACCTCGCCGGTGGCCGGGTCGAGGTAGCCGGCCTGCTCGTCCCAGACGGGCAGGTGGTCACCGTCGAAGCGCACTTCGTCGGCCTGTGGCCACCTGACCTGATGGTAGGTGGCTGCGGCTATCTGCTTGATCTCAGCGCGCAGGAGGGTGCCCCGGATGGCCATGTGCAGGTGCGGCGCCAGCCGCTGGCCACTTGCCGGTAGATGGAGGTGTAGGTGTCGGCGGTGAACGCGCTGGAGGTGTGTCCCAAGGTTTCCTGTACCACCTTGATTTCCACCCCGGCTGCCAGCATCAGCGAGGCTGCGCCATGGCGGAGGTCGTGGAGCCGGATAGGTGGCAGGCCGGCCAGACAGGCCAGCCAGAGGAACTGGTCGGAGACGTGCCGGGGATGTAGGCGGCTGCCGTCGGGCTGGGTGAACACGACTCCGGTGTCAGAGCCAAGATCCGGGACGGTCATGTCGCCAACCGGCCCATCTACCTGGTGATGGCGGTCACCGTCGAGGGGCACCGCGACATCCTCGGGGGATGACGGCGGAAATGGCGTCGTGGCTGTGGTGGTGAGCTTCGGTCCTCTCCCTGGCCACCTCGCAAAAACCCTGTGGGGTTTGACGAGGGGTTGCTCTTACGCCTGGCTACGGTCGTTACTCGCCGTTCTCGGCCACCCCAGGAACAATGACGGAACAGGGCAGGAGGTTGTTCATGGCGATTGCAAATAAGGGTTCGCGGCTCATTCACCATTGACGACATGACATCCCGCTGGCGCGTTCCGTCGTAAGCCCACCTACTGCCAGGGGAACAGTTTGGGTCCGTTGACGTTCGCGGTGGAACTGCCCGGCGTGTCGGGCCGCGTCCTGCTGCTGGTGTCGCTTCCCTGCTCCCGGCCGGACGCGTGGTGGGGCGAACGGACAATGGCCGTACGGCCGGCGCTGATGATGGCGACCATACGCATGGCACTCGATCGCGGCTGGCATCCCCGGCGAACAGGCAGCGCCTTCGATCTTGCCCTTGACGATGAGGATGTGACCGAGCTGATGCACGGCCAACCTCCTGCCTATGACGTCCCTTTCATGCGGAGCTGGCTGGACGCTCGGAAATGGCACGCCAGGTCCGGCCAGGGGCCGCCGGAAAAGGGCCTGTATTACGGTCACGGCTTCGTCTCCTGTACCGCTGGGCGCACGAAAGACCTGGGCTGAACGGCATTTCGTCTCCCTTTGTCACTGACATACTTGATCCCTATGACGAGACCGATAAGGCGGCTACTGATCGCCGTAGCCGTATTACTGCTGCCCTGGGCCGTACCGGCTGCGGCGTCAGCGGACAGCTTCGTGTATTCCTACCGCTGTGACGGGAAGACCCTGACTACGCCGGGCCCGGAGCAGGTGGGAAAGCTCTGCACGATCCTGGCGAACGGACCGGCGGTGGCCGGTCAGGTTCACGAGATCAGGATGGCCATCAGGCAGCGGACCCTGGGGTATGTGTGGATGCGGGCCACGCTGTACACGACGAATGGCAAGGCGGAGTCACATCCCTTCGTGGTGCCGCAGGGCGAGTTCGAGCTCGACGCCAGCGACGCGGTCTTCGCCCAGGGACAGGCGGGCACCCAGGTACGGCTCATGACCTGGAACCTCCTCGGCGGAGGCACGCTCGACGGCAAGGACTACACCGGTGAGAACCTGAAGCAGTTGATCGAGTACGTCAACGAGGTCAATCCCGACGTCTTCTTCGTCGTGGAGGCCTACGGCTCGGAGACCGCCATCCTCCAGGGGCTCAACGCCGGGCGAGCCACGACCGACCTGTACAGCTCGGTCCCGATCACGGTGGCGGAAGAGGCGAAGTACCGCAATCTCTGGCTCTTCACCAAGCTGAAGGTCGTCCAGCGCTACACCGAACGGCCGGAGATCACCGACTTCCACTTTGGCGGCGCCAAGCTGCAGCTGCCCAACGGCAAGCACATCCACGCCTTCACCGTCTGGTCCCGGCACGAGGATTCGGTCTTCGCCCCCATGCACCACGCCGTGGTGAACACCCAGTTCGGCAAGCCGATCTCGCCGTCGATCAACACGATCCTCACCTACGACGACACGAAACGTAACGCGCAGGGCCAGGCGATCTTGCAGAGAGTGGTGCCGTATTACGTCAAGGACGACGCCCCCGTGATCATGGGCGGTGACTTCAACGCGTGGTCGTATCGGGACTGGACCGGCCAGTTCGCCAAGGCCCGCGGACATGCCGGGCTGACCGTGCCGTGGACCTACACCAAGCAGTACGTCGACGCTGGTTTCTACGACGTCTTCCGCTACATCAACGCCGACGCCGGGCTCTATCCGGGCCGCACCTGGAGCACGAGGAGCGGCTTCGGCGCCGCCCCCGCTCGCATCGATTACCTGCTCTTCCGTGACAACAAGGCGCAAATGCGCGTGCTGGGCGCCCGCACCGACGTGCGCCGCCTGCCCCGCCACCAGGGCGGCTACCTGGACCAGGAATACCCGTTCTACTCCGACCACGGCGCGGTCATCGCCGACGTGCTGGTCACCGGAACCGGTCCGGGCCCGAATCGTCCCATCGTGACGGAAAAGCCCGAGTACGCGCCCGGGGTCTGGCCCGCGCCGCCGGCGGGAACCCTGATTCCACCGGCGGAACTGTCCGCCACGGCCAGCACGCTCAAGCCGTACGTGGGAGACCCCCGACTCGCGGTCGACGGCGACCCGTTCACCTACTACCACTCGTGGTACCCCGACGCGGCCGATCCCACGGTGAGCCCCGCCCAGCCGCACTTCATCACGGTGGACATGGGGCAGGAGCGCACGCTGTCCGCGGTCCGATTCGTGCCCAAGCTGGCCGCCGTCTTCTCGGCTGCCCAGAATCCGGTCGTCAACATGACCGGCACACCGCTCAAAGGTGTGCTGGAGGTCAGCGCCGACGGCACCTGGTGGGCGCAGGTGGCAAGCGTGACCTGGCCGCGGATCACCGGGCCGAACGACGTCCACCTCAATGGCGTCAAAGCCCGCTACCTGCGACTGCGCGTGGACAACGGAATGGGCGGCGCCACCGCGATCGCCGAGATCACTCCCTACGAATGACGTTGGAAGGGGTGTTGGTCCGCTGGTGAGAATCGCCACACAGCTCAGATGAGCGGCGTCGCCGCAGGCCACGGTGTGGGACTGCGCCACGCTCCGCGTTACGCACCGCCCGTGTGGCGCGAATCCTACCGGCAACCATGACCGAGGCCGGCTGCACTGTGGAGGGCTCCATCCTGAAGCAGCACGGCGTGGTCAAGGACTACACGTGCAGGCACCATTGCATCAGCTCACATCAAAACTGGGCGCTCTTCGTCCTGGAGTAAGCAAGGTCCGCAGGGGGAGTCCATGCCCTCGGCCAGGACTCCCCCGGATGGTTCGGGCATTTCAGGCGGCCTGCGGTGCGCTGGCTCGCGGACCCATGCCGACGGCCTCTCCCTGGTCAGTCGCCTGGTCATGAGCGTGATCGCGGCGACGGTCAGATGGGCTTCACTGTGCGACGGCTTGCGTTCCAAGCCGACGACGTTGCGACGAGCGTTTACCAGCCAGGGCAGGGATTTGTCCGCGATCTACCGACGCGCGAGCACTTTGAACCCGGTGTGACCAGGCCGTTCAGTCACGGTCTTCAAGGTGAGGCGTAGGAAACGGCGGGCCCACTCCACCAGCGGGCCGGCGTAGGCGCTGTCGCCCAGACGAGGGTGAACTGCGGATGCAGCATCCGCAGCCGGACCAGTAGTTCCAGTGCGGCGTCGCAGTCGGGCTGCCCGGCGGCCGTGACCATGACAATCATGAGCAGGCCGAAGGTGTCCACGACCAGGTGACGCTTCCCGGCACCTTCTTCCCAGCGTCGTAGGAGCGGGAGCGGCCGGCGACGGTGGCCGCGGCACGCACCCACTGGGAATCGATGACGCCGGCGACCGGGTGGGGACAGCGCCCGGCGCGCAACCGGATGGCGCGGCGAAGCTCATCCCGGACGTGGTTGAAGACCCCGGCCCTGGTCCAACGGCTGAAGAAGCCGAACATGGTCTGGTAAGGCGGAAGTCCGCTGGCAAGGCCCTCCACTTGCAGGCGTTGTCGGTCACGTACCTGATCGCGTTGAAGATATCGCGGCGGTGGTGCCTTCCCAGCCGCCCGCCCGTGCGCGTCTGGCAGGCGGGCACCGGCAAGTTCCTCGGTCTCCCGCCGATGTCGTCGTTTCCGCTGGTCAGCAGCCTGCGGGAGAGCCAGCGGCGACCTGATGAAGCAGTGCTCACGCCACGTGAGGACGGGCACGACATCCCATCAGCGATCAACTCTCCCGACCCGCCGGCAGGGGCACGGTCTTTCGCCAGGACTCGATGTCCAGGACGCCAGAGTGCTCACCTGCCGGCGGCCACTATCCACCATGGAGCCCTTTTCATCCTGAGTAGCGGCCTTCTTCGATGAGCTGCATGACGAGGATGGCCTGCACGATCATGGTGGCGCGGTGCGGGCAGCAGCGCAGCCGGGTCAGGACCTTCCAGGTCTTCAAGGTGGCAACGGCGCGTTCCCCGCAAGCACGGATGCGGGCATGTGCGCGGTTGACCGAGCGCTGATGACGCGACAGCGGAGGCCGCAGCCGATGGCCTTTGAACGGCGTGCGGATGCTGCCGCCCGCGCCCTGATATCCCTTGTCGGCGAAGGTCTTCACCCTTGCGGCGGTGAGCGCGTCGATCAGGCCGGTGGCGCGGGCGGCGGTCAGGTCGTGCGTGGCACCGGGCAACGCGGGTGAGGCCCAGACCAGCCGGCCGACTGGATCGGCCAAGACCTGCACGTTCACGCCGTGGCGCCGGTGTTTACCGGAGTAGTACGGCCGTTCGTCGGCCAGCCGGTCGATCGGGATCAGGGTGCCGTCCAGGATGGTGTAGGCCAGTCGGCCGGCGCGTAAGACGGCGGCGTGGACGTCGTCGGCGAGCAAGGCGAGCAGGTCGGTCGCCTCGCGGACGTAGCGCCAGGCGGTGCTGGTGCCGACGTGGAAGCCGGCGGCCAGCCGGGCGTAGGTGTCACCGTTACGCAAGTGGGCCAGGACCAGCAGGGCTTGCCGGGACGGGTCCAGGCGCCGCCATCGGCAGCGGCGCTCGGCACGTCGGACACGGATCAGCTCGGCCAGGCGGATCAGGGTGCGATTGGACAGCGGAATCGAGGCACGGTAAGACAGCAACGAGGCTCTCCGGTAGAGGCATCGGATCTTGGTCGACTGCTGTCTTACCGGGAGCCTCTTCTCATGCCAACCCGTGCCGGCGCCGCCCCCTGCTGACCAGCGCGATCAGGTTGGAAAAGCCTCATGGAGTCTGCCGGATGGCTTACTCCCAGCACTCATTAGGACGCACCCGGCCGCCGGTCAGCGCTCGGCCGGTAGTGACGGTCAGGGGCAGAGGCTCGGACGGGGTCAACGTGGCCGGCGTCGTCTGCTACCGCGACGGCGAGCGGCCGTACCTGTTCTACCGCCTGCACGTCTACCACGGCCGCAAGGGCGAGCCCAAGACCTTCTTCTGGATGGACTACCGGGACCTGATCGTGGCCATCCACCAGCACCTGGGCGCGCCATTGGTGTGGTGCTGGGACAATCTGAATGTGCACCTGGCCGGCCAACTCGCCGACTTTGCCACCGCGAACGCCGACTGGTTACGCATCGTCCAGCTCCCCTCCTACGCTCCTGGACTCAATCCCGCCGAGGGCAACTGGTCGCTGCTCCGCCGGGCCCTGGCCAACTTCGCCGTCACCGACCTGCCCGGGCTCGTCCGGATCGTCAAACGCAAGCTGAAGAAGATCCAGTACCGGCCCCACCTGCTCACCGGCTGTCGGACCCAGACCGGGCTCACCCTGGATACCCCGGCAAAGCCATGACCGACCCTACGAAGTCAACCTGTGTAGCCGCTGATGTTGCACGACGTCCTCACCAGGGGCCCGCGCAGGTACCCCCAGCCGACGCCCATCCGGTCAACCGGGAGGACCGTTGCCACTGCGGACGGACGCCCTGCGCCCGACGCCGGCCGCCGAGGGGTGCCGGTAGGCGATGCCGGGCACGCGCTGACCTTCGCAGTTCGGCCATTCTCGTCAGAATGAGACGCAGAAAGCGGCGGACCTAAGTTACGAGCGTCCCGGCCGTGGGCGCTGCCGCACCGACCAAATCGAGCTTCGGGTGCGAGATGCGGAGCCGGGCCAGCAGGATTTCGACTCTCGTCGAAAATCATCGGGTGTAGGGATCACGAAGATAGATCTGGACTAGTCTATATTCACAGCGTGTGGGGCTAATTTTCAACGATGTGACCGGCGAACTCCCGTTGGTGCAACGGGTGTGGTCGGCGAGTTGTGACGCCACGATCGATTTCACTTCGGTGGCCAAAACCTCGTCCATGATCGCATTTGCGCGGGGCCATGACGGATGGACAGTGCACGTGCGCGGACCGGAGATAAGGGGCACCTCGCTGACTTGCCTGGAGGGCTGGGAGTTTTTCGGCGTGGAGTTGCGGCTTGGTACTTGTCTGCCGCTGCACCCGCCCTCAGGTCTGACCGACCTCAGGGATGCGTTGTTGCCGACCCTGCCGGGTGGCCGGATCGTGTTGGGCAACCGGGACTGGGAGATGCCGACCGAGCAGAACATTGACGTCTTCGTCGACCGGCTTGCGCGTGCGCGTTTGTTGTTCTTTGATCCGCTCGTTGACGAGATCCGGCACGGCGAGCGGCCGCACGGCATGTCGGAACGGATCGCGCAGATCCGGTTCCGCCGGGCTGTCGGGATCTCGCACCGCAAGCTCGCCAGCATCGAGCAGGCACGGCACGCCGCGCAACTTCTCGCTGTGGGGAGATCGATCGCCGACGTGGTCACCGCCGGCGGCTATTACGATCAGTCGCAGCTCGCACGGGCGATGCGGTGGGCGACCGGTCACACCCCTGGCGAGTTAAGGTCCGGTACCCCGTTTCTGGCGTGGTGATACGGCTTCGGTTCGATACAAGACGGACCGATCAGCCTGTGGTTGACTCCCGGCGTGCGAAAACTGATCGAATACAACCACCTCTCGATCGATGGGAGAATGTCTGGCGACGCCTGGTGGGCCGGGCAGATGAAGGTCGTCCCCGACGATAACCACTTCGCCTATCGGCTCCCGCTGCTGTCCTCGGCGATCGGTCTCGTGCTCGGCCGGGCGACCTATGAGGGATTTGCCCAAAGCTGGCCGACCATGACCGGCGACGTCGCGGACAAGATCGACTCTCTGCCCAAGCACGTCGCCTCCACCACGCTGACCGAGACCACGTGGAACGCGCGGGTGTTGGCTGACGATGCGGTGGAGGCGGTCGCCCGGCTCAAGGAGGCTGGCGACGGCAGATTGTTGAAACATGGCAACGGCCCGTTCAGTCGGGCGCTGGTCGAGGCAGGTCTACTCGACGAACTGCATCTGAGTATCTCCCCCCTGCGTCGCTGGATCCGGGGAGTCACTGCTGTCCGGCATCCGGACTACCGCCATGGACCTGACAGAAGTAACTGAGCTCGGTAACGGCACAGTCGTGCTGACCTATGTGCCGAGCCGATAGACAGGGATAAGGGGAATCGACATGACTCAGGGTGCATACGCCTCGGTGAACGGCATCGACCTCTACTACGAGATCATGGGCGCTGATCACTCCGGTCCGCCGCTCGTCATGTTGCACGGTGGCGCGTATACGTTCCATCTGAGCTTCGACTCGCTGCTGCCGGCGTTGACCGCCGAGCGAAAGGTGATCGGTATCGAGCTGCAGGGGCATGGGCACACCGCCGACAGCGACCGGCCGTTCTCCATCCGGCAATGCGCCGAGGACGTGATCGCGCTGCTCGATCACCTCGGCGTCGAGCGGGCCGACTTGTTCGGCTACAGCTTGGGCGGGCTGGTCTCCACCGAGGTCGCCGTCTCGGTCCCGGATCGGGTCGGCCGGGTCGTGCTGGCGGCCTCGCATTTCGGGGCGACCCGGGGCGAGGCGTATTACCCCGAAATCACGGCGTTGGAGCTGGATTCGCCTCGGATGCCGACCGCGGCGGAGTCCGAGGCGATGCAACGCGCCTACGAGGAGGTGGCGCCGAATCCCGAGGAATTCTTCCCGTTCGTGGCGAAGATCGGGCCATTCGTACATGATCTCGACGGGTGGAGCGACGAACAGCTGGGCCGACTGACGATGCCGGTCTTGATCATCGTCGGCGACACCGACTTCGTCCGGCTCGAGCACGCGGTCGAGATGAAGCAACTGCTGCCGAACGCGCAACTGGCGATCCTGCCGGGCACGAAGCACCTGCAGGTCATCCGGCCCGACCTGGTGCTGCCGATGGTGACCGCGTTCCTCGGCCGGTGATCAGCCCCGGCAGGTGCGGAAAGAAGACTGGAGTGATTCTGGTTGGTAGTCAAACGCACCCGGGTCGTTCCGCGTCAGGACGCGTAGCGGGCGCTTGTATGGTTCCGCTGGGACGCGAGCTTTGGCGCTTGAGGGCTAAGCACACCTGCCGGATGCGCTGGACCTATTCGGGGGCTGGGGTGTGCGTAGTCTGACGGGTGGTGAGCTTCCCGTCGACGAGCAGGTAGACGGGGGCGGCGTCCGGGACAGGTGTTCACCGCCTTATCGATCCCCAGTCGTACGGCCGGCTCGGCCACGTCCCGAACCGCTCGTCGCCGCCGCTGAAGCGGTCGTCGTCGTGCTCCTGATGGCCGCGCCCCGCAACCGAAGTGTCGCGCGTCACCTGCGAAAGGAGAACGGTTCGAGCCGCGGTCGGTATGGGACACGGCGCCTGGCTGGAGCAGACCGGTGCCGGCGGCCATCCGGATCCTCCTTGACCAGTTCGGCGCGATAAGGGTCGGTCATCGCCCAGCCCAGCACCGCCTTGCTGGGGCAGTCGATCACCGTGGCCAGGTAGAGGAAGCCCTCCCAAGTGCGGACATAGGTGATGTCGCCGACCAGCTTGATGCCCGGCCGCTCAGCGGTGAAGTCGCGGCTTCCGACCAGCGCTCGACGGCACGGGTCGCAGTGAGGCTCTGGACGCGTCCCGCTCTCCCAAGCCTGATCCGGCGTTGCTACGCTCTGGTTCGATCAAGTGGAGGAGAGGCGGCGCATGACCGGGACCTGTACATTCTGCGGCATCGTAGCTGGAGAGATCCCTGCGGAGATCGTCTACTCCGACGAGCATGTGGTCGCCTTCCTTGACATCTCGCAGGCGACTCGCGGTCACACCTTGGTCGTCCCCCGCGAGCACTGTCGCGACCTGACCGACATCGGTCCGGACCGCGCGGGCCTGCTGATGCGGGGTGCTGTGCACACCGCCGCTCTGCTGCGGCGCGCGCTGGAACCGGGCGGGATGAACATCTGGCACGCCACCGGCCCTACGGCGTGGCAGACCGTGTTTCACTTCCACCTTCACCTGCTTCCCCGCTACACCCCCGAGGACCTCAGGCAGGCATGGAAGCATCGGGAACTGTCGCTGTCGTCGCTGTCGCCACTGGCCGATCACATCAGAACCGCCGCGGCGTCCTGAAAGCGCGTCGCTTACGGCGCCGTCCGTCTGATTTGCCCCACGCGGACAGGGCAAGGGATGACAGTTGGAAACCAGCAACGACTTCGACCGAGGCGGACACCTCGCGGGGGCAACATAGAGGGGCGTACGAATTTGAGCACGTGCCGAGCACTGCGACCGTCATCTATAGATGGTGCCAGCGGGGCTGGAGCGCGGCGTCACCACCAGCATGAATAATGGAATTTAGTGTCTTGGCGGGATCGCGCTTCTGTTAAAGAGTGAGCGGTTCTATCGGTTGGGCGTGAATGCTCGGACTGATGTGTGCTATCAAGCCTGTGATGTGCGGGTCATAGTCATCGTAATCATCCCATTCGTAACCTACCGGAGAAGACGGGTCTATGCCGCTGGCTCGCGCAGCGTCGACGAACCAGTAGAGCTGACCGAAAGTCAACTTCACTGAGCGTCACTGTGATGAACACGCTGTCCCTTCTGATAGCGGCATCCGGACCGACTTTCATTCTTTGAAATCCAGAGCGCCGTATCCGGTCTTACGGGCGTGCATCTGCAGGTCGTCGAGAGTGACGTCGGCATCCGGTTCGAGCTGGCGGCAGACGCGTTCGAGGAACGCCATTACCTCTTGAACGTTGCGGCGGGTCGCTGTCGCGTAGGCCAGGGCCCGGTTGAGGACGGCCTTGGTCCGAGTAGGGGCGTCGTCGCACCACAGCTGGAGGACGTGGCTCCGTGGAGCCACATACGAGCCGAGCATCGTGAGTGCGAAGGTGCCTTTTTCCCTTGCCTCGATCGTGTGCTGCAAATAGCGGGAGGGCGGAAGGACGAGCCGGAAGCCGTAGTGGTCGACCCAGGAGAGTGCCTGTGGGGTGATTTTTCGTTCACGCATCCACTCCGCGAAATGGTCGCGTGGCTGCTCGGAGTCGGCGCTCTCCATCACGTGCGTGGCCGTCGGCCAGGAATTGAGGATCTCTTCCAGGTGGTGGTCACGCAGTTCGGCGACACCGGAGTAGATGAGTGTCCTGAGCCGCCGGCCGTCGTGTGCCCTGACGGCGTAGCAGGGTAGGAATGCCCGGCTCACCTCCAGAACCTCAAGGTTGAGCAGTTCATCAGGCAAGTCGTACTCGCCTCTGTCGGGACGTCGGGCAACTTCTGCGACGGCGCTGGGGCGGAATCCGCAGGCCTCGGGGAGGAGGCGGAAGGCCCGCTGTGCGTACGCGGCGTCCCGATCGAGAATCCGCACGCCATGAGCGTAATGGGCGGTGCGAAGCGGTCCGCATCGCACGCCGTCGAAATACAGGCGCAGCCGCTCCTGCTTCTCGGTATAGCGGCGGTCGTCGCGCACCGACCGCAGGCCGCGCTCGGTCAGGGAGAGGGCGTCGGCGCTGCCTTGCAGATGGCCGATGCCGCCCAGGAAGCGCAGGACCCGGTCGACCATGTGCTCGGAGACGCCCAGGAACGCGGCGATGTCCTGGAGGCGGGTGAACCCGCCTTCGGCGATGGCGAGGCCGACATAGCGATCGAGGAGGTCGAACGGGCTACGTTCTTCGATGGTCGCGGAGAGCTCCGCGGCGTGCAGGGGAAAGGCGAGCGCGTGGATCCGCACGGGCCGGGTTCCGGGCAGGTCGGCGGCGTGCTCCAAGGCGCGGGCCTGGGCGTAGAGGATCGTGTCAGTTGACGTGCTGCTCATGGGTTCTCCCCGAGGCGTCGCATGATGTCGCGATAGCCGCGCAGGTCGCCGGAGGTTCGTACGTGATCGTGCAGTGCGTGTGCCAGGTCCCGGAAGCCGGAGTTGGTGGCGTTGAGGAGGGTCATGAGGTCGCCGACGAGGATCAGCCGCTGCTTGGCCCGGGAGAAGGCCACGTTGGAGCGGCGTACCTCGCTGAGGAAGCCGACATTGCGGTACGGGTTGCTGAGCGTGAACCCGAAGAGGATGGTGTCGTGCTGGCCGCCCTGGAAGGAGTCGACCGTCGCCACCCGGCGAGCGACGACGCTTTCGTCACCGATGCGCCGGGTGAGCAGGGAGGTGACCAAGCCGATCTGAGCCGCGTAGGGGAGAATTACCGCCCAGTCATCAGACTGCGCGTGATAGTGGGTGGCTAGGAGTGTCAGCAGCCTGGCCTCACACTCGTTGAGCCGGCTGTCCTTGGGCCATGGCTCGTCCGCGCGGGGTCTGCGGTCGCGCCGCGCACGCTCCGGGAGTTCCGCGGTGTCGACGAACGCCACGGGAGCGGCGAACAGGTCGTCGTGGTGGACTCTCCACACGTCGGTTTCCAGGAGACCGTCGTAGAAGTGGCGGGAGATGAAGCGGGCCAGGCTCTCGGGCATTCGGCGCTGGTAACGGAGCAGCTCCTTGTTCTCCGGAGGCGTCACGGGGAACAACAGCTCGAAGGCGCTGTCAGTGATGAGCCGGACCAGCTCGGAATCGCCGGGATGCTCCTTCTCGGCCCAGGCGACGAGCCGTTGGTCCGGCAGCGGCGGCAGCTGCACGTGGTCCCCGACGAGGACCGCCCTGCGTGCCCTGACCAACGGAACAAGCAAATCAGCCGTGCCGATCTGGCCGGCCTCATCGACGATGGCCACGTCGAAGTCGACGTCGTCGAGATGCTCGCTCGTCGCGGTGCCGATGCAGGTCGCGCCGATCACGTCTGCGTATCTGACGAGCTCGCCGTACAACTGCTCAGTACGCCGTTCGAGTTGTGCTCGCCAGGAGATCAAGAGATCGAACCGGCTGCGCATCCGCCCGAGTGCCGAGCCTGCGGCGCGCAGGAATGCGGCCAGCCTCGCCGGGTCGGCGCTGATCTCGGGCGTCTCGCCGTCGAGCAGTCCGCGCAGAGACGTGGCGACCTTCGCGGCTCGTTCTGCGCCGGCTCGTCGCCTGGCCAGGTCGCGTTCGTGAGTCCGTCGGGCGGCCACGAGGTCGGGATGCGTGGCACGGACCTGGTCGAGCTCGACCGCCAGCCGTGCCCGGTCCTGCGCGATCAGGCCCGAAGTCCGGCGGATGTCCTCGGACTCGGCCGCCGTCCCGGATCGCTTCTCTTCGAGACGGATGAGCCGCCGCCGGAAGAACCGGCCGACCAGCGGGAGGCCGGCGGCCTTCCGGGCACTGTCCAGCGCGCGTTCTAGCCGGTCGAGGGCATGGACATGTTCGGCGAGCAGCTCTTCGTGGCGGCGCTCCTCATGGTCCAAGGCGGCCGTCCGCTCTCGGAGGTCGGCGGTCACGGAATCTTCACGCTCAGCCAGGACAGCGGCGCTTCGCTGGACATCCGCATCAGTCTCCTTCAGACGCCCCAGGTCTTGGGCGAGCTGCCGGTACAAGGCGTCCGCCGGACCATCCGAAGCCGCCGCTGCATAGCGCGCGAGAACAAGCTCCGTCCGCTCGGCGATGCGCCGCTGGAGCTCGACCGCCCGCGCCTCAAGCATCAGGTGCTCGCAGCCCGGGGTAACGCCGTCTTCCCGGCCGATCCGCAGGACCAGCAGGTCTTCCGGCAGGTCCTGGAGCACGTTGTCCACCGCTCGGTTGGTGTAGGACGAGATGAGGACCTTGCGCTGCTCATCGGCGCAGGCGAGAACGACCTGGCGGATGGTGTGCGTCTTGCCGGTGCCGGGCGGGCCCTGGATGAGAGCGAGGTCGGGAACGGCCAGAGCCTTGTGAAAGGCACTCAGCTGGCTGGCGTCCAGACGCTCCCGGGGACGGCGCCCAAGGACGGGGGCGAAGGGCTGAAAGCGGTGGTCGGCCAGCGTGGTCAGGAGCTGAGGATTGCGGGTGCGGCCCTCCCGAAGAATTTCGATGGCCGCCCGCTGCTTGTCGTAGGCGATCAGGTTGGGTGATTCAGCGAAGGCACCGCTCTCAGGGATCCGGCCGAAGTCGACGGGCCGTTCGAACCTTACTGTGGCCACGCCCTCGTCGATCCGCTCGATCCGGCCGCGTAGGTCGGGCTCGCCGTCAATGTGCACGCGGGTGCCGGCCGTTAGACGGTTGGCGTCGATGAGCTGGAAGGCGTGCACCGACCGCGCGGAGCGGCGGGTCGCCGCCACTGGGGTGACGCGGTGGTACGGAACGAGTCGGCTGGCGTCTCCAGCCGAGGCCTCGATCCGGCGTCCCTGATCTACCAGTGTGCCGAGTTGGTTGAGGAACGCGGTGTGGGAGGCCCGTACTGTGGGCGTTGGCTCCTGGCCGGGCGGCGAGGTGAAGCCGGTGGCCCAGGTGGTCTGGATTGCTGGCCAGCCGGAGGAGTGCTGCAGCTGGGAGGGGTGGTCGAAGACCCGCCATCGCCCGGCGCGCAGCAGCAGGCCGCCGCGCACAATCTGGTCGTGGTCGCTGAAGTGCATCGGATGGATCCCACCGATCCAGTAGCCACGCGAGTCCTTGGTGGGGAAGAGCATGAGCGCGTACCGGCCGTCGACATAGATCTTGAGGAAGTCGTCCCGGCCCTCCCAGCCGCGTTCCACACGAGCGGGAATGAGGTTCTGCGATCCGGCCGACCACAGGTCGTGGCGGATCCCTTCCAGCCCTGGCAGGAGCGGATGCCGCTCGCGTTGTCTGACCAGCTTGCCGGGGAAGTTCTTGGACCAGATCAGACCGACCTCGACGCCGAGATCGACGATCTTTCTCTCCACCAACTGCTCCTTCACCTCACATGCGCAGTCCCGCGCTGAGTTCCACGATGTCTCCGCGCCCAGCCGGATCAGGGAGAAGCGCGCGGTCGAGGGCTTGGGCGAAGCGCTCCGGGACTGCAGGGTTCAGGACCGCCGCCGAGACGAGCGGTACGGGCAGGCGTCCGGTCACCGTCACGTGGATCAGCTCGGCCAGGCGGCGAACGTCCTCGGCGGGTTCGACGGGATGGAGGAACGCATCGCCGACGTCACGGAGAAAGAGTGCCCCACCTCGGTCGGTCATGATCGAGTCAGAGTCGAGGGAGCCATGGGCGAGGCCTCTGGCATGTAGGGAAGCAAGCCCTTCGCAAAGTCCGGCGATGCCAGCGGCCAGGACCCTCACGGCCTCGGACTCGCGGCCTCGGCCGCCATAGAACTGGGCCAGGGTGGTGAACGAGGGGATCGCAGTGACCAGTGTCGCCGTCTCCGCGGTCATAGACGCCGCGACGGGCGGAGGCAGGCCGGGGAGTGCTTCGGCGAGCAGGTCGGCCTCGGCGGCCAGGGCGACGCGGAGATCCAGGGCTTCGGAATCGGGCCACCTGGTGGCGATTCTGCGGATCCAGAGGTGATGGCCGTCAGGTGTGAGCGCGAAGGCCCGGGACCTGATCGCTCGGCCGTCCGTGGACCTCTCCTCTTGGGGATTGCCGGCGATCCGGTAGGCGACGTCCCCGATCTCAACGATCTCGCCAAGGCCCATGGGCTTTTCGTCAAGCGGCTTGTCCGGCTCCGGCCGTGCCCGCTCGACGACCACCCACCCCTCATGCTCGGCTTTGATGGCGCGCAGATGGTCATCCGGCCATAGGCCCGGCTCTTTGTCGATGGTCCGGTGGCAACTCGGGCACAGCAGCATGAGATTGCTAAGGCCATCGACTTCCGCCGGTCTGACCGCCTCCCGGCGAGGTCCGTCAGGGGAGTGGGGTGCGATGTGGCCCATCTCGCCAATGTGGTGGGTGCCACCCTCTATGTCCAAGGGTCTACGGCAGATGGTGCATCGCCTGTCGGTCGCGTCGAAGAGCGCGCGTCGAATCTCGTTGGGGATGTGCTTGCGCTGAGCTTGCGCCACTTGAGGATGGTAGCGACTGCTGCGCCCAGATGACGGCTGTCCGCCAAAGTACGCAGCCTCCGAGCAGGTAACTCACTTGCCGCGAAAATCGTCGAATTAGGTGCAGGTTTGAGCGCGAGCCAAGCCCTGCGACCGTCATTCATGAATCACGCCATGAGGTGCCTAGAAGATTCCGGACAGCCAGCTACATAAGCTGACAGCAGTCTGGAAGAGGTAGGTACGTGACGAGGCGTCGAGTTCTCGCCGGAGTTCAAGGAAGAAGCCGTCCGCATGGTGCTGGCCGACCCCGCGGGCTCCTCGCTCCACGCGACGAGCCCGCGGTGAGAACCGGGATGTGGTGCGTCAGGAGATCGCGGCGAGCCGGTTCGCGGCCAGGTCCTCGACGATCGTCGACTGCTCCGGGGTCCAGCCGAGGATCCGCCGTGCGGCGTCCCCGCCGGCCTGCTGGTCGAGCAGCAGCGCCTCGCCGAGCAGGCCGAGGCGTTCGAGCGTCCGGGCCACCGGCTCGGGAGCGACCCGGCCGGACAGGCCGATCGCCCGGCTCACGGCTTCGGTGATCTCGCGGACAGTGGGGTTCACGCCACTGGCCCCGATGAAGTACGAGCCTGCGGGCGCGCTCTCCAGCGCCCGTACGTAGAGCACGGCGAGGTCGTCCACGTGCACCGTGCCCCAGTGCTGCTCCCCATGGCCGATCATGGTGAGGGCCGGCGCGTCTCCTGCGGTTCTCGGCCCCGAGGCCACGAGGTTCAGCAGCCCACCGCCACGGCCGTAGACCACGGCGGGAGCCACCACCGCGACGCGCACGCCGGGTGTGGAGAGCACGCGCTCCACGATCGGCACCCGCCAGGCCGTCAGACGCGGCGGGTTCATCGGGGTCGATTCGGTGATCGCGGTGCCGCTTCCGTGCACCCAGAGTCCGCTGGTGTGGATGTAGGGCCGGTCGGTGCCCTTGAGGGCGCCGAGGATGTGCGTGGCCGCAGCGTCGTCGATCCGCGCACTGCTGTCGTCACCAGGAGCGGCCAGGTGGATCACGCCGTCGGCGGCGTCGGCGAGCCGGTGCACCGCATCGGCATCGGCCAGGTCGCCGAGGACAGGGACCGCCCCTCTGGCTCGTACGGCCTCCGCCTTGCCCTGGTCGCGGACCAGGGCGGTGACCTGGTGCCCCTCGGCCACCAGCCGATCGAGAACCGCCGCGCCGATGTAGCCGGTTGCGCCGGTGAGAAATACGCGCATGAGTCGTCCTTCGTCGAGGAGTTGTGGAAGGCGGCCTGGAAGCCGGTGGCCGCGCTGGCCACTGTTGTCGATCGCCGCTTATCGTGTCCAACGAAGAATCTCGATGCTCATATCGCCGGCACCGATAGATGGAGGAGGCGCATGGACCAGCGCAGGCTGGAGTACTTCATCGCGGTGGCCGAAGAGATGAACTTCACCCGTGCCGCCCAGCGCCTCCACGTGACGCAGTCGACGCTGTCGGCGGGGATCAAGGCGCTGGAGAGTGACCTACGGGTCGAGCTGGTGACCCGGTCGACCCGATCGGTCCAGCTCACCGAGGCGGGATCGGCGTTCCTCCCCGAGGCCAGAGCGGCCCTGGAGGCTCTGGACCGGGCCCGCGCCACCGTTGAGCCGGTCTCCGCCGGCCTGCGCGGCAGCCTCACGGTCGGCATGCTCACCAGCATGACCGTCGTGGACGTCCCCGCATTGGCCGGTGACTTCCATCGCCGGCACCCGGGGGTGCGGCTGCGCGTCGCGATGTCGCAGCGCGGCACGGCGGGGCTGGTCGAGGACGTCAAGGAGAGCCGTGCGGACGTGGCCTTCGTCGGCAGGCGCCTCCGGGACGAGCATCTCAACGTCATGCCGATCAAGGATTTTGAGCTCCAGCTGCTCGTCGCCGAGGACCACCCCCTGTCCCGGCGTGACGCCGTGCGCCTTGCCGACCTCGCGAGTGAGCCCTTCGTCGAGATGCCGATCGGCTTCTGCCAGCGGGAGCTGGTGGACGAGGCGTTCGCTCGCGCGGAGCTGACGCGTCAGGTGCTGGTCGAGGTCTCCGACATCACTACGATTCCCCAGTACGTGATGCGTGGGCTCGGCGTGGCATTCCAGCCCAAGACGTTCCCCGTGCACCCCGGTGTGCGCGCGGTGGCGCTGCAGGGGACGGGACTGTCCTGGACGCTCTGCGTGATCAGCTCTGCGAAGCGCAAACCGACCAGGGCGCTGCACGCCTTCATGGACCTGCTCCCACGGCACATCCATCACGAGCGCGCCTTCTGACAGGAGATCGATCGACGATGGCGACGGAAACGGTCAGCCGTCGCATGCGAGGACCGGCCGGAGCACTACGCCACGGTCATGACGGCCTCGGACAAGGGGCGGAGTACTGGCAGAGACCGTTGATCGAGTGATCTGTATTCACCTGTGCGGGAAGAGCGGCGGTCACCTTGAGCGGTCGCCGGCGGCATAGCGGCTCCAAGGGCTTCCGACTGCCGCATTCTGGCGTGTCGTCGACAGCTTCCTGTGCCGCTCGAATATCGGATCACGTCATCTGAGCTGCGGTTGAGCGGCGTGATGGTCTTCGTTGGTCGTCAAGGTCGTTCACGTGCGCGGCAGGCCGTGTCGCGGCATCCGGGGCGTCGGTTCCGGGATCGGCGTTCGCGGCCGAGTGGTGACGATCCGCAACCCTTCACCTTGAAGAACTCTCGGAAGGCGGAGGTGAAAGGCGCGCCTCATCAGCAGGCCCCCAGTTCAGAGCACGTGGGGGCACGTCAGGGTTGCGCTCAGTTCTGCAGCGGCATGAGGTGGTCGGCGAACTCGTCGAGCCAGCGCTCGACCGAGGACACAGGCGTGGCGGGCCGTACGACGAACTTGGTGATCCCGGCCTCGACGAAGCGCCCGATCAGATCACGGGCGGCGGCCCAGCCGACCGGGACGATCTCGGCGGGGTCGGCGCCCGGGTTGCGCCTGGCGATGGCGTCGATCGCGGTGGCAGGGATCTCGGTCGCGGCCACCGCGAGGCTGGTGCCGTAGTGGTCGGCCTCGATCTCGCGGCCCGCCTCGGCCGCGTGCGCCGCGATCGCCATACGGCCGGCGGCGGCCTGGTCAGGAGTGAGAAAGCTGGCCAGCCAGCCGTCGGCGAGCCGACCGGCGCGGCGCAGGGCGCGCTCCCCGCTGCCGCCGACCCAGATGTCGAGCGGCCTGGCCGGCAGCGGGCCGACCCCGGCGTTCTCCACCGCGAAGAACTCGCCGTGGAAGGTCACCTTCTCCTGCCGCAGGAGCAACCTGAGCAGCTCGAGCGACTCGTCGAACACCGCACCGCGCGGCCCGGGAACGGGGAACGCCTCCCGCTCGGCGGGCCTGGCCGGGGTCAGCCCGAAGGCCGGCAGCACGCGCTTGGGGGCGAGCGCAGCCAGCGAGGCGAGTTGCTTGGCCACCCGCACCGGGTGACGGCCCGGCAGGATCGCCACCCCCGTGCCGACCTTCAGCCTGCGGGTGGCGGCCAGCGTGTAGGCCATGCCGACGATGGGCTCGACGGACGGCCCGTGGACGATCTCCGACAACCACAGCGAGTCGATCCCGAGAGCCTCGGCCCGCTCCGCGAGTCCGGCGAGGCGGTCAGGGTGGTCTCCAGGTGGCGGAGCTATCCCGATCCGTACCTTCATCGGGCCATTATCGGCCGGACCGGCGCGGGCCTGCTGATGCGGGGGGCTGGGAAGCGGGAATCAGAACCGCCGCGGCGTCCTGAGATCGGCGCTGCTCCCGGCGCTGTCCACGTGCTTTGTCCCAAGTGGCGGTGCAGGGGGTCACAGTTGGAATCCTCGACGGCCTCGATCCGAACGGGCAGCTCGCGCTGCGGGGTTTTTGAGTTGCGTCCAGGGTGGAGCAAAACGCACTGAGATGGCACGAACCATCATCCAGTGGCACAGTGCGACACTTAAAGATCTTGCTTCTGATCCGGCGGCGCAGGTTCGAATCCTGCAGGGCGCGCAATCGAGACCAGCTAAAACCTCGTCTGAGCTGGTCTTTTGCTTGGGTGCGGCTCTCGCGTGATGTGCAGCAGTAGGCCGCCGAGAGCCCCTGTCTGTCGGTGGTCACGGGATATACGCGGGATGAAAGGGGCCACGTATTCGTACGTCGAGGCCAGGTTTCTGGACGTCTGCGGGATGAACCCGACGTGAGCCGAAGAGCCCCGGAGCGATCCGAGACCCATGGCTGGCGATGGACTCCCATGTTCTACGGTTCCTGATCTGCCTTCGCGTCGGGCCACCCTGGTGCGGCATCGACGATTTTGCGTGCCTGCTCTCGAAGCTCGTCGTCGGTCGGCGGAGTCCCACGTAGGACTTCCCAGCCGTCGATGAGGAGGATCAGTTCCCAAATCTCGTGGGGGGTGGTCCATCTATCGCTGAGCTCCATGATCAGGAAGTCGGCGCCCTTGCCTATGGGTAGCGTGCCCTCCGCTATCCCCTGCACCACGTCCTGAGCGACCGCCCACGGCTCGCGCTGGAGGTCGATGGACGGGAAGCCGCTCTCCGCCAGCACCTGGCGGACCAGCGGCTCAACTTCCTTCATAGGTCCGATGGACAACGCGTAACCCGCAAGCTCCCACACCGCCGGCGTATCCAGACCGGCCTCGATGAGCTCACAGGCCAGCCATCCAGCATCCGCCGCCCTCCCCGGGAGCCGACCCCAGAGGAGATCACCTCTGAGGTCGGCCAGACGATCTCTGAGCTCAGCCGGGAGATCCACCGGGCCAGTATCCCTGGATCGATCAGTCACGAGCCAGCGCACCCTCTATCCGTTGGTTGGCCACATTGCGTTGCCCGTCAACGCACTTGGCATAGATCCGAAGCATGACGTCCACCCCGTGGCCGGCCCGTTGCGCCGTTTCGGGTGCGTGGACGCCGGCCTCCAGCGACAGGGAGACGGCGGCGTGCCGCAGGTCGTACGGTCTGCCCGCGAGGGGAGAGGCGACCTGATCGGGAGTGAGGGCGTAGGTTCGGGCCTCTTTCCAGATCTTGGCGTAGACCGAGCCGGAGATCACGCCGTCCGTCCTGGTCCGGAAGAGCCGTCCGTCCTTGGCCGTGCCGTGCGTGTCGAGGTGCGCCCGGAGGATGGTCACCAGTTCGGGCGGGATGGGCACCGGCCGCGTGGTCTTCGCGTTCCGATGCTTCAGGCCGCGTTCGTCGTGGGCCTTGCCGGAGTCGGTGAATCGCTTGTTGCTCTGGGGTGCGGTCTTCTCCAGAGTGAGCAGGCCCCAGCCGGATGCGGGAAGGTCGACTGTGGCGAAGTACTGCACGTCATAGCCGGCCACCGGGCGCAGGTTCTGCACGAACCGATCCACCAGTTTGGAGAAGTGCAGCGCATCGCGGGCACGAGCTGCCGGTTGACGGTCAGCGTGCTGCCGTCGAGATTCATCTGAACCTCGTTCCCCGCTCGCTGCAGGTCGCCCAGCAGGCGGGCCACCGCCTTGAGGTTGTCCAGGGGGACGTGTGCGGCGGCGCGCTCGGCCAGGATGACGACCTCGCCGTCGACCACGCCGGGTCATGGCTCGGTGCGGTATCCGGTCAGCAGGTCGGCGTGGGTCGTCGGCGGCTGCCTGCCCGGAGCGGGCGATCAGTTCGACCACGTTCACCAGCGGGTCCTGCCAGCTGAGCTTGCGCCTTTGCAACGCCTGCGCAAGCGGTGCTCACGTGGCTGCTCTTCGGCTTCACCGAGTGGTCGCCGCCGCGACGACCGCTCGGTGAGCGCGCGAATGGCCTGAGGCTGGGCAAGGGTAAGCGGAGACGGTTCTGCTCTGCGCGAAGCCGGCAGAGCTCGAACGCGCCATCGACCTATGGTGAGGCATGGCCTCATCCATGCCGTCGCGTCCAGCGATCAATCGGACCGCCCCCGAGCCGTCTCCGGCTCGCGAGCCGCTGTGGCGGCAGGTGCTCGGTGAGTGCTTGAGAGGGCTTCGCCATGAGCGCGGTGAGAAGTTGAGCGAGACGGCAAGCCGCGCCGGAGTCTCGCCGCAATATCTCTCCGAGATCGAACGAGGCGTCAAGGAGCCGTCGAGCGAAATGATCGCCGCGGTCGCCGGAGCGCTGGATGTGACCCTGGTCGATCTGACCCTCGCCGTTGCCGAGAGTTTGCGGCCTGCTCAGCAGAGCGCGTCGAGAGGTGCCACCTGCTCGGCGGCATATGCTCTGGCCGCGTAGCGCGGCTTGCCGGGGTTGTCCACGGGCCTATGAACGCTCCTCGATGATCTGATCGAGGAGCCCGTACTCCAAGGCCGCGGTAGCGGTGAACACGCGATCGTGATCGGTGTCGGCGCGCAGGGTCTCGACCGACTGGCCGGTGTGCCGTGAAAGTATGCGCTCGATGTCTGCCCGGACACGTACGACCTCGTCGGCCTGCAAGATGAGATCGGGGATCGCTCCGCGCCCCTGGGCTGCCGGCTGGTGCAGGATGATCCGTGCGTGGGGGAGAGCGGCACGTTTGCCTTCGGCGCCGGCGGCGAGAAGTACGGCACCCACCGCGACGGCCTGTCCGACACAGGTCGTCGAAACCCGCGGGCGGATATGGCGCATGGTGTCGTAGATCGCGAGCATCGCGCTCGGGTCTCCGCCTTCGCAGTTGATATAGAACTGGATCTCCGCCTCGGGGTTGTCTGATTCCAGGAAAATCAGCTGCGCGATGAGAGCATTCGCGACGCCCGCGTCGATTGCGGTGCCCAGGTAGACGATCCGCTCGGTGAGCAGGTGCGAGTAGACATCCATGATCCGCTCGCCACGAGGGTTCGAGGCGATGACGTTCGGGATCGTATATGTGGTCACTGGCCGACTCCTTGGGTGATGCCGAATCCGAGCCGCGGGCGGTTTTGTGGCGCGATTTCGTCGAAGTTCTGCACGATGGCGTCGATGAAGCCGTAGTCCAGTGCTTCCTGTGCCGTGTACCAACGATCGTGCAGAGAATCCTCGAATATGCGCTCGACAGGCTGACCTGTGTCCTCGGCAATCAGACCGAGCACTGTGTCGCGCGTATGCCGAAGGTCGCCGGCCTGCAGTTCGATGTCGACCGCGGTGCCACCGATGCCCGCCGAGCCTTGGTGCATCAGGACTCGTGAGTGCGGTAGAGCGCGGCGCTTCCCACGGGCCCCCGACGACAGCAAGAACTGCCCGGCACTGTAAGCGATACCCAGGACGAGGGTCGATACGTCACAGGGAATGAGGCGCATGATGTCGCGGATCGCAAGCATCGACGGGACCGAGCCACCTGGGGAATGGATCCACAAGGCGATATCGGACGACGCATCCTCCGTGGCGAGCGCCATCAGCTGGGTGGCCAGCAGTGTCCCGTTGTCGTCGTCGAGAGGGCCGTCGAGAACGAGAACACGCTGCTCAAAGAGTTCGCGTCTCATTCGTGGGTTGAACAGCGGAAGTTTCGATTCTTCGCTCATGCGTCCATCTTGTGAGGCGATCCGGACCGGCGTCGACACGATCTGCCTGGGGCAGATCTGCTCTGAGCAGCGAGAGTTCCCGAGCAGGGACAGCGCGATTACCGGCCGGTTCGGGGAGCGCGGTCCAGCTGCCGGGCCGGCTTCGATATTCGTATGGGTACGCATGGCCAGAACGGCTTCGTACGGCTCCACCTGTCGAGCCGAACTTGTGGATCGTCCGGGCACTGATGTCCGTGCGCAGCGCAGATCACGTACCTGACCGAGCGCGGCCTCGGCGGCGTCTTGGGGGGAGGCGAACCCGCCGCGGCGCAGCGGCCCGCGTCGCTTGCCGTCCGCGGTGGTTCGGGAGTTGCTTCGCGCAGGGGTCAGCGTTGCATGTCGATGATGAGCTTCCCGCGGACTCCGCCGGTCTCGAGTCGTCGGTGGGCCTCTGCGATGTCGTCGATCGGGTAGACGGTGTCGATTACAGGGCGGATGCTGCCGGCCTTGGCGGAGGCGGTGAGCTCGGCGATCCGCGCGGGGGAGGGGTTGTTGCTGAAGAGTTTCACGCGCCGGGGCGAGAGGGCGGCTCGCAGCCCCGTGGTGACCATCGAGGTCAGGATGTGGTTCTGGTCGAAGGCGAGCGCGACCATGCGGCCACGCCGGTTGAGCCGGGTCTGGTAGGCGCCGAGGTCGGTGCCCACGACGTCGAGGATCACATCGTAATGACCGAGGTCCTGCGGCCGGGTCGTGCGGTAGTCCAGGGCCGCGTCGGCGCCGAGTTCGGTGACCCAGCCGAGATTGCGGGCGCCGGCGAGCGCGGTGACGTGGGCGCCGAGCGCCTTGCCCAGTTGCACGGCGATGTTGCCGACGCCGCCTGTGGCGCCGCGGACCAGGAGCCGTTCACCGCCGGCCAGGCGGGCCTTGTCGGTCAGGGCGGTCAGGGCGGTGGTGCCCGACGAGGGCAGGGCGGCGGCGTCGAGCAGGCTCAGGTTCTCGGGTGCTCGGGCGAGTCGCTGTTCGGGGACGGCCACGTAGTCGGCGATGGCGCCGAAGGTGAAGTGCGGCATCAGCCCCCACACCTCCTGTCCCGTGCTCCAGGCGTGTACGCCGGGGCCCAGGGCCGCGATGCGGCCGGTGAAGTCGACTCCCAGGCCGCGGGGGAATCGGGCTCGGGCGATGCCGCGGAGTCTGCCTGTGCGGAAGGCGAGTTCTCCGGCGTCAACGCTCGCGGCGCGGACCTCGACGAGTACTTCTCCCGGCCCGGGCTCCGGCGTGGGCACGTTGTTGACGCGCAGCACCTCGGGAGGGCCGAAGCGGGTGTATTGGACGGCGCGCATGATCTCTCCCAGTCGTTCCGGACGTAAGTGGGCTGGCGGCCCACTTACGGTTCGGCTACTCTAACCGGAGCGCCAGCCCACTTGTCAAAGCCTGGAGGAGGCCATGCCCCACACCGCCCGGCGACGGCCCTTGCGTGCGGACGCCCAGCGCAACTACGACCGCATCGTCAGCGCGGCCCGGGACGTCTTCGCGCGTGACGGCGCCGGCGCGGCCCTGAAGGAGATCGCCCGCCAGGCCGGGACGGGATCGGCGACGCTGCACCGACTGTTCCCCTCCCGTCGAGCTCTGCTCGAAGCCGTCTTCCACGATCGTGTCGAGGAGTTGTGCGCCATGGCGGCGCAACGGGCCGAGGAGAGCGAGCCGGGCCCCGCGCTCCTGGCCTGGCTGAGGGACCTCAACGCCTACGCGGGCACCAGCCGCGGCCTGGCCGCCTCGCTGCTGCACGACGGCCGGGATGCCGACCTGCTGGAACAGAACGAAGGCTGTCAGGCGATGATCACCGACGCGGCGCGTGAACTCCTGCGACGGGCACAACAGGCAGGCGCCGTACGTCCCGGGCTCCGCGCCGAGGATCTGCTCGCGCTCGTCAACGCCATCTCGCTGGCCACCGAGCGCGACGACGACACCGAGCGGGCGGACCGGCTGCTGGACATCGCGATCAAGGGCATCCGAGGCCGGGCCGCATGAGAGATCAGCTGGATCCGTACATGATCGGCATAGCCCTGCCGGGGCGCGCTCGCGGTGCCGCACCGATCACGGCCGGCCGGAGCGCAAGGGGATGTCGGTGCCGCATGGCACTGTGACGTCGATGAACGTGCGGGTGCGCGAAGCCGTCCTCGACGCTGAGCTGCCGGAAGAGCTGAAGAAGGATGCCCTGCACTCAGCCATCGGACACGTCCGCCCGACGGGTTCGAGGCCATCCACTGCGCTCAGCACCACGAATCCGCACGACACGACTCGGCCGTCTGCTGTCAGCCGGAGTCGCGGACGATCAAGGCAGGCTCGAAGATGACGGACCTGGGCGTACGGCCCGGCTCGTCGATGTGGTCGAGCAGGAGGCGAGCCATCTCGGCGGCCATGTCCTCGACCGGGTGCCGGATGGTCGTGAGCGGTGGGCGGCAGGCGGTCGCGGCGCTGCTGTCGTCGAAGCCGATCACCGCCACGTCATCGGGGACGGAGCGTCCGTGGTGGCGCAACGCGTGCAGCGCGCCTTGGGCCATCAGGTCGTTGGCGACGAACACGCCGTCGAGGTCGGGTCGTTCGGCCAGGAGCCGTTCCATGGCCCTTTCGCCGCTGTCGTAGGTGAAGCCGCCCTCGCTGTAGGGGACGTAGGCGTGTCCGTGCCTGGCCATCGCGTCCTGGAATCCCGCCAGGCGTGCCTGGGCGGCGGGCACGTCGAGCGGACCGCAGACGCTGGCGACGCGGCGGCGCCCCAACTCCACGAGCCGGTCGGCGGCCAGGGCGGCGCCGGCCCGGTGGTCGAGGTCGACGTAGCTGATCGGGACACTGCCCGCCGGCCGGGCGAACAGCACCGCGGGCACCTCCGCCTCGACCAGCTCCACCGGCAGCGGGTCGGCCGCGTGCGTGGAAACCAGCAGCGCGCCGTCGGCATCGCCCTGCCGCAGGTACGACACGACCTCCGCGCGGCTCTGCGCGGTGTCGGCGAACATCAGCACCGGGTGGATGCCACGCGGCCGCAGAAAGCTGATGATCCCGGCGACGACGCGGCCGAAGAACGGGTCGGTGAGGATGGGGCTGGGTGACGGGTCATCGTCGCCCCCCGCCCCGGACAGCACCAGGGCGACCGCGCCGGTGCGCCTGGTGACGAGGGACCGGGCGGCGCGGTTGGGGACGTAGCCGATGGTATCGATCGCCTGCAGCACCGTCGCCTGGATGACAGGGTCGACGTTGCGGATGCCGTTGATCACCCGGGAGACGGTGGCGCGGGAGACACCGGCGACCCGTGCCACGTCTTCCAGGGTAGGAGAGCCCCCTTGTTTCACCCGCTCTTTATAACATGCGATTGGAGAGCGCTCTCCTTGCTGTGTGAGACCGTTATGACAGCCTCCAGCGGGAGATCGGCGGCCGAGCGCCCGGCGAGCACCGACACTTCGCCCTCGGCTGTACGCCAGGCGCCCGCCCAGTGCTGGAAAGCCCTGGCCGGCACCTCCACCACCGCCTCCACCTGCTCGCCGGGCACGGCCGTCACGGCGGCGAACCCCGCCAGCCACCGAACCGGCCGCTCGTGATCCTGCGGCCTGGCCAGGTACACCTGGACCACCTCGCGGCCCGCCCGCCGGCCGGTGTTGCGCAGCGTGACGCGCACCCGCACCGGCCAGCCGGGCGCGACCCGCTCCGGTGCGCACAACCCCTCGTACGCCCAGGTCGTGTAGCCCAGACCGTGCCCGAACCAGTACGCGGGCGAGTCCTGCTCCCGCAGCCAGCCCCGGTACCCGATGTGCGGGCCTTCGGCGTACTCGAGCACGCCCCGCTCCGGCACAGTCGGAGCCAGGGCCCGGTCCGCCCAGGTGGTGGGCAGCCGCCCGCCCGGCTCGGCCCGGCCGAGCAGCACGTCCGCCAGGCCGTTGCCGCCCTCCTCGCCGGGGAACCAGCTGACCAGGACGGCCGCCGCCTCCTCCCGCCACGGCATCGCCACGGGACCGCCGGAGTTGACCACCACGACAGTCGCCGGGTTGGCCGCGGCGACGGCGCGCACCAGCTCGTCCTGGCCCTCGGGCAGCGCGAGCGTCTCCCGGTCGACGCCTTCGCTCTCGGCCTGCTCGGTGGTGCCCACCACGACGACGGCCACATCGCACGAGCCGGCCAGCTCGACCGCGGCGGCCAGCTCGGCCGCCGCGCCCGCGGGAGCCGGGGCGGCGGCCAGCACGCAGGCCCGCCCGCCGCCGGGGACGAGCTCGCGGCGCATGACGATCTCGACCTGGCGGCCCGCTTCGAAGGTGACGCGTCCCGTGCGGTACGGCGGAGCCAGGTGCACGGTGGCGGGGTCGTCGGTGTGCCGGGGGACCGTCTCGTCGATCACGACGCGGCCGTCCACGGTCAGCTCCAAGCGGCCCCATCCGGCGGCGGCCACGTCCCAGGGGCCCGCGCGGTCCGGCCGTACGAGAGCTCTGACCTCGACGGCGGCGGCCCGGTGGATCGGTCCTTCCGGTTCGGGAAGACGGCCGGTGAGGCGATGCTCGGCGTGGATCTCGGCGCCTGCGGCGTCGAGGAGGCGGACCAGGAGTCCGGGCTCGCCGGTGCGCGGATTCCGGGCGATGGCGACGTCGAGGGGGGCGGGCAAACCGCCAAGGGCGACGCCGGTGGCATGGTGCACCTCGGCGTGACCGTTCAGCGCGGTGCGCAGGCCGGCGAGCGGAGTGACGAGGGATTCAGGGTAGACGCCCGCGCTCCCGCCGCCCTGGATGCGGGGCCTGGCGGCGTTCGGTCCAATGACGGCGACGCGGGTCAGCCGGACCGGGACGAGGGGGAGGAGGTCGCCCTCGTTGCGCAGCAGTACGGTCGAAGCGGCGACCGTACGGCGCAGGAGAGCGCGATCCGGACGCTCAGTGTGATCCGGATGCTCGGCGCGATCCGGACGCTCACCGACGCTCCCGGTGGTGGGGCCGCCGGCGGAAGGGCTCAGGGCGGAGGGGGCGGTGAGGTTTCCGGCGGTGGGGTCGGCGGGGGAGGAGGCGGTGAGGTTTCCGGCGGTGGGGTCGGCGGGGGAGGAGGCGGTGAGGTCACCGGCGGAGGGGCCGGTGGGGGAGGGGGCGGGGGAGCCGGGCAGTGCGCCGACGCGGGCGGCCAGCCGCAGCAGGCGGCGCACCTTGTCGTCGATCGCCGCCTCCGGCACCTCACCGGCGCGGACGGCCGCCACCAGCGCCTCGCCCCACGGCCCGTCGGGGCCCGGCATGACCAGGTCCTGGGCGGCACGCGCGGAGGCGACGGCGGACCGTACCGCTCCCCAGTCCGACACCACCACCCCGTCGAACCCCCACTCACCCTTCAGCGGCTCGGCCAGCAGGTCGTTCTCGGACATGGTGACGCCGTTGACCCCGTTGTACGCCGACATCACCACCCAGACCCCCGCCTGGACGGCTGCTTCGAAGGGCGCCAGGTACACCTCGCGCAGGGTGCGCTCGTCGACGCGGGCATCGAGGGTGAGCCGGTCGGTCTCGGAGTCGTTGGCCACATAGTGCTTGGCCGTGGCCCCGACCCCGCGCGACTGGATGCCGCGGATCACCGCCGCGCCGATGCGACCGGTCAGCAGCGGGTCCTCGGAGTAGCACTCGAAGTGTCGTCCGGCCAGGGGGGAACGGTGCAGGTTCAGGGTGGGGGCCAGGACGACGTGCACCCCCTTGCGCCGCGCCTCGACGGCCAGCAGTTCGCCCATGGACTGGGCCAGGCTCTCGTCCCAGGTGGCCGCGAGCGCGGTGGCGGAGGGGAGCGACAGGGAGGTCCGGCGCTCGTCCCATCCTTCCCCGCGTACGCCGGCGGGGCCGTCGGAGGTCACCATGGGTTCCAGCCCGATGGCGGGCTCGGCGGGCGTGCGCCACACGGTCGCTCCGGTGAGCAGCCGCACCTTGCTCTCCAGGTCCAGCTTGTCCACCAGGCGGTCGAGGTCGTCCGGGATCACACGCGTGTCCTTTCAGGAGGGAGAGCGCTCTACCGCTCCGAGGGCGGAGAGCTGGGTCGTACGGGTGCGTTCGATGGCGGCGGCCAGCGCCTTGATGCCGGGATCGGCGCCCGAGACCTGTTCCGAGCGGGTCACGGACCGCGACTGGCGTAGGTGGGCGCGGAGATGGCCGGTGAAGAGCGTGTCGAAGGCCGGGCCTTCGGCGGTGCGCAGGCGAGCGAGTTCGGCGGCGGTGATCATCCCGGGCATGTCGTGCCCGGCGTGCGGGTTGGTAGCGGGCAGTCCGGTGGCGGGCAGTCCGGTGGCGGGCAGATCGGTGGTGTGGAGGGCGGTGGTGGGCGGTCCGGTGGTGTGGAGGGCGGTGGCGTGGAGGGCTGCGCGCAGGCGGGCGAGTTCGGCGACGTGCGCGGCGCGCAGCCGAGCGGCCAGCTGGCCCACGGCAGGTGCGTGGCTCCGGGAGGCGCCGAGGTCGAGCAGCGGCAGAACTCGCTCGTCCATCGGGATCATGAGCTGCAGCCAGGCCACATCGGTGGGGTTGACGCTCCCGCCCGTGACGGGGTGGGCGATCCGTGGGTCGCCCGCTTGCGTAGGTGCCGGTATGGGGTGCGTGATCTGTGGGTCGTCCGCTTGCGTGGACGCTGGTATGGGGTGCGTGATCTGTGGGTCGTCCGCTTGCGTGGACGCCGGTATGGGGTGCGTGATCTGTGGGTCGTCCGCTTGCGTGGGTGCCGGTACGGGGTGCGCGATCCGCGATCCGCCCGCTTGCGTGGACGCCGGTACGTGGTGCGCGTGCCGTGCCGCGGAGCCGCCGCGGGCCAGGCAGCCGCCCATCAGCACCGCCGCCAGCGCGAGCAGCACCAGCGCCGCCGGCGCGGTCCGAGCCGACGACGTGCGCTTGTCAGCCGCGCGCGGTGCCGTCGACAAGCGCTCGTCGGCCGCGCGCGGTGCCGACGACGTACGCTTGTCGGCCGCGCCCGGTGCCGTTGACAAGCGTTCCCCGGCCGCGCGCGGTGCCGTCGGCGAGCGCTCGTCGGCCGCGCGCGGTGCCGACGACGAGCGCTCAGCAGCCGTGCGCGGTGCCGTCCGCCCGTCCCGGTGGCCGGGGCGGGCGGACGGGCTGGGTGTTCCCGCAGAGGACATCAAGGCAGTTCGAAGTCCTCGGTGAGCGCCGCTCCCCGGTGCGGCTTGTAGAGGTCGTAGCCGCGCGGATTGCACTGCAGTCCGCCGTTGATGCAGTGGGTGACCAGCGCGTCGAGGATGCGCGGGTCGTCCCAGGCGTTGAAGAAGTCGTAGTGCCAGGTGTAGCCGCGCCCGCTGGCCAGGCGCGCCTGCGACAGGTCACCGCTCGCCGGGAATGCGATCTTGAATTCCAGCATGGGCACCGCGACCGGGTGGCTCGACGGGCAGTAGCCGCCGACGGGGTAGGCCATGTGGCTCTTGTGGTCGGCGCTGTCGAGGTTGACCCCGTTCCAGCAGCTGGGAGCCTGGAAGCGTACGTTGACCTGGCTGCCGGGCACGCAGTACTGCGGGATGTCCCAGCTCTTGGACAGGTCGCCGCACTCGAAGCCCTCGACCGCGCCCGGGTGGGTGCGGAACTCCTCCTGGGTGGAGGTCGGGCTGCCGACGACGAAGCGCAGGCCCTGTGGGAAGGGCTGCACCCGCCAGTACTCCAGGATGCCGGACTTGTAGTAGATCACCTGGTTGCCTATGGGCTCGATGAGCTGGTTGCCCTTGTAGAAGCTGGGGAACCAGTAGGCGGACTTGTCGTGGTGGTTGGTGCAGGAGGTGTTGCCGCCCAGCAGCGAGGAGGACGTGCTGTGGGCGTTGGTGGTGGTGTTGCCGACGAAGGTGTGCATGTGCGACGCGCCCGGCAGTCCGGGGTAGACGATCGGGTCGTCGGGCCGGTTGGCGGTCAGCGAGCAGTTGGCCTGGAACTCGTGGTGGGTGACCTCGTCGGTGAAGGTCGGCTTGGGCCGGGGCGTGGTTCCGGCGCCGCCGGTGCCGTGCACCTCGAACTCCAGCAGCGAGTAGCCGTAACCGGTGGCGCGGGCGGTGCCGTACATGCGTACGTAGCGGCCGGTGCCGCTGACGCTCCAGGTGTCGGTGCCGCCGTCGCCGTGTCCGGCACCGGCCGCTATGTCCGGATCCTCGGCACCCAGCGCGGCACCGGCTACGGCTACTCCCTCTGGGAGCTGCAGATCAACACCGGCGACCAGCCCGAGGAGCCCGGCGACTGGACCGAGGTGTGGCGCGAGGACTTCACCGGCCCAGCCGGCACCTCGCCGTCGGCCGCCAACTGGATCAGGCGCAGCGGCACCTCCTATCCCGGCGGCGCCGCGAACTGGGGCACCGGCGAGGTCGAGACGATGAGCGACTCCACCGCCAACGTCAGCCTCGACGGCGACGGCCACCTCAGCATCAAGGCGCTCAAGGACCGTGACGGCAACTGGACCTCCGGCCGCGTCGAGACGCAGCGCACCGACTTCGAGGCCAGGCCCGGCGAGATGGTCCGCTTCAGCGCCCGGCTGAAGCTGCCCGACGTCGCGAAGGCCCTCGGCTACTGGCCCGGCTTCCGCGCCACCGGCGCCGCCTACCGCGGCGACTACACCAACTGGCCGGGCGTCGGCGAGACCGACATCATGACGGCCGTCAACGGGGCCGACGAGTTCTCCAACACGCTGCACTGCGGCACCGCGCCCGACGGCGTCTGCAACGAGTACAACGGGCGTACCAGCGGCTTCGCCACCTGTGGTGGCTGCGCGACCGGCTACCACGAGTTCTCGCAGGTGATCGACCGCACCAAGAGCGACGAGGAGATCCGCTTCTACCTCGACGGCAGGCAGACCTGGGTCGTACGGCAGAGCCAGGTCGGCGTCGCCGCCTGGCGGGCGGCCGTTCATCACGGCTTCTACCTCCGCCTGGACCTGGCCATCGGCGGCTCGCTGCCGAACGCCGTCGCCGGAGTCACCACACCGTCGCCGGAGACCGTCTCGGGCGGCGTGCTGAGCGCCGACTGGGTGTCGGTCGCCCGCCGGTCGGGCGCCGCGCCGGCCCCGATGACCGACGGACCGGTCCCCGCCGGGCCGAGCGTCGTCAGGGTGACCGGCGGCAACGGCAACTGGCAACTGTCGGTCAACGGCCAGCCGTACCTGATCAAGGGCGTGACCTACGGCCCGCCGCAGGCCGCGGCCGACGGCTACATGCGGGACCTGAAGGCGATGGGCGTCAACACCATCCGCACCTGGGGTGTGGACGACGCCGCCACGCCTTCTCTGCTCGACGCCGCGGCCCGGAACGGGATCAAGGTGATCGTCGGGCACTGGCTGAACCAGGGCGCCGACTACGTCAACGACACGGCCTACAAGACCACCGTGAAGAACGAGATCGTGGCCCGGGTCAACGCGCTGAAGAACCGCCAGGGCGTGCTGATGTGGGACGTCGGCAACGAGGTCATCCTCACCATGCAGGATCACGGGCTGCCGGCCGACGTGGTGGAGCAGCGGCGGGTGGCGTACGCGAAGTTCGTCAACGAGGTCGCCGTGGCCGTCCATGCCGCGGACCCCGACCACCCGGTCACCTCGACCGACGCCTACACCCACGCCTGGACCTACTACAAGGCCCACTCGCCCGCGCTCGACCTGCTCGCCGTCAACTCCTACGGCGCCATTCACACCGTGAAGAACGACTGGATCGCCGGCGGATACGACAAGCCGTACATCGTCACGGAGGCCGGGCCGGACGGCGAGTGGGAGGTCCCGAACGACGTCAACGGCGTCCCCGACGAGCCGACCGATCTGGAGAAGGGCCAGATGTACACGGCCAGCTGGAACGCCATCAGCGGCCACACCGGGGTGGCGCTCGGCGCGACCATGTTCCACTACGGCCTGGAGAACGACTTCGGCGGCGTCTGGCTGAACATCACCCCGGGCGGCTGGCGCCGTCACGGCTTCCACGCCCTCCAGCAGGCCTACACCGGCCGGCCGACCGGTAACACCCCGCCGCGCATCACCTCGATGACGGTCGGTTCGCAGACCGCGGTCCCCGCCGGCGGCACGTTCACCGTCGACACCCAGACCACCGATCCCGACGGGGACCTGATCCGCTACCACGTGATGGTCAGCGACAAGCACATCACCGGCAACCGCGGCTTCCGGCACGCCCGCTTCACCCAGACCGCCCCTGGCAGGCTCACCGTGACCGCGCCCGAGCAGCTCGGCGTCTGGAAGGTCTACGTCTACGCCTTCGACGGTCACGGCAACGCCGGCATCGAGCAGCGTTCGTTCCGGGTGGTGCCGCCGGTCGTCGACGGCACCAACGTGGCGCGCGGCAAGCCGACCACGGCCTCGTCGTACCAGGCGACCGGCGACGGCGGCCCGTTCACCCCGGATCGGGCCACCGACGGCAGCTTCGGCTCGCGGTGGGCCAGTGAGTGGGCCGATCCGCAATGGATCCGGGTCGACCTCGGCGCGCTCACCCCGATCAAGCACGTCCAGCTCGGCTGGGAGGGCGCCTACGCCAAGGCGTACCAGCTCCAGACCTCCGTCAACGGCACCGACTGGACCACCGTGCACGCCACCACCACCGGGGACGGCGGGTTCGACGGCATCGACCTGAACACCTCCGCCCGGTACGTCCGGCTCAACCTGACCGAACGCGGCACGACCTACGGCTACTCCCTCTGGGAGTTCGGCGTCTACCGCTAGCGAACCCCTCCACCTGAAAGCGGATGCCATGCACCTCAAACCGACAAAGGCCGCGATCGCGGTCCTGGCCGGCCTCCTGGCCGTGCCCCTGATCACCGCCCCCGCGTACGCCGACGACCCCCTGCTCTCCCAGGGCAGGACCGCGACCGCCTCCTCCGTAGAGCACTACGGCACCGCGCCGGCCCTGGCGGTGGACGGCGACGACGCCACCCGCTGGTCCAGCGTCGCCGGCGCCGACCCGCAATGGCTCAGCGTGGACCTGGGCGCCTCGGCCCACATCAGCAAGGTCGTGCTGAACTGGGAGGCGGCCTACGCCACCGGCTACCGGATCCAGACCTCGCAGGACGGGACGAACTGGACCGACCTGAAGACCGTGACCGGCGGCGACGGCGGCGTCGACTCCCTGGATGTGACGGGCGACGGCCGCTACGTCCGGATGCTCGGCACCGCTCGCGCCACCGGTTACGGCTACTCGCTGTGGGAGTTCAAGGTCTACGGCACGACCGGCGGCGGCAGCGGCGGCGCGTGCGGCGCTGCCAACGCCGCCCTGAACAGGCCCGCCACCGCGTCCTCGACGGAGAACGCCGGCACCCCGGCCAAGAACGCCTTCGACGGCGACACCGCGACCCGATGGTCCAGCGCCGCCGCCGACCCGCAGTGGCTGCGGGTCGATCTCGGTTCTGTGCGGGAGATCTGCGAGGTCGGCCTGAACTGGGAGGCCGCCTACGGCAGGGACTTCACGATCCAGGCCTCCGCCGACGGCACGAACTGGACCACACTGAAGACGGTGACCGGCGGCACCGGAGGCGCCGCTTCGTACCAGGTGACCGGCTCCGGCCGGTACGTACGCGTCCACGGGACGGCCCGAGGCACCGGCTACGGCTACTCGCTGTGGGAGGTCGCCGTGCGCGTCAAGGGCGGCGACGGAGGGGAGGACCTGCCCGGCGGCGGCGACCTGGGCCCGAACGTGAAGGTCTTCGACCCGTCCATGCCGGCGGCCACGATCCAGGCGCAGATCGACCAGATCTACAAGCAGCAGGAGGCCGCGCAGTTCGGTCTCGGCCGCTACGCGCTGATGTTCAGGCCCGGCAGCTACGACGTCAACGTCAACACGGGTTTCTACACCTCGGTCCACGGCCTGGGCCGTAACCCCGACGACGTCACCGTCAAGGGCGTGAGCGTCGACGCGGGCTGGTTCAACGGCAACGCCACCCAGAACTTCTGGCGCTCCACCGAGAACCTGTCCGTCGCCCCCTACGACGGGACCAACAGGTGGGCGGTCTCCCAGGCGGCGCCGTTCCGGCGGATGCACATCAAGGGCGCGCTCAACCTGGCGCCGTCCGGGTACGGGTGGGCGTCCGGCGGTTACATCGCCGACAGCAAGATCGACGGCCAGGTCGGGCCGTACTCCCAGCAGCAGTGGTACACCCGCGACAGCACCATCGGCGGCTGGACCAACAGCGTGTGGAACATGACCTTTTCCGGCGTCCAGGGAGCGCCCGCGGGCAGCTTCCCGGAGCCGCGCTACACGACCCTGGACACCACCCCGGTCAGCCGGGAGAAGCCGTACCTCTACCTGGACGGCGACGGCTACCGGGTGTTCGTGCCGGGCAAGCGCACCGACGCGCGCGGCATCAGCTGGGCGAACGGCCCCACCCCGGGCACGTCCGTCCCGCTCGCCGCCTTCTACGTCGCCAAGCCCGGCGTCACGGCCGCGACCCTGAACCGGGCGCTCGCCCAAGGTCTGCACCTGCTGTTCACGCCCGGCATCTACCAGCTCGACCAGACGATCGAGGTGAACCGGGCGAACACCATCGTCATGGGCCTCGGCCTGGCGACGCTGGTCCCCCAAGGCGGGATCACGGCGATGAGGGTCGCGGACGTGGACGGGGTGAAGCTCGCCGGCTTCCTCATCGACGCCGGTCCGGTGAACTCGCCGACCCTGATCGAGATCGGCAGGCAGGGCGCGCACACCGACCACTCGGCCAACCCCGTCTCGCTGCAGGACGTGTTCGTCCGCGTCGGCGGCCAGTTCGCCGGGAAGGCGACCGCCGGCCTGGTGGTGCACAGCGATGACACGATCATCGACCACACCTGGATCTGGCGCGCCGACCACGGCGACGGCGTCGGCTGGAACGTCAACACCGCCGACTACGGCCTGCGGGTCCACGGCGACGACGTGCTGGCCACGGGCCTGTTCGTCGAGCACTTCCAGAAGTACAACGTGCAGTGGTCCGGCGAGCGCGGCCGGACGATCTTCTTCCAGAACGAGCTGGCCTACGACCCGCCGAACCAGGCCGCGTTCATGAACGGCTCCGTCAAGGGCTGGGCCGCGTACAAGGTCGACGACTCGGTCAACGTCCACGAGGGCTGGGGCATGGGCAGCTACTGCGTCTTCACCAGCGATCCGACGATCGAGGTGGACCACGGCTTCGAGGCTCCCGTGAAGCCCGGGGTGCGCTTCCACAGCCTCCTGGTGGTCTCCCTCGGCGGGAAGGGCCGCTACAACCACGTCATCAACGACACCGGCGCCCCGGCGTTCGGCACCGACACCATCCCGTCCACGGTCGTCTCCTACCCCTGACGGCAGGCCCGGCCGGTGCGGGGAACCGCACCGGCCGGGGCTCAGACCTGGACGCCCGCCACCGCGCGCCACCCCGTCCGCTCGGGCACCAGGTCGGCCTCGGCCACGGGGGAGTCCCGGCGTCCGCCGCGAGCGAAGAATTCGGCCAGCGGCAGCGTCGCGGCGCCGACCGTGACGGCGTCGGGTCCGAGCCGTCCCGGCTCGATCACGACCTGCCCGGCGGGGTGGCGCAGCGCGTAGGCGGTCGCGTGGCGTCGTACGGCGTCCAGCAGGTACGGGGCGAGCTGCAGCCCGGCCCAGCCGCCGAGCAGGATGCGCTCGGGGTTGTAGAGGTTGATCAGGTTGGCCAGGCCGGCGCCCAGGTACTCGGCGGTCTCGTCGAGGACCGCCACCGCCACGGGGTCGGGGGCGGCGCCGTCCTGGGGAAAGGCGGCGGCGATCATCGCGGTGACCGCCGACTCCTCGTCGGTGTCAGGGGGGAGCGCCCCACCGGCCTCGCGCCAGCGCTGGATCAGCGCCTCGGCCCCGGCGTACGCCTCCAGGCAGCCCCGCGAGCCGCAGCGGCAGCGCCGGCCGCGGACCTGGACCACGGTGTGTCCCCATTCGGCCGCGCTGCTGTGGGTCCCTTCCATGATCGTGCCGCCGGTGACGACGCACGCGCCCACTCCCGACCCGAACAGGACGATGGCCGCGTCGCTCGCGCCCCGCCCGCCGCCGAACCACATCTCGGCCCGGCCGAGCGTCTTGGCGCCGTTCTCGATGAAGAGCCGGGCCCCGGGCGGAAGGGCGACCGACGTACGCAGCAGGGACTCCAGGGGGACCCCGTCCCAGCCGATGGTCTGCCCGTGCACCACCGCGCCGTCGCCGGAGCCGCGCTCCACGATGCCGGGCACGCCGACGCCGGCGCCGAGAAGCAGGTCGTCGGGAACGTCCGCGCGGGCGACGACGGCGGCCACTCCGTCGGCGATGTGCCGGACGACCGACGCCACGTCGTGGCCTCTGCCCTCCAAGGGACGCTCGTAGCGGGCGAGCTCGGTGAGGCCGAGGTCGAACAGCTCGACCCGCACCCGCGTCTCCCCGACGTCGACGCCGATCAGGCAGGCGCAGCCCGGACGGACGCGCAGCAGGTGGCGGGGGCGCCCGCCGTCGGAGTCGACCGTGCCGGCATCCTCCACCAGCCCCTCGCCCGCCAGCTCGGCCACGATGGTGCTGATCGAACCCGAGCTCAACCCGGTGGCCGTGCCCAGCGCCTGACGGCTCATGGGGCCGTTGAAATACAACTGTTGCAGGACCGCCCCACGACTGTTTCTTCGCAGGTCGCGGACGGTCTGCCTACTGAGCTTGGCCATGCGGCTCCTCTCCTGGGTGCAATCTACCGTTTCGCGTCCCTTGACGGCCGCATCTCTCAGGTATTAACTCAAGCCCTGAATTAAGGTCTGAAGGAACCTCTCCGCAGGAGATCGTCCCAGACGGCACCCCCCATCTCAGGACTCCCTCGAAGGGACGACCCGTCATGCAGAAAACACGAGTCGCAGCAGCCGTCCTCGCTCTCGGCACCCTCGCCGCCTGCGGCACCGGGAGCACCGGCGCCGGCGAGGCCGGCAAGGGAACGCCGAAGACGCTGACCTACTGGGCGTCCAACCAGGGCCCCAGCATCGAGGCGGACAAGGAGATCCTCACGCCCGAGCTGAAGAAGTTCGAGCAGCAGACCGGGATCAAGGTCGAGCTGGAGGTCGTCCCCTGGGCCGACCTGCTCAACCGCATCCTGGCCGCCACCACGTCCGGCCGAGGGCCCGACGTGCTCAACATCGGCAACACCTGGTCCACCTCCCTGCAGGCCACCGGCGCCCTGCTGCCCTGGGACGCGGCCGCCTTCGGCAAGATCGGCGGCAAGGACCGCTTCGTGGACTCCGCCCTCGCCTCCGCCGGCGCGGAGGGACAGGACCCGGCCGCGGTCCCGCTGTACTCCATGGCGTACGCGCTCTACTACCACAAGAAGGCGTTCGCGGACGCGGGCATCGACAAGCCCCCGGCCACCTGGGACGAGCTGGTCGCCGCCGGCAAGAAGCTCTCCACCGGCGGCAAGTGGGGCCTCGGAGTCGAGGGCTCGAACCTGTCGAACAACATCCACCAGGTCTTCGTCCTCGCCAAGCAGCACGGCGCCGACTTCTTCGACGCCTCGGGCAAGCCGACCTTCACCTCCGACGGCGCCGTCGCCGCCGTGAAGCAGTACGTCGACTTCATGGCCACCGACAAGATCGTCGCCCCGGGCAACGCGGAATACGCCCAGAACCAGTCACTACAGGACTTCGCCAAGGGCAACACCGCCATGATCCTCTGGCAGACCGCCGCCACCACGCTGAAGTCCCACGGCATGAAGCCGGAGGAGTGGGGCGTCGCCCCGGTCCCCGTCCCCTCCGGCGCCCCCGGCACCGGCCAGAACATCAACTCCATGGTCGCCGGCATCAACCTGGCCGTCTTCAAGAACAGCGACAACCTCGACGGCGCCCTGCAGTTCGTGAAGTTCATGACCGGCGACGAGGAGCAGAAGATCCTCAACAAGACCTACGGCTCCATCCCGCCGGTCAAGACCGCCCAGCAGGACGCGGCCTTCAACACCCCCGACCTCGCCGTCCTGCGCGACACGCTCGCCACCAGCGCCGCCCCGCTCCCGCGAGTTCCCGAGGAGTCGCAGTTCGAGACCGCGGTCGGCACCGCCGTCAAGGAACTGTTCGCCGACGCGGCCCAAGGGCGTGAGATCACCACCGAGCTGGTCAAGGAGCGCCTGACCAAGGCTCAGCAGCAGATGCCGACGCGGTGAGCGGTCGCGACATGGCCACCGTCACCCAGGATCCGGCCCTGCCGGGCCGCCGCACCGAGCGGCCCGGCGGGGCAGGCCGGACACCCCGCAGGAAACCGCGCCTGCGCCGGGCGAGCCTGCCGTACCTGCTGCTGCTCCCCGCCGCGCTGCTGGAGCTCCTCGTGCACCTGGTGCCGATGCTCACCGGCATCCTGGCGAGCTTCAAGGAGCTCACCCAGTTCTACATCCGGGACTGGAGCGCCGCGCCCTGGCGCGGACTGGAGAACTACCGCGTCTCGGTCGACCTCGACGCCCCCGTGGGCCAGGACCTGCTCAACTCCTTCTTCGTCACCTGCGTCTTCAGCGTCCTGGCGGTCGGCACGTGCTGGCTCGTCGGGACCGCCGCCGCGATCTTCATGCAGGAGAACTTCCGCGGCCGCGGCCTGCTGCGGGCCGTCTTCCTCACCCCGTACGCGCTGCCCGTCTACGCGGCGGCCATCACCTGGGCGTTCATGTTCCAGCGGGACAACGGCATGGTCAACCACGTCCTCGTCGACCAGCTCGGCCTGATCGACGAGCGCCCCTTCTGGCTGCTCGGTGACAACAGCTTCGTCGCGCTCGCCGTCGTGGCCGTCTGGAAGACCTGGCCGTTCGCGTTCCTCATCGTCATGGCGGCCCTGCAGAACATCCCCAAGGAGCTGTACGAGGCCGCCGCGATCGACGGAGCCGGCGTCTGGCAGCAGATCCGCAAGATCACCATGCCGTCCCTGCACCCGATCAACCGGGTCCTCGTCCTGGTGCTGTTCCTGTGGACGTTCAACGACTTCAACACGCCGTACATCCTGTTCGGTGACTCCGCGCCGGCGCCCGCGAACCTGATCTCCATCCACATCTACCAGTCCTCGTTCGTCACCTGGAACTTCGGCACCGGATCGGCCATGTCGGTCCTGCTGCTCCTGTTCCTCCTCGTGGTGACGGCCGGGTACCTCCTGGTCACCTCGCGCGGAAGGAAGACCGCCGATGTCTAGCGCGCCGACCGCGCCTCCGCGGTCCTTCCTGTGGGCACGGGCCGTGTTCCTGACCCTGCTGTCCGGGTTCGTGCTCGTGCCGGTGTTCGTCATGGTCAGCAGCTCGCTCAAGCCGCTGCAGGACGTCTCTGGCCGCTTCCGCTGGCTGCCCAGCGGCCTGACGGTCAGGCCGTACTTCGACATCTGGGACACGGTCCCGCTCGCCCGCTACTTCGCGAACTCCGTCGTCGTGGCGGGGGTGGCGACCGTCCTCTCGGTGATCATCGCCATCTTCGCGGCGTACGCCGTCAGCCGCTACGAGTTCCCCGGCAAGCGGGTCTTCACCGTCACCGTGCTGTCCACCCAGATGTTCCCGGGCATCCTGTTCCTGCTGCCGCTGTTCCTGATCTACGTCAACATCGGCAACGCGACCGGAATCGCTCTGTACGGCTCGCGCGGCGGCCTCATCCTCACCTACCTGACCTTCTCCCTGCCGTTCTCGATCTGGATGCTGATCGGATACTTCGCCTCGATCCCGCGGGCCCTGGACGAGGCCGCGGCCGTCGACGGCTGCGGGCCCGTCGCCACGCTGTTCCGCATCGTCATCCCCGCCGCGATCCCCGGGATCGTCGCCGTCGCCGTCTACGCCTTCATGACCGCCTGGGGAGAGGTGCTGTTCGCCTCGATCATGACCGACGACACCACCCGTACGCTCTCCGTCGGCCTGCAGGGCTACGCCACGCAGAACGACGTCTACTGGAACCAGGTCATGGCCGCGTCGCTGACCGTCAGCGTGCCGGTCGTCGCCGGGTTCCTGCTCCTGCAGCGCTACCTCGTCGCCGGCCTCACCGCCGGAGCCGTCAAGTGACGCCCGCGCCGCCTCTCGAAAGGACCTCTGTGACCCACCCCATCGACCTCGCCGCCCTGCCCCGGGACTTCGTCTGGGGCGTGGCCACCTCGGCCTACCAGATCGAGGGAGCCGTGGCGGAGGACGGCCGATCCCCGTCGATCTGGGACACCTTCTCCCACACCCCCGGCACGATCGACAACGGCGACACCGGCGACGTCGCCTGCGACCACTATCACCGCTGGCCCGAGGACCTCGCCCTGATGAAGGAGCTCGGCGTCACCTCCTACCGGTTCTCGCTCGCCTGGCCGCGGATCGTCCCCGGCGGCGACGGCGCCGTCAACCGGCGGGGCCTCGACTTCTACTCCCGCCTCGTCGACGCCCTGCTGGACGCCGGCATCACCCCGAACGCCACCCTCTACCACTGGGACCTGCCGCAGACCCTCCAGGACCGCGGCGGCTGGCCCGCCCGCGAGACCGCCGAGCACTTCGCCGCCTACGCGGCGGTCGTCGCGGACGCGCTCGGCGACCGGGTGCGGCAGTGGGCCACGCTCAACGAGCCGCTCTGCTCGGCCTGGATCGGCCACCTCGAAGGCAGGATGGCTCCCGGCGTCACCGACATCACCGCCGCCGTCCGCGCCTCCTACCACCTGTTGCTGGGCCACGGCCTTGCCAGCCAGGCGGTGCGCGCCGCCGCGCCCGGCGCGGAGATCGGCATCGTCAACAACCTCTCCACCGTCGAAGCCGCCACCGGCTCCGACGCCGACCTCGCCGCCGCCCGCCGCATGGACGGCCACACCAACCGCTGGTGGCTCGACCCCGTACACGGCCGCGGCTTTCCCGCCGACCTGCGCGAGACGTACGGTGTCGACCTCCCCGAACGTCCGGGCGACCTGGCCACGATCGCGCAGCCGCTGGACTGGCTGGGCCTGAACTACTACTTCCCCATGACGATCGCCGACGACCCCGACGGCCCGCCCCCCTTCGCCCGCCAGGTCCCGAGGCCGGACGCGCCCCGCACCGGCATGGACTGGGAGATCGACGCCGGTGGCCTGGAGAGCCTGATCATGCGCCTGACCACCGAGTACGGCGCGCGCCGGATCCTCGTCACCGAGAACGGCTCCGCCTACCCCGACACCGTCGGCCCCACCGGCGTCGCCGACCCGGAACGCACCCGCTACCTGGAGGAGCACCTGGCCGCCTGCGCCCGCGCCGTCCGCCGGGGCGCCCCGCTCGCCGGTTACTACGTCTGGTCGCTGCTGGACAACTTCGAATGGGCCTACGGCTACGACAAGCGCTTCGGCCTCGTCCACGTCGACTACGCCACCCAGCGCCGTACGGTCAAGAGCAGCGGCCGCCGCTACGCGGAGGTCATCCGCGACCACCGCCACGCCCTCGCCGCTCAGCCGGCGGATGCCTCCGTCGTGTAGAGGCGGTAGGTGGTGAGGATGTTGAGTCTGTGCAGGTTGCGGCACAGGTGGAGCATCGCGTCCTGGGCCTGGGGTGGTCCGAGGACGGAGGCGAGCGCCGGGTCAAGGCGGTCGGCCCACGGATCCGTGCAGGCCGCGGTGGTCTCCTCCAAGGTGCGGCCCTGCTGTGTCGCGGTGTGGACCTCCTCGTGGAGTCGCTCAAGGTAGGAGATCAGGGTGTCGATCGCCGCGTGGCCGTCCCCGGCGGGGCCGTGGCCGGGCACGATGGTCCGGAGGTCGGGCAGCGCCGCCTTCATGGCGCGCAGGGTGGCGGCGTACGGCGCGGGGCCGCCTTGCAGCAGCATGTGGGCGATGCCGGCGTGACACAGGAGGTTGCCGGTCCAGGCCGTCCCGATGTCGGGCACGTGGACCACGGTGTCGCCCGGGCCGTTGCCAGGCCCGAAGTGCCACAGCTGAACCGTCCGGCCGCCCAGGTCGACCTCGGCGAAGGAGTCGAAGACCAGGTCGGGGAGCCGCCAGGTGGTCACCGCGTCGAAGAGGGCCTCGTCGCCGTACATGTTTCCCGACCTGACCTGCTTCTCGTAGCCGAGGTCGGTCATGTTGTCCCGGTTGGCGCGCGAGGAGATGATGACGGTCTCGGCGGGGAAGGCCAGGTTCCCGAAGGTGTGGTCGCCGTGGTAGGTCGTGTTGACCAGGTAGCGCAGCGGCCGGTCGGTCAGCTCGGCGGCCAGCGACTGGATGGTGCGCGAGACGTCAGGGGTGATGCCGGCGTCGACCACCAGCGCGGCGTCCCGTCCGGCGATGAGCCCGTTGTTGTCCTTCGGGGCCGGGACGGCCATCAGCGCGTGGACGCCGTCGGCGAGCTGCCGCGGGACGAGCTTCAGGCCGACCGGCGACAGGTTGGGCCCGTTGTAGGCGGCGGGCCGCTCGGCGATCTCTCGCTCCGGGATGTGGTGCGTCGTCACAGCAGCGTCCCCAGTCGTTCGAAGAGTTGCGGCACCTGCTTGCCGAGCTGGGTGCGCACCAGATGCTCGGCCATTTTCGGCACCCCGTTCAGCTCCAGCCGGAACTCCACCCGGCAGCCGCCCTCGGTCTCGCGGACGCGGTACGTCTGGCTCACCCCCGGCTTGGCCTGCGGCGGGGTGCGCAGCGTGAGCGATTCGCCCGGCACGTAGTCGGCGACTGTCAGACCGATCTCGGTGCGGCGGCCCATCACCTTGCGGACCTGCTCGACGTGGGCACCCTCGCGCAGGGGACCGTTCATCCGCGACTCCAGGACGTCGGCCTGCCATTCGGGGAAGCGCGCGGGGTCGGACAGGACGGCGAAGACGGCGTCGGCGGGACGCGCGTACGACGCGGTGTGGTCGACGGTGATCACACTCGGCTCCTCAGCAGCTGGGCGGTCAGCGGGTTCAGCTCGACGGGTTCGTCCTCGCCGATGACGACGGTGCCGCCCAGGTTGGTCAGGCGGTCGCCGATGACGGCGTTGGGTTCGAAGGCGAAGGTCATGCCCGGGGCGAGGGGCAGCTCACCGCCCATCGTGGGCACCTCGAACAGCCGCCCGTAGCGGGCGGCCTCGGGGAGGCGGCGCAGCCCGGCGCCGAACCCGCACACCGGGCCCATGGGGTTGAGCGTGTGCACCAGCGGGTGCACGTTCCAGGCGCCGGCTTCCTCCAGCGGCGCGCGCATCGCCTCGACCAGGTCGCCGAAGGTGTTGCCAGGGCGGGCGGCGGCCAGCCCGGCCTCGTACGCGGCGCGGGCGACCTTGGCGCCCAGCTCGATGTCGGGGTGGACCTCGCCGACGGCGATGGCCACCTGGTGCTGGGTCTCCTTCATGCCGAACCGGCAGAACACCTCCGCCATGACCACGTCGCCGCCCTCGATGACGCGCGGGGCCTGCGGCCGGTAGGACCACGCCGGCGGCCCCCAGGAGATGAAGCCGGGCCCGGAGGAGAGCAGCATGTCAGGAGCCGCCAGCCCGCGGCGGAACGCGGCCGCCATGCCCGCCGCGTACACGTCGGCCTCACTGGCGCCGGGCCGGGCCGCCTCGACCATCGCCTCGGCCATGGCGTCGCCGGTGGCGGCGGAGTGGCGGACGACGGCCAGCTCCTCCTCCGACTGGCAGATGGTGGCGAACAGGTAGCTGAGCCCGACCGGCTTGAACTCCACGTCCGGCAGCTCGGCGAGCACCTGGTTCCACAGCCCGTGCGGCATGATCGGGTTGATGTGGAAGGGCGGGTAGGGATCCAGGCCGAGCACACCGACGGCCGCGCTCTCCAGGCGGTGCTCGCGCAGGACCTCCACCACCCCGGCGGCGTGCTTGGCCACGCGGATGCGCTCGGGCGGCATCCACAACTCCTCACCGCGACGCAGCGCCTGGATGTGGTCGGCGATGGGCAGGGTCGACCAGGTCAGCTCGATCGGGTCGGCGTCGCGGCAGAAGATGACGATCGCGCCGGGGCGGTCGTTGGTGAAGTAGACATCCGGCGCGAAGGGGGCGAGGTCCGCGCACTCGTGCTCGCCGTAGGCGATGAGTGCCTGTACGCCCTCGGCTTCCATGATCTCCCGTGCGAGTGCCCAGCGGCGGTCGCGCTCGGCAAGGGAGTAGGTGGGAACGTTCATGCGGGAAACGCTAGGGACGGCCGCCCTGCCGCCGCTTCCGTCATCCTGCTGGAGCCGCCGGGGCTCGCTTAGGTCATCAGGCCCAGTGCGGCCAGTTCACCGCGCGAGGAGACGCCCAGCTTGGGAAAGGCCTTGTACAGGTGGTAGGCGACCGTGCGCGGGCTCAGGAACAACTGCGCGCCGATCTCCCGGTTCGACGCCCCGGTGACGGCCAGCCGTACCACTTGGAGCTCCTGCGGGGTGAGCGCGGCCAGCAGGTCGCCGGCGTTTGCGCGGCGGGCCGGCGAGGCGCCGGTGGCGCGCAGTTCGGCGGCCGCGCGGGCGGACCACGGGGCGGCGTCCAACCGGTCGAACGCCTCCATCGCGGCCTCAAGCTGGATGCGGGCCTCGGTGCGCCGCCGGTGGCGGCGCAACCACTCGCCGTACACCAGGCGGGTCCTGGCCTGGTCGAAAGGCTGCTCGTGCTGCCCGTGCACGGCGAGCGCGCGCTCGTAGAGGCCCTCGGCCCGCTCGTCGGACGCCAGCAGCGCGCGGGCCCGATGCAGTACGGCGAGCGGACCGGGTTGCCCGACACCCTCGGCCCATGCCGCGTAGCGGCGCAGGACCTCGTCGGCGCGTCGCGGCGTGCCCGCCCTGACGGCTGCCTCGACGTAGTCCGGCCAGGCATACCCCCAGATGAACGCATGCCGCGAGGTGCCCTCCGTCGCCCTGTCCAGCCGGTCGAGCACCGCGTTGTGGCGGCCGAGGCCGAGGTCGAGGATCACGCGCCCGTACTCGGCCCACGTGCCGGCCGGCAGCCAGGACCTGTTGTCGGCGTGGCGCAGGGCTTCGGCGGTGCACGCCGCCCACTCCTCTTCCATGCCCGCGACCCCGTACAGCCAGGCTTGGACGCCTTCCAGATAGCCCCGCCAGAACGGCTGGCCGGCGTCGGCGGCCAGGCTCAGGCCCTCGGCCACCGTGGCGCGCGCGGACCGGTGACGCCCGTCGGTCAGCTGGGCGATGGTGAGGAGCGTCATGGCTTGAGGAAGGCGGCCCAGACGACCTTGCGCCCGGCACTCCTCGACCAGAGCGGCCGCGCCGGCGAGCATCTCTTCGCGTTCCGCGCGGACGAACGCGTGGAAGGTGATGACCATGCGGACCTCGAACGGCACGGCCACCAGCTCGCCCAAGCCGATGGGGAAGGCTGGGACGGGTGTGGTGTCCCCTTCCAGCATCGTGCGGAAGCCGCGGTTGATCGCGCGCACCGCGCCCGCGAGCCCGTCGCCGTCCGGTGTCAGCTCCTCGGTGCGGCGGGCCAGGGCGAGCTGATCGGGGTGGGGCGCGCTGGTCCAGGCGTAGAAGCCGGCCAGGCCGAGCAGCGAGAGCATCGTGGCGGGATCCGCCCTCTCGGCGCCTTCCTGCAGCAGCCGGACGGCCTCAAGCGGCCGGTCGGCCTCGAACGCGAGCTGTGCTCGCACCCGGGTGAGCTCGGCCAGGACCGACTTGTCCAGAGCGGACGAGCCCGCCTGCCGCTGCGCCGCGGCGACCAGCTCGGCGGCGCGCCGGCTCAACCCCGCCTCGGCGGCCGCCCCGGCGGCGGCCGTCCACCGGCGTACGGCGTCGGCCGGGTCGGCGGACAGCTCGGCTGCCCGCGCGTACGCCGCCGACACCGTGGCCTGGCCGCCGCGCTGCAGAGCGCGCAGCGCCAGGCTCTCCAGCTCTCCGGCCACCCCCTCGTCCGGTTGCAGGGTCACCGCGGCCAGGTGCCAAGCGCGCCGGTCGTCGTCGACGGCTTCGGCCAGCGCCCGGTGCGCGGCCATCCGGGCGGCGATGTCGCAGGCCAGCAGCACCGCCGTACGTACCAGCGGATGGCGGAAGACGACGCAGGACGTGCTCACCTGGACCAGCCCCGCCCGCTCGGCCTCGGCGAAGTCGGTCACCGAGGCGCCGAGCCGGCCGAGCGCGCCGGTGAGGGCCTTGAGTTCGCCGCGATCGTCCAGGGCCGCGGCGAGCAGGCAGAAGCGGGTGGCGGCGGGGAGCTCGGCGATCCGGTTGCGGAAGCCCGCGAGCACCTTGTCCGTCACCGTCACCGGAGCGAGGGAGAAGGCCAGCGGGGTGAAGGCGCCCGCCCGTTGTTCGGGGCCGAGCATGCGGGGCAGCTCGATCAGGGCGAGCGGGTTGCCCTGCGCCTCGGTGACGAGCTGGTCGCGGGCGGCCAGCGGCAGGTCGGCCGCCTGCTCGGCCAGCAGTTGAGCCGCCGCGTCCGCGTCGAGCTTGCCCAGCCACAGCTCGGGCAGGCCGCCGCCGGGGAACGTGCCGCCGTCCTCCCGCGCCGCGAACAGAACGACGACGGGCTCGGCGTGCAGGCGGCGCGCGGCGAACACCAGCGCGTCGGCCGACTCGCTGTCCAGCCACTGCGCGTCGTCGACCAGGCATACGAGCGGCTCCTCCTTCGACAGCTCCACGAGGAGGCTGAGCGTCGCCAGGCCGACGAGGAAGCGGTCGCCCTGGGTCGCCTCGCCGAGGCCGAGCGCGCCCAGCAAGGCGTCCGCCTGCTGCGGGGGCAGCGCGGTGACGCCGTCGAGCACGGGGCGCAACAGCAGGTGCAGGGCGGCGAAGGGTAACTCGGCCTCCGACTCGACCCCGGTGACGCGCAGGACGCGACCGGACGTCCGCCGGGCGGCGTACTCCAGATGGGCCGTCTTGCCGATGCCTGCCTCGCCGCGCACCACCAGAGCACCGCCTGGCCCGTCGAGCAGCTGATCGATCCGGGCCAGTTCCGTCTGACGGCCGTGCAGCATGAAGATCCTCAGTAGTAGAGGGGCGCATCCACTCGATCGCCCAGAGGTGCACGACCTTCGCTGCGTCCAATCCGATCATATGGGCTTTCAGCGGAGGATTCCGGTCATCTGGAGGGAGCGCCGAACCAGCGCGGCAGCACGCCGGCCAGCTCCGCCTGGTCCTCGCCGGCCCACGCCACGTGGCCGTCGGGGCGGAGCAGTACGGCGGGGACGTCCAGCTCGGCGCCGGGATCGACGACGTGGTCCACGCGATCCGCCCAGCCCTCGGCCGAGAGCCGGCCGGTCCGGTCGAGCAGAAGGCCGCGGCCGGAGCACGTCAGCTCGTAGAGGCGGCCGCGCTTCAGCCGGACGTCCCGCAACCGCCGCCCCACCAGCTCGGAGCCACCGCCGAGGTCGTAGCGGACGCCGATGGCGGTGACCTGCTCGATGAGGTACGCGGTCACCTCGTCGAACTCCATCAGCCGTGCCAGCAGCCGCCCCACCGACCGGGGTCCCGGCTCGGCGGACATCAGGTGCATGCGCACCCGCGTGTCGTCCAGCACGGCGGCGGCCACCGGGCGGCGTTCGGCTTCGTAGGTGTCCAGCAGCCCGCCAGGCGCCCAGCCCGCGACCTCGGCGGCCAGTTTCCACCCGAGGTTGAACGCGTCCTGGATGCCGAGGTTGAGCCCTTGCCCGCCGGCCGGCGGATGGATGTGGGCCGCGTCGCCCGCCAGGAGCACCCGGCCGTCGCGGTAGCGTTCGGCCAGCCGGGTGGCGTCGCCGAAACGGGACAGCCAGCGCGGCGCCCGCACGCCGAAGTCCGTGCCCGCGACCGCCCTGAGCGCCTGCCGGAACTCCTCCAGCGTCGGCGGCACGGCACGGTCCTCGGCGACGCTCAGGGCGGGCACGATCACCCGGTACACCCCGTCGCCCAGCGGCAGCAGGCCGAAGCGCGGCTGGGTCTCGCGGATCCGCGCGACAGTGGCGGCGATCGTCCCGGGATCCTCGTCCGCCTCCATCTCGCCGAGCAGGGTGTCCAGTCTGCTCGGCTCGCCGGGAAAGCCGACGCCGAGCAGCTTGCGCACCGTGCTGCGCCCGCCGTCGCAGCCCGCGAGGTAGCGCGAGCGCAGCCGCGTGCCGTCGCCCAGCTCGGCGGTCACGCCGTGCTCGTCCTGGCTGAGGCCGGTCAGCTCGGCGCCGCGCCTGATCTCCACGCCCAGCGCGGCGGCGTGCTCGGCCAGCAGGCGCTCGGTGACGGTCTGCGGGATGGCGAGGAGGTAGCCGTGCGCGGTGTCCAGCCCGGCGGGCGCGGGCCGGTCGGCCCCGGCGAGGGAAGCGCGCAGCGGGTGCCGCCGGCCGTGCGCGAGGAAGCGCTCCAGCAGGCCGCGCTGGTCCATCACCTCGATGCTGCGCACGTGCAGGCCCTGAGCCTTGGCGTACGGGGCCGGCTCGGCGTCCTTCTCCAGCACGAGCACCTGCGCGCCGTGCAGCCGCAACTCGGCCGCCAGCATCAGGCCGGTGGGCCCGCCACCGGCGATGATCACGTCGAACATGTACCGCCCCCCTGCGTTGTACGACTTCCGGTCCGGAAGTCTGGGGCATGACCCGGGCCTTGCCGCAAGCCCCGGGGGGCGCTATAGCTTGGAAGTGGCAGGGGGCGGCGTTCCTGCTTTCCAAGTGGACAGCCCTCCGGCGCGTTTTCTCAGGTCGGGATCCTTGTCCGACGCCGGCCTGAACATCGACCGGGTGACCGAGCATGCTCGGTGACAGGCGCCGCGGAATCTTCTTGCCGTACCCGTTTCCGTCTCCCGGGTGACTGGAGTCCGCGTACGTCGAGGCGACGCCTCGCAGAGCAATGACCTGGGCGGATGTAGTCATCGGCAGGCGCGGCACCCGGCACGACCACGGCAGTCGACCGCCTGCTTGAACCACTCCACGAGGTCATCCCCGACCATCCGCCACTCTTTCAGGATTGACTTATATAAGTCGAGACTGAAATTATTGGGCCGCGCACGCGTTCGACGTGTTCGACGGCGCTCTAGGCACCTCAGGGAGGTCGGCATCTGGCTGGATCGTTTCCGCCAGTTCTGGAGCCAGCGCCTGGACGCGCTGGGCACCGAACTCGCACGCGCGCGGCGCGAGCGCCGCCACCCGCTTGACGAGACGCCGTCCCCGGAGGGACGCCCCGGCTCGAACGAAGAGGAAGAAGAAGAGTGATCGACATCGTCGACCGAATCACCGCCCCCCAACGGGCACGAAAGGAGTAGACCGATGAGGAAGAACCTCACCGCCACAGCGGCCGGCGGCACGACACGGAGGCTGCTGACATGCGGCGTCGTCGCCGGCCCCCTCTACATCATCGCGGTCCTGCTGCAGATACTCACCAGGGACGGGTTCGACATCAGCCGCTACCCGGCCAGCATGCTGAGCAACGGCGACCAAGGGTGGATTCAGATCGCCAACTTCGCGGTCAGCGGCCTGCTGTTCGTGGCCGGAGCGGCCGGCCTGCACCGGGCTCGTGGTCCGGTGGGCTGGGACAGCACTTGGGGGCCGCGACTGGTCGGCGTCTTCGGCGCCGGGATGATCGCCGCTGCCTGCTTCTCCGCCGACCCTGCCGACGGCTTCCCGCCGGGGACGCCCGTCGGCCCGCCCACGAGCATGAGCACGCAGGGGATGCTGCACCTCCTCGTCTCCGGGGTCGCCTTTCTCGCGCTGATCGCCGCGTGTCTCGCGTTCGGCCGGCGGTTCGCGGCGGCCGGCCGTCGCGGCTGGGCCGCTCTCAGCATGGTGACCGGTGCGCTCTTCATGGCGGCCTGGGCCTCGATCTTCGTCGTGCAGGGCTCCAGGGTGGCCAATGTCGCCTTCGCCCTCGCCATCGCGCTCGTCATGGCATGGGCGTCGCTCCTGGCGGAGTACCGGCTGGCTTCGATCCGGCGGGGCGGCGTCGCCCTGACCGTGGTCTGAGCGGGCAGCCGGCCATCCGGAACCTCACGCTCGATCAACGCCGGCTGTGACACCTGCTCCCGCGCCTCCTTGCGTACCTGTCAATAACGTCGTCCATGTCGCGGCTTCTGACAGCCATCCTGCTGGCGCTCTCCCTGGCCGGCGTCTTCGCTCCTGCCTCCGTCGCCACAGCCGCGGCGGCCGAACCCAGCGGCGCCGGCACCTGCGAGAAACCCGGCCGGTACACGATCGAGGCGGACAACCGCGGCGACCAGATCCGCACCTCCACCGCACCGCTCGAACTCACTCTCATCATCGAACCACCTGCCGTGGTGGGCAGCGGCTCCTACGGCGACGGCCCCGTGCTCACCGACGGCCGCTACACCGACACCGTGATCCCCGGTGAGGAGGCGTACTTCCGGGTGCCGCTCACCTCCGGGCAGCGGCTGACGTTTCGGATCGAGGTGCCGGCGTTGGCGCAGGCTCCGTGGACGTGCAAGGGGAGCCCGCGGGTGCGCCGACGTACGCCGACACGACCGGCCTGGGCTCGCCGGACCGGCGCCGGTCCGAGAGCGCTGCCGCTGCTTCCTGCCCTGTCCACGGCCGCGCTCGGCGTCGCCACCGCCACGGCGATCTGGCTGGTACGGAGCACCCGCCGCCGCCCCGGAAACGACGTCTTAAATCATCACCCACCGGCACCGGACGCAGGCTCGCTGTCGCCGCCGGTGCCGCCGGCGTTCGATGCCGTTTTTCCCCGCCGAGGACGTGCGGGTCATCCTCACCCACGCTGCCCGGCCCAGGGCGAACACGATCCGCGAGCTGACTGGCGAACTCCCACGTCAAGGACCCCCGACCTGATTTCGAGCGTCACAGGCCGGGTGCCGCGAGGGGGCGGCGATGTACCGCAGCGTGCTGGCCGGGCGCCGCATGCTGGTGGTGCTCGGCAACGCCGCCGCCGAGACACAGGTGGAGCTGCTGCTGCCGGGGCTGGTGGGCTCGCACTTCACGGCATCGGAGGCGCTGCCCCTTGGCAGCGCCTCCGATGGCGCGAACCTACGCGGCGGTCAGGTCCCGCCAGGCCTTCACCTCCTCGGGAGCCAGCGCGCGGGCGAGTACCGCGGCCCGGTCGACGCCGCCGGTCAGCCGCTGCCCGCCGCCCTGGTCGGCGCCGAAGCGGAGCGGGCGGGCGGTGCAGCCGGTGATGCCGTCGGAGGTGGCCTGGCCGGTCGCCTTGCGCTCGCCGTCCACGTACACGGTGATCGCGCCGGTGGACTCCAGGGTGACCACCAGGTCGATCCAGCGGCCGGTAGGCAGGGTCGTGTTCAGGCCGACGTTCGCGCCCGCGCCGATGAAGCGCAGCGTGTTGCCTGGGGTGACATCGATGAGGACGCCGTCGGTGCCGGGGTCGCCGGATGGCTGGGAGTCGAACAGCCGGCGGTAGCCGCTGCCGCCGATCTTGACCTCCACCGCGAACGTCGCCTCCCGGACCAGCCCGAGCGAGGTCGCGCCGGTCGTCAGGTACGTGTTGCCGTCCAGCACCAGCCCGCTGCCGCTGGGCGCGGTCGTGTCATAGGCCGGGGCGCCGCCGGTGACGACGGCGTCGCGGCGGTTGCCGGAGGAATCGTTGACCGTGCCGCCCTCCTTCGGATCCCAGGCGACCAGGACCGAGCCGGCCGGGGGCGGGGCACAGGGTTCCAGGGCTAGCACGGCACTGGCCGCGCCCGACCAGGAGTCGCCGGTGACAGTGGCGGCCAGCACGGCCTGCCGGGCGCCTTCGGCCGGTCCCGGAGTGATGGTGAAGGTCGCGGTGCGGGTCTTTCCCGGCGCCGTGCCGGGCAGGTGGCGGGTGGCCGGTACGACGGTCCAGCCCCGCGGGACGGTGAGCGTCACGTCGGCGGCCGGCACCGCACGGCGGCGGGTCGCGGTGATCGTGACCTTCGCCTCGAACGGCGTGCCCGGCGTGGCGGTGCCGGGTACGCGTAGGGCGACGGCGGCTTCGTTCTGGATCGTGTACGTCCTGCCCGCGCCGGCGTTCCAGCTCAGGGTGTCGCCGTCGCGGTGGGCGCCGATCTCGTGGCCCCGCTCGTCGTAGACGCGGTAGCGCCCGGCGATGAACGGCGACTTGACCTTGATCGGGCCGGAGTTGCCCGGGTGCACGGTGACGGTGTCGGGCGCGCCGTCCTTCCAGGCGGCGTCCACGGTGACGCCGCCGCGGGCGCGCAGGCCGCTCACCGAACCGTTCTTCCAGGCCGAGGGCAGGGCGGGCAGCACGTGCACCACGTCGTGCTGGCTCTGCACCAGCATCTCAGCCATGCCGGAGGTGGCGCCGAAGTTGCCGTCGATCTGGAACGGCGGGTGGGTGTCCCACAGGTTGTCCAGTGTGGACGCCTTCAACTGCTCGCTGAGCATCTTGTGGGCGTGGTCGCCGTCCAGCAGCCGAGCCCAGAAGTTGATCTTCCATGCCTTGGACCAGCCGGTCCCGCCGTCGCCGCGCGCGGTCAGCGAGACCTTCGCCGCCTCAGCCTCGGGGCTGCCGGTGGTGATCTGGTTGCCGGGGTGCAGGGCGTACAGGTGAGAGACGTGCCGGTGGGTGTCGGTCGCGGAGTCCCAGTCGGTCTTCCACTCCTGGAGCTGTCCCCAAGAGCCGACGCGCAGTCCGGGGTCCAGCTTGGCCAGTGCGCCGCTCACCTCCGCCTGGAAGTCCTCGTCCACGCCAAGCTTCCTGGCCGCGGCGAGGGCGTTGGTGAACACTTCCCGGACGATCTGCTGCGACATCGACGCGCCGGCCGAGAAGTCACCGTGCTCGGGCGAGTAGCTAGGGGAGACCACGAGCTTGCCGTCACGGGGGTCGGTGTGCAGGAAGTCGAGCCAGAACTCGGCGGCCCCCTTGATCACGGGGTAGGCGGTGTCGCGCAGGTACGCCGTGTCGCCGGTGAATCGGTAGCTGTCGTACAGGTGCTGGGTGGTCCAGGCCGCGGCCTCGGGGAACCAGAAGGAACTGGCGTAGTCGTGCACGCCGGTGAAACCGAACGGGTTGGTCTCGTTGTTGACCACCCAGCCGCGCGCGCCGTACATGTCCCGCGCCGTCACCCTGCCGGGCGCCACCATGGCCGAGATGTAGCGGTCGTACGGCTTGGTCGTCTCGTGGAGATTGGTCTGCTCAGCGAGCCAGTAGTTCATCTGGAGGTTGATGTTGACGTGGTAGTCGGCCGACCAGGGCGGGCTGGTGGAGTTGTTCCACACGCCCTGCAGGTTGGCCGGGAGCACGTCGTTCTCCCGGGAGGAGGAGATCAGCAGGTAGCGGCCGTAGGCGAAGAACAGCGTCTCCAACGCCCGGTCGTCGGCCGAGGCGCCGCCGGTGTAGTTCCTGCGCAGCCGGTCGGTGGGGATCGCGGGGGTCGAGCCGCCGAGGTCCAGTTTCACCCGGTCGAACAGTTTGCGGTAGTCGGCGACGTGCGCGGCCTTGAGCTGGTCGTAGCTCTTGGCGGCGGCGGCGTCCACCGCGGCGGTGACCTTGGTGTGCGGGTCATCGCCCCGGTAGGCCGGGTAGGTGTCGGCGTAGTCGGTTCCGGCCGACAGCACGAAGACGGCGCTGTCGGCACCGGTGACGGTGATCTTGTCTCCGGCGTCGGTACGGGTGCCGCCCTGCGCGATCACCTGGATCTGGGCCTCGAACGTCATCTTGTTGTCGGCGAGCCGGCCCCGGATGGTGAGCCTGCCGCCGGAGGCCGCGACGGTCTTGTCCTGGCGCGGCGAGGTGTGCCGCAACGTGAAGGACACCTTGCCGCCCTGGTCGGCCGAGATCCGGCCGACGATGACGTTGCCGGGGTTGCTGGCGAAGTACTCGCGCTCGTGGCGCACGCCGCCGGCGGTGTAGCCGACGCGGGCCACGGCCTCGCGCAGACTCAGCTCGCGGCGGTACTCGGCGGGGTCCGCAGGGGCGCCGGCGAAGTCGAGGAACAGGTCGCCGAACGTCTGGTACGCGCCGAAGCCGGTTTTGGACTGGCCCAGCTTGGCAGCCACGGCGTTGGGCGCCATCTTGCCGTCACGGTCGATCTGCTGCTGGACCTCGGCGATGGCGCCCGGCCGCGGCGTTCTCCAGTTGCCGAAGTCGTAGCCGGAGACGCCGGGGCCGCCGGTCCACAGGCTTTTCTCGTTGAACTGGAGTTGCTCGGTCGCGACGCCGCCGAACACCTTGGCGCCCAGGGGCCCGTTGCCGATGGGGAGCGCCTGAGTCTCCCAGTCGGTGGCGGGCTTGTCGTACCAGAGGGTCAAGTCATCGGGTGTCTGGGCGGCTGCGGCACCGGCCGCTGTGGGGGCGGACAGAGCGCCGACGAGCGTCAGCACGGCCATCAAGGCCGGGCCGAACCGTCGTCGTGGGGGGTGAGGCACGGATTCCTCCGATCACAGGAATTGATCCAAGGAAATATCAGTGAAATGCCCGACTAGCAAGGGTTAACATCCGATGTCTTGGGGTGCTGACGCGGTGTCGCCTGGTCATCCCGGCCAAAAGGTCACTTCATGTCGGATGTCTCGGACGATGGCGGCGCCCTGCGTCGCCTACCGACGCGCGATCGAGCCGTCGCCGGACGGCGTCCCCAGACCGGTACGGGAGCAGGCCCGGCACGTCGCCACCACGTCCCACCTGCCCGCCCTGGGGACCCGCGTCCCACGATGCGGTTCGGCCCGGGCGGGCAACGGTGACAGAGGCGCCCGCGACGGTTGAGGGCCGACCTGTCTTCCTGCAGTTTTGGCATGCCGGGCACACATGATCCGGTGCCTGTGCCGCCGCCCGTCAGCGGGAGTTCAGAGCCCGATCGACGCCTGGGGACCGGCGTAGGTGCGCAGCAGGCTCGGCACGTCGGCGGCCGGGTCGAGGTGGTAGGAGTAGAAGCTCGTCGGGTTGAAGGCCGAGCCGCCGGTCTTGCCCTCGGCAGTTGGACGCCGCTGTCGGAGGAGTGGTCCGGTACGTCCACGCACTTGCCGCTGTTGGCGTTGACCAGGCCGTAGGCGCCGTTCTGGGAGACCCGGGTGATGTGACCGCGGCGTTCCAGCCGGTCCAGCACGACATCAGTACGCGGTTCTACGGTGTCGGGGCGGCGGTGGTGATTCGCCTAGTCGGCGGAGCGCAGGAGCATCGCCTCCAGCTCAGGGCCGGCGTCGGCCGCGCAGACGTACGTGAATCGTCCGGTCGCCGGCTCGACGAAGTACAGGCTCGCACGCTTGCCGCATTTTGCGCACCAGGCGTCAGGCCCGCCGCCGAGTTCGGCGAGGCCGACCTTGATCTCTGGGATAACGAAAGCCATGCGGGCAGCGTAGATCGGCATGGTCAGGACTTCCGGGGTGACAGCGCGTCTTGCGGAATCCATGCCCGTAGATTGTCCGACATGGGAGGTGACGATCCGCCCGACGCCCGGCCGCGGGCAGGGCATCGGCGGATCGCGCACCGCGCCCACGCCGTCCTCTCTTCGTTCTGGTCCCGCGAGCGTCGCCGGGTTCACACGCCCGTGATGGTCCATTGGTTGTTGGTGCTGTTGTTCGGTGTCCACATGGCCACGGTGGAGCCGGACGTGGCGTTGCCCATGCCGTCGAGGGCCGTGCCGGTGCCGCGGTTGATGATCTGGTAGCGGTCGTTGCCCGTGCTGTTGAGGCGCCACTGCTGGTTGTTGCCGCCGTCCCACGCGGCCTGCCTGGCGTTGGCTCCGTTGGCGGTGTTGCCCCAGCTGTCGGCGACCATGCCGTTGGTACGGTTGACGATGCGGTACCACCCGCCGCCCAGGGCCACGAGCTGCCACTGCAGGTTGGTGCTGCCGTCCCAGTTCCACTGTTTGAGGTTCGCCCCCGAGGCGACGTTGCCGCCGCTGTCCAGCGCCAGGCCGGTGGTCGCGTTCGTGATCCGCACGTACGTCGCCGGCGGGGGGCCGGCGGATCCGGTCATGCGGTACGTACGACCGGCCTGGCCGCTCAGTCTGACGACGTCGTTCTCGGGTTTGGTGACGCTGACGGCTTCGCCGGTCGTGGCGTCGGCCACCTGGTAGGTCCCGGTGAAGATCCGGCCGCGCACGTTGACCGTGCCGTCGCGGTCGAACCTGACGAGGATCTCGGTGGGCCCGCCCGAGCTCCACGTCGCGTCCACGGTGTAGCCGCCGCGTCCGCGAAGACCCTGCACCTTCCCGCTCGGCCAGGCCGCCGGGAGCGCCGGCAGCACGTGCAGCTCGCCGTTGTGGCTCTGCAGCAGCATCTCGGCGATGCCGGACGTCGCGCCGAAGTTGCCGTCGATTTGGAACGGCGGGTGCAGGTCGAACATGTTGGGCGCGAGCCGGGCCGTCGTCACGAGGGCGCGGATCAGGTCGTGCGCCCGCGTGCCCTCCTCCATCCGCGCCCAGTAGTTGATCTTCCACGCCAGCGACCAGCCCGTGCCGTCGTCGCCGCGCAGTTCGAGGGTCCGCCGCGCGGCCGTGTACAGCGCGGGTGTGCCGCGCTTGGTGATCTGGTTGCTGGGGTGCAGGCCGTAGAGGTGGGAGATGTGCCGGTGGTTCTGCTCGGTCTCGACCCAGTCGTACAGCCACTCCTGGATGTTGCCGCGTGAGCCCACCCGCATCGGCGGGAGGCGATCGCGGGCGGCCAGGACCTGCGTACGGAAGCCGGCGTCGGTGCCCAGGAGTTCGCTCGCCTTGGCGCAGCCGTTGAACAGGTCCCGCAGGATCTGGTTGTCCATCGTGGGTCCGGCGCAGATGCTGACGCCTGCGTGGTGGGTCAGCTCGGGGGAGTTCGACGGGTTCGTGACGAGGTATTTGAGGGTCGGTTCCTCCACGAGGGTCTCCAGGAAGAACTGCGCGGCCCCCTTCATGGCCGGGTAGTACTGCCGGAGGAAGTCGAGGTCGCCGGTGAAGAGATAGTGGTCCCAGATCATGGTGGCCAGCCACGCGCCGCCGGTCTGCCACATGCCCCAGGTCGCGCCGTCGACGACCGAGCTGCCCCGCCAGCCGTCGGTGTTGTGGTGGGTCACCCAGCCACCGGCGTTGTACTGCACCCGGGCCGTGCGGGCGCCGCTGACCGTGAGGTCGTTGACCATCCTGAACACCGGCTCGTAGCACTCCGACAGGTTGGTCGTGTCGGCCGGCCAGTAGTTCATGGGCAGGTTGGCGTTGAGGGTGTACTTCGAGTCCCAGGACGGGGTCAGCGAGTCGTTCCAGATGCCCTGCAGGTTGGCGGGCTGGGTGCCGGGCCGCGAGGAAGAGATCAGCAGGTAGCGGCCGTACTGGAACAGCAACGCCGAGAACTGCGGGTCGTTGCCGCCGGCGTGCTGCGCGATCCGCACGTCGGTCGGCTGATCGGCCGCCGCGGTACGGCCGAGGTCGAGCGTCGTGCGCCCGAACAGCCGCTGGTAGTCGGCGACGTGCCGGCCGCGCAGGTCGTCGTAGGTCCGGGTGACGGCGGCGTCGAGATGGCGCCGGGCGATGCCCTGATAGTCGCCGCCGACATCCTTGTAATTCACGTAGCCGGAGCCGATGGAGATCAGCACCGTCACGCTGTTGGCGGACCTCACCTGCAGGGTGCCGCCCGAGCTGCTGACACTGCCGCCTTCGGCGACGGCCCGGGCCAGCGCCAGGAACCTGACCTTGCCGGCCAGGCCCCTCTGGTCGCCGGAGACGCCGTCGAGCGCCACCGTCGTGCCGTCCGGGCTGGACCGCGTCGTCCGCTGCGGGCTGCCGAACGTCGCGGAGAACGTGATCGAGCCGGGCTTGTCGGCGGTCAGGCGGAGTGCGATGACCTGATCCGGCGCGCTCGCCAGCACCTCGCGCCGGTACCGTACGCCGTTCTGCAGGTACGTCACCGTCGTGGTGGCCGTGCTCAGGTCCAGGACCCGGTTGTACTCCGAGACCCCGGAGGCGCTGCCGAAGGTCAGTCGCAGATCGCCCACGGGCTGGTAGGCCAGCTGAGCCGAAGGGTTGCCCAGCATGTTCTGGTCGACGAGGGTCTGGGCCTGGCTCCACTGGTTCTGGAAGACCAGCTGCCGGATCTGCCCCAGCGCCGCCGCGCCCCTCGTGTTGCTCTGGTCGTACGGCCCGCCGGCCCAGATGGTGTCCTCGTTGAGCTGCAGCCGCTCGGTGTCGACGTTGCCGAACACCATGGCGCCGAGGCGGCCGTTCCCGATCGGAAGCGCGCGCAGCCACTCCGTTCCGGCGCTCTCGTCGTACCACAGGGCCAGATCGTTCGCGGCCCGCACCTCCGCGGGCGCCACCGACGCGGCCCGGGCCACGGCCGTCCACTGCAGGGGCAACAGCGCGGCACCGGCTCCCGCCGCGCCGAATCTCAGCACTTGTCTTCGCGATACATCGGCCATTTCGGTTCTCCAAGCCCGTGGGGGTGGACGTGCCTGCGTGCTCGTGGTCAGCGGTCCCGGCCTCTCAGGCGCGGGCCCACTTCTGGTTGGTGCCGCCGTGGCAGGTCCAGATCTGCACCTTGGTGCCGTTGGCGGTGCCGGACGCGGACACGTCCAGGCACTTGTTGGCGCCGACCGCGGTGATGGTGCCGTCGGTGTTGAGGCGCCATTTCTGGTTGTTCTGGCCGTTGCAGTCCCAGATGATCACGCTGGTGCCGTCGGCGGTGCTGGCGCCGTTCACGTCGAGGCACTTGCCGCCGTAGACCCGCAGCTCACCCGAGCTGGTGGAGGTCCACTGCTGGTTGGACTGGCCGTTGCAGTCCCAGATCTGCGTCTGCGCGCCGTTTGCCTGCGAGGCTCCGTTGACGTCCAGGCACCGGCCCGACGCCGCACCCTTGAGCGCGCCTGACGTCGGCGGAGTGACCGTGACGGTCGGTGTCGGGTTCGGGTCGCTGCCTCCGAACTGCGTGAAGAAGTTCCACACCACCGGCCGGGTCCAGGAGTTCTCGCCGGGCTCGAAGTCGCCGGGCTTCCCGTCCACGGGACCGGGGGTGTGGCCGGCGTCGAACGCCGCCCATGCGACCGGATATCCCGCCCGGCATCCCGAGTAGGAGGTGACGACATGCGTCAGGCTGCCCTGCGCCGGCTCCGGCGGGTTCTGCGGGGTGCAGCCGTTGTTCCTGACGAACCTGTCACGCAGCGACCGGCCCGCGGAGATGTTGAGCACCGGATCCCTGAGACCGTGCAGCCCGATGTACGCGATGGGCTCGTTGCCGCCGCTGCACCCGCTGAGCTGGCCGCCGGAGTAGACCGCCACGGCGCGGAAGACCGTCGCCCTGGCGCACGCGAGCGCGTAGCTCATGCCGCCGCCGTAGCTGAAGCCCATGGCGAAGCGCTGGGAGGTGTCCACGCAGAGGTCCGCCTCGATGCGCCGGATCATGTCGTCGACGAAGGTGACGTCCTCGCCGCCCGAGTTGGCCCAGCCGTTGTTGAAGCCCTGAGGCGCGACGAAGATGGCGGTGTTGTTCGACAATGCCCTGAGCCCGTAATAGGACCAGGGGTATCCGCTGGTTCCGCCGCCGTCGACGTCGTTGGCGGTGCCGCCATTCCAGTGGAATCCGAAAATAAGCCTGTAGGGCGTGTTGTTATTGTAGTTGTCCGGAATTCTCAGGATGAAGTTACGGTTTTTCCCGCTGGTCGTTATCGACTGCGAACCGCTTCTCAGCGTCGGGGTCCTGCCGCATCCCGCGGTGCCCGCGAGGGCGCTCTGCTGCGCGGAGTGCTGGGACGCGCTGTCGCCCAGGGCCGCGTGCACCGTGGCCAGGACGACGAGCAGGACGGCGGACGCGACAGCGGTGAAGAGGTGCCTGAGCCTCGACATGGCGCGAATTCCTTTGCCGTTCTCGGGGGGTGAAAAACGCAAAAGGGGAAGCCGTTTCCACCGCCTTTGTTAGCGCTAACTCAACGCCGCCGTAAGGGGCTCTCCTTCCTTTCCTGTGGCTGGAGGCGATGGTGCAGCGGAGCAAATATGACCGTGACAAGACCTGTCAAGACTCGGCCTTCTCGACGTCGAGAGCCCGCGCGTGAGGCGACCCCGTCCCTCCGGCGCCTGACCAGGAGAAGCGGCCGCGGCCACCGCTGAGGCGTCGCGGTGAAACTTTCACCGCCCTCGACCGCGTCGGTTCCGAGGGCGCGGACGGGTGCTAACGCCGCAGCCGTACGGGGTCGGCCGGGCCGCTGCGGCGCACGATCCAGGCCTCGGTGATGTGGTTGAACATCGCCTCGGCGGCGCCCGCGGGATCGTGGGCGGCGATGCGTTCGTAGATGCGGCGGTGGCCGAGGTTCGACGCCACGCAGAGCGCCCGCTCGGTGCGGCCCAGGTAGCGGGCGGTGCTGACGACCTGGCTTTCCAGCGCGCGTACGACGCCACGGGCGATGCGGTTCCCCGACGCCTGCATGATCGTGTCGTGGAAGGCGCGGTCGCTGTCGGCGTACGTCATCGGGTCGTCCACGAGCTCGTCCATCCGATCCACCAGCGCCCGCAGCTGCTCCACGGTGTCCGGCCCGGCCACGCGGGCGGCGACGTTGGCCATGTCGGACTCCAGCACGCGCCGGGTGACGACGAGGTCGTCGAGAATCGCCAGGCTGTCTTCCGCGGCGATGGTCGCGGCGAGCACGAGCTCGTCGAGCATGTCCCACATCGCCGGCGGGGTCACCATGGTGCCGGCGCCCTGGCGGACCTGCACCAGCCCCTTCTCCTGGAGGATCTTCACGGCTTCCCGCACGACCGTGCGGCTCACGGAGAAGGCTTCGCAGAGCGCGGGTTCGGGGGGCAGCGAGGTCCCCGGCGGGTGCACCCCGCGGACGATGCGCTCCACCAGCTCGGCGGTCACCGCTCTGGCGAGGCTGGCAGGTCGTCGTACCCAGGCCGGTGACGCCGGGACGCCGCCAGGCGCTTCCTGCGATGCCGTCATTGATCCCTCCGGTGGCCTGGCATGTGGCGACGCCACCGCGCCAGTATACGTCAGTCCCTATTGACGTTATACGTCATACGAATTATGTTTGCGCCTGGTCCAGCGGTCCTCTCGGGAAGCGGGCAGCGATGAAGCAGCGAGCATTGTGGTCGGCCTTATTGGTCATGGCGGTGGTCTCAGCCGGTTGCGGGAGCGCGGCCCGGACCCCGTCACCCTCCGGGGACTCGACGCAGAAGCAGCAGAAGCTCTTGGTCTGGGACTGGAAGTCCGGTGAACCGGCCGCGGCCGGCTACATCGAGAAGGCCAAGGCCGACTTCGCCAAGCGGCATCCAGGGGTCACCGTCGAGTTCGTCGCCCAGCCGTTCGACCAGTACTACACCCTGCTCGGCACGGCGATCCAGGCCGGCAAGGGGCCCGACGTCATGCTGTTCAACGGGGGAGGACAGATCCGCGACCGGGTCGACGCGCTCCTTCCGCTGGACTCGTACGTGGCGGAGGACAAGAGCCGGCTGGCGGGCTGGGACGCCTTCAGCAAGGACGGCAAGATCTACGCCGCGCCGGTGACCCTGCAGGGGCACCCGATCTACTACAACAAGACCCTCTACGAGAAGGCCGGCCTCGACCCGGCTAACCCGCCCAAGACCTGGGACGCGTTCGTCAACGGCTGCGCCGCCGTCAAGAAGGCGACCGGGGCCACCTGCTTCGCGCTCGGCAACAAGGAAGGCGCCGGGATCCAGTTCTTCCTGTCGGGCCTCGGGTCCGGCGTCCTGACGCCTCAGGAGTACGACGACTGGATCGCCGGGAAGCGCGACTGGACCTCTCCGAACGTGCGGCGGATCTTCGAGCTGTGGAAGGAGGCCGGCGACAAGGGGCTGAACAACGAAGGCGCCAACTCCACCGCGATGTTCACCGACATCTTCAGGGTCTTCGAGACCGGCAAGGCCGCGCACATCATCGGGCTGATGTCGGACGTCGGGCACTGGAAGGATTTCGGCGAGTTCCTGCCCCCCGACAAGATCGGCGTCATGCCGGCCCCCGTCGTCACCAGCGGAGCCACCCCGAGCCTTCCGTACGACGGCGGCATCGGCTACGCGGTCGCCAAGTGGACGAAGGACCCCGCGCTGGCCGCCGATCTGGTGCGCTCCCTGACCTCGACCGACGCCCTGACGGCGTTCTATTCGAAGGCCGGCGCGATCGCGTCCGACACGACGATCGACTTCGCGCAGGCCGGCCCGGCCGTCGCCGCGATCGCCTCCGAGATCAAGACCGGCAGGCCCGCACTGCACGTGGCGCTGTCCTCCAAGACCCTGGATCTGATGGGACGACTGTCCCAGCAGCTCCTGAGCGGTTCGACCACCGTGGACAAGGTCGTGGAGCAGCTGGCCGCCTCCGACCGGGCGGGTTGAGCGTGCCGATCGGAAGCCCGTCGCCGTTGGTCCGCCCGGCCGGCTCCGGGCGGGCCGGCGCAGCGGCCGTCACGCACCAGGGACGCCGCCGGGACGCCCGTCGGTGGCGCGCGGAGCGCCTCGCCCCCTACGTCCTGGTGGCCCCGGCCGTACTGATCATCGTGGTGCTGCGGCTGTGGCCGCTGGTCCTCGGGGTCAACTTCTCCTTCACCGGCGACGGCGAGCTCAACGGAACGCCTGTCGGCCTGAGCAACTACCTGGAGCTGGCCGCCGACCCGTTGTTCCGCACCTCGCTGCGCAACGTCGGGCTGCTGGTGCTGCTGCTTCCCGTGGCGGTGGCGATCCCGGGTCTGCTCGCGACCTTCATCTATCTGCGCGTGCCGGGTCACCGGGTCTACCGCAGCGTCTACTTCTTCCCGGCCGTGCTCTCGCCGGTGATCGTCGGGGCGATCTTCAACCTCATGCTCGGGTACGACGGCCCGCTGAACGCCTTGCTCGGGACGGTCGGCGTCGGCCCCGTCGACTGGCTCGGCGATCCGGGCCTCGCCATGTTCACGGTCGTCGGCGTGCACATATGGGCGACGTTCGGGATGGCCCTGGTGGTGTTCCTCGCCGGATTCAGCACCCTGGACGCCTCGCTGCTGGACGCCGCCCGCGTGGACGGCGCGTCGCTCCGCCAGACGATCTGGCACGTGATCATCCCGAGCCTGACCCGCACCATTCAGTTCGTCTTCGTGACCACGATGATCGGGATGCTGACGTCCATGTTCGGCCTGCTCTTCGTCATGACCAGCGGAGGTCCGGAGGGATCGACCTACCTGCCGGAGTTCTACATCTGGCACCAGCAGGGACAGATGAACCAGCCGGCGCTCGCCTCGGCCGCCTCGACGGTTCTCTTCGTCGTCATGCTCGTGGTGGGGCTCCTGCAGATCACGCTGCTCCGCCGCGCGGGGAGGCAGGACTGATGGCCGGCAGGCGTCTGGCCAGGTGGGTGGCCGCCGTCCCCATGGCCCTCCTCGCGCTGGCGACGATCTATCCACTCGTGTTCACCGCCAACGTCGCGATGAAGACCCGCCGCGACTACGTCCTCGACCGGTTCTCCCCGGCGAGCTCCCTGAGCTGGGACAACCTCGCCGCGGCGTGGGCCGGCGCCGGAATGGCGCGCTACTTCGTCAACTCGTTCATCGTCGTGGCGTTCGCCGTGGCCCTGCTGCTGCTGTTGGGGTCGATGGCGGGTTTCGCGCTGAGCCAGCTGCGGTTCCGCGGCTCTTCGGTGATCTTCCTGGGCTGTCTCGCGGGACTGTTCGTCCCGTTCCAGGTGATCATGGTGCCGCTGACCAGGATCATGGCCGACGGCGGGCTCATCGACACCTACCCGGGACTGATCCTGGCCTACGTCGCGCAGTTCCTGCCCTTCACCGTCTTCCTGATGACCAGCCACTACAGGACCATCCCCGCGGAGATCGTCGACGCGGCCAGGATCGACGGGAACACGGTGTACGGGGTGTACCGGCGGATCATGCTTCCGCTGGGCGTCCCCGCCCTGCTGTCGGTCGGCATTCTCGACGCCTTGTTCTGCTGGAACGACGTGCTGATCTCCCTGCTCATGATGCCGTCGCCCGAGCATCGCACTCTCATGATCGGGGTCAACGCGCTGCGCGGACAGTATTCCGACGACGTCCCCGCCTTCGCCTCGGGAGTCCTGATCGCCGCCGTACCCGTACTGATGATCTATCTGTTCCTCCAGCGCCAGATCGCCGACGGCGTCACGGCCGGTTCCACGAAGGGCTGACATGCGGATCACGGGGTATCGGACCACGACGACGGTCCAGGAATGGGGCCGTCCCGTCGGCGACGCCAACGGTGTCTTCGCCGACGGCGTCGTCCCGGTGCCGCTCGTCATGGTGGACACCGACGAGGGGATCACCGGCATCGGCCTCGGGCCGCACGTGGAGATCGACGCCGTCTTCGCCGCGATCGAGGGCGAGGACCCGCGCGGCGTGACGGCGCTCTACGACCGCATGCTGCGGCAGACCTTCAAGGCCGGCCACGCCGGCGCGGTGTTCGGCACGATCGGCGCGCTCGACACCGCCCTGTGGGACATCAAGGCCCAGGCGGCCGGCGAGCCGCTCTGGCGGCTGCTGGGCGGACGCGACCGGCGGGTGCCCGCCTACGCCTCGGGCATCGACATCGGCCTGACCGACGACGAGCTCGTCTCGGTCTACCAGGTCTACGCCCAGCACGGTCTGCGCGCGGCCAAGCTCAAGGGCGGCCTCGACATCGAACGCGACCGGCACCGCCTGACCCTGGTACGGGACGTCCTGACCGAGGCCGGGCACGGATCGCGGCCGGGCCTGATGCTCGACGTGAACGAGGCATGGACCCGCAAGCAGGCGGTCCGGCACGTCTGCGAGCTCGAACGCACCCTCGATCTCACGTGGATCGAAGAGCCGGTCCGGCGGTGGGACGCCGAGGGTCTGGCCGTGGTCGGTCGCGGGATCCGCGCCTCCGTCGCCACGGGGGAGAACCTCACCGGACTGGAGCAGTTCCGCCCGCTGCTGGCCGCGGGGGCCGTCGACGTCGTCCAGACGGCCGTGGTCTGGGGGGTGACCCACTTCCTCCGGGTGTCCGCGCTGGCGCACGCCCATGACCTGCCGGTCAGCCCGATCGGGAACATGCCGGTCGCGCTGCTGCACGCCGCGACGTCGGTGCCGAACCACCTGGCCAGCGAGTTGCAGGACCTGAGCCCTCCGCTCGGGCTGTCGCTCGACCTGCACGTCGAGGACGGCGCGTTCATCCTCGGGGACGCGCCGGGCCTCGGCATCACGATCGACGAGTACGCGATCAACGCCTCCGCCCGCCGGCCGGACGCGAGGGCCGAGCAGGGCCCCCACATCCGGCCGGAGCACGCCGGGCGACGGCTGCTGGCGGTCGCGGACGGCGTCGATCAGACCTGGCGTCAGGCGCCTCAGCGGTAGCCGGCGGCGACGATGTCGGCCTGGACGGCGTTCTCGGTGGCGTCGGTGGGATAGCCGGCCACCATGGCTCCTTCGTAGAAGGTTCCGGCGCTGAGGTTGGCGCCGCCGTCGGGCTTGCAGCAGTCGCCGCCGCTGCCCAGGATGATGGCCCCTTGCTTCTTCATCGGGCTGTATCCGTTGGGGAGCGGCCCGTCGTACAGGGTGTAGAGGCTGCCGGACTGCGCGTTGCTGCCCTTGATGGCGAACCGGCTGGTGCCGTTGTTCTTCAGCGTGGCGGTGACGAACTTGTGCGGGAAGGCCCGCTGGTTGGGGTTCCAGGACTGGCTGCCGCCGGGGTAGAGCCCCCATTCGAGGTCGGCCTGGACCCAGGGGCCGCTTCCCTGGCAGCCGCCGAACCAGCACTGGACGCTGAAGTTGATGGCGTCCATGGCGCCGGCGGCGTCGGCCTTCCTGGTCGTCTCGCTGTTGCCGTAGTCGAAGCAGCAGCCGCCGTTGACGTGGGTGCCGCTGGTGACCATGTACATGCCCTCGGGCGCGCTGCCGGTGGGCACGCCGGTCAGGTGGCCGTCCCGCCAGTAGCTGTTGCCGGGGTTGATGTAGAGCGAGTACGCCTTGCCGCCGCCGACGGTGAGCGACTCGCTGGTCGCGATCGCGGGCCTGCTCTGCGGGGAGCCGGGGACCACGCTGGAGCCCTGGTACCACAGGTCGTTGCCCCGCCCGGACTGGTCGTACACGACGGTCACGACGCACGTGGTGCCGGCGCAGAACGAGTCCTGGGCCGCGGCGTCGGCGACGCCGCCCGCGGTCAGCACGCCGATGTTCCTGGTCGTGCTGTCGGAGGAGCGCCTGACCTGGTAGAGGTTGCCGTTGTACGAGCCGTAGAGCGCCCGGGTCGTGCTGTGCGCGGCCACGCACGGCGTGCCGCCGGAGGCGTAGATGTCGCACGGGCGCCCGCCGGGCGGCGGCGGGGTGGGCCCGGCTCCGGTGGTCCACTTCTGGTTGGCGCCGCCGTGGCAGGCCCAGATCTGCACCTTGGTGCCGTTGGCGGTGCCGTTCCCGGACACGTCCAGGCACTTGTTGGCGCCGACCGCGGTGATGGTGCCGTCGGTGTTGAGGCGCCATTTCTGGTTGTTCTGGCCGTTGCAGTCCCAGATGATCACGCTGGTGCCGTCGGCGGTGCCGGCGCCGTTCACGTCGAGGCACTTGCCGCCGTAGACCCGCAGCTCAGTCGCGGCGGTCGACGTCCACTGCTGGTTGGACTGCCCGTTGCAGTCCCAGATCTGCACCTGCGCGCCGTTCGTCTGTGAGGCTCCGTTGACGTCCAGGCACCGGCCCGACCCCGCGCCCACCAGCGGCGTGGTCGCCGCCGAGGCCGGCGCCGACCAGGTCAGGGTCGTGGCCAGGAGGGTCGCCAGCGCCGCCACCACAGCCGCGAGGACGGCCGCCCGGGAGCCCGATAAGGGAACGGTTGAAGGCCGCATGTCGTACTCCTTGGAGACAGGGCGAGACGGAGACAGCCGCGGTGTCCGGCGAAGCACATATGACGGGCGGACCGGCTGTCAAGACTCCCTCCTGTCCGGCGGCCTGCCGGAAGCACGCTCATCGGTGACGCTGGTGGCCGGGCTCCATGAAACGTTCATTCGTGGGACGAGAAGAGGCGCTGCTGGATCTCTCTGCGGTAGTCGTCGAGGGTGTTGTCGATGTGCGTGGCCGCGGCCTGGGCGGCCGCTTCCGGGTCGCCGGCGTGGATGGCCTGGTAGATGGCGTCGTGCTCCTCGACGGCCTTGGCGGCGTGCCCGCCCACCGAGCCGCTCAGCCCGATGAGGTTGGACTGCGCCTGCAGTCTGCGGGCCTCCCGCACCGCCACCTGGAGGAACATGTTGTGCGAGGCCGTGGCGATGGCGTTGTGGAAGCTGTTGTCGCCCTTGTTGAACAGGTCTTCCTGCCCGGTCTCGAAGCCGTGGCGGCACACACCGGCCGCCTCCTCGATGGCCCTCAGCTCCGCGGGGGTGGCGCGGCGGGCGGCCAGCCTGCTGGTCTCCATCTCCTGCGCCCGGCGGAACTCGAAGAGCATGTAGACGTGGTCGAGGTCGGTCGGGAGGAAGAAGGAGGCCCAGCGCCCGGTGCCGAACATCCCCTCGCCGTCGGCCACGTACAGGCCGCGGCCCTTCTGGGCGCGTACCCGGCCGAGCGCGGAGAGGATCTTCACCGCCTCGCGCACCACCGTGCGGCTGGTGCCCAGTTGCCGGGCCAGCTCGTTCTCGGTCGGCATGCGGTCGCCCGGACGCAGGCCGAGCCGGACGATCAGTTCGAGTACCTGCTCGGCCGCCACCTCGTAACCCGGCCGGTATGCGCTCTCGTGGGGGGTGTCGGTCACTGTGCTTCCTCCTCGCCGTACCTACAAAGTATGGCTGATGAGGTCGCCCTCCCAGGCTCGGAGGCGGGACCGATGAGTAGGACTCATCTGAACGGTTCATACGAGGGCGATCGGCGCCGGCGTACGCGATGCGGGAATTCTCGCTGGTGGATAGCCCAAATCGGCTAACCACGGCCGACTGCTCAGTGTGCAAAGGGTGAAATAAGCGGGCTTAAGGTCTTGACGGGTCTCAAGACTCACAACGTAATGGGAGGCGAAGGCCCTCGGAAGGGCGTCACCTGCCTGAGCAGGGCGTGACCCGGCCACACCCGCACCCCCCGAAGGAACCACACTGTGCAGTCATCTTCGCCCGTCATGGCGCTGAGACCGTTCCTGATCGGCATCGTCGCGGCGCTGGCCGCGGCGTTCACCCTCGTCGCCCCCGCCACCCCGGCCCTCGCGGCCACCACGACCCTCTACGCGTCACCCACCGGCACCGGCACCGCCTGCACGTCCGCCCAGCCGTGCTCGGTCTCCGCGGCGCAGACGGCGGTACGTTCGCTGAACGGCGCCATGTCCGGGGACATCGTCGTCGAACTGGCCGACGGGGTGTACCGGCTCTCCGCGCCGCTCCGGCTGACCGCCGCCGATTCGGGGAACAACGGCTACACCGTCACCTGGCGGGCCGCGGCGGGCGCCCACCCCGTCATCAGCGGAGCCAGGGCGGTCACCGGATGGACCGTGGCCGACTCGGGGAAGAACATCTGGCGTGCCAATGTCGGCACCGGGATCGACACCCGGCAGCTGTACGTCAACGGCGCCCTCGCCACGCGGGCGCGCACGACCGTGAACCGGTCCGACTTCACCGCCACCACCACCGGGCTGAGGTTCGGCAACAGCGCCCTGAGCTACCTGAACAACCTCGCCGACCAGAACCGGGTCGAGATGGAGAGCGTGGGCTCGTTCACGGACCGCTACGTGACGGTGCAGAGCATCAGCGGGAACTTCATCACGATGCAGCAGCCCGGCTGGAACAACAACACCTTCGGGTACGACACCTTCACCCAGCCGCATCGGGCGGGCCCGCTGTACCTGGAGAACGCCTACGAGTTCCTGGACGCGCCGGGGGAGTGGTACGTCAACCCCCGCACCGGCGTCCTTTACTACATCCCGGCCGCCGGGCAGAACATGAGCAACGTCAACGTCGAGCTGCCGCTTCTCCAGTCCCTGGTGAACGTCGGAGGCACCTACGACGCGCCCGCGCACCACATCACCTTCAGCGGGATCACGTTCACCGGCACGACCTGGCTCGGACCCAGCAGCAACCAGGGCTACGCGGACCAGCAGACCGGCGCCTACATCGCGGGCACCTGGAACTGGCCCGCCGACAGGCTGACCTCCTGCCAGGAGGGCTGCCAGCAGTTCGAGGCCGCCCGGCCGCACTGGCAGCAGATGCCGGCGGCCGTGCAGGTGTCCGCGGCCAACAACGTCACCTTCACCGACTCCCGGTTCGTCAACCTCGGCCAGACCGCCGTGGGCATCGGCAACGACGCCAACGCGCACGCCAGCGGCGTCGGCCTGGGCGCCGCCGACATCACGGTCACCCGATCCGAGATCGCCCAGAGCTCGGCCGGCGGCGTCGTGGTCGGCGGCGTGCGCGCCGACGCGCACCACCCCAGCGACCAGCGGATGGTCAACCGGAACATCACCGTCAGCAACAACCGCATCCACGACCTCGGCCTGGACTACCGGGGCATCGTCTCGGTCCTGACCACCTACGTCACCAACACCGACGTGTCGCACAACGAGGTCTACAATCTGCCCTACACCGGCATGTCGATCGGGTACGGCTGGGGCGCCAACGAGCCGGGCGGCAGCAACCAGTACGCCAACCGCGGCCTGTACAACTACCAGCCGCGCTACACCACCCCCACCACCGCGTCCGGCAACAAGCTCGTCGGCAACTACGTGCATGACGTCATGCAGCAGATGACCGACGGCGGCTGCATCTACACGCTGTCGTGGAACCCGAACGCGGTGATCAGCGGCAACCACTGCCTGCGGACCAACGGCTGGTTCGGGATCTACTTCGACGAGGGCTCCAAGTACTACACCGTCACCGGCAATGTGCTCTCGAACACCGGGACCTGGGCCACCGCCAACTACTGGGGCGGCGAGAACATGGGGAACTTCACCGTCACCGGCAACTGGTCGACCAACGGCAGCACCAACGTGACCAACGGCGACCGCGGCAACGTGGTGAACAACAACGTCACCGTCGCCAACGGCGCCTGGCCCGCGGGAGCCCAGGCCGTGATGGCGTCCGCCGGCCCCGGGGGCCAGCCGTCGGGGAACACGGGGGCGCTCAAGGGCGCGGGGTCGGGCCGGTGCCTGGACGTCAACGGAGCCTCGCAGGCCAACGGCGCGCAGGTGCTGATCTGGGACTGCAACGGGCAGTCCAACCAGCAGTGGACGTCGACCGCCGCGACTGAGCTGCGGGTCTACGGCAACAAGTGCCTGGACGTGAACGGCGCCGGGACGGCCGACGGCACCAGCGTGATCATCTGGGACTGCAACGGCCAGAACAACCAGAAATGGCGCCTCAACGCCGACGGCACCATCACCGCGGTCGGCGCGAACAAGTGCCTGGACGTGTCCGGGAACGGCACCGCCAACGGCACCAGGGTGCAGATCTGGACCTGCACCGGCGGCACCAACCAGAAGTGGGCCCGTGCCTAGATCCGACAGTGGAGGAACAGTCATGTCCCGACGTCCATGGCTCACTTTGTTGACCACGGTGGCGCTGATCACTTCCGGAACACTCGCGCTCGACGCCCCTCCTGCCAACGCCCTCGTCATCCCGGCCTCCGACTACCAGCAGGTGTCTCTCGCGTCGGGGGGCGCCGAGCTGGGCGAGGCCATGTCGCTGGCCGTGATGCCGAACCGTTCGGTGGTGCACACCGCGCGCGACGGCACGGTACGCGTCACCGATGTCAACGGCACCACGAAGGTGGCCGGCAAGCTCGACGTCTACAGTCACGACGAGGAGGGCCTGCAGGGTGTGGCGGTGGACCCCGGCTTCGCGTCCAACCGGTACTTATGGCTCTACTACTCGCCGCGCCTGAGCACCCCGAACGGTGACGCGCCGAGCACCGGCACGCAGGCGCAGTTCGACCAGTGGAAGGGCGAGCTGCACCTGTCGCGGTTCACCCTCAAGTCGGACGACACCCTCGACCTGGCCAGCGAGAAGGTGGTCCTGCGGGTCCAGAACGACCGCGGCCAGTGCTGCCACGTGGGCGGGGACATCGACTTCGACGCCGCCGGCAACCTCTACCTGACCACCGGCGACGACACCAACCCCTTCGAGTCGAGCGGCTACTCCCCGCTGGACGAGCGGACCGACCGCAACCCGCAGTTCGACGCCCAGCGCTCGGCCGGCAACACCAACGACCTGCGCGGCAAGCTCCTGCGCATCAAGCCGCAGCCCGACGGCACCTACACGATCCCCAGCGGCAACCTGTTCCCGCCGGGGACGGCGAAGACCCGGCCGGAGATCTACGCGATGGGCTTCCGCAACCCGTTCCGGATGAGCGTGGACAAGGCGACCGGCGTCGTCTACCTCGGCGACTACGGGCCGGACGCCGGGGTGACCAACTCCGCCAGAGGGCCGAGCGGGCAGGTGGAGTTCAACCGCATCACCGGTCCCGGCAACTACGGATGGCCGTACTGCACGGGCACGAACACCACCAGCGAGACCTACAACGAGTGGAACTTCGCCACCAACAGCACCGGCCCGAAGTACAACTGCGCGGGCGGCCCGACCAACAACTCCTTCCGTAACACCGGCCTGACCACGCTGCCCGCGGCGAAGCCGGCGTGGATCCGGTACGCGGGGGACGCCGGCAGCCCGCCGGAGTTCGGCTCCGGGTCGGAATCGCCGATGGGCGGCCCGGTCTACCGTTACGACGCCGGCCTGAACTCGGCCGTCAAGTTCCCCCAGGTGCTCGACGGGCGCTTCTTCGCCGGCGAGTACGGCCGCCGCTGGATCAAGGCGATCGAGGTCAAGTCGGACGGCGGCTACGGGGAGATCTCCGCGTTCCCCTGGTCGGGGACGCAGGTGATGGACATGGCCTTCGGCCCTGACGGGGCCCTGTACGTCCTCGACTACGGCACCGGGAGCAACAACCAGGCGCTGTACCGGATCGAGTACATCGGCAGCGCCAACCGCAACCCGATCGCCAGGGCGTCCGCCGACAAGACGTCGGGGCCCGCCCCGCTGACGGTGGCCTTCTCCTCGGCGGGCAGCTCCGACCCGGAGGGCGGCGCGCTGACGTACTCGTGGAACTTCGGCGACGGCACCACCTCCACGGCGGCGAACCCGAGCAAGACCTACACCACCAACGGCGCCTACACGGCGACGCTCACGGTCCGGGACCCGCAGGGTCTCACCGGCACGGCGAGCGTGATCGTGAACGTCGGCAACACCGCGCCGACGGTCACCCTCACCGCCCCTGCCGACGGTCAGCTGTTCTCCTTCGGTGACACCGTGCCCTTCCAGGTCACCGTCAGCGACCCGGAGGACGGCACGATCGACTGCGCCGGGGTCACGGTCTCCTACCTCCTCGGCCACGACAGCCACCGCCACAAGATCACCTCGAAGACCGGCTGCTCGGGCTCCATCGAGGTGCCCTTGGACGGCGAGCATGACGCCGCGGCCAACATCTACGGCGTCTTCGAGGCCTCCTACACCGACAGGGGCGGCCTGACCTCCACCAGCGACCGTACGCTCCAGCCGCGGCACCGGCAGGCCGAGCACTTCGGCGCCCAGCAGGGCGTCCAGACGGCCGACCACGCCACCGCGGAAGGCGGCAAGACGGTGGGCTTCACCGACGACGGCGACTGGATCTCCTTCCAGCCGTACAACCTGGGCAACGCGACGAGGATCACCGCCCGGGTGTCCTCGGCCGGCGCGGGCGGCCGGATCGAGGTGCGGGCCGGCTCGGCGACGGGCACGCTGCTGGGAACGGTGAACGTGGCGAGCACCGGCAGCTGGGACACCTTCGCCGACGTCTCGGCGAACCTCAGCGGCGCCCCGGCCGGCACGACGACGCTCTATCTGGTCTTCCGCGGCCCGACCGGACAGGGCTACCTGTTCGACGTGGACGCCTTCACTCTCGACACCGGCACCCCGTCGGGGAGCACGACCGCGTTCAAGGGGGTGGCGTCGGGGCGGTGCCTGGACGTCAACGGAGCCTCGCAGGCCAACGGCGCGCAGGCGCAGATCTGGGACTGCAACGGGCAGTCCAACCAGCAGTGGACGTCGACCGCCGCGACTGAGCTGCGGGTCTACGGCAACAAGTGCCTGGACGTGAACGGCGCCGGCACGGCCGACGGCACCAGCGTGATCATCTGGGACTGCAACGGCCAGAACAACCAGAAATGGCGCCTCAACACCGACGGCACCATCACGGCGGTGGGTGCGAACAAGTGCCTGGACGTCAACGGCACCGCCAACGGCACCAAGATGCGCATCTGGACCTGCACCGGAGGAACCAACCAGCGCTGGACCCGCGTCTGAAAGGACTTCCATGCCGAGCGACAGAAAGACATCCGTGCTGCGACGCCTCGCAGTGACGGTGGCGGCGATCACCGTCGCCGCGACGGTGATCCCGGCCGTGCCCGCCCAGTCCGCCGCCTTCAAGGTGCTGGTGTTCTCGAAGACGGCCGGGTTCCGGCACGACTCGATCCCCAGCGGGATCCAGGCCATCCGCGACCTGGGGACCGCCAACGACTTCGCCGTCGACGCCACCGAGGACTCCAACGCCTTCACCACGGCCAACCTGGCCCAGTACAAGGCGGTGGTGTTCCTCAGCACCACCGGTGACGTGCTGAACGACAACCAGCAGGCCGCCTTCCAGACGTACGTGGACGGCGGGGGCGGCTACGTCGGGGTGCACGCGGCCGCCGACACCGAGTACAACTGGCCCTACTACGGTCAGCTGATGGGGGCCTGGTTCAACAGCCATCCGGCGATCCAGCAGGCCACCGTACGCACCGAGGACCGAGCGCACGCCGCGACCGCTCACCTGGGGACGACCTGGTCGCGTACCGACGAGTGGTACAACTACCGCACCAACCCCCGCCCCAACGTCCGGGTGCTGCAGAGCCTGGACGAGGGCAGCTACAGCGGCGGCGGCATGGGCGATCACCCGATCACCTGGTGCCACCCGCAGTCCTCCGGCCGGGCGTTCTACACCGGCCTGGGGCACACCCAGGAGTCGTACGCCGATCCGAACTTCCGCGCGCTGCTGCTCGGCGGGATCAGGTACACGGCCAAGGCCACCAACGCCGACTGCCGCCCGGAGACCGGGTACACGACCTTGTACAACGGCTCGACGACGGGCTGGTCGCAGGCCGGGCCGGGATCGTTCGCCAACAGCGACGCCACGCTGACCTCCCAGGGCGGCATGGGCATGCTGTGGTACAACGTCAAGGAGTTCCGCTCCTACTCCGTCAAGCTCGACTGGAGGATGACCGGCGACTCCAACTCCGGCGTCATCGTCGGGTTCCCGGCCACCAGCGACCCCCAAACGGCGCTCGACACCGGATATGAGGTGCAGATCGACGCGACCGACACCCCGGACAAGACGACCGGGGCGATCTACGGGTTCAAGGCGGCCGACACCGCCGCCCGCGACGCGGCGCTCAACCCGCCGGGGCAGTGGAACACCTATGAGCTGCTGGTGGAGGGTGAGCGGCTGCAGGTGTTCCTGAACGGCACCAGGATCAACGACTTCACCAACACCGATCCGGTCCGCTCGCTCCAGCAGGGCTACCTCGGCATCCAGAACCACGGGTCCGGCGACGTGGTGTCGTTCCGCAACATCCGCGTCAAGGAGCTGACCGGCACGCCGAACGGTACAAGCGCACTCAAGGGCGTGGGGTCGGGCCGGTGCCTGGACGTCAGCGGAGCTTCCCAGGCCAACGGGGCGCAGGCGCAGATCTGGGACTGCAACGGGCAGAACAACCAGCGGTGGACGTCGACCGCCGCGACTGAGCTGCGGGTCTACGGCAACAAGTGCCTCGACGTGAACGGCGCCGGCACGGCGGACGGCACCGCGGTGATCATCTGGGACTGCAACGGGCAGAACAACCAGAAGTGGCGGCTCAACGCCGACGGCACCATCACGGCGGTGGGTGCGAACAAGTGCCTGGACGTCAACGGCACCGCCAACGGCACCAGGGCCCGCATCTGGACCTGCACCGGAGCAAGCAACCAGCGCTGGACCCGGGTCTGAGCCCACGGCCTTCGCGCGGTCCCCGGCCGGGGACCGCGCGAACCACGGTCAGCGGCTCCGCCGGGCCAGACCGGCCAGGAGACCCCTGACCTCGCTCGCCTCGTAGGAGTCACGGTCGAAGGGACCGATGATCAGCGGGCCGTCGTCGGGAAGGTCGGGCAGCCGGCCGTGACTGCCCCGCACCGGCGCCGGGTCGAGCGGCACCACCCGCATCGCGTAGCGGAAGCCCAGCTTCTTCCTCGCCAGCGCCGCCGCCGCACGGAGCTTGACGAACGGATCGCCCGGGTCCATGAACAGCTCGGCCGGGTCGTAGCCGGGTTTGCGGTGGATGTCCACGAGCCTGGCGAAGTCCGGGGCGCGGTCGTCGGAGAGCCAGTAGTAATAGGTGAACCAGGCGTCGGGCTCCGCCACCGCGACGAGCTCGCCGGCGCGTTCGTGGTCGAGCCCGTACTTCGCCTTCCCCGCCTGGTCGAGCACCTCGTCCACGCCCGCGAGCTCGGCGACGACGGCGCGGGCGCGGTCGAGGTCGGCGGGGTCGCGCACGTACACGTGGGCCACCTGGTGGTCGGCGACCGCGAAGGCCCGGGACGTCCACGGGTCGAGGTACTCCATCCCGGCCTGGGTGTAGACCTCCAGGAGACCCGCGGCGCGCAGCGCCCGGTTGATGTCCACCGGGCGGGACGCCGGAGTGATGCCGTACTCCGAGAGCACGACCACCTCGGCCTCCTCGGCCAGGAGCGGGGCCAGAGCGGCGTCGACGGCGCGGGCCGCCGCGATCGCCTCGGGACCGGCGGGGCCGTACCGCTGGAGGTCGTAGTCGAGGTGAGGCACGTAGACCAGCAGCAGGTCCGGCCGTTCGCGGGCCAGGATGCGGCGGGCGGCGGCGACGATCCATTCGGAGGAGGCGATCCCCGCGTTGGGCCCCCAGTAACTGAACAGGGGGAACGGCCCCAGCGCGGCCTCGAGGTCGTCGTGGAGCGAGGGCGGGCGGGTGTAGCAGTCGGGCGACTTGCGGCCGTCGGCGTGGTAGATCGGACGCGGGGTGACGAGCAGGTCGGTCGCGGCGCCCATCGCGTACCACCAGCAGACGTTGGCGGTGCGCAGGCCGGGCACGGCGCTCCACAGCTGGTCGCCCTGGATGAGCGCGTTGTGCTGACGCCACAGCAGCACCTCGCCGAGGTCGCGGAAGTACCACCCGTTGCCGACGATGCCGTGGTCGCGGGGCATCCTGCCGGTCAGCAGGGTGGCCTGCATCGAACAGGTGACGGCCGGGAGCACGGGCCGCAGCGTGGCCGCCGCGCCCGCGCTCGCCACGTTCGGCATGTGCGCGAGCAGGCGCGGGGTGAGCCCGACGACATTGATCACGATCAGCGGCGCCATCACGTCTCCTTCAGCCCGAGGGCGGCGAGCTGCCCCCGCATCCAGTCGAGCTCGGCCGCGATGCCTTCGGCGAGGTCGGCAGGGGCGCCGGGAAGCACGTTCCAGGTGTAGGTCTCCACCTCGACGTGGCGGGTCAGCGGCCGTTCCCCGCCGAGGATCACGTTCAGCAGGTCCCGCAGGTAGGGGGCGCTGGTGGCGAGAGGAGGGGGCGGCGCGTCGTGCAGCGGGACGTGGAAGTGCACGCGCCAGCTCTCGTCCGCGGGCAGGCCGCCCGCCAGGGCCTCGCCCAGGTCGTCGGCGTATCCGGTGGCGGAGCGCGTCTGGTGGAGGAAACGGGCCTCGTCGAACGCGGCCAGCGCCCGCTGCGCCCCCGGCGGGGCCACCAGGGCGCACGACGCCTGGAGCTTCACGACGGGCAGCCCGGTGCGGGCGCCGGCGCCGGGCTCCTCGAAACCCACGGCCATGTGGCAGGCGTCCAGGCAGAGGCCGAGGTGGTCGTGATCCACGTCGCCCAGCAGGGCGGCGGCCTGGGGCGTCGTCTCGACGACGCAGCCGGGCTCCGGCTCGAAGCCCAGCCGGATCACCTTGCCGGTACGGCCGGCCAGCGCGCGCAGCCCCTGGGCGACCGCGCCGACATTGGCCATGACCGCGGCCGCCTTGTCTCCCGTCCACCCGGTGCGCCAGGCGAGGGGCAGGGTCGAGATCGTGCCCTCGGTGACGTCGTCCGGCAGCAGGACGGCGAGGATCTCGGCGAGCCCGAGCGTGTGGCGCAGCCGCTCCGCGTCGGCCCAGTCAGGGGTGTAGACGCGGTACTTCACGATCTCGTCCTGGAAGCCGCGGTAGGGGAACCCGTTGAGGGTCACGACCTCCAGCCCGAGCGCGCTCAGCCGCTCGCGCAGCCCGGCGAGCTCCCCGGGCCGGGCGAGGAGGTCCGCGGCGGCGTGCCGGGACAGCCACAGCCCGAGCCCGAGCCGCTCGACGCCGAGCAGCCGCCTGACCCGCGCGGCGACGCCGGACAGCTGACGGTGGATGCCGGGGACGTCCTCGGCGGCGTGGACGTTGGTGCAGTAGGACAGGTGCACCGTCGAGCCGTCCGGATGGCGTAACCGCACGGTCAGCCTCGCTTGATCGTGTTGCCGGCGTGGTCGGGCCCGACGTGCGGGTCCGGATCGAGGTCGAGGCGGCCGCTCTGCCCGTAGAAGGCGACCGGATTGCGCCACAGCACCCGATCCACCTCGTCCTCGCCGAAGCCGGTCGCGAGCATGACGTCGGCCACCTCGCGCGTCTTGAGCGGGTCGCTCCGGCCCCAGTCGGCGGCCGAGTTCACCAGCACCCTGTCCGTGCCGTACTCCTTGAGCAGGGCCACCATCCGGTCCGGGTCCATCTTGGTGTCGGGGTAGATCGAGAACCCCATCCAGCAGCCCGAGTCCGCCACCATGCCGACGGTCACCTCGTTGAGGTGGTCGATGAGCACCCGTTCGGGGGGTGTCCCGGAGTCCCGGACCACGTGGAGGGTGCGGCGGACGCCCGCCGTCTTGTCCCGGTGCGGAGTGTGCACGAGCACCGGGAGATCGGCCTCCCGCGCGAGGGCGAGCTGCGCCTCGAAGGCCCGTTCCTCCTCCGCCGTCATCGAGTCGTAGCCGACCTCGCCGACCGCGACGACGGAGTCCTTCAGCAGGTATCGCGGCAACTCGGCCAGCACCCCCGCGCACCGCGGATCGTTCGCCTCCTTCGGGTTGAGCGCGAGCGCGCAGTGGTGGTGGATGCCGTACTGCGCGGCGCGGTACGGCTCCCAGCCGAGCAGCGCGTCGAAGTAGTCGAGGAAACTGCCCACGTTGGTACGGGGCTGCCCCAGCCAGAAGGCGGGTTCGACGACGGCCCGGACCCCCGCGGCGTGCATGCGCTGATAGTCGTCGGTGGTCCGGGAGGTCATGTGGATGTGGGGGTCGAAGATGCGCATTCAGATCCTCTCCAGGACGTCGTCCGGGACGGGCCGGCCGGCCGCCCGCAGCTCCGCCGCGTAGTCCGACAGCATCCGGGCCAGCTCGGCGTCGAAGCGGCGATCCAGCTCGGCGACCGCCGCCAGGGGGATCGACATGAAGACGCACTTGAGCACCCCCTGACGGAAGGAGTGGTCGTCCAGCCACGCCGCGCCGTATGGCCCGAGGGCCGCGGCGACCAGCCGCGCGTCATTGGTACGCAGCGCGTCCTCCACCAGCCCGACCGCCGTCCCTTCCGCGTCGAGCTCGTGCAGGACGGTCAGGATCGCCAGCCGCTCACCGCTGTCGCCGGCCTCGTACAGGCTGCGGATCGTCGCGTGGTCGCCGTGCAGCGCGCCGAGCAGCGCGCGCCGCGCGCCTGGGCCGCCGCGCCGTCCGGCCTGCGGGAAGAGCCGGTGGATCGCGTGGGGGTCAGCCTCGACCTGCCGGACGGCCTGTGCCAGCCACTCCTGTGCCGGCTCCTTCATGTGCCCTCCTCAGGAACTCGATCGAGCGGCGGGCGACCTGCGGGGCCGCGTGGCTGTGCCGGGCCAGCTCCACGGCCACCAGGCCCGAGTAGCCGCGCAGCGCGGCGAGCACCGGCGGGAAGTCGATCTCGCCCTCGCCGAACTCCAGGTGCTCGTGGACTCCCCGGCGCATGTCCTCGATCTGCACGTGCACGGTGTACGGCAGCGCCCGGCGCACGCAGGTGACGAGGTCGTCCGGCTCCACGCAGTGGGAGTGCCCGATGTCGAGGGTGAGACCGAACCGGGCATGGGCGCCGAGCATCGCCCGCAGCCGCTCGAAGCCGTCCAGGCCGGCGACGAGCATCTCGGGTTCGGGTTCGAATCCCAGCGTGACGCCGACCCGGTCGGCCTCGTCGAGCAGCCGTGCGCACTGGCGGGCCAGCCGCGTGTACGCCTCCGCCTCCGTCATGCCGTCGGGCCGGACCCCGCTCCACAGGTGCACCACGGGAGCGCCCAGATCGGCGGCGACTCGCATCGCGGTGGTCAGGAACTCCACTCTGCGTCCGGCGTCGTCGCTGATCAGGGTCGGATGGTGTTCGCGCAGGGGATCGAGGGTGTAACGCCCGCCCGTCTCCACGACGACGTCGAGGCCGAGGCGTGCGAGGAGCCCGGCGATCCGTGACACCTCCGCGGCCAGGCCGGGGGAGTGGGGGTCGAGATGGCCGTGGTCGAGCGTGATCGCCGCACCGGCGTACCCCAGGTCGGCCAGAACCGTGAGCGCCTCGGGAAGCCGGTGGTCGGCGAAGCCGTTGGTGCAGTAGGCCCACTTCATGAGGTCGCCATCCGGTTTGAGAGCCACTTTCCCAAGGGCAGCGAGCACAGCAGCGCGCCCGCCGTCGCGAACCGCCCGCCGCCGGCGATCGCCGCCGCCTGGAGCGGGATCAGGCCGAGGATGCCGAGGCGGACGGCCTGCCGTACGTGCTCGGGCTCGGGACGGGTCCGCAACCCGGCCTGGACCGGGAGGGTGAAGGCGAGATAGCCGGCGATGAGGACGCCCGCTCCGGCCCGGGCGGCGTTCCGGTCATGCGCGCAGGAGGCGGCCCGGTCGCCCACGCAGGCGACGGCCCGGTCATGCGCGCAGGAAGCGGCCTGGTCGCGCGCGCAGGCGGCGGCCGCGAGCCCGGCCGCCGCGGCGCTCGCCACGAGCGCGCGCTCGGCGGTGCCGCGTGCCGCCCCCGTGACCTCGGCCCGGCCCAGGACGCTGATCCCGTAGGTGTGCGCGCCTATCGCCAGGGCCGCGGGCACGGCGGCCCCGGCCTGCTCGCCCGCGCCGAGAAGCACGTCGAGCACGCGGCAGGCCGCCATCGACGCCGGTCCCGCCGCCGTCCGTTTGAGACCCAGGTCGTAGGCCCACACCGCCCCGGCCAGCAGTCCGGCGACGGTGAGACCGCGCCGGCCGCCGGCGAGGGCGGCGCTGGCGAGGCCCGCGCCGGTCAGGGCGGCCGCGAGCCCGAGCGCGGCGCCGGGGCGGACCCGGCCCGACGGGATCGGGCGCTCGGGACGTTCGGCGGCGTCCGTCTCACGGTCGGCCCAGTCGTTGAGCGCCATCCCCGACCAGTACATGAGCACCGACGCCAGGGCCAGGCCAGGCGCCGGACGCCGCCCCGCGGCGGCGGCCCCCGCCATGGTGTCCCCCGGCACCGACAGCGCGGCCGGTGCGCGGACCAGTTCGAGCAGCGCCCTCATGACAGCTCCTCGGCGAAGGCGCGCAGACGGGCGTACGGCACACGCTGCCAGGCGGCGAGTTCCGCCGGGGCGACCCCCGCTCTGCCCAGTTGCTCGGCGCGCTTGCGTAAGGAGGTCTCGGTGATGTCATGGCCGCCGAAGACCAGGCCGCCCGGCGGAGCCAGGTCACCGGGAAAGCCGGGGGCTTCGCTCACGCATCCTTGCGAGGTCGCGGCCCCCGCCCTGACGGCCGAGGCGCCCACGATGGCAGTGGTCGCCACGGATCCTCGTGCCCCGATCAGCCACACACCGAGCTTGTTCATGAAAGCTCCATCGTGTCGGGACCACCTCCGCATGCGGTAGGCATCCGGCAGGTAAGTCTCCGTGATGGTAAGAGCTATTTTCGCCGATGGTCAACTATAAGTAGGCCCATTTTCCATCGTTCCGCCGCTTATGGGCAGCGATCCCTGGTCCACTTATGTCGCAGTGGCGACGGCTTTTGCTTGACCATCGATATAAGCCCGCTTAGCATCCCGCAGTGTGCGGCCCTCAGGCCGCCCTCACGGCGCGACAGGCGGGGAGGTGGGCGGGGTGCTGAGCATGCGCGGCATCGGCAAGGGCTTCCTGGGCGTGCGGGTGCTGTCCGGAGTGGACCTGGACGTGGCGGCCGGCGAGGTCCACGCCGTCGTCGGCGAGAACGGCGCCGGCAAGTCCACCCTCATGAAGATCATCTGCGGGGTGCACGCGCCTGACGAGGGCACGATCGAGATCGACGGCCGGCGCGTCCACTTCGGCCATCCGCTCGACGCGCAGCGCTCCGGCATCGCGATCATCTACCAGGAGTTCAACCTGCTGCCCGAGCGCTCCGTCGCCGAGAACGTCTTCCTCGGGCGCGAGCCCGTCAGACGCGGCCTGGTCGACCGGGCGGCGATGGAGCAGGCGACCGCGCGGCTCCTCGACGAGCTCGGCGAGGACCCCTTCGGCCCCCGTGACGCCGTCAAGCGCCTGTCGGTGGCCCAGCAGCAGATCGTCGAGATCGTCAAGGCGTTGTCGGTGAGCGCCCGGCTCGTGGTCATGGACGAGCCCAGCGCGGCGCTCGCCGAGCACGAGGTCGAGCTGCTCCACCGGCTGATCGGGCGGTTGAGGGAACGCGGCGTCGCCGTCGTGTACATCTCCCACCGATTACGCGAGGTGTTCGACCTCGCCGACCGGGTCACGGTGCTCAAGGACGGCTCGCGCGTCGCCACACTCCCGATCGGCGAGGTGACCCCCGACGAGCTGATCCGCCTGATGGTGGGCCGCGACCTCGGCACCTACTTCCCGCCCCGCTCGAACGGCGCCGGCGAGGTACGGCTCAGCCTGCGCGGAGCGGGCAACCACAAGCTCCGCGACATCGATCTGGAGCTGCGGGCAGGGGAGATCGTCGGCATCGCGGGCCTGCAGGGGTCCGGCAGAACAGAGCTCGCCAAAGCCATCTTCGGCGCGGAACCCTTCACCACGGGAGAGATGACCCCCTCGCGCCCCCGCTCGGTCCGCGAAGGCATGGCCATGGGCATCGGACTGGTGACCGAGGACCGCAAGGCCGAAGGGCTCGCCCTGCGCCAGTCCGTACGCGACAACGCCCTGCTCGCCGCCCGCGCGGCGGGCGTCCGCGAGGGCCGCGACGGCCTCCGCGGCCTGCTCGAACGGGTACGCCTCTCGCCTCCGCGTCAGGAACAGGAGGTCCGCTACCTGTCCGGAGGCAACCAGCAGAAGGTCGTGCTCGCCAAATGGATGACCATGGCGCCGCGCGTGCTGCTGTTCGACGAACCGACCCGGGGCGTCGACGTCGGGGCCAAGGCCGCCATCCACGACCTGATGCGCGAACTCGCGAACGACGGCATGGCCATCATGATGATCTCCTCCGAGCTGCCCGAGCTCATCGGCATGAGCGATCGCGTCGTCGTCCTGCGCGACGGCCGCGTCGCGGGCACGCTGCCGGCCGGGGCCTCCGAGGAGGCCGTCATGCGCCTGGCCGCCGGAGAGGTGGCCTGAGATGAACGTGCCCGTGCGCGCCCGCCGTCCCGCCCGCTCGGGCGCGGCGCACGGCGGCCTGGCGGCGCGGCTGCGCGAACCCACGCAGGTGGTGTTCCTCGCGCTGCTCGGCCTGGTCGCGGTCGGCTGCGTCCTCGTCGCGCTCGACGGCGGTCAGTTCCTCACCTTGGAGAGCGTCGTCGGCATCCAGCAGCGTTCGGCGGCCCTCGGCATCGTGGCGATCGGGCAGACGCTGGTGATCCTGGCCGGGTCGCTCGACCTGTCGGTGGCGTACCTGATCAGCCTGGCCTCCCTGGTCGCGGCGGAGACCATGGCGGGCCGGGACGGGAACATCCTGCCGGCGGTCGCCGCGGTGCTGGCCGTCAGCACGCTGGTGGGGCTGGCCAACGGGCTGATCATCACCAGGCTCCGGGTCCACGCCTTCATCGCCACGCTCGGCGTCGCCCTCATCGTCAAGGGCGTCGTGGACCACCTGTACGACGGCCCTGCGGGCAAGGTGCCCGAGTCGTTCCAGCTCCTCGGCTACTCCCGGATCGGGCCGATCCCCGTCTCCGCCATGCTCTGGGCGGGCGTGGCCGTCGCGGCCTGGTTCCTGCTGAGCAGGACCCGGCTGGGCTACCGGATCTACGCGGTGGGCGGGAGCGAGGAGGTCGCCCGGCTGTCCGGGATCCGCACGGGCCGGGTCGTCGTGATCACCCACGTGCTCTGCTCCGTCTGCGCCGGCATCGCGGGCCTGCTGCTGGCCGCCAGGCTCGGGGCGGGGGCGCCCACGGTGGGCACCGACGGCGGCTACGACCTGGAGTCCATCGCCGCGGTCGTGCTCGGCGGGACCGTGCTGGCCGGAGGCAAGGGCGGCGTCGCGGGAACCGTGGGCGGGGTCCTGCTGCTGGCCGTCCTGGACACCATCTTCAACCAGCTCGAGGTCAACTCCTTCGTCAAGGACGTGGTCCGCGGCGTGGTCATCGTCATCGCGGTGGCCGTCTACGCGCGGCGTGGAACAAGGCGGCCGGCATGAAACGGGCACTCCCCATCGTCGTGGTCCTCGTGGCGCTGCTGGCCGCGATCGCGGTCGCCAACCCCTTCTTCCTGGAGCCCGCCGGGTTCCTGGGGTTTCTCAAACGGGCCGCGCCGCTGGTGATCCTCGCCGCGGGACAGTATTTCGTCATCGTCTCCGGCGAGTTCGACCTGTCGGTCGGCTCGCTGGTGACGGCCGAAGTGGTGATCGCCGCGCGGCTCATCGACGGCGACGAGTCCGCCACGTGGCCGGTCCTCGCCCTGCTGATCGTCGTCGGGCTGCTCGCCGGGCTGGTCAACGGCGTGGTCACCACCAAGCTGCGGGTGCCGTCGTTCATCGTGACGCTCGGCATGCTGCTCGTTCTCAGCGGGGCGGTGTTCCTCTGGACCGGCGGCGCGCCGCGTGGCGCGCTGTCGGAGGGCTTCCGGGTGTTCGGCCGCGGCGGCCTCGGGCCGCTGCCGTGGTCGGTGCTGATCCTGCTGGCCGTGGGCGCGGCGGCGATCTGGCTCATGCGTACGGATTTCGGCAGGACCCTCATCGCCGTCGGCGACAACGAGCGGGCCGCGGCGCTGTCCGGGGTCCGGGTCGACCGGGCCAAGATCTTCGCCTTCATGCTCTCCGGTCTGGCCGCCGCCGTCGCGGCCGTCCTGCTCGGCGGTTTCGCCGGGGTGTCGGCACAGGCGGGCCAGGGACTCGAGTTCTCGGCCATCACCGCGGTCGTCCTCGGCGGCGTGGCGCTCGGCGGCGGGCGCGGCTCGGTGCCGGCCGCCCTGGCCGGCGCCTTCACGCTGGAGGCGCTGTTCACCCTGCTCAACCTGTACGGAATTTCGGGGGCGCTGGAGTTCACCGTGCAGGGCGTCATCATCATCGCCGCGGTCGCGGCGGGAGCCGTCCGGCTTCCCTGGAAGTTCACCCCCCGAAGAGGAGACGCACATGCCGCGTCATAAGGCCGCGATCGCGGTGTTGTCCGCGCTCGTTCTCGCCGGCTGCACCACCGACAAGCCGGCGTCCACCACCCAGTCCGCGGCGCCCGCCACGAGCGCTCAGGGCTCGGGCACGGGCGAGCAGTCCAAGTTCTTCGTGCAGGCGGACTTCGACGCCCAGCTGGCCATGCGCTCCGAGACCCCGCAGGGCCCCTCCGGCAAGCCGTGGGAGCAGGCCATCGCCCCGCAGATGACCGGCACCGCCAAGTACAAGAAGGACGGGCCGTACCACCTGTGCTTCTCCAACGCCGCGGTCAACAACCCCTGGCGGCAGGTCGGGTGGAAGACGATGCAGGCAGAGGTCGGCCTGCACAAGGAGATCGGGAAGTTCACGGCGCTCGACGCCGAGGGCAAGGACGACAAGCAGATCTCCGACATCGCCGAGCTGCAGGCCAAGGGGTGCGACGCGCTGATCGTCTCGCCGAACACCACGGCCACGCTCACTCCCGCCGTGACGGCCGCCTGCGGGAAGGTGCCCGTCATCGTGTTCGACCGGGGGGTGGAGACGGACTGCCCGGTGACGTTCATCAAGCCGATCGGCGGCTACGCCTTCGGCGCCGATGCCGCCGAGTTCCTGGTCGAGAAGGTGCCGGCGGGCGGGAAGGTGCTGGCGCTGCGCATCCTGCCCGGCGTGGACGTGCTGGAGACCCGCTGGTCGGCGGCGAAGGTGGTCTTCGACAGGAGCCGGCTCCAGGTGGTGGGGGTGGAGTTCACCGACGGCGACGCCGCCAAGACCAAGAGCATCGTCAGTGACTACCTCCAGCGGTACGGCAAGATCGACGGCGTCTGGATGGACTCGGGCGCCACGGCGGTGGCGGCGATCGAGGCGTTCGAGGACGCGGGCGTGCCGGTGCCGCCGATCAACGGCGAGGACCAGCAGGACTTCCTGCAGAAGTGGAAGGACGCGGGCCTCACCGCCGTCGCGCCCACGTACCCGACCTATCAGTGGCGCACCCCGATCATCGCCGCGCTGAAGATCCTCAAGGGCGAGGAGGTGCCCAAGCTCTGGAACCTGCCGCAGCCCAAGGTCACCGGCGAGAACCTGTCGACCTACATCAAGCCCAACATGCCGCCGCTGCACTACGCGCTGTGCGGTTGTGAGGACCTGCCCGGATTCCCGGAGACCTGGGGCGGGAAGAAGAGCTGACCAGATCCCGCACCGGCGACGAAGAGGGACGCCATGTTCTCCATCGGAGTGAACACCTGGGTCTGGGTCTCCCCGCTGACCGACGCCGAGCTGACGCGGCTCGCCCCCCGCATCGCCGGGTGGGGCTTCGACGTCGTCGAGCTGCCCGTCGAGCGGCCCGGCGACTGGGACCCGGGCCGGGCCGCGGCGGTGCTGGCCGAGCACGGGCTGGCCGCGTCCGTGGTGCTGGTCATGCCGCCGGGGCGCGAGCTCGTGACAGCCTCCCCGCGGACCGTCCGCGACACCCAGGACTATCTGCGGCACTGCGTCGACGTGGCGGTGACCGTCGGCTCGCCGGTGATCGGGGGGCCGGCGTACGCCTCGGTCGGCCGCACCTGGCGGCTGTCGCCGGACGAGCGCCGCAGCGTCTACGCGGAGCTGCGGGAGAACCTGCGGCCCGTCCTGGACCACGCGGGCGAGCGCGGGGTGAAGCTCGCGGTCGAGCCGCTCAACCGGTATGAGACCAGCCTCGTCAACACGGTCGAGCAGGCCCTCGACGCGCTGCCCGAGGACTGCCACCTGGCGCTCGACACCTACCACATGAACATCGAGGAGAAGGACCCCGCCGAGGCGGTGCGGGTCGCGGCGGACCGGATCGCGCACGTGCAGGTGTGCGGCACCGATCGCGGCACGCCGGGGGCCGACCGCTTCGACTGGCCCGGCTTCACCGGGGCGCTGCGCGACGTCGGCTACCAAGGGCCGCTCGTCATCGAGTCGTTCACCGCCCACAACCAGACCATCGCCACGGCGGCCTCCGTCTGGCGGCCCCTCGCGCGAAGCCAGGACGGGCTCGCCGTGGACGGCCTCGCCTACCTGCGCACCCTCTGATCGAGGCTTGAAAGTTTCATACTTATCTCAATGCTTCTTCTTGTCTCGCTGGCTACCGGTGGGGGCGGCGTGGATTCGGCAATGTCGCCTTCACCTGGAGATATCTGGTGAACGAAGCGAGTTCTCGGCTCAGTGGAAGCGGAAAGACGGTCGTCAATTCGCTCGATAGGCATGCTTGACGCCCGTGTTTAGTCCGACCTATTTTCGTGGCGACTCGATTTGGGTGGGCCACTCCCAGGAGATCCTTCATGCGAACATCACGCCTGCTCCCCGCCCTCGCCGCGGTCCTGTTAGGGCTGTGGCTGTCCGCGGTGCCGCTGGTGGCGCACGCGGCCGCTCCGCAGTTCAAGGTGCTGCTGTTCACCAAGACCGCGAGCGGCGCCTACCGGCACGACTCCATCCCCGCCGGCATCGCGATGTTCCAGCAGCTGGCGGCCGACAACAACTTCCAGCTCGACCAGAGCGAGGACTCCGCCGTCTTCACGACCGCGACCCTGAACACCTACGACGCGGTGATCATGTTGCAGACCAGCGGCATGGTCTGGGACAACGACGCCCAGCGTCAGGCATTCCAGGCGTACGTCCGCAGCGGCCACGGCGTCGTCGCGATCCACAACGCCACCGACATGAACATCGAGACGCAGTTCCCCTGGTGGGACCAGGTCGCCCTGGCCGGCGCGCACATGACCGCGCACTCGTCGATCCTCCAGGGCACCGCCAAGGTGGCCGACAAGGTTCACCCCTCCACGAAGGGGCTGCCGGATCGCTGGGTGCGCACCGAGGAGTGGTACAACTTCGACAAGAACATGCGCGGCTCGGTGCACGTGCTGGTGACCGCGGACGAGACCACCTATGACGCGGGGCCGAACAAGATGGGCGCCGACCACCCGATCTCCTGGTGCCACAACCCGGAGGGCGGCCGGTTGTGGGCCACCGCGATGGGCCACCAGGCGTCCTCCTACTCGGAGTCGTCGTTCAAGCAGCATCTGCTGGGCGGGGTGCAGTGGGCGGCGGGCGCGGCCCCGGGCGACTGCGGCGGCACCGTCGCGGGCCGGTTCCAGAAGGTCACCCTCGACGCCGCGCCGGACCAGCCGATGGAGCTGGACGTGGCCGGTGACGGCAGGGTCTTCTACATCTCGCGCTCGGGCAAGGTGAACCTGATCCCCGCGGGCGGCGGGGGCACGCGCGTCATCGCCACCCTGTCGGTGTACGACGGCGGCGAGGACGGCGGCGTCGGGCTGGCGCTGGACCCGAACTTCGCCACCAACGGCTGGATCTACGTCAACTATTCGCCGTCCAACGGCGGTGAGGTGAACCGGGTGTCGAGGTTCACCTTCAACGGCACCAGCCTCGACCTGGCGAGCGAGAAGAAGATCATCGAGGTTCCGGCCTACCGCAACGTCGACGAGCCCGGCCACACCGGCGGCTACCTCGCGTTCGGGCCGGGCGGGAACCTGTACATCGGCCCGGGTGACGACACCAACCCCAACGGGTCCAGCGGCTACGCCCCGATCGACGAGCGGCCGGGCCGGGAGCACTACGACGCCCAGCGGTCCGCGGCCAACACCAACGACCTGCGCGGCAAGATCCTGCGCATCCACCCCGAGGCCGACGGCACCTACACCATCCCGTCCGGCAACCTGTTCGCGCCCGGCACCGCCAAGACGCGGCCGGAGATCTACGCGATGGGCTTCCGCAACGCGTTCCGCTTCTCGGTCGACAAGGTGACGGGCTGGATCTCCGTGGGCGACTACGGCCCCGACGCCGGCGCCGCGAACCCCAACCGCGGTCCCGAGGGCACCGTCGAGTGGAACCTGATCAAGCAGCCGGGCTTCTACGGCTGGCCGTACTGCGTCGGCAACAACATCCCGTTCAACGACTACAACTTCGCCACCAACACCTCCGGCGCGAAGTTCAACTGCTCGGCGCCCGTCAACGACTCGCCCAACAACACCGGCCTGACCAATCTGCCCGCGGCCAAGCCCGCGACCATCTGGTACAACTACCACGCCTCGGCCGAGTTCCCCGAGATCAACTGCTGCGGCGGCGCCGCCCCGATGGGCGGCCCCTTCTACCGCTACGACGCCGCCGGCGGCTCCGACCGCAAGTTCCCCGAGTATTTCGACGGCACGCCGTTCCTCTACGAGTGGAGTCGCAACTTCGTCAAGGAGCTCCGGCTGGACTCCTCGGGCAACCTCCTGAAGATCAACCCCTTCGCGGCGCAGCTCGCCCCGCACGCGCCGATCGACATGAAGTTCGGTCCGGACGGCGCGCTGTACATGGCCGACTGGGGCAACGGCTTCGGCCACGCGAACACCGATGACAGCATCTACCGGATCGACTACGTGGCGGGAAACCGCGCGCCCCTGGCCAAGGCGAGCGCCAACCCCGACTCGGGCGCGGCGCCGCTGACGGTGGCGTTCTCCTCGGCCGGCTCGTCCGACCCCGACGGCGACGCGATCACCTACGCGTGGGACTTCGGCGACGGCGGGACCTCCACCAGCGCCAACCCGTCCCACACCTACAGCGCCAACGGGACCTACACCGCCAAGCTGACCGTACGGGACTCCGGCGGGAAGACGGGCAGCGTCACGTTGTCCATCGCCGTCGGCAACACCCGTCCCAAGGTCGTCTTCTCGGCTCCGCCCGACGGCGGGTTCATCGACTTCGGGGACCAGGTGGCGTACACGGTGAGCGTCACCGACCCCGAGGACGGCGCCGTCGACTGCACCAAGGTCAACGTGATCACGGCGCTCGGCCATGACCAGCACGCCCACGACACCGGCCAGTACACCGGTTGCACCGGCACGGTCACGACCACCGCGTCCGGCCACGACGAGGCCGCCAACGTCTACTACGCCCTGTCCGCCGACTACACCGACAAGGGCGGCCTGAAGGGCAGCGCCGGCGTCACCCTGCAGCCCAAGCACAAGCAGGCCGAGCACTTCACCGGCTCGTCCGGGATCCGGATCGTCGACGAGACGGGAGCCGAGGGCGGCAGGCGCATCGGCGACATCTCCAACAACGACTGGATCTCCTTCAGCCCGGTCAACCTCTCCGGGATCGACACGGTGTCCTTCCGCCTCTCGGCGCCGTCCAGCACCGGGGCGTCCATCGAACTGCGCGCCGACTCGCCGACGGGGACCCTGATCGCCTCCAGTCCCGTCGCGGCGACCGGAGGCTGGAACACCTACGTGTCCCAGCCCGCGGTGCGGGTCACCGACCCCGGAGGCACCCACACCGTCTACGTCGTGTTCAAGGCGCCGTCCGCGAACGCGTTCGACGTGGACTCGTTCACCCTCAACGGCAAGGGCGTCGGGGTGGGTGACGGCTCGTCCTCGGGCAGCGCGCTGCGGGGTGTGGCATCGAACCGGTGCCTCAACGGCGCTTCGCAGACGAACGGCACACAGGTGCAGATCTGGGACTGCAACGGGCAGCCCGGCCAGCAGTGGACGGCGACCGCCGCGGGTGAGCTGCGGGTGTACGGCACCAAGTGCCTCGACGTGAACGGGGGCGGGACGGCGGACGGCACCGCCGTGATCATCTGGGACTGCAACGGGCAGAACAACCAGAAGTGGCGGCTCAACACCGACGGCACGATCACGGCGGTGGGAGCGAACAAGTGCCTGGACGTGTCCGGCGCCGCCACCGCCAACGGCACCAGGGTGCAGATCTGGCCGTGCAACGGCCAGAACAACCAGAAGTGGACTCGCGTCTGAACGCCCTGTGACGTCCGGACCCTGGAGCCGCCCTTCTGCGGCGGCTCCAGGGTCCGGACGACCGTGTCAGCCGCGCGGGCCGTCCCCGAGCAGGAGCGGCAGCGTGCTCCACCCGTGGGCGATGAACGACGGGACGTGCCTCAGCTCGCCCTCGCCCACGGCCAGGGACAGATCGGGGAAGCGGTCGAACAGGGCGGGCAGCGCGGTGAGCGCCTCCTGCCTGGCCAGCGGGGCGCCGATGCAGCGGTGCACGCCGATGCCGAAGGCGAGGTGCTCGTCCTGGGGCCGCGTGGCGTCGAAGCTGCCGGCGTCCCGGCCGTGCTGAGCGGGGTCGTGGTTCGCCGACAGATAGGTGGTGAGGATGGCGTCGCCCGCCGCGATCCGCGCGCCGCCGATCTCGATGTCCTCGATGGCGAAGCGCAGGGGCAGGTTCGCGATGGAGGGCGCCCAGCGCAGGGTCTCCTCCACCACCGCCTCCCACGAGATCTCTCCGGCCAGCACCCGCCGGAGCTGCTCGGGATGGGTGAGCAGGGCGTGCACCGCGTTGCCGATCAGGTTGACCGTGGTCTCGTGCCCGGCGGCGATGAGCAGCAGCAGCGTGTCACGCAGCTCGTCGTCGGTGAGCCGGTCGCCCTGGTCGCGGGCCTGGATGAGCTCCGTGGTCAGGTCGTCGCCGGGATGTTCGCGCTTGTACGCGACCAGCGCGGGCAGCACGGTCATGATCCGCTGGAAGTTGGCCGCCGCCGCCTCCGGCGTGGCCGTGGTGTCCATGACCGCTTCCATGATCTGCGCCATCTCGGCCCGCATGTGGTCGGGCACGCCGAACAGCTCGCAGATCACCCGCATCGGCAGCGGATGCGCGTACGCCGCGCGCAGATCGACCGGCTCCCCGGCCGGCGCCGCCGCCATGTCGTCGAGCAGTTCGCCGATGATGCGCTCGATGGTCGGTTGCAGGGCCTTGCTGCGGCGGGCGGTGAAGCTCGGCGCGATGAGCTTGCGCAGCCGCCGGTGGTCCGCGCCGTACGTGCTCAGCATGTTCCGCACGCCGAGCCACGTGGCGATCCACATCCACTCGGGCCGGGAGCCGACCTCCTCCCACAGCCGCCAGTGGCGTTTGTCCTTGCTGACCAGCGGGTTGAGTATGAGCTCCTTGAGCAGCTCGTGCCCGTTGACCGCCCAGGCCGGGATGCCTCCGGGAAGCTCTACGAGGACCAGGGGGCCGAGGTCGCGTAGTCGGCGGGTCTCGCCTGGGAGGTCTGCTCCGAAGGGGTCGAGGACGACGGGTGGTGCGCTGACCAAGGGGATTCTCCTGGCTGGTCTGGACGGATGGGGGTGAAGCGGACGGGCAGGCCGGCCAGCGACCGGATGAAGGGCCCCGGCCGCCATTCCAGCTCCTCACGCGGCACGGTCAGTTCGAGGTCGCTCAGGTGGGAGGTCAGCCGCTCGATGGCGGTCATCGCGATGAGCGTCGCCGGGTCCGCCGCCGGGCAGCGGTGCGCGCCCGCGCCGAAGCCCAGGTAGGCGCCGCCGTCGGAGCGCAGCTCGTCCGGGACGTGCGTGGGCTCGGTGTTGGCCGCCGCGTAGGAGACCAGGACCAGCTCGGCGGGCTGGATCCAGGTGCCGTGGAAGTCCACCGCCCGCGTCGTGAAGTACGGGCCGTAGTTGGCCATCGGGGGCTCGGCGCGCAGCGCCTCCAGCAGCGCGTCGTACGTGCTCAGCGCGCCGTTGGACAGCGAGTTGTAGTAGCGGTCGTCGCTGACCATCCGCGAGATCGTGTTCGAGATGAGGCTGGCCATCGGGTCGAAGCCGGCGGCCAGGGTGACCACGAGCGCCTCCAGCACCTCCTGCCGGCTCAGCCCGACGGGATGGTCGATGAACCACGAGGTGAGGTCGTCGCCGCGGTCGGCGTACTTGGCCTCGATGAGCTCGGTGATGTAGCGGTAGTAGGCTTCGGTGCCGCGCGCCCCGGCCTCGCCGTCGGCCTCCATCATGTCGTACAGGGCCGAGATCAGGGCGGCGCTGTCGGCGTCCGGGCGCCCCAGGAGCAGGTTGAAGACCCGCAGCGGGATCGGCCTGGCGAACTCGGTGGCCAGGTCGGCCGACCCGGTAGCGGCGAAGCGGCGGATGAGCGAGTCGGAGACCTCGATCACCATGTCGCGCAGCTTGTGCGGCTGGATCATGCCGTAGCAGTCGGTCATCACCTTGCGGTAGCGGGCGTGATCGGCGCCGTCCGAGTACAGGACGTTGGTCCGGTGGGCGAGCATGCCGAGCGCGGCCGCGGCCCCGGGCGTGTCCGGCAGCCTGACCTGCCACGGGCGCGAGTCCTTGCTCCAGACGCCGCCGGCGTTGGTGAGCACGTCCACCGCGGCCTGGTATCCGATCACCAGGTGGGCCTGGACGCCAGGGGCGATCTCCACGGGCGCGACGGGGCCGTGGCGCTCGCGCAGTCTCGCGTAGACCGCCTGCGGGTCCCGGGTCCACTCGGGGCCGTACAGCTTGCCCGCGTCGGGCAGATAACGCAGGGTCATGACACCATCAGTTCCTTGATGTGCTCCACAAGAGCGATCAGCGAGGCGCGGGCGGAGGCGGGGTCGCGGGCGTCGCACACCAGCAGCGGGGTGCGCGGGTCCAGGTCCAGCGCCTGCCGCAACGCCTCGGCCGGGTATTCGGGCGAGTCGGGGAAGTGGTTGACCGCGACCGCGTATCTGATGCCGGCGTTCTCCACCAGATCCAGTACGGCGAAGCTGTCGTCGATGCGCCGCGTGTCGGCCAGTACGAGCACGCCCAGCGCGCCGCGTGCCAGCTCCTCCCACAGGACCTGGAAGCGCGTCTGGCCAGGAGCCCCGAACAGGTACAGCACCACGCCGGGCAGCGTGAGCCGGCCGAAGTCGATGGCGGTCGTGGTCGTGGTCTTCTCGTTGACGCCGGTGAGGTCGTCGACCAGCGTGCCCGCCTGGGTCAGGACCTCCTCGGTGTTGAGGGGCTTGATCTCCGACAGGGCGCCGACCATGGTCGTCTTGCCCACGCCGAACGGCCCGGCGATGATCAGTTTGACCGGGATGTGGTCGACGCTGATCCGGCTTTCAGAGAGCGCGGAGGCCACTCAGAACCAACTCCAAGATTTCTAGGTCAGGACCGTCCGCGCGGGGCGGATCCCGGGTGAGCAGCGTGCCGGAGGCCGCCAGCCCCGCCACCAGCAGCCGCACCACGCAGTACGGCAGGTCCAGGTGCGCCGCGCACTCGTAGACGGACAGCGGACCCTCCCTCAGGAGGTTCACCAGGTGGACGCCCGGAGGGTCCAGCGCGTCGGCGGCCACCTCGGGAGCGACGTGGACGAGTGTCGTCCGCTCGACGTTGATCTGTTCGGGCACGGCCAGCTTGGCGGCGGCCATGAAGTCGGGGACGACACGCCGGCGCTGTCGTCCGGAGGTCATGCGGGGATTTCCGGTGTCCTGGCCGCGCTGGCGTCGTTGAGCGCCTTGATGAGCTTCTGCACCTGGAGCTGCACCTCGTAGGCGAGAGACCCGACGTTGACGGCACCGGTGGCGGCCACGACGATGGCGGCGCGGTCTCCTGCCGGGGCGATGTAGTAGTAGCCGTTGCCCGCGGAGATGACGATGTCCACCACCTCGCCGTCGGCGCCGTTGCTGAGCCCCTCGCACAGGGCGCGGGCCGCTCCCAGCACCGAGCTCGTCATCGCGGCCGTTCGCTCTCCCGCCTCGACGCTCACGTCGGCGGAACCGCCGAGGATGAGCCCGTCGCGGCTCAGCACCACGCCGCTGGCGACACCGGGCAGCGCCAGGAGCGGCGACAGAACCCAGGACACGTCGAGCGTCAGCGGCCGGCGGCTCGGGCGGGGGGTGGCGGCGGGGGTGTGGTCCATGGAGCGGTCAGTTCCCTTCGGTCGCGTCGTCCTGGTGAGACGGCATTGCTTCGCGGCGGCCCGCTTCGGCGCCCGTCTGGAAGTCACCCCACCGCTTCTGGGCCTCCTCCGGGGTGGTGAGCGGGCCGGCGGCGGCGCTGGACGGAGCGCGCCGCGGCGACTGACGGCGGCGCTGCGGCAACCCGGGAAGACCTTCGGCCCCGGCAGGGCCGGCAGCCGGGCCGGCCGGGCCATCGGCCAGTGCGGTCGCGCGCGCGGGCATCGCCGCAACCGACGCGTGCGCCGGTTGCGGCGCCGTCTCGGGCTCCGGCGCACGGCGCTGGTACGGCGGCGCCGCCGCCACGACGGCCCTGACCGGCTCGGGCGCGAGCACGGAGGGGCGGGTGCCCTCGGGCATCTCCACCAGCAGGGCCGCGGGTACGCTCACCACGGCCTGGACGCCGCCGTAGGCGCTCTTCTTCACCGTCACCTGCATGCCGTACTGGGCGACCTGCCGCCCGATGGCCGCCCATCCGGTGTGGGGCGGGCTGCCCAGGTCGACCAGCCGCACGGCGTGCCGGCCGCTCAGCAGCCGGCTGGCCCGCGCGTACTGCTCCTCGTTGAGCCCCACCCCGGCGTCGTCGATGACGATGGCCGCGCCCGTGTTGGTCTCGTGCACGGCGATGGTCACCTTGAGCGTGCCGTGGGAGTGATGGACGGCGTTGGCCAGCAGCTCAGAGGTGACGAACAGGATCGGCTCCGCGGCCCTGGCGGCCACGCCGACGCGGCGGCGCAGGTGGTTGGCCGGCCCCTCGATGCGCTGATCGAAGTTCTCGACCCGCGCGATGGCTCCCACCACGAGGTCCACGAGGTAGGTGTCATCGCGGGACAGGCCCGTCGTGGCGCCGCAGGCGATGCCGGTGGCCTGGGCGCGGCGCACGATGAGCTCGTTGAACATGTCGAGCCCCAGCACCTCGCGCAGCAGCTGGGTGTGCTCGTCGCCGCTGTAGCGCCGCTGCACGGCGGCCAGCAGGTCCTGGGCGCGCAGCGCCTGGGTCTGCACGCGGGCCATCGCGCCCCGGACGACCGCCTGGGCCGCCTCGTCGATGCGGACCGCCTCCTCGCGTACGGCGTTGGAGATCGCGTCGAGCAGGGCGTGGTGCTGGCGGTCGACGTCGGTGCCGGCCAGCGCCGGATTCTGCAGCCCCGGGACGGTCACGTGCGAGGCGCGCAGGTGGGAGACCAGTGCCGGGATGCGGGTGGACAGCAGGTGCTCGGTCTCGACGCGCGTCAGGTCCTGCTGGGCGCGCAGCTCGCGGGCCTCCTCGGCGGCCTCTCTGGCCTGATGCTCGGCCTGCCGCATCCGCTGTTCCCGTTGAGCGTTCTCGCGGGACAGGTGTTCGTACGCGTCCCGGGTCTCGGTCAGCTGCGCACGGGTCCGGACGAGCTCACGGCGTACGCGGTGGCGGTAGATCAGCACGCTTGCGAGGGCGACGGCGACGACGCCTGCCACTATCGCGACGCTGGCAAAATCTGGCGGCATGACAGTCCTGAGCTAGGGGGAAAGAGCGAATCGGCGCCGTTCGATCACCCAGTATTCCGAGGACGTCTAGATAGTCAAACCATCAGGAAAGCCCCGAAAAGCAGCCTAAAGCATGAGAAAAAGGCATTAATCGGTCATATTCCTCGCGATTCAATCACACCCAGTGATCAACCCACGACGAGAGGGGGTGATTGTGGCTCTGAACTGCGGAAACGTCTGGCCGCGCATAAGGGATCATGCGGGCCGAATCTGGGTCTTCCTGGCTCCTTCTTGATCACCTTCATGCTCGATCGTCATTCGCCGCTCACGCAAAGTAGTTGTCGCGTACGTTCAGGAAAGAGTCTTGGGCTCGATTTGCGCGGGCGATAGAGTCGGCCCCGGAGCGCAGCCGTGCCGGGGTCGAGGAGGGGGATGTCCATCACGCCCTTACCCCTGCCGCAGCCTCCCGCGAAGGCGCCGGAGTTCGGGCGGGACGCGCTGATCGTGTGCGAGAGCCTGGTGCGGATCTACCAGTCCGGGTCGGTCGAGGTGCAGGCGCTGCAAGGGCTTGACCTGGTGGTGGACGGCGGGGAGATGGTGGCCGTCGTCGGAGCGTCCGGGTCGGGAAAGTCGACGCTGCTGTCCATCCTGGCCGGGGTCGACGCCCCCACCGCCGGGCGGGTGCGGGTCGATCGGTGGAACCTGCTGGACATGTCGCGGGCCGACCGGGTCCGGTACCGGCGGCACACCGTCGGACTCGTACGCCAGCAGACCGCCGCCAACCTCATCCCGTACCTGACCGCGCGGCAGATGGTCGACCTGCCGATGACCGCGGCCCGCACTCCCGGCCGGGTACGCCGCAAGCGCGCCGCCGAGCTGCTGGACCTGCTCGGCGTCGCCGAGTGCGCCGAGCGGCGGCCCGCGCAGCTGTCCGGCGGGCAGCAGATGCGGGTGGCCATCGCGGTGGCCCTCGCCAACGAGCCCAGGGTGCTGCTGGCCGACGAGCCGACCGGGGAGCTGGACAGCGCCACGTCGGCCGCGGTGTTCGGGCTGCTGCGGGACGTCAACCAGCGGCTGGGCGTCACCGTCGTCGTCGTGACCCACGATCCCTCGGTCAGCGGGCAGGTGGAGCGGACGGTGGCGATCCGCGACGGGCGCACGAGCAGCGAGGTGCTGCGGCGTACCGCCACCGGGGACGACGGCGCCCAGCAGGTGATCGCCGAGGAGTACGCGGTGATGGACAGGGCCGGGCGGGTTCAGGTGCCGCGCGACTACCGGGAGGCGCTGGCGCTGACGCGACGGGTCCGGCTGGTGCTGGAGGCCGATCACGTCGCGATCCGTCCCGACGGCGGCGGGCCCGCGTGAACGACGGCCCCCTGGTGAGCGTGCGCGGCGTCCATCGCCGGTACGGCAGCGGGGCGACCGCCGTGCACGCGTTGCGGGACGTGACGTTCGAGCTCGCGGCCGGCACCATGACCGCCCTCGTCGGGCGGTCCGGCTCCGGCAAGACCACGCTGCTCAACATCATCGGCGGTCTGGACCGCCCGGACTCCGGCACGGTCCTCGTCGACGGGACGGACGTCACCGCCCTCGACGAGGACGGCCTGTCCCTGCTGCGGCGGGAGAAGGTCTCGTACGTCTTCCAGACCTTCGGCCTGATCCCCGTGCTGTCGGCCGCGGAGAACGTGGGCGCCCCGCTGCGGCTGGCCCGTGTACCGCCGGTGGAGCGTGAGCGGCGGGTCGCGCTGCTGCTGGAACTGGTCGGGCTGGCCGCCCACGCCGAGCAGCTGCCCGCCGAGCTGTCCGGCGGGCAGCAGCAGCGGGTGGCGATCGCCCGGGCGCTGGCCGCCTCGCCCCGGCTGCTGATCGCGGACGAGCCGACCGGGCAGCTGGACGCCGAGACCGGGCTGTCGGTGATGGCGCTGCTGCGCGGGGTGGTGGAGTCCGAGGGGGTGACGGCGTTGGTCTCCACGCATGATCCGACGATGCTCGCGCTGGCGGATCGGGTGATCCGCATCAATGACGGGCATCTCGCCGAGCACTCCGCGAGCCGGGGCGATTCGTGATCGGTGAGGGTCGTCCGTGCTGAGGCTGGTCGCCCGGCGGGCCCGTGCCCAATGGCCGTTGCTGGCGGCGCTCCTGGCCGTCGCCGTGGTCGGCCCCACGCTGCTGGGCACCTGCGCCCTCCTGCTCACCCGTACCGCCGAGCGGGCGCTGGAGACCGCCGCCTCGCGCGCCACCCCCGAACAGATCGACGTCACCGCCTACGCCGTCACCATCCGCGGGGAGCACGCGAGATCCGTCGCCGACGACACCCGCGCCGTGCTGACCTCGGCCCTCGCCCCGTTCGCGACGACGACGGCCGCGCGTGCGTCGTCCGCGATGCGGTCGCTGCCCGGCTCCGGTGTCCCGGCTGTGGCGTACCTGTCGGGGGTGGAGGACCTGCCGGCCCGCACCCAGCTGGCCGCCGGACGCCTGCCGCGGGCGGGCGCCGCGCCGGCGGAGGCGGTCGTCCTGGAGAGCACCGCGCGGCAGCTCGGCCTGACCGCCGGCAGCCGGGTCCGCCTCGGCAGAGAGCTGGCCGACGATCCCGACCAGGAGGCCGAGGTGCGCGTGGTCGGGATCGTACGCCCGCTGCCGGGCGCCGGCTGGGAGCGTGACCCCCTCGCCGCCGCCGGCTACGACCCGGCCTACCGCGACGGCCGCTCCGCTCAGCCGGTCCACGCGTACGGGCCGTTCCTCGTCGACCTCGCCGACCTGCTCGGCGGCGGCTCCACCCTCGACCGGCTGGAGATCGCCGCCCGCCCCGACCTGTCCGCCCCAGCCGTCCGCGACCTCGACGCCGTCACCCAGGCCGTGCTCGGCGCCGACCGCCGCCTGGGGCGGACGCTCGGCGACCGGGTACGCATCCAGCGCGTCGCCTCCCGGCTGCCCGCGACCCTGCTGTCCGCCCACGAGCAGCAGCGGGTCACCACGGCCGCCGTGCTCGCCGTCGCCGCCATCGGACTCGTCCTGACCGCGACCGCCCTCGCCCTCGCCGGCCGGCTCAGCGCCGGTGTACGCGGCGACGAGACCGCCCTGCTGTCCGCGCTGGGCTTCGGCCGTGGCCAACTCGCCGGCGCCGCGCTCGTCGAGGCCGGCGCGCTCGCCGTGCTCGCCGCCGCGGTCGCGATCCCGGCCTCGTCCGCCCTGCACGCCGGGCTGACCCGGCTGCCGCCCATGGCCGGGGCCGGGCTCGCCACGCCTTTCTCCGTGAACGCCGTACAGGTGCTGTCCGTCGCCGGCGGCGCGCTGGCGCTGGCGGCGGTGCTCGTCGTTCCCTCGCTGCGGACCCCCTCCGCAGGTGTGCGCGGGCGGCGGGAGCTGCTCGCCCGCTCCGGCGCGGACCTGCTGCTCGTGGCGTTCGCCGCCGTCGGCTGGTGGCAGTTGCGCGATCAGCCGGCCGGTTCGGGCTCTGCCGTCGACGCCGTACGGGTGCTCGCTCCCGCGCTGCTGCTCATCGCCGGATCCGCCGTGGCGTTGCGCCTGGTGTGGCCCGCGTTGCGTCTGGTGGAACGGCTGGCCGGACGGGCTCGCGGGCTGATGGTCGCGCTGGCCGCGTTCGAGGCCGCCCGCAGGCCACAGGCGGTCGCGGCGGGGCTGCTGATCGGGCTGGGGTGCGCGGCGGCCACGTACGGGGTCGGGTTCGACGCCACGTGGCAGCGCTCCCAGCAGGACCAGGCCGATCTGTCCGTCGGCACCGATCTCGCGCTCACCCTCACCGCCCCGCCCGCCGCCGGGCAGGGCAGCCTGGTCGGCGCGGCCAGTGGGGGAGAGGTGAGCCCGGCCACCGATCGCGGCATCGCGGTCGGGCAGTGGCTCGGCGGCGCCGGTGACCCGCCCCGGCTGATCGCCGTGGACACCACGCGTGCCGAGGCGCTGCTGCGCGGGCGGCTGGACGACGGCCGCACCTGGAGCGACGTGGGCGCCCTGCTCGCGCCGCGGACGCGGGCCGCCGGTGTTCCCGTCCCGGCCGGGGCAGCGCTCTCCCTGACCGGGAAGGCGACCGGTCCGACGCCGCTCACCGTGACGCCCCGGCTGCTGCTGCAGGACGCGACCGGGCTGCGTACCCCGTGCACGGGCGCGCCCGTCCCGCTCGACGGCGCGGCGCATCCGCTGCCGGACTGCGCGACGGCCGAAGGGCTCCAGCTGGTCGCGGTGTCCCTTCCGTTCGCGATCGCGACGGGGAACGTGGGCACCGGCTACTCCGACGCCCTGGCGGAAGCCCCCGAGGGGGACAGCCGCGTCGCCGTCACGCTCACCGTCGCGGGAACAGGCTCCGGGGCGTCGCCCTGGACCGCCACCTCAGCCGGGCCGGCCCCCGGGCAGCTCGGCAGTCCGGCCGTCGCCCTGACCAGCACCTCCGCGGGCACCGAGCTGAGGATGACCACGACCGTCGCGCTGAAGGGCCCCCCGGAGGCCGCCAGGAACCTCATCGCCACCGCCTTCCCGGCCCCGGGACCGGTGCCCGTGGCCGTCTCCGCCCGCTTCGCCGACGAGGTGGGCGCCCGGCGCGGCTCCCGGCTCGACCTCACCGTCGGCCTCACCCCCGTACAGGTCGACGTGGCCGAGGTGCTGCCGGCCGTGCCGTCCGCGCCGGGCGCGGCGGCCATCCTGGCCGACTTCGACGCCCTGTCCCGTGCCCTCGCCGTCAGCGGCGACTTCGACGTGCCCGTGGACGCGTGGTGGGTCGGCCGTCCCGTCAGAGGTGACGCGGCAGGTCTCCGCCTCGGCGACGTCACCACGCGCGCGTCCGAGACCGCCCGGCTCACCGGCGGCCCGCTGCGGGCCGGGCTGCCGGCCGTGCTCCGGCTGCTCGTCCCGGCGGCGGTGCTGCTGATGATCGCCGGGATCGTCCTGCACGTGACGTTCGACCTGCGGGCCCGCGCGGTCGAGATCGCACGGCTGCGGGGGCTCGGGATGACCCGGCGCGAGATCCGTGCCGTGCTGCTCGGCCAGCACGTCGGCATCCTGGTGCCGCTGCTCGCGGTGGGGGCCGTCGTCGGCGCGCTGGCCACCCGCGTCGTCGCGCCGCTGCTCGTCCGCTCCGACACCGGCGCCGCGCCCGTCCCCGAGGTCCTGCCCGTCTGGCCGTGGGCCGCCGAGGCCGTCCTGCTCACCGGGCTGCTGGCCGGGTGCGCGCTGGCGGTGAGCGCGGTCGTCGTCGTCCAGGCCCGGCTCGCCGACGCCGCGCATCTGCGGGTGGCGTCGTGAGGGTCCCGGGACCGCACTGGCCCAGCGTCGCCGGCCGCGCCCGCGCCGACGCCGGGCCGTTGCTCCTGGCCGCGGTCGTGGTGGCGGTCGTCACGTTGCTGGCCGGCGCCGTACCGCCGCTGTTGTCGGCGACCGCCGACGCGGCCGTACGGGACGCGGTGCGCAGGGACGGCGGCGACCTCCAGGTCCACTCCCGCATGGAAGGCGACGACGGGCCGGACGGCAGCCGGGTCCGGCACCCCCGCCTCGCCGAGGACGTCGACGACTTCCGTACCCGGGCGACGGACGAGCTCGGCCCCGGCCTGCGCGCCGTCCTGCGTCCACCCGTCGCCACCGTCACCAGCCCCACCCTCAAGATCACCGATGGCAGCGTGCTGCGGACGTTCCAGCTCGCCTACGTGGCCCGCGACGGCGGGCCCGACGTGACCTGGATCGCGGGCGGCCCACCCCGGCCCACCGCCCCCGAGACGGCGGCGGTTCCCTACGGCGCGCCGCCGTGGCCGGTGCAGGTGGGCCTGTCGGAGGCGGACGCCGCCGCTCTCCAGCTCCGTCCCGGCGCCCACATCCCGCTGGCCGACGACCAGGGGAACGTCAAGAAGGTCCAGGTCAGCGGCGTCTTCCGGCCTCGGGACAGCGCCGATCCCGCCTGGCGGCTCCTCCCCCCGCTGCTCCGTCCCGTCGCCGGCGCGGACGGCACCGGATCCACCCGGCTCGCCGGGCTGCTGTCACGCGAGTCGCTGCCCGACGCGCGGCTCGCCTTCGGGCCGGACGAGTTGCGGCGTACCGTCTCGTTCACGCCCGACCCGGCCCGGCTCACCTGGGACCTGGTCCCGTCGGTCGCCGCGAAGGTGGTCGCGCTCAAGGCGTCCTCCGGCTCCTCCGGCGCCCGGGACGGCTCACTGAAGTGGGAGACCCGGCTCGACGGGGTGTTGCGGAAGGTGAGCGCCCAGGTCGAGGCCGCGTTCGCGCAGGCGTCCGTCCTGCTCGTCACCCTGCTCGCCGTCGCGGTCCTGGTCCTGCTGCTCGCCGCCGACCTGCTGGTACGCCGCCGCGCCCCCGCCCTGACGGCCGCCCGGCAGAGGGGGATGTCGCTCCCGGTGATCGGCGGCGAGCTGCTGCTCGAATCCGCCGCGCTGGCGCTGCTGGCCACGGCGGCCGGGCTCGGCCTGGCCCGGGCCGTCGCGCCGGGGGTCTCCTGGGAGTGGACGCTCCCCGTGGTCGTCACCGCCGTCGCCGCGGGGCCGGCGTTCGGCACGCTCGCCGCCGCCCGCGCCACCCGGGATCGCCGCGTCCCTGCCAACCGGAGTGCGCGGCGGTGGGTGCGTGACACCGTACGACTGCGGCGGGCCGCGCTTGAGCTGGGGGTGCTGGCGGTCGCGGCCGGCGCCCTCGTCGCGCTGTACCAGCGTGGGATCGGCGGCGGGGTGCTGCCCGCGAGCGCGCCCGCCCTCTGCGCGCTCGCGGGCGCGCTCGTGCCGGTGCGGGCGCTGCCCCTCGCGATGCGCCTCGTGCTCAGGCGGCTGCTGCGGTCGAGCCGGCCGCTGGCGGTGTTCGGGGCCGCGCGGGCGGCGGTGGCCTCGGCCCGGGTGCTGCCGCTGCTGGTGCTCGTGACCTCCGTGGCCTTGGCGTCGTACGCGCTCGTCTTCGCCGGCACCGTCGGCCGTGGGATCGCGGAGGGGCCGCTGGCCTCGGGCCTGCTGCGCTTGGCGTGGGTCTCGGCCGTGACCCTGCCGGTCCTGGGCCTGCTGGGACTCGCTCTCGGCACGGCGGCCGGCGCGCCGGAGCGATGGCAGACCCTCACCCGGCTGCGCACCCTCGGGCTGCGGCCCCGGGAGGCCCGGTGGGTCGCCGCGGGAGAACTGCTGCCGCCGGTGCTGGTCGCCGCCGTGGGCGGTCCGCTGCTCGGGGTGCTGCTCGCCCGCCTGACGTTCGGCTCGCTCGCCCTGCGCCTGCTCACCGGCGCCGATCCGACCCCGGCGGTGCCGTGGTGGGCGCTCGGCCTGGTGGCGGTCGTGTTCCTGGCGGCGGTCGCCGTCGTGGTGCCCGTCGAATCGGCGCTGCGCCGGCGGCGACGGCTGAGCGAGGTGCTCCGCGCGGGCGACAGCTGAGCCGGCCGGCCGGTAGGGCGGGTTTCCCGCGACAGGATCGGACTCCTGCCCCCCGGCCCGCAGCGCGCCGTGGTCCAGGAGCTGCGGACGGGGAGGCCGAGGCTTCCGTTCCTTTAGGCATCTATCGGTTCAAGTGGTTTGCAAGTGGCACAATGCAGACTCTTCTCATCAAGCACGCTGCCGTCCGCTCGGACGGTACGAAGGGAAAGACATCCATGCTGCTAGGCAAGAAGCTCACTGCGATGGCCGCTTGCGTCTTCATGGCGAGCGGGGTGCTGGCTACGGCGTTTCCCGGAGCCGCCAGTGCCGCTACATCGGCTACTGCGGGCGCAAGTCACGCACGTTACTATTACGGCGCCATCGCCGTGGCCCCGAGCGGCCGTAACGGCAGGTCCTGGAACTACTCGACAGCGGCTGCCGCCAAACGGCGGGCGCTGAAAGAATGCGGCCGCTCCAGCTGCAAAGTCCTTGTCACCTTCGTCAACGGGTGTGGCGCTGTCGCCTACAACGCCAGGCGAAACGTCTATTGGGGCGGCAGGGGGAGCACGCCCGCCAAGGCGAAGAGGAACGCCGTGGCCAATGCGGGCGGCGGCCGCTGGGTCGTTTATCAGTGCACCGACCGATGACGCCGGCACGGCAGCCATCTTCCGGAAAACGGGGTCTGGCGCGAATCCCGTGCGAAGGGCTGGGCACAGCCGGCGAGCAGGACGCGTTCACGCAGTAGGTCAGGGTCGGCTCGCTCGTACATCTGCCGCCATAAGGCATGGCCGAGGTCACCGGCCTCGGCGGCACTGGCGCGGTCTGCGTCACGCCACCATCGGGCCGGGGGAAGGGTGCCGTGAGGTGTGGATCTCGCGGGGCTTCGTCCCGGCCCGAAGACGGCACTCGGGTGCTGCGGTGTCACGCGTGCGATGTCGGGGTGGTGGCTCGGGCCGGGCCTGATCGGGCTCGGCCGACGCCTGACGCGCGCTACTCGCTGCTCACGCGTTCTCCGGTGTCGAGCACGTCGGCCAGGCGGTCATGGGTGAACTGGTAGTACGGGCCCGTCCGGCGAAGCAGCCGCCGCGTGTGCAGCTCCTCCAGGAACAGCACCGTCCGCCACGGGAGCTTCCTGCTCCCTGCCAGCCAGAGCTGCCCGACCACGACGGCAGGCCACACCGTGTGCAGGGACGCCAGCACCACGCCCAGGGTGAGGCCGAACAGGATGCCCTGCCAGGGTTGCACGCTGAAGCCCCCGCTCTGCCCCTCGACGACCTTGATCAGGCTGTCGCCGGGGCCGCGCAGCACCATGATCCCGGCCGTGGCCACCAGGGCGACCGCGGCCACGCAGCCCAGCGCCGCCCACCGGTCGCCGCGCCGGATCGTCCTGGCCGAGGCGGCAGGCTCGCTGGGCAGCGACTGGGCGAGCCAGTTGATGGTGCCGACGACCAGCGCGATCGGCACGCCGAGCACGAGGCCGAAGACGATCACTATTTGCGTCCCGTACGCCGCGCCGCGCCAGATACCGGTCAGCCCCGCCATGACGCCGATCAGCACCACGGGTGGGATGGCCTTCAGCAGGTACGGCAGCGGCGACCTGAGAATCCCCCGGATCCGCGGGGCGAGCCTGCACGGGACGGGTGGCGCGGACAGGTCCACGGCCATCATCCGCCCGGCCATCGTGGCGATGCCGACGCCCGTGGCCATCGAGACGAAGATGGGCGGGAAGCCGCCGCCGTACTTGAACTCGGCGCCGAGCCGGCCGGCCACCTCACAAGCCAGCGCCGACCCGCAGGCCACCAGCGCCACGGCAGCCGTCCCGACGACCCGCCCGGGGACGCCCAGGCCACGGCCCCGTGGGAGGGGAAGGCGAAGGGGATGCCGGCGGATCAGCAGGGGACGGCAGGCGAGCGCCAGCGTGAAGGCCGTGCCGAGCTCGACCGCGTCCCCCGCCGCCTGCGCCGGGGACAGGTGGAACAGACCGATTCCCCAGACTCCCGCCGTGGCCGTGAGCCCGGCGATCACGACCGAGCGCGCGTCCGGTGTGACGCCTCTGAGCAACCCCATGACCACTCCGGCCGCCAGCCCGATGGCCAGCCCGCGGGTCAGCCCGAGCGGCATGACGAGCGCGAGCTGATAGGCGGGCAACAGCACCAGCGCGGTGGCGAACATCGGCACGGCGGGCGGGATCGCGGTGTGCACCTCCCACCACGCCATGCGCCGGTCCTTGCGCCCGCGCAGCACGGCGGCCAGATTGCGCAGCCAACGGCGGGCTCCGGGCGTGTCCAGCCGTAACCGGAGGCCGGGGTTGAGTGCCGTACTGGTGGCCATGGCGACCTGCTCGTTCAGCAGGAATTCCTCGGCGGAGGTGCGTCCATGCTCGTCCACGAGGGTGACGAGCCGCCCCGGATCGCGCCCTGACCCGGGGTCGTCGCACACCTGCCGTGCCAGGCCCAGGAACAGCGGCGTGGACAGCAGCGCGGTCAGGTCGTCGTCCTGTCGCCGGTTGATCCGGTCCAGCACCGGACGCCACCTGCCATCGGCGGCGGGTTTGCCCACCAGCTGTCGCAGGTGCTTGTGCAGCAGGCCCGGCTTCGGAGGCGCGAGCGTACGGACGGTGTACCCCGCCGGCAGGATGGACGGATCGATCGTGCCGCTCCTGGCGAACAGGATGAGGGGGCGGGTGTGCAGGGCACTCCGCTCCAGTTGTCCCACCGCCTCCTTCGCGTGCGCGGCCAGGGCGTCGAAGTCGTCGATGATGACCACAGTGGTCGCTTCATGGCCGAGCACGTCGTAGAGGTTGCCCTTGTGCTCGTACCCCGGGCCGAGCACGGAGGAGACCTCCTTGTCGAACCAGTCGGCGAACGAGTCGCGTACCGGGTCCCACGAGGAGCCGTCCAACAGCAGCGGCACTTGACCCTCGGACAGCAGTCCCAGAGCCATCATCAGCGCCAACGTCGACTTGCCGCTGGACGGGGGACCGTAGATGATCATCCGGCCCGGGGTGGCGCCGGTGACGAGACCGGCGGCATGTCTCTGGAACTCGCCCGCCGCCCACACGGGGCCACCGGAGTCGCGCCGGGCGTCCCTGCCGTTGCGGTCGAGCAGGCGCACGGGCAGGAGCTCGGGACGCAGGAGGCCCCGTAGCTGGGCGTCGCGGTGCAGCACGCTCTTCATCTCGGTACGAAGACGTTCGCGCAGGTCGGCCGGGGTCACGGTTTTCTGCTGCGGGTTGACGACAAGGCCCAGCAGGGTGAGGAACAAGCTGGCGATGCCGGCCAGGCCGTTCGCCATGTCGATCTTGTCCAGGGCCACCGCGACGGCTATGGCGACGGCCGCGGTCGCGAACACGAAGATCTTGGCCCAGCGGCGGGCTTTCGCGCCCAACGTACGGACCTCGCTCTCTCTCACGGAGCATCAGGCCGGAAGGAAGGAGGCAGCAGGTGTCGCTGTTGAGCAAGCCGATGACCCGGCGGTCGCCTGGGCTCGTGCCTACGTCGGGCGCCGGATCGGTGGGCGGCGCCTGACGGACTGAGTGCGGTCTTGCACCTTCATCATGCCTCCGGCATCGCCTCGCCGCGCGCGCCCTGCCGGGGCACTCGTGGCTACATCGGGAAGCGGCCGCGGCGGATGCGCCAACTGCGGCCGGCCTTCAGGTGGTCGATGATCGCGCGCTGGAGCGCGGTGCGGCGCGGCAGCTGGTCGAGCGGCGTCGTCAGGGTGCGGAAGACGAACCGCAGCACCTCGACGTCGGCGTCCTGCCCTTCCGGCTCCTGGTAGGGCTCCAGCTCGAACCGCCGCTGGAACCGGACGATGTTGGAGTCTTCAGGCAGGTACTCCAGCAGTTGCGGGTCGAGCAGCCACGAGCCGCAGGCGAACTCCGTGTAGCGCTCGTCGGGGAAGTGGCGCGGGAAGAAGGCGCGGGCCTCGTCGAGCGACGCCTCGACCGCCTCCGGGGTCAGCGGCCCCGTCTCGGGGATGTGCAGGTCGATGGTGGCGCCGCCGCGGTGGTGCTGCAGCCGGCCCAGCTCGTAGATGGCGCCGCGCGCGTGCAGGGTCAGCCAGCTCTGCATGACCGGCCAGCCCTCGCCGCCCATGCGCCGGTCCACCGCGAGGTTGCGGCCCAGGTCCGCGAGCGTCGCCCACGACTCGGACTCGTCGATGCCGTGGTCGCGGTGGTACTTCATGACGACGTCGACCAGGGCCAGGTACGCGTACACGTAGAGGTGCCGCCAGGCGGGGCCCCGTTCGCGCGGCAGCGCCGGGCCGGGCGGCAGCCAGCCGTGGCCGCCGAGATCGGCGCTGACCAGGGCGATCGAGCGGTCGAGCAGCCAGCGCAGCTCCGGTGTCCACAGAGGGGAGCCGGGGTCGGGCCAGCCCTCCATGATCTCGGCGGCGTCGTCCGGGGGGACCGCGAGCCGGTTCAGGAGCGCGGGCGCGTCGGCCTTGGCGGGTAACGGAGCCGATGGCCGGTCGCCGGCGAGCCGGGGCACACGCTCGACGTCCTCGACGGGCACCCCGAGCCGGGCGGCGGTTTCGTCAAGATCCACGCGGCTGATCCTACGGGCCGATGGGGTCGCCCTTCCAGGTTGCGTGGGATGCGCATCGCCAGCCGATTGCGCCCCACCTGTTCCTCAATAGAGAAAGGTTTTGCGAGCGCCATTGGGCGGCTGGTGATTGCCGCAGGGGCGACGGCAGGACAAGGGCTGGCGAAAGGATGTCATAGTACTTTAGAATCCACGCTATGGGCGGATACCGGGAAAAACGCACCGCGGTCGATTGCCGGCCGCTCCTGGCGCCCGCGGCGCCGTAGTCCCGGCTGGACGAAGGTGCAGCTCAGCGCCTTCGAATGTCGCCTGACCTGATAGTCCGACAGTGGATTCCAGCGACTCCGGGAAGAGGTGCTGGGTTTCTTATTTGGCTCGGACCAGAAAGGACCGCCGTGCGGACGACGATCCTGATCACCTCCCATGTTCTGAAAGACCCCTCTGGGCAATGGACTGCTCCCGGACTGGAACTCTTCGAGTTTCCGCCGATCCTTCCCGGCGGCCCGGAATGGTTCACCAAACCTGTGCTCATCGCCCTGCTGAGCTCGGCCGTCGCCATCGCCCTGTGCTGGGCCGCGTTCGCCAACCCGAAGATCGTCCCGCGCGGCCGGCAGAGCCTCGGCGAGTACGCGTACGTGTTCGTACGCGAACAGATCGCCAAGCCCAACCTCGGCAAGGACGCCGACCGCTGGATGGGCTTCCTCTTCACGGTCTTCCTGACGGTGCTCGTCTGGAACCTGATGGGCATCATCCCGTTCATCCAGTTCCCCCTCGCCGCGCACATCGCCTTCCCTCTCGTGCTGGCGCTCACCGTGTACGGCATCAAGGTCTACCTCGGCGTCCGCCACCACGGGGTGCGTGGCTACCTCAGGGGCATCGTGCACCTGCCCGGCCTGCCCGGCTGGGCGTACGTGCTCTACGCCCCCCTGATCCTGGCCGAAGTGTTCGTCACGTCGCTGTTCACCCACTTCATGCGGCTGTTCGCCAACATGTTCGCCGGGCACGTCCTCGTGGCCTTCTTCAGCTCGGTGGGCTTCTGGTTCCTGTTCGAGCGGCTGACCCCGCTGGGCGCGGGCCTCGGCGTCCTCGGCGTGCTGATGACGATCGTGATGACGGCTTTCGAGATGTTCATCCAGTTCCTGCAGGCGTTCCTGTTCGCCATGCTGGCCGGGATGTTCATCGCCGGCGGGCTGCGCGGAGAGCACTGACGGGCATTCGTGAACGCTGCGTGCAGGTCGCTGAACGCGAGCATGATTCACGTAACGTATACCAAAACGACCGCTTGTCCCATCTGACACATCACAAGAGGGGGGAGATAGGGGGGGCGTTAGGGGTCGTGGCGTGATCTACCCACATATACTGCCGTCATGTTGTCCGACAGATCCCCTCTTCAGCCAGTCTGTTAGGAATCATGTCAGCAACAATGTGCAGCCTGTCAGGGTGGCGTCGGAAGGGGAGGACGATCCTCGGGGGTGACGGGGGACTCGTGACTACGTATAGTGACATCGCCAATTGCCGGTGAACCGGATGCTCCGGCAAATATCGCGTTCTATGCCCTTCTTCCAGCATGTGGTGGAAGAAGAGGATTGCGGGGGCACGCACGTGCGGGAGAGAGACGGGCGCGCCGACGACAGGACCGTGGCGTCGGCGGCATGCCTCGTAGCCGAGACGAAGCTCATGGCGGCAGTGCTCAAGCCGCCGCAAGGGCGGGAGGCCCGCCCCGGCCGTCAAGCACCGTCCGCGACGGTCAGGCCACGCACCAGAATCATGCATCCCGACGTCGAAATCCGGACGGCCGAATATTCACCTGTCCTCCGCGTGTCACCCTGCCCCGCAATCCCTTCTCTCGGGCCGAGAAGGCCGAGGGAACGCTGAAATTCGGTTGAAAAAGAAAGTAACTCATCGAGAACGACGACTAGGGTGGCTGGCTGGAGGCATGGGCCATGCAGCTCATCGAACGTGCAGAGGCACTGGCAAACTTCCGTGACCTTATGGAGAAGGCGGTGGGCGGGACCGGGGGAGTCATGGTGATGACCGGTTTCGGCGCCATGGGTAAGAGTGCGTTACTGCAGGCCTGCGCCAATGAGGCCGGTGCGGCCGGGTTCCTTCTGATGAAAAGTGCCGGGTCGCGTGCGGAACGAATGTTTCCTTTGGGGACCCTGGGACAGCTGTTCCGTTCTGCCGAGTTACCCCCGGAGCTGGCCGACGAGGTGGAGCAGACGCTCGCTCCGGAGCCGATCAACGGGATCTCCGGGGTGCCCGACCCGGTGATGCTCGGCAAGAACCTCACGAACGTCGCGGCGCGGCTGTGCGGGGTCCTCGTGGAGCTCACCAAACGACAGCCGATCCTGCTGTCCGTCGACGACGTGCACAACGCGGACGGCCCGAGCCTGCAGGCCCTGCTCTACATCCAGCGGCGCATGGCGAACGCGCCGCTGCTGCTGGCCGTGACCTCGCTGGCGCAGCGCCGGGCGGTGGACTCCCTGTTCAGCGCCGAGCTCACCGGGCGGCCCAACTGCGTGCAGACGCGGGTCGCCGGATTGTCGCCGGCGGGGGTGGAGGAGCTGCTCCGCGACACGGTGGGCGCCGAGCCCGCGGTCCGGCTGGCCCCGGAGTACCACCGGCTGAGCGGCGGGAACCCCCTCCTCCTGCACGCCATGGTCCAGGACTACTGGGACGTGGCGCAGGGCGGCTGGTCGCCGGAGGGCTCCCAGCCGGGCGTCGGCCGCCATCTCCACCAGGCGGTCCTGTCCTGCCTGCACCGATGGGACCCGCGGATCCTGGACGCGGCCCGCGGCGTCGCCCTGCTCGGGCGCTCGGCCAGCACCGGCTCGGTGGCGCAGCTGCTCGGCGTGAAGCCCGCCTACGTGCTCCCCGCCCTGGAGGCCCTCGACGGGGCGGGGCTGCTGCGGGGCTGCCAGTTCCGGCACCCGACGATGCGCAAGGCCGTACTCCGGGATCTGAGCCCGGACCGGCAGTCCGTCATGTACATGCGGGCGGCGCGGATCATGTACCAGCTCGGCGCCGAGCCGGGGGACATCGCCGACCACCTGCTGGCCTCCAGCCCGGCCGCGCCGGCCGAGGCGGAGCCGTGGATGGTGGCGGTGCTGCGCGAGGCCGCCCAGGTGGCGCTCGTGCAGGACGACCAGGACCGGGCGATCAGCTGCCTGGAGCTGGCCAGGCTCATCAGCGACGACGAAGGCGCGAAGGCGGCGATGCTGACCGAGCTGGCCCAGGCGAACTGGGCCCATCGGCCCGCCGGGGCGCTGCGCTTCCTCGCCCCGCTGGAGGACGCGTACGGGCGCGGCCAGCTCGCCACCGCCGACGCCCGCGCCCTCAGCCGCTATCTGCTGTGGCACGGGTGGACCCGCCGGGCGGCCGTCGTCTACGACTGGACTGCGTCCCCGTGCGACACCCCGTCCAGGGAGCACTCCCGGCTCTGCTTCACCCGGGAGTGGGTACGGCTGATCTTCCCGACCATGTTCGTCGAGGGCGAGACCGACGGGCCGGCGGGCGAGGCCGGCCCGGCCGGCCGCGAGTTCTCGCTGAGCAACCTGCTGCTGGGCAAGGCCGAGGAGGACATCGTCGGCGCCGCCCAGGAGCTGCTGGAGAGCTGCAACCTGACCGAGGCGGAGCCGGAGGCCGTCTTCGTCGCGCTGCTCGCCCTCAGCCACACGGGCCGTTACCAGGAGGCGGTGCGGTGGTGCGAGTCGCTCGGCACGGAGGGGGCGGCGCGCGGGCTTCCCCGGTGGACGGCCGCCCTCGCCGCGATCCGGTCGTGGCTGGCGGTCCAGCACGGCGAGCTGGGCGAGGCCCGGCGGTACGCGCGGCAGGCCCTGGGCGCGATGTCGCGCACGAGCTGGGGGGTGGTCCTCGGGTTGCCGCTGATGGTGCTGCTGCGGGCCGCCGTCGCCATGGGTGACCTGGACGAGGCGGGGGAGATCATCAAGCGAGGGGTTCCCGCCGACATGGCGCGGACCACGCTGTGGCCGCTCTTCCTGCAGGCCAGAGGCGACTACTACCTCGCCACGAACCGCCCGCGGGCGGCGTTGAGCGACTTCCACGAGTGCGGTGAGCTGCTGCGCGAATGGGACCTCGACATCCCCGCGCTCGCGGACTGGCGGTGCGCGATCGCCCGTACGTACCTGCAGATCGGCGCGGTCGAGGAGGCGCGGCAGAAGATCACGGAGCAGTTGTCCATACCCGGCGGCACGCACCCCCGGGTGCACGGCCGGGCGTTGCGGCTGCTGGCGTCGGTCACCGAGCTGCGGCAGCGGCCGGCGAGGCTGCAGGAGGCCATGACCCTGCTGCAACGCTCGGGCGACCTGCTGGAGCTCGGCTGGGCGTACGCGGATCTGAGCTACGCCTACCAGGAGCTCGGCGACATCACCCGGGCGCGGCTGATGGCCAGGCGGGCCAAGCAGATCGCCAAGGCGTGCGAGGCCGGCCCGCTGTCCGCGCGGCTGCAGCCGCGCGAGGAGGACGGCGGCGGGGACCTGGGCGAGTCGGCGGCGCTCAGCGACGCCGAGCGCCGCGTCGCCGCGCTGGCCGCGTTCGGCTACACCAACAGGGAGATCAGTGAGCGCCTGTTCATCACGGTCAGCACGGTCGAGCAGCACCTCACCCGGGTCTACCGCAAGCTCAACGTGAAGCGGCGCGCCGACCTGCCGACCGAGCTGTCCCTGGGCACGGGGCTGGGCGAGACGGACGTGTCCCGCATGACGGGCCGCGGCACGGGTCAGCCGAGGCGGGCGGTCGGCGGAATGGAGCGCTGATCACACGCTCATCCAGGACTTCGAGGAGTGGCCGGCGTCGCTCAGCAGCGTGTCGAACGCCAGCGGCTGCGGCTCCGGCAGAAGGGTGACCAGCAGGCTGATCTTCCTGATCATGTCCGGTGAGTATTCGCGCACCGGGGTGATCTCTGCCTCGGCCAGGTCCCAGGGGCCGAGGAGCTCTTCCGCGCGCTGCGCGGCCAGCACCGGGTCCAGCCCGTACCAGAGGATGACCGAGGTCAGCAGGTCGCGGCCGGTCCAGTGGTCCGGGATATCGGTGTTGTCGACGAGGGTGGATGGCGCAGTGACCGACGAAAGGAGCATTTGGAACACAGGAGTCCCCCAAATATCAACTCAACTGTTGTTCGCCATGGATGCGGTGCCGATTGCCTCGTGTACGGGGTGCGGATCGCTCCCGCGCCGATGGATCGGGGGCTGGCGGAGCAGCACCCGCAGCCCGTCGGTCAGGTCGGTCACGGACACCAGTCCGGGATTGATCAGCCATTGCGCCATCAGCCCTTGGAGCAGGGTGAGGTAGAGCCGGCCCACCGCGCGTGCGGACTCCTCGTCGAGCGATTCGTCCGCGCCGAGCAGCTTGGCCAGTCCTTCGGGGGCGGCGGCTGACGCGAGCGCGATGCCCAGCCTCTCCCGCAGGTCCGGCGCGTGCTCGGCGATGGTGAGCGCCTCGAAGTTGGCGGCCAGCAGCGGGCGGTTGTGCTGGAAGCTGTCGACGATCTGCTGCCAGGTCCTCTCGAATCCCGTCAGCGGGTCGGCCGCGTCGTTGTGGACGGTGATCTGCCACAGGTCGGTCCAGTCCTGGACCATCTCGATGAGGGCTTCGCGAAGGAGTGCCTCCTTGGAGCCGAAGTGGTAGCCGATGGAGGCGAGGTTGGCCCCTGAGGCGGCGCTGATGTGCCGGGCGGTGGTGTGTGCGTAACCCCGCTCCACGATGCATCGCTTCGCGCCCTCAAGGAGCTGCTCTCGATGTCCCATGATGTCGATCATAGCACGGTTTATTCATACGTCCGTTCTGTACGCTTGTATGATTCTGGGCATGACGCAGATGAATCCCCCCATCGCGGGCCGTCGCGAATGGCTCGGTCTCGTCGTACTCACCCTTCCCGTGATCTTGCTGTCCAACTCGATCACCATCTTGTTCCTCGCGGTTCCCTGGATCACCGAAGGGCTCAGGCCCGGTGCGTCCGAACTGCTGTGGATCATGGACATCTACACGTTCGTGCTGGCCGGGCTGCTGATACCGATGGGCGCGCTGGGCGACAGGATCGGCCGGCGGCGGGTGCTGCTGGGCGGCGCGGTGCTCTTCGGCATCGGCTCGGCCGCCGCGGCGTACGCCTCCTCGCCCGAGCTGCTGATCGCCGCGCGGGCGCTGCTGGGCGTCGGCGCCGCCACCCTCATGCCGTCCACGCTGGCGCTCATCCGGACGCTGTTCCAGGACCCCGCGCAACGCAAGATGGCGGTGGGCATCTGGACCGCCGGCTCGTCGGGAGGCGTGGTGCTGGGGCCGCCGCTGGGCGGCTTCCTGCTGGAGTACTTCTGGTGGGGCTCCGTCTTCCTGCTCAACGTGCCGTTCATGCTGCTGCTGCTGGTCGCCGGGCCGATGCTGCTGCCGGAGTCCAAGGACCCCAGCAAGAAGGGCCGCTTCGACCTGCTCGGCGTGGTGCTGTCGCTGGCCGCGATGCTGCCGCTGATCTACGGGCTGAAGCAGCTGGCCCTGGAGGGGCCGTCGGTCCCGTCGATCGTCACGCTCCTCGCGGGCATCGCCTTCGGCGTGGCGCTGATGTACCAGCAGCGCCGGCGGACCGACCCGATGATCGACATCGACCTCTTCAAGCGGCCGGTCTTCGCGACCGCGGTGGGAGGGTACGCGCTGGTCATGTTCGCCCTCACCGGCGGCACCTTCCTCGCCTCGCCGTACCTGCAGCAGGTGCTGATGCTGAGCCCGCTGCCCGCGGCGCTGTGGCAGATGCCCGCCGGGGTCGGGGTGATCGTCGCCGCGGTGGTCGCCGGCTACCTCGCGCAGCGGGCCAGGCCCGGTCTGATCTTCGCGGCCGGCCCCCTGCTCATGGCCGTCGGCCTGCTGGTCATGTCGCAGGTCCAGGTGGACTCCGGGCTGGCGGTGCTGGTGCCGGGGATGATCCTGGTGGGCGCGGGCACCGGGATCGTGGCCACGGTGGCGGTGGACATCGTGCTCGGCAGCGTGCCGCAGGAACGGTCGGCGCGGGCCTCGGCGCTCTCGGAGACCAGTCTGGAGCTGGGGACCGCGATGGGCATCGCGCTCATGGGGCTGATCAGCACCGTCGTCTACAGCCGTACGCTGCTGGACACGATGCCGCAGGGGGTGCCGGAGACGGAGAGCGCGGCGGCGTCCGAAACCCTGTCGGCGGCGCTCGCGGTCGCCGCCGACCTGCCCGGGCAGGTCGGCGCCCAGCTCGCCGACGCGGCCCGCTCCGCGTTCACCCTCGGCATGCAGGTGCCGCTCTACCTGACCGCGGCGCTCATGCTGGCGCTCGCCGCCGTCGCGCTGTTCGCGCTGCGCCGCGCCGACATCAAGCACGCGGACGAGGAGCCGTCCGAAGCGCACTGAGGCGCAGGTACGCGGGCTGCTCCGCCGGACGCCCCGGCCCCATACGTGGTTCGCCGGGCCGGGGCGAGGTCCATTAGGGGTTGATCTAGGGGGAATGTCCGCCTCTACCGTGGCGATCGTCCATACGATCGCCGGCTAGGTGGAGGCACCATGCCCGAAGGCGCCAACCCGGCAGCCGACTACGACTTGGGACTGCGCCTGCTCAACGCCCGCGCCATGCAGCGGGTCCTGGGCAGCATGGGCGACCCTTACGCCCTGGTCCTGCGCGGCGCCGACGATCCCTACCCGCTCTACGCGGCGATCCGCGAGCGCGGCCCGATCCACCGCAGCACGACAGGCAGCTGGGTGACCGCGGACCCCGGGGTGATCGCCGAGGTCCTGGCGGACCCGCGGTGGCGGATGTCCGGCCCGGACGGCTCGCCGGCTCCCGAGCAGCCGCTGCCCTTCTACGGGTACGGCACGCCCGGCGCCGAGGCCGACGAGCACACGCGGCTGCGCCCCCACTGGCAGCCCCTGGTCGACCCGGAGGCGCTGGCCGCCCACCGCAAGACCGTCGAGCGGGAGTGCCTGGCCCGCCTCGACCGGATCGCCGGCGGCGATCTCGTGGCCGACCTCATGGCCGGCTACGCCTGGCCGGTGGCGACCGCCGCCACCGGTGCGCTGCTCGGGGTTCCCGCCGAGGCGCTGCCGCGGTACGCGGAGCTCTGCGCGGACGCGGAGGCGCTGCAGGACTCCTTGCTCGCCGCCCAGCCGCTGGCCCTGGTCCGCCGGATCGAGGACGCCGTGGCCGGGCTCGACGAGCTGTTCGGCGCGGCAGGGGCGGAAGGTTCCGACCGGGCCGTGCGGGTGCTGCTGTCCGTCGCCGCCGTCCCGGCCACCGCGCACCTGGTGGGCAACGCGGTCCACGCGCTGCTGGCCGAGCCCGGAGGATGGGCGGCACTGAGCCGCGATCCCGACCTGGCTGAGGCGGCCGTCGCGGAGACGCTGCGCTACGACCCGCCGGTGCAGGCGGAGATCCGGGTGGCCGCCGCCCCGGTCGAACTGGCCGGGACGGAACTCCCGGCGGGCGGTCACCTGGTGATGATCACCGCGGCCGCCGGCCGGGACGAGACCCGGCACCCGGAGCCCGGCCGCTTCCGCCTCGACCGGCGGGCCGAGCCGGAGCCGCTCACCTTCGCCGGCGGGCTCCACCACCTCCCGGTCGCCCCGGCGGCGCGTACGCAGGCCGAGGTGGCGCTGCGGATTCTCGCCGAGGCGCGGCCGAACCTGCGGCCGTCCGGCCCGCCGGTGTACCGGCGGCGCGCTCCCGTGGTGCGCGGCCCCGTCGAGCTGCCCGTGCTCGGGCTTGGAGAGTCCTGATGCGTGTCCTGCTGACCTCGTTCGCCCTCGCCTCGCACTACAACTGCCTGGTGCCGCTCGGCTGGGCGCTGGCCGCCGCCGGACACGAGGTCCGGGTGGCCAGCCAGCCCTCGCTGACCGACGCGATCACCGCCTCCGGGCTGACCGCGGTCCCGGTCGGCACCGATCCTGAGCTGGAGGAGGTGCGGGAGCGGCCGGCCGCGGCGATGGGCCCGCCCCAGGTGCACGAGGACCGCGACGAGCCGGTCACCTGGGAGCAGGCTCTGGACTTCGACCTGGTGATCGCGCCGCTGCTGCTGGCCGCCACCAACAACACCGAGATGGTGGACGAGCTGGTCGCCTTCGCCCGGAGCTGGCAGCCCGACCTGGTGATCTGGGAGCCGTTCACACTGGCCGGCGCGATCGCGGCCGAGGCGTGCGGGGCGGTGCACGTCCGGGCGCTGTGGGGCCTCGACGTGCTGGGCAGCGCCCGCCGTGCCCTCCTGGACCTGCGGGCCCGGCAGCCGAAGGCGCACTGGGAGGACCCGGTGGCCGAGTGGCTGACGCTGACCCTGGCGCGCTTCTCCCGCCCGTACACCGAGGAGGTGACCACCGGGCGGCTCACGATCGACACCACGATGCCGGCCAGCCTGCGGCTGCCGGTCGGGGTGCCGGTGGTGGGCATGCGGACGCTGCCGTACAACGGCCGCTCGGTGATGCCGGACTGGCTGGCCGAGCCGCCCACCCGCCCGCGCATCTGCTTCACGCTGGGCGGGACCGGCGGCGACTTCCTGCACGACTGGGCGCTCGGCCCGGCCGAGCTGGTGAGCGCGGTGGCCGAGCTGGACGTCGAGGTGGTGGCCACGCTCGACGCCGGGCAGCGCGCCCGCCTGGGCGAGGTGCCGGACAACGTACGCATCGTCGACTTCGTACCGATGAACCTGCTGATGCCGACCTGCGCGGCCGTGGTGCACCACGGAGGGGCCGGCACGTTCAGCGCCGCGCTGCTCAACGGGGTGCCCCAGCTGATGGTCGCGAACACCTGGGACACCCCGGTGAAGGCCAAGCGGCTGGCCGACCAGGGCGCCGGCATCTACATCCCGCCGCCGAAGCTCGACGCCGACGGCTTCAGGGACGCGGTGGCGTCGCTGGTGCACGACCCCGGCCCGAGGGCCGCCGCCGACCGGCTGCGTAAGGAGATGCTCGCGGAGCCCACCCCGGCGGAGCTCGTACCCCGGCTGGAGCGCCTGGTCGCGGAGCACCGCGGTGCCTGAGCCGAGCCGGCGGCCGACCGCGAAGGGCACCGTGCCGTTCGGGGAGTACCGCACCTGGTACCGGGTGAGCGGCGACCTGTCCGGCGGGCGCCCACCCCTGGTGGTGCTGCACGGCGGGCCCGGCAGCACGCACGACTACCTGGTGCCGCTGTGCGACCTGAGCGACGCCGGCCACCCGGTGATCCTCTACGACCAGCTCGGCAACGGCGGCTCCACCCACCTGCCGGACAAGGGCGCGGACTTCTGGACCGTGCAGCTGTTCCTCGACGAGCTGGACAACCTGCTCACGCGGCTCGGCGTGGCCGACGACTACCTGCTCTACGGCCACTCCTGGGGCGGCATGCTCGGCGCCACGCACGCCGCGGCCCGCCCGCCCGGCCTGCGCGGGCTGGTCATCGCGAACTCGCCGGCCTCCATGACCACCTGGCGCGCGGAGATGGTACGGCTGCGCGCCACGCTCCCGCCCGAGGTGCAGGAGACGCTGGCCCGGCACGAGGCCGCGGGCACCACCGGCACCCGCGCCTACTTCGACGCCATGCGCGTCTTCTTCGACCGGTACGTGTGCCTGGTGAACCCGTGGCCGCGGGAGTATCAGGCGTCCTTCATGGAGATGCACAACAACCCCACCGTCTACTACACGATGAACGGGCCGACCGAGTTCCACGTCGTCGGCACGCTGCGCGACTGGTCGGTCGAGAAGCTGCTGCCGTCCATCGAGGTGCCGACCCTGATCATCTCCGGGCGGCACGACGAGGCGACCCCCGAGACCGTCCGCCCGTTCGACGACCTCATCCCGGACTCCCGCTGGGAGATCCTCGAGAACTCCAGCCACCTCCCGCACCTGGAGGAACCCGACCGGTTGCGTGAAGTGCTGCTGGCCTACCTCGCCACTGTTGACGGGACCCAACCCGGGACCCGCGCAAGCGACGCCGCGACAGGGAGTTGACATGCCCCGCGTTTTACCCGACCTGAACCCGAGCCCCCGTACGGGCCGCCCACGCGCCCTGGTGAGCGGAGTGGCCTCCGACTCGCACACCTGGAACCTGGTCTTCCTGCAGCTGGTCTGCGAGGAGGAAGGCCTGGACGTGGTGAACCTGGGCCCGTGCGTCCCGGACGAGCTGCTGGTCACCGAGTGCGTGGACCAGCGCCCCGACCTCGTCGTGCTCAGCACCGTCAACGGGCACGGCTACCGGGAGGGCCTGCGGGTCCTTCCCAAGCTGCGGGCCCGGCCGGAGCTGGCCGACGTCCCGATCGTGATGGGCGGCCGCCTCGGGGTGACCGGGCGGCGGGAGGACGACCTCGCCGACGAGCTCACCGCGGCCGGCTGTGACCGGGTCTTCGACCGCGGCGGCCCCGAGGACATCGAGGAGTTCAGGACGCTGGCCGCCGCGGTGGCCTGGAAGGCGGACGACGCCGCGGCGCGGACGCCCGTCCAGTTCGGCTGAGTCCACGGTGGCCGCGGAATTCGGCGGTTTCGTGATCGACACCGCCGCGAGCGGCGAACTGGTGGTGCAGCCCCGGATGGGGTTCGGCGACGTGGCGACCATGCGCGCCGGGCTGCTCGCCACCAAGCGCGCCCGCGCGGCCACCGCCGGCACGATCACCGTGGACAGCTACACCCGGGTGGGCGACCTCGACTCGGCGGCCGCGGCGCTGGCCTCCGGCGCCGCGCTCAACGGCTACCCCCTGGTCAGCCAGGGCGTCGCGGTCAACCGGGAGCTGCTGAGCGGGGTGCGGGACGCCACCTTCCCCGTGCAGGTGCGGCACGGCTCCGCCAACCCCGTCAAGATCTTCGAGGCGCTGCTGGACGCCGGCCTGGACGCCACCGAGGGCGGCCCGGTCTCCTACTGCCTGCCGTACAGCCGGATCCCGCTGAGCCAGGCGGTCGACCACTGGGCCCGCGGCTGCGAGCTGCTGGCCACCCGGGGGCAGGCGGCAGGGAGGGAGCCGCACCTGGAGACCTTCGGCGGCTGCGTGCTGGGCCAGCTCTGCCCTCCCGGTCAGCTCGTCGCGCTCAGCATCCTGGAGGGGATCTTCTTCCAGGCGCACGGCCTGCGTGACATCTCGCTGAGCTACGCCCAGCAGACCAGCCCGGAGCAGGACGTCGAGGCGGTGCTCGCGCTGCGCGCGCTGGCCGAGGAGTTCCTGCCCGGCGTGCGCTGGCACGTGGTCGTCTACGCGTACATGGGGGTCTACCCCGAGACCCCGCGCGGCGCCGCGTCGCTGCTGACCGCGGCCGCCGAGCTGGCCGTGCGCACCGGGGCGGAGCGGCTCATCGTCAAGACCGAGGCGGAGTCCCGGCGCATCCCCACGATCGAGGAGAACGTGGCCGCGCTGGAGCTGGCCGGCACGGCCGCGCGCGCCGCGCGGCCGGTGACGCCGCCGCCGAGCCGTACCGACTCGCAGGTGTACGCCGAGGCGCGGCGGCTCGTCGAGGCCACGCTGGAGCTGCACCAGGACGTGGGCAGGGCGCTGCTGCGCGCGTTCAAGCGGGGTTACCTGGACATCCCCTACTGCGTGCACCCCGACAACAGGGGTGCGGCGCGCAGCCACATCGACGACGACGGCGCGCTGCGCTGGGCGGACGTCGGGGCGCTGCCGCTCGACGGGCTGGTGGCGCGGCGCCGCTCCCGCCCCGTCGGCTCGGCCGAGCTGCTGGACGCGCTCCACTACATCCAGCGCAGGCACGACGGCCAGGCGTACGCGGATGGTGGGGGCGGGCCGGATCACGATGAGGGGTACTAGGGGTGGGGCCGGCCGGTCGGCCGCGGTTAGCGTGCCCTGGTGGACAACGCATCGAGTCACGAGATCGCGATGGTTTTTCCAGGAATGGGACCGACCGGGTTCGCCGACATCGAGCGGTTCGCCACCGAGGTCCCGGTGGCGTGGCGGCTGTTCGCCGAGGCCGACGAAGCGCTCGGCTACCAGGTGCTGGACCGGTTCCGCCAGACGGAGGGCGACTACTCCGAGTACGCCCAGGTGGCCTTCCTGGTCACCTGCCTGGCCCTGGCCGAGTGGGCGGAGCAGGAGGCGCTGCCCGCCCGCCCCGGACTGTGCACCGGCCCGAGCTTCGGGGGCAAGGCGGCCGCCGCCTACGTGGGCTCGCTGAGCTTCGCCGACGCGGTGTGGATGACCGCCCGGCTGGCCCGGTGCGTGGCGGACTACTTCAGCCGGGAGCACCGGAGCCTCGTCACCCACTCGTTCGTCCGGGTGAAACCCGAGGTGGCGGAGGAGCTGCTCGGCGAGCTGACCGCGCGCGACCGCGTCGCTGACGTGGCCTGCCGCGTGGACAGGGACTTCTTCATGGTCACGCTGTCGGCGGACGACCTGCCGGGCCTGGAGAAGGGGATCCGCGCCGCCGGCGGCCTGTCGCTCTACACGATGCGGCCGCCGATGCACAGCCCGGCCTTCGCCGGACTGCGGCGACGAGCGGAGAAGGAGGTCCTGGACGAGCTGGAGTTCGCCGAGCCGCGGCTGCCGGTGATCTCCGACCACGACGGGTCGCTGCTGACCACCGCGGAGCAGGTGCGGAACCTGCTCCTGGACGGCTTCGTCCGCCAGATGCACTGGCCGGGAACGGTCGAGGCGCTGCGCGCCAGGGGAGTGCGGACGGTCTGCGTGGCCGGGCCCGACGCCCTGTTCAGCCGGGTGCCGGCCACCGCGCGGAACTTCGAGGTGGTGCCGGTCGGTCCGAAGCGGCCGCTGCTCGTCGCCGCGGCCCGCGGTGCCGAGCCCCGCTCGTCGCGCGGCGCTGAGTCCGGTGCGGAGCGTGGCTCGGCGGCGGGGTGACCCGGCGGCCTCAGGAGCCTGAACGGGCCGCGCTGAGCGCCGCCCACAAAGCCCCGGGGGTGGTGAAGGTGTCCAGGACGAGTGCCTCCTCGTCGAACTGTACGGCGTAGTCGGCTTCCAGCGTGCTCAACAGTTCCACCGCGCCCATGGAATCCAATCCGAATTCCCGGAGGTTGGTGTCCGCGGTGAGTTCGTCGCCGGAAGACAGCAAGGGGAGGCGGTGCCGCAGCAGCGCCTCAAACTGTTTGTCCCACATGGCCTGCATTATGCCTCAATAACTCGCGCTGAGGAAAAGAAAATGGGCGAAGAAATTCACCGGAACCTCCACGGGCGATTTCTGGGCGGCCTCGCCGCCGCGCCGCGCGGAGCGGCGCTGCGGCTCGGCGAGCGCGCGGTCACCTTCGAGGAGCTGCACGAGCTCGCCCTCGTCTGGGCCGGGTCGCTGCTCCACGGCGGCGTCACGGGCCGCGTAGGGGTGCTCGCGGAGAAGGGGACCACCTCCTACGCAGGGGTGCTCGCGGCGCTGTACGCCGGGGCGACGGTGGTGCCGCTGCACGTCGACTTCCCGCCCGACCGGACGGCGCGGATGATGGCGGCGGCCGGCGTCACCGCGCTGATCGCCGACGGCCGTGGCGCCGCCCTGCTGCCCGAGCTGCGGGAACGCGGCTATTACGGGGCCGCGCTGCTGCCCGAGGGCGGCGGCGAAGGGGGGATCCCGGTGTCGGCCGCGTACGCGCCGGCCGAACCGGTCGCGGTGCCGCCCGACGCCCCCGCCTACATCCTGTTCACCTCCGGCTCGACCGGCCGGCCCAAGGGCGTCGTGCTCACCCACGGCAACCTGCACCACTACTTCGGCGTGCTGGACGGACGCTACGACTTCAGCCCCGACGACGCCTTCTCGCAGACCTTCGACCTGACCTTCGACTGCGCGATCTTCGACCTGTTCTGCGCCTGGGGCGCGGGCGCCCCCGCGGTGCCGGTGCCCCCGCGCGGCCACGCCGACCTGCCCGCCTTCCTGGAGCGTCACCGGGTGACCGTGTGGTTCTCCACGCCCAGCGGCATCAGCCTGGCCCGCCGGCTCGGCTCCCTGCGCCCGGACACCCTGCCCGGCCTGCGGTGGAGCTTCTTCGCCGGAGAGGCGCTGCGCTGCCAGGACGTCGAGGACTGGACCCGGGCGGCGCCGTACGCGACGGTCGAGAACCTGTACGGGCCGACCGAGCTGACCGTCACGATCACGGGCCACCGCTGGTCGCCGGAGGGCTCCCCGAAGCTCGCGGTCAACGGCGTCGTGCCGATCGGCGCCGTGCACCCCGGACACCAGGTCCTGCTCGTCACCGAGGACGGCCGGCCGACCGAGGACGAAGAAGGGGAGCTGTGCGTCACCGGACCGCAGCTCACCCCCGGCTACCTCGACCCGGAGGACGGCGCGGGCCGCTTCCTGGAGCACGAGGGGCACACCTGGTACCGCACCGGCGACCGGGTGCGGCGGCTCCCCGGGGACGAGCTGTGCTACCTCGGCCGCCGGGACGCCCAGGTGCAGGTGCAGGGCTGGCGGGTGGAGCTCGCGGAGATCGAGCACGCGCTGCTGGCCGCCGGCGACGGGGTGGCCGAGGCGGCCGCGGTGGGGGTGGACGGCGCGGCCGGCACGGAGCTGGTGGTGTTCTACACCGGCGAGCCGCGCCCGCCGGTCGAGCTGGCCAACCGGCTGCGCCGCACGCTGCCGCACGGCATGGTGCCCAAGCGCTATCACCACCTCGACGAACTCCCGCTGAACGCCAACCGCAAGGTGGACAGAAAGGCGCTCACCGAGCGCGCAGGCGAACTGCTACACGCCGACAACAATTGGTCTTAGGGGGCGGCTAGGGGTTAGTCGGACTCCCAACACTTACGTAGTTTGGTGGCGCAACCGAAAGGGTGAGAACCATCAAGCCCGGTGAGCTCAACGCTCCTGATAATCCTAGGTTGGTAATGGACAACGAAGAGAAACTTGTCAATTACCTGAAAAGGGCGACGGCGGATCTGCGGGAGTCCAGGCGGCGGTTGCAGGCCGCCGAGGACCGCCTGCGGGAGCTGGGCGCAGGCCCGGACGGCGGCGTGCCGATCGCGATCGTCGGCATGGCCTGCCGCTACCCGGGCGGGGTGACCGCGCCCGAGGACCTGTGGCGGTTGCTCACCGACGAGGTGGACGCGGTCACGCCCATGCCCGCAGACGACCGCGGCTGGGACGTCGACGCGATCTACGACCCGGAGCGCGGCAAACCGGGCAAGACCTACACCCGCGAGGGCGGCTTCCTCCGCGACGTGGCCGACTTCGAGCCGGAGTTCTTCGGCATCGGCCCCAACGAGGCCACCGCCATGGACCCGCAGCAGCGGCTCCTGCTGGAGACCACCTGGGAGGCGGTGGAGCGCGCCGGGATCGACCCGACGGCGCTGCGCGGCAGCCGTACCGGGGTGTTCGTCGGCGTCATGTACGGCGACTACGGCTCGCGCAGCGACCGGATACCCCGCGGCGTGCAGGGATTCATCGCGCACGGCAGCCACCACAGCGTGGCGTCCGGGCGGATCTCCTACCTGTACGGCTTCGAGGGGCCCGCGGTCACCGTGGACACCGCGTGCTCGTCGTCGCTGGTGGCGCTGCACCTGGCGGCGCAGGCGCTGCGCGGCGGCGAGTGCGAGCTGGCGCTGGCCGGCGGCGCCACCGTGCTGTCCACCACCGAGCTGTTCGTCGACTCCGCCCGGCAGGGCGTGCTCTCCCCGGACGGCCGCTGCAAGTCGTTCGCCGACGCCGCCGACGGGGTCGGCTGGGGCGAAGGCGTCGGCCTGCTGCTGCTGGAACGGCTCTCCGACGCGCGGCGGCACGGGCACCCCGTACTGGCCGTGATCCGCGGCTCCGCCGTGAACCAGGACGGCGCCAGCAGCGGCCTGACCGCGCCGAACGGCCCCTCCCAGGAGCGGGTCATCGGCGCCGCGCTGTCCGCGGCGGGCCTGACGCCCGCGGACGTGGACGTCGTGGAAGGGCACGGATCGGGGACCGGGCTGGGCGACCCCATCGAGGCCCAGGCGTTGCTGGCGACCTACGGGCAGGGCCGCGACCGGCCGCTGCTGCTGGGGTCGGTGAAGTCGAACATCGGCCACGCCCAGGCGGCGTCCGGCGCCGCCGGCGTCATCAAGATGGTGCTCGCGATGCGGCACGGCACGCTCCCCAAGACGCTGCACGTGGACGCGCCGAGCCAGGAAGTGGACTGGTCCGCCGGCGCCGTGGAGCTGCTGACCGAGGCCCGGCCGTGGACCCGCGACGGCCGTCCGCGCCGCGCCGGGGTCTCCGCGTTCGGGGTCAGCGGCACCAACGCCCACGTCATCCTCGAAGAGGCGCCGGAGGAGGCCGCCCCGGCGGAGCCCGTTGACCGCACGCCTGCCGTGCTGCCGGTGGTCGTGTCGGCCAAGTCCGAGGCGGCGCTCCGCGCGCAGGCCGACCGGCTGGCCGCTTTCCTCGCCGAGCCCGGTGCCGGCGCCGACGCCGACCTGGCGGACGTGGCGGCGGCGCTGACCCGGCGGGCGGCGCTGACGCATCGCGCCGCGCTGGCGGCCGACGACCGGGACGCTCTGCTCGCCGCGCTGCGCGGCCTGGCCGCGGGCGAGCCGCCGTCCGGCGTGACCGTCGAGACGGCTCGGACCGGGCGGCTGGGCCTGGTGTTCTCCGGACAGGGCGCGCAACGGCTCGGCATGGGCCGCGGCCTGTACGCGCGCTTCGGCGTGTTCGCGCGGGCCTTCGACGAGGCGGCCGAGCTCCTGACGGCCGAGCTGGGCACGTTCTCCGGCGGGTCGCCCGGGCTCGGGCTGCGTGAGGTGCTGGCGCCCGCGTCCCAGGACGAGGAGACGGCCGCCGCCCTGAACCAGACGGTGTTCGCGCAGGCGGGGCTGTTCGCGTTCGAGACGGCGTTGTACCGGTTGCTGGAGTCGTTCGGGATCCGGCCGGATTTCGTGGCCGGGCATTCGCTGGGTGAGATCAGCGCCGCGCACGTGGCCGGGGTGCTGGATCTGGCGGACGCGTGCCGGTTGGTGGCCGCTCGTGGCCGGTTGATGCAGGCGTTGCCGGCCGGCGGCGCGATGGCGGCGATCGGCTGTGGCGAGGACGAGATCGTCCCGGTGCTGCACGGCGACATCTCGGTGGCGGCGGTGAACGCGCCCGGCGCGGTGGTGGTCTCGGGCGCGGCCGATCAGGTCGCCGAGGTCGTGGAGTGGGCGCGGGAGCGCGGATACCGGACGCGGCCGTTGCGGGTGTCGCACGCGTTCCACTCGCCGTTGATGGAGCCGATGCTGGCCGAGTTCGAGCAGGTCGTGGCGGGGTTGACGCTGCGGCGGCCGGAGCTGGCGCTGGTGTCGAACGTCTCGGGTGAGCTGGCCGGTGACGAAGTCACCGAGCCCGGCTACTGGGTGGAGCACGTGCGGCGGCCGGTGCGGTTCGCCGACGGCGTCCAGGTCATGCGGCAGCGCGGGGTCACCCACTTCCTGGAGGTCGGCCCCGACGCGCAGCTCGCCCCCATGGTCGAGGAGATCCTCGCCGACGGCGGCCGAACGGCCCCGGTGGTGCCGCTGCTGCGCCGCGACCGCGACGAGGTCACCCACTTCGGTGCCGCGCTCGGCGCGGCCTGGGCCGGTGGCGTGGGCGTGGACTGGGCTCCCTGGTTCGCCGACCGGGAGACCCCGCCCCGGCCCGTCACCCTGCCCACGTACGCGTTCCAGCGGCGCCGGTTCTGGCTGGAGGCGCACCGGTCGGGGGACGTGTCGGCGGTCGGTCAGTCGCCTGTCGAGCACCCGCTGCTCGCCGCCGCGGTGACCCACCCGGACGGCGCCGTCACCCTCACCGGGCAGCTGTCCCCGCGTACCCAGCGCTGGCTGGCCGACCACACGATGAACGGCACCGTGATCTTCCCCGGGACCGGCTTCGTGGAGCTGGCGATCCGCGCCGGCGACGAGGTGGACTGCGGCCGGCTGGACGACCTCGTCCTGGAGACCCCGCTGGTCGTCCCCACCGACACCGGGGACGGCGTGGCCGTACAGGTCGCCGTAGGGGCCCCGGACGATGAGGGCCGCCGCACCGTGGAGATCCACTCGACGGCCGGCGAAGGCTGGGTCCGGCACGCCCAGGGCACGCTGGCCCCCGCCACGGCCGACGGGACCGGCCTCACCGCGTGGCCGCCCCCGGACGCGCGGCCCGTGGACATCGACGGGCTCGACGACCGGCTGGCCGAGCGCGGCTACGAGTACGGCCCGGCGTTCCGCGCGCTGCGCGCCGCCTGGCGACGCGGCGACGAGTTCTACGCCGAGGTGGCGCTGCCGGAGGGGGTGGAGTCCGCCGGATACGGCGCGCACCCCGCGCTGCTGGACGCCGCGCTGCGGGTGGGCCTGCTGCCCGAGATGGACGCGGAGACGCCCGAGGGGCGGCCGGTGGTCCCGTTCGCCTGGCGCGGGGTCGAGCTGCACGCCACCGGCGCCGCCGCGGCCCGGGTACGGCTGCGCCCCGACGACGGCGCCGGCGCGGGAGCCGTACGGCTGGACCTGGCCGACGCGACGGGCAGCCCGCTGGCCACGGTGACCTCGCTCGAATCCCGCCCGCTCGCCGCCGACCTCCCGGCCGGCGTCGGGACGGCGACGCGCCCGCTCTACGAGGTGGAGTGGCGGCCGCTGGCCGCGCCCGACGCTACGCCCGCGCGGGACGCCGTCGCGGCGGCCGAGGTGCACGTGGCCGCCTGCGACGACACCGTGGCGGCCACGCCCGAGCGGGTACGCCACGCCGTGGCGGCCACGCTGGAGCGCGTACGCAGCTGGTTGGCCGCCGAGCCCTCCGCCGAGGACACCCTGGTGATCGCGACCAGGGGCGCGGTCGCCCTCGACGGCGCGGCGCCGGACGTGGCGCAGGCGGCGGTGTGGGGGCTGGCCAGGGCCGCCAGGGAAGAGAGCCAGGGACGGATCGTCCTGGTCGACCTGGACCCCGAGCTGGACCCGGACCGCGCCGCGATCGACGAGGCCGCCGCGGCCGCGCTGCATGCCGGAGAGCCCGAGGCGGCGGTTCGCGCCGGCCGGTTCTGGGCTCCCCGGCTGACCCGCCTCGACGCCGGGACCGGCGGCGCGGCCTGGCCCGCCGAGGGCACCACGCTGATCACCGGTGGGACCGGCGGACTGGGCGCCCTGCTGGCCCGGCACCTGGTCACCGAGCACGGGGTGCGGCACCTGGTGCTGACCAGCCGCCGCGGCCTCGACGCGCCCGGCGCGGCCGAGCTGCGCGAGGAGCTGACCGGGCTGGGCGCCGAGGTGAGGGTGGCCGCCTGCGACGTGGCCGACCGCGCCGCGCTCGCCGCGCTCCTGGACGAGGTTCCCTCGCTCGCCGCCGTGGTGCACGCGGCCGGAGTGCTGGCCGACGGCACCATCCCCGCGCTCGACGACGAGCGGCTGACGCGGGTGCTGCGGCCCAAGGTGGACGCCGCCTGGCACCTCCACGAGCTGACCCGCGACCACGACCTGCGGGCGTTCGTGCTGTTCTCCTCGACGACCGGGCTGATGGACTCCGCCGGGCAGGGCAACTACGCGGCGGCCAACGCCGCGCTGGACGCGCTCGCCGTACGGCGGGCCGCCGACGGGCTCCCGGCGATCTCGATGATCTGGGGGGCGTGGGAGACGGAACACGGCATGGCCGGCCGGTTGGACGGCCGTCAGACCGCCCGTCTGGCCGCCTCCGGGATGCGACCGCTCACCGCCGCGGAGGGGCTGGCCCTGTTCGACGCGGCGCTGACCGCGGGGCACCCCGCACCCGTGGCCTGCCGGCTGGACCTCGCCGCGCTGCGCGGCCGGGACACCGAGCCGCCCGCGCTGCTGCGCGCGCTCGCCGGCCGCCGGCCGGCCCGTGCCGCGGCGGCCGCGCCCGGCTCGCTCGCCGACCGGCTGGACCGGATGTCCCCGGCGGAGCGGCGCGAGCTGCTGCTGGGCGTGGTCCGCGCCGAGGCCGCCGGCGTGCTGGGGTACGACACGGCCGAGTCGGTGCCGGTGGACCGGGCCTTCCAGGAGCTGGGCTTCGACTCGCTGTCCGGGGTGGAGCTGCGCAACAGGCTGGGCCGGCGGGTCGGCGTGGCGCTGTCGGCGACGCTGGTCTTCGACCACCCGACGGTGACCGCCCTGGCGGCCTTCCTGGCCGACCGGTCCGGGGAGAAGCCGGAACCGGCGCCGGTGGCGGCACCCGCCGTCACTGCCGATCCCATCGCGATCGTGGGGCTCGCCTGCCGGTACCCCGGTGGCGTGGAGTCCCCGGAAGACCTCTGGCGGCTGCTGACCGAGGGCGGGGACGCCGTGGGCGAGTTCCCCGCCGACCGCGGCTGGGACCTCGGCTCGCTGTTCCACCCGGACCCCGCGCACGAGGGGACCTCGTACGCGAGGGAGGCCGCCTTCCTGTACGGCGCCGCCGACTTCGACCCGGACTTCTTCGGGATCAGCCCGCGTGAGGCGGCGGAGATGGACCCGCAGGAACGGCAGTTCCTTGAGGTGTCCTGGACCGCGCTGGAGCGGGCCGGGATCGACCCGACGTCGCTGCGGGAGACCAGCGCCGGGGTGTTCGCCGGCGTGATGTACCACGACTACGTGCCGGCCGGCGCCGGCGGCGCGACGGTCTCCGGGCGGGTCTCCTACACCCTCGGCCTGCGCGGCCCCGCGCTCTCCGTGGACACCGCCTGCTCGTCCTCGCTGGTGGCGCTGCACCTGGCCGCCGACGCGCTGCGGCGCGGCGAGTGCGACCTGGCGCTGGCGGGCGGGGTGACGGTGATGGCCACCCCGGGGGCGTTCGTGGAGTTCTCGCGGCAGCGGGGCCTGGCCGCGAACGGCCGCTGCAAGGCGTACGCCGAGGCGGCTGACGGGGTCGGCTGGGGCGAAGGCGTCGGTGTGCTGGTGGTGGAGCGGTTGTCCGACGCTCGCCGCAACGGGCACCAGGTGCTGGCGGTGCTGGCCGGTAGCGCGGTCAACCAGGACGGTGCCTCCAACGGGCTGACTGCGCCGAACGGTCCTTCTCAGGAGCGGGTGATCGCTCAGGCTTTGGCTTCGGCGGGGATCGGTCCCGCGCAGGTGGACGTGGTCGAAGGACATGGCACCGGCACCGCCCTGGGCGACCCGATCGAGGCCCAGGCGCTGCTGGCCGCCTATGGCCAGGATCGGCAGTCCCCGTTGTGGCTGGGATCGGTGAAGTCGAACCTCGGCCACACCCAGGCAGCGGCCGGTGTGGCCGGCATCATCAAGATGATCCTGGCGATGCGGCACGGCGTGCTGCCCAAGACCCTCCACGTGGACGCGCCGTCGTCGAAGGTGGACTGGTCGGGCGGGGCGGTGGAACTGCTCACCGAACCTCAGCCCTGGCCGCGCGCTGCGGACCGGCCGCGTCGGGCGGGGGTGTCGTCGTTCGGCATCTCCGGCACCAACGCCCACGTGATCCTGGAAGAACCGCCCGCTGAGGAGCCGTCGCCCGCGAGCGTGCCGGACACGCTTCCGCTGCTTCCGGTGCTGCTGTCGGCCAAGAGCGAGGCCGCGCTGCGGACGCAGGCCGACCGGCTGGCCGGTTTCATGGATGAGCACGACGACGCCGAGCTGCTGGACGTGGCCGCCGAGCTGACCCGGAGGGCCGGCCTGCCGCGGCGCGCGGCCGTCCTGGGCGAGTCCCGGGACGCCACGGTGGCGGGGCTGCGCGCGCTGGCCGCCGGCGAGCAGGCCGCGGAGCTCGTCCGCGGTCTCGTGCACGACGGCGCCGACCAGCCGGTGTTCGTCTTCCCCGGGCAGGGCGGTCAGTGGCCCGGCATGGCGGTCGAGCTGCTGGAGTCCTCGCCCGCGTTCGCCGAGGCGCTGGAGCGCTGCGCCGCGGAGGTCGAGGCGCTGGTGGACTGGCGGGTGCGCGAGGCGCTGGGCGACGCCCGGATGCTCGACCGCGTCGACGTGGTCCAGCCGGTGCTCTGGGCCGTCATGGTGGCGCTGGCGGAGACCTGGCGCGCGGCCGGCGTCGAGCCGGCCGCGGTGGTCGGCCACTCCCAGGGAGAGATCGCCGCCGCCTGCGTGGCCGGAGCGCTGTCGCTGGCCGACGGGGCGCGGGTGGTGGTGACGCGCGCCCGCGCGGTCGCCGAACGCCTGTCCGGCCAGAACGGCGGCATGATGTCGGTGGCGCTGCCCGCCGAACGGGTGACCGAGCTGCTCGCCGAGTACGGCGACGCCGTGTCGGTCGCCGTGGTGAACGGGCCCGGCTCGGTGGCGCTGGCCGGCGACGGCGCGGCGCTGGACGCGCTGGAGGCCCGGCTGCGGGCGGAGGGCGTCCGCGTCAAGCGGCTGGCCGTGGACTACGCCTCGCACGGCGCGCAGGTGGAAGTGCTGCGCGAACCGCTGCTGCGCGACCTGGCGGGGCTGCGCCCGCAGACCGCCCGGGTGCCCTTCTACTCGACGGTGGTCGCCGCCGAGCTGGACACCGCCGGGCTCGACGCCGAGTACTGGTACACGAACCTGCGGCAGACCGTACGGTTCGCGGAGACCACCCGGGCGCTGCTGGCCCGCGGCCGCCGGCTGTTCCTGGAGATGAGCCCCCACCCGATGCTCACGCCGGCGATCGAGGAGACCGCCGCCGCGGACGGCGTGGACGTGGCCGCGCTGGGCACGCTGCGCCGCGACGAGGGCGGCCGGTTCACCACGGCGCTGGCCGAGGCGTGGCTGCGCGGAGTGCCGGTGGACTGGCCGAAGGTCCTGCCGGCCGCGCGGCGGCGCGCGGAACTGCCCACCTACCCCTTCCAGCACGACAGGTACTGGAAGCCGGCCACCCCGGCAGGACCGGCCGGGCTGAGCGCCGCCGGCCTGGACTCCGCCGACCACCCGCTGCTCGCCGCGGTGCTGGACGAGCCGGACGGCGACGGGCTGGTCTTCTCCGGCCGGCTGTCCGTCGCGGGCCAGCCGTGGCTCGCCGACCACAAGGTGGCCGACCGGATCGTGGTGCCGGGCGCCGCGCTGGTGGAGATGGCGTTGCACGCCGCCGACCGGGCCGGCTGCGACCTGCTGGAGGAGCTGATCCTGGAACGCCCGCTGGTGCTGCCCGACGACGGCGCGACCAGGGTGCGCGTGGTGGTCGGCGCCGCCGAGAACGGCCACCGGCAGATCTCCGTGTACGCCGCGCCGGCCTCGGCCGACCCGGCCGCCGCGGCGACCACCGCGTGGACCCGGCACGCCACCGGCACCCTCGCGAAGACCGCCGACGCCGAGCCGCCCGTCACACAGCAGCCCGGCTCGGCCTGGCCGCCGGCGGACGCGCGGCAGCTGGACGTCGACGAGCTGTACGAGACCCTGGACGCCGGCGGGTACGGCTACGGGCCGGCGTTCCGCGGCCTGCGCCGTGCCTGGGGACGCGGCGACGAGATCTTCGCCGAGGTCGCGCTGCCCGATGCGGTCGCCACCGAGGCGGACCGGTTCGGGATCCATCCGGCGCTGCTCGACGCCGCGCTGCACACCGCCGGGCTCCTCGACGACGACGCCTCCGGCGCGCCCCGGCTGCCGTTCACCTGGCGCGGCGTACGGCTGCGCACCACAGGCGCCACGGCGGCACGGGTACGGCTGCGCGGCGTCGCCGACCGGCCCGGTTCCGACCCGGGGACGACGGACCGCTTCGCCATCGAGCTGGCCGACTCCGCAGGGGCCCCGATGGCCTCGGTGGACGCCATGGTGGTGCGCGCGGTGACCGACGGGGAGCTGGCGCACGCGGCGGCGGTGAACGTCGCGCTGCCCCGGCTCACCTGGACACCGCTGCCCTCGGCGGTGTCGGCGCCCGAGCCACTCGTCAACGGCGCGGGCTCGGCCAACGGCGCGGGTTCGGCCAACGGCGCGGGCTCGGCCAACGGCGCGGCCGTCCTGCGGGCCGACGGCGCCGTACCCCCGGACCTTGAGGTGTTCGACGTGCCCCGCGACAGCGGCGAGGACCCGGTGGCCGCCGCTCACGCGGCCACCGGGGCCACCCTGGCCGCGCTGCGCGGGTGGCTGTACGGCGACCGGCCGGACGGCGCCCGGCTGGCCGTGGTCGTCCAGCGTGCGGCGGCGGTCCTCCCCGGAGAGGACGCCGACCCGGCGCACGCGGCGGCCGCCGGCCTGGTGCGTGCCGCGCAGGCGGAGCATCCCGACCGGTTCGTCCTGCTCGACACCGACGGGCAGGAGCCGGCGTGGGCGGCGGTACGGGCGGCCATCGACGCGGGCGAGCCGGAGCTGGCGCTGCGCGCCGGCACGGTGCACGCGCCGCGGCTGGCCCGCGACGCCGACGCGCTCGTGCCCCCGGCCGGGCCGTGGCGGCTGGCCACCACCGGCAAGGGCACGCTGTCCAACCTCGCGCTGCTGCCGGCGCCGGAGGCGACCCGCCCGCTGGCGCCCACCGAGGTACGGCTGGCGCCCCGCGTCGCCGGGATCAACTTCCACGACCTGGTCGTCGCCCTCGACATGATCACCGAGGAGGACGACGGCCTGATCGGCGAGGCCGCCGGGGTCGTGCTCGAAGTCGGCTCCGCCGTCACCGACCTGCGGCCGGGCGACCGGGTGACCGGCTTGGTCGACGGCGGCGCCGGCACCGTGGCCATCAGCGACCGGCGGCTGCTCGTCCCGATCCCGGACGACTGGTCGTTCACCACGGCCGCCGTGCTGCCGATCGTCAACCTCACCGCCTACTACGGCCTCGTCGACCTGGCCGGCGTGAGCCCGGGGGACCGGGTGCTGGTCCACGCGGGCGCGGGCGGAGTCGGCCTGGCCGCGATCCAGCTCGCCCAGCACCTGGGCGCGGAGGTCTACGCGACCGCGTCGCCCGCCAAGTGGCCCGTGCTGCGCGCGCTCGGCCTGGACGAGGCCCACCTGGCCTCCTCCAGAGACCTCGGTTTCCGCGAGAAGTTCCTGGCCGTCACCGGCGGCGCGGGGATGGACGTGGTGCTCAACTCGCTGGCCAGGGAGTTCGTCGACGCCTCGCTGGAGCTGCTGCCTCGCGGCGGCCACTTCCTGGAGATGGGCAAGACCGACATCAGGCAGGCGGACGAGGTGGCCGACGCCCATCCGGGGGTCGTCTACCGGGCGTACGACATGGTGGCCCAGTCGCGCACCCAGCACCCGGAGGGCACCCCGGAGCGGGTCCAGGAGATCCTCGCCGAGGTCGTGCGGCTGTACGAGCACGAGGTGCTGCGGCCGTCCCCCGTCACCGTCTGGGACGCCCGGCGCGCCAAGGACGCCTTCCGTCACCTCCAGCAGGCACGCCACGTCGGCAAGCTCGCGCTGACCGTGCCGCGGGAGCTCGACCCGGACGGCACCGTACTGATCACCGGCGGCACCGGCGTCATCGCCGGCCACGTGGCCCGCCACCTGGTGACCCGGTACGGCGCGCGGCACCTCCTGCTGGTCACCCGGCGCGGCATCGACGCGCCCGGAGCCGCCGAGCTCCGCGACGAGCTGGCCGGGCTGGGCGCCTCGGCACGGGTCGAGTCCTGCGACGTGGCCGACCGGGACGCCCTCGCCGCGCTGCTCGCCGGCATCCCGGCGGAGCACCCGCTCACCGGGGTGGTGCACGCGGCCGGCGTGCTCGACGACGCCACGATCGCCTCGCTCACCCCTGACCGGCTCGCCGCGGTGCTGCGCCCCAAGGCCGACAGCGCCTGGCACCTCCACGACCTGACCCGGAGGCACGACGTCGCCCTGTTCGTCATGTTCTCCTCGGCCGCCGGGCTGCTCGGCTCTCCCGGGCAGGGCAACTACGCCGCGGGGAACGCCTTCCTGGACGCCCTCGCCCAGCACCGCCGCCACCTCGGCCTGCCCGGCCACTCGCTGGCCTGGGGGCTGTGGGCGGAACGCAGCGCGATGACCGCCCACGTGGGCACGGGCGACTCGGCGCGGCTGGCCGCGAGCGGGCTGCGCGAGCTCGACACCGAGACCGGACTGCGCCGCTTCGACGCCGCCGTCTCCGGGGACGCCCCCGTGGTGCTCGCCGCGGACGTGGACGCGGACGCGCTGTCCGGCCAGCCGGTGCCGCCGGTGCTGCGTGGCCTGGTGGCCGCGCCGGCCCGGCGACGGGCGGCCGCCGACGCGGCCACGACGGAGGAGTCGCTGGCCGACAGGCTGGCGGGGCTGCTCCCGGCCGAACAGCGCCGCATCCTCCTCGACCTGGTCCGCTCGCACGTGGCCGCGGTGCTCGGGCACGCCGGCGTGGACGCGGTCGCGGCGGATCGGGCCTTCGCCGAGCTGGGCTTCGACTCGCTGACGGCGGTCGAGCTGCGGAACCGGCTGGCCGAGGCGGCAGGGCTGCGCCTCCCGGCGACGCTGGTCTTCGACCACCCCAACCCGGAGGCGCTGGTGACGTTCCTCCTGGAGGAACTCGACCCGGAGCACGCCGACCCGGCGCGCGCCGTGCTCGACGAACTCGAACGGCTGGAGGCCACCATGGCCGAACCGCTCGCCGAGGCCCCGGCCGCGCAGGCCGACGTGGAGGCGGTGGCGGCACGGCTGGAGGCGCTGGCCCGCCGGTGGCGGGAGGCGCACCGCCGTACCGACGGCGACGGAGCTCCGCGCGACCAGGTGCGGGATCTCGCCGCGGCGACCGACGAGGAGCTGTTCGCGATGCTGGACAGCGAGCTGGGCGGCCCGGACGGGACGTCCTGAACACGGGGGAGATGACTCATGTCGGGCGATGACCGGCTGCGTGACTACCTGCGCAGGGCCACCGCGGATCTCCAGGAGACCCGGCGGCAGCTGCGCGAGGTGACGGAGCGGGCCCGGGAGCCGATCGCGATCGTCGGCATGGCCTGCCGGTACCCGGGCGGGGTGGCCACCCCGGAGGAGCTGTGGACCCTGGTGGCGGACGGCCGGGAGGGCTTCTCCGGCTTCCCGACCGACCGGGGCTGGGACGTGGACGCGCTCTACGACCCGGACCTGTCCCGCCCGGGAACCAGCTACGTGAACCGTGGCGGGTTCCTGGAGAGCTCCGGCCAGTTCGACGCCGACTTCTTCGGGATGAGCCCGCGCGAGGCCACCGCCACGGACCCGCAGCAGCGGCTCATCTTGGAGACCTCGTGGGAGGCCCTGGAGCACGCCGGCGTCGATCCGTCCGGGCTGCGGCGCAGCCGTACCGGGGTCTACGTCGGGGTGATGGCCCCGGACTACGCGATCGGCTACGGCCGGGACGTGCCCGAGGCCGAGGGCCTGCTCAGCACCGGATCGCACGGGAGTGTGGTGTCGGGGCGGGTGGCGTACGCGTTCGGCCTGGAAGGGCCGGCGGTGTCGGTGGACACGGCGTGTTCGTCGTCGCTGGTGGCGCTGCACCTGGCGGCGCAGGCGTTGCGTTCGGGCGAGTGCGATCTGGCGCTGGTCGGCGGCGTGACCGTGATGTCCACGCCGGAGACGTTCACCGAGTTCGCCCGGCAGCGGGGGCTGGCCCCGGACGGCCGGGTGAAGGCGTTCGCCGACGCCGCGGACGGCACCGCCTGGGGCGAGGGCGTCGGGGTGCTGGTGGTGGAGCGGCTTACCGACGCTCGCCGCAACGGGCACCGGGTGCTGGCGGTGGTACGCGGCAGCGCGGTCAACCAGGACGGGGCGTCGAACGGGCTGACCGCGCCGAACGGTCCTTCCCAGGAGCGGGTGATCGCTCAGGCGTTGGCTGCTGCCGGGTTGGTGGCGGCGGACGTGGACGCGGTCGAGGCGCACGGTACGGGGACCGCGCTGGGCGATCCGATCGAGGCGCAGGCGCTGCTGGCCACGTATGGGCGGGGGCGGCGGTCGCCGTTGTGGCTGGGGTCGGTGAAGTCGAACCTGGGCCACACCCAGGCGGCGGCCGGCGTGGCCGGTGTCATCAAGATGGTCATGGCGATGCGGCACGGGCTGTTGCCCAAGACGCTGCACGTCGATGCCCCGTCGTCCAAGGTGAACTGGTCCGGTGGCGCGGTGGAGCTGCTGACCGAGGCCCGGCAGTGGCCGCGGGTCGAGGGGCGGCCGCGTCGGGCCGGCGTGTCGTCGTTCGGGTTCAGCGGCACCAACGCTCATGTGATCTTGGAAGAGCCGCCTGTCGAGGAGCCGACGGCTGAGGAGGCGTCGTCAGGCTCGGCCGTGCCGGTGCCGGTGCCTGTGGTGGTGTCGGCCAAGAGCGAGGCGGCGTTACGGGCGCAGGCCGGGCGGCTGGCCGGGTTCGTGGCCGAGCATGATCAGGTCGATGTGCTGGACGTGGCCGTCGCGTTGACCCGAAGGGCCGGCCTGGAGCGTCGAGCGGTGGTGCCGGTCGCGGCTGCGGACCGGGAGGGTCTGCTGGCCGGGTTGCGGGCGCTGGCTGCCGGTGAGTCGGCGGCTTCGGTGGTGCAGGGGCGGGTGCGGCCGGGCCGGGTCGCGGTGGTGTTCTCCGGTCAGGGTGCTCAGCGCGCGGGGATGGGTCGTGAGCTTTATGCGGCTTTCCCGGTGTTCGCCCGGGCTTTTGATGAGGCGTGTGCGCTCCTGGAGGCGGAGTTCTCCGCCGCCGATGTCGCAGGGGACCTGCGGGAGATCATCCTCGGCGAGCGTGGTGCCGATGGGGTGCTGGATCAGACGGTGTTCGCGCAGGCGGGGCTGTTCGCGTTCGAGACGGCGTTGTACCGGTTGCTGGAGTCGTTCGGGGTCCGGCCGGATTTCGTGGCCGGGCATTCGCTGGGTGAGATCAGCGCGGCGCATGTGGCTGGGGTGCTGGATCTGGCGGACGCGTGCCGGTTGGTGGCGGCTCGTGGCCGGTTGATGCAGGCGTTGCCGGCTGGTGGCGCGATGGCGGCGATCGGCTGCGGCGAGGACGAGATCGCCCCCGTTCTGGCCGGGCTCGACCGGGTGGCTATCGCGGCGGTGAACGCGCCGGGCGCGGTGGTGGTCTCGGGTGCGGCCGGTCAGGTGGATCAGGTCGTGGAGTGGGCGCGGGAGCGCGGGTATCGGACGCGGCCGTTGCGGGTGTCGCACGCGTTCCATTCGCCGTTGATGGAGCCGATGCTGGCCGAGTTCGCCGCGGTGGCGTCCTCGCTTGCGTTCCACCCGCCGACCGTGGCGCTGGTGTCAGGGGTGAGCGGGCAGCTGGCCGGGCCGCAGATCACCGAGCCCGGCTACTGGGTGGAGCACGTACAGCGGCCGGTGCGGTTCGCCGACGTCGTCACCACCCTGCGCGGGAACGGGGTCGGCTGCTTCCTGGAGGCCGGTCCGGACGCCCAGCTGACCCCGATGATCGAGCAGACCCTCGCCTACGAGGACGGCGAAGAGCCCTCCGTGGTGGCCCTGCTGCGCCGCGACCGGGACGAGACCGCCCAGCTGGTCGCCGGGCTGGGCCAGGCATGGACGTCTGGCACCGATGTGGACTGGACCGCCTGGCCGGCCTGGGCCACCGGGGCCGGAAGGGCCGGCGCCCGCATCGGCGATCTGGACCTGCCCACCTACGCCTTCCAGCGGCGGCATTACTGGCTGCTCCCGCCGGGGCGTCCGCAATCGGGTGGAGCCGCCGGCACCGACCGGCCTTCCGTGTTCGAAGTGGCGTGGCGGCAGGTGGGAGCGGCATCGGCACCCCTTGGTGCGGCGGACGACGGCGACACACTCGTCATCGATTCCACCGACGGAGCCCAGGACGCCGGCGATGTGATCGAACGGGTGCGGAGCGCTCTGCGTACGGTCCTGGGCGACTTGCAAGGCTGGTTCACCGAGGGGGACCCGCGGCCGGTGGCGGTGGTGACCCGGGGCGCGGTCGCCGTGGCCGACGGGGAGACGCCGGACCCGGCGCAGGCGGCGGTCTGGGGTCTGGTGCGGGCCGCCCAGTCGGAGGAGCCCGGCCGGATCACCCTGATCGACCTCGACCCGGAGCCGGAAGGCGCGCAGGCCGCTCTCGGTGAGGAGGAGGCGTCGGCGAGTGCTGTGCTGGCCGCCGTCGACGGTGGTAAGGACGGCCTTGCGGATGAGGTACGGGCCGCGCTGGCTTGTGGTGAGCCGGAAGTGGCGCTGCGCGGCGGCGGGTTGTGGGTGCCGCGGTTGTCGCATGTGGAATCTGTCGATCCGGATGGTGGAGCTTCCTCGTCGCCCGTGGAGGGCGAGGAGGGCGTGGCGGCTTGGCCGGTCGATGGGACCACGCTGATCACTGGCGGCACCGGTGGGCTGGGTGCGCTGGTGGCCCGGCATCTGGTGGCTGAGCATGGTGTGCGGCGGCTGGTGCTGGTCTCCCGTCGGGGTCTGGATGCTCCTGGGGCTGCCGAGCTGCGTGATGAGCTGGTCGGCCAGGGCGCTGAAGTGACGGTCGCCGCCTGTGACGTGGCTGACCGGGACGCGCTCGCCGCGCTGCTGGAGGACGTCCCCGACCTGCGCGCGGTGGTGCATGCGGCGGGGGTGGTCGATGACGGGGTGATCACGTCGTTGTCGGCTGAGCGGGTGGAGTCGGTGCTGCGGCCGAAGGTGGACGCGGCCTGGCATCTGCACGAGCTGACCCGTGATTCCGGTCTGGCTCGGTTCGTGGTGTTCTCCTCGCTGGCCGGGGTCGTGGACGGGGCCGGGCAGGGGAACTACGCGGCGGCCAACGCCTTCGTCGATGCTCTGGCGGTGGCACGGGCTGCGGCCGGTTTGCCGGCGGTTTCGCTGGCGTGGGGGCCGTGGTCCGAGGAGCGGGGCATGGCCGGCCGGATCGATGCGCGGGATGAGGCGCGGATGCGGGCGGCGGGGCTGGTCTCGTTGACCGCGGGTCAGGGCCTGGCCCTGCTGGACGCCGGTCTGGAAGCCGGCCAGCCGTTCTTGGTGCCGGCGCGGTTCGATCCGGCCGCGCTGGGACGGCGTGGCGATCTGCCGGCGCTGTTGCGTGAACTTGCGGGTCCTGCCGCGCGTCCCGCCGCCCCTTCCGGGGCCTCGGCCGATGACGCGGATGGTGGGGTGCGGCCGGTGGTGGCGGAGCTGGCGCATCTGTCGGCTCAGCAGCGGCAGCGGCGGTTGCTGGACGTGGTCTGCGGCGAGGCGGCGGCCACCTTGGGCCATGACAGTGCTCAGGCCATCGATGCCGATCGGCCTTTCCAGGAGTTCGGGTTCGATTCGCTGACCGCGGTGGAGCTGCGTAACCGGCTGCACGCGGTGACGGGGCTGCGGCTGACTCCCACGCTGGTGTTCGATCACCCCACTCCGCGTGCGCTGGCCACGCATCTGGACGCGGCTCTGTCGGGTACCGTTGCCCGTCGTCCGGTCCCGGCCGCCCCGTCCAGCGGCTCTGCTGGTGATCCGATCGTGGTTGTCGGGATGGCTTGTCGTTTCCCCGGCCAGGTCACCAGTCCCGAAGACCTCTGGCAGCTGCTGATCGACGACCGTGATGGCATCACGGGCTTTCCCACCGACCGAGGCTGGAACCTGGGATCGCTGTTCCATCCGGATCCCGACCATGCGGGAACGTCGTACGTACGCACTGGTGGATTCCTGTCCGGTGCCGCCGACTTCGACCCGGAGTTCTTCGCGCTCAGCCCGCGCGAAGCGGTGGCGATGGATCCCCAGCAGCGGCTCATCCTGGAAACCTCGTGGGAGGCCCTGGAGCACGCCGGCATCGACCCAGCCGGACTGCGCGGCACCCCGACCGGGGTGTTCGCCGGAGTCATGGCCAACGACTACGGTTCCGGCGCGGTCGCCACACCGGAGGCCGAGGGCCTGGTGGCCACCGGAACACAGGGGAGTGTGGTTTCCGGGCGGGTGTCGTACGCGTTCGGCCTGGAAGGGCCGGCGGTGTCGGTGGACACGGCGTGTTCGTCGTCGCTGGTGGCGTTGCATCTGGCGGCGCAGGCGTTGCGCTCGGGTGAGTGTGATCTGGCGCTGGCCGGTGGCGTGACGGTGATGGCCACGCCGGATGCGTTTGTGGAGTTTTCGCGGCAGCGGGGGTTGGCTGCTGATGGGCGGTGCAAGTCGTTCGCCGAGGCGGCTGACGGTGTCGGCTGGGGCGAGGGCGTCGGTGTGCTGGTGGTGGAGCGGTTGTCGGACGCTCGCCGTCGTGGGCATCGGGTGCTGGCGGTGCTGGCCGGTAGCGCGGTCAACCAGGACGGGGCTTCCAACGGGCTGACCGCGCCGAACGGCCCCTCTCAGGAGCGGGTGATCGCTCAGGCGCTGGCGGCCGCTGGGCTGACGCCGGGCGATGTAGACGTGGTCGAAGCGCACGGTACGGGAACGGCGCTGGGCGACCCGATCGAGGCGCAGGCGCTGCTGGCCGCCTATGGCCAGGACCGGCAGTCGCCGTTGTGGCTGGGGTCGGTGAAGTCGAACCTGGGCCACACCCAGGCGGCGGCCGGTGTGGCCGGTGTGATCAAGATGATCCTGGCGATGCGGCACGGCGTGCTGCCCAAGACGCTGCACGTGGATGCGCCGTCGTCGAAGGTGGACTGGTCGGGCGGGGCGGTGGAGTTGCTGACCGAACCTCAGCCCTGGCCCCAGGACGCGGACCGGCCGCGTCGGGCGGGGGTGTCGTCGTTCGGTATCTCCGGCACCAACGCACACGTCATCCTGGAAGAACCGCCAGTTGAAGAGCCGTCGGCCGTCGGCACTGTGCGGGACGATGAGGAGCCCACGCAAGAGCGGGCGGCCATCCCCGACGCAGCCTCCGAAGACACTGTCGCGCTTCCGGTGGTGGTGTCGGCCAAGAGCGAGGCGGCGTTGCGGGCGCAGGCCGGTCGGCTTGCCGGGTTCGTGGCCGAGCACGATGAGGCCGCTCCGGTGGAGGTGGCGGCCGGGCTGACGCGCCGGGCGGCGCTGGAGTACCGGGCGGTGCTGCCGGTGGCGGACCGGGAGGGTCTGCTGGCCGGGTTGCAAGCGCTGGCCGCCGGTGAGCCGGCGGCTGCGGTCGAAGGCCGGGTGCGGCCGGGCCGGGTGGCGGTGGTGTTCTCCGGTCAGGGTGCTCAGCGGGCGGGGATGGGTCGTGAGTTGTATGCGGCTTTCCCGTTGTTCGCTCGCGCCTTCGACGAGGCGTGTGCGCTCCTGGAGGCCGAACTCGATACCGCAGGAGACCTGCGGGAGATCATTTTCGGCGAGCGTGGCGCCGATGGGGTGCTGGATCAGACCGTGTTCGCGCAGGCCGGGCTGTTCGCCTTCGAGACGGCGCTGTACCGGCTGCTGGAGTCGTTCGGGGTCCAGCCTGACTTCGTGGCCGGGCATTCGCTGGGTGAGATCAGCGCCGCGCATGTGGCCGGGGTGCTGGATCTGGCGGACGCATGCCGGTTGGTGGCCGCTCGCGGCCGGTTGATGCAGGCACTGCCGACCGGTGGCGCGATGGCCGCGATCGGCTGCGGCGAGGACGAGATCGCCCCTGTGCTGGCCGGGCTCGACCGGGTGGCCGTGGCTGCGGTGAACGCGCCCGGTGCGGTCGTGGTCTCGGGTGCCGCTGACCAGGTGGAGCAGGTCATCGAATGGGCGCGGCAGCAAGGGCACCGGACCAGGCCGTTGCGGGTGTCGCACGCGTTCCACTCGCCGCTCATGGAGCCGATGCTGGCCGAGTTCGAACAGGTCGTGGCCGGGCTGACGCTACGGCGTCCAGAGCTGGCGCTGGTGTCCAATGTCTCGGGCGAGCTGGCCGGCGAGGAGATCACCAAGCCCGGCTACTGGGTCGAGCACGTGCGGCGCCCGGTGCGGTTCGCCGACACCATCACCACCCTGCGCGAGCACGGAGTCAGCTGCTTCATCGAGGCCGGCCCGGACGCCCAGCTCACCCCCATGATCGAACAAACCCTCATCGACGATGAGCCCTCGGTGGTGGCGCTGCTGCGCCGCGACCGCGACGAGGCCACCCAACTGGTCACCGGACTGGGCCAGGCCTGGACCTGCGGCACCGCCGTGGACTGGACCGCCTGGCCGACCGGGCCGGCCAACGCCCGCACCGGCGACCTGGACCTGCCCACCTATCCCTTCCAGCACCGCCGCTACTGGCTGCAGTCGGCTCCATCCGGCGACCCGGCCGCGCTCGGCCAGACGGCCGCCGATCACCCGATCCTGGGTGCGGTGGTGGAGCAGCCCGACGGCGGCGCCATCCTGACCGGCCGGTTGTCGGTCACCACCCAGCCCTGGCTGGCCGATCACGCCATCAACGGCACCGCGATCCTGCCCGGCACCGCCTTCGTCGAGCTCGCCCTGCGCGCCGGCGACCAGGTCGGCTGCCCGGCCATCGACGAACTCACCCTGCACACTCCGCTGCCCATCCCCGACGCCACCAACGACACCAACGGCGGCGTAGTCGTACAGGTCATCGTGACTGGACCAGACGAGGACGGCCGTCGCCAGATCGGCATCCACTCCAAGGACGAGCACGGGAACTGGACCCGGCACGCCACCGGCACCCTCACTCCGACCCCCTTCATGCCCGCCGACCTGCTCCACGCCTGGCCGCCGCCAGACGCCCAGCCGCTGGACGTCGCCGGCCTGTACGACCGCCTGGTCGACCACGGTTACGGCTACGGCCCCGCCTTCCACGGCCTCACCCGCGCCTGGAGAAACGGCGACGACCTCTACGCCGAAGTAACCCTCCCCGAAGCAGCCGGACAAACAGCCCGATACGGCCTGCACCCGGCCCTCTTCGACGCGACGACCCACGTGGTGCTGCTGGCCGGAGAGGACGCCGGGGAGGGTGTCCCGCTGATCCCGTTCAACTGGAACGGCGTCACCCTGCACGCCATCGGCGCCACCGCACTGCGCGTACGGCTGCACCCGGAGCCGGATGGCGGGTTCCGGCTGGACCTGGCCGACCCAACCGGCCGGCCGGTGGCCACCGTGGAGACGGTGGCGTCCCGGCCGGTGGCCGAGACGGATCCGTCGGCACCGACCGCGGCGTCGGTGGCACGCTGGCTCACCGAGGTGGTGTGGCGACCGCTGACCGGAGCCTCCACCGACGAAGGGGGAGAGCCGGCGCTGCGTGGCGGCACCGTCGTCGTGGACGCCACCGGCGACGACGACGCCGGCGACCTGCCCGACAGGGTACGGCGCCGCGTCGCAGCGGTGCTGGCGGAGCTCCAGGACCGGCTCGCCGAGGAGGATGAGCGACCGGTGCTGGTGGCCACCCGGGGCGCGGTCGCCGTGGCCGAGGGAGAGACGCCGGACCCGGCGGGCGCGGCGGTCTGGGGATTGGTACGTGCGGCCCAGCAGGAACACCCCGGCCGGATCACGCTGGTCGATCTGGAGCCGGCGCGCACGGGAGGGCCCGCCGCACTGGAGAGCTTGGCGCTCCCCGGCGACGAGCCAGAAGTGGCCATCCGCGATGACCGGACATGGGTACCCCGGCTGGAGCGGGCCCACCTCGGCGAGGAGCCCGGAACGGCCTGGCCGGTCGATGGGACCACGCTGATCACTGGCGGCACCGGTGGGTTGGGTGCTCTGGTGGCGCGGCATCTGGTGGCTGAGCATGGTGTGCGGCATCTGGTGCTGGTCTCCCGCCGAGGTTTGGACGCGCCTGGCGCGGCCGAGCTCCGTGACGATCTGGTCGGCCAGGGCGCCGAGGTGACGGTCGCCGCGTGTGATGTGGGCGATCGGGACGCTCTGGCCGTTCTGCTGGAGGACATCTCCGACCTGCGCGTTGTGGTGCATGCGGCGGGGCTGGTGGATGACGGGGTGATCGGTTCGTTGTCGGCTGAGCGGGTGGAGGGGGTGTTGCGGCCGAAGGTGGATGCGGCCTGGCATCTGGACGAGTTGACGCGTAAGCGGGATGTGGCGCGGTTTGTGGTGTTCTCTTCGCTGGCGGGCACGTTGGGTGCGGCGGGGCAGGGCAATTACGCGGCGGCGAACGCTGCGCTGGATGCGTTGGCGGTGTCCCGGGTTGGGGCTGGTCTGCCGGCGGTTTCGCTGGCGTGGGGTGTGTGGGATGCCGAGGAGGGCATGGCCGGTCGGTTGTCCGATCGGGAGCGTGAGCGGATGGTGCGGGAGGGTTTGATCCCGCTGTCGGCTGGTGTGGGTCTGTCGGTGCTGGATCGGGTGGTGGCCGAGGGTCGTCGGGGTGTTGTGGTGGCGGCCGGTTGGTCGTTGGGGACGTTGCGTGCGGGGTCGGCGGAGCGGTTGCCGGCGTTGTTGCGTGATCTGGTCGGTGTGCGTCGCAGGGCCGCGGCGGATGTTCCGGCGGGCGGTGGCTCGTTCGCCGAGCGGCTGGCCGAGCTGTCTGCCGCTGAGCGCCAGGCAGCGGTCATGGAACTCGTACGTGCACAGGCCGCCGCCGTGCTGGGGTACGGCGCGGCCGAGTCGGTCCCGGTGGACCGGGCCTTCCAGGAGTTGGGCGTCGACTCGCTCATGGCAGTGGACCTGCGGAACCGGCTGGGCCGGGCGGTCGGCCTCACCCTGCCGGCGACGCTGATCTTCGACCACCCGTCGGTGAAGGCGCTGACGGAGTTCGTCCTGCGCCGGCTGGTGGGCGGGCAGGCCGACCAGCGGAGGACGCGGCGGCCGGCGGCGGTCACCGACGATCCCGTCGTGATCGTGGGGATGGCCTGTCGTTATCCGGGTGGGGTGGATGACCCGGAGCGGTTGTGGCGGTTGCTGGTCGACGGTGTGGACGCGGTGGGTGGCTTCCCGGGTGATCGTGGCTGGGATGTTGCGGGTCTTTATGATCCGGAGCCGGGGAAGCCGGGGCGTAGTTATGCGCGGGAGGGTGGGTTCCTGTACGGGGCGGCGGAGTTTGATCCGGCGTTCTTCGGGATCAGTCCTCGTGAGGCGGCGGAGATGGATCCGCAGGAGCGGCAGTTTCTGGAGGTGTGCTGGGCGGGGTTGGAGCGGGCCGGGATTGATCCGACGTCGCTGCGGGAGAGCAGTGCCGGGGTGTTCGCCGGGGTGATGTATCACGACTATGCGCCGTCGGGCACGGGCGGAGCTACGATCTCGGGCCGGGTGGCGTACACGTTGGGCCTGGAGGGTCCGGCGGTGTCGGTGGACACGGCGTGTTCGTCGTCGTTGGTGGCGTTGCATCTGGCGGCGCAGGCGTTGCGTTCGGGCGAGTGTGATCTGGCGCTGGCCGGGGGCGTGACGGTGATGGCCACGCCGGATGCGTTTGTGGAGTTTTCGCGGCAGCGGGGTCTGGCTGCTGATGGGCGGTGCAAGTCGTTCGCCGAGGCGGCTGACGGGGTCGGCTGGGGCGAAGGCGTCGGTGTGCTGGTGGTGGAGCGACTGTCGGACGCCCGCCGCAACGGGCACCAGGTGCTGGCGGTGCTGCGTGGCAGCGCGGTCAACCAGGACGGTGCCTCGAACGGGCTGACTGCGCCGAACGGTCCCTCTCAGGAACGAGTGATCGCGCAGGCGCTGGCTTCGGCGGGGATCGGTCCCGCGCAGGTGGACGTGGTCGAAGGACACGGCACCGGCACCGCGCTGGGCGACCCGATCGAGGCCCAAGCGCTGCTGGCCGCCTACGGCCAAGACAGGCAGTCCCCGTTGTGGCTGGGGTCGGTGAAGTCGAACCTCGGCCACACCCAGGCAGCGGCCGGAGTCGCCGGCATCATCAAGATGATCCTGGCGATGCGGCACGGCGTGCTGCCCAAGACCCTCCACGTGGACGCGCCGTCGTCCAAGGTGGACTGGTCCGGCGGCGCGGTCGAACTGCTGACCGAACCCCAGCCCTGGACGCGCGCTGCGGACCGGCCACGTCGGGCGGGAGTGTCGTCGTTCGGCATCTCCGGCACCAACGCCCACATCATTCTCGAAGAACCCCCGGCCGAGGACGAGCCGCTCACCAGGGAGCCGTCGGGTGAGCGGGACGGCCGCCCGGCCACAGCGGCCGAGGGCGACCCTGCGGTCTCGCCGGTGACGGTCCCTGTGGTGGTGTCGGCCAAGAGTGAGGCGGCGCTGCGGGCGGCGGCCGGTCGGCTGGCCGGGTTCGTGGCCGAGCACGACGAGGCCAGTCCGGTGGAGGTGGCGGCCGGGCTAACGCGCCGGGCGGCGCTGGAGTACCGGGCGGTATTGCCGGTGGCGGACCGGGAGGGTCTGCTGGCCGGGCTGCAAGCGCTGGCCGCCGGTGAGCCGGCGGCTGCGGTCGAGGGCCGGGTGCGGCCGGGCCGGGTGGCGTTGCTGTTCTCCGGCCAGGGTGCCCAGCGGGCGGGGATGGGTCGTGAGTTGTATGCGGCTTTCCCGGTGTTCGCTCGCGCCTTCGACGAGGCGTGTGCACTGCTGGAGGCCGAGTTCTCCGCCGCCGATGCCGCAGAGGTGGTGGGCGGCCTGGCCGGTGGTGTGCGCCTACGGGAGATCATCCTCGGCCAGACCGATGGGTCTGAGGCTGCCGCGTCTGGCACTGCTGCTGGTGGCGTGCTGGATCAGACGGTGTTCGCGCAGGCCGGGTTGTTCGCCTTCGAGACGGCGTTGTACCGGCTGCTGGAATCACTGGGAGTCCAGCCTGACTTCGTGGCCGGGCATTCGCTGGGTGAGATCACCGCGGCACACGTGGCCGGGGTGCTGGATCTGGCGGACGCGTGCCGGCTGGTGGCCGCTCGCGGCCGGCTGATGCAGGCACTGCCGACCGGCGGCGCGATGGCCGCGATCGGCTGCGGCGAAGAAGAGATCGCCCCTGTGCTGTCCGGGCTCGACCGGGTGGCTATCGCGGCGGTGAACGCGCCCGGCGCGGTCGTGGTCTCGGGTGCCGCTGACCAGGTGGAGCAGGTCATCGAATGGGCGCGGCAGCAGGGGCACAGGACGCGGCCGTTGCGGGTGTCGCACGCGTTCCATTCGCCGTTGATGGAGCCGATGCTGGCCGAGTTCGAGCAGGTCGTGGCGGGGCTGACCTTGCGGCGTCCGAAGTTGGCGCTGGTGTCCAACGTCTCGGGCGAGCTGGCCGGCGAAGAGATCATCGAGCCCGGCTACTGGGTGGAGCACGTGCGGCGGCCGGTGCGGTTCGCCGACACCGTCGCCACCCTGCGCGGGCACGGGGTCGGCTGCTTCCTGGAGGCAGGTCCGGACGCCCAGCTCACCCCGATGATCGAGCAGACGCTAGCCAACCACGAAGACGGTGACGCCGGCAGTGCTGACGGCGACGACCCCACGGTGGTGGGGTTGCTGCGGCGCGACCGGGACGAGACCGCTCAACTGGTCACCGGACTGGGTCTGGCCTGGACGCGTGGCCTCAGCGTGGACTGGACCGCCTGGACCACCGGGAAGGGATCGGCCGGCACCCGCATTCGCCATCTGGATCTGCCCACCTATCCCTTCCAGCACCGCCGTTACTGGCTGCACACGGCTCCGGCTGGGGACCCGGCCGCGCTTGGTCTGGGTGCCGCTGATCATCCGATCCTGGGTGCGGTGGTGGAGCAGCCCGACGGCGGTGCCATCCTGACCGGCCGGTTGTCGGTCGCCGCCCAGTCGTGGCTGGCCGATCATGCCATCAACGGCACCGCGATCCTGCCCGGCACCGCCTTCGTCGAGCTCGCCCTGCGCGCCGGCGACCAGGTCGGCTGCCCGGCCATCGACGAGCTCACTCTCCACGCCCCGCTGCCCATCCCCGACAGTGATGGCATCACTCTCCAGATCATCCTGAGCCCACCCGACGAGGACGGTCGGCACCAGATCGGCATCCACTCCAAGGACGACCACGGGAACTGGACCCGGCACGCTTCCGGCACCCTGACCCCCACCCCCAGCATCCCCGCCGACCTGCTCCACGCCTGGCCGCCGCCAGACGCCCAGCCGCTGGACGTCGCCGGCCTGTACGACCGGCTGATCGACCACGGCTACGGCTACGGCCCCGCCTTCCACGGCCTCACCCGCGCCTGGAAAAACGGCGACGACCTCTACGCCGAGGTCTCACTGCCGACGGATGTCGCAGATCCGGCGGGCTACGGCGTGCACCCGGCGCTGCTCGACGCGGCGATGCACGTCGGCATGCTGGCCGGGCAGGACGCCGGACAGGAAGAGGCCGGTCCGCTGATCCCGTTCAACTGGAACGGCGTCGCCCTGCATGCCGCCGGTGCCACCTCTTTGCGGGTGCGGCTGCGTCGGCTGGAGGGCGAAGCGGTCACCCGGCTGGACGTGGCCGACTCGTCCGGCCGCCCGGTGGTGTCGGTGGAGGAGCTGACCGCACGACCGCTGACTCCCGAGCAGTTGAGCGGCGCGGTCCCGGACAGGTGGCTGTACGAGGTGGCCTGGCGGCCGCTGGCGACGAACGAGCGCGAGGCCGCTGCCGGGGCGCTGGATGTCACGGTGCTGGATGCCGCTTCTGCGGTGGGAGCGGGATCTGCTGCCCGAGGTGCGGGGGCTGGTGACGGCAGGCCGGTGGACGGTGACGTACCAATACGGGTACGGCGGGCCGTCGGACACGTGCTGGGCGAGTTGCAGACCTGGCTGGCCGAGGGCGACACGCGACCGATGGTGGTGGTGACCCGAGGCGCGGTGGCCGTGGCCGATGGCGAGGTGCCGGATCCGGCGCAGGCGGCGGTCTGGGGCCTGGTACGGGCCGCCCAGGCGGAAGAGCCCGGCCGGATCACCCTGATCGACCTCGACCCAGAGCTCGAAGGCGCGCAGGCGAGTGCTGTTCCGGTCACCGTCGACGGCGGCGAGCATGGCCTTCAGGGCGGTGTGCGTACCGCACTGGCACTTGGTGAGCCGGAGGTGGCGCTGCGCGGCGGCCGGCTGTGGGCGTCCCGGATGACGCACATCGCATCCCCCGGTGGAGCCTTCCCATCGCCAGGGGCTGGCGGCCAGGATGCCGACGTCATGTGGCCGGTCGATGGGACCACGCTGGTCACCGGCGGCACCGGTGGGCTGGGTGCTCTGGTGGCGCGGCATCTGGTGGCTGAGCATGGTGTGCGGCATCTGGTGCTGGTCTCCCGCCGTGGCTTGGACGCGCCTGGCGCGGCCGAGCTCCGTGACGATCTGGTCGGCCAGGGCGCTGAAGTGAGGGTCGCCGCCTGCGATGTGGCCGATCGGGACGCTCTGGCCGTTCTGCTGGAGGACATCTCCGACCTGCGCGTTGTGGTGCATGCGGCGGGGCTGGTGGATGACGGGGTGATCGGTTCGTTGTCGGCTGAGCGGGTGGAGGGGGTGTTGCGGCCGAAGGTGGATGCGGCCTGGCATCTGGACGAGCTGACGCGTAAGCGGGATGTGGCGCGGTTTGTGGTGTTCTCTTCGCTGGCCGGCACGTTGGGTGCGGCGGGGCAGGGCAACTACGCGGCGGCCAATGCCGCGCTGGATGCGTTGGCGGTGTCCCGGGTTGGGGCTGGTCTGCCGGCGGTTTCGCTGGCGTGGGGTGTGTGGGATGCCGAGGAGGGCATGGCCGGTCGGTTGTCCGATCGGGAGCGCGAGCGGATGGTGCGGGAGGGTTTGATCCCGCTGTCGGCTGGTGTGGGTCTGTCGGTGCTGGATCGGGTGGTGGCCGAGGGCCGTCGCGGTGTTGTGGTGGCGGCCGGTTGGTCGTTGGGGACGTTGCGTGCGGGGTCGGCGGAGCGGTTGCCGGCGTTGTTGCGTGATCTGGTGGGTGTGCGGCGCAGGGTCGCGGCGGATGTTCCGGCGGGCGGTGGCTCGTTCGCCGAGCGGCTGGCCGAGCTGTCTGCCGCTGAGCGCCAGGCAGCGGTCATGGAACTCGTACGCGCACGGGCAGCGGCGGTGCTCGGCCACGACACGCCCGCGTCCGTGCCGGTGGATCAGGCATTCCAGGAGCTGGGCGTCGACTCGCTGGCGGCGGTGGAGCTGCGCAACGGGCTCGGTTCCGCGCTGGGGCTCCGGCTGCCGACCACCTTGGTGTTCGACCATCCATCGGTCCGGGCGGTCGTCGACTACCTGATCAAGCGGATCGCGCCGAAGACCGACGGCGGGGGTCACGGTGCCGCCAACGGCCGGGACGAGACGGCGATCCGCGCAGCGCTGCAGACCGTGCCGCTGGCGACACTGCGCGCCGCCGGACTGCTGGACGCGCTGCTGGAGCTCGCCGGAATGCACCCCGAGGGTACGAACGGAGCCGCAGCCCCGGACGAGGCGGCGGACCTCGACGCGATCGACGAACTGGACGCCGAAAGCCTGATCAGGATGGCCCTGAACAACGGGGAACCGGATGACGAGATCGAGGAGGGCTGAGGAGATGGCGGAGGGTGACGGAAAGCTCGTCGAGGCACTGCGCGCTTCTCTCCGGGAGACGGCCAAGCTGCGCCAGCAGAACCGCGCGCTGACGGCCCGCGCTCGGGAGCCGATCGCGATCGTGGGGATGGCCTGTCGTTATCCGGGTGGGGTGGATGACCCGGAGCGGTTGTGGCGGTTGCTGGTCGACGGTGTGGACGCGGTGGGTGGCTTCCCCGGTGATCGTGGCTGGGATGTCGCCGGTCTTTACGATCCGGAGCCGGGGAAGCCGGGGCGTAGTTATGCGCGGGAGGGTGGGTTCCTGTACGGGGCGGCGGAGTTCGATCCGGCGTTCTTCGGGATCAGTCCGCGTGAGGCGGCGGAGATGGATCCGCAGGAGCGGCAGTTTCTGGAGGTGTGCTGGGCGGGGTTGGAGCGGGCGGGGATTGATCCGACGTCGCTGCGGGAGAGCAGTGCCGGGGTGTTCGCCGGGGTGATGTATCACGACTATGCGCCGTCGGGCACGGGTGGGGCCACGATTTCGGGCCGGGTGGCGTACACGTTGGGCCTGGAGGGTCCGGCGGTGTCGGTGGACACGGCGTGTTCGTCGTCGCTGGTGGCGTTGCATCTGGCGGCGCAGGCGTTGCGTTCGGGCGAGTGTGATCTGGCGCTGGCCGGGGGCGTGACGGTGATGGCGACCCCGGATGCGTTTGTGGAGTTTTCGCGGCAGCGGGGTCTGGCTGCTGATGGGCGGTGCAAGTCGTTCGCCGAGGCGGCTGACGGGGTCGGCTGGGGCGAGGGCGTGGGCGTGCTGGTGGTGGAGCGACTGTCGGACGCCCGCCGCAACGGGCACCAGGTGCTGGCGGTGCTGCGTGGCAGCGCGGTCAATCAGGACGGTGCCTCGAACGGGCTGACGGCGCCGAACGGTCCTTCTCAGGAGCGGGTGATCGCGCAGGCGTTGGCGGCCGCTGGGCTGACACCGGGTGATGTGGACGTGGTCGAGGCGCATGGTACGGGGACGGCGCTGGGCGACCCGATCGAGGCGCAGGCGCTCCTGGCCGCATATGGCCAGGATCGGCAGTCGCCGTTGTGGCTGGGGTCGGTGAAGTCGAACCTGGGTCACACCCAGGCAGCGGCCGGTGTGGCCGGCATCATCAAGATGATCCTGGCGATGCGGCACGGTCTGTTGCCCAAGACGCTGCACGTAGATGCGCCGTCGTCCAAGGTGGACTGGTCGGGCGGGGCGGTGGAACTGCTGACCGAACCGCAGCCCTGGCCCCAGATCGAGGGTCGGCCGCGCCGGGCAGGGGTGTCGTCGTTCGGCATCTCCGGCACCAACGCCCACGTAATTGTGGAAGAACCGCCCGCTGAGGAGCCGCCGCCCGCGACCGTGCCGGGCATGCTTCCGGTGCTGCTGTCGGCCAAGAGCGAGGCCGCGCTGCGGGCACAGGCCGACCAGCTGGCCGCGTTCGTGGCCGAGCACGACGACGCCGCTCCGGCAGAGGTGGCGGCCGGGCTGACGCGCCGGGCCGCCCTGGAGTACCGGGCGGTGCTGCCGGCGGCGGACCGAGAGGGTCTGCTGGCCGAGCTGCGAGCGCTGGCCGCCGGCGAGCCGGCGACTGCGGTCGTGGGCCGGGCGCGGCCGGGCGGGGTGGCGGTGGTGTTCTCCGGTCAAGGTGCCCAGCGGCCCGGGATGGGCCGCGGCCTGTATGCGGCTTTTCCGGTGTTCGCCCAGGCTTTCGATGAGGCGTGTGCGCTCCTGGAGGGCGAGTTCTCCGCCGCCGATGTCGCAGGGGACCTGCGGGAGATCATCCTCGGCGAGCGTGGCGCCGATGGGGTGTTGGATCAGACGGTGTTCGCGCAGGCCGGGCTGTTCGCGTTCGAGACGGCGTTGTACCGGTTGCTGGAGTCGTTCGGGGTCCGGCCGGAATTTGTGGCCGGGCATTCGCTGGGTGAGATCACCGCGGCACACGTGGCCGGGGTGCTGGACTTGGCGGACGCGTGTCGGCTGGTGGCCGCTCGCGGCCGGTTGATGCAGGCACTGCCGACCGGCGGCGCGATGGCCGCGATCGGCTGCGGCGAGGACGAGATCGCCCCCGTGCTGTCCGGGCACGACCAAGTGGCTATCGCGGCGGTGAACGCACCCGGCGCGGTCGTGGTCTCCGGCGCGGCTGGCCAGCTGGAGCAGGTCATCGACTGGGCACGGCAGCAAGGGCACCGCACCCGGCCGTTGCGCGTGTCGCACGCGTTCCACTCGCCGCTGATGGAGCCGATGCTGGCCGAGTTCGAACAGGTCGTGGCCGGACTGACGCTACGGCGTCCAGAGCTGGCGCTGGTGTCCAATGTCTCGGGCGAGCTGGCCGGCGAGGAGATCACCAAGCCCGGCTACTGGGTCGAGCACGTCAGGCGGCCGGTCCGGTTCGCCGACGGCGTCCACGTCATGCGGCAGCGCGGCGTCACCCACTTCCTGGAGGCCGGACCCGACGCGCAGCTCACCCCCATGATCGAACAAACCCTCATCGACGAAGAGCCCTCCGTGGTGGCCCTGCTGCGCCGCGACCGCGACGAGACCACCCAACTGATCGCCGGACTGGGCCAGGCCTGGACGTGTGGCACCCACGTGGACTGGACCACCCGTGCCCGCAGCAGCCACCTGGAACTGCCCACCTACCCCTTCCAGCACCGCCGCTACTGGCTGCAACTGCCTTCGACCGGTGACCCGGCCGCGCTCGGCCAGACCTCCGTCGATCATTCGATCCTGGGCGCGGTGGTGGAGCAGCCCGACGGCGGCGCCATCCTGACCGGCCGGTTGTCGGTCGCCGCCCAGCCGTGGCTGGCCGATCACGTCATCAACGGCACCGCGATCCTGCCCGGCACCGCCTTCGTCGAGCTCGCCCTGCGCGCGGGCGACCAGGTGGGCTGCCCGGCCATCGACGAGCTCACCCTGCACGCCCCGCTGCCCATCCCCGACTCCGACGGCATCACTCTCCAGATCATCCTGAGCCCACCCGACGAGGACGGCCGGCACCAGATCGGCATCCACTCCAAGGACGACCACGGAAACTGGACCCGGCACGCCACCGGAACCCTCACCCCCACCCCAGCCATCCCCGCCGACCTGCTCCACGCCTGGCCACCACCAAACGCACAGCAACTGGACGTCACCGGCCTGTACGACCGCCTGGTCGACCACGGCTACGGCTACGGCCCCGCCTTCCACGGCCTCACCCACGCCTGGAAAAACGGCGACGACCTCTACGCCGAGGTCTCGCTACCGACCGACGTCGCAGATCCCGCGGGCTACGGCGTGCACCCCGCGCTGCTCGACGCGGCGATGCACGTCGGCATGCTGGCCGGACAGGGAGCGGGGGAGAGCGGCCCGCTGATCCCGTTCAACTGGAACGGCGTCACCCTGCACGCCGCCGGCGCCGCCACCCTACGAGTACGCCTGCGCCGTCTGGACGGCGACGCGGTCACCCGGCTGGACGTGGCCGATGGGTCCGGCCGCCCGGTGGTGTCGGTGGAGGAGCTGACCGCGCGACCACTGGCCCCCGGCCAGTTGAGCGGCGCGGTCCCGGCCCAATGGCTGTACGAGGTGGCCTGGCGGCCGGTGGGCGAGCGCGGTGCCGAGACCGTTGGGGTTACTCCCGAGGTGCTGAATGTCGCTTCTTCGACAGGAGCCGACAGCACAGAGCCGGCGCGCGTACGGCGCACTGTCGGCCAAGCGCTGGACGAGCTCCAGACCTGGCTGGCGAACGGGGAAACGCGACCGCTGGTGGTAGTGACCCGGGGCGCCGTCGCCGTGACCGGCGCGGAGACGCCCGACCCGGCCCAGGCGGCAGTCTGGGGCCTGGTACGGGCCGCCCAGTCGGAGGAACCCGGCCGAATCACCCTGATCGACCTGGACCCCGACCAGACGGACGCGCAGACAGCCGACAGCGTGTCGGCCGCAGCACTACGGAGCGGGGAGCCCCAGGCGGCGTTGCGCGGCGACCGCCTCTGGGCGCCGCGCCTGGAGCGGGCCCGCCTCGGCGACGAGCCGGAGGCGCCCTGGCCGACCGACGGAACCACGCTGATCACCGGCGGCACCGGCGGCCTGGGCGCCCTGACGGCCCGGCACCTGGTCGCCGAGCACGGCGTACGGCAGCTGCTGCTGGTCTCCCGCCGCGGCCTGGACGCCCCCGGAGCCGCCGAGCTCCGCGACGAACTCACCGGACAGGGCGCCGAGGTCACCGTCGCCGCCTGCGACGTGGCCGACCGGGACGCCCTCACCGCACTGCTGGAGGGCATCCCCGACCTGCGCGCCGTGGTGCACACCGCGGGGACGAGCGCGAACGCGGTCCTCGCCGACCTCACGCCCGAGCTGGTCGACCAGGTGGCCGGCCCCAAGGCGGACGCCGCCTGGCACCTGCACGAGCTCACCCAGAAGCACGACCTGGCCGAGTTCGTGCTGTTCTCGTCGTCGGCATCGCTCGTGGACAACCCCGGCCAGGGGAACTACGCGGCGGCGAACGCCTTCCTCAACGCGCTGGCCGAGCAGCGCCGGGCGGCGGGGCTGCCGGCGCGGACGCTGGCCTGGGGCCTGTGGGGCGGCGAGGCGGGCATGCAGAGCCTGCTGCGTGACGACGACCTGGCCAGGATCCGCCGCTGGGGCATGCTGCCGCTGCCGGTGGACGCGGGGCTGGCGTTGTTCGACGCGGCGCGGCGGTCGGACGCCGCCGTGCTGGCGCCGATCCGGCTGGACCCGGCCGCCGTGCGCGCCCGCGCGGACGGCGTCCCCGCGCTGCTTGAGGACCTGGCACCCGCCGTACGACAGAAGGCCGCGCAGGGCGGGAACGAGCTGGAACCGCTGGCCGCGCTGCCCCCGGAGGAGCGCCTGGAGCGCCTGGTCGAGCTGGTACGGAAGCGGGCGGCCCAGGTGCTCGGACACGCGGACCCGGAGCCCGTCGAGCCGGACGCCGACCTGGTCGGGCTGGGCCTGGACTCGCTGGCCGCCATGGAGCTGCGCAACGCGCTCAACTCGGCCACCGGCGTCCGCCTGCCGGCCACCGCGGCCTTCGACTACCCGTCGGTCAGGGCGCTGGCCCGGCTGCTGGACGAGGAGATGGCTCCGGCCGCGGTACCGGCCACGGCCCACGGCGACGCGCCCCCCGCACCGGACCTGCAGGGCGCGACGGAGACGTTGAGCGGCCTGTTCCGCGCGGCGGTCGCCGCCGGCAAGATCGAGGAGGGGATGCTGCTGCTGCACGCCGCCGCCGCGGTCCGTCCCCAGTACGGCGCGGCCGACGTTCCGGCCCGCACCCCGGTGGTGTTGTCCACCGGCCCGAGCCGGCCGCGGCTGTTCTGCCTGAACTCGCCGATGGCCTTCGGCGGGCCGCACCAGTTCGTCCCGCTGGCCGCGGAGTTCCGCGAGGTGCGCGACCTCGCCGTGCTGCCGGTGCCGGGGTTCGTACGGGAGGAGAGCCTGCCGGACTCGCTGGACGCCCTCGTGCAGGGCCTGGCCCGGACCGTGACCAGCGGCGGGGAGCCGTACGCGCTGGTCGGGTACTCCGCGGGCGGGGTGTTCGCGCACGCGCTGGCCGGCGCGATGGCGGAGGCGGGCCAGGGCCCGGCCGCGGTGATCCTGCTCGACACGCACGTGCCGGGCGCGGGGGAGAGCCCCGCGGTGTGGTCGTCGATCGTGGGCGGCCTGCTGGACCGGGAGGCCGTGTTCGGCCCCTTCACGGCCGCCCGGCTGTCCGCGATGGGCTGGTACGCCGCGCTGCTCTCCCAGTGGCGGCCGGGCGAGCTGGCCGCGCCGACGCTGTTCATCCGCGCGAACCAGGGGGTGGCGACGCCCGGCGGGACGACCGCGGGCGTCGGCGCGGGCTGGCATCCGGCCATCACCCCCGGTACGGCGGTGCGCGAGGTGGCGGCAGACCACTTCAGCATCCTGGAGTCCGAGGCGCGGCAGACCGCCGCCGTGATCGAGGAATGGCTGGCTCAGACGGCCGGGTGACTCACGTGGACAGCGCGACGAGCGCGTCGGTCACCTCGGCCACCTGGTCGTCCACGAAGAAGTGGCCCCCGGGGAAGATCCGCAGGTCGAAGGGGCCGGTGGTGTTCCGGCCCCAGGCGCGCGCCTCCTCGACCGTGGTCTTGGGGTCGTCGTCGCCGACGAAGGCGACCAGCGGGCAGCCGACCGCGGCGTCCGGGGCGCACTGGTAGGTCTCCACGGCCCGGTAGTCGGCGCGCAGCGCCGGCAGCACCATCTCGAACAGCTCCGGGTCCTGGAGGAACACCGGGTCGGTGCCGTTGAGCTTGCGGAGTTCGGCCGCGACGCCGGCCGGGTCCCGCCGGTGCACCCACTCGTCGCGGTAGGTGGACGGGCCGCGCCGGCCGGAGGCGACCAGCGTGTGCGGCGGCGTGCCGCGCCGCTCCAGGAGCAGGGCGAGCTCGAAGGCGACCAGCGCGCCCATGCTGTGCCCGAACAGCAGCGTGGGCCGCTCGTCGCCGGGGAGCGCGTCGGCGACGCCGGCGGCCAGCAGGCGCACGTCCGTCAACGGCGGCTCGTGCCGGCGCTCCTGCCGGCCCGGGTACTGCACCGTGTAGGCGTCCAGCGCCGGGTGCAGCGCGGCGGACAGCTTGAAGTAGGCGCTGGCCGCGCCTCCGGCGTGCGGCAGCACGATGACCCGCGCCGGGGCGTTCGGCGCGGGGTGAAATCGCTTGATCCAACGCTCGTCCACGTCGTTCCTTCCGCAGTGATCCGTTCGCCGGCTCCCGGTGAGCGAACCCTCCGGGAGCCCGGCGATCACCCGCGGCCGGACGCCGCGGGCACCAGAGTGATGACGCTTTCCGTGTTCCGCGCGACCGCGGCCGCGCTGTACAGCAGCGGCACCTGCGCGCCGGACGTCCAGGCGGCGGCGAGGTCCGCGTAGTGCGGGCTCGACGGGTCGCCGGACTGCCCGGGGGCGCTCACGAAGGTGGAGTTGTCCCAGGCCCCGACGTCCAGCACCATCCGGTACGCGGCCCCGGACTGCGACCGGTAGAACCCCCGGTAGTAGGTCGAGGCGTCCACCGTGGTCACGGAGCCACCCCGGGGGAACGGGCCCACGCTGTTGCCCAAGGGGTTGGCGAACAGCGCCTGGTGCAGGCTTCCCCAGCGCCAGGCGGCCGGGTCGGCGCCGAGCCGGCCGCGGACGTCGGCGTAGGCCGCGCGCAGCGTCTCCTGCACGAGCCGGTCCCGCACCGCGACGGCGTCCGCCCCGAACCAGCGCTCCGGATGCTCCAGGGCGTCGATCACCTGCCGGGCGTCGGCGCGCGGCACCCGGGCGGCCACCGCCGCGGGCATGAACCGGGCGAGGAACGCCGGGCCGAGATGCCCGATGAGCCAGGGCTCGAACAGCGCCGCGCCGGCGGAGTCGGCGCTCGCCGTGCCGTCGTAGTCGCGCAGGAGCCGCAGCGCGGCCGCGGTGTCCGGGTCGTCGCCGGCGGGGATGTCGCGCAGCACCGCGACGATGCGCCGGGCGTACTCGTCGACCTGGTCGCGCTGGAGCCGCGCCATCTCGGGCACGGTGTGCCGGGTCGAGCCGGACAGCACGTCCTCGATGCGCTCCTTGCGCGCCGACGGCTCCCACTCGTAGCCGACGCGCACCGGGTGGCCGTCCGGCATGTCGTACTCGTTCGCCGAGGCGATGAAGCCGCTCTTGGGGTTGCTCACCCTGGGCAGCTCGGCGCCGTCGTGGAAGCCGTCCCATTCGTAGCGGCCGTCGCCGGGCACCGGCAGCAGCCCGTCGTGCCGTGGCCGGCGGGGGACCAGGGCGCCGGGCACCCAGCCGATGGTGCCCGAGGTGTCGGCGTAGATGAGGTTCTCCGGCGGCGCGGCCCAGCGCCGCACCTTGGCGGCGAACTCGGGGTAGCTCCGCGCGGTCATCGCGTCGAGCCCGGTGAGGTACGGCGCCGCCCCCGGCTCCGACCAGGCGGTCCGCAGGCCGAACGCGAGACCGCGCTCCGCGTCCACCTTGAGCACCGGCCCGTGCCGGGAGAAGGTCAGCTCCACCTGGCGGGGCGTCGAGCCGGCCACCGGCACCTCCTCCCGCACCGTGGTGAAGGGCACCCAGCGGTCACGGTAGCGGTAGCGGCCCGGGTCGTCCGGGTGCAGGCGGTACACCTGAAGGTCTTCCTGGTCCGCGGCGAAGACGGTGAGCGAGAAGGCGGCGCGGTCGTTGTGCCCCAGGGAGATGCCGGGCAGCACCGGCTCGCCGGCGCCGATCACGTCCAGGCCGGGCGCGGACAGGTGGGCGACGTAGCGCAGCGCGGGCGCCGGCGTGGCCCGGTGCGGGTCGCCGGCGAGGATCGGCCGGCCGGTGGCGGTGCGCGACGGCGCGAGCGCCCAGGCGTTCGACCCGCCGGGCGCCGGAGCCGGCGGCTCCGACCGGAGCGCGACACCGTCGAAAGTGACCGACGAGATGCCGAGCAGGTAGGTGTCGAGCACGTCCGCGGGCACGGTGCACGGGTCGAGCCCGTCCGGCACCCGGGGCTCGTGCGCGGGCTCCAGCTTGACGAGCGCCCGCGCGGCGGTCTGCCCATTGGCGCACATCGCGGCCGCGCGCAGCGCCTCGGGGTACGCGTTGAGCGCCAGCCCGTGGCTGCGGATCCGCACCACGTCCTCGGGCCGCCAGCGGTCCGGCCGGTGGCCCAGCCGGCGGAACTCCGGCGGCAGCGCCTCCGGGTGCGCGTCGACCCAGTCGATGTAGGCGTTGATGCCGCTGACGAACGCGGTGACGGCGCGGCGCGTGTTCGGCCCGTAGGCGGCCCACTCCCGCTGCATGTCACCGCGGTACAGCAGGAGCCTGGCGGCCCGGTCCTGGTCGACGTAACGCGGCCCGAAGGCGGCCGACAGCAGGCCGAGGCCGCGCCGCCGCCACAGGTCGAGCTGGAACAGCCGGTCCCGCGCGGCGTTGTACCCCTGCGCCAGGAACACGTCGTCGGTGTTGCGCGCGTACAGGTGCGGCACGCCGTAGCGGTCCACCACCAGCCGCACCGGCTCGCGCAGCCCGGGCACCTCGCGCGTCGAGGCGTCCGCCGCGTCCCGCTCCGCCTTCGCGGAAACGGCCGGTGTGAGTGCGCACACCACGACCACCATCGCGGTGACGGCACGGCGTAAAGTGGAATTCCGCACCGGCGGACCCCCTCCCCCGGAGACGTCAATGTGGGGAAATTCTCGTCGCCGGGCGGAGACCGGGTAAGCCCCTACCCTCCCCTAATCCGGGTGTCCGTCGCCGATACCCCTGATGCGCCCCCTCTCTCCGGTCATCGACCTTGCCGCTCCGCTGCGCCCCTGCTTAGCCTCGGGACACTTCCACGCAGCAGAGAGGTATAAGGCCGTGAAAGGAATCGTTCTCGCGGGGGGTCGCGGAACGCGGCTGCATCCGATCACCGCCGTGGTCTCCAAACAACTGCTCCCGGTGAGCGACAAGCCGATGATCTATTACCCGATATCGGTGCTCATGCTGGCCGGCATCAGGGATATCCTCCTCATTTCCTCGCCCGACCAGGTGCCGAACTACGTCCGGCTGCTGGGCGACGGCGCCCGCTTCGGGCTGAACATCTCCTACGCCTCCCAGGAATCGCCGGACGGGATAGCCCAGGCTTTTCTCATCGGCGCCTCCCACATCGGCGGCGGCCCGGCCGCGCTGATCCTCGGCGACAACATCTTCCACGGACCCTCGTTCTCCGAGGTGCTGGAAGAGAATGCGCGGGAAGTGCGGGGGTGCGTGCTGTTCGGATATCCGGTGAGCGATCCCGGCCGATACGGAGTGGGGACGACCGACGAGAGCGGGCGGCTGATCTCGATTGAGGAGAAACCGGAGAATCCGCGTTCCAACAGAGCCATCACCGGCCTCTACTTCTACGACAACGACGTCATCGACATCGCCAAGAATCTCAAGCCGTCCGAACGGGGCGAGCTGGAGATCACCGACGTGAACCTGGCCTACCTGCGGCAGGGCAGGGCCCGGCTGGTGGACCTCGGCAGAGGGTTCGCCTGGCTGGACACCGGCACGCCGGAGACGCTGCTCCAGGCGGGACAGTACGTGCAGACCCTCGAACAACGCCAAGGCGTGCGCATCGCCTGCCTGGAGGAGGTGGCGCTCCGCATGAACTTCATCGACGCGGAGCAGTGCTATCGGCTCGGAGCCGAGCAGTCGCAGTCCGGCTACGGCCAGTACGTCATGAGCATCGCGAGCAGTTACACGCCATGAGGATCCTGGTCACCGGCGGCGCCGGTTTCATCGGCTCCCACTACGTCCGCACCCTCGCCGAGCGGGGCGACTGCACGCTCACGGTTCTCGACAAGCTCACCTACGCGGGCAACAGGGCCAACCTGGAGCCCGCCGAAGGCCGTTTCACGTTCGTCCAGGGAGACATCTGCGACGCCGGCCTCGTCGGAGAGCTGGTGGCCGCGCACGACCAGGTGGTGCACTTCGCCGCCGAGTCGCACGTCGACCGGTCCATCAGCGGTGCGGGGGAGTTCGTCCGCACCAACGTGACGGGGACGTACACGCTGCTCGCGGCGGCGGCCGAGCACGGGCTCGGCACGTTCGTGCACGTCTCGACCGACGAGGTGTACGGCTCCATCCCCGAGGGCTCCTGGGGAGAGGAGCAGCCGCTGGCGCCCAGCTCGCCGTACTCGGCGTCGAAGGCCTCGTCGGACCTGCTCGCCCTCGCCTACCACCGGACGTACGGGCTGGACGTGCGGGTGACCCGCTGCTCCAACAACTACGGGCCGTACCAGTTCCCCGAGAAGGTCATCCCGCTGTTCGTCACCAACCTGCTCGACGGCGGCAAGGTCCCGCTGTACGGGGACGGCCTGAACGCGCGCGACTGGCTCCACGTGGCCGACCACGTCGCGGGCATCGAGCTCGTCCGGCAGGGCGGCCGGCCCGGAGAGGTCTACAACATCGGCGGCGGCACCGAGCTGACCAACCGCGAGCTGACCCGCCTGCTCCTGGAGGCCTGCGGCGCCGGATGGGAGCGCGTGGAGTTCGTCGAGGACCGCCTCGGCCACGACCGCCGCTACTCCGTCGACGACGGCAAGATCCGCGCCGAGCTGGGGTACCGGCCGGCCGTGGACTTCGAGAAGGGCCTGGCCGAGACGGTCGAGTGGTACCGGGACAACCGCCCCTGGTGGGAGGCCCATAAGGGTGCCGTAGGGGTTGCCGCCGCTGATCAGGGCAACCGAACATAACGTCGAAGGAGGGATCCGATGCGGATTCGCGAACTCGGCATCGGCGGGGCGTTCCTCGTCGAGCCCAAGGTCTTCCCCGACTCCAGAGGATTGTTCTTAGAGGTCTTCAAACAGCCTGCCTTCACCGAGGCCGTCGGCCACCCGCTGAGCGTGGCCCAGGTCAACTGCTCCGTCTCCACCATCGGCACGATCCGCGGACTGCACGCGATCCACCTGCCGGGACAGGCCCGCTACGTGAGCTGCCCGAGCGGCGCCGTCCGTGACATCGTGGTCGACATCAGGCAGGGCTCGCCCACGTACGGCGAGCACGTCGTGGCGGAGCTGAGCGAGGACAACCGGCACGCGCTCTACCTCGCGGAAGGGCTCGCGCACGGGTTCGCCCCGCTGACCGAGCAGGCCACCGTCTTCTACCTGTGCTCCAACACCTGGTCGCCGGAGAGCTCCTTCGAGGTGAACCCGCTGGACCCCGACCTCGACCTGCCCTGGCCGCGCGACCGCGAGCCCGTCCTGTCGGACAAGGACCGCGCCGCGCCCTCACTGAAGGAGGCCGAACGGCTCGGCATCCTGCCTTCCTACGCCGACTGCCTGGCCCGTTACGCCGAACTCGCCACACCGGACGGAGCGCCGCGTTGATCCCGCTGTTCAAGGTCGCCATGTCGGAGTCGGCTCCGGCCGCGGTCGCCGAGGTCGTCGGCAGTGGCCAGATCGGCCAGGGCGCCAAGGTCGCCGAGTTCGAGCGGGCGCTGGGGGAGCGGATCGGCAACCCGCGCGTCGCCACGGTCAACAGCGGCACTTCGGGGCTGCACCTGGCGCTCCACATGGTCGCCGCGTCAGGGGACGACGAGGGCGAGGTGCTCTCCACGCCCCTGACCATGGAGGCCACCAACTGGACCATCCTCGCCAACCGGCTGCGCATCAAGTGGGTGGACGTCGATCCCGCCACGCTCAACGTCGACCTCGACGACCTGGCCCGCAAGATCTCCCCCCGCACCCGCGCCATCGTCGTCGTGCACTTCGCCGGCTATCCGGTCGACCTCGGGCGGCTGGCGAAGATCCTCGACGAGGCCGAGGCGACCTTCGGGTTCCGCCCCGTGGTGATCGAGGACTGCGCCCACGCGTGGGGCGCCACCTACCAGGGCGGCCGCATGGGCACCCACGGCAACGTCGCGGTCTACAGCTTCCAGGCGATCAAGCATCTGACCACCGCTGACGGCGGCGCCCTGGTGCTGCCGGACGACGAGCTGCACGAGCGGGCCACGCTGCTGCGCTGGTTCGGCATCAGCCGCGGCGCCGACCGGCTGCGCAACCCGCCGGACGTCGCCGAGTGGGGCTACAAGTTCCACATGACCGACATCAACGCCGCGATGGGGCTGGCCAACCTGGACTGGTCGGAGGAGGTCGTGGCCCGGCACCGGGCCAACGCCGCCCACTACGACCGGGAGCTCGCCGGCGTGCCGGGGCTGGAACTGACCGAACGCGCGCAGGACCGCGAGTCGTCCTTCTGGATCTACCCCGTCAAGGTCGAGGACCGCGCCGGCTTCATGAAGCGCATGGACGAGGCCCAGATCATGGTCAGCAACGTCCATGAACGCAACGACACCCACACCTGCGTCCGCCGGTACGCCACGCTGCTGCCCGGACTCGACAGGGTGGCCGAGCGCGTCGTCTGCCTGCCCGTGGGCTGGTGGGTGACCGAGGAGCAGCGCGCCCACATCGTGGAGACCGTACGACGCGGCTGGTGAGACAGTCCGTAACCCCCCAGGGCTTGCCATCCAGGTGATGTGCAGGCCCTTTCTCTTTGGCCGGACACAGACGCCGGTGCGGCGGGCGCTGGAGTGGAACCCGCGCCCGCCGCACCGGCCTTTCAAGAACCTCGGCTATCCGTTGCCGCCCAGCTCCCGGTCGAGGATCTCGAACAGCTCCTCCGCGGAGGCCGCGGCGAGCAGCTCGTCCTCCTCCGCCTTCGCCGTGAAAGCACCGTCCGCCACGGCGGGAGCGGGCTCGGGAGCCTCCGGCTCGGCCGGGGCCAGCCGCTCGGCCAGGTACCGGGCGACCGCGGTGGCGTTCGGCTGGTCGAAGGCGAGCGTGGCGGGCAGCGGAAGCCCCGTACGCCGGCGCAGCCGGTTCCGCAGCTCGACGGCGGCCAGCGAGCTGAAGCCGAGCTGCACGAAGCCGCGCTCGGCGTCGATCACGTCCGCGCTGTCGTGCCCGAGCGCCATCGCCGCCTCGGCCTGGACCAGCTCAAGCAGCATCCGGTCCCGCTCCCGCGCGGGCATCCCGGCCAGCCGCTCCCGCAGCTCCGTCGTGCCGTTCGACTCGCCGGCCCGTTCGGCCACGGCGGCCGTACGGCGCGCGCCCACGAGGTCCCGCAGGAGCGCGGGCAGGTCGTCGCCACGGGCCCGCAGCGTGCGGACGTCCGGCTGGATCGGCGCCAGCACCGGCGCGGGCACGCGCAGCGCCGCGTCGAACAGCGCCAGCCCCGTGTCCGCGGAGATCGCCGGTATGCCCAGGTTGCGGACCCGGGCCAGGTCGCTCTCCTGCAGCGGCCCGCCGAGCCCGGTGTCCACCGCCCACATTCCCCAGGTCAGTGAGGTGGCGGGCAGCCCGGCGGCGGCACGCTCCGCGGCGAGCGCGTCGAGGAAGGCGTTGGCCGCCGCGTAGTCGCCCTGCCCGGCGGCCAGCACCATCCCTCCGGCGGAGGAGAACAGCACGAAGCGGGCGAGATCGTGCTTCTGGGTGAGCTCGTGCAGATGCCAGGCGGCGTCCGCCTTGGGCCGCAACACCCGGTCCAGCCCTTCCTTCGTCAGCGTGCCGAGCACCCCACCGGCCATCACACCCGCGGTGTGCACCACGGCGCGAAGGTCGGGGATGCCCTCCAGCAGTGCGGTGAGGGCGTCCCGGTCGGCCACGTCGCAGGCGGCGACGGTCACTTCGACGCCCTGTCCGGTCAGCTCGTCGCGGAGCTCGGCGGCTCCGGGGGCGTCCAGGCCACGGCGCGAGACCAGCAGCAGCTGCCGTACGCCGTGCTCGCCGACCAGGTGCCTGGCCATGAGGGCGCCCAGGCCGCCGGTGCCGCCGGTGATCAGCGTGGTCCCGTCGACCGGCCAGGCCACGTCGTACGGGTCCACGGCACGGGACACCCGGTCGGCGAGACCGGCGCGGGTCAGCCGGGGGACCCACGGCCGGCCGTCACGGATCGCCAGCTCGGGCTCGCCGGCGGCCAGGGCGACGCGTACGCCGTCCGCCTGCTCGCCGGCCCGGTCCAGGTCGACCAGGGTGATCCGGCCGGGGTTCTCCTCCTGGGCGGCGCGTACCAGGCCCCAGACCGCGGCCCGCGCCGGGTCCGGCGCCTCGGTGTCGCGCACCGCCACGGCACCCCGGGTGACCACCACCACCGGCCGGGCGTCCCCCTCGGCCGACCAGGCCTGCAGGCCGGTGAGGACCGGACGCAGGGTACGCCGCACCCGATCCGGCACGCCGCCGCCCGGCGGCTCGCCGGTGGCGTCGATGACGAGCGCGTCGGAGGCGTTCACCGGGCCGAGAGGAGCCGACGGCGCGGCCGGCCGCCACGTCACCGCGAGCAGCGAGTCCGAGGACGGACGGGCCTGCGCCAGCTGGTCGGCCTGGACCGGCCGGGACACCACCGTCTCCACCGTGGCCACCGGCCGTCCGGTGGGGTCGGCCAGGTCCAGCCTGGTGACCTCGTCGCCGTCCAGCCGGCGTAGCCGTACCCGCAGCGTGTCGGCGCCGGCGGCGTGCAGGGTGACGCCGTGCCAGTTGAACGGGATCAGCGTCGCCTTCGGCCCGGCCACCAGGTCCACGTGCATCGCGGCGTCGAGGAGCGCGGGGTGCAGGCCGTACCGGGTGGTCTGTCCGGCGTCTTCGGGGAGCGTCACTTCGGCGTAGAGGTCGTCGCCGTGTCTCCAGGCGTTGGTGAGGCCGTGGAAGGCGGGGCCGTAGCCGTAGCCGTGGTCGACCAGGCGGTCGTACAGGCCGGTGACGTCCAGCGGCTGGGCGTCCAGCGGCGGCCAGGCGTGGCGCAGGTCGGCGGGGATGGACGGGGTCGGGGTCAGGGTGCCGGTGGCGTGCCGGGTCCAGTTCCCGTGCTCGTCCTTGGAGTGGATGCCGATCTGACGGCGGCCGTCCTCGCCGGGTGCGGTCACGGTGACCTGTACGACGACGCCGCCGCTGGTGTCGGGGATGGGCAGGGGGGTGTAGAGGGTGAGTTCGTCGATGGCCGGGCAGCCGACCTGGTCGCCCGCGCGCAGGGCGAGCTCGACGAAACCGGTGCCGGGCAGGATCGCGGTGCCGTTGATGAGGTGGTCGGCCAGCCACGGCTGGGTGGCGACCGACAACCGGCCGGTCAGGATGGCGCCGCCGTCGGGCTGCTCCACCACCGCGCCCAGGATGGGGTGGTCGGCGGCGGTCTGGCCGAAGGCGGCCAGGTCGCCGGTCGGGGCGGGCTGGAGCCAGTAATGCCGCCGCTGGAAGGGATAGGTGGGCAGGTTGAGATGGCCGGTGCGGGTACCGGTGGCCCAGTCCACGTTGGTGCCGCAGGTCCAGGCCTGGCCCAGTCCGGTGACCAGTTGGGTGGTCTCGTCGCGGTCGCGGCGCAGCAGGGCCACCACCGAGGGCTCATCGTCGTTGAGGGTTTGTTCGATCATGGGGGTGAGCTGGGCGTCCGGGCCGGCCTCGATGAAGCAGCTGACTCCGTGCTCGCGCAGGGTGGTGATGGTGTCGGAGAACCGGACCGGGCGTCGTACGTGCTCGACCCAGTAACCGGGCTCGGTGACTTCCTCGTCGGCCAGGTCACCTGAGACGTTGGACACCAGCGCCAGGTTCGGTCGCCGCAAGGTCAGTCCCGCGACGACCTGTTCGAACTCGGCCAGCATCGGCTCCATGAGCGGCGAGTGGAACGCGTGCGACACCCGCAACGACCTGGTCCGGTGCCCTTGCTGCCGTGCCCAGTCGATGACCTGTTCCACCTGGTCGGCCGCGCCGGAGACCACGACCGCGCCGGGCGCGTTCACCGCCGCGACCGAGATCTCGCTACGCCCGGCCAGTGCCTGGGCGATCTCGTCTTCGCCGCAGCCGATCGCGGCCATCGCGCCGCCGGTCGGCAGTGCTTGCATCAGCCGGCCGCGAGCGGCCACCAGCCGGCACGCGTCGGCCAGATCCAGCACTCCGGCCACGTGCGCGGCGGTGATCTCGCCCAGTGAATGCCCGGCCACGAAGTCGGGCTGGACTCCCAGTGATTCCAGGAGCCGGTACAGCGCCGTCTCGAAGGCGAACAGCCCGGCTTGCGCGAACACGGTCTGGTCCAGCACTCCATCGGCGCCACGCTCGCCGAGGATGATCTCCCGCAGGTTCCCTGCGGTATCGAGTTCGGCCTCCAGGAGCGCACACGCCTCGTCGAAGGCGCGGGCGAACGCCGGGAAAGCCGCATACAGGCCGCGGCCCATCCCGGGCCGCTGGGCACCCTGGCCGGAGAACAGCACTGCTACCCGGCCTGGCCGCACCCGGCCCACGATCGCAGCCGCTGGCTCACCGGCGGCCAGTGCTCGCAGCTCGGCCAGCAAGCCCTCTCGGTCCGTCGCCGGCAGCACCGCCCGGTACTCCAGGGCGGCCCTGCGCGTCAGCCCGGCCGCCACCTCTGCCGGAGCGGCGTCGTCGTGCTCATCCATGAAAGCGGCCAACTGGTCGGCCTGCGCCCGCAGCGCGGCCTCGCTCTTGGCCGACAGCAGCACCGGAAGCATGTCCGGCACGCTCACGGGCGACGGCTCCTCAGCGGGCGGCTCTTCGACAATCACATGAGCATTCGTGCCGGAGATGCCGAACGACGACACTCCCGCCCGGCGTGGCCGGTCCGCAGCGCGCGCCCAGGGCCGGGGTTCAGTGAGCAGCTCCACCGCGCCGCCGGACCAGTCCACCTTGGACGACGGCGCATCGACGTGCAGTGTCTTGGGCAGCAGCTCGTGCCGCATCGCCAGGATCATCTTGATCACACCGGCGACCCCGGCCGCCGCCTGGGTGTGGCCCAGGTTCGACTTCACCGACCCCAGCCACAACGGCGACTGCCGGTCCTGACCGTAGGCGGCCAGGAGCGCCTGGGCCTCGATCGGGTCGCCCAGCGCGGTGCCGGTGCCGTGTCCTTCGACCACGTCCACCTGCGCGGGACCGATCCCCGCCGAAGCCAGAGCCTGAGCGATCACCCGCTCCTGAGAGGGACCGTTCGGCGCCGTCAGCCCATTCGACGCCCCATCCTGGTTGACCGCGCTACCGGCCAGCACCGCCAGCACTTGGTGCCCGTTGCGGCGGGCGTCGGAAAGCCGCTCCACCACCAGCACGCCGACGCCCTCGCCCCAGCCGACCCCGTCAGCCGCCTCGGCGAACGACTTGCACCGCCCATCAGCAGCCAGCCCTCGCTGGAGGCCGAAGTCGGTGAAGGTGTCCGGCGTGGACATCACTGTCACCCCACCGGCCAGCGCCAGATCACACTCACCGGCGCGCAACGCCTGAGCCGCCAGATGCAGCGCCACCAGCGACGACGAACAGGCCGTGTCCACCGACACCGCCGGCCCTTCCAGGCCGAACGCATACGCGACCCGCCCGGACACCACGCTGGCCAGGCTGCCGTTGCCCAGGTAGCCGGCATACTCCTCCGGCACCCGGCCCGGCCGAGTGCCCCAGTCGTGGTACATCACTCCGGCGAACACACCGGTCGAGGTGCCGCGCAGCCCGGACGGATCGATGCCCGCCCGCTCCAGGGCCTCCCAGGAGGTCTCCAGGAGAAGCCGCTGCTGCGGGTCCATCGCGGTGGCCTCACGCGGGCCGATATCGAACGGAGCAGGATCGAAGTACGCCGCGTCGTGCAGGAACCCGCCCTGCTGGGTGTAGGTACGACCCAGCTTGCCGGGCTCCGGGTCGTAGAGGCCGGCGATGTCCCAGCCTCGGTCGGTGGGGAACCCGGTGACGCCGTCGCGGTCGTCGATCAGCAGCTGCCAGAGGTCTTCGGGGCTGGTGACCTGGCCGGGGAAACGGCAAGCCATCCCGACGACCACGATCGGATCACCAGCAGGACCGCTGGACGGGGTGGCCTGGACCGGGCGGCGGGCAACGGTACCCGACAGGGCCGCGTCCAGGTGCGTGGCCAGCGCACGCGGAGTGGGGTGATCGAACACCAGGGTGGGAGTGAGCCGCAGCCCCGTCACCGCGTGCAGCCGGTTACGCAGCTCCACCGCGGTCAGCGAATCGAACCCGAACTCCTGGAAAGGCCGGTCGGCATCGATGGCCTGAGCACTGTCATGGCCGAGGGTGGCCGCCGCCTCGCCGCAGACCACGTCCAGCAACCGCCGCTGCCGCTGCTGAGCCGACAGATGCGCCAGCTCCGCCACCACCGGCCGTGCCTCATCATCCCCAGAGGCGTCGGCGGAGGCGGCTGCGGCGGGGCGGGCGGCGGGACCGGCCAGCTCACGCAACAGCGCCGGTAGATCGCCACGCCGTCCCAGCGCGGCCGGATCGAACCGCGCCGGCACCAAAAGCGCCCGACCGGTTTGCAGGCCGGCGTCCAGCAGGGCCAGGCCCTGCCCGGCGGTCAACGAGATGTGTCCTGCGGCGCGCATTCGCGCCTCATCCCGCGCGTCGATCCGGCCGGCCATGCCCCGCTCCTCGGACCACGGCCCCCACGCCAGCGAAACTGCCGGCAGGCCGGCAGCGGCCCTGGTCACGGCCAGAGCATCGACGAAGGCGTTTGCCGCCGCGTAGTTCCCCTGCCCGGCCCCGTCCACCACCCCGGCCAGCGAGGAGAACACCACGAACCGAGCCAGATCAGAGTCGCGGGTCAGCTCGTGCAGATGCCAGGCCGCGTCCACCTTCGGCCGCAGCACCGACTCCACCCGCTCAGCCGACAACGACGTGATCACCCCGTCATCGACCACCCCCGCCGCATGCACCACGGCACGCAGGTCGGGGACGTCCTCCAGCAGCGCGGCGAGCGCACCCCGATCGGCCACGTCACAGGCGGCGACCGTCACTTCAGCGCCCTGGCCGACCAGCTCATCACGCAGCTCGACAGCCCCAGGAGCATCCAGACCCCGACGGGAGACCAGCACCAGATGCCGCACACCATGCTCAGCCACCAGATGCCGCGCAACCAGCGCACCCAGCCCACCGGTGCCACCAGTGATCAGCGTGGTCCCATCGACCGGCCAAGCCGCCACGGCCTCCTCGCCGCCCACCAGATCAGCCTGGCCAGGCGCGTCTTCCGAACCGGGCGACGCGACCCGCCTCAGACGCGGCACCCACAACTGACCGCCGCGCAGCGCCACTTCCGGCTCACCGGAAGCCAGCGCCGCCGCCACCGCGTCGTCGCTCACCTCACCGGCTGCCGTTTCCAGATCCACCAGCGTGATCCGGCCCGGATTCTCCGCCTGCGCCGCCCGTACCAGGCCGAACACCGCGGCCTGAAGCGGATCCACCTGCCCGCCGTCGGTGGCGACCCCACCTCGGGTCAGCACCACCAACCGGGCGTCATCGCCCGGTTCACGAGTCAGCCACTCCTGCAAGCGAGCCAACACCGAACCCACGCCACGGCGCAGGCGGTCCAGCAGCTCACTGTCGGCGGCTCCGGCCCACTCGGTGGCGTCGATCACCAGGTCTGCGCCGACGCCGCCCGACGACATCGTGGCGTCCACCGGCCGCCACACGATCTCGTGCAGCCACTGGTGCGCCGTGGAGCGCGAACTCGACCACTGCGCGGGCACCGAACGGTAGGCCAGTGACGTCACCGTGGCCAGCGGCCGGCCCACGGGGTCGGCGAGGTCGAGCCGCACCGCGGCTTCGTCGTCCGGGCGCAGCCTGACCCGCGCCGCCCGCGCCCCGTCGGCATGCAACGACACCCCGCGCCAGGCGAACGGCAACGCCGTGTCCTGGTCGTGGCCGGGCAGCAGGTCGGTGGCGTGCAGGGCCGCGTCGAGCAGCGCCGGGTGCACGCCGAAGCCCGTTGCCTCGATCCCGTCCGGCAACGCCACCTCGACGAACACCTCTTCGCCGCGGCGCCAGGCCCGGGTGAGACCGCGGAAAGCGGGGCCGTAGTCGTAGCCGCGGTTGGCCATCGCCGCGTAGAGGCCGCTGACGTCGAGCGGCTCCGCACCCGGCGGCGGCCAGTCAGCGAGCTCCTGTGCCGACGCCGGTACGGGAGAGAGGAAGCCGGTGGCGTGCCGGAGCCAGACACCGTCTTCGCCGATGGAGTGGATCTCCACGGGCCGCCGCCCGTCGGCGTCGGATCGGCCGGCGATCACCTGGATCGTCACCTGACCGCGGCTCGGAAGCTCCAGGGGGGCGTGCAGGGTGAGCTCGTCGATGGCGGGGCAGCCGACCTGGTCGCCGGCGCGCAGGGCGAGCTCGACGAAGGCGGTGCCGGGCAGGATCGGGGTGGCGTTGATGGCGTGATCGGCCAGCCACGACTGCGCGGTGGCCGACAACCGGCCGGTCAGGATGGCGCCGCCGTCGGGCTGCTGCACCACCGCGCCCAGGATCGGGTGGTCGGCGGCACCCAGACCAAGCGCGGCCGGGTCGCTGGCCGGGGCGGGCTGCAGCCAGAAGCGGCGGTGCTGGAAGGGATAGGTGGGCAGTTCCAGGTGGCTGCTGCGGGCGCGGATGGTCCAGTCCACGTGGGTGCCATACGTCCAGGCCTGGCCCAGACTGGCGATCAGTTGGGTGGTCTCGTCGCGGTCGCGGCGCAGCAGGGCCACCACGGAGGGCTCTTCGCCGATGAGGGTTTGTTCGATCATGGGGGTCAGCTGCGCGTCGGGGCCGACCTCCAGGAAGTGGGTGACCCCGCGCTGCCGCATGACCTGGACGCCGTCGGCGAACCGCACCGGCCGCCTGACGTGCTCGACCCAGTAGCCGGGCTCGGTGACTTCGTCACCGGCCAGCTCACCCGAGACGTTCGACACCAGCGCCAGCTCCGGCCGCCGCAGCGTCAACCCCGCCACGACCTGCTCGAACTCGGCCAGCATCGGCTCCATGAGCGGCGAGTGGAACGCGTGCGACACCCGCAACGGCCGCGTCCGGTACCCGCGCTCCCGCGCCCACTCCACGACCTCGGCTACCTGATCGGCCGCACCCGAGACCACCACCGCGCCGGGCGCGTTCACCGCCGCCACCGAGACGTCGCCGTGCAGCACCGGGACGATCTCGTCCTCGCCACAGCCGATCGCCGCCATCGCGCCACCAGCCGGCAACGCCTGCATCAACCGGCCACGAGCCGCCACCAACCGGCACGCGTCCGCCAGATCCAGCACCCCGGCCACATGCGCCGCGCTGATCTCACCCAGCGAATGCCCGGCCACGAAATCCGGCCGGACCCCGAACGACTCCAGCAACCGGTACAGCGCCGTCTCGAACGCGAACAGCCCCGCCTGCGCGAACACCGTCTGATCCAGCACCCCATCGGCACCACGCTCGCCGAGGATGATGTCCCGCAGGCGCACGTCACCGGCCAGGCCGGTCACCGCCCTGTCGAGTTCGGCCTCCAGAAGCGCACAAGCCTCGTCGAAGGCCCGGGCGAACACGGGGAAAGCCGCAGACAGCTCACGTCCCATCCCAGCCCGCTGAGCACCCTGACCGGAGAACACCACCGCGACCCGGCCCGGCCGTACCCGCCCCTGCACCACCGAAGCCGCCGACTCACCGGCAGCCAGCGCCCGCAGCCCCGCCAGCAGACCCTCCCGGTCCGCCACCGGCAGCACCGCGCGGTGCTCCAGCGCGGCCCGGCGCACCAGTTCGGCCGCCACCTCCGCCGGGCCGGCCGCATCATGCTCGGCCACGAAGGCGGCCAGCCGGTCGGCCTGCGCCCGAAGTGCCGCCTCGCTCTTGGCCGACAGCAGCACCGGAAGCGCGGCGGTGTCCTCACCAGCCACGCCCGCGGGCTCCTCGACGGGCGGCTCTTCCAGAATCACGTGAGCGTTCGTGCCGGAGATGCCGAACGACGACACGCCGGCCCGACGCGGCCGGCCCTCGACCCGCGGCCACTGCCGGGCCTCGGTCAGCAGCTCCACGGACCCGCCGGACCAGTCGATCTTCGACGACGGCGCGTCCACGTGCAGCGTCTTGGGCAGCAGCTCGTGCCGCATCGCCATGACCATCTTGATCACGCTGGCGATGCCGCCGGCCGCCTGGGTGTGGCCCAGGTTGGACTTGGCCGAGCCCAGCCACAGCGGCGTCTCCCGGCCCTGCCCGTAGGTGGCCAGCAGCGCGTGCGCCTCGATCGGGTCGCCCAGCCCGGTGCCGGTGCCGTGCGCGTCCACGGCGTCCACGTCCGCCGGCTCCAGCCGGGCGGCGGCGAGCGCGTCCCTGACGAGCCGGCGCTGCGCGGGGCCGCTCGGCGCGGTCAGCCCGTTGGACCTGCCGTCCTGGTTGATCGCGGTGCCGCGTACCACGGCCAGCACCCGGTGCCCGTTGCGGCGGGCGTCCGACAGCCGCTCCACCACGAGCACCCCGACGCCCTCGGAGAACCCGGTGCCGTCCGCGGCGTCGGCGAACGCCTTCACCCGGCCGTCCGGGGCCAGCCCCCGCTGCCGGCTGAACGCGGTGAACATGCCCGGGCTGCCCATCACGGCCACCCCGCCGACCAGGGCCAGGGAGGATTCGCCCGACCGCAGGGAGGCGCAGGCCAGGTGCAGCGAGACGATCGCGCCGGAGCACGCGGTGTCCACCGTGATCGCCGGCCCGGACAGGCCGAGCAGGTAGGCGAGCCGGCCGGTGACCACGCTCGGCGCGTTGCCGGTCATCAGGTAGCCGTCCAGGCCCTCCGGCGCCTGGTGGACGCGTACGCCGTACTCGTGCACCTCGGCGCCGAAGAACGAGCCGACGGGCTGGTCGCGCAGCGACGTCGGGTCGATGCCGGCGTGCTCCAGCGCGGCCCAGCAGGTCTCCAGCACCACGCGCTGCTGGGGGTCCATGGCCAGGGCCTCGCGCGGGTTGATGCCGAAGAAGTCCGCGTCGAACCCGGTCGCGTCGGGCAGGAAGCCGCCGCGATCCACGTAGCTCTTCCCCGGGGCGTCCGGGTTCGGGTCGAAGAGGTTCTCCAGGTCCCAGCCGCGGTCGGTGGGGAAGCCGCCGAGCACCTCGCGTTCCTCGGCGAAGATCCGCCACAGTCCCTCGGCGGAGTCGGCCCCGCCGGGGAACCGGCACCCGATGCCGACGATGACGATCGGGTCGTCGTCATCGCCGTCGGGAGCGGCCTCCGCGCGCCCCGACCCCGGCTCCGGCACGGGCAGACCGAGCACGGCGGCGCGCACGTACTCGGCGACCATTTCGGGCGTGGGGAAGTCGAAGGCCAGGGTCATCGGCAGCGTGACGCCGGTGGAGGCCTCCAGCCGGTCGTGCAGGTCCACCGCGGCCAGCGAGTCGAGGCCGAGCTCGCGGAACGGCCGGCTGGAGGTCACCTCGGCCAGCTCGCCGCCCTCCACGCCGAGCAGCGCCTCCCGGGTGTCCCGGAGCACCAGTTCCAGGAGCACCCGGCGCTGCTCCGCGACGGGCAGCTCGTCGAGTCCGTCGAGCCCGGCCTCGTTGGGGCCGCCGTGCTCGCCTGGAAATGCCATCATGCGCTCCGGGGGTCGGGGTTCAGCGGCGGGTCGTAGACCCGTTGGCGTTGCAGCTGGGAGACGGAGACGACCTCGCCCCCGCGGATCACCACTTCGGTGGGCGCGGGGCGGCCGAGGAACAGCGACAGGCTGGCGGTGAGGCCGTACGCGCCCGCGTGCGGGATGGTCACCAGATCGCCGGGTGCCGGGTCGGGCAGCTCGACCTCGCGGGCGAGCAGGTCGCCGGGTGTGCACAAGGGCCCGGCCAGCGCGGCCTTGCGGCCGGGCGCGGCGGCCTGCGGCGTGTCGCCTTCCGGTGGCGTGGGTTTGACCTGGACCGGGAGCAGCCGGCCGAGCCCGGCCATGCCGCCGAACGCGTTGATCCCCGCGTCCAGGATGGCGAAGGTGCGGCCCCGGCTCTCCTTGATGTTGATCACGGTGCTGTGCAGCTCGCCGCAGTCGGACACCAGGTAGCGGCCGGACTCGCAGGCGATGCTCGGCCGGCCCTCCCGCCACTGCGGCAGGTGCCGGTCCAGCGCCTCTTCCAGGCCCTTGCGCAGGTTCGGGTAGCCGGGCCGGGTGCCCGGCACGCCGTACGGCGCGGAGAACCCACCGCCGAGATCCACCAGCTCCAGCGGTTCGCCCAGGATGCGCTGCACCTCCGCGGCGACCGTCACGGTGTGCTGGAACTCGCCGATCAGGCTGTCCTCGTCCGCGGCGTTGCTGAGCGGGAAGAAGTGGGCGCCGATGATCCGGACGCCGGGAACCGCGCGCATCGCGTCGACCTGCGCCGGCAGATCCTCCATGTCGTTGCCGAACTGGGAGGGCGTGCCGGTCATCCGGATGCTGGTGGCGGCGGCCGCGGTGGCGCTGTTCACGCGGAGCAGGCACTTGGCGACGACGCCCTGCGCGGTGGCCGCGGCGCCGACGTGTTCGAGGTCGGTGAGCGACTCCACGGAGAACAGCCGCACCCCGGCGGCGATCGCCTCGGCCAGCTCACCCGCCGTCTTGCCGGGGCCGGTGTACATGCACTCCGCGCCGGTGAAGCCCGCGGCCAGCGCGGCGGCCAGCTCCCCGGTGGAGCTGATCTCCGCACGGCAGCCGCCGCCCGGGGCCGTACGCAGTGCGCGGGCCACGTCCGGGTGCGGGTTGGCCTTGAGCGCGTAGTAGATCGCGGTGCCTTCCGGCATGAAGTCGGCCAGGTCCCGGTACGCGGCCGTGACCCGGTCCAGGTCGTACACGTAGAGCGGGGAACCGAACCGGCGGACCAGCTCCTCGCGGGGGATTCCCGGCGGCTTGCGGTGGGGCTCCGCCTGCCGGTGCGGCTCCGCCTGCCGGGAGGTAGACGCGGCCGGGCGCGCGTCCTGCGCGTGCAGGTCGCGCAGCCGGTCGCGGGCGTACTTGCCGTGCGCGGACTGCGGGATCTCCTCGACCACCCGGCAGACCGCGGGCACCTTGGCCGGCTCCAGCCGGGCGGCCAGCTCGCGGAGGACGGCGTGGGGCTCCAGCTCCGCCCCGTCGGCGGCCTCGACGAAGATCGCGAGGTCGTGCTCGCCGTCCGGGGGCAGCGCGGCGGCCGCCCTGACCCCGGCGATGTCGAGCGCCGCCGCCTCGATCTCCACGGTGCTCATCCGGATGCCCTTGCGTTTGAACATGTCGTCCCTGCGGCCGTCGAAGTAGAGGTATCCGTCCTCGTCGAGGTGGCCGTAGTCGCCGGTGTGCAGTCGCAGCTCCCCCGTCCGCGGGTCGCGGCGGAACGTCTTGGCGGTCACCTCGGGGTTGCGCCAGTACCCCGGCATCACGTGCGGGCCGGTCACCACGATCTCCCCGGTCGTCCCGGTGGGCACCGGGTTCCCGTCGGGGTCGAGGATGTGTACGGCGGTGCCGGCCAGCGGCCGTCCCACGGAGTCCGGGCGCTCCCGATCCTCCTCGGGAGGCATGACGGAGATGCGCTTGCACTCGGTCTGGCCGAACTGGCGGACCACCCGCGCGCCGGGGAAGTGGGTCCGCAGCGCCTCGATGGTGGTGGCGGGCAGCGCCGCGCCGGTGTTGGTGAACAACCGCACCCCGGTGGTGGGCTCGCTCTTCCGTTGCGCCGAGGCGATGATCATGTTGGCCAGCGAGGGCACGATCGGCACCACGGTCGCCCGGGTCTTCCTGAGCTGGTCGACCAGCCGCAGGTCGGCGCCGGCGTCGGCGAAGACCACCTCGGCGCCCACGGCGCAGGTCATCAGCAGCTTGTACAGCCCGTAGTCCCAGGACATCGGGAAACGGCAGAAGACCACGTCGTCCGGGCGGTAGCCGAGCGCCTCGACGAGCGCCACGGTGGCGAAGCAGACCTGGGCGTGGGGGAGGATGACCGCTTTCGGCTCCGCCGTACTGCCCGAGGTGTACACCAGCGCGGCCAGGTCCGCGGGGTCGAGCTCATTCGGCACGGCCACGCGCGCCCGCCGGCTCGCGAGCTCGGTCACCTCGGCCCAGACCGTTTCGAAGTCGTGGACCGGTGCGCCGGTGAGAGCGCGTACGGCGTCGGGTCTCCCGCCGGCGGATTCGACGATCACCAGCGCGGGTTCGGCGTTCTCGAGCACCGAACGCAGATGGAAGCTCTTCATCGCCGGGTTGAGCGGCACGAAGACGGCGCCGCGGCGCGAGACGCCGAAGAACAGCGCCGCCAGCCGGCGATCGGTGGCGGCCTGCACCACCACGCGCATGCCCTGGCCGACGCCCTGCCGGTCCAGCCAGTAATCCACCGCGTGGCCGAACGTATCCAGTTCGTGATAGTTCCAGATCCCGGTGGAGTCTCGTACCGCTGGCGACTCGGGAAACTCCGCTGCGCTTTGGTCGAGAAAATCGTGGATGAATGTCCCGTTGTATCTCGGCCGGTTATTCCGCATAATCGACGATCTCCCTCAGGCGGCGGAGTTCAGGCTAAGCCGGGGCCGCGCCCCAGATGTACCCCTAGCCGCCCCTAACGTCGGGGCCGGTCGGCCTATGGTGGCGTTCAATAAGTCGCTCTCTTTCCAGCGGGTTTACGCGGGGATTTCGCGGCATTCGAGCCGCCTTTCATGAGCAGGGCTCACCAGACCGGCGCGCGGCGCCGCCGGCGGTTGAACGAGTGGCTACGACCCGGCGCTCTCGGTCAGCGGGTCCACGTTCCACTGCGCGGGCAGATCGTCGCCGCAGAAGACGCAGACGAAGTCGCCCTCGCGCACGATGTTGTGCTCCTGGCACCCGGGACAGCGCCGGAACACCACCTCGTGGGTGAAGCCGGACGGACGCCCGACCCCTGCGCGATCGAGGGCCTGGGCGACCGACGGCCATGAGCTGACGTCCGGGCAGTACCCGGTCGAATGGTTGCTGACGTCGCCCACGACCCATCGGCCCGCCTCGCGGGCGAAGCCGATCTCGCCGGCGCTCAGGACCGGTCGTCCGCCCGCGCAGGCCACGTGCTCGCTGCGTCGCGGGGCCAGCAGCAGCACGCCGTCCGCGCCGACCACGAAGGTGAACGGCTCGGCCAGCTCGGCGGCGGAACGCCCGGCGACCCAGCCGTCGAAATCGGCCGCCGAGCCGATCCGGCGGCCGCCGCTGCCGGGCCGGACCGCGGCCTTCAGCTCGGCCGGTCCCACGTACCGGTAGCTCCGCCTCACACTGTCATCCGTCCGGCCGCAGGGGGCCGCGGGAGGTCCCCCGCCTGGATCCAGGGAGCCGTACGGCGGGCCGGGCGCGGCGGGGCGGCGGCGGCGCGCAGCCGGAGCGCGCAGATCAGCGCGCAGATCTCCTCGGCCGTGGGCGCTCCGGCGAGCACTTTGATCTCGTTCACATCGGTGGGTTTCCGTGCTTGCGGTAGGGCGGGGGCACGTGCTTGGCACGCAGCAGTTCGAGCGCCCGGCCCAGCCGCGCCCGGGTGTCGCGGGGGTGGATGATGTCGTCCACCAGGCCGCGTTCGGCCGCGTAGTAGGGGTGCATGAGCGCGCGGCGGTACTCCTCCACCCGGGTGACCCGCTGCTGCTCAGGGTCGGGTGAGGAGGCGATCTCCCGGCGGAAGATGACGTTCGCCGCGCCTTCCGCGCCCATCACCGCGATCTCGTTCGTGGGCCACGCGAAGGACATGTCCGCGCCGATCGAGCGGGAGTCCATCACGATGTAGGCGCCCCCGTACGCCTTGCGGACGATGACCTGGATGCGGGGGACGCTGGCCGCGCAGTACGCGTACAGCAGCTTGGCCCCGTGCCTGATGACGCCGCCGTGCTCCTGGTCGGCGCCGGGCAGGAAGCCCGGGACGTCGACCAGGCTGACGAGCGGGATGTTGAAGGCGTCGCACATCTGGATGAAGCGGGCGCCCTTCTCCGAGGCCGCGATGTCCAGCACGCCCGCCAGATGGGACGGCTGGTTGGCCACGATCCCGATCACGTGACCGCCGAGCCTGCCGAGCCCGCAGATGAGGTTGGGCGCCCAGCCCTGGTGGAACTCGAAGAACTGGCCGTCGTCGACGATCTCCTCGATGACGGCCGCCATGTCGTAGCTCTGCGCGGGGTCGCTCGGGACGAGGTCCACGAGCGGGTCGTTGGGGCGGTTCACCGGGTCGGCGCTGGGGGCGACCGGGGGCAGCTCCTGGTTGTTGGGCGGCAGCATGGAGAGCAGGAAGCGTACGTCCTCCAGGCACATCAGCTCGTCGTCGTAGACGAAGCCGGCCACGCCCGAGCGGGTGCCGTGGACCCCGGCGCCGCCCAGCGCCTCGCGGCTGATGTCCTCGCCGGTCACGGCCCGCACCACGTCGGGTCCGGTGATGAACATCTGCGCCGTGCCCTGCACCATGAAGACGAAGTCGGTGAGCGCGGGCGAGTAGGCCGCGCCTCCCGCGCAGGGTCCGAGCATGACGCTGATCTGCGGGACGACGCCGGACATGCGGACGTGCCTGCGGAAGATGCCGCCGTAGCCGGCGAGCGCCGTCACCCCTTCCTGGATGCGTGCTCCCGCCCCGTCGTTGAGGCCGATCAGCGGCACCTTGGCGGAGGCGGCCAGATCCATGACCTTGTGGATCTTGTCCGCGTGGGCCGCGCCGAGCGCGCCGCCGAAGATGCGGAAGTCGTGGGCGTACACCATGACGTCCTGCCCGTGCACCTTCCCCCACCCGGCGACGACCCCGTCGGTGTACGGCCGCCGGGCCTCCAGCCCGAAGCCGGTGGCGGTGTGCCTGCGGAACGGTTCGACCTCGACGAACGATCCCGGGTCGAGAAGGGCGTCCAGGCGCTCCCGTACGGTCAGCTTGCCCGCGGCGTGCTGCTTCTCGGTGGCCACAGGATCCGGCCCCTGGATGATGCGGTCCCGCACCAGCTCGAGTTCGGCGATCCTGTCGCGCATGGTTTCCTGCGGCAGCTGGCTCACAGGAGTCGGCGCGGTCTTGCTCATACAACCCCCACCGTGAAAAGCCAGTGAAATGAATATCGGCAACGCCTGCCAGGCGGACATTACGGGGAGTGCTGAAACAGGCCAACCCCTAACCATTAGGGGTGTCCCGGCGGTGGCGGTCTTCCGTATCGTCCCTCATGTCGGCTAGAGGAACTGTGCCGCCAGGAGGGTACGCGAACAATGACCGCCACTGATCGGAGTTCATGGGCGGCGTTTCAGCCCAGCCTCAGCACATTCGACGCGACTTATCGTTCTTTCTCATGATAGAGGACCTCATGCCGCCCGGCGTGATCGCCGCCGAGGTCTTCGCCGACCCACCGGACGCGGCGCTGTTCCCGGAGGAAGCGGCTCTGGTCGCGCGGGCCGTGGAGGCACGGCGGACCGAGTTCACCACGGGACGCCACTGCGCCCGTACGGCCCTCGCCGGCCTCGGACTGCCGCCAACGCCGATCCTGACCGGACCACGCGGCGAGCCGCTGTGGCCCGACGGCGTGGTGGGCACCATCACGCACTGCCGCGGCTACCGCGCGGCCGCGGTGGCGCGCACTCCGGACGTCCTCAGCATCGGCATGGACGCCGAGCCACGCGAGCCGCTGCCCCCCGGAGTCCTGGACGCCATCGCCCTGCCCCAGGAGCGCACCTGGGCGGAGAACGCCCAGGAACGGGGCCGCCTGCTGTTCACCATGAAGGAGTCGGTCTTCAAGGCGTGGTACCCGCTCACCCACCGCAACCTGGGCTTCGACGAGGCCGAGATCATCGTCAACGACACCGGCACGTTCACCGCGAAGCTGCTGGTTCCCGGCCCCGTCGGCGAGTTCACCGGCCGATGGACCGTCTCGGACGGCTTCGTGGCCAGCGCGATCGTGTGGGGCACGAACACGCCGTCAGGCATGTGACTGTCGTCGAGGGCAGGGTCAACTGACTTCCTGGATCCGGCCGGCCGGCCGCACCATCGGCCCCTCCCCGGTCGGTGCGCCGGTTGCGACGTTGCCGCCGGAGAGGACCGCGACCACGGGCCCCGGCGGCAGGTGTGCCCGGTGGGCGAGGTAGGCGGCCGTGGTGACCGCGCCGCTGGGCTCGGCGCGTTCCCCCAGCTCCCGCCAGAGCAGGCCGGCGGCGGCGTCGATGGCGTCCTCGGTCACGGTCACCATGTCGTCCACGTACCGGTGGATGTGCTCCCACGCCAGGGCCCCCAGCACCGGGCCGCGCAGGCCGTCGGCCCGGGTGCGGTAGGTCAGCTCCACCGGCCACGCCGTCCGCGTGCCGGAGCGGAAGCTGGCCGCACCGTCGGCGGCCAGCTCGGGCTCGACGCCGATCACCCGGATCGCCGGGTCGGCGGCCTTGACCGCCACGGCGACCCCGGCGAGCAGGCCGCCGTTGCAGACGGGCACCAGGACGGACCCCGCGTCCGGCAGGTCCCGGCCGATCTCGGCCCCGGCGCTGCCGTGCCCGGCGATGACGTCGAACGCGTCGGAGCCGATCACCGTCGCGCCGAACCGTTCGGCCAGCGCCAGGCAGGCCTCCTCCCGCAGGGCGGGCGGCACGATCACCACCTCGGCGCCGAGCCGGCGCGCGGCGCTCACCTTCAGCTCCGGCGCCGTGTCCGGCAGGACGACGGTCGCCCGGATGCCCTGTTCGGCGGCGGCGTAGGCGATGGCCTGGGCGTGGTTGCCCGACGACTGCGCGATCACGTGCCGTACGCCCTGCCCGGCCAGCCGGACCACGGCGTTGACCGCGCCGCGCACCTTGAACGAGCGGGTGGGCTGCCGGTTCTCCGGCTTGACCCAGAGCCGTTCGCCGGGCAGCCGCAGCAGCGGCGTGCGCCGCACGTACGGGGCGATGCGCTCGCCCGCCGCCCGGATGTCGGCGGCGGTGACGAGCCTCGTGCTCACTGCGAGTTCCGTGTTCACGCGCTCAGCACCCTCTCCTGAATGGCGTCCAGGTCGGCCGCGGCCTCGGACGGCGGCGCGGCGTCGGGGACGAGGTCCTCCAGGTGGTGCAGCGGCCGGTACCGCAGCCCCAGCAGTCCCCACACCACCAGGAACACGCCGCTGGCCAGCAGCACCGCCCCCGCGCCTCCGCCGGGACCGTCGGTGAACCGCCCGGCCCACTCCGCCAGCGGATCGGCGGCGAGGAAGCCGATCGGCTGCATGGCCGTGGCGATCATGATGTTCACCGCGAGCACCCGCCCCTGCAGCTCCGGCCCCACCTTGACCTGGATGATCGAGAGCCAGTGCGCGTTGCCGATGCTCATGCACGCCAGCCGGATGAACAGCCCGGCCGCGACCAGCCACACGACCGGCCACACGCCCATGAGGATCACGCCGAGCCCGGACCCGGCCACGAAGCCGATCATGCCGGTGGCCCGCCGCCGGGTGCCGCCCCACACCAGCACCACGCCGGTGCCGAGGGCCGCGCCGACACCGCCGATGGCGGTCACCGCGCCCAGGTCCGCCGAGTCGCCGATGGACAGCACGACCGGGGTGACGAGCACCCACATCAGCGCGGTGCAGAAGTTCACCACCGCGAAGTAGAGCGCCATCACCAGCAGCGGCCGCCGCCTGCGCAGGAACCGCCACCCGCCGGTGAGCGCCGCCGTGAACGTCTCCTCGCGCCGGTGGAACAGCCGGTCGGGGAAGCGCACCAGCAGCAGCGTCACGACGCCGACCGCGAACGTGGCCACGTCCACGGCCACCACCGCCGACAACCCGAACAGGCCGATCAGCGCGCCGCCCGCGAGCGGCGCGACCACGTTGCCCACGCCGAAGCCCACGTTCGCCAGCGCGTTGGCCTGCGGCAGGTACGGTTTCGGCACCAGCTGCGCGACCGCCGCCAGCCAGGCGGGCTGCTGGAACGCCGACACGACCGAGGTCACGCCCACGATGAGGCAGACGTTCCAGAACTCCAGCCCCCCGGTGGTCAGCAGCAGCACCAGCGCCACCATGGCGAGCCCGGACAGCGCGTCGCAGGCCAGCATGATCTTGCGCCGGTCCACCCGGTCGGCCAGCGCGCCGCCCAGCGGGGTGAGCAGCACGGCCGGGATCTGCGCCAGCATCGTGACCAGCGCCAGGTCCAGGATCTCGCCGCTGCGCTGGTAGGCCCACACGCCGAGCGCGAACGAGCTCAGCGCCGTGCCCAGCGCCGAGACGATCTGCCCGCTCGCGACCGTGTAGAAGGGCCACAGCCGCGTACGTTCGGGTGGTCGCACCGGTTCCGGCAGTGTTCCGGCCGCCCAGCGGGTCAGGTGCTCCAGCACGAGGGCGGCCAGCGGCTCGGCCTGGTGGCGCAGGAAGTAGTGGCCGGCCCTGGGCAGCACGGCCCGCTCCACCCGTGGCGCGAACGCCGACCACTCGGCGTAGCGCTCCTCGTGCAGCTCGGTGGCGCGGTCGCGCTCGCCGACCAGGCTGAGGATCGGGGCGCGCAGCGGCGTCCCCTCGCCGGCCAGCTCCTGGCTGAACCACTCCTGCGCCTGGTCGGCGTCGTGCCGCATGGCGCGTACGGCGGTGCGCTTGGCGGCCTCGTCCATGTCGTCGAGCAGCCCGCCCGAGGCGCGCAGCGCGTCGCGGAACATCCGGTCCGACACCCAGCGGTCGCCGCCGAACAGCCGCCTGATCGCGCCGGGCAGCCGGGCCGCGGGGAAGCTCGCGGCGGCGATCACGCCCAGCACGGGCACGCCGTCCGCCTCCAGCCGGCGCGCGAGCGCGACGGCGGGCGCCGAGCCCACGCAGTGGCCGTAGATCGCGACCGGGCCCGACGCGCTCTCCGCCACCTCGGCGGCCAGCACGTCCACCAGCTCCTCCAGCGGCAGCGGCGGCTCGTCGGGGCGGGCGGGGTCGTGGCCGGGCAGTTCGGCCGAGAGCACCTCCACCCGGTCGCCGAGCGCCTTGGCCAGCGGCTGGTACACCGCCGCGGACCCGCCGCCGTACGGCACGCACACCAGCGTGAACTCGCTGGTACGGCCGCCGCCCAGGCGGTGCAGCAGCCCGCCGCCGGCCTCGCGCCCGAGGAACGCGGCCAGCTCGGCCACGGCGGGCCGGGTGAACAGGTCGATCACCCGCAGGCCGCGGCCGATCTCCTTGACCGCGCGCACCGCGGCGAACGAGTCGCCGCCGAGGGCGAAGAAGTCGTCGCCCGCCCCCACCCGCTCGACGCCGAGCACCTGGGCGAAGACCCCGGCGACCAGTTCCTCGTTCGGGGTCGAGGGCGCCGCGTACGCGGCCTGCTCCGCCACCGGCTCGGGCAGGGCGGCCCGGTCGATCTTCCCGTTCGGGTTGAGCGGGAGCCGGTCGAGCGCCACGACGTGCGCCGGCACCATGTAGTCGGGCAGCCGCTCGCGCAGCGCCGAGCGCACGGTCGCGGCCTCCACGGTCGCGGGCGTCACCCACGCGGCGAGCTGCCTGGCCTTGCCCTCGCCGACGGGCAGCACCACGGCCTCGGCGACCTGCGGCAGCGCCCGCAGCGCGGTGGTGACCTCGCCCAGCTCCACGCGGTAGCCGCGCACCTTGACCTGGTCGTCCACCCGGCCGCGGAACTCGATCCGCCCGTCGGAGGTGACGCGCAGCAGGTCGCCGCTGCGGTAGCAGCGTCCCTCCCCGGTCAGCGGGTCGGGGACGAACCGCTCGGCGGTCAGCTCGGGCCGGCCGATGTAGCCGCGGGTGACGCCGGGGCCGCCGACCACCAGCTCGCCGGGCACGCCGGGCGGCACCGGCCGCAGCGCGGCGTCCACCAGGTGCCCGTACACGCCGGGCAGCGGACGGCCCAGCGGCACGATGCCGGTCCGCCGGTCGGCGGGGATCTCCTCGGTGTCGCACACCAGGCAGATCATCGTGGACTCGGTGTGGCCGTAGTGGCTCTGGATCCTGAGCCCGGGCCGGGCGGCCCTGGCCCGCTCCACCAGGTCCCACGGGCACGCCTCGCCCGCCAGGATCAGCAGCTCGCGCGGCAGCACGGCGGCCAGGTCGCCGCCCGAGGCCAGCAGCTCCAGGTGGCTCGGCACGCACTTGACGACGTCCACCTGGTGCTCGGCGAGGTAGCCGGCGAACGCGGCCGGGTCCATCGCGGTCTCGCGCGGCACCAGGTGCACCGTCCCGCCCGTGGTCAGCGCGCCGAACACGCAGGTCAGACCGAAGTCGGCGGCGGGCGTGGAGACCACGGCGAACGACCCGCCGGGCACGCCGATGCGCGGCAGCATGCCGCCCAGGTAGTTCAGCACGCCGCCGTGCTCGGCGGCCACCGCCTTGGGCGTGCCGGTGGACCCCGACGTGAAGATCACGTGGTGCAGGTGCTCGGGACGTACGTCGACCTCGGGGCGGGTGTCCGGCAGGGACGGCGGCCGGTCGAGCGTCAGCACCCGCCTGCCGTCCCCGATGAGGTGCGCGAACTCGCCCACCGTCACCACGGCCCGCACCCCTGCGGCCTCCAGCATCGCGGCGATCCGCGCCGCCGGGTACGCCGGGTCCATCGGCAGGTAGCCGCCGCCCGACTTCTGGATGCCGAACAGCGCGCACGCCAGGTCCGCGCCCGGCTCCAGCAGCACGCCGACCGGCTCGTCCGCGCCCACCCCGGCCTCCAGCAGCCAGTGCGCGATCCGGTTGGCGGCCGACTCCAGCTCCGCGTACGTCAGGGCGCGGTCGGCGCCCACCACGGCCGGGGCGCCGGGAGTCTCGTCCACCCAGCGCTCGATCAGGTGGTGCACCGCCCCGGCGGCCGGCTCGGGCGGCGGCCCGCCGGCCACGACCGGGCCGGTCACCGGCTCCAGCGGCACCGCGCCCACCGGCGCGTCCAGGTCGGCGAGCAGCCCGTCGAGCAGCGCCGTGTACCAGCGGGTCAGCTTGGCCGCGGTGCCCGGCTCGAACAGGTCGGTCCGGTAGGCGAGCCCGCCGCGCAGCGGCACGCCCGGCCCCTCGTCGACGACGTGCCAGCTCAGGTCGAACTTGGTGGTCAGCTCCGGCAGGTGGATCTCGGACGCCTCCAGGCCGGCCAGCTCCGGCCGCGCCACGCCGGAGATGTAGTTGAGCATCACCTGGAACAGCGGCGTGGCCGCCAGGTTCCGCTCCGGCCGCAGCCGGTCCACCACCCGGTCGAACGGCGTGCCCGCGTGCGCGAGCGCGCCCAGCGCGGACTCCCGCGCGCGGGCCAGCAGGTCTCGCCCGGTCGGGTCGCCGCCCACGTCGGTCCGTACGACGACGGTGTTGAGGAAGCAGCCCACGACGCCTTCGGTGTCGGGGTGGTCGCGGCCGGAGACCGGCACGCCGACCGCGATGTCCGCGCTCGCCGACAGCCGGGCCAGCAGCGCCTGCAGCCCGGCCAGCAGCACGATGAACGGCGTGGACCGGTAGGCGGCGGCCACCGCCCTGACGCGCTCGCTCAGCCCGGCCGGCAGCTCCAGGTCGAGCGCGGCCCCGCCGGGGTCGGGCACCGCGGGGCGCGCCCGGTCTGTGGGCAGGTCGAGCACCGGCGGCAGGCCGTCCAGGTGCCCGGCCCACCAGTCCAGGTCGGCCGGGTCGGGGACCGGCGACACCTCGGCGTACTGCGCGGGCGGCGGGTCGAGCGGCGGGCGCAGGCCGAGGCGGGCGGCGTACAGGCCGGACAGCTCCGACAGCAGCAGGCCGCGCGTCCACGCGTCGGTGGCGATGTGGTGGAAGGTGAGCGAGAGCACGTGCTCGTCGTCGGTCCCGGGCTCGCCCGCAGTATCGTCGACGGCGAGCAGCACCGCCCGCATCGGCGGCTCGCGGTCCAGCGCGAACGGCGTGGCCAGGTGCGCGGCCAGCACGTCCTCGACCTCCGACCGGCCCACGTGCACGGTGGACACGGGCACCTCGGCGGCGTCCCGCACCACCATGACCGGCTCGGGGCCGGAGTCGTCGATCACGCCGCGCAGCACGTGGTGCCGCTCGGCCAGGTCGCGTACCGCGCCCAGCAGCGCCTCGGCCCGCAGCGGGCCACGCAGCCGCAGCGCCACCGGCACGTTGTAGGCGCTGCTGTTCGGTTCGAGCTGCGCCAGGAACCACAGCCTGGCCTGCACCCCGGACAGCGGCACCGGCCCGTCCGCCGGCGCGCGCCGCACCCGCGCGGCCTCGGCCGGGCGGGGGAGCGCGGCGGCCAGGTCGGCCAGCACCGGGTGCTCGAACAGCAGCCGCACCGGCACCGCCGCGCCCAGCCGCTCCCGCAGCCGCCCGGCCACCCGGGTCGCCGCGAACGAGTGCCCGCCGAGGGCGAAGAAGTCGTCGTCCGCCCACACTTCCGCGAGGCCGAGCACGTCGGCCCAGACCTCGCCCACCAGGCGCTCCGCCGGAGTGCCCAGCGGCACCCGCACCGCGGGCCCTGCCTCGGGCACGGGCAGCGCGGCCCGGTCCACCTTGCCGTTCGGGGTGAGCGGCAGCGCCTCCAGCACGCCGATGGCGGCCGGCACCATGTAGTCGGGCAGCCGCTCGCGCAGCGCCGCCCGCACCTCGGCCGCGTCCACCGTCGCCGGGGTCACCCAGGCGGCCAGGCGCCGCTCCATGCCGGCGCCGACCGGCTGCACGTACGCCTCCGCGACCTGCGGCAGAGCCCGCAGCGCCGCGGCGACCTCGCCCAGCTCGACGCGGAAGCCGCGCACCTTCACCTGGTCGTCGATCCGCCCCAGGAACTCGACGATCCCGTCCCCGGTCACCCTGACCCGGTCGCCGGTGCGGTACCAGCCGCCGGTGAAGCGTTCCGCGGTGAGGTCGGGGCGGCCCAGGTAGCCGCGGGCCACGCTGGGCCCGCCGATCCACAACTCGCCGGGCACGCCGGGCGGCAGCGCCCGCCCGGACGGGTCGGCCACCCGGCACGCCACGTCGGCCAGCGGCCGGCCCAGCGGCGCCCGGCCGGGGGAGCTCTCGCTCGCGTCGCAGGCCAGCACCGACACCGTGGTCTCGGTGGGGCCGTAGTGGATCTGCACCTCCAGGTCCGGCCGCGCCTCACGGACCCGCGCGACCAGGTCCGCCGGCACCGCCTCACCGGCGAGGATGAGCAGCTTCTCCGGTAACGCGGCCGTGCCGAGGAGTTCGAGCTGGCTGGGCACCATCTTGATCGCGTCCACCGGGTGCGCCGCCAGCCGGGCGGCGAACGCGGCCGGGTCGGTGGCCGTCTCGTGGTCGATCAGGTGGAGGGTGGCGCCCGTGGTCAGCGCGCACCACACGTTCGTCATGCCCAGGTCGGCGGCGGCGGTGGAGACCAGCGCGTACGAGGTCAGCCCCGAGGGGACCACCTCGGCCACCGCGCCGAGATAGTGCGTGATGTGCCGGTGCTCGACCGCGACCCCCTTCGGCCGCCCGGTCGAGCCCGAGGTGTAGATCACGTACGCCAGGTGCTCCGGCCGCACGGCCACCCCGGGGCGTACGCCGGAGGCGTCCGCGGCGGCGGCCAGCTCGGCGTCCGTGAGCACGAACCGCGCCCCTGCGTCGGCCACCACCGCCTGGTTGCGCCGCTCCGGATAGACCGGGTCGAGCGGCAGGTAGGCCGCGCCCGCCTTGAGCACGCCGAGCATGGCGACCACCAGCTCGGGCCGCCGCTCCAGCAGCACGCCGACCGGCTCCTCCGGCCGCACCCCGCTCGCCAGCAGCCACTGGGCCACCTGGTTGGCGCGGCGGTCCAGCTCCGCGTAGGTCAGCGAGTCCGCGTAGGTCAGCGAGCCGACCGCGACCGCGTCCGGGCGGGCGTCGGCCACCCGCTCGACCAGCGTGTGCAGCGGCACGTCCACGGGCAGGTCCGCGTCCCGGCCGCGCAGGTCGTCGCCGGCCGGCAGCCGCACCGGCGCGTGCGGGTCGGTGAGCATGCCGTCCAGCAGCTCCAGGTACCAGGCGGCGAGGCGGCGCACGGTGGCCTCGTCGAACAGGTCCGTACGGTAACGCAGCTCGCCCGCGAACCCGGTGCCGTCGTCGCCGAGCTCCAGGTTCAGGTCGAACTTCGCGGTCGGCGCCTCCGGCGACCCGGTCTCGACCTCCAGCCCTGGCAGCGACACCGGCGCGCCGGTGTCGTAGACGTTGAGCATCACCTGGAACAGCGGCGTGACCGCGAGGTTCCGCTCCGGCTGCAGCCGCTCCACGATCCGCTCGAACGGCGTGCCGGCGTGCGCGTACGCGTCCAGCGCCGCCGTGCGCGCCCGCGCCAGCAGCTCCGCGCCGGTCGGGTCGCCCGAGGTGTCGCCGCGCACCACCAGGGTGTTGACGAAACAGCCGACGACCCGCTCGGCGTCGGGATGGTGACGGCCCGCGTGCGGCACCCCGATGGCGACGTCCTCGACGCCGGACAGGCGGCTCAGCAACGCCTGCAACCCGGCCAGGAACACCATGAACGGTGACGTCCCCGCCACCGCGCGCACCTTCGCGGCCAGCGGCGCGGGCACCTCCACCGGGACCGCCGCGCCCTCCCATCCGGGCACGGACGGGCGCGGGCGGGCGAGCGGCAGGTCGAGCACCGGCGGCAGGCCCGCCAGGTGCCCGGCCCACCAGTCGAGGTCGGTGTCCGGCCGCCCGGCCTCCCACGCGGCCACGTCCGCGTACTGCAGGGCGGCGGGAGCGGGCGGCGGCTCCAGGCCGAGGCGGGCGGCGTACAGGCGGGCGAGATCGTCCAGCAGCACGCGTTCCGACCAGGCGTCGGTGGCGATGTGGTGCAGGGTGAGCGCGAGCACGCACGCGTCGCCCGCGAGCCGGAACACCGTGGCCCGCAGGGGCGGCTCGGCGTCCAGCCGGAACGGCCGCCAGGCGTGCGCGGTCAGCTCGCGCTCCAGCTCCGCCGGGTCCACGTCCACCACGGGCACCGGCACGGCGGCGACGGGACGCACCCGCCCGTCCTCGATGACGCCGCGCAGGACCCAGTGCCGCTCGGCCAGGTCCGCCACCGCGCCGGTGAGGGCGGCGACGTCCACCGGGCCGCGCAGCCGCAGCGTCAGCGGCACGTTGTAGGCGGGCGTGTCCGGTTCGAGCTGGGCCAGGAACCACAGCCGCTGCTGCGCCGGCGACAGCGGCATGTCCGTGGCCGACGTCGCCGGGATGCCGGGGGCGGCGGCCTTCTCGTTCTGCTTCAGCGCGGCGGCGAGCCTGGACCGGACGAGTTCGGCGATCCGGTCCTCACGTACTTCGGTCATCCCTCGTTCCCCTCCATCAGATCGGCGGCCAGCAGCTCCTCCAGCGCGGCGGCGAAGTCGGCGAGCACCGGGCGGTCGAACAGCAACCGCACGGGCACGGCGAGCTGCAACATCTCGCGCAGGCGGGCGGCCACCCTGGTCGCGGCGAACGAGGCCCCGCCGAGGGCGAAGAAGTCGTCGCCGGCCCAGACCTCGGGCCGTTCGAGCACCTCGGCCCAGACGGCGGCCACCAGGCGCTCGGCGTCGGTGGCCGGCGCGACCCGCGCCGGGTCGGGGCCGGTGTCCGGCTCGGGCAGCGCGGCCCGGTCCACCTTGCCGCTGGACAGCGTGGGCAGGGCCGGCAGGGCGACCCAGCGGCGCGGCACCATGTGGCCGGGCAGCCGGGACCGGGCGTGCCGCTCGATCGCGGCCAGGTCCGCCGTCTCGGGCGCGACGTAGCCGACCAGGTGGGCTTGCGCGTCCGTGCCCGCCACGGTCACCGCGGCGTCGGCGAGCTCGCGCAGCACGGCCTCGATCTCGCCCAGCTCGATCCGGTAGCCGCGGACCTTCACCTGGTGGTCGCGGCGGCCGTGGAACTCCAGCGTCCCGTCCGGCCGCCAGCGCACCAGGTCGCCCGTGCGGTAGCACCGGCCGCCCGGCGTGAACGGGTCGGCCACGAAGGCGGCCGCGGTCAGCTCGGGGCGGCCCCGGTAGCCGCGGGCCACTCCGGCGCCGCCCAGCAGCAGCTCGCCGACCGCGCCCGGCGGCACCAGCCGCAGCCGCGCGTCCACCACGTACGCCCGCTCGCCCGGCATCGGCGACCCGATCGGCACCCGGTCGGCCTCGTGGGCGCGCACCCGGTGCAGCGTCGAGGTGACGGTGGTCTCGGTGGGACCGTAGGCGTTCCACAGCTCGCCGACGCGGAGCAGGATCTGCTCGGCCAGCGCCGGGTCCAGAGCCTCGCCGCCGGCGACGGCGCGCAGCGCCGGGCCGCCCGCCCAGCCGGCCGCGACCAGCATCCGGTACGAGGTCGGCACCAGGTCGATCACCGTGGCCCCGCTCGTGGTGATCAGCTCCGCCAGCGCGTGCCCGTCGGCGGCCGTGGCCCGGTCCACCACCACCGACGTGCCGCCGGCGGTCAGGACGCTCCACAGCTCGGAGGCCGAGGCGTCGAAGCTCAGCGGCGCGACCGCGGGCTGCACGTCGGCCGGGCCGAGACGGAGCGTCGAGATCATCCCCGCCACGAGGGCGGCCAGGCCGCCGTGGGTGACCTCGACGCCCTTGGGGGCGCCGGTGGAGCCGGAGGTGTAGGTGAGGTACGCCAGGTCGTCGGCGCGGACCTCCGGCAGGTCCGCGCGCGGACCCGCCGCGAGCCGGTCCGCGTCGAGCGCCACCGGCCCTGCTTCCGTGGGCGTTTCGCCGCGCGTGAGCACCACGCGGGCGCCCGCGTCCTCGGTCAGCAGGCGCAGCCGCTCGGCCGGGTGGTCCGGGTCCAGCGGCAGATACGCCGCCCCCGCCCGCCACACGCCCAGCAGCACCGCGGGCAGCATGTGATCGCGCGGCACGCGGACGCCGACCACGTCGCCCCGCGACACCCCGTGCGCCAGCAGCCCGGCCGCGATCCGGTCGGCGCGGTCGTTCAGCTCGGCGTGGCTCAGCGTGACGCCGTCCGGGCCGACCACCGCCGTGCCCGCCGTGTGCGAGGCGAGCGCCGCCGGCACCGGCGGCAGGTCGTCGGGCAGCCGCGGCCCGGCCGCGCGGGCCAGCAGCGCGGCGCGCTCGTCGGGGGTGACCGGCTCGAACGCCGCGATCACCAGGTCCGGCTCGGCCACCGCCCGCCGCAGCAGCCACAGCAGCCGGTCCAGGTACGCCTCGGCCGCCTCCCTGCCGAGCAGCGCGACCGCGTACTCCAGGTGCAGCTCGGCGCCGGCGGCCGTCCGGTTGACGAGCACGCTGAACTCGTGCACCGCCGCGCCCGAGCCGACCTCGGTCAGCAGTTCGAGGCAGCCGGCGCGCACCGGCACCTCGGCGTGCTGCATGGCCAGCAGCACCGGGGCGCGGGGCAGGTCGGCGGGCGGGACCTCCTGATGGACCAGCGCCCGCGTGCTGGCCTCCCCGGCCTGCCTGACCAGGTCGCGGAAGGTCGGCGCGGCATCCGTCCGCAGCCGTACCGGCACCGTGTCGATCAGCGGTCCGACGATCCGGGCCAGCTCGGGCTCGGCGCGCCGCGCCGCGACCATGCCGATCAGCGTGTCGGGCTCCCCGGCGGCCAGGGCGAGAGCGGCCAGGTACACCGCGAACGGGGTCGTGCCGCACGCGCGGGCCAGCGCGGCCACGCCGTCCGTGAACTCCTCGGGCAGCGGCCTGATCACCCGGCCGGTCGTCAGGTCGCCGGGCGGCGGCCCCGCCACCGGCGCCCCCTCCAGCTCGGTGCGCCAGAACTCCCGCAGCCGCGCGAGGTCGGCCCGGCCCTCCTGCTCGCGCGCCGCCACGTCGCCGAGCTGCACCGCCGGCTCGGCGACGGGCTCACCCGCCAGCTCGGCGGCCAGCTCCTCCATCAGCACGCCGACGGAACCGCCGTCAAAGGCGAGGTGGTCCGTCACGAGCACCAGCTCGGCCACGTCGTCCCCTGCCGGGCACAGGCTCGCGCGCAGCAGCGGCACCTCGTTCGTCACGTCGAACACGTGCTCCGCGGCGGCCCTGGCCACCTTCACCGGGTCGGCGCCCGCCGGGTGCTCGACCAGGGGGACGGCGACGGGCGGGTGCACGACCGCGTACGGGACGCCGTCCTCGCCGACCGAGACCGTGCTGCGCAGGGCCTCGTGCCGGCGCAGGATCGCGTCGAGCGCCGCGCGCAGCGGCGCACTCCCGCCGAGGCCGCGTACGCGGAGCCGTACCGACACGGTGGTGACCGGGCTGTGCGGGTGCAGCTGGCGCAGCGTCCAGAACTCGCGTTGCGCGGCGGTGAGCGGGTGCCGGGTCGCGCCGGTCCGCCGCACCGGCGCCGATCCCGGCTCACGCAGGCGCGCCGCGAGGCCGGCCGCGGTCGGCTCGGTCAGGAACGCCGCCAGCGGCACGGTGTGCCCGAGCCGCCGTGACAGCTCGGTCACCACCCGGGCGGCGGCCAGCGAGTGCCCGCCGAGGTCGGCGAACCGGTCGTGCACGCCCACCTCCGGCAGGTTCAGCACGTCCGCGATGACCTCGGCCACCTGACGCTCGTCGTCTGTCCGCGGCGCGACCGGCGCCTCGCTCCCCGTACGGGCGGCGCGCAGCTTGGGCAGGGCCGCGCGGTCCACCTTGCCCATCGGGGCGATCGGCAGGTCGGCGGTCACGCCGATCCTGGCCGGGACCAGGTGGTCGGGCAGGCGGTCACGCAGCCAGTCGCGCAGCTCGGGCTCGGTCACGCCGGAGGCCGCCACGTGGGCGGCGAGGTAGGCGATGCCGTCGTCGTCGGTGTCCGCCAGCACGACCGAGCGGTGCACGGCGGGGTGGCGGTCCAGCGCCGACTCGACCTCGCCCAGCTCCACCCGGTAGCCGCGGATCTTGACCTGGTCGTCGGCGCGGCCCACGTAACGCAGCAGGCCGTCCACCCACCGGACCAGGTCGCCGCTGCGGTAGACGCGGGTGCCGTCCGGCTCGGTGCGGAACGCCTGCGACTCGTGGCCCAGGTAGCCGCGGGTCACGCCGGGCCCGCCGATCCACAGCTCGCCCACTTCTCCGTCGGCGACCGGCCTGCCGTCGGGGTCGCGCACGCTGAGCAGCGCGTTCGCCATCGGCCCGCCCAGCGGCGGGTCGTCCTGGGAGTCGCGGCTCACCTCATGGATGGTGCAGCCGGTGGTGCACTCGGTGGGGCCGTACATGTTGAGCACGCGGCGTACGCCCGGGTTGGCGTACATGCGGGCGACCAGGGCGGCGGTCAGCCGCTCGCCGCCGGACAGGATCATGCGCACACCGTCCGGCAGCGGCTCGCGCAGCAGCACCGACAGCGCGGACGGGACACCGAAGACCGTGCGCACCTCGTCGCGGGCCGGCAGCGTCGGCAGCGACAGCACGTTGTCCGCCATGATCACGGTCCCGCCGGCGCAGAGCGGCGTGAAGATCTGCGTGATCGAGGCGTCGAAGCAGATGGAGGAGCCGGCCAGCATGCCGCTCAGCTCCTCGGCCGTGTAGGCGGACGCCTCCCAGCGCACGAAGTTGAGGGTGTTGCGGTGCTCCACGACCACGCCCTTGGGGCGGCCGGTGGAGCCGGAGGTGTAGATGACGTACGCGGCGTCGCCCGGCTCGCCGGCCACCTCGGGCCCGCGCGCCGCGGGCGTCGTGTCGTCGACGAGCACGGTGCCGGCGCCGGTCAACGCCGCGGTGTCGCGCTGCGCCGCCGAGGTGACCACCACGCCCGCGCCGGAGTCCTCGGCCATGAACCGTAACCGCTCCGCCGGATAGGCCGGGTCCAGCGGCACGTACGCCGCCCCCGCCTTCAGCACCCCGATCAGCGCGGGCACCAGCCACTCGTCGCGGCTCAGGCAGATCCCGACCAGGTCGCCGCGTCCGACACCCCTCGCGACCAGGGCGTCGGCGACCCCGTTGGCCATGCGGTCGACCTCGGCGTAGGTCAGCCGGCTCGTGCCCGCGACGACGGCCACACGATCGGGCGTACGCCGGCACTGCGCCTCCACGGCCTCGTGGAGGCGGCCGGGCGAGTCGGTGAGAGGACGGTTCGCGCCCGTCACATCCGTGTTCATGTGTCCTCTTTCCAGCAGCAAAGGTCGAACGTGCCCGGGCGAGGTCGTCGCTGGGCGCGCGAGGTCGCGCGGGCGGCTCACCGGCGCGTGGTCGGCGCGTGCGTCCGCGGCGCGGGTCTTCTCCGTGGGGTCATCTGCTCGCTTCGCAAAGGATCATTATCCTCCGCAGATCAGCATCAATGACCCGGCTTGCTACTGACTTGGAACCTGCTTGATCTTGCTTGCAGGAGAGGTCAGGGCGAGCCCGGCGAGCTGTGCTCTGCTGGTCACATGGAGCTGGGGAAAGGCCCGGTAGAGGGGGTAGCGGGCAGTTTTCTTGTTCCGTTCCCTGCGCAGCCGCTTGCCGTAGAACTGGCCGCCGTCGCGACCGTGCTCGGGCTGCTCGGCCTCTGCTGTGTTCTCGCGGTGCTGGCGGCCGTGCTGGCCGCCGCCCGGATCAAGGCGGTGGCGATGCCCCGGGCCTGAGCGGCTTCAGGCGCAGACCGAGGGCAGCGCGCACACCTTGGCCGCCATACGGGCGGCGGTCTTGCGCAGCGCCTTGACGGCGCGGGCGCGGGAGCGGCCGAGGGTCTCCTGGTCGCCGGTGTAGACCATCAGCGCGCGGCCCTTGCGGGCGACGATGCCCGACAGCAGGGGCGTCCATTCCTTGTTGAGCTTGTCGTACATCATGAGGTGCATCAGCGCGGCCTCATCGCCGACCCGCGTGGGGCTCACGACCCAGCGCGTCCTGCCGTCGCCGGTCCAACTGTACGGCTTTCCGTCCGGCTGGGTCCGGCACCGGCGGGCGTCGGCGAGGAGGGTGCGCAGGGCGGTTCTGGCGGCGCCGGCGCTCCGGTGGACGAGGAGTTGCTCGCTGGAGTGGGAGGGCGCGCTGGTGCCGTGGACGACGGTGCGCACGGCCGAGCGGCCGGCCGGCGAGACGCGTTTGCGGCCGCAGGGGTTGATCGTCAGGGGAGCGCTCGTCTTGTCGCTGATGCGCCACCAGCTCTCGGCCCTGTCGTCCTCCGACTGCGGGGCACGGGCGGCCTTCTCGGTCAGCAGGAAGTTGTCGGGGATCTGGACGGGGCCGAGGGCCAGCGCCGCCACCAGGAGCGTGATCATGTCACGTTGGATGCGGCAAGTGCCGGAATTGTTCGGAGCTACCCGGTGAGCGCGGCGCGGAGCCCGAACCAGCCGATGGCGGCGACGAGCGCGACCTGCAGCAGATATCCGATCACGGTGACCGCGTGGTTGAACGCCGGCAGCCCCGCGAACACGACGACGTACCCGATCCCCGCGATCGACAGCCCGCGCGGCATCGTCCTCGACAGCAGCGTCCCGACGAGCGCGACCAGCACGCCGAGCGCGATGGCGAGCTGGGTGCCGACGATCGCCGGGACGAGCACCGCATCAGTGCTGACACCTCATTCGTGTCGTGCCTGGTCACATGGTCCAGCCAGACGCGTGCGGCCTGCACGCGGCGGTTCGTCCCGGGCACCTGCCTGAGCCCGAGCTTGACGAAGATCGCGCGCAGATGGGCGTCGACCGTGCGCTCGGAGACGACGAGCTGGGCCGCGATCCCGGCATTGCTGCCGCCCTCGGCGAGGACGGCGAGCACCTCCGACTCGCGGGGGGTCAACCTGGGGACCGTCGCCGCCTGGGGACGTTCGTCCGGAGCCGGCTGCTCCTCGTGGACCAGGATGCGGGCGAGCCGTCCCGTCCCAGGCGCCGAGCGGTTCGAGCGTCGTCCGCCAGGACTCCGGCGCGATGGTCGGCAGGCCGGTGAACGGATCGCTGGGGGTCGTCAGCAGGGTGTTCGCGACCGTGACCGCGGCGACCGCCAGGACGAGGCCCCGGTGCGTCCATGGCGCCCGCCCCGGCATCGGATCGCCGCCGACGCGGTGAGCTGCATGAGCGCGAGCGGCGGGATCCACGCCGAACTCCACAGCGCGACCGCGACCGCGGCGGTCGGGTGGTCGGCCGCGACCGCCTGCACCGCCCACGCGGCCAGGACGAGGTAGGCCAGCAGGGCGAGGCAGAGCCAGGACGCGAGCCGGCCGGCTCTCCCGCCGCCCGCCGCCCGCCGCCCGCCGCCCGCCGCCGTGAGCCGGGCGGCGGCGACGGCCGTGCCGGTGGAGGCCGCCGCCAACGCGAGCACGCCCACGGGGTCGGTCGGGAAGCCGTCGTCGCCCGCTGGCCGGAGCGCGAGCAGGGCGGACGCCGCGACGGCCGCGGCGGACCCGGCGGCCACGGGGAACGCCCGGCCCGTCAACGTCGGCAGGCCGACGGCGGTTACGCGGTCCGTCGCATCACGTGGAACTGCCGGGTGACCTCGTAGCCCGCCTTGGTGTAGAGCTGGCCGGCCGGGGTGGCCTCGCCGGTCCACAGGAACCAGGAGGAATGCAGTCCTTCTGCGCGCATCCTGGTCATGGTGAGGTGGAGGAGGATCTTGCCGAGGCCGGTGCCGCGCCGGCCGGGGTCGACGCCGAAGGGGCCGAAGCGCTCGGGGGTGCCGTGGTAGGCGCCGTACAGGGCGAAGCCCTCTATACGGTCTTTTTTCGCGATGACGACGCGTTCGGGGTCGCGGTGCTGCCGGATGGCCTCGCCCCAGTCGGGGTTGAAGGCGCCGGCCGCGAAACGGATCAGCTCCGGCAGCTCGCCCACGGTGGGGCTGCGGAAGACGTACCCCTCGCGCTCCCGCTCGCGCAGCAGCCCGTGCACCTCGGGCGGGGCCTGGTAGCCGACGAGGGTGCGGTCCATGGCGACAGGGGAGTAGAGCGTACGGAAGCCGAGCTCGCCCAGCAGCCGGTACGCGCCGGGATAGAGCTCGGCGTCCACTCCCGGCAGCACGTAGTTGGGGGTGTACGACGAGAAGTCCACCGTCGTGCGGCCGAGGCCCTCCAGGAACGCCACCGCCTCGCCGACCAGCCGCCGCCCCAGGCCGCCGCCACGGTGCTCCGGGACGACGAAGAAGAACGGGATCCAGCCGGCGTCCGGCTCCAGGCCCGTGCCGGGCGCCAGGGGGATGAGGCGGCGGACGGCGTACGCGCAGCCCACCACCTCGTCCCCGTCCACGGCCACGCGCAGGCCCTCGGGGTCGAAGTTCGCATCGAGCAGCACCCGGTCACCGAACCAGCGGGACGTCGTCGGGTCGGCGGGCATGCTGCGGTTCCAGGCGGCGACGAGGGTGACCTCGTCGCCGGACCGGAAGGGGCGGACGGCGACCATGGGGGAGAGCCTATGCCCGCGTCAGGGCGTGGTGAGATCGAAGCGGCGTACGGTCACCGCCCCGCCGAGCGACTGCGTCGCGTAGTTGAAGATCCCGAACCGGTAGCCCATGAAGAACTGCCAGGCGTTGTTCAGCGTGAAGGCCGGCCCGAGGCTCGTGAACGTGCTGCCGTCGGTGCTGTAGGAGAAACGGGCCTGTCTGCCGGACCCCGGCCGGATGTCGGCGGTGGCGCGCAACCAGATCCGGCCGCCCGAGACGTTCGCGCTCGCCGCCTCCGTGCCGGTGCCGGTGGTCTGCCACGAACTGTTCATGGTCAGTCCGTTGGTCATCACGACCCGGTTGACGCCGTTGTCGCGTTTGACGCCGATCCAGGCCGACTGGTCGCGCAGCATGGCCAGCCCGGCGCGGTCGCCGTTGCTCATCTGCGAGTAGTCGAGCTCGATCGTCGCGGTGGACGAGGGGCCCTGGATGCGGTGGGTCAGCGTGTTCCTGGCGTTGTAGAGGTCATTCGTGACGGTCGCGGTCTGCAGGCGCAGGCCGTTGCCGGTGGAGAAGCGGCTGGTGTCGGGGTTGTGGTTCCACTCCCAGCGGTGCCCGAGGCTGCCCGAGGTGAAGGTGTCGGGCCCGATCATGGACGAGACGGTGCGGCTGGTCTGGATGTTCGGCTTCGGGTAGGTGGCTCCCCAGCCGCCGTTGACGGTCTGCACGGTCGGCCAGTCGCCGCTCCAGGTGATCGGCGCGAGCGCCGGCACCCGGCCGCCGGGGTAGGCGTCGACGAACGACATGTAGTACCAGTCGCCGTTCTGGGTCTGGACGAGGCCGCCCTGGTGGGGGACGCCGCCGCCGGAGATGGGTCCCGGCATGTTCAGCAGGACCTGGCGCATCTCGTACGGGCCCCACGGCGAGGTGGAGCGGAGCACGTACTGGCCGTTGGCGGGGCGGGTCAGCCAGATGTAGTAGTAGCCGTTCCGCTTGTAGAAGCGGGAGCCCTCCAGGGTGCCGACGCTGCTCGGGGTCTGGAACACCTGCTGGGCGCGGACCTGGCTGAGCCCGTCGGCCGAGAGCTGGGCGACGCTGATGGTGCCGTTGCCGTAGGCGACGTACATGGTGTCGTCGGTGTCGACCAGCAGGCCGGCGTCGTAGTAGCAGTTGTTGATCTGCGAGCGTTTGGTCCACGTGCCGTCCACGGCGGAGGCGGTGTAGACGTAGGTCCGGTTGAACTCGATGCAGCCGATCCAGTAGTAGGTGCTGTTGCTGGGCCGGTAGTTCAGGGTGGAGGCCCAGATGCCCTTCACGTACGCCCGGCCGCCGTTGAGGTCGTAGGCATTGGAGCCGAAGTCGAGCCTCGGGACCGAATGTCCCGCGTACTCCCAGTCGACCAGGTTGTAGGAGCGCAGGATCGGCGCGCCCGGCGAGTAGTGCATGGTCGAGGCCGAGTAGTAGTAGGCGTCGCCGACCCGGATGATGTCGCCGTCGGCGAAGTCCTGCCAGACGACCGGGTTGGTGTAGCTGCCGTTGCCGTTGCCGTTGCCGCTGCCGTTGACCGGGACGAGTTGCCATTGCTGGTTGGCGCCGCCCCAGTCGTCGTACTGGACGATGTTGCCGCCGTCGGCGGTGGAGGCGCCCTGCACTTCGAGGGCCTTGTTGCTGTGGCGGGCGATGAGCCGCACGTAGCCGTCGGGGCTGTCGGCCAGGCGCCACTGCTGGTTCGTGCCGTTGGTGTCGGTCCATTGGACGATGGCGGCGCCGTTGGCGGTGGACTGGTTGGAGACGTCGAGGACCTTGCCGGAGTGGCGGGACTTGACGCGGTAGTAGCCGCCGCCGGAGTCCACGAACTGCCACTGCTGCTGGTTCTGGTTGTTGCGGGTCCACTGGGTGATGCGGCCGCCGTCGGCGGTGGACAGGTTGTAGACGTCCAGGGCCTTGCCGCTGTTGCGGTTGACCAGGACGTACCAGGCGTTGGTGTCGACGGTGGCCGCGTTGGCCGGCTGGGTCTGCAGGGCGACGAGCAGGCTGGCCAGTAGGGCGGTCACCGTCGCCAGGATGGACAGAGGTCTGTGCTTCATCGGGCGCTCCGCTGTTAGCGCTAACACGAACGGGGCTTCGTCGCGGAGTACATCCGACGGGCGGCCCGGCGTCAACGAGCGGGTTCACCCGCCGAGCGGGGGTTTCGCCGTCATCCGGCCTTCCCTCCTGGAGTTTCGCCTCCGGGGAGGGTGGAGCCGCAGCGCTCGTACGCATGAAAGTTTCATGGAATTCGCTGGGCGGCACTCCTTAAGTTGCGAAAACCGAGCCATTAAGTTTCCGGCCTCACATGGTTGACGGGCCGGAGTCAGGGCTTTACGTTCCTCCGGAAAAGCCACCAGGAGGAACCATGACAGAGCCCGCGCCCGGAGATCGCCGATCGCTGAGCCGGAGAGCCGTCCTGACGACGATGGGAGCACTGCCGGTCCTCGCCGCCACGACACGGCCCGCGACGGCCGCCGCGGCGGTGGTCATCGACCCGTCGGCGCGCAGGCAGACGATCCGGGGCTTCGGCGGCATGGCCCACGCGGCCTGGATCGGCGACCTCACGGCCGCCCAGCGGGAGACGGCGTTCGGCGCCGGCGAGGGGCGGCTGGGGTTCTCGGTGCTGAGGATCCCCGTTCCCGAGAACCAGGCGGACTGGAGCCGCGACCTGGCGACGGCGCGGCGCGCGGCCGAGCTCGGCGTGGCCGTGATCGCCTCGCCGTGGAACCCGCCCGCCGGCATGGTCGAGACCTTCGTCCGCGGCAGCCAGACCAACGCCAGGCGCCTCAAGTACGGCTCGTACGCCGCCTACGCCCAGCACCTCAACGACTTCACCACGTACATGCGGAACAACGGGGTGAACTTATACGGCATATCCGTGCAGAACGAGCCCGACTACGCGCAGGAATGGACGTGGTGGACCCCTGCCGAGATGGTGCGCTTCCTGCGGGAGAACGCCGGCTCGATCAGCACCAGGGTCATCGCGCCCGAGTCCTTCCAGTACCTGAAGAACATGTCGGACCCGATACTCAACGACCCCACGGCGCTCGCCAACGTGGACATCATCGGGGCCCACCTCTACGGCACGTCGTACGCGAACTTCCCCTACCCCCTCTTCCAGCAGAAGGGCGCGGGCAAGGAACTCTGGATGACCGAGGTCTACTACCCCAACAGCAGCGACTCGGCGGACCTCTGGCCCCAGGCGCTGGACGTGGGGGAGCACATCCACCACGCCATGGTCGACGCCGAGTTCCAGGCGTACATCTGGTGGTACATCCGGCGCAGCTACGGCCCGATGCGCGAGGACGGGCAGCTCAGCAAGCGCGGCGCCAACATGGCGCAGTTCGCCAGGTTCGTCCGCCCGGGGTACGTGCGGATCGCGGCGACGGCGAACCCGGCGTCGAACGTCTACGTCTCGGCGTACCGGGGCGGTGACGGCACGGTCGCCATCGTCGCCATCAACAAGACGACCTCCGCGGTGAGCCAGCAGTTCACCCTGGCCGGCGGCACCGCGTCCAGCGTGTCGTCCTGGGTGACCGACGCGAGCAGGAACGTCGCGCCGCAGGGCGCGGTCGGCGTGTCGAACGGCTCCTTCACCGCCACGCTGCCCGCCCGCAGCGTGACGACCTTCGTGACCGGGGTGACCCAGACCCCCGGCGGCGTGGTGGACACCACCGCCTGGTACGTCCTGGTCAACCGCAACAGCGGCAAGGCGCTGGACGTCTACAACCTGTCCACCGCCGACGGCGGCCGCATCACGCAGTGGACCCGTAACAACCAGAACCAGCAGCAGTGGCAGTTCGTGGATTCCGGAGGCGGCTACTACCGCGTCAAGTCCCGCCACTCCGGCAAGGTCCTCGACGTCTCCAACCAGTCCACCGCCAACGGCGCCGCCATCGTCCAATGGACCGACACCAACGGCGCCAACCAGCAGTGGCGCCTGGCCGACAGCCCGGACGGCTACGTCAGGCTGATCTCCCGCCACAGCAACAAGGCCCTTGAAGTGCAGGGCGCCTCCACCGCCGACGGCGGCAACATCGTCCAGTACGACGACTGGGGCGGCGCCAACCAGCAATGGCAACTCGCGCGCGTGGGCTGACCGAACGCCGAAAGTTTCACAGCAAGCCCGAGTGCCGCAGGACCGGAAAATCCGAGGTGAGCGCATTCACCCGCTGCCGTCTCCATTCGGCCGCAAGCTAAGGCGCTCTTGACAGTACCTTTCTGCCCCGTATTTGCTCCGTCCTGCCACCACCTCCAGCACATTGTTAGCGCTAACACAGGAAAGGCGAACCGATGAAGCGTACGAGAAGACGCGCGGGCATCGGAACCGTCCTGGCGGTCCTGATCACGGCGGCGGTCACCGCGCTGTCCGCGTTCCTCACGGCCACGCCGCAGGCGTCGGCCGCGGTCCTGACCGAGGTGACGGGCTTCGGGACCAACCCCGGCGGCCTGCGGATGTACCTCTACGTCCCCGACAGGGTGGCGTCCCGGCCGGGCGTCCTGGTCGCGATGCACGGCTGCAACGGCTGGGCGCCGGGCTTCCACCAGGGGACCGAGTTCGCCTCGCTGGCCGACAGGTACGGCTTCGTCGTCATCTACCCGCAGGCCAACAAGAGCGCCAACGGCATGTCGAACTGTTTCGACGTGTGGTCGAACGAGGCCCTGCGCCACGGCGGCGGCAGTGACCCGGTGTCGATCGTCTCCATGGTGAACCACGTGCTGCAGCGCTACAACGGCGACCCGCAGCGGGTGTTCGCCACCGGGTTCTCCTCCGGCGCGATGGAGACGCTCAACCTGCTGGCGACTTACCCGGACGTGTTCAAGGCCGGCGCGCCGTACGCGGGAGTGCCCTACGGCTGCCTCGGGCCCGCCGGCTGCGGCGACAAGACGCCGCAGCAGTGGGGCGACCTGGTCAGGAACGCCTACCCCGGCTACACCGGGCCCCGGCCGCGCGTGATGGCCTGGCACGGCACCGCCGACTCCGTGCTGCAGTACACGATGCTGCAGGAGGAGGTCGACCAGTGGACGAACGTGCACGGGCTGAGCCAGACCCCGGCCTCCACCGACAGCCCGCAGTCCGGCTGGACCCGGCGGGTGTTCGGCTCGGGCCAGGTCGAGGCGTACACCATCTCGGGAGCCGGCCACGACCTGCCGCGAGCGGGGATGGCCGCGTACGCCATCCGCTTCTTCGGCCTGGACAGCGGCTCCACGACGACCACTCCCACCCCCGGTGACGTCGCCGCGCCGCTCAGGGGAGTCGGCTCCGGGCGCTGCCTGGATGTGCCCGGCGCCGCCACCGCCGACGGCACGCAGGTGCAGCTGTGGGATTGCAACGGGCGGAGCAACCAGCAGTGGGCCGCCACCTCGGCCGGCGAGCTCAGGGTCTACGGCAACAAATGCCTCGACGCGGCCGGCAGCGGCAACGGCGCGGCCGTCCAGATCTACTCCTGCCACGGCGGCGCCAACCAGTCGTGGCGCCTGAACCCCGACGGCACCATCACCGGCGCGCAGTCCGGGCTGTGCCTCGACGCCGTGGGCCAGGGCACCGCCAACGGCACCCGGATCCAGCTCTACACCTGCCACGGCGGCGCCAACCAGCGCTGGACCCGCACCTGACCCCCTCCCCCCAACAGAAGGTGATCATGAATCTTCGGTTCGGCGCTCTCTCCGGGCGCGCTGCGCTCGTGATCGCGGCGCTGCTCTGCCTCGTGGCGGTGATCCCCGGCACGGCCAGGGCGGACAACCCGATCGTCCAGACGATCTACACGGCCGACCCCGCTCCGCTGGTGCACAACGGCCGGGTCTACCTCTACACGGGACACGACGAGGACGGCTCGACGTACTTCACCATGAAGGAGTGGCGGGTCTGGTCGTCCGCCGACCTGGTGAACTGGACCGACCACGGCTCGCCGATGAACGTGGCGACCTTCAGCTGGGCGAGCGCGGACGCGTGGGCGGGCCAGACCATCCAGCGGAACGGCAAGTTCTACTGGTACGTCCCGGTCAAGGACCGGGCGAGCGGTCAGATGGCCATCGGCGTCGGGGTCTCCGACAGCCCCACCGGACCCTTCAGGGACGCCATCGGCCGCCCCCTCGTCAGGAACGGTGAGATCGACCCCACGGTCTTCATCGACGACAACGGGCAGGCGTACCTGTACTGGGGCAACCCCAACCTCTGGTACGTCCGGCTCAACGCCGACATGATCTCGTACTCCGGCAGCCCCACCCAGATCCCGCTCACCACGGCCGGCTTCGGCACCCGCACCGGCAACGCCAGCCGGCCCACGCTGTACGAGGAGGGCCCCTGGGTCTACAAGCGCAACGGCCTCTACTACAACGTCTTCGCCGCGAAATGCTGCTCGGAGTTCATCGGCTATTCGACGGCCCCCGGCCCCACCGGCCCCTGGACCTACCGCGGGACGGTCATGCCCACGCAGGGCAGCAGCTTCACCAACCACGCCGGCGTCATCGACTTCAACGGCGGTTCGTACTTCTTCTACCACAACGGCGCACTGCCGGGCGGTGGCGGCTTCACCCGTTCGGTCGCCGTCGAGAAGTTCACCTACAACGCCGACGGCACCATCCCGACGATCAACATGACCACGACCGGAGCGCCCCAGGTCGGCACGCTGAACCCCTACGTCCGCCAGGAGGCCGAGACGATCGCCTGGGAGTCCGGCGTGGAGACCGAGCCCGCCAGCGAGGGCGGCATGAACGTCGGGTGGATCGAGAACGGCGACTACGTCAAGGTCAAGGGCGTCGCCTTCGGCTCCGGCGCGAGGTCCTTCAGCGCGCGGGTCGCCTCGGCGGCCAGTGGCGGCCGCATCGAGCTGCGCCTGGACGGGCCCAACGGCACCCTGGTGGGGACGTGCAACGTGGCGGGCACCGGCGGCTGGCAGACGTGGACGACGGTCACCTGCCCGGTGAACGGCGCGACGGGCACCCACGACCTGTACTTCAGGTACGCCGGCGGCAGCGGCTACCTGTTCAACGTGAACTGGTGGCAGTTCACCTCCTGAAGGGAGGAATCGGATGCGTAAATTCATGAGCTGGCTCTTGACGGTGTCACTGACCGCCGCCTCGCTGGTCGCGGTCGGCGGCGCCACGTCGCCCGCCCTCGCGCTGGACAACGGGCTCGCCCGCACCCCGCAGATGGGCTGGAACGACTGGAACTCCTTCTTCTGCAACGTGAACGAGAGCCTCATCCGGCAGACCGCGGACATCATGGTCTCCAGCGGCATGGCCGCGGCCGGCTACCAGTACGTCAACATCGACGACTGCTGGTCCACGAAGAGCCGCGACGCCGGCGGCAACCTGGTGCCCGACCCGCAGAAGTTCCCCAGCGGCATGAAGGCCCTCGCGGACTACGTCCACGGCAAGGGCCTCAAGCTCGGCATCTACTCCTCGGCGGGCACGACCACGTGCGCGGGCTACCCGGCCAGCCTCGGCTACGAGCAGCGCGACGCCGCGCTGTGGGCGTCCTGGGGGATCGACTACCTGAAGTACGACAACTGCGGCGACCACCAGGGCAGGACCGGATTACAGCGCTACACCGCCATGCGCGACGCGCTGGCCGCCACCGGACGCCCGATCCTCTACAGCCTGTGCAACTGGGGCCAGGAGAACGTGTGGACCTGGGGGATGCCGGTGGGCAACTCCTGGCGCACGACGGGTGACATCGCCGCGAACTGGAACTCCGTCATGGGGATCCTGGACCAGCAGGTCGGGCTCGAAGCGTACTCGGGGCCCGGGGGCTGGAACGACCCCGACATGCTGGAGGTCGGCGTCGGCTCGCTCACGGCGACCGAGGGACGGGCGCACTTCAGCCTGTGGTCCCTGCTGAACGCGCCGCTCATCGCGGGCAACGACCTCCGGTCGATGAGCGCCGAGACCCGTACCATCCTGACGAACACCGAGGTCATCGCGGTCAACCAGGACTGGGGCGGCAGGCAGGGCCACAAGATCAGCGACAACGGCAACCTGGAGGTCTGGCGCAAGCCGATGTCGAACGGCTCGGTCGCGGTCGTCCTGCTCAACCGGGGCACCTCCACCTCGACCGTCTCCACCACCGCCTCGGCCCTCGGCCTGGGCTCGGCGTCCTCCTACTCGGTACGCGACCTGTGGGCGCACACGACGTCCTCCTCCACCGGGACCATCAGCGCGTCGGTGCCCGGGCACGGGGCGGCCATGTACACCGTCACCGGCGGCGGCATCGTCCCCGCGGTCGCGTTCAGAGGGGCCGGCTCGGGCCGGTGCCTGGACGTCGCGGGCGCCTCGCCGACCAACGGCGCGCAGGCGCAGATCTGGGACTGCAACGGCCAGCCCAACCAGCAGTGGACCCCGACCGCGAGCGGCGAGCTGCGGGTGTACGGCAACAAGTGCCTGGACGCCTACAACCAGGGCACGGCCAACGGCACCCAGGTGATCATCTGGGACTGCAACGGCCAGACCAACCAGCAGTGGCGGCTCAACGCCGACGGCACCATCACCGGCGTGCAGTCGGGCCGGTGCCTCGACGTGCCGAACAACGCCACCGCCAACGGCACCAAGCTGGTGCTCTGGTCCTGCAACGGCGGCGCCAACCAGCGGTGGAGCCGCGTCTGACGCGTGGCCTGGGACATGACGGCTAGGGTGGCCCCGTGCGGTACTTATTGATCTTGCTTGGGGTTCTCGCCGGGGCCCTCGCCGTCGCCCGCCGTCGCTTCGTGGTCGTCCAGGTGACCGGGCCGAGCATGGAGCCCGCGTACCGCTCCGGTGACCGGGTGCTCGTCCGCCGCGTGGCCGGCTCGAAACTCGGGCGGGGCCAGGTGGTGGTCTTCGAGGCGGCGGCGGACGGCCGGTGGCGCACCGGTCCGCTGTCCGCCCCGAAGGACGCGAAGTGGCTCATCAAACGGGTGGCCGCGCTGCCCGGCGATCCCGTGCCGTCCGCGGTCAATGCCCCCGAGGGGGCGCTGGTCCCGGCAGGGCGGCTGGTCGTGATCGGCGACGGCCCGCTGAGCGCGGACTCGCGGCACTGGGGTCATCTACCGGCGGACCGGGTGCTGGGCGTGGTCGTACGCAGGCTCTCCCCGGCACCTGGCCCGGCGGCGGCGGGCTCGTAGCCGCTGGCCTGCAGACCGAACAGCCGCGCGTACTCGCCGCCCAGCGCCATGAGCTCGCCGTGGGAGCCGCGTTCGCGGATCTTCCCCTCGCTCAGCACGACGATGAGGTCCGCGTCCCGCAGGGCTCCGAGCCGGTGTGAGATCAGCACGCTGGTACGTCCCGCCCGATGCCGGCGCAGCCCCAGGTGGACCGCGTGCTCGGCCTCCGCGTCCAGGCCGGAGCTCGGCTCGTCGAGGATGAGCAGGTCCCGGCGATGACGCATCAGGGCACGGGCCAGCGCCAGCCGCTGCCACTGCCCGCCCGACAACGTCACCCCCGCCTGCCGCTCGTCCCCCTCACCGAAGAAGATCCGGCTGAGCAACGTGTCATAGCCCTTGGGCAGCGTGTCGAGCGCGTCATGTATCCCGGCCCGCCGGGCCGCGGCCCGGATCGCCTCCGGATCGGCACCCGCGGCCAGGTCACCGAGCATGATGTTCTCGGCGGCGGTGAGGTCGTACGCCATGTAGTCCTGGAAGACCACGCCGAGCCGGGCGCGCAGGTCGTCCGGGTGCACCTCACGCAGGTCCACGCCGTCCCAGAGGACGGCGCCGCGGACCGGGTCGTACAGCCGGCACAGCAGTTTGACCAGGGTGCTCTTGCCCGCCCCGTTCAGCCCGACCAGGGCGACGGCTTTGCCGTACGGGATGAAGAGGTTCACCCCGCGCAGCACCCAGGGGTGCTCGTCGTCGTAGCGGAACCACACGTCGCGCAGCTCGATGCCCTCGCGCAGCGCGGGCAGCGCGGCAGGCTCCGCGGCCACCGGAAGGCCGGGCCCGGCCTGGACGACGCCGACATAGTGCCCGAACATCAGCAGGGCGTTGTGCGCGCCGGCCCACTGGCTGACGATCGAGGTCAGGGCCGTCTGCACCCCGGCGACGGCGGCGACGAACACGGAGACGTCCCCCACGCTCAGGCTGCCCGACGCGGCGGCCAGCACGGCCCAGAACAGGCCGCCGGCCGCGACGCCGGCGCCCAGCAGCGACATCAGCCCCTGGCTGCGCAGCGTCCGCCGGTCCAGATCCCGCTCGGCCTCGTTCACGGTCCCGAGCTCCTTGAGCATCCGGGCGCGCAGGAAGTCGCCGAGGCCGAACAGCCGCACCTCCTTGGCCGCGTCGGGGCTGGTGAGAAGGGCGCCGTAGAAGAGCTGGCGGCGCGTGTTGGAGCTGATGCCCCACATCGTGCGGGCCCTGCGGCGGCTCAGCGCGAGCTGTACCCGGGCCGACGGCAGCGCGGCCGCGATGACGACGACGACCATGACCGGGCTGAGCACGGTCAGCGTGACCATGAACCCGAGCAGCGTCAGGACCCCCTGGAGGATCGCCAGGGACGAGCCGACGATCTGCTGCGGCGCGTTCTGGCCGGCCTCATGGGCCAGCCGCAGCTCGTCGTGGAAGGAGGGGTTCTCGAACCGGCTGAGCCCGGGGTCGGCGTTGACGGCCCGGAACAGCCGATCGTAGATCAGCCGCTGCAACCCGCGATGCAACTGTCCGTTGAGGTACTCGGCGACGTGCGGCAGGACGACCAGGGCCAGGCCCGCCACCCCGAGGGCGGCCGCGAGGAGGAGGAGGATGCCGCCGCCGCTGCCGCTCGCCAGGCTGTCGAGCACGAGCTTGGTCAGCCACGCGGTCGCCACCGGTGCCGCACCCATGAGCAGCACCACTGCCAGCGAACCCAGCACGGCGGCCGGCTGCGCCCGCCAGGCCAGCTCGGCCGCCACCCGTCCGCGGCGGAACAGGGAGCCCGCCCCGGCATCCCTCACGTGAGGGCCGCCAGCGGCAGCTCATCAGGGGTGAGCGCGGCCGCGGTGATCACCGCTCGGCCGTCGACGAGGTAGAAGGCCGGGAAGAACGACACCTGGAACGCCCTGCCCAGCGGCCCGTCCGGCGGCTCGACGACCACGGTCGCCACCGGGGCCAGGGCGGCCGCGAACGCGCCGGCGTCCTGTTTCTCGTCCACGACCACCGCGAGCGCGCGCCCGGGGCCGAGGGACTGCGCCCGGCTGGTGAACTCGGGCAGTCGTTCGTGACAGGCCGAGCAGGTGGTGGAGAACATCCCCACCAGGGTCGGCCCGGTGAAGAAGTCCCGCGACACCGCCGTGCCGTCGGCCGCGGCAGCGGTGAACTCGGGCAGCGCGGTGCCGGCCGGCACGAGGGGCGGTCGCGCCGGCCGACCGGCGGCGAGCTGGGCCGCATGCTCGCGGAGACGGCGGATGACCGCCAGGGTCAGCAGCAGGTTCACGGCGCACAGGGCCCCGACGAGGACTACGGCGACAACGAGGTACGACATCGAATTCCCTTCACAGGCCGGCCCGCCCGGAGAACGGCGCCGACCGGCACGCAGCCGGCGCCGTGCACCGCATGACGATCACTCGGTGCGGATCTCGATCAGCGCCAGGGGGTGCAGGCCGTGTAACCGGCGGCGATGCAGCACGTCCTGCGCTGGGTGTAGCCGACGAACTTGATCTCGTCCCAGCAGGTGTCGGCGGCGGCGGAGGTCGTGGGGAGCAGCTTGTCGAGCAGCCGGTCGCCCAGCTTGCCAAGAGAACGGATCATGAACTCTCCTCTGTCGAGCACCTCGTCCGTACGCTGTCACCGCGTCGCGGAAGTCGGTGATCATTGCTTGTGGCGCCTGCAACCTATGCCGGACCAAGATCAGAACTTAACGATGAAGATCGCCGCAAGGCGCAACCTTGTTTCGATGACTCTTGCCGTTGACATGATCATCCAGCTTGTGTAAAGGCGTGGGATCGCGCGGGCACGGCAGCGTCAGGATCGGCCTGACCGCAACCCCCTTCTCCGGAAATCGGAGAAAGTCAACTACGGTATTGACACACTTGAGTGAAGATCCGTAGCGTGTTGCGCAAAGGTCGGCAAATGGGGCGCAATCGGGTGCCCTGCGGAAAGGAAAAGTGTGCGACGCAGACTGGCGCAAGCCGCTTCAACGCTCCTGGCAGCAGTATTCCTGACAGCGGGAGGAAGCTTCCTCGCGACCGCTTCCGCACAAGCTCAAACCGCACAGCAGGCAAAGGTCGCGGCGCCGCCTGCGGTCTGGGTGGACTACAAGAACTACGCCACTTATGAAGCCTGCCGTCAGCAGGGCCGGGAAATGCTCGGCGGCGGAGTCGTCATCGCCTACACCTGTGACTACGACAGCCCGTTCTGGCTGCTCCGCGTACGTATCGAATAACCAGCCAACAGGCTGATGGAGGGTGACGGACCGCGCTCCGTCACCCTCCATCAGCCTTTCGCGGAATTATCTGTAAACGCTCAGCAGCCAGTAGGGGCTGTCCCACGAACAGTCGTAGTTCTTGACGATGCCCGCATTCAGCAGTTCCTTCCCTTCCTGCTGGCAGGCCGCGTAGGTGGCGTAATTCTTGTACGGCGTCCAGCCGGCCGCGGCGTAGGTCTGCTGCGTCGATCCGGCCTCCGTGGAAGCGGCCGCGATGGAGGCTCCGCCGACCGTCAGGAATGCCGCTGCCATGAGCGTGGAGGTTGCTTGCGCCAGTCTACGTCGCACACTTTTCCTTTCCGCAGGACGCTGCAAAGCGCCCCATATGTCGCACTTTTCACAACACGCTACGGATCTTCACCAAGATCTGTCAACGCCGACCGGCACCCACGACGGGCACCCCCCGCCCCAAGCAGCAGCCTTACCTGCGGCACGAGGCGGACGGAAAGAACGCAGCCACGGCCCCGCCCCGCCGCTCCAACTGGCCACCTGACCTCGGCTGGAGCAGCTTCATCCGGCCGGGCGGATGCACCGGAGCTCCGCCGACTCAACGGCCTCCAAGCGGAGGACGCGGCGCGCCCAAGCACGGCCACGGCATGGTTGAGCTCGGCAACGGCGTGCCGCGCGGGCAGACGCGTACCGTCGCAGGCCGAGGGCGGGCGTCGCAGACCGGAGGCATCACCGCAGCAGCCCCCGCGCCATAGCCGCCGAACTCACCGATCGAGGGGCCGCGCCGCCGCCACCAAGCCGTGAGCCGACGGCCTATGCGCCGTCGTCATCCGCTCCGCGGGGATCGTCGGCCGATCGACGTGTCAGCCGCCGGATGACGAGTGCTCCGCCGAGCCAGCCGCCCCCGAACACGACAACCCGGGCGACGATATACGTCGTCGTGATCCTCTCCGGCCCTTCGCTGAGGAGATCTCCGGCCAGCATTCCCGCGAGCAGGATCAACAGCCAGGAGGTCCAGCCCAGCAGGGCCGTGGTCGCATCCTGGCCCCAGCGCCTTCGACGATCAGTCACCTCATGCCTCCGGAGGGCGGGGACGCTCTGGCTCGACAGCGAGGACCACCGCATCGAAGGCCAGAGCATAGACGCCGCTATGCGTCCAGTCCACGCTCGCGCAGTCATCGAAGTGCGAAACGGCGCAGCAACTCCGCCTGCTCGGGGCGCAGGAGCAGGGCCGGGTTGCTTGCGCGCGGGTAGATCTCGGCTGCCGCCCACTGCGCGGCTCGGACGCTGGAGCCGGTTCCGATCCTGACCCCGCGCGCGCGTAGCTCCGCCTGCACCTGCTGGACGTCGAACAAGTAGACCGACTCGATGCACCAGGGGCCGACGCCCCCGCGCGACGAGGCCGCCGGCGACGCCGGCCCCGTCAGCACGAGGTAGTAATCCAGCGCCGCCCGCTCGGTCATGTCCAGAAGGCCCTCGCGCTTCAAGTACCACTTCACGTTGACCGTCCGCCCGTGCAGCGGGCCGGACGTGAACCGGCCGTCGATCGCGGCGGTCACCGCGGATCTCTCCAGCTCGATGCCGAAGACCCGCGCCGCGATCCACTCGCCCAGGTGGCCCGCCGTCATGGGACGCTGGATGATCGCCGCGATCTTCTCGTCGACGGCGTTGCGTTCCCTCAGCAGCTCGGCGATCCGCTCGACCTCGGCATCGCTCATGTCGTCCACGGTCAGCCCGACGACAGGAGGGAGATGTAGGCGTTGGAGTGCTGCTGTCCGGACATGAAGGAGACGAACTGTCTGACGAAGGCGCCGCGGGAGTAGCTGTCGTCGTTGCCGGCCAGGTCGCGGTGGAAGGCCGTACGGAACAGGTTGAGGTATTCCTCGCTGTCGATCTTCTCGTCGTCGTCCACGTCGGTGACGTCGAACAGCACGTCGGCGATCTTGACGAGGCCGGTGCTGGGCAGGCGGGCGGCCGAGGCGGCGTATTCGGCGCGGGTGACCCGTCCGTCGCCGTCGCTGTCGAGGGCGCTCTGCAGCTCGCGCCACCAGGCGGCGTACGCCTGGAACAGCCGGTCTTCCTCCTGCTCGCCCAGGTCGAGCCGGGTGGCGATCTCCCGGGCCATCGCGGCCAGGTCGGGCCAGCGCAGGTAGCCGTCGCCGGTCTGGTCGAGGACCTCGGTGAAGAACCGGTCGGCCGATCGGGTCACCTGGTCGTCCTCGCCGCCGGAGGCGGGGGTGAGGAGGCGTGCCAGGGCCGCGGCCTTGCCGGCTCGGCGGCGTACGGTCTCCCACGGGCCCGCGCCCTTGTGATGGGAGGGGTCGAGCAGGCCCATGAAGAACTCCACCCGCGTCCAGCTCTCCGGCAGGTGGCGGGTGGCGAGGGCGGTGCTGAGGTAGGCGGCCTGCATGAGGGTGCGGGCGCCCGGCAGGTCGGGCAGGGCGACGCGCCGGCTGAAGGACTCGGGGAGCGAGGCAATGGTGATCGCCGTGGCCAGCGGGCCCGCCACGGCCCGGCCCGCGGCCCACACCACGGGGTAGGGGCGCAGCGCCGGAGGCGCGGGCACGTTGGCGAACAGCCGGTAGAGGATGGCGCCCACCGCCTCGTTGTTCTCCAGCTGGTGCTCGACGATGTCGTCGTAGTAGGGCCAGAACTCGTGCAGCGTCGCGGGAAGGTGGTCGCTGGTGCCGTCGATCAGGGCCAGGAACGTGCGGTGCTCGGCGTAGAGCCGCCGCATCGCGTCGGCGTCGAGCGCGTCGCCGCTCAGCCGGCACATCGTCACCGTCGACTCGAACAGGGTCGCCGCCACCCAGGCGCGCGCCGCGGGGTCGGTCGCGTCGTAGGGGCGGCCCTGGGCGTCGACGCCGGACATGCGGGAGTGGAGGCGGTTGAGCCGGGCCGCTTCGCGGTCGCGTACGCGCGGATCGGGGTCGAGGAGCCGCCGCGAGCTCGTCGCGGTGTTGCGCAGCCGCCGCCAGGGGTTGGTGAGGAACGTGGAGTTCTCCATCAGCGCCGCGCCGATCTGCGGGTGGGCGGCTTCCAGCAGGGTGGCGCGGGTCACCGCGAGGCCCCAGCGCGCCTCGCCGACCAGGCGGCGCAGGATGGAGTCGGGTCCGAAGACGTCGATGTTCTCCTGGGGGATCGTGTGAGTCATCGAAGGCCCTTTCCTGTCATGGTGGCGGGGCTGACGTCGCCGAACCGGCGCTGGCGCCGGAGGTAGGCGTCGAGGCATTCGCAGAAGTGGGCGGCGCGGAAGTCGGGCCAGAGCACCTTGGGGAAGACCCACTCGGCGTAGGCCACCTGCCAGAGCATGAAGTTGGAGATGCGCTGCTCGCCGGAGGTGCGGATGACCAGATCCACGTCGGGGGTGTCGGCGTAGGGCAGGTGCTCGGCGAAGCTCGCCTCGGTGACCTGGTCGGCCGGCGTCGAGGACCGGATCAGCGACCGGGCGGCCTCCACGATGTCGCGGCGGCCGCCGTGGTCGAAGGCGACGGTCAGCGTCATGCGCTTGTTGTCGCGGGTGAGGGTCATCAGGTCGGTGATGTCCTGGACCAGCGGGGCCGGGATGCGCGGGTCGGTCATGCCGAGGAACCTGCAGCGGATGCCCCGCGTGTGCAGCACCGGCGCGTGTTTGCGGATGGCGCGGCGGACGAGCCGCATGAGGATGTCGACCTCGCCGGACGGCCGCCGCCAGTTTTCCGTGGAGAAGGCGTAGAGGCTCAGCCAGGAGACCCCGGAGGAGCGCGCCGCCTCGATGACGTCCATCACGGCGGCCTCGGCGGCCTCGTGACCCGCCGTGCGCGGCAGCGACCGCTGCGCGGCCCAGCGGCCGTTTCCGTCCATCACACACGCCACGTGACGCGGCACGACCATGACCACCCCCATAGCTGTACGTGACTATACCAATACTCTAGGTGCTCCTTGGAGTCATGGCAGCCTCACGTACGGCGACCGGTCGCGTCAGGGGGTGAGTTCCCGTACGGACACCGGTGCGATCGGCCCGGGCAGGCAGAGGTGGGCCGCGCCGAGTGCGGACAGCTCCGGCTCCGCGACAATCCGGTACGGCAGACCCGCCGCGGCGGCCTTCAGGCGTATCCACCCTGGTGCGCGGGTCCATCCGCCGGCCGCGTAGGCGGCTTCGGCGTCGGGGGCCAGGGCGCGCAGGGCTGCGGCGCCGGCCTGCGCGAGCTGCCAGGCCGCGCCGGCCGCCCGCGCCTCGGCGGACAGGTCGGCCGCGGCGGGTGTCCAGCGGGGTGGTTCGCCGCCTGCCGCGCCGGGCGCGAACACCGGCCGGTCGGGCCGTTCCACGACGAGGCGGCCGGCCAGGACGGCGTCCAGGCAGGGGCCGAGGCCGTTGTCGCGGAGCCAGGTCATGTTGCGGTCCAGCTCCAGCACGGTGAGAGCGGTCAGACCGTCGCCGAGCACCGCGGGGGAGAGGTCCATCCCAGGAGGCGGGTTCCCCCCGGCCCGACGATCCCCGGTCCGGATGTCTCCGCGGTCCCCGGTCCGGAGGTCCCCGGTTCGGAGGTCCCCACGGTCCTCGGTCCGGCGGTCCCCGGTTCGGAGGTCCCCGGTCCGGGGGTCCCCACGGTCCTCGGTCCGGCGGTCCCCGGTGCGGGCCGGTCGGTTCGCGGGTTCGAGGGTGCGGACGAGGACCTCTGCGGTGCCCATCGAGTCGAGGGGCGCGCCGGGATCCTGCCGGTGCACGACGGAGGCGCCCAGCGGGTGGTCGTGGCCGCCCGCGACCACCACGGCGTCGGACGCGAGCAGGTCCGCCAGCCGCCTGCTGCGCAGCTCGCCGACCACGGTGCCGGCCGGGACGACCGGCGGCAGCAGGTCGGCGGGGAGGAACCGGCCGGCGCGTTCGATGTCCCACGCGCCGGGATCGAGCAGCCAGGCGCCGGTGCGCGGGGCGAGGCTGCTGGACATGACCGCCCGGCCGGTCCAGCGCAGCGCCGGGTAGTCGGTGCACGCCACCCACCCGTCGGCCGCCGCGAGGTCGGCGGACGGGATCAGGGCCCAGGCCGCGACGGTGCGGGCGGCGTCCAGCTCCACCCCGTAGCGGAGCCGGTCGCCCGGCCGGGCGAGCTCGGCCAGGCGGTCCAGGGCCGCACGCCGGGACGGGTCGAACCACGGCAGCGCGGTGCCGAGCGGCCGCCCGCCGGCGTGCAGCACGCCGTCCTCGCCGACCCCGGCCACGCACACCCCGCGCAGCCGGGGACGCGACACCGCGCCCGCGGCCAGCAGGATCAGCTCCTCGAGGACGTCGACCAGCTCGTCCGGGCGGACACGCAGCCCGGCCCTGGGGGTGGGCCTGGCGGCGCGAGCCAGTACGGTGCCCTCGGCGTCGGCGAGCAGCACCTTGACGTTGGTGCTGCCGAGGTCGGCGCCGGCCCACACGTCCGTCATGGTCAGACGGTCTGCAGCGCGCGGCCGCCGGAACGCGAGAGCGCGGCGAGCTGCCCGACGATGGAGTGCGCCTCGGGAAGGCTGCGCTGCCAGACGTTGCGGCCCACGATGATGCCGCGGGCGCCGGCCACGACGGTCTGCCTGACGGCCTCGACGGTGTCGGCCGCGTCGCCCTCCCGGGGTCCGCCCGCGATGACGACGGGCAGGCCGAGCTCCTCGACCAGGCGGCGGGTGCCCTCCTCGCCCGGGAACGCGATCTTGATGATGTGCGCGCCGAGGTCGAAGGCGATCCGGGCGGCCAGCTCCTCGGCGGCGACGACCTCGGGGGTGCGCGGCGCCCCCAGCATCACCGGCTCCAGCATGAGCGGGATCTGCCAGCGCTCGCAGTCGGAGACCACCTTGCCGACGCGGGTGACGAGCGCGGCCTGCTCCGCCTTGGTGGTGTTCCAGGGCATCAGCATCTTCACGCAGTCGACGCCGAGCCGTACGGCGTCCTCCACGCTGTGCTGCAGCGCGCCGACGCCGGCCGGGGCGTCGGTGTAGTGGTAGAACGCGTCGATCGCCATCACCCGGGACAGGTGCGGGCGCTCGGCGAAGTACCGCTCGGTGCGCACGACGAGCCCCGGGCTCATCATGAAGCCGGTGATGTCGTCACCGCCGAACTCCTCCACCACCGCGGCCGGGTTCTCCAGGCCGGGCAGGCGGTCGAAGATGAGCCCGTGGTCGACGGGCATGATGATGGCTGCCCGGTCCGCGGGCAGCGTACGGGTCATGCGGTAGGCCATGGTCATGGGTGTTGCCTTCCGATCAGGTGTTCATTGAGGGATCGATGTGGACCTTGAGCGCCTCGGGGGAGGCGGCGACCGCGAGCGCCTCGGCGTACGCGGTGAGCGGCAGCCGGTGGGTGACCAGCGGCCGGACGGCCGCGGCCAGGTCGCCGATCTGCTCGACGGCGGCCGGGTAGCAGTCGGCGAGGCTGTTGGAGCCGAGCACCGTCAGCTCCTTCTCGAAGACCTCGAACGGGCGCAGCGGCACGGCCGTCTCCGGCGCCGTGACGCCCATCTGCACGAGGGTGCCGCGGATCGCGATCCGCTCCAGCGCGTCGGCGACGGCGGACGGGTGCCCGCTCGCCTCGACGACGACCTGGGCCCCGCCGGGCAGGTCGAGTTCGGCGCCGTTCGCGGCGACGTGGCCGGCGCCGAGGCGGAGCGCGGCGTCACGGCGTACCGCGTGCGGTTCGACGACCTGGACGCGGCCTGCTCCGCGCTGCCGGGCGACGGCGCACAGGAGCAGGCCGATGGAGCCCGCGCCGTACACCAGGACGTCCAGTCCTCGCAGGTCGGGGGCGCGGTCGAGGGCGTGCAGGACGCAGGCGAGCGGCTCGATCAGCGCGCCGACCGTGGGATCGAGGCCCGCGGGCAGCCGGTGGGCGACGCGGGCGGGGACGGCGACCTTCTCGGCGCACGCCCCGGCGCGGGTGACGCCGACCGGTTCGAGGCTGAGGCACAGGTTGGGGGCTCCCGCCCGGCACCAGCGGCAGCGGCCGCAGTTGACGTTGGGGTCGACGCCGACCAGGTCGCCGGGCGACAGGCCGCGGACGTCCGCCCCGACCTCGACCACGGTGCCGGCGAACTCGTGGCCGGGCACGACCGGATAGCGTCCCGTGGCGTAGCTGCCCTCGACGAGGTGCAGGTCGGTGCCGCAGATGCCGACCGCGGCGGGGGCGATGACGACGTCCTCGGGGCCGGGCACCGGGTCGGGCACCTCGGCCGGCTCCACGCCGCCTTTTCCGTCCAGGATGATCGCGCGCATCATTTCACCGCTCCGAACAGCAGACCGCGCACCAGGCTGCGCTGACAGATCCAGCCGAGGATCACGACAGGGACGCTCACGACGGTGGCCACGGCCGCGACCTGGGCGGTGTAGAGCTCACCGAAGGACAGGAACTTCTGCATGAACACCGGCAGGCTGGAGGTGGTCGTGGTGAGGTTGACCGCGTAGAAGTACTCGTTCCAGGAGAACACGCACGACAGCAGCGCGGTCGCCCACAGGCCGGGGCTGATCAGCGGCAGCACGATGCTGCGCATGATCCGCAGCCGGCCGGCCCCGTCCATGGACGCCGCCTCCAGCACCTCGCCCGGCACCTCCTGCAGGAAGGAGCGGATCATCCACACCGCGAGCGGCAGGTTCATGCCGAGGTGCAGGACGATCAGGACGGTGACCGTGTTCAGCAGGTTCAGCTGCTGCGCGACCACGTAGATCGGGATGATCCCGGCCGCGATCGGCATCATCTTGGTGCTGATGAAGAAGAACAGCGCGTCCTGCGCCTTGCGGACCGGCCGGACCGACAGCGCGTACGCGGCCGGCAGCGCGAGCAGCAGGACCAGGACCGTCGAGACCACCGCGATGGCGATCGAGTTGCCGGCGTACGCCCAGAAACCCGCGCCGAAGGCGTTCCTGTAGTGCTCGAACGTCGGCTCGAAGATGAGCTTCGGCGCCGGCGAGGCGGCGTCCGTCTCGCTCTGGACGCTCTTGAGCAGCATGTACGCGACCGGCGAGAACAGCAGCAGCGAGCCGAGCCAGCCGAGCACGGCGACCGGCCAGCGGGCCCGGTCCTTGTCCGGAGCGGTGGTGACGGTCATCGCCGTCCCTCCTGCCGGAAGATGCCGGACAGCAGGCGCAGCGCCGGCAGCGCGAGCGCGATCGTGAGCACCAGCGTGACCAGGCCGTAGGCGGACGCCGTGCCGAAGTCGAACGAGTTGAACGCGCGCAGGTAGACGTAGTAGGTGATGTTGGTGGTGCCGTACGCGGGGCCGCCCGCCGTGAGCAGCGCGATCTCGCCGAACGTCTGGATGACGTTCATGCTGAGCAGCAGCGCGGTCAGCTCCATGAACGGCCGCAGGTGCGGCAGGACCACGCCGCGGAACTGCCACCACCAGCTCGCGCCGTCCACCCGCGCGGCCTCCAGCTGCTCGTCGGGCATCGCCTGCAGCCCGGCGAGCAGGACGAGCATCGCGAACGGCGTCCAGCGCCAGGACGTGATCAGCACGATGGACGTCATCGACTGCTCGCTCAGCCAGTTCACCCGCGGCAGCCCGGCCAGGTCGGTGAGCCAGCCGAGCAGGCCGAACGAGGGGTCGAACATGGCGCTGCGCCAGAACAGCGCGGCCGCCACCGGCATGATGAAGAACGGCGTGATGGCGAGCGTGCGGGCGACGCCCCGGCCGGGGAACTTCTTCTGCAGCAGCATCGCCAGCACCAGGCCCACGAGCATGCTGAGGATCGTCGCCCCGGCGGTGAGCACCACCGTGTTGCCGATGGCCTTCCAGAAGGTGCCGTCGGCGAACGTGGCCTGATAGTTGGCGAGCCCCGCGAAGCCTCCCTCGCCGGGGGCCAGCAGGTTCCAGCTCCGCAGCGAGTACCAGATCGTCATGACGAACGGGATCTGCGTGAGCGCGAGCGTGATGACGAGGGCCGGCAGCAACGGGGCGCGTCTGCTCCACGCCCCGCGCCGGCCGCGGGCCCGCGCCGGTCCGGTCGTTGACGCGATGGCGGTCATGTCCCACCTCCTCCTGGGTTGTCGGGTGGCGTCGCGGGGTGGCTTTCGCGACGCCACCCCCGGCGGCTACTTGAGGTAGCCGGCCTTCTTGACGGCCTCCGCCGCGTACTCCTGGGACTTCCGCAGCGCGTCGGCCACGGTCTGGGTGCCGCTGATGGCGCCCGCGACCTGCTGGGAGACGTAGTCGCCGATGTCGGTGAACTCGGGGATCTGGACGTACTGGACGCCCGTGTAGGGCACCGGCCGCACGGTCGGCTGCTTCGGATCGGCCGCGTTGATCGACTTGAGGGTCAGGTCGGCGTAGGACCTGGCCGCTTCCTGGTACTCAGGCAGGTCGTACGTCGAGGTGCGCGAGCCGGGCGGGATCGAGTCCCAGCCGGCCTTGGCGCCGGCCAGCTTGATGTACTCCTTGCTGGTCGCCCACGAGATGAACTTCCAGGCGGCGTCCTTGTTCTTGCTGGACTCGGTGATGCCGAGGGCCCAGGACCACAGCCATCCGGAGGCGTCGGTCCGCTCGACCGGGGCCAGGGCGAAGGCCAGGTTGTCCTTGATCTCGGGGGTGGCCTGCTGGAGGGCCGAGCCGGCGAAGACGGTGTCGTCGTACCACATGGCGGTCTTGCCCTGGGTGATCTGCTGCAGGCAGCCCTCCCAGCCGTCCTTGGCGGCGTCCGGCTGGCCGTGCTCGCGCAGCAGGTCGACGTAGAACTGCACGGCCTTCGTGGTCTCGGGCGAGGTGAGCTGGGGCTGCCACTGCTCGTCGAACCAGCGGCCGCCGAAGGTGTTGATGACGGTGGTCAGCGAGGCCAGGTTCTGTCCCCAGCCCGGGAGGCCGCGCAGGCAGATGCCCGAGACGCCGCCTTTCTTGTCGTCCATCTTGGCCGCGGCGTCGGCGACCTGCTTCCAGGTCGGCTTCTCCGGGATCTTGACGCCCGCCTTCTCGGCGAGGTCCTTGCGGTAGAAGAGGAAGGAGCTGGAGCCGTAGAAGGGGGCGCCGTAGAGCTTGCCGTCCGCGGAGACGATGTCCTTGATGGGCTGGAGCACGTCGCCGGAGTCCCAGGCGGTGTCCTTGGCGACGTAGTCGTCGAGTGGAACGATCCAACCGTTCTTCGCCCAGATCGGCACCTCGTAGCTGCCGATCATCGTGACGTCGTACTGGCCGGCCTTGGTGGCGACGTCCTTGGTCACGGCGGGACGCAGGTCGTTCTCCGGCAGCGTGGTGAACTTGACCTTCAGGCCGGGGTTCTTCTGCTCGAAGTCCGCGATGAGGCTCTCCGCGGTCTTCATCTGGGGGTTCGCGGCGAGCGCCACGGTGATCGTGGTCTCGCCCGAGGCCGAGGTCTGCTCGGCGGTGGGGTCGGAGCAGGCGGAGACGGTGGCCAGGGTGGCGACGGCCAGCACGGCCGCGCTGAGTGGTCGGGTACGGAGTCGCAAGAGATCCTCCAGGAGGGGGTGGGGGGACCGGCCCGCCGTCGGCGCGGCGGGCCGGGCAAGCGGGTTCAGGGGCTGGCGATCCGGCCGATCTCGGGGTGGCGGGCCGAGGTGGACGGCGGGGTGGGGGCGCCCACCTGGATCTCGACGTGTACGACGTCGCTGCGTACCCAGACCTCGTAGTGGTCGAAGGCCACCAGGTTCGCGTCCCAGGACGTCGACTTGATCTTCAGTAGCGGAGTGCCCTCGGGCACGTGGAGCAGGCGGGCGATCTCGCCCTCCGCGGCGACCGCCTCGACCGTGCGCGAGGCGCTCGCGACGGCGTAGCCGGCCCTGCGCAGGATGCCGTTGAGCGAGCCGGTGCCGGTCGGGACCTCGCCGCGCGACACCAGCGTCCCGATCTGCGGTGGCAGATAGTTGATGGAGAACAGGGCGACCTTGCCGTCGAGCTCGCGCACCCGTTCGAGGACGTAGCCGTGGCTGCCGGGCGGCAGGTGCAGCGCCTCCAGGGCCGATTGCGGCAGCGGGGCCTGCTCGGCGCGCAGCACCTGGGTGGTGACCTGGCGCTGACGCCCCTCGACCTCGTCCTCGAAGAAGCCCTCACGCCCCTGCAGCAGCCAGCCGCGCTGGGGCGGCATCGACGCGAACGCCCCGCGGCGGGGGATGCGGATGACCCAGCCCTGCTCCTCCAGCAGCCGGAGCGCCTCGCGAACGGTGGCTCGCGACAGGTTCCAGGTGGTGGCCAGCTCGCCCTCGCTCGGCAGGCGGTCGCCCATCGCGAGGTGGCCGTCCGAGATCTGCTTGCGGATCCGGTCGGCCAGCTGGAGGTAGTAAGGCTCGACAGAGACGCGGTCGATGGCCTTGCCGTCGGGGGGTAGGTTCATGATGACTCCGTAATCCGAGGTCAGTGCCCTGGTACGTACAAGACGTACAGTCTGGACATGGAGGAATGTATGGGTTAGTTTTCCGGCACGTCAAGAGCTCGTTACACGGAAGTTGGGCTGCATGAGCCGACGACAGTTTGTCAACGAACCCGATCAGGTCGTCCCGGAGGCGCTGGAAGGGCTGGTCCTGGCCCACCCCGCGCTCCTGCGGCTGAACCCCGACCCCGCCTACGTGGTCCGGGCCACGCCCGCCACCGGCAAGGTCGCCCTGGTGTCCGGAGGCGGATCCGGGCACGAACCGCTCCACACCGGCTTCGTCGGCACCGGCATGCTCGACGCCGCCGTGCCCGGCGCGGTCTTCGCCAGCCCCACGGCGCTGCAGGTGGCGGCGGCGACCACCGCCGTCGACAACGGCCGGGGCGTGCTCCAGATCGTCAAGAACTACACCGGCGACGTGCTCAACTTCACCATCGCCGCCGAGATCGCGGCCGACGAGGGCGTCTCCGTCGAACGGGTCCTCGTGGACGACGACCTCGCCTCCGAGCGCGCCGACGGCGAGGGCCCGGGGCGGCGCGGCACCGCCGCCGTCGTCGTGGTGGAGAAGCTGTGCGGCGCCCTCGCCGAGCAGGGAGCCGACCTCACCCGCGTCGCCGGCTTCGGCCGTGAGCTGGTCCGCGACGCGCGCAGCATGGGCGTCGCGCTCGCGGCGGGCGCGCATCCCGGCGAGCGCCTGCCCGCGTGGGAGCTGGCCGACGACGAGGTCGAGCTGGGCGTCGGCATCCACGGCGAGCGCGGCATCGGCAGGCGGGCGTTCGCGAGCGCCGACGAGCTGACCGCCGACCTGCTCGACCGGCTGGTCGCCGCGCTCGGGCTGGGCCGCGGCGACGGCGTGCTCGTCGTCGTGAACTCGCTCGGCGCCACCCACGGACTCGAACTGTCCCTGGTCCACCGGGCCGTGCACCGGCAACTGGCCGGACGCGGCATCGAGGTGGCCAGAAGCCTGGTCGGCCCCTACGTCACCTCGCTCGACATGGCCGGCCTGTCCATCACCCTGGTGCGCGCCGACGACACCCGCGTCGCCCTCTGGGACGCGCCCGTCCGCACCCCGGCCCTGACCTGGTGAAAGGCATGAGCATGAACGCATCCGACGCCCGGCGGTGGATGGAGCGGTTCTTCGCCGCCTTCGACCGCGAGCAGCAGGCGCTCACCGACCTCGACCGCCGCTCGGGCGACGGCGACTTCGGCGCGAACCTGCGCTCCGCGCTCAACCGCGCCCGTACGGCGCTCGCGACCGCCGACACCGCCACCCCCGGCGACGTGTTCGACGTGGTCTCCACCGCATTCCTCAACACCGGCGGGACGTCCGGCCCGCTGTTCGGGATGTGGTTCAGGCACCTGGCCAAGGCGACCCGCGCCGAGACCGTCGGCGTGGCCGAGCTGGCCCGCGGCTTCGCCGACGCGACCGCGACCGTGCAGCGGCTCGGCGGGGCGAAGCCGGGCGACAAGACCATGGTGGACGCCATGGTCCCGGCCGCCGAAGCGCTCACCGCGGCGTCCGTGGGAGCGCCCGGCGACCTGCGCGAGGCGCTGACGGCCGCGGCCGCCGCCGCCCGCTCCGGCGCCGACGCCACCGCCGACCTGCTGGCCAGGCGTGGCCGGGCCAGCTATGTGGGCGAGGTGGCACGCGGCGTCCTCGACCCTGGCGCGGTCACGGTGGCGCTCCTGACGGAGGCCGCCTGCCCGTGACCTGGTCAGCGTGCTTTCTGTGACCTGCGGGAGCGCTCAGCGGACGGGGCCCGGCGGTCGTCCTCGCGGAGGACGCCGTCGGCCAGCTGGTCGTACTCGGCCACGCGGGCCCGCCCGACCTCGCCCAGCTCCTCCACCACCGCCGCGATCAACGTCTCCAGCAGCGCCACGGCCGGGGTGAGCGAGTCGAACGGCGACGGCGAGCGCACCTGGGCGGGCAGCACCACGTCGGCCACCGCGGCGGCCGGGGACAGCCACGGGTCCGTCAGCAGCACGATCTTGACGTTGCGGGCCGCCGCGGCGTTGGCGAAGGCGATGCTCTCCTGCTGGTAGCGGCGGTAGTCGAACAGGACGAGCACGTCCTTGCGGCCCATGTCGAGCAGGTGGGCCGCGTGGTCGGCGGTCGAGCCCGCCAGGTGGGCCGTGCCCGGCCGCAGCTGCTGGAGATGGGCGATCAGGTATTGGGCGAGGATCGTGCTGAACCGCCCGCCGAGCGCCCACACGCGCCGGGCGGGGTCGGCCAGCAGCCCGGCGGCCTTGAGCAGCTCGCCCTCCGGCAGTTGCTCGAAGGTCGCGGCGGTCGCTTCGAGCAGGACCCGGCCGGACCGGCCCAGCACGCCGTCGGAGTCCTCCTGCGGGGTGCCGTACTGCGCCAGCGGTGAGGTGTAGCGCTGCTGGGTCTCGCGCTTGATCGCCTGCTGCAGCTCAGGATAGCCCTCGAAGCCGAGCCGGTAGGCCAGCCGCAGCACGGTCGCGGCGCTGGTCTGGGCGAGCCCGGCGACGATCGCGAGCGGTTCGAGGCCCGCGGTGGGGTAGCCGGCGAGGAGGGCGCGGGCCACCCGCTGCTCGGCCTTCGGAAGCTGGGGCAGCACCTCGCGGAGCTGCGCCGCGACGGTGCGGGACTCGGGCACGCCGGATGTCACCCTGCCTCCTGGGGGAAGAGACGGCGCGCCGCCCGCCGATGGGCGGCGCGCCGCAAAAGCGTACGCGGTTCACGCACCGTCCGTGAGCCCGCACCAGTCGATCGCGGTGAGCGCGTACGTCTTGGCCGACTGGACGAGCTGCGCGATCTCGACGTACTCGTTCTCGGCGTGCGCCGTGAAACCGACGCCGGGGCCGTAGACCAGGCCGCCGAGGCCCTTGCGGTCCATCCACGTCAGGTCGCACACGCCCATGAACCCGGCCCGCTGCGGCGCCACGCCGCCGGCGGCGGTGGCGTGCGCGCCCGCCACCACCGCGTTGAGCGGGGCGTCGTCGGGCAGCGAGTACGGCGGCCACAGCAGCTTCCACTCGAAGACCGGCGGGTGCTCGCGCAGCCACGGGTCGGCGGCGCAGGCCGCGAGGACGCGCCCCTCGATCTCGGCGATGACCTCCTCGTTGGACCGGTCGGGGTGGTGGTAGACGCAGTACTCGACGGTCAGCTCGTCGGCCAGGAAGAACGGCACGAGAATCCCGGACGGGTTCGCCCGCAGCACGCCGGGGAGCAGGTTGAAGTAGCCGGGCGGGAAGAGCGGGTGCCGGTTGTGCCTGGCCCACTCGTCCTCCAGGGCGCGCAGCGCCTGGTAGACGACCCAGAACTTGTCGACGGTGTTCACGCCGAGCGCGTCGCCTTCGAGCGTGGGGTGCACGGTCATGCCGCGCAGCCCGGAATGGGCGGTCTTGCCCTCCAGCGAGATGCTGAACCACAGCAGGCCGGGGGTGACCGGGACCTGCGCCGGCAGGGTGCCCGCCTGCCCGGACGGCTCGCAGACGATGGCCGCGTCGGCGGTGAACCCGGCCTCCAGCACGGCCGTCGTGCCGGCCTCGTGGTCGCCGACCTCCTCGCCGACGACGCCCTGCAGGACGAGGTCGCCCGCGAGGCGCACCCCGGCCCGGCGCAGCGCCACGGCGGCGTAGGCGGCGGCGATCAGGCCGCCCTTCATGTCGGTCGCGCCGCGCCCGACCACCTTGTCGTCGGTGACGACGGCCTGGAACGGGTTGCCGCGCCACCGGTCGAGCCGGCCCTCGGGCACCACGTCCACGTGCCCGTTGAGCAGCAGCGACCGCCCGCCGCCGGCGCCCGCGACGACGCCGACCACGTTGTCGCGGCGGGGCTCGGCGGTGACCTTGGTGACGTCCGCGCCCGCCTCGGCGTAGAGGTCGGCCAGCAGCGCGCTGACGTCGCTCTCCGCGCCGACGATCTTGTCGTACTCCTGGCCGGGGTAGCGCGGGTTGACGCTGGGCACCGCGATGGCGTCGGACAGGCTGGACACCATGCGCTCGGCGAGCCGGTCCACCTCGTCGATGACCGCGTCCCGCGGGTCGCCGGTGTTCGTCATGAAAGCTCCTTCGCGTGGGTGATGGGATCGGATGCGGACGGAGAGCGGTCGGCACGGCCGCGCCGTTCGCGCAGCGCGGTGACGGCGGAGCGGGCGATGCCCGCCAGGCCCTTGGGCGCGGTCCACAGCACGACGAGGATGAGCGCGGCGATCACGACGTCCCGCCACGGCCCGGCGTCCTGGAGCGCGTCCGAGACGACCGTGACGACCACGGCCCCGGCGATCGGCCCGTAGACGCTGCCGCTGCCGCCCAGGAAGATCATGCTGAGCAGCAGGGTGAGGTAGCCGAAGCCGAAGATGTCGGTGCTGACCACGCCGTTGAGGAAGGCGTTGAAGCTGCCCGCCACGCCCGCGACGGCCGCGCCGACCATGAACACGATCAGGTGCTGCCGGACGCGGGAGATGCCGCGGCTGGTGGCCAGCGCCTCGTTGTCCCTGATCGCGAGCAGTGACCTGCCGAGCGTGGACCTGGTCAGGACCCGTACCAGCAGGGTGACCGCGAACAGCAGCGCCGCGCCGAGGAAGTAGTAGCCGATCCGCCCGTCGGCGCGCAGGTTCAGCTCGCCCAGGGACAGCCGGGGGATGCCGACGATGCCGTTGGAACCGCCGGTCAGGCCCGCCTGCCCGAGCACCAGGTAGATGCACAGCTGCGAGAACACGTACGTGGCCAGGCCGACGTAGATGCCGCGCAGCCGCAGCACCGGCAGGAACGCCACCAGCGACGCGAGCGCCGCCGACACCCCGGAGACCGGCAGGGCCAGCCAGGGCTCGACGCCGGTGCGGGTGACGAGGATGCCGGTCGTGTAGGCGCCGATGCCGAAGAAGCCGATCTGCGCGAAGTTGAAGATGCCCGCGAAGCCGAGCGTGAGGTTCCAGCTCAGCGCGAGCACGCCGTACATGGTGATGAGGATCAGCAGCAGCCTGCCGTGCGGATCGGTGATGACCAGCGGCAGGATCGCCAGCACGATCGCGTAGGCGGGCCAGCCGGCCCGCGTTCCGAGCTTCGCCATCACGCGCTCCTCACCCGCGTGTGCAGCAGCCCTTCCGGCTTGACCAGCATGATCACGATCATCGCGAGGAACACCAGCACGGGGCTCCAGGACAGGCCGAAGTAGTACGTGGTGACCGCCTCCAGCAGGCCGATGGCGTACGCGCCGGCGATGGTCCCGGCGAGGCTGCCCGCGCCGCCGAAGGCGAGCACCACGAACGCGCGCAGCAGCGGGTCGCTCCCCATGGCCGGGGACATGAACTGCATGCTGCCGAGCAGCGCCCCGGCCACGGTGGCCAGCCCGACCGCGACCATGACCACGAACAGGTAGACCCGGCGCGGCGCGATGCCCAGCAACTGGGCGTGCTCGCGGTTCTGTTCGAGTGCGCGCACGGTCAGCCCGATGCTGCTGCGCCTCAGCACCAGCGCGAGCAGGCCGACCAGGAGCGGGGCCAGCACGATCGTGACGAGCTGGGTGCCCTGGACGACGGAGCCGGCCACGTCCACCCGCGCCCCGCCGAACGGCGGGAGCTGCTTGAGCTCCGGCCCCCAGATGAGCTGGGCGCCGGACTGCAGCAGCATCGTCGCCGCGAGCGTGGCCACCATCACCAGCATGTCCCCGTTGGGGCGCTTGATGAACGGGCTGACCAGCAGGAACTCGTACACCGCCCCGAGCGCCGCCATCGCCACGACGGCCCCGGCGAGCGAGACGACCAGGGGCAGCCCGGTCGTGTTGAGCAGCGTCCAGGTCAGGTAGGCGCCGAACATCAGCAGCGCGCCGTGCCCGAAGTTGAAGACCCGCAGCGTGGACCAGATCAGGGTCAGGCCCGCCGCCATGAGCAGGTAGAGGCCGCCCAGCACGAGCGTGCTGGTGGCGATGACGCTAATGCCGCTCATCCGCGGCTCCTCCCAGAAAGAGCGACATCATCTCGTCGCGGCTGCGCTCGTCGTCCGACGCGCCGCTGTCCACGACGTCGCCGTGCAGGACGACGTGGTAGCGGTCGGTCAGATCGAGCACCAGCTCCATGTCGCCGTCGACCAGGATGATCGACGACACCTCGGCGCGGACGCGGACGATGCACTCGCTCAGCTCGTGCTTGACCTTCGGCGACAGGCCCAGGGTGGGCTCGTCGAGGATGAGCAGCGTGGGCTGGGCCATGAGGCCCATGCCGAGGCTGGCCATCTGGCGCTCCCCGCCGCTCAGCGTGCCGGTGAGCTGGCGGCGGCGCTCCTTGAGCCGGGGGAAGACCGAGTAGACCCGGTCGATGCCGTCCCGCCAGGAGCCGGCGTGCCCGCTGGAGGCGGCCGACAGCCGCAGCGCCTCCTCGACGGTGAGCTGCGGGAACAGCCGCGAGCCCTGCGGCACGTGGATCAGCCCGCTCCTCACCAGGTCACGCGGCGAGCGTCCGGCGGTGGGGCGGCCCGCGAAGGTGATCGTGCCGGACGTGGGCCGGTGCAGGTTGGACACGCAGCGCAGCAGCGTCGTCTTGCCGTGGCCGTTGGGGCCGAGCAGGCCGACGGCCTCGTTCTCGCCGACGCGCAGCGAGATGCCGCGCAGCACTCCGGCCTGGCCGTAGCCGGCGGTCAGGTTCTCGACGGTCAGCAGGTCGCTCATCGGGCGGCTCCCGGTCCCAGGTAGGCTTCCACGACCTTGGGGTCCGACAGGACCTCGGCCGGGACGCCGGTGGCGATGATCCGGCCGCTGTCCAGCACCGCCATGCGGCCGGCCAGGGCCTCCAGCACCGACAGCACGTGCTCGATGATCACCATGGTCACGCCGGAGCCCGCGATGCGGCCGAGGAGCCGGATCAGGGCGTCCTGGTCGGCCGGGTCGAGACCGGCGGCGGGCTCGTCGAGCAGCAGCAGCGACGGACGGCTCACCAGCGCGCAGGCGATCATCAGCCGCTTGCGGTCGATGAGCGACAGGCCGTCCGCGGGCCGTTCCGGGTCGCCGCCGAGCTCCACGACGTCGAGGACCTCGCGGCAGCGGGCCGCGTCGGGGCGTACGGCGCGGCCGGCCCCTCCGTACGCGGAGCTGACCCGCAGGTTCTCCATCACGCTCAGCGAGTCGAAGACGGCCTCGGTCTGGAAGGTGCGCTTCAGCCCCGCCTTGGCGATCAGGCGGGGCGAACGGTTCTGGATCTCCCGCCCGTCGAAGACGACCTCGCCCGAGTCGGGCCGGATGGGGATGCCGGTCAGCAGGTTGAACAGCGTGCTCTTGCCGGCGCCGTTCGGGCCCGCCAGGCCGAACACCTCGCCCCGGCGCACCTCCAGGGAGACCCGGTCCACCGCCTTGAGGCTGCCGAACGACTTGCTCACCTCCCTCGCGGCGAGCAGCACGGGAGCGTCGGCCGTCATGCCAGCCCCCCGGGCCCGCGCCAGTCGCCCTGCGCCAGGAAGCCGCCGTCCACCGGCAGCAGCGTCCCGGTGACGAACGAGGAGCGCGGGTCGGTCAGGAAGGCGACCGCGGTCGCGATCTCGTCCGGCGAGCACTGCCGCCCGATCGGCTGCCTGGCCGCCGCCGCCTCGCGCTGCCGCAGCGCCTCGGCCGCGTCGTCGGCGTCGAGCAGGTCGCGGGAGCGGCCCATGTCGTTGTCGACGTAGCCGGGCAGTACGGCGTTCACCCGGATGCCGAGCGGGCCGCCCTCGACGGCGAGCTGCCTGGTCAGGTTGGCGATCGCGCCCTTCGCGGCCGAGTAGGCGGGGAAGGCGGGCAGCCCCGTGACGCCGAAGATGGACGACAGGTTGACGATCGCGCCGCCACCGGCCGCGGCCAGCAGCGGGAACGCCGCCCTGGAGCACAGGAACGTGCCGGTGACGTTCACGTCCAGCACCCGCCGCCACTCGGCGACGGGCACGCCGATGACGCCGCCGCCGCTCTCGGCCACGCCGGCGTTGTTCACCAGCACGTCCAGGCCGCCGAACTCGTCCGTCACCCGGTCGAACAGCGCCGTCACGGAGCCTTCGTCCGACACGTCCGCCTCCTGGAAGGCGGCGGACAGGTCGCGGGCCGTACGGGCGCCGCGAGCGGCGTCGACGTCGGCGATCATCACCCGCGCCCCCTCCTGGAGCAGCCTGCGGGCGATGGCCGCGCCGATGCCGCTCGCGGCGCCGGTGACCAGGGCGCGCCGCCCTGCCAAAGTGGTCGCCATCGCGTTGCCTTTCTCGAAATCGCTGGTGATCATGGGGTGGGCACGCCCACGCCGTACGGCTTCATGAGGTCCACGCCCGCCGTCCACTGGCCGCCGTCCCGGCGGGCGATGCCGTTCGGGCGGGCGAAGTGCCAGGTGGTGGGCTCCTCGGTGACGATCTGGACGTCGAACCCGGCGGCGGCCAGCTCGCCGGCGGCGGCGGCGTCGCGCCGGTCCAGCCAGACCCGGCGGCCCTCCGCGTGCAGGCGCGGCGCGGAGATCGCGTCCTGGACGCCTTCGCCGTCGTGCCAGCGGGCGGCGATCTGGGCGATCGCCGAGATGATGCGCCGCCCGCCCGACGCGCCCAGCGTGGCCTCGGCGCCGCCGGGACCCTCCAGGATCAGCGGGCTGACCGCGCTGAGCCCGGCCGCGCCGGGAGCGACGCTGGTCACCTGGCCCGGGCGGGGGTCGAAGTACATCATCCCGTCGTTGAGCAGGATGCCGGTCGCGGGCTCGACGATCCGCGAGCCGAACAGGTCCAGCACCGTCTGGGTGAGCGCCACCGTCATGCCGTCGGCGTCCACGGCCGACATGTGGGAGGTGCAGCCCGCCTTGGGCGGGCCGGCGTTCTCGCGGGGGCCGGGGTCGCGGCCGGCGAGCCAGCCGTCCACGATCTCGGCGGCGTACCCGGCGGTGGCCAGCCTGGTCCACGGCGCGGACTCGTCCGTGGTGACCTCGCGGAGGCGGTCGTCCATGGCGTGCGACAGCACGCGCGCCCACAGCGCCGGCCCCGGAGGGAGACCGCGACGGCGCGCGGCGTCGGCGAGCTGCAACGCCTCCGCCACAGTGATCATCCCGGTCGCCACCGGCCCGAAGAGACGCAGCCCACCGGCCTCGAGCGCGCCGGTCCCGAGCGCGCCGGTCCCGAGCGCGCCGGTCCCGAGCCCGCCGGTCCCGAGCCCGCCGGCTCCGGTCGCGCCAGCCACGACCGTGCCGATGTCGATCGGGGCTACCTGGCGTTCTTCCGCCTGGTAGCCGGCGAAGTCGGGCTCGCGCAGGAGGCCGCCCGCGGCGGCGAGCGTCGCGGCGATGGACCGGGCGGCCCGGCCCCGGTAGAAGGCGTCCGGGCCGCCGGCGGCGATCTCGCGCAGCACCTGGGCCAGCCTCGGCTGGACGAGCCGGTCGCCCGGCCCCAGTGACGGGCCGCGCAGCGGCAGGCCGTCCGGCAGGAACAGCTCGGCGCTGGAGGGGAACCGGCGCAGCGTGCGGGCGTCGGAGCAGATCGCCGCCGAGGCGAACCAGTTCGTCTCGTGGCCGTCCTCGGCCAGCTCGATCGCGGGGGCCAGCACCTGGGCGAGCGGCAGCCGCCCGAAGCGGGCGTGGGCGTGACAGAGCGCGGCGACCGCGCCGGGCACGCCCACCGACAGCGGGCCGACGATGTTGGCGTCGTCCCGGACGGCGGGCCAGCCGTACAGGCCGGTGCCGGGCCCCGACGGGACCAGCGGGAACATGTCGGGCGTGGCCAGCGCGGGCGCGCGGATCGGCCCCGACACGGTGGTGGCGGTGGGCGCGCCGGGCTCGCGGATCACGAGCCACGCGCCGCCGCCGATCCCGCTCATGAACGGCTCGACCACGCCGGTGGCGAAGGCCGTGGCCACCGCGGCGTCCACGGCGCTGCCGCCGGCGCGCAGCATGGCCGCGCCCGCCTCGGCCGCCCGCGGGTCAGGCGCGGTGACGAGCCCGCCGCCGGCCCGGCCACTGCCGGTCAGGCCGTTGTCAGTCAGGCCGCCGTCAGCCCGCCCGTCGCCGGCCCCGCCGGCGTCAGCCCTGCCAGGCATCGGCGATCTCGCTCAGGGTCGCGAACCAGACGTCGCCCTTGTCCGCCATCCGCTCCAGCAGCCCCTCCAGCACGAGCAGGTGGTGGGCGCGGCCGATCGTCTGCGGATGCATGGTGAGCACGTACACCGCGCCGGGCACCCGCTCGTAGGCGTAGTCGAAGATGACGTTCCAGCGGTCTTCCATCGCCCGGTGCGAGCCCAGCGCGGACACGCCCGCCACGTACTCGACCGCGGGCCAGTCGTCGAGGTACCACGAGACGGGGATCTCGATGATCGGGCTCTCCGGCCCGAACTCGTTGGCCGACTCGTAGTTCACGGTGACCCGGCGCGGCCGGTACAGCTCGAACTCGCGGCCCATCAGCGAGCTGTCCCAGTCGAAGCCGAACTCCTCCAGCAGGTCCAGCGTGGTCTCGGAGAAGTCCCACGCGGGGGAGCGGTAGCCGCGCGGACGTCGGCCGACCACCTGCTCGTGCTGGCGCAGCGCCACCTCCATGAGCCGGCGTTCCTCGTCGGCGCCGAGGCTCGGCACCACCTCGTGGTAGCAGCCGTGCGCGGCGATCTCGTGCCCCGCCTGGAGGATCTGCTCGATGCGGTGCGGGAACGTCACCAGGTCATGGCCGGGCGTCGCCCAGGTGGCGGGCACGTCGTGGCGGCCCAGCAGTTCGAGCAGCCGGGGCACGCCCTGCTCGGCGCCGAAGTCGCCGCGCGACAGGTACGAAGGCGAGGTCCGCCCGAGCGTCCCCATCCACGGCGAGTGGGCGTCGAAGTCGAAGGTCAGCGCCACGGCCATGCGCTTGCCCGGCGGCATAGTGAGGGGGTTCGTCATCGGGGGTCAGCCCTTCGCCATCCACGGCGGCAGCCGGAAGGTGCCCGACTTGTACTTCTCGGGGGCGATCAGCACCCGCTTCTGGTCCTGGAACTGGAACGACTGCAGCGGCACGTAGTCGTCGCCCTGCTTGGCGAGGTGGGTGGCCTGGTCGAAGACGATCCGGCCGGACGCCTGCTCGGTGTCGATCTTGCTGATGGCCGAGCTGATCCCGAGCACGTCGTCGGGGTCGCCGACCTGCTTGAGCGCCTCCGCGTAGATCATGATCTCGACGTAGGTCATGACGCCCTGCGGGTCCACGTTGTCGGTCCCGTACGCGGCCTTCCAGTCGGCGGTGAGCTGGTTGGCGGGCGCGTAGTTCGCGGCGGGCACCAGCCCGGCGAGGTTGTTGAACAGCACGCCCTCGGCCTTGTCCTTGGTCAGCTCGAAGAACTGCGGCTGGTTCGGCCCGTACTGCATGAACACCAGCGACTGGGTGGGGTTCTGCAGGAACTGCTGCATGAAGCTGGCCTCGTTGGAGACCTGGTAGTCGGTGTTGACGATGAAGTCGGGGTCGGCGTCACGGATCTTGCCGATGATGGTGCCCCAGTCGTTGACCGCGCCGAAGGGCACCTTCTCCTCCCCGGCGATGGTCCAGCCCTTGGAGGTGAAGGTCTTGACCAGGCCGTCGGCGATGCCCTCGCTGTACGGGTTGTCGGAGCGGACCACGAAGACCGACTTGTTGCGCGGCTTCCACAGACCCTCTTCCGCCCACTTCTCGGCGAGCGCGACCGGCTCGGTGCCGTAGGCGTCGTAGTTGGGGGTGATGGACCAGACGGTCGGGTACTTGGCCGGGTCCTTCTCGATGATGGCCTGGGTCTGCGCGGTGTTGCCGCCGATCAGGTAGAGCTTCTCGGCCGCCGCGAACTCGTCGATCTCGAAGTTGGAGGTCGAGGCGTAGCCGGTGACGACCGCCTTGACCGAGTCGTCGTCGGTCAGGGTCTGCACGCCCTTGGTGACCGCGTCGTTCGACTGGCCCTGCACGTCGACCGTCTTGAGCTTGAACGTGTGGCCGGCCACGCCGCCGCGCTCGTTGAGCTGCTTGATCGCCAGCTCGGCGCCCTGCTGCATGCCCTTGCCGTCCGCGGCGGACCCGCCGGTGAGCGGGGCGAGCAGGCCGATCTGGATCTCCTCGCCGCCGCCCTCGGGCGCGGCGCCCTCGGAGGCGGTGGTGGACGAGGAACAGGCGGTGGCGGCGGTCAGGGCGCCGGCCAGTGCGATGGCGGCGACGGCCCGGCGGCGGGTCCGGGGTCGGCCGAAGGGGAGACGGGCCACGGTGAAGCCTCTCTGCGCGATCGGGGGGCGGCGACGGTACGTCACCAATCGAAGTGAAATGTACGTTGCATATGCCGGTAAAGAGTAGGTCTGTAAAATATTCGTTACTTAGCCGGATGGGAAGAGCATGCCGGTGATCAGGCGAAACGCGGATCAGCTGGGCGGCAGGGCCGTTCCCGCCAGGAAACCGCCGTCCACGTCGAGAACACTCCCCGTGACGAACGACGCGTCCGGATGGGCCAGGAAGAGGCAGGCGCGGGCGATCTCGGCCGGCGTGCCCATGCGGTGCACCGGCTGCCCGGCGACCAGGGTGGCCACGTACTCGGGGGCCAGGTCCGCCGTGGCGGGCACCTCGATGAGGCCGGGGGCGACCGCGTTCACCGTGACGCCGAGCGGCGCCAGTTCGAGCGCCAGCACCTTGGTGAGCATCTCCACGGCCGCCTTCGACGAGCAGTAGTGGGACGCGCCCACCCGGGCGGACCGGGCCGCCGCCGACGAGACGGTGATGATCCGGCGGCCGTCCCCGCCGGGCAGCCTGGCGAACGCCTGCGAGGTCAGCATCACGCCGCGCACGTTGATCGCGTAGACGTCGTCCCACTCGGCGAGCGGCATGTCCAGCAGGGGCGTGTTGGGGTAGCGTCCGGCGCAGTTGACCAGGATGTCGAGGCGGCCGTGCCGCTCGGCGGCGCGGCGGAACGCCTCCTCCACGGAGGCCGGGTCGCGGACGTCGAGGCGGAGCGCCGACATCCGGCCGGGACCCGCCACGACCTCGGCGGCCCGCTCGGCGTCCAGGTCGGCGACGACGACCGTCGCGCCCGCGTCGCGGAACGCCTCGGCGATGCCCCTGCCGATGCCCTGGGCGCCTCCGGTGACGAGGGCGACGGCGCCGGAAAGCCCGTCCGGGGAGGAGGTTCTGGCCATGGCTGCCCTTCCGTTCGGCGGCGGAGAACGCCTTGACCTGCGCTTTCTCTCCGGCCGCGGTGAGTAACGTGCATGATAAATTTCATCTCGCCCTCTTGACCAGAGATTTGCATCAAATGTTTCATTTGGGCAGCCGGTCGCGGGCGTGCCGACCGGACTGGGAGGAGAGTGCGATGACCACCGGGACCGTCTTCGTGGCGACCTGCGACCTCGCGGCGCAGGTCCGCGGCCGGGCCGCGCCCGTGTCGAGGCTGGAACAGACGCTTCGCGGCGGAGTCGGCTGGGTTCCGGCCAACCTGGCGCTGAACTGTTTCGGCGACCTCGCGGACGGCAACGTGTTCGGCTCGGTCGGCGACCTGCGGCTGATGCCCGACCCCGCCACCGCGATCGACCTGCCGGCCGACGAGGGGACGCCCGGCGCCCGGCTCTACCTCGCCGACCAGACCGGCCTCGACGGCTCCCCCTGGCCAGGCTGCCCGCGCGGTTTCCTCCGCGCCGCACTCGACGACCTGCGCGAACGCGCCGGGCTGGAGATCCACGCCTCCTTCGAGCACGAGTTCATGCTCGAAGGAGGCGAGCCAGGCGACGATCCGCCGTTCTCCTTCCAGCGCGCCCGCCGCGCCGAGCCCTTCGGCACCGACCTGGTCACGCTGCTGGAGGGCGCCGGGCTGGAGCCGGAGACCTGGCTGCCCGAGTACGGCCCCGGCCAGTTCGAGATCACCCTCCGGCCCGCATCCGGCCTCGTCGCCGCCGACCGCGCCGTGCTCCTCCGCGAGCTCGTCCGCGACCTCGCCCGCAGGCGCGGCCACCGGGCCACGTTCGCGCCGATCGCCGACCCGGAATCCGTCGGCAACGGCGTCCACGTGCACTTCTCGCTGCGGCGGGCGGACGGCGGCGGCCCCGTCATGTACGACGCCGACGCCCCCGGCAGGCTGTCGGCCGTGGCCGCCACGTTCGCCGCCGGCGTCCTGGAGCACGCCGGCGCGGTCGTGGCCGTCACCGCGCCCAGCCCCTCCTCCTCCATCCGGCTCACCCCGCACCGGTGGAGCTCCGGCGGGGTGTTCCTCGCCGAGCGCAACCGCGAGGCGCTGCTGCGCATCGCGCCCACCGTGGCGATCGGCGACGCCGACCCCGCCGCCCAGCTCCACCTGGAGTACCGGGCCGCGGACGCCACCGCCAACCCCTGGCTGGTCCTGGGCGTCCTCGTACGCGCGGGGCTGGCCGGGCTGGCGGCGGGCGAGCCCGCCCGGGTCTGGCCCGAGTCCAGCAGCGAGGCCGACCTGGCCGGCGAGCCCCCGCTGCCCGCGTCGCTGCCGGAGGCGCTCGCCGCGCTCGAAGCCGACGAGGTGGCGCGCGGCTGGTTCCCGCCCGAGCTGCTGCACACGTTCCTCACCGTGAAGCGGACCGAGCTGGACCACGTCGCGGGCCTGCCCTCCCACGAGCTCTGCAGGAAGGTCGCCGATGTCTACTGAGACCCCGGACGCCGCGCTGGAGACCGAACTCGGCGCCCTCCCCCTGGTCGACCACCACGTGCACGGAGCCTCCGCCGACGATCTCGGCCGGGACGTGTTCGAGACCCTGGTGACCGAGTCGGACCGCCCGATCCCCAAGTTCATGACGCAGTTCGACTCCCAGATCGGCTTCGCCATCCGCCGCTGGTGCGCGCCCGTGCTCGGGCTGCCCGCGCACGCCTCCCCCGAGGACTACATGTCCCGCCGCGCCGAGCTCGGCGCGGCCGAGGTCAACCGGCTGCTGCTCACCGCGAGCGGCATCGGCCGCTACCTGGTCGAGACCGGCTACCGGGGGGACGACGTGCTCAGCCCCGCCGGGATGACGGCCGTGTCCGGCCGGCCCGCCCACGAGGTGGTCCGGGTCGAACGGGTGATGGAGGACGTCGCGGCGTCCGGCGTCGCCGCCGCCGACCTGCCCGGCCGCTTCCGCGAGGAGCTGCGCCGCCGTACGGAGCACGCCGTCGGGCTCAAGAGCATCGTCGCCTACCGGCACGGCTTCGCCTTCGACCCCACCCCGCCCGATGACCGCGAGGCCGTCGCGGCGGCGGGCCGCTGGCTCGCCGACGCCGAACGGACCGGGGAGTGGCGGGTGAGCGACCCCGTCCTGCTGCGCCTCGGCCTGTGGGCGGCGGCCGAGCGCGGCCTGCCGCTGCAACTGCACGCCGGGTACGGCGACCCCGACGTCGAGCTGCACCTGTGCGACCCGCTGCTGCTCACCCGGTGGCTCAAGCTGGTCGAGCCGACCGGCATGGACGTGCTGCTGCTGCACTGTTACCCGTACCACCGCAACGCCGGCTACCTCGCGCAGGTGTTCCCGCACGTCTACTTCGACGTCGGGCTCGGCGTGAACTACACCGGCAGCCGCTCGGCCGAGCTGATCGCCGAGTCGCTGGAGCTGGCCCCGTTCGCCAAGACCCTGTTCTCGTCCGACGCCTGGGGCCCCGCCGAGCTGCACTTCCTGGGCGCCCACCTCTTCCGCCGCGGCCTCGGCCGCGCCCTGCGGCACTGGGTCGACGCCGGGGAGTGGAGCGAGCGCGACGCCGTACGGGTGGCCCGCATGATCGGCGCGGACAACGCGCTGCGCGTGTACCGCCTGGAGGGCGCCGCGTGAGCACGAGCCTGGCGGCCCGCCTGCTGACCGCGCTGGAGAAGGAGCTGCCCGCGGCCGGCGAGCTGCGCCGCAGACTGCACGCCAGCCCCGACCTGTCCGGCGAGGAGGGCCCCACCCGCGACCTCGTGCTCGCCGAGCTGCCCGGCGACGAGGCGCACCTGGTGGCGGGGACCGGCGCGCTCGTACGCGTCGGCGGACCCGGCCCCGCCATCGGCGTCCGCGCCGAGCTCGACGCGCTCGCCGTGACCGAGCGGACCGGCGTCGCCTGGGCGTCCGGCACCCCGGGCCGCATGCACGCGTGCGGGCACGACGTGCACCTCGCCGCGCTGGTGGCGCTCGCCCGCGCGGTCGCGGCCACCGGCGACGCGGTGCCGCTGGTGGCGGTGCTGCAACCCCGCGAGGAGACCTATCCCTCGGGGGCGCGCGACATCGCGGAATCGCCGCTGCTGGCCGGGCAGGAGCTCACCGCCGTCATCGGCGCGCACGTCCAGCCCACGCTCCCCGCGGGCACGGTCGCCGCCACCCCCGGCACGGTGAACGCCGCCGCCGACGAGTTCACCGTCGTCGTACGGGGCCGCGGCGGCCACGCCGCCTACCCGCACCTGACCAGCGACCCCGTGCTCGCCCTCGCCCACGTCATCGTCGGCCTCCAGCGGGTGGTCAGCCGGGACGTCGACCCGACCAGCTCGGCCGTGCTCGGCGTCTCCACCCTCGCCGCCGGGAGCGCGCCCAACGTCGTCCCCGACTCCGCCTCCGCCAGCGGCACGCTCAGGTCCCTGAGCGACCCGGTACGCGAGCGCGTCCACGCCCGCCTGCGCGAGGTGGCCGAGCTCGTGGCCCGCGCCCACGGCTGCGAGGCCACGGTCACCATCACTCACGGCGAGCCGATCCTGCACAACGACCCCGCGCTCGCCGCCCTCGCCGGCGCGAACCTGACCGCGCTCGGGCTCGAACCCGCCCGGCCCATGTGGTCGTTCGGGGCCGACGACTTCTCGTACCTGTCGGCCGTGCTGCCGGGGCTGATGATGTTCGTCGGCGTGGACGACGGCGGCGGCGCCCGCCTGCACGGCTCCGACTTCCTGCCGGGCGACGACGCGGTCCGCGACGTGGGCCTGGCGATGCTGGCGGGATACCTGGCGGCGGCCGGCGAGACGGCCTGACCCAGGTCCCGGCGAGTGCCGGAACAAGTAAGCACTTGGCCAAGGGGCGGCGCCTGGAGGGGACCGGGCGTGAGCATGTGATCATGCGTCACGTCCTCGCCGCCCTGGTCCTGCTCGCCGCCGCAGGCTGCTCCGTCCCCGCTCCCGTGGCCCCCGGGCCCGCCGCTCCCGAACGCGCGGCTCCCGAGAATCCCGCGCCGGCGCAGGCGCCGCCCGCCGGGCCCGTGCCCTGGCGCATCACGAAGCGCGGCGGCGAGCACGAGATCGAGGGTTACGCCGACCGCGTCAGCGTGCTGCCGGGGGAGCGGTTCCGGCTGCTCGTCTCCACCACCGCGCCGCGCTTCACCGCGTCGGCGTTCCGGATGGGCGCCCGGCCGGTACGGGTCTGGCGCTCCGCGCCGGCCGACGGGAAGCGGCAGCCGCGGGCGCGGACCGTCGCCCGCACGGTGACCGCCGCCCATTGGACGCCCTCGCTCACCGTCGACACCACCGGCTGGGCCGAGGGCGCCTACCTGGTACGGCTGGACGCCTCCACGGGCGGCCAGCGGTACGTCCCGATCACCGTGCGCTCGGCCTCGACGGAGGGCCGCGTGGTGCTCGTCAACGCGGTCACCACGTGGCAGGCGTACAACCTGTGGGGCGGACGCAGCCTCTACATGGGCCCCGGGGGCTTCGCCGACCGCTCACGCGCGGTCACCTTCGACCGCCCCTACGACGGCTCGGGCGCCCGGCTCTTCCTCGACTTCGAGTGGAACGCCATCCGGCTGGCCGAGCAGAGCGGCCTGCCGCTGGCCTATCTGACCAGCCTCGACCTGCGGCCCGGCGCGCTGCGCGGCGCACGGGCCGTGGTGTCGCTGGGGCACGACGAGTACTGGTCGCCGGAGATGCGGAAGGTCGTCACCCGGGCCCGCGACGACGGCGTGAACCTGGCCTTCCTCGGGGCCAACGCCGTCTACTGGCGGATCGGGCTGACCGGCAGGACGGTCAAATGCGACAAGGAGACCCAGTGCCCGCTCTGGCGGCAGTCGAAGCCGGAGAGCGCGCTGGTCGGGCAGATGTACGACTGCTTCCCCGCCGAGGCCGCCTACCGGGTGACCAGGCCGGGCCACTGGATCTTCGCGGGGACCAGGGGCAGGGTCTTCCCCGGCCTGGCGGGCGTGGAGACCGACAAGGTGTCGGCCGGCTCGCCCGACGTCGAGGTGCTGGCCGAGTCGCCCGTCGACTGCGGCGGCCGGGCCACCGTGAGCAACAGCACCTACTACGTCGCCCCCAGCGGAGCCGGCGTGTTCGCCTCCGGCACGATGCGCTGGGTGTGCGGGATGAAGGGCGCGGCGTGCGGCCACGGCGTGACGCGGGCGGCCGCCGCCTTCACCCGGCGCGCCACGCTCAATCTGCTGACCAGGTTCGCCAAGGGCCCGGCCGAGGAGGCCCGCGAGCCTGGCGGCCGGCGCCGGCCGCGGGCCTAGAGGTCGGCGACGCGGAGCGTGCCGGTCATGCCCAGCGTCTCGTGGCCGGTGACGCCGCACACGAGGGTCAGCAGCGCGCCGGACGGGGCGTCGAGCCGCAGCGTCGCCGCCTGCCCCGGGGCCAGCACCGGCGTGTGCGCCGACACGCCGATGCCGGTCACGATGAGGTCGTGCGCGGTGGACCCCGCGTTGGTCACCTCCAGCGTCACCGGTCCGGGCCGCAGCACGGGGTCGCCTACGGTCACGGCCCATTCGGTGAGGCCGACGCGGGTGCTCGCGACCGGCGGCCGGTACTCGTTGGAGTGCTTGACCATCAGCCGGTCCGACAGGAGCACCCCGCCGTCCATGCGGCCCTCGACGACCGCCCCCTGACCGCCCGCGAAGACCGGGGAGACCTCGCCGGTGTGCCGTACGGGCAGGTTCCGTACGCCGTCGGTGAGCGTGAAGGCGACGCCGTGGGGCAGGGCGTGCACGCTGCCGGCGACGACCAGCCCGCCGACCCGCAGCCGGTCGCCCGGCTCCGGCGGGTCCTGGGCGAGCTCCTGCGGCGTGCGGTAGTAGACGGCCCCTTCGCCCAGCGCCTGGAAGACGAGCACGCCCCCGGCCACCACCGCCACGGCGGCGATCAGCAGCCTCCTCATGACGGGGTGCGCCCCGACCACACGACGTAACCCGCCCAGGTGGCCACGGTGAGCAGGTAGCCGGCGGCGACCCAGAGCCAGCCGCTCATCGCGCGGCTCCCGCGGGCACGGGCGCGGCGGGGAACGGCGGCGGGGGAGCGGCGGCGAGCGAGCGGACGCGGCGCGCGACCACCCAGGCCGCCAGCGCGGTGAACGCCGCCGTCGCCAGGACCAGCGCGGCCAGCATGGGCGCCGCGATCGGGAGCCGCCCTTCCGGGCTGAGCACGGTCGGCGGCTGGTGCAGGGCCCGCCACCACAGGACCGAGCCGTGCGCGAGCGGCACGGTCAGGAACCCGGCGCAGCCGGCGAGCGCCGCCGCCCGGCCGCCCGCGAGCCGCCCGGCCAGCAGGTGGGCGACGTACGCGGCGAGCATCAGCGCCGTCGTGGTCAGCCGCGGGTCCCAGGTCCACCACACGCCCCAGACCGGCCGCCCCCACACCATGCCGAGCGCGATGGCGAGGGCGGTGACGCCGGCGCCGACCTCGGCCGCGGCCCTGCCGATCCGGTCCAGCTCCGGCCTGGGGTGCCGCAGCCGCAGCAGCCCGGCGGCGAAGACCGCGGTGAAGCACAGGTAGGCCGTCCACGCGGCGGGCACGTGCACGTACATGAGGCGCTGGACCTCGCCCTGCACGGCGTCGGGCGGCGCCACCGCCAGGCCCGTGACCAGGGCCGTCGCGGCTCCCGCCGAGACCAGCGAGCCTGCCAGGGACGGTCGCATGCCGCCTCCTCCCGTCATCACCGTGCGTGACCGTGTCAATCTATCCACCCCTTCCGTGACCGCGGCGGAGGCGCACCCGCCGCAGCAGCCGCCAGGCGGCCACGGCGAGGAGGAAGCGCTCCAACCAGCGGCTCAGCAGGCGGCCGGTGCGGGAGCGCGGCTCGCCGCCGCCGGAAGGAGGCGGGTAGGCCGTGTCGGCGCTGTGCCGGGCGGCCTGCTCGCTCGTGTACTCGGAGTTGCTGAGCAGGCAGGTGTTCCCCTCGTAGCAGGCCCAGCGCCAGTAGCCGTTCGGCTGCCGCCACACCTCAACCCGCATGCCGGCCTCCCGCCTCCGCGACCTGCGGCGCGTCCTCCGCCGGCACGTCGGGCCGGTGACCGAGCCGCCCCGGCGCAGGGCGGCGCGGCGGCCGGGTGCGGGACAGGCCCAGGGCCTCGCCGACGTACCGGGGCTCCAGCGTCATGAGCCGGCTCTCCGGATGCGCCCGCAGGGCCCGCGCCAGCACGTACGCCACCGCCCCGATGACCGGCGGCACGGCGAGCACCACGATCCGCAGCACCGCGACGACGTCCTCCACGGGAGCCTTCAGCCAGCGCGCGATCAGGTCGTCGGAGGCGGCGAACAGCAGCAGCCCCGTCTGCGCCACCGCCCACGCGCCCACCGCCGTCCGCCCGGGACGGTCCCTGACGCGGGCGTCCACGTGATGCCGGCCCCGGTCGCCGGTGACCAGGCGGTCCAGCCACGGCCAGGCGTACATGACGAGGACCATGAGCAGCGGCAGCGCCACCGCGGGCAGGAACGGCGACGGCACCAGGTAGCCGAACACCCGGAACTCGGCCGCGGGGAACAGCCGGATCATGCCCTCCACCCAGCCCATGTAGAAGTCGGGCTGGCCCGGCGTGGTCGCGTTGGCCGGCTTGAACGGCCCCCAGATCCACACCGGGTTGATCTGCGCCAGCCCGCCCAGGCCGAACGTCACCGCCAGCACGCCGGACAGCAGGGCCAGCGAGCGGAAGGCGTACGTGGGCCACATCTTGGAGCCGACGACGTTGCTGTCGCGCCGCCCGGGGCCGGGGAAGTGCGTGTGCTTCTGGCGGATCAGGATCGCCATGTGCGCGGCGATCAGCGTGGCGATGAGCGCGGGCAGCAGCAGCACGTGCAGGCCGTACAGGCGCGAGATGATCAGGTCGCCGGGGAACTCGCCGCCGAACAGCAGGAACGCCGCCCACGACCCGACCACCGGCACCGACAGCGCGATCGAGTAGCCGATGCGCAGCCCGGTGCCGGACAGCAGGTCGTCCAGCAACGAGTAGCCGACGAAGCCGTTGGCCAGCGACGTGAGCAGCAGGGTGACGCCGACCAGCCAGTTGATCTCGCGCGGCTTGCGGAACGCGCCGGTGAAGAAGATCCGGCAGGCGTGCGCCGCGATCGCCCCCAGGAAGATCAGCGCCGACCAGTGGTGGACCTGCCGGAACAGCAGCCCGCCGCGCACGTCGAAGCTGAGCTCGACCGCCGAGGCGTAGGCGGCCGACACGGACGCGCCGTGCAGCGGCGCGTACGAGCCGCCGTAGATCGTCTCGGCGGTGCTCGGCACGAAGAAGAAGGTGAGGAACACCCCGGTCGCGACCAGCGTGACGAAGCTGTAGAGGGCGATCTCGCCCAGCATGAACGTCCAGTGGTCGGGGAAGACCTTGGCCAGCGCGGTCCTGGTGATCTCGGCGGCCCGCAGCCGCCCGTCCACCCAGCGCCACCCGGCCCGCCCCAGCAGGCGGAGGATCACATCGGCCTCCAGTAACCCGCGCCGACCGGCTCGTGGAAGTCGCCGGCGGCCACCAGCACCCCGCCGAGCCCGACCCTGAGCGGCAGCTGCGGCAGCGAGCGGGCGGCCGGGCCGAACACCGGCTCCGCGCCGCGCAGCACGTCGAACACCGACTGGTGGCACGGGCAGACCAGCCGCTCCTCGGGCCGCATGTACTGGCCGACGGGGCAGCCCGCGTGGGTGCACAGCTTGGAGTAGGCGATGATGCCGCCGACCGTCCAGCTCTCGCGGCCGCGCGGCAGGTCCAGGCGGGCCGGGTCCACGTGCAGCAGCAGCGCCATGCTGTCGCCGGTGTCGCGGTGGCCTTCGGGGAAGACGGTCAGCATCGTGCCCCGGGGGACCCGCTCGGGCCGGATGAGGTAGCCGTCCTGGTCCACCAGGCGCACGCCGTCCTGCCAGGCGGTGGTGGCCAGCGCGACCGCGGGGGAGGGGCCGTGCACCAGCAGCGACCGCAGCGGGAACAGCCCGGCCAGGCCGAGCGTGCCGAGCGCCGCCGTCAGCATGCGGCGCGGCAGCCGGCCGGCGGGCGGCTCGAACTCCGACTCCAGCGCCTCGCGCTCCTCCGGCGGGGAGCGCATCGGCTCGCGCTCCTCGACGTAGGGGCCCTGCGGCAGCAGCCGGGCCGCCCACAGCGTGAACCCGGCGGCCAGCCCCGCGAAGGCCAGGCAGAAGCCGAGCGCGAGCAGCAGCCGGTCGCTTCCGGTCACGTAGCCGGCCGCGGCCAGCACCGCGCCGAGCACGGTCACCGAGAAGGCCACGGCGATGCCGCGCTCGGCCCGCCGCCCCGGATCGCTCATGGCGCCCTCTTCCCGATCAGGCGGATGAACAGCAGCAGCAGGCCGAGCCCGACCAGCAGGGCGACCGCGCCCTCGGCGACCGGGCCGATGCCGCCCAGCGGGTTGCCGCCGTGGTCGAGCTGGTGGCGGGTGGTGGTCAGGTAGGAGGCGATGGAGTCCAGCTCGGCGTCGCCGAGCACCGAGGGCGGGAAGGCGGGCATCGCGCCGGGGCCGATCCGCACGGCCTCGGCGATCTGCGTGGGCGTGGAGTGGAGCAGCGGGGGAGCGGCCAGCCCGTGGGCCAGCGTGCCGCCCGACTGCGCGCCGGAGTGGCAGGACGCGCAGGTGGCCAGGTAGAGCTCGCGGCCCAGCCGCACGTCCCCCGGCCCGACCCGGGGGATGGCCGGACCCGGGCCGAGCGCGGCGATGTAGGAGGTGAGCGCGGCGATGTCGGCCTCGGTGAACGCGGGCGGATGGCGTTCGGGACGCACGTCGGGGCGCGGGATCGGCATGCGTCCCGTGGAGAGCTGGTAGTCGGCGTTGGCCGCGCCGGCGCCCTTGAGCGACGGCCCACGGTCGCTGCCCACGCCCCCCTGGCCGTGGCAGGTCGCGCAGTGCGCCCCGAACAGGTCCCTGCCGCGCTCCTTCGGGGACGGGGACGGCGTTCCGGCGAGCACGCGCTCGATCATCGCTCACCTCCGGACGCCGACGAGGCGACGGACGGCCTCGGAGCGCTCATTTCCCGGGGCCCGTCCATCCACGCGAGGAAGACGGCAAAGATCGCGCCGAGATATACCAGGTCAGCCGGTATCCACATGACCAGCCCGGCCAGTTGCTGATCGGTCAGCGGGTCGGCGCCCGACGCCAGCGCGGCCGCCGCCTGACCGGGGAACAGCGGCGCCCCGGCCAGGGTGAGGACCGCGCCGAGCGCCGCGCTGGGCAGCGCCGTGGCGAACAGGTAGAGGATCGCGGCGGGCGGGTTCAGCCGCGACCGGGAGGACGACAGGACGTGCGTCCACAGCAGGTAGGAGGTCCCCAGGAAACAGGCGTGCTCCACCAGGTGCGCCACGGGGTCGCGGAGCGCCAGCTCGTACGGGCCGGGCAGGTGCCAGAGCCAGAGCACGCCCACGTGCGCGGCCCAGGCCGCGACCGGCCGCCTCGGCACCCGGCGCAGGACGTGCCTGGCCCGGGCGAGCACCCGCCGCGCCCGCCGGGGCAGCGCCAGGGTGAGCGGCAGGCCGGGGGAGCCGGCGGCCAGCAGCGGCCCGGCCGCCGAGATGAGGATCATGTGCTGCAGCATGTGGGTGGAGAACCGCTCGTCGGCGACCGCGTCGAGGGGCGGCAGCAGGGCCGCCGCGACCGCCCCGAGCCCGCCCGCGAAGGCCCACACCCTGACCCGGCCCAGCCGGCGCGCGCCCGCCCGCGGCGAGCGGCCGGGGCCGCCGAGCCGCCGCAGCCCGATGAGGTAGCCGGCGGCGGCCAGGACCAGCCAGCAGGCCACCGGCGCCACCCCGGCCAGGTCCAGCCCGCCGGTGTGATGGTGCAGCGCCGTGGGGTGTGGGGCCGTGGGGTGCGGGGCCGCATGGTGCAGCGCCCGCAGGGCCGTCAGCCGCATGCGGCCAGCACCGCCACCGCGACCGCGCCGAACAGGATCATCAGGCAGGAGAACGCGTCGAGCCCGAGCCCCAGCTCGGCCAGGAACCTCGCCCGCCGCTCCCGCCGCCCCTCAGGCTCGGTCAGGTGACGCAGCCGCAGCCGCCACGCGACGGCCAGCGCCGCGACCGCGACGACGCCGGGCAGGACGGTGGCCAGCAGCGCGAAGAGGCGTACGGGGACGCCGGCCACCTCGGGGTGGCCGATGGAGCAGGCCACCTCCACCACGGCCCAGGCCACCAGCAGGTGCGCGGCCCACGCCAGCACGCCGCCCACGACGGCGAAGGCGAGCAGCCACCGCGCCGCCCGCCGGGTGCTCGGCCGCGTGCTCACAGGTGCGGGCTCAGGTAGAGGGAGAACAGGATGGCCAGCCATACCCCGTCCACGAAATGCCAGTAGAACGACACGATCCGGACCCGTTCGTGGTGGGTGCGGCCGAACTTGCCGGCCAGCGCCGCCACCAGCGTGAAGCCCACCATGAGCAGGCCGGTGAAGACGTGCGTGCCGTGGAAGCCGGTGATGACGTAGAACAGCGAGCCGTAGGCGTTCGTGGTCCAGGTGAACTCCGACAGCTTGGTGGCGTACTCGGTGGCCTGGACGCCGAGGAAACCCGCGCCGAACAGCAGCGTGAGCGCCAGCATGACCCTGAGCAGCCACCGCCGGTCGTGCCTGATCGCCCAGTCGGCCCAGGCCATCCAGCCGCTGCTGATCAGCAGCAGCCCGGTCATCGCCAGCGGCTTGGCCAGCTCGGGCTTCTTGATCCCCGGCGGCGGCCACTCCGCGGAGGTCAGGAACCGCAGGTAGAAGTACGAGGCCAGCAGGCAGGCGAACAGCGTCGCCTCGGTGGCCACGAACAGCACCATCCCCCACCAGGCCGGGGTGCGGCCCTTGGGCGCGCTGCTCAGCGCCGCGGGCTCGGTGATCTCGTCGATCGCGCTCATGCCCGGGCGGCCTCCTTCGGCCAGAGCCAGCGGACGACGACCAGCGCGGTCGCGACGCCGAAGGCGGCGGCGAAGCCGGGCCGGTCGAACAGCAGGGAGGCGACGGCCAGGAACAGCGCGCCCGCCGCCGCGATCGGCGCCCACGAGTGCTCCGGCATCTCCAGCGGCCCCTCCGGCTCGCCGTCCAGCTCCGACGTGCGCAGCACCAGATGCCCGTCGGCCAGCACCCGTGCCTCGGACGTCGCGCCCTCGGCGAGGGAGGCGCGCGAACGCTCGTCCCACATGGGGTGCAGGCTGTGGACGGTGGGGATGACCGCGAAGTCGTACGGTTTCGGCGGGGACGCCGCCGCCCACTCCAGCGTCTCGCCGCCCCACGGGTCGGCGGGCGCGGCCGGGCCGCGCCGGTGCGCGTACCAGAGCGTGCCGAGCACGACCAGCAGCCCGACGCCCAGCAGGTACGCCCCGACGGTCGCGGCCAGGTTCCACGGCTCCCAGCCGATCCCCGACGGGAAGGTGTAGACCCGGCGCGGCATCCCCAGCAGCCCGGAGACGTGCATGGGGAGGAAGGTCAGGTTGAACCCGGCGAAGGTGAGCCAGAACGCCCAGCGCCCGGCCCGCTCGCTCGTCATCGTGCCGGTCAGCTTCGGCCACCAGTGGAACAGCCCGCCGATGACGGGGAACACCGCGCCGCCGAACAGCACGTAGTGGAAGTGCGCGACCACGAAGTAGGAGTCGGTGACCTGCTGGTCGAAGGGGACGACGGCGAACATCACCCCGGTCACCCCGCCCATCGTGAACACCACGATGAACCCGGCCGCCCACATCATCGGCACCTTCGGCACGACGCGGCCCATGAGCATGGTGGCCAGCCACGAGAAGACCTGGATCCCGGCCGGGATCGACACCACGATGCTGGCGGCGGAGAAGAACGTCAGCGACAGCTGCGGCAGGCCCACCGCGAACATGTGGTGCACCCACACCCCGAAGCTGATCACCCCGGTCGCCACCGTGGCCAGCACGATGAGGCTGTAGGCGGCGATCGGGCGGCGGGAGAAGACCGGCACGATCGAGGAGACGATGCCGAGCGCGGGCAGCACGATGATGTACACGTCGGGATGGCCGAACAGCCAGAACAGGTGCTGCCACAGCACCGCGTCGCCGCCCGCGGCCGGGTTGAAGAAGTGCGTGCCGAACCGGCGGTCCAGGAAGAGCAGGAAGTTGGCGGTGTTCAGCGGCGGCAGCGCGAACACCACCATGAACGAGGTGACCACCAGCGCCCACACGAACACCGGCACCCGGTTCAGCGTCATGCCGGGCGCGCGCAGCTTCAGCGCGGTGGAGATGAAGTTGATCGCGCCCGCCGTCGTGGACACGCCCAGGAACAGCAGCCCCAGCGTGTAGACGTCCAGATTCGGGCCGGGGGCGAAACGGGGGCCGGTGAGCGGCACGTACGCGAACCACCCGCCGTCCGGCGCGGCCCCGAACGGCAGGCTGCCGAACATCAGCACCCCCGCCAGCGCGAACACCCAGTAGCCGAAGGCGTTCAGCCGCGGGAAGGCCATGTCCCTGGTGCCCAGCATGAGCGGGAACAGGAAGTTGCCGAACCCGAACAGCATCGGCGTCGCGAACAGGAAGATCATCGCGGTGCCGTGCAGGCTGAAGAGCTGGTTGTAGGTCTGCGGCGCGACCACGCCGGCGTCCGGGGCGATGAGCTGGGTGCGCATCACCACGGCCTCCAGCCCGGCCAGCGTGAAGTACACGGAGGCCGTCACCAGGTAGCGGCGGCCCACCCGCTTGTGGTCCACCGTGGTCAGGAAGCCGCGCAGGCCGGGCGGCTCCTGCCAGTGGCGCGCGACGCGCTCGGCGGCGCTCGCCCGCGCCCCGGTGACGGTCTCCACGTGCTACTCCAGACTGTCCAGATAGGCGGTGACGGCGCGCAGCTGCTCCGGCGCGAGCGGCTGCGGCGGCATGCGGTTGCCCGGCTTGTACGCCTGCGCGTTCGCGATCCAGGCGGCCAGGTTGGCCGGCGTGTTGTGCAGGGTGCCCGCGCCGAGGAAGCGGCGCCCGCCGACGTGCGTCAGGTCCGGCCCCTGCCTGCCCGCCGCGGACGTCCCGGCGACGGTGTGGCAGGAGGCGCAGGACGCGGCCTCGAACACCTGCCGTCCCTCGCCGGCGGCGGTCGCCGGCTGCGCCTGCCTGGCCAGCCACGCGTTGAAGGCGGCGTCCGGCTCGGCCACGATGTGCAGGGCCATCCGGCCGTGCTGGGTGCCGCAGTACTCGGCGCACTGCCCGCGGAACAGGCCGGGCCGGTTCGCGGTGAACCACAGGTTGTTGACCCGCCCGGCCACCAGGTCGGTCTTCACCGTGAGCTGCGGCACCCAGAAGCTGTGGTTGACGTCGGCGGTGCGGAGCCGTACGTGGACGGTGCGCCCGACCGGCACGTGGATCTCGTTGGCCGTGGTGAAGTGCGAGGCGGGGTAGCGGACCTCCCACCACCACTGGTGGCCGGTCACCTCGACGGTCAGCGCCTTCGGGTCGCGCGGGTCCTCGAACGCCCGCATGCCGTCCAGGCCGGTCAGGTACGTGAAGGTGAGGATGACGGCCGGGACGGCGAGCCCCCACACCACGACGAACCGGCGTCCCGTCGCGGTGCGCGCGGTCGCGTCGCGGCGCCGCGCGACCGCCCACAGCACGAGGACCGTGACCACGACGCACACCACCACGGCGATGCCGAACAGCAGCCACCACAGATCGGCCACCCGCGCCGCGCCGGGACCGCCCGGCGACAGCGCCGACGGAGCGCCGGCGGAGCAGGACGCGGCGAGGAGCGGCACGCAGGCCGCGGCCACGCGCCCGATCTTCGTTGCCGCCACGCTCGGAGCCTCCCGTCCCACCTGTTCGCGCAGGCTAACCCGGTGCCTCGACGCGGCCCGCTCGCCACGCCAGCGACCTGGGGAAACTTGTCCATCGCCGCGGTCGGGGCGATGCTGGCCCTGCCTCCCCTCCGATCCGTACTCCGGGAGGAAGCCGTGTCCGACCGACGGGCCGCGCGGCCGTGATCGACGTCCTGGGCACCGCCGCGCTGTGGTCCGGGCTGGCCGCGTCGCTGGCCGCCGCGCTCACCTGGCCGCGCGCCCGGAGCCGTGCCCGTAGCCGTGCCCTGGCGGTCGGCGGCACGGCGGCGGCGCTCGTCGCCGCGATCCTCGCCTTCCTGCTGCTGGAGACCGCGCTCGTCACGCACGACTTCAGCGTGGGGTTCGTGGCCCGGCACGGCGGGCGCGAGGTGCCGCTCTTCTTCACGGTCACCAGCCTGTGGTCGGCGCTGGAAGGGTCGCTGGTGCTGTGGCTGCTGATCCTCACCGGCGTCGCCGCCGTCGCCGCGCGGGCCCGCGACCCGCTCCAGCCGGTGGCGATGACCGTCGTCATGCTCGTCTGCGCCGCGTTCTTCGCGCTCACCGCACTCGCCGCCGACCCCTTCGTCCCGGCCGACCCCGTCCCGGCCAACGGGCCGGGCCCCGACCCGCTGCTGCGCGGCCACCCGCTGATGGGGGTGCACCCGCCGCTGCTCTACCTGGGGTTCGCCGCGCTGGTGGCGCCCTTCGGGTACGGGGTCGCCTGCCTCGTCACCGGCGGCACGGCTGCCGCGCGCATCAGGGCCTGGACGCTGGCCGCGTGGGTCCCGCTGACCGCCGGGATCGTGCTCGGCGCGTGGTGGTCGTACGGGGTGCTCGGGTGGGGCGGCTACTGGGAGTGGGACCCCGTCGAGAACGCGTCCCTGATGCCCTGGCTGCTCGCCACGGCGCTGCTGCACGCCGTCCGTACGCGTGCGCTCGTCACCTGGACGACGCCGCTGGCCGTGGGGGCGTTCCTGCTGGTGCTGCTCGGCACGTTCCTGACCAGGAGCGGAGCGGTGGCGAGCGTGCACTCCTTCACCCGCTCGGAGGCCGGACCGGCGCTGCTCGGACTGCTGACGGTCGCGCTGGTCGGCGCGGGCGGGCTGCTCGCCCGGCGCTCCGCGCGGCGGCCGCGGCCGGCGGGCCGGCCGGACCCGGCGCTCCTGCTCGGCTGCGCGCTCCTGACCGTGCTGGCCGGCACCGTGCTGCTCGGCACCCTGTTCCCCGCCGTCGCCGGGCTCCTCCACGGCGAGCAGGTGTCGGTCGGGCCGCCGTACTACGACCGCACCGTGGTGCCGGGCCTGCTGGCGCTGGTCGTCCTCATGGGAGCGGGCGTACGCCGCGCGGGCCGCGGCCTGGCCGTACCCGTCGCCGTGGGGGCCGCCACCGTCGCCTGCCTCGGGTTCACCGGCCGCCATCCCGTCATGGCCCTGGTCACGTTCGGGGCGGCGGCGTTCGCGCTGGCGGCGCTCGCGGGACGCCTGCCCGGCCCCTCGGCTCGCGAACGGCTCGACCGGAGGCGCGCGGGCGCGCTGCTCGCGCACGCCGGGGTCGCCCTGGCCGCCGTCGCCATCGCCGCCTCCACCGCGTACGCCGAGGAGAACCAGGGCCGTCTCCAGCAGGGCCGCTCCCTGCCGGCCGGCGGCTACAGCGTGCGGCTCGACGGCGTCGAACGGGCGCGGACCGCCGACGCCATGACGGCGACCGCCCGCGTCACCGTCACCCGGGAGGGGCGGTTCGTCGGGGTGCTGCGACCCGCGCTCGTCTTCTTCCCCGCCAGGGGCGGCTCGCCGGTCGCCCGACCGGCCATCCATGGGGGGTTCGCGGGCGATCTGTACGTGTCCGTGACGGAGATCGACCAGGAGGGGGGTGCGGTGATGCTGCGGGTGGCGGTGAACCCCCTCATGGGGATGCTGTGGACAAGCGGCGGCGTGACCGCCTTGGGCGGCCTCCTCGCGCTGCTTCCTGCCGGCCGCAGGCGAACCCGCACCACCGGGCGGTCGGGGCCGTCCGAGCGGGCTTCCAGCCCGGACGAGCCGTCCAGTCCGGCCGAGCCGTCCAGTCCGGCCGAGCCGTCCAGTCCGGACGAGCCGTCCACTCCCTCAGCGCCTTCACCGCCCTCAGCGCCCCCAATTGCCGCAGCATCCGCAGCACCTTCGACGTCCTCAGCACCCTCAGCGTCCTCAGCACCTTCAGCGTCTTCGGCGCCGTCAGCGTCCTCAATGCCCCCAGCGGCCTCAGGGGCGGCCCGGCGGGCGGTCCGGCGTGGTGGGGTGTCGTCGGCATGAGGCGGCTGTCGGTTGTCGCGGTCGTCGCTGTCGTGGTGCCGATGTTGGTGGCCGTGCTCGTGCACGCTCTCGGCGACGCCCGTGAAGGGACGTCGGCCGCGCCCGAGCGGCGCAGGCCCGATCTGGCCGGTCGCACGCTCGACGGGCGGCCGTTCACGCTCGCCGATCTGCGCGGCAGCCCGGTCCTCGTCACCGTGTGGGCCTCCTGGTGCGACCCGTGCCGCGAGGAGTTCCCGCTGCTCGTCGCCACCGCGCGCGACCTGCGCGGCGTCCACGTGCTCGGGGTGGACCTGCGCGACGCGGCCGGCGCGGCGCGCGCGTTCCTGGCGGAGACGGGCGCGACGTCCTTCCCGCACCTGGCCGACCCCGACGGGCGGCTCGCGCTCGAACTCGGGGCGCGGGGCGTGCCGGAGACGTTCCTCCTCGACCGGGACGGCTTCGTCGTCGACCGCCTGATCGGCACGCTCACCCCCGGCTGGATCGAGGCGCGCGTGCCGCCGCTGCTGGACCCGTGATGGCCAGGCTCGCCGCACTGATCCTGACCGTGCTCGCCGCACTGGCGCTCTGGAACTCCGCGCAGCGGGAGCCCGGTCTGGCCGAGCGTACGCACGACCTCGCCGCGATGCTGCGCTGCCCGGACTGCGCGGGCGTGTCGGCGGCGGAGTCGTCCTCGGCGATGGCCCTGTCGGTCCGGGCCGAGATCGAGCGCCTGGTGCGCGCCGGCGTCGGCGATGACGACATCCTTCGACATTTCCGGCAGCGTTACGGGGAGTGGATCCTGCTCTCCCCGCCGATGCAGGGGCTGCCGCTGGCCCTCTGGGCGCTCCCCGCGGCGGCCCTGGCGGCGGCCCTCGTGGCGGTGGCGTCGTCGGCCGTCCTGACGATGCCGCGACCGGCCGTCCTGGCGCCGCCGGCCGCGCGGCGGTGGCGGCTCATGGCGCTTCGCAGCCGAGAGCCGTCGGCCGCACGGCGGCGGAGCATGGCGCTTCGCGGCCGGGAACCGTCGGCCGCCGACGCCGGGGCCGTGCCCGGCAGGGGTGGCACCGCTGTTCCCGTGGTCGCGTTGGCCGCGCTCGGCGTCCTGGCCCTCGTCGCGGGGGCCGTCGTCGTCCGGGTGAGTCACGAACCCGCGCGACCCGTGACGGCGGACCAGCCCGACGACCCGGTGGCCAGGGGACGGCTGCTCGCGTCCGCCGGCGACCACGAGGGCGCGGTACGCGCCTACCGGGAGGCCCTGCGCCGGCGTCCGGACGACCGCGCCGCGCTCTCCCTGCTCGGCCTGCAGCTCATCGAGACGGGCCGGGCCGCCGAGGCGGTGTCCCTGCTTCAGCGCATGGCCGGCGGCCGGTCACGGGACGCCGACCTGCTGCTCGTCCTCGGCACCGCGCAACTGGCCATCGAGCCCGAGCGAGGCCGCCGCACGCTCGCCCGCTTCCTGGCCGTCGCCCCCGCCGGACATCCGGCGGTGCCACGGATCCGCGATCTCCTCTTGCATCCGGTACCCAGGTACAGGCTTAACGTCGGGACATGAAGAAAAACCTCGCCCCTGATGAGGTGTGGGCTCCCGACGCGTGCACGCTGCCCACGGTCGAGCGGCCCCTGCGGGTGGCCGAGTTCGACGCGCTGTTCGCGGGGACCGTCCGGGCGGTGCGGCGTCCCGCGCGGGAGCGGCTGCTGCTGGAGCTCGCCTTCAGCCCGGACAACGCCGCCAGGGCGGCCGAGCTGACGGCACGGGAGAGCGGCTGCTGCTCCTTCTTCACCTTCGTCCTCACCATCGCGGGCGGTGGTCTCGCGCTGGAGGTGGCGGTGCCGCCGGAGCACGTCGAGGTGCTGGACGCGCTGGCCGGGCGCGCGGGGAGACCGGCGTGAGGCAGGACGGCCCGTACCTGCGCAGCGGGCAGGTCGCCGAGCGGGCCGGGGTCAACCCGCAGACCCTGCGTTACTACGAACGCCGGGGGCTGATCGCCGAACCGGCCCGCAGCCCCGGCGGGCACCGCGCCTACCCGCCGGACACCGTCACCCTGCTGACCGTGATCAAGGCGGCCCAGCGGCTCGGCTTCACCCTGGACGAGGTGGCCGAGCTGCTCGACACGGGCCGGCGCGGCCATCCCACCCCTGACCTGCGGACCCGCGCCCAGGCCAAGATCGCCGAAGTGGACGCGAAGATCGCCGGCCTGACCACGATCAGGACGGCGCTGGGCCAGGTGGTCAGCGCCGGCTGCGACAGCCTGACGCACTGCACCTGCCCCGACTGCCCGCTGCCCTTCGCCGGCCTGGCCCAGGGCCACGCACCGCCCCGAGGGTGAGCGGAGCCTATGACCCGGCTGAAGGCCCGCTCTCCCCGGTCAGGCGGTCGGCCTGGGCGCGGCCCACTTCGGCGGCCCGGCGCAGGTAGTCGGCGATGACGTCGAGTTCGGCGTCGTCGTAGCGGTCCAGCACCTCGGCGAACGCCTGGCCAGGACGCTCCCAGGCCGCGCTGATCCGCTCCCGCGCCGAGGGCGCCAAGGCGACCAGGGCGCGCCTGCGGTCGGCGGGGTCGGGGCGCCGCTCGACCAGGCCCGCCCGCTCCAGCCGGTCCACAAGACGGGTGGCGGAGCCGGGCGTCAGGCCCGTGAGCCGGGCGATCTCGCCGGTGCTGACCGGCCCCGACTCCAGGTCGAGCAGCGCCACGCACTGCAGGTCGGTGGAGTGGATCCGCAGGTGGTCGGCCAACGCCTGATTGAACAGCACGTACGCCGCGTAGTGCCGCTGGCTCTCGTCCATGATCCGCTTCAGCGTCTCGCCACGATTTGACACTGGACAGCCCCATGCCTCACATTACTTGCGTCGCGCAACATTTGTGCGACGCACCTTGTGTGTCACGCTCATACCCTACCCCTGGAAAGGCGTGTCCCCGGCATGACCATCCTCGTCACCGGCGCTCGCGGCGCCGTCGCCACCGAACTGATCGCCCTCCTGCGCCGGCGCGGCCTGCCCGTCCGCCCCGCGTCGAGCCGTCCTGACGACCCGTCGATCGCCACGTGCGACCTCACCGACCCGGCCACCTTCCCGGCCGCCCTGGCCGGGGTGAGCTCGGTCTTCCTGTACGCCGAGCCGTCCCACGCCGACGCCTTCGTGAAGGAGGCCGTCACCGCCGGAGTGGAGCACATCGTGCTGCTCTCGTCCTCCGCCGTGCTCACCCCGGACCCGCAGGCCAACCCGCTGGCCAAAACCCACGCCGACGTCGAGAACGCCCTGACCGCCGCGCCCGTCCGCAGCACGCTGCTGCGCCCCGGCGCCTTCGCCGGCAACGCCCTCGCCTGGTCGTGGCCCGTCAAGGCCGGCACGCCGGTGAGCCTGCCGTACCCGGGGACGTACAACGACCCCATCCACGAGGCCGATCTCGCCGAGGCGGCGGCCGCCGTCCTCCTCGATCCGGCCGCGGGCGGCCGGGCCTACACCCTGACCGGCCCCGAGTCGATCACGTGCGCCGCGCAGATCGACATCCTCCGCGAGGTCACCGGCCGGCCCATCACCATCCGCGAGGTCACCCGCGCGGAATGGAAGGCGGAGATGGCCGACCACGTGCCCGGGCCGGTCGCCGACGCGCTGCTGGACTGGCAGCAGTCGAACGACGGCGTCCCGACCGAGCTCACCACGGACCTGGAGGGGCTGATCGGGCGGCCCGGCCGGACGTTCGCCACCTGGGCGCGCGAGCACGTGGCCGCCTTCACACCCTGACGTTCTAGCCCGCCGTGCCCGCCAGCCCGCGCTCGATGGCCTCGATGATCCGGGGACGCAGCTCCGCGACGCTGACGATCGCGTCCACCGAGCCGACCTCCACGGCCCGCTGGATGCTGTGCACCCGGTCGAACTCCGCGGCGATCTCGCCCAGCTTCTCCGCCCGCACGGCCGCCTGCACCTCCACGAGCTGCGCGTTCAGCGCCGCCCGCTCGGCCCCGGTGAGCCCCGAGAGGCGTCCCTGCAGCTCGGTGACCCGCGCGTCGGTCGCCGTGCGGTGGTTCACCTCGCTGGAGAACACCACGGCGGCGGCCGGCGCCCCGCCCAGCACCGAGGCGAACGAGCCCTCCAGCGCCAGCACGGTCATGTTCGGGTTGAGCGCCTTGGAGAACACCACGAACGCCCCGCCGTGGTAGCGCGAGATCACGCAGAACACGATCGGGCCCTTGAAGTTGACGATCGCCCGGCCGATCTCGGCGCCGTACTCGAGCTGGAGCTTGCGCATCGACTCCGGCGAGCCGTCGAAGCCGGACAGGTTGGCCAGCACCACCAGCGGCCGGTTGCCCGACGCCGCGTTGATCGCCCGCGCGGTCTTCTTCGACGAGCGCGGGAAGAGCGTGCCCGCGGTGTAGGTGTCGGGGCCGTCGGTGGGAGGGAAGCCCCGCCGCGGCACCGCGCGGGACTCGATGCCGATCAGGCAGACCGGATGGCCGCCGATGTGCGCGTCCTGGACCGCGGCCGTCTCGGCGTCGGCCATGCCCGCCCAGCGCTCCAGCACCGGGTGGTCCTGGTCGGCCAGCGCGCGCATCACCGTGCGGATGTCGAACGGCTTCTTGCGGTCCGGGTTGTGCTCGGCCGAGAAGATCTCGCCCACCGTCGCGAAGTCGCTGCCCGCGACCGTGTGCGGGAAGGGCGAGATGTCCCGGTCGGCGGGGTCGGTGGTGACGGCCCGCCGCGGCCCGGTCTCGCCGGGCGCGACGTAGGTGTGGTCGTAGTGCGCCATCAGCACGTCGTGGGCGGCCCGCAGGTTGGGGGCCCAATATTGCGCCTGGCCGTTCGGGCCCATGACGCGGTCGTAGCCGCCGATGCCGAAGTTGTCCTCGGCCGACACCCCGCCGGAGAAGTCCAGCGACTGCTTGCCGGTGAGCACCATCGCCGAGTCCGGGGTCATCACGAGGACGCCCTTGGTGTGCATGAGCATCGTCGCCTCGGCGTTCCAGTAGGGCTGGGCGCCGACGTTGATCCCGGCGACCACGACGTTGATCTCGCCGCCCGCCTGCGTGAACGTGACGATCCGCTTGAGCGCCGCCGCGACCCAGTCCATGTTCTCGGTGCCCGAGGTCATCGAGATCCGCGCGCCCGCCGACAGCGCGTACCACTCCAGCGGTACGCGCATCCGCTCGGCGAGGTCGAGCGCGGCGATCACCCGCGAGCACTCCGGCTCCGACAGCGCGCCCAGCGCCTTGGTCGGGTCGCCGAGCAGGACCACGCGGGTGACGCCCTCCGGGTGCCGCTCGGTCGGCGTCGAGACGACGCCCGCCACGATCGCCGCGCTGTTGCGGCCCTTCGGCCGGTCCACCGGCACGAGCGCGCCGTGCTCGTCGAGGTCGTGCTCGACGAAGCGGCCGAGCATGGCGCTCAGCTCGTACGGGTAGACGCTGCCGCGCCGGGCGGCCCGCAGCACCTTCTGGCGGTAGTCGTCGAGCGGCCGGACCGGCTCCGTCGAGGGCTTCTCGACGTAGAGGGTCGCGCCGTGGCCCGCGTCGAGCGTGATGCGCACGGCGACCTCGCTCAGCTCGCCCGCGGCGTTGCGCTGGCGGGCCACGAACAGGACCTCCTCCAGCCCCGCGCCCACCGTGGTCGGCAGGATGCGCTGGACCAGCGCGTTGAGCTCGTCGTGCGAGATCTCGGTGGCCGGCCAGACGTACATCATGATGCGGTTGGTGTCGAGGCGCTTGTTCTGCGGGCGCTGCGCCTGGAAGTTACGGATCGCGTCGAGGCCCGCGGTGAGCGCGTCCTCCACGGCCGGCAGCGCGACCAGCCTGCCGTCGGCCTCGCGCAGCGGCGTCAGGTCACGGACCTGGCCCATCGCGAGCAGCCGCTCGTCGGCGGGGTTGCTCTTCGCGACCGCCTTGAACAGGTAGATCTCCTCGTCGACCGACGGCAGCCGGGTGAGGTCGAACTCGCGCCACCGTTCGAGCTGGAGGCGCTGCGCGATCTGCGGGTGGATGCCGCGGATCAGCCGGTCCTCGGCGAAGCCCTGCCCGTCGGGCCGGAAGGTGAAGCCGTGGTGCATCACGGCGCCGCCGGTGCCGGCCACGATGACGGTGATCCGCTGGACGCCCTCGGGCCGGGCGTGCCCGGCGACGATCCCGTCCAGCCGTACGGCCATCGCGTCGTCGTCGGGCTGGTCCTCCCAGGTGACGTAGACGTCGACGGCCACCTCAGGCCCGTCGGCCTCGGCGGTGAGCGTGGCGGCGGCCGCGAGGGCGTCCGGCAGGGCGGTGATGTCGGCGGCGGTGGCGACCACGCGGGTCGCGCCGTCCGAGCCCGCCCGCGTCGCCGTGACGAACCGGCAGCCGCCGATGTCCCGCGCGACGACCTCCGACAGCCCGCGGTTGCCGTAGTAGCGCCGGGTCAGCACCTCCAGCAGCGGCGCGTGGTCGCGCCCCGGCCGGCCGATCCGCTGGCCGAGCAGCCGGACCAGCGGCTCGGCGCTGGCCACCATCGCCTGGATCCGCTCGGCGCGGTCGGGCGCGTCCGGGTCGCGGTCGAGGTGGCGCAGGTGGCCGCGGACCGCCGCGTACACCTCGGCGCGGCTGCGCCGCAGCAGCGGCTGGGCGAACCAGCGGAACACCACGCCGCGGGCCAGGTCGGTCAGCGTGGGGAAGCGCACCTGCGTGGCCTCGACCAGGTGCTCAAGGGTGAGCCCCGCGGGCTCGCTCAGCGACTCCAGCGGCGGCGGGCCGGCCAGCCACCGGCGCAGCAGCTCCGACACGATCGCGACGCCCGTGCTCATCCGCTGCTGCGCCAGGAAGATCCGGAACACCGCGGACTCCAGCTCCGGCGTCCGGTCGAGACTCGTGACGCCGTAGTGGGCGAGGACCTTGGCGAGCTTGGCCTGGAAGCCCTCGGTGAGTCCGGCGCGCTCGACGTCGAGGCTCTGCAGGTAGCTGTGGAAGAACTCGCGCGGGCTGTGCACCGCGCTGTCGGACTCGGCGCCGAGGTCGCCGCTCGGCTTGTTGCGGCTCAGCTCGCACAGGTCGGCGAAGACGGTGAGCAGGTCGAGCTCGCCTTCGAGCACCTGGTCGCCCAGCTCGCCGCGGGCGGCCACGTAGTCCGCCAGCACCCGCTGGTGGCCCTGCGGATCGGCGTCGAAGCCCAGCAGCAGGCCGCGCAGGTGCCGCAGGCCGCGCCCGGCCCGCTCGGCGGCGGGCACGTTCGCGGGCTCGGCCGGCAGGTCGATCTCGGCGACGCCGGCCTCCTCCTGCGGGCTGTCGTCGGTGAGCGGCTCCAGGCGCATCAGGGCGGCCCCGGTCTCGACCTGGGTCCCCACCGGCACCGGGCACTCGCGCACCCGGGCGCGGAACGGCGCGCGCAGCACCGTCTCCATCTTCATGCTCTCCAGCACGAGGATGGGCGCGCCCGCCTCGACCTCGTCGCCCACGGCGACCGGCGCCGCCACGACGAGCGCGGGGGCGGGGGAGCGGACCACGCCGCCCTCGTCGCGGCTGATCCGGTGCGTGACGCCGTCGACCTCGACCAGGTGGGTCGGGCCGTGGGCGGCCGACACCAGGCGGAAACGGCGGCCGTTGACCACGATCTGGCCGCTGTGCGCGTCGAACCGGTCGACCTCGACGTCCGCGTGGTGCACGTCGCCGCCGCCCGAGACGCCCACCCGGAACCGCTCGGGCCCGACCCTGGCCACGCTCACGCGGTAGCCGACGCCGCGCAGCTTGAGGTCCAGCGGACGGCCCGGGTCGTGCCGCACCTGGGGACGGCCGCCGTAGGCGGTGGACAGGAGCCGGCGGAGGCTGAGCTCCTCCTCGTCGCGGTAGGCCCGGATGGCGGCGGCCACGAGGGCGACGGCGGAGTGCCGGTGGCTGACCAGGCGGCCCTCGGCGCGTACGCGGTCGATCCAGCCGGTGTCGGCCCGGGCGGTGATGACCTCGGGCTGGTCGAGCAGGTCGAGGATGAAGCTCTTGTTGGTGGCGCCGCCCTCGATGATCACGGTGATGTCGGTCATCGCCCGGCGCAGCCGGCCCAGCGCCTGCTCGCGGTCGCGGCCGTACGCGATGATCTTCGCGATCATCGAGTCGAACGCGGCCGGGATGACGTCGCCCTCCCTGACGCCGGTGTCCACGCGGATGCCGGGCCCGGCGGGCAGCACCAGGCGCGCGACGCGGCCGGGGGACGGCGCGAAGTCGCGGTCGGGGTCCTCGGCGTTGAGCCTGGCCTCGACGGCGTGGCCGGTCTCGACCGGGGGAGGACCCTCCAGCCTGCCGCCCGCGGCCACGTGGAGCTGCAGCCGGACCAGGTCGGTGCCGGTGGTGACCTCGGTGATGGGGTGCTCGACCTGCAGCCGGGTGTTGACCTCCAGGAAGGCGAACAGCTCCTCGCCGGGGTGGTAGAGGAACTCCACGGTGCAGGCGCCGCGGTAGCCGACCGCCTTGGCCAGCCGCTCGGCCGACGCCTTGAGCTCGGCGGCCTGCTCCTCGCTCAGGACCGGGGAGGCCGACTCCTCGATGACCTTCTGGTTGCGCCGCTGGACCGAGCAGTCGCGTACGCCGAGCGCCCACGCGGTGCCCTGGCCGTCGGCGACGACCTGGACCTCGACGTGCCGGGCCCCCGTGACCAGCCGCTCCAGGAACACCACGCCGGAGCCGAACGCGCGCAGCGCCTCCTGGCGGGTGCGCTCGTAGGCGTCGGCCAACTCCTCCTCGGAGGTGATCACGCGGATGCCGCGCCCGCCGCCGCCGGCGCTCGCCTTGAGCATCAGCGGGTAGCCGATCTCCTGGCCGGCGCGCAGCGCCTGCTCCAGGGTGGCCACCTCGCCGCGGCTCCACGGCGCGACCGGGACGCCGGCCTCCTCGGCGAGCAGCTTCGCGCCGATCTTGTCGCCGAGCCGGCGCATGGCCTCGGCGCTCGGCCCGATGAAGGTCACCCCGATCTTCTCGCACAGCTCGGCGAAGGCCGGGTCCTCGGCGACGAAGCCCCAGCCGACCCAGGCCGCGTCGGCCCCGGTCTCGACGAGCGCCCGCTCCAGGACGGCGTGGTCGAGGTACGGCCGGGCCGAGGCGGGCCCGAGCAGATGGGCGAGATCGGCCTCCCTGACGAAGGTGGCGTCACGGTCGGCGTCGGTGTAGAGGGCGACCGTCTCGATCCGCACCCCGGTCTCCGCCGAGAGGTCCCTGACCGCGTGGATGAGCCGCATCGCGGCCTCTCCGCGGTTGACGATGGCGACACGTTTGAACACCGACTGATTCTCCCCGCTGTCACGTGCGCGAGGCGACGTTCATCGCATCGCGTCGCCTCCACCCGTTCCACGGTGCTCGAACATCATCATTCGCGGCGCCATATGGAGGCCGCCACATTGTAAAAGATCCGCCTCGCGACGGGACCTGCGCGCTGTCGTTACCGGCGGGTATCAGCCCTGGTACGGCGGCGCGACGCCCCACCCCCAGTGCGGCACCGGGGCCTGCTCGACGGGGGTCGCGCCGGGCTGCGAGTTGGCCAGGGCGAGCCTGGTGCCCCATTCGACGTAGCCCATGAACGCGGCGCGGAACTCCGGGTCGTCCGGCAGGCCGACCTCGTCGGCGGCGTCGGCCAGCAGGTTGACCCAGCGGCGGCGCTGCCGCTCGCTGATCGCCCTGTCGCGGTGCATGCCGAGCATGTGCGGGTAGCCTCCGCGCTCGCCCGTGTAGCGCGCGGGGCCGCCGAACACCTCCGCCAGCCACATGGCGACGAAGCGGGGATGGTCGGGGTCCATGTGGGCGAACAGCGGGCCGACGACGGCGTCGGCCCTGACCAGCTCGTAGAAGCGCTCGGTAAGCCGTTCGAGCGCCTCGGTGCCGCCGGCCCACTCGTGCAGGGAGGGGACGGAGCCGCCGGGGCCGCGCACCGGGGTCTGCTCGTAGTGGCGCATCTCCTCGATCCGCTCCACGTAGGGGCGGATCTCCTTGAAGAAGGCGGGGAAGTGCTCGCCCGCCCTGAAGCCCTTCAGGTGGTCCTCGGGCGAGGTCCAGGTGATGCGCAGGACGTAGCAGGCGGGCTCGTCCACGCAGCGGCTGAGCTCGTAGTCCACGCACTGCGGCGCTTCGGCGAGCGACCGGGCCGCCCTGCCGTAGGCGGCCTCGAACTCGGCCGAAGCGCCGGCGGGTAAGCGATAACGGATGTACTCCACGATCATGATGACTCCTCCCCAGGGGTTGTAATGATGTAATCACAACCGCTGCCCGGCGGCGAGCTCTCAGCTCTGGACGAACGCGAGCGGCACGCCACAGGCGTCGCCGGCGGAGACGTAGAAGCCGTCGGGGGTGGTCCGGGTGGGGATGTCGTTGCCCTCGATCAGCTCGCGCGCGGCCGTCAGGTCGCGGACGGCGACGGTGTGCGCGGCCAGCAGGGGAACGGCGGGCAGGACGTGTCCGGGCAGGAAGTGATCGAGCGCGGACCGGGGCAGGATCTCCATCCGGCCGTGCCGCAGCGGCAGCACGCGCTTGGGGCCGTCGATCCACACGTCGGCGTCCAGGATGCGGGCGTAGCGCTCCTCGTGCTCGTCCACCTCGTCGTCGGGCACGACCATCAGCACGCCGTGCAGGCCGGTCGCGCCGTTGGGGTGGTCGAGGTAGCGGGGCTGGTGCACGTACTGAGGGGTGAAGTGCTGGGTGGCCTGCAACGCGCACCCGGGGGTGTGCGCGGCGTCGACGCGGACGCTGTCGGCCCGTACGGTCCGCGGCCCCTCGGGCGTGCCGACCTCGCGCTCCAGCCCGCGGACGCCGGTGGAGGCCAGGCCGGCGGCGCGCAGCCGTGCCGCGGTGGCCCGCACGTCGCGGGAGCCGAGCGTCATGAGCAGGCCGCGGTAGGTCCGGCGGAGCTCGTGCACGCCCCAGGGGTCGGGCGCGGTGGCGTCGACGATGCCGAGGAGCTCGATGAACGACTCCCCGAAGTAGGCGCAGCGGTTGGCCGTGCAGGTGGGCGTCAGGGGACCGCCGGGCCGTTCGGCGAGCTGGTGGGGCGAGACGGGGCTGAGGGTGAAGCCGAGGTCCTGGTAGCGGGCGGACGTCGCGGCGAGGTCCGTCGTGATGAGCACCGTGTGGTCGATGTGGTCGATGTCGGAGCGGGTCATGGGTGTAGTCCCCCGTGGTCGGACGGCTGCGGCGAAGGCGGATCCGTCGCCGATCTTGTCAGCGGCAAGATTGGAGGACGTTCGCTGTCTTGTCAATGTCAAGATAAGGTGAGGTCGCCACGCGACAGCACCGGAGGTGAGAGGGATCAGCCAGCAGGGCTACCACCACGGCAACCTGAGGCGCGCCGTCATCGACGCCGCCCTTCAGGCCATCAGCGAGTCCGGCCCGGCCGGATGGAGCCTGCGCGAGCTCGCGCGCCGCGCCGGCGTCTCGCACGCCGCCCCCGCCCACCACTTCGGCGACAAGCAGGGGCTGCTGACCGCCGTGGCCGCCGAGGGGTTCGCGATGTTCGCCGACGCCCTCGAACGGGCCGCCGGCGACGTGTGGGAGATCGGCGTCGCCTACGTCCGCTTCGCCATCGACCACCGGCCCTACTTCGAGGTGATGTTCCGGCCCGAGCTCTATCGCGGCGACGACCCCGGCGTGCGGTCCGGGCACGAGCGCGCCGCCGGCGTGCTCATCGCGGGCGCCGCGACGCTGTCGCCGGGCCCGGCGGACGACCACCTGACCGCGGTCGCCGTCTGGTCGCTGGTCCACGGCTTCACCAGCCTGTGGCTGAGCGGCGTGCTGCCGGAGAGCGCCGACGGCGATCCGGAGGCGCTCGCCCGCTCGATGATCCGGGTCGTCTTCGGCGCGACGCGCTGAGACCCCCGGCCTTCCCCAAGGGTTGTTGGAGAACCTATGATCCGACGGTGACCTCGGAGAACGAGCTCGTGCCGCTGCGCGCCCTGGCCAACCCGCTGCGCATGCGCATCGTGTCGCTGCTCACCGGCGCGTCGATGTCGGCCACCGAGGTCGCCGACGAGCTCGGGATCGCGCACGGCTCGGCCAGCTACCACCTGCGCCGGCTCGCCGAGGCGGGCTTCCTCCAGCAGGTGGACGAACGGCCGCCGGCGGGCAAGGGCCGGCCGCGGGTGCTCTACCGCTACGACCCGTCCAGCGCCGAGCGCATCGACAGGTCCGACGGCCGGCAGCTCCTCCACCAGGCGATGAGCGCCGACCTGGCCAGACGCCTGACCGGGACCGAGCGCCAGCGCATGTCCATGGACGCCGAGGTGTGGCTGCCCAGGCCCGTGTGGGAGGAGATCGTCGGACTGATCGGCCAGGCCGTCGCGCTCCTGCACGACAAGGCAGGAGCGCCGCGTGACGGTGTCAAGGTCAGCATGACGGCGCTCCTGCTCGAACTGCGTGACGAACGATGAGGCGTAACCGAGGTCAGCGCTGCAGGGTCAGCAGGCCCGGCCGGTAGGGCAGGAGGCCGTAGTCGCCGCCCGAGCTGGGGCTGCGTCCCTGGTAGAGCAGTTGCAGGTTGCAGGGGTCGACGGTGAAGGTCTGGTCCGCGCTGGTGCGGATCAGCTCACCGTGGCTGATGTCGTTGGTCCAGGTGGCGCCACTGTTGGCCTTGCCGGCGAACGGGTTGCTCTCGGAGGCGGCCTGCGGGGTCCAGGTGCCGTTCAGGCTGGTGGCGGTGAAGGAGCGGAAGTAACGGCCCTGCGCGCCGATCGCCTCGACGAGCATGAGGTACTTGTTCTGGCCCTGGAGCTTGTAGACCTGGACGGCCTCGAACAGGTTGTTGGTCGAGTCGCTCATGATGACGGTCGAGGTGGTGCCGAAGCTGCCGGGGAAGTTCCCGATAGGCATGCTCGCCCGGTAGATCTTGCCGTTGTCGCCGGCGAAGAACAGGTACATGTTCGTGCCGTCACCGATGAGCGTCTGGTCGATGGGGCCGGTGCCGGAGCCGGAGATGCTTCCGGAGAAGAGCACCTGCTGCGGGCCCCAGCCATTGGGGTTGGTGGGGTCGCTGGAGGTCCGGTAGGAGAAGGCGGTGCCACCCCACTGGTAGGCGAGCACCCAGATGTTCTTCGGGGCGAAGTAGAAGAGCGTGGGGGCGACGGTCGAGTTGGACATGGTGTTCTGGCTCGCCGAGGCCATCTCGGACCAGTTGGTGAAGGGGCTGAAGTTCATCGAGCCCCACCTCGTGCCCGTGTCGTGCGTGGTGGCGTAGACGAGGTGCTTGCCGTTGTAGGGGGCGACGGTGAAGTCCTTGAGCGAGACCCAGCCCGACTTCGGGGTGGCCAGCGGGCCGGTCGAGCTCCACCGGTAGGACGAGGGGAGGTCGCACTGGCCGGGGTTCTGGGTGCCGCCGTCCACCTTGACGAACTGCCACTGCTGGTTGGTGCCGCCCCAGTCGTCGTACTGGACGATGTTGCCGCCGTCGGCGGTGGAGGCGCCCTGCACTTCAAGGGCCTTGTTGCTGTGGCGGGAGATCAGCCTGACGTAGCCGTCGGGGCTGTCGGCCAGGCGCCACTGCTGGTTCGTGCCGTTGGTGTCGGTCCACTGCACGATCGCGCCGCCGTTGGCGGTGGAGAAGTTGTAGACGTCGAGGACCTTGCCGGAGTGGCGGGACTTGACGCGGTAGTAGCCGCCGCCGGAGTCCACGAACTGCCACTGCTGCTGGTTCTGGTTGTTACGGGTCCATTGCGTGATGCGGCCGCCGTCGGCGGTGGACAGGTTGTAGACGTCCAGGGCCTTTCCGCTGTTGCGGTTGACCAGGACGTACCAGGCGTTGGTGTCGACGGTGGCCGCGTTGGCCGGCTGGGTCTGCAGGGCGACGAACAGGCTGGCCAGTAAGGCGGTCACCGTCGCCAGGATGGACAGGGGTCTGTGCTTCATCGGGGCTCCGTTGTTAGCGCTAACATGATTTGGTGCGGAGGCTTGTCGCGGAGTACATCCGACGGGTGGCCCGGCGTCAACGAGAGGGGTCTCCCGTCGAGCCGGGCCTTGCCGTCACACGGCCTTCCCTCCTGGGGTTTCGCCTCCAGGAGGGTCGTTCATCCAGTTGAAACTTTCACGGTGCGGATGTGTAACTTGCGGCCGTTCCGAGGTTAAGTTGCTGGGGTGTAGGACCACTTCTGGTTGTTGCCGCCCCAGCAGGAGTAGAGCTGCAGCCCCGTGCCGTTGCCGGTGCCGGCGCCGATCGCGTCGAGGCACAGCCCGGACTGGACGCCGGTGATGGTGCCGTCGGAGTTGACGCGCCACTTCTGGTTGTCGCCGCCCCAGCAGGAGTAGATCTGGATCCTGGCGCCGTTGCCTGTGCCCCCGGCGTCCAGGCACTTGTTGCCGTAGACCCTCAGCTCCCCTGCCGAGGTCTGCGTCCACTGCTGGTTGGACTGGCCGTTGCAGTCCCAGAGCTGGACCGCGGTGCCGTCGGCGGTGCCGGCGTTCGGCACGTCCACGCAGCGGCCGGCGGCCGTGCTCCTGATCTGGCCCGCGGTGCCACCGCCGGGGTCCTGCGTCGGGGTGGTGGTCGGGGTGCTGGTGGCGCCGCCGTTCAGCGCGTTGAGCACCGAGGTGTAGGCGGCCTTCTTGTTGCCGTTGCCGTCGAAGAGCAGCGCGGAGGCGTTGGTGCCGAGCCAGGAGTCGGTGTCACGCACTCCCCAGACCGAGATGCCGGTGCACCGCGGCACCGCCAGGCAGTCGTTGACGACGTTGGCGTACGTGGTGGCCGAGCCGCCCTGGATGTCCAGCTCGGTGATCTGCACGTCCACCCCCAGCGCCGCGAAGCTCTGGATGGTCGTGCGGTAGTTGCTGTTGTAGGGGCTGTTGCTGTTGAAGTGCGACTGCAGGCCGACGCAGTCGATCGGCACGCCGCGCGACTTGAAGTCCCGCACCATGTTGTAGACGCCCTGCGTCTTGGCCCAGGACCAGTTGTCGATGTTGTAGTCGTTGTAACAGAGCTTGGCGGCGGGGTCGGCGGCGCGCGCGGTGCGGAAGGCGACCTCGATCCAGTCGTTCCCGGTGCTCTGCAGGTTGGAGGAGCGCCGGCCGCCGGAGTTGCCGTCGGCGTAGGCCTCGTTGACCACGTCCCAGGCGTAGATCTTGCCCTTGTAGTGGCCCACGACGCCGTTGATGTGGTCGATCATCGCCTGGCGCAGCGAGCTGCCCGACAGCGACTGCATCCAGCCCGGCTGCTGGTTGTGCCAGGCCAGGGTGTGCCCGCGCACCCGCTTGCCGTTCTGCACGGCCCAGTTGTAGACCCGGTCCCCGTTCGTGAAGTTGAACTGCCCCCGGTTGGGCTCGGTGGCGTCGATCTTCATCTCGTTCTCGGCCGTCACCATGTTGAACTCGCGGTTGGCGATCGTCGTGTAGGCCGAGTCGCCGAGCTTGCCGGCGGCGATGGCGGTGCCGAAGTAACGGCCGCTCTGGGCGGCCGCCGCGCCGAGCGTGCTCGCCGCGGCGTCGGCGGGGATCGCCGTCGCGAACGCCGCGACCAGGCCGATCGCGCCGAGCGCGCCGGCGATCACCGCCCGGCGGCGCGCGCCGGGCGGGCGGTGTTCGGCAGGTGGGGACATGGCGTTGACGCGCATGACTGAGCCTCCATAGCGAATCGGAGAGAGAACGTGCGGGACGTGCCCACGTGATCGACGCCGCGCCACGGGGGCGTCGTGACGGCGGTCCCCGCCGTGCGCCACCGATGCGGCAGGGAGATCGCCTCGGGGACTCAGTGTGAGGAGGCTCACCGAAACTTGTCAAGAATGTAATGAAACTTTTCGTGGCGTTTCGGCGGGATCTGGCCGGTGTTCTGCGAGTACGCTCGATCAGGGGATGGCGAAAGTTTCGGCTCTGTTAAGTAGCCAGATGAAAGTTTCATCGCGGCGCCGGCGCCGATCGTTCGCCGAAACGGCAGCTCGGCGCGGTCGGTCCCCGTCTTCTTCGCTCCGTTGCCGGTCGCGGCGTGGTTGACAGGACCTTTCCTGCTCGGATTTGCTCCGTGACGCCGCCACCCCCCACCGGCTGCCGAGGAGGAGTTCGACGAGAAAGCGTCCCGTTAGCGTTAACAGCCGGGGGTTCTCACCTGGGCTCGGGGTCGAGGCAGCTGCCGGTCTCGTGCACCTGGTCCGCCGGCGGAGGCTCGATGGACACGGTGCTTCCCCAGTCGGTGAAGTCGATCTCGGTCACGGCGGTCCTGGGCACGCCCTCCGCCGCCTCCGGGTCGGTCGTGACGAGCCGGACCCGGCGGGGCAGGCCGTCCGGCCCGACCCACAGCCGCCACGAGACCTCCGTCGGGCGGGCCTGCTCCCGCAGCACCGCCGCCATGACCGGGTCGTCACCCGGGGAACGGACGGCGAACTCGGTCCGCAACGCGCTTCCGGCGTGCACGACGGTGTCGACCCCGTCGATGACCTCGCCGGAGGCAGGAGCGGGGGCGGCCAGCTTCCGCAGCGCCTGGGGCGACAGGATCGTCCGCAGGTCCAGGTTTCCGACGAGCCGTGCCGCCGCCCCGCAGCCGGCGCCGTCGTGGTGCAGCCAGGTCTTGCCGGCGGGCATGTCCTTCCGCTCGGCTCGCTGCTCGTAGGTGCCGGAGTCGCCGATCGAGATCGCCCTGGTCGTCATGTAGGACAGATCGTCCGGGATCACGCTCTTCAGGTCTTCGGGGATGTTGGTCCGGTAGTAGGTCGTGGTCAGATCGGAGGCGGTCGTACCGAGCCGCAGGACTCCGGTGGTCCGGCTCTCGTTGTACTCGCCGATGTTGACCGGCACGACGCCGTCGTCCTCCCCGAGAGGGGTAGGCATCGCCTCGCCGTAGTCCAGACGGACGATCCTGGTGACCTTCACCCCCGTCGAGTCCTCCGCCTGCCGGGCCACCGCCTCGGCGGGCGACGAGGCCGCCGGCGCGCACCCGACGGCCAGAGTGACCATGAGCATGGCCGGCGCGATCCTCGGTAAGCGCATCCGTTGATCATAGAGAAACTTCGGCGCGACCCCGAACCACTGATCGGCTCGTGGCGTCCAACGAGACCACGGCACCGGAAGGGGGACACATGACGGTCGGGGCGTGCACATGGTGATCCGCGAGCGCGCCCCACGTGTCGACGTGGCCCGCCTGCCCCACGACGTCGTGGCGCTCATCGACGCGCTCGAACCCGGCGAGAGCCTGGTCCTCACACGGGACGGCGCGTCGATCGCCACGATCTCCAGCACGATCGACGTCGTGGAGGGCGCCGTCGTGCAGGGCGCCGTCGCCGAGCGCGACGAGCCGGACGAGGGCGACGAGCAGGGGCCGATCGACTACGAGAGCGTGACGGTCGTGGCCACCGCCATGGAGCTGTCGGCCGCCGCCAGGGTCGCGCTGTCCACCCAGCTCGGGGCGGACTACGTGGTGCTCGACATGCACGCCGCGCCCGCGACGGCCGACGTGCTGCTGGTCCCCGCGGGCAGCCCGCAGCTCATCGCGGGGCTCCGGTCGATGTTCCCGGAGGCCCGGGTGGTCGTCACCGAGATCGAGGACGACGAGCTCGGCGTTCAGTACCACGGGCCGGTACGGCGGCTGCTCGACGCGGGCGCCGACGCGTACCTGCCTCCGGCGACCCTCAACGTCCTGGCCAGGCAGCTCGACCACACCCTGAGCCAGGGGCGCGAGCTCGCCGGCGGGGCCGCGACGCCCCTGCAGATCGCGCCGGCCGCGACACGGACGGAGGCGGCCGGCGAATGACCTTCCTGGCGGCGTCCGTGAGCAGAAGCTTGGTCGTCGCTTCGTGATCGCGCGCGACGGCCGGTCGTGTCGGCGCGGATGTCGCGGAGCTTCGTCACGGCCCTGTGCGCCCCGTCCGCCCCGCCACCGGCGTGACGCCGGCCTCGAGGCCGACCAGCGAGTCTCCTGCCTGCTCCCGGGTGAGGAGGTCCCACATCCGCACCGTACGGTCCTCTCCGGCGGTGAGAGCGATCGGCCGGCCGTTCACCTGGGTCACCGCGAGGGCGACGACGCCTCTGTCATGGCCCGTCAGCGGGTCGCCGAGCTGCTTCCTCGTGGCCAGATCCCACATCCGCACCGTACGGTCCACGCCGCCGGAGACGATGACGGGCCGGCCGTTCACCTGGGTGACCGCGACGGGACCGCCGGCGCGTTCGTGGCCGGTCAGCGGGCCGCCGAGCTGTTCGCCGGTGGCCAGGTCCCACACGCGCAGCGTGGCGTCCCAGGCGCCCGACACGGCGACCGGCCGGCCGTCCACCTCGCCGAGCGCGACGGACACCACGAGGCTCGTGCTGCCGGTCATGGGCGCGCCGCTCTGTCTCCTCGTGACCGGATCCCACCTGCGCACCGTGCCGTCATGACCGCCGGAGACGATGACCGGCCGGCCGTCCACCTCGCCGAACACGACCGAAGCGATCAACCCGGCATGGCCGGTGAGCGGGTCGCCGATCTGCCTCCGCGTGGACGGGTCCCACATGCGCAACGTGCCGTCCGCGCTGCCGGAGACGATGACCGGGCGGCCGTCCACCTCGCCGAGCGCGACGGCGACGACACGGCGTTCGTGGCCGGTCATCGGGCGGCCGAGCTGCTGTCCCGTGTGCGGATCCCAGATCCGTACGGCGCAGTCCCGCCCGCCCGTGACGGCGACGGGCCGTCCGGCGAGCCGGCCGAGCGCGACCGTGAGGACACGTTCGTCACCGGTCGCCGGCTCCCCGAACTCCGACAGCACGACCAGGCTCCCGATCTGCCTTCTCGTCGTCAGGTTCCACACCCGCACGGTGTCGTCCCTGCCGGCCGAGATCGCGATCGGCTGTCCGTCCACCTCGCCGGCCGTGAGCGAGATGACGCCGGCGTCGTGCGCCGCCGGCCCGGGACCCCGGCCGACGGCGCACGACACGGCAAGGGGCACGGCCGCCGCCGAGGCCACGATCAGCACGTCACGGCGGTTCAGGACATCGTCTCCAGCTGGTTGCGCGTCACCTTGACGGTGTTCTCCGGCAGCGGCGCCGGGTTGTTGGCGCTGTCCAGCGGATACTTGCCCTGGACGGGGTTGAGCAGCGCCGCCGGAGAGTCGGGGTAGGTCTCCAGGAACAGGACGTACCCGCTGCCCTCGTTCAGCGCCGTGGTGTGCTCCTCCTCGTACGTCACGCCGTCGAAGACGCCGCCGAGTTCCTTGACCTCGACCTTCTGCCCCACCTGGGCCTCACCCTTGTACACCTTCAGCACCTCGGCGGTGTAGACGGTGATGACCATCGGCGGGGCGTCGGGCTGGGCGGCCACCGCGGCGGGGGCTCCCGCCATGGGATTCAGCCGCGGATCCGTCTCCGCGGGGTCGGGCTCAGACACTTCCTGCAGGTAGCGCGGCTCGCCGACGACGCGGGCCTCGACGACCAGGTTCGCCCGGTCGAAGAGCGCGTCGGCGTTCTCGTACTCCGGATAGTCGGCCCGGTAGAGCACGGGCTCCTGATGGGCGGCGCACGCGGTGACGAACAACGCGGTCAGGACGAGTGCGCCAAGACGCCGTAGCATCCTGCGGCCTCCTTTAGTAGTAGGCGTTGACGTCGGCGACATCGTGCGACGAGGGTTTCGTCATCGAGTTACGGTTGCGGCTTCTGTTCATGATGGACGTGGTCGAGTTGTGCGCGAGATTCAGCGCGTGCCCGAACTCGTGGACCAGCGTGCTGGTGACGAAATTGGAGAAGTTCGAGGCGTCCCGGTTGATTGTGCGCGAGTTCAGCCGGACGTACATGCACATCCCGCCGCACCGCTGATAGTTGCCGTACCAGGTGTTGCTGTAGGACTTCACCGTGATGGTCGAGCCGGAATTCGAGTTCTTGTAGAAATTGGCGGGGCTCGACGTCGCGTTCCAGTTGGCGAGCGCCTTGTTCATCGGCGTCTGCCACGTGCTGTTGTAGCTGTACGGGCGCATGTGGATGCTGGCGATGTCCTGGCCGGTGCCGTTCCAGTGGGCGAACGCCGGGTCGGCGCTCGTCGCCGTCAGCAGAATGACGGCGGCCGCCGCGGCGGATCCCCGTCGAAGGGCACGCCCTAACACTCCCGAAGCCATTTCGAGATGTCACTCCCTGCGTCTTTGTGATGCTGGCGGAAAATGCAGGAACCCGGGCCGGCGAAAGGTGAGGGGGAATTAGGGCCCGGGGGTCGGGAGGGTTTTTGACAGCCTCTTTTGAAGCGTCTGATGGGAGTATGCAAGGTCCATGATCACCATGTCAATGGCGAAGGGCCGCCCGCGCGACGCGGACGGCCCTTCGCCTGACGCTTCAGATCAGGCCGAGTGACAGCATGGCGTCGGCGACCCGGCGGAAGCCGTCGATGTTGGCGCCGGCCACGTAGTCGCCGGGCATGCCGTACTCGTCGGCGGTCTGCAGGCACCGGGCGTGGATGTCGCGCATGATCTCCTGCAGCCGGTGCTCGGAGAACTCGAACGTCCACGAGTCGCGGCTGGCGTTCTGCTGCATCTCCAGCGCGCTGGTGGCCACGCCGCCCGCGTTGGCGGCCTTGCCCGGCCCGAACGCGACCCCCGCGTCCAGGAACACCTTGATGCCCTCGGGCATGGTCGGCATGTTGGCGCCCTCGCCGACCGCGATGCAGCCGTTCTGCACCAGGAACGCGGCGTCGCGGCCGGTGATCTCGTTCTGCGTGGCGGACGGCATCGCCACCTCGCAGGGCACCTCCCACACGCTGCGGCCCGGCACGAAGGAGGCGTGGTCGCCGCGGCGCGCCGCGTACGTGTCCAGCCGGCCGCGCTCGACCTGCTTGATGTGCTTGAGCAGCGCCAGGTCGATGCCCTTCTCGTCCACGACGTAGCCGGAGGAGTCGGAGCAGGCCACCACGAGCCCGCCGAGCTGCTCGATCTTCTCGATCGTGTAGATGGCGACGTTGCCGGAGCCGGAGACCACGACCCGCTTGCCGTCGAACGACGTGCCGCGCGCCCTCAGCATCTCCTCCACGAAGAACGTGCAGCCGTAGCCGGTGGCCTCGGTCCGCACCTGCGCGCCGCCGTACGCCAGGCCCTTGCCGGTGATGACGCCCGACTCGTAGCGGTTCGTGATGCGCTTGTACTGGCCGAACAGGTAGCCGATCTCCCGGCCGCCGACGCCGATGTCACCGGCGGGGACGTCGGTGTACTCGCCGATGTGCCGGTAGAGCTCGGTCATGAAGCTCTGGCAGAAGGCCATCACCTCGCGGTCGGAGCGGCCCTTGGGGTCGAAGTCGGAGCCGCCCTTGCCGCCGCCGATCGGCAGGCCCGTCAGGCTGTTCTTGAAGATCTGCTCGAAGCCCAGGAACTTGACGATCCCCAGGTAAACCGAGGGGTGGAAGCGCAGCCCGCCCTTGTAAGGACCCAGCGCGCTGTTGAACTCGACCCGGAAGCCACGGTTGATCTGCACCTCGCCGCTGTCGTCGAGCCACGGCACGCGGAAGATGATCTGCCGCTCGGGCTCGCAGATGCGCTCGATGATCTTCGACTCGGCGTACTCGGGGTGTTTGCCGAGAACCGGGCCGATGCTATCGAGCACTTCGCGCACCGCCTGGTGGAACTCGACCTCCCCAGGGTTGCGGCGCAGGACGTTGTCGTAGATCGACGACAGTTTCTCGTGCAACATGTGCTCCCGACCTCATTGCGGTGATCCGTGCTCACCTTACGGTTAGGCCAGAAGTGAGAAGAACCCGCCCCGGCACTCTGCCGAAATCATTACCCGGCGGGGGACGACGGGTGGGACGGCGGCGGAGCCCGGCCCCCGCCGCCGGCCGCGTCCCGATCGGCAGGTCCCGGCCGACCGGGTCAGCGGACCCGGATGAAGACCGGGTTGGAGTAGAACCAGAGGTCCTGCCAGGGGCTCTCCTTGCCGTCCGCGAGCGGCTCCATCTCGTCGGTGCTGGTGCCGCGCACCCGGAGATAGCTGTCCTGGCCCACGTCGCGCAGGGTGTGGCGGATGACGAGGTCCTGGCCCTGGCGGCGCCAGTCGTTCGGGCCGAAGCGGGCGACGACCTTGGTGGTGGGGTTGGTGGCCGCGTCGAGGTCGGCGCTGACCCCCGTGACCTGGCCGACGATGAGGTCGACGCGCCGGACCTCGGGGCGGTCGCCGTTGCCGTTGACGCCGTTCAGCGGGCGGAAGCGGATCTCCACCTCGACGTCGCCCCGGTTGCGGTTGCTGAGGACCAGCGTCTCGCTCACGGTGGCGGAGCGGCCCTGGGCGCTCGCGGTGACGTCCAGGGCGGTGACCAGGTCGCCGGTCGTGACGAAGATCCGGCCGCCCCGCAGGGCGTCCATGACGTCGCCGTAGTCCTGGCGGGCCATCACGTACGTCTTGCTGTACTCGCCCGGCCAGAAGTCGGAGCCGCCGCGGGTCCAGTGCACATGGGAGTCGGAGGTGGCGGTGATCCACCAGTGCCGGCCCTCGCCGAGCAGGGAGTCCCACAGGCCGCCGACGCGGGCGGTCATCTGGTCGAAGCCGCCGTACGTGGGGTGGTTGCCGTAGCCGCCGCGCGCGCCGCCGTTCAGCGGGCCGGCCTGGTGGCCGGGGGCGCCCTCGAAGCCGACGTACACGTCGGGGGCGACGTTGTTGCCGTTGCGGAACTCGCGCGGCGTGTCCTGGCCCCACACGCCCAGCCCGGTCGCCGAGCGCGAGGCGTGGTGGGCGATGACCAGCGGCTTCTGCCGCATGTCGCGGGCGGCCTTCAGGAACTCCACCATCTTGGCCTCGGTGTCGCGGCCCGGGTCGGCCGGGAAGGCGTCGTGCTTGGCGAAGCGGCTCTCCAGCTCGAACAGCTGCTGCGCCTCCCCGTCGTGGTGCGGGATCATCAGGGTGTGGTGGTCGAGCGCCGGCGCGTCGAACTCCATGCCCCAGAACTGCAGCACCTCGGGCACCAGCACCCGCGAGCGCAGCAGGTCGGGATACGCCTGCTCCAGGTTCACCTTGGAGTGGGTGGGGCCGCCGTGGTCGGTGCACATCGCCCAGGTCAGGCCGAAGTGCTTGGCCATGATCGCGTTGGTGACGATCGGGTAGACCGCGTCCGCGCCCTTGTGGAAGGTGGGCGGGCTGGTCTTGGTGTCGAACTCGCCGCTGTACTCGGAGTGGATGTGGTGGTCGCCGGCCCGCCACCTGCGGCCGTTGCCGCCGCCGTTGCCGAACTTGCGCTCGTCGTCGGCCTGGGCGGGGGTGCCGCCGATCAGGGGAGCGGCCGCGGCCAGGGTGGCGCCGACGCCGGCGTACTTGACCAGCCGCCGGCGGGAGAGCCGGGCCGCCTCGGCCTGTTCGGCCTGCTCGGCCTTGTTCTTGCTCACGGTGAAGCCTCTCGTGCGTGCAATGAGGGTGCCGGGCCGCAAGCTTTCGGGAGCGGATCGAACGGCGGGTGAACGCCGCCCGGGGCGCGCGCGAACAGTCCGTGGATGCGGGCCGGGCACCCACGGAGGACAACCACAAAGAAAGGAAGGAAGAGCGTCCCCCTTTGCCGCTACTCTTCTGCGTCGGGCGGTCGGCGGACGAGGGAGACTGCGTGCTGGACCAGCGAAATCATCAGGGCAAGTTCGCCGAGGACTATGTGCGGGTGCTCGCCTCGGCGGCGGGCCTCCTCGTCTATCAGGACGACCTCGACCTCGCGGGGGAGATGCCGGTTGGCGTGCCCGGCGGGTGGCGGCGCTGCTGTCGCGGCACAGCCCCCTGGCCACCGTGCTGAACGACTTCTACCACGAGCTGCAGAGCGAGAGCAGGAGGGCGCCGTACCTGCTGGAGGGGATCCGCCGGGTCGCTGGACGGCACTCCCTGCCGCTCGCATAGTCGAACGACTGAGGAGCAGCAGCCGGCGAGCGGCTGTTCGTCGTCGCGATCCGATGCAGACATGGTGGCCGGAGGGCGTCATGCCGGACGGGGACCGCCGCGCGGTGGCGGCAGGATCGGGGCCAGCTCCTCCTTGATGCGGTGGAGCTGGGCGCGCCGGGGGATCTCGGCGAAGGGCATGCCGAGCTCGTCGAACGGCAGGACGGCCGGACTCCAATCCTCATCGAAACGGATCGCCGCACGCAGTGCGGGTTCCCGTTCGGGGTCGGACACGACCGGGAGCTCCCGCGGCAGGACGACGTTCGCAACGGCCGCCCGCTCATCCTCGGGCAGAGCGGCACAACGCTCCGCGAGGGCTTGCTCGGCAGCCGTCCGGAACCGCGCATACTCCTCCTCCGTCCCTTCTCCCGAGGGGACGAGGAGCAGCAGGCGGCCGGGTGACAGAAGCCGCACGGCCTCGGTCAGCTGCCACAGCGTCGTCGGCGTCGTCCCGGCCGTGGTCAGGACGACCAGGTCAGCGTACGGGAGCGCCTGGGTGAGCTGTTCCCGCCAGCCGTCCTCGGGAAGCGGCAGCCGCGCCAGCCCGGCCGGCGGTTCCGCGTGCGGCATGTGTCCCACCCGGAACAGCCGCTCCTCGGCGGAGAGCGCCACGTTCAGATCGAGGTCCAGGGGGCCCGTCCAGGGTGAGGAAGGGAGCGGGTCGCCCGGGTGGGGACGCAGGTACAGCGCAAAAGGCTCCTGGATCAGGTCTGTGGGGATACGCGGCCGCTGAAGCCGTTCGTGCATCCTCCTGACATCACCGCGGAGCTGGATTCCCGACCGGACCATCAGGAGGAGAAAAACCGCCACAGTGGGCACGATCTGACCCGCCGTCCGGAGGTGGAACAGGCCGAAGGGGACGGCGTCGGCGGCGCCAAGAGCGAAAAGGACCGCGAAGGACACCACGGAGAGCGGGATGGACAAGAAGCGGAGGAGGGCTCGTCCGGCGAACTGGCGGCTGGTCATGCCGGAGTACGGGTCGACCAGGTCGATGTCCCAGACACGATACTGCAGGACGATGCCGGCCCTGAGGTGCTCGGTGGTGCGCGGACCTGCTCTCCTCCATACGGTACGAACGCCGCTGAACGGCTGCGGGGCGGGAACGGGGTTGCGGGCCTGGTCGAGATGCCGCTTGCTCACGGTGATCCCCATGCCGGCACGGCCGGGCCAGCGCAGCACGTACTCCACGATGTGGCGTGGGGTTCCCGGCTGACCGGCAGCGGCGTCGGGATCGTGGACCTGTATGAGGGGGTATGCCACAAGTAACCGGATGCGGGCCAGCGTACAGAGCCCGGACAACGCGGCCAGGGCGACGCCGGTCGGCCGCCACAGCGTGCCGTCGTGCCAGGCGTCCATCAGCCAATAGCCCATCCAGGCGGCGGACAGCAACCCGACCAAGAAGAAGTGCGCGTGCGGGCGGGTGGTCGCGCGCACGATCTGCCCGGGCAGCCGTCGCTCGTGCGCCTCCGCCCAGGGCTTGATCTGATGCCGCTGCGTTCTGCGCCACCGCGCGTACGGTGTGAGGCCACGCTCCGCGGTGACGTCGAAATGCACGAACTGCGCGGTCCAGTCCTCCGCGAAGGTGATGACGCCGTTGAAGGGGAAACCTTTTCTGGCCTTTCGCGGCCGTCGCGGCTGCGGCCAGGCGGGCAGATCGGGCAACGGCGGGATCGTCTTCCCAGATTTCTCCAGGTCGTCGGCTCTCCTGCGGTGGTAGGCGGTGGCTCGCGTCCGGAACCGCTCATAGGCGTCGCGTCCAGCGCAGGAGACCAGCACGATCCGCGACGGCGGCAACCGCTGCAGCGCCTCGGAATACTCCCACAGGGTTCCTTCGCCAGCGCTGGGGTTCTCATCGGCGGCGGCGACGATGACGACGAGCCGAGCCCGCCGGATGAGCCCGCTCACCGTGTCCTTCCAGACCTGGCCCTCCTTGGGTAGGTAGAAGCGCCTCGCTCCCGGCAGCGGGAACTCCTCATCCGGATCGCCGACCGCCACCACCGAGCCGAACCGGTCGAAGACGTGGATGAGGCGACGCTCCCAGGTGTCCCCCAGATGGGCGGGATTGCCCATGCCGAACGGGGCGGCCAGGGTGGTCGGCAGGTTCGCGCCGCCCACCTCGTCGTGCCCGAACAGCAGATTGTCGATGGGGAACGTACGGAGGAACAGGACGAAGTCCCGGTCTCCCGTCGGCGGCCCCCAGGTCGAGCGTCCCAGGATGCGGGCGGTCATACTCTTCCCGAGCCGTCTGTCCATGCCCGCGACGGTGACCAGACTCACCAGCGCGAGACCCACATAGGGGAGCTGGGCCCAGAAAGAGGACCCACTCTCGACGCTCGCGACCACTGCGGCCGGGAAGAACACCACGAGATAGAGCGTCAGGAGCGCGGAGAGGACGGTGAGAACCCACGACAACGCCCCGTTGCGCTTGCGCTGCGGTCCCTGCCGCCCGTCCCGCGAATTCGTCACAAGTCAATCGTCACAGATCGTTATCGTCACGACACGGGGTTTCCGGCACCGGCTCAGATCAGCACGACACCCAGGAACGTGATCGTGTACACGGCCGCGAACAGCAGCGGCACCCACTGCTCCAGATGGCTGAGCGGCCAGTACCTCGCCGGATCCGTGCCCCGTCCCAGCGCCTCCCACTCGGCGCGCCAGTAGGGCGAGGCGGGCAGCCTCTCCTCCAGCGCCCCTACCACCGCGTACTTCGCGGCGTTCAGCTGCCTATAGGAGCGCAGCAGCCAGAACCACGCGAAACACTGCAGGAGCATGGCCAGCAGCGGGAAGAACAGGATCCACGACGCCACTGCGCTCTCGCGCGTCATCAGCGTGCCGATCAGCGCGAAGAGCGCCGCGTTCAGCGTGAGGAAGAAGGTGTTGGTCAGGCCGCGCCGGGCGCTGACCCTGTCCGCCATCTCCACGTACAGCTTGTACTGCTCCAGTAGCACCACCTGGTCCGGCGTGTCCTCCGCCCACAGAGCGGCCCTCACGGACTCGGGCGTGGGAGGCGGGGCGGTGCCGAAGTAGGCGTGTAACCGCTTCTTCAGGTCGGGCACCGTCCCAGTATCGATCGAGACGCCTCCCTGCGCCTAGGGATACTCCTAGAGCGGGTGGTTTTGCTGCTCGATGTACTGACGCTGGACGCTGGTCGGCGTGCCGTCCACGATGCCGGAACTTGGTAACGAAAACCCAGTGGGCATGGAGCGCGAAAACGCAGTGTCTGTCGGTTCTGATGACTCCCTGGTTGGCGATGGACTAATGGCATGGTCGTGGCGTGCAGCTGCGGTACAACCTTCGCCTCTACCCGACGCCGGGTCAGCGTTCATCGCTGGCCAGGGCGTTCGGGTGTGCGCGGACGGCGTCAACGACGGGCTGCGCCTGAGGCGGGAAGCCCACGAGCGGGGGCTGCCGTATGTTGCGGACGCAGAGTTGTCGAAACGGTGATCACGCAAGCGAAGACGACGCCGGAGCGTGCCTGGCTGGGTGAGGTGTCGGCGGTGGTGCTGCAGCAGGCGCTGGCGGACCGCAGGCAGGCGGTCCGGTTCACCCGCAACGCCCGGTTCTCCATTACTTCGGGCGGGAAGCTGCGCCTGCCGAAGATCGGGGACGTGGACGTGCGTTGGTCGCGGGACCTGCCGTCGGAGCCTTCGTCGGTGACGGTGATCAGGGACGCGGCGGGGCGCTATTTCGCCTCGTTCGTGGTCGAGGCGAGTGATGAGCCGTTGCCGGAGACGACCGGCGAGGTCGGGGTCGACCTGGGGCTGACGCATTTCGCGGTGCTGTCGGACGGCCGCAAGATCGACAATCCCCGGTGTCTGCGGCGCGGCGTACTGGCAGGTTACGGCTCGGAGCGGATGGGCAGCCGCAACGGCGAGAGCACTCGGGGGAGGCGTCATGACCGAACAGCCGCAGAAGGATCGTACGGACGAGGACGAGGACGTCGAGGACGTCGAGATGGAGGACGAGGAAGTCGCCGAGTTCAAGCGGCTCAAGGAGCTCAACCCCGACGACTTCGAGTGAAGTGACGGGGATCAGCGCCCGCGCGCCGCGGCCATCGCCCTGATCCTGGCCAGGGCGGGAGCGGGGTCGCGGAGCGACAGGGTGCTGTGGACGGCGCCGGCGGCGAAGCGGAGCGTGCCGGCCAGGTCGAGGAGCAGGCCGCGCCGGCGTTCCACGGCCGCCCGCCGCAGGTCGCCCTCCAGCCACTGGTAGCGCACCCCGGGCCGGGCCCGCGTCGGCGGCACGTCGTGGCCGACGGCGAGGGCGGCCCAGGCCGCGGGCAGGTTGGCGCCGGCGGCGGTGGCGAGGGCCATCGAGCCGTAGAAGCGGCCGTTGAGGTCGATGAGCCGGGGCCGGCCGTCCTCGGGCACCACGAACTGCAGTTGCGCGAGCCCGAACCAGCCAAGTGCGGCCAGCAGCCGGGCGGCGCTGTCGCTGATCGCGGGGTCCACTCGTACGGTCTCGGCGCGGCAGCTCGCGCCGGCCCCCGGCGGCCAGATGCGCGAGGCCACCTGCATGCAGTCGCACACGACCCGCCCGCCGACGGCGGTGACGGCCGCGTAGGCCATCAGGCGTCCCTCGTGGAACTCCTCGACGCGCGGCTCGCCGCCGAGCCTGCGCACCTCGTCGACCCGGCGGCGGGCGGCCTCCGGGCCGGGCACGACGAGCGTGTCGATCCTGGGCGGCGCCCCCGGCCGTTCCGGGTGGGCGTGCAGCCGGGACTTGACGACCAGGGGCGGGCGCTCACCGGCGAGCGCGGAAGGGGCGAGCGCAGAAGGGTCCAGCGCGGAAGGGGCGAGGGCGGACGGGTCGGGCGCGGAAGGGTCGAGCGTGGACGAGGCGAGCGTGGACGGGTCGAGGGCGCGGGCCGTCAGGATGCCCACGGACTCGGCCGCCTCGGACAGCTCCTGCTTGTCGATCGCGCGGACGACCTGCCGGTGCCCCGCGTGCGGCACGATCGCCCCGACCTCGTCCCTGAGCAGGGACAGCGCGAGCACCTCGGCCTCGCCCGCGCCGAAGACCACGTCGTAGCCGTGGTCGCGGACCGCGCGCCGCACGGCGGCGAGGAAGGCGTCGCGGTCCTCGTGCGCCGCCGGCACCAGGTGGCGCCGGCGGCGGTAACGGGACGAGGACGCGAGGCCCGCGCCGGCGGGAGCGCCGACGCCGACCTCCCAGCCCGCCGCGGCGAGCGAGCGTACGGCGGCGAGCGCTCCCCGGCTGAAGCCCGTCTCCACGATCAGTGCGCGCACGGCGGTCCACGTCCCCCTACTCACGGCCGTCCGACGACGCCCAGGTACCCGCGCGGACCGCCGGCATGCGTCAGCGGACTGTCACCTCCAGCGTGCCGGTCACCGGGGCCTCGCCGGGCGAGCGCACGGTGAGCGTGCCGGTGTAGACGCCCTCCTTGTCGAAGGACCTGGTGGAGGTGACGGTGAAGGCGGCGTTGACGCGCATCCCGGGGATGCTCGCCTCCCGCTCCGTCACCGGCGTCGCGGTCTCCTTGACGCCGTCGCTCCAGGTGATGACCGTGCCGAGGTCGGCCGCGGCCTTGCCGGGGGCGGTGACGGTCCAGGTCGCGCCCGAGGGCCGGCCCGTGCCGGCGGTCACCGCCGGGGACAGGATCTCCGTGCGCCACGCCACGTCGGCCGTGGGGAAGAAGTTGGTGCCCTGCACGGTCAGCCGGCCGCCCATCTTCGCCAGGCGGGTCTTGAAGTCGCCGTAGTCGCGCTGCGCCTGCGGCGTCCAGCCGGCCTCGGCCGTGGCGATGAGCCTCGGGTAGGCGTAGTACTGCGCCTGCGGCACGCGGCGGATGAACTCGCCCCACACGGCCGACTCCACGCCCAGCACGCTGCTCTCCTGGATGCCGGGGATGTACGTGCCCGGGTCCCAGTTGTAGTGCCGGTCGAGGCCGCACGGCCCGCCGCACGCCCAGGTGCCGCCGTCCGGCTGCCGGGAGTCCTGCTTCTGCGGCGAGTACGCGTTCGCCGCCGGCGACAGCACGACCTTGGCGCCGCGGTTCCTCACGGCGTTCGCGACGGCGTTGCGGTCGCCGCTCCAGAACTGCACGACGGCGTCGTCCTGGGGCAGGGCGGTGCCGGCGTACTCGTTCCAGCCGACGACGGTCTTGCCGAGCGCCTTCACGCGGGCGGTGAAGGCGTCGACCATCTTCACGTAGTCGGTGTGGCTGGTGACGTGCGCCTCGTCCCCGCCGATGTGCAGGTACGGGCCGGGCGTCATGGCGGCGAGCTCGGCCAGCACGTGCCCGACGAACTCGTACGTGACCGCGCTGCTTGCGTCGAAGGAGGAGTAGCCGACGGCGCCGGTGCCGTTGTGCGGGACGGTGGCCTGGCCGGCGGCGGGCCGCGGCTGGGAGCCGGCGGTGTTGAGCTGCGGGACGGAGTGCAGCGCCGAGTTGACGTGGCCGGGCATGTCGATCTCGGGGATGACGGTCATGCCGTTCTCGCCGGCGTAGCGGACGATCTCGGCGTAGTCGGCCTTGGTGTAGAAGCCGGTGATGCCGGGCTCGGTGCCCCGCTCGGTCATCGCGGTGCCGCCGCCGACCCGGGTGAGCAGGCCGTAGTCGATGCCGGACGGGTTGCTCGCCGGGTCGTCGATCACGATGCGCCAGCCCTGGTCGTCGGTCAGGTGCAGGTGCAGCCGGTTGACCTTGAACAGCGCGGCCGCGTCGATGTAGGTCTTGACCTCCTCGACCGGGTAGAAGCTGCGCGCGACGTCGAGCATCATGCCGCGGTGCGCGAAGCGCGGGTAGTCGGTGATCTCCACGGCGGGCACGGTCCACGCGGTGTCGACGACCTCCTTGGACTCGACCCACTGCGGGAGGAGCTGGCGGAGCGTCTGGACGCCGTTGAGCGCGCCGTTCGGGGTGGCGGCGCGCAGCCGGATCTCGCCGGCGGCGACGGACAGGGTGTAGCCCTCGTCCTCGTGGCCCTCGGGGCCCTTGCCGGCGCCGACCTCGATGATGATCGGGGCGGGGCCGCGGCCGTTCGCGGCGACCTTGAGCGTCTGGCCGGTGGCGCGGCGCAGCAGCCGGGCCAGGTAGTCGGCGGGCGCCTGCGCGCCGTCGCCCTGGGCGAGGACGCGGGTGTTCTTGTGCAGCGTGAACGGGGCGGCGCCGGTCTCGGTGACGGACACCGGCTTCGGGACCAGGCCGAGCGTGGGCGCGGGGGCGGCGGGCGGCCCGTCCCAGATCTCGAACTCGGAGATCGAGTAGCCGTAGGCGGCCCAGCGCTTGCGGCCCTGCATGCGCACGTACCCGACGGGCTCATCGGAGAGCACGTCGATGACGTCGGTGCGCGGGCAGGTGTCGCGCTGGAGCGCGGCCACGTCGGTCCAGGTCCGGCCGTCGGGCGAGGTCTGCAGGACGAAGTCGCGGGCGCAGGCGTTCGGCCAGGTGAGCTTCACGTGGTCGACCTTGGCCGGCCGGGCGAGCTGGATCTGCACCCAGCTGTCGTCCTGGTACTTCGACGACCAGCGGGTGGCGCTGTCGCCGTCGTTGACGTGGGCGGCCACGAAGTCGGAGCGGTCCAGCTCGACGCTGGATGCGGTGGCCGTGCCGGTCAGCGCCAGGTTGGCCGGGGTGTCGGCGGCCCTGGCGGCGGGCGCCGGGGCCAGCAGCGTGGCCGCGAGCGCGGCTGCCGCGAGGGTCGCGAGGGGACGACGCATGGGTCTCCTTGTCTCGGGGGGAGTCAGCGCTCAGTGTGGCGACGATCAGCGATTTAGGTCAAGAGACAGGAATAAAAAGGCGGACAATCCACCCGGCTCCCTCTTGTGATCTCTCTGATCGTCCCTTTAACGTAAAGGCTCGGTACTAAAGCGCGATCGGAGCATGAGTGACCAGTCCACGCAACGTCCTGTTCCTGATGACCGACCAGCATCGGGTGGACACCCTCGGCTGCTACGGCAACCCGGTGATACGCACGCCCGCACTGGACGGCCTCGCTGCGGAGGGCACGCGCTTCGACCGGTTCTACACGCCGACCGCCATCTGCACCCCGGCCCGCGCCTCGCTGTTCACCGGGCTCCACCCGTTCCGGCACGGCCTGCTGGTCAACCCGGAGCGCAACGGCGGCGGCCGCGACGAGGTCGCCGAGCACGACCCGGTCATGTCCGCGCCGCTGCTGGCCGCCGGCTACAACATGGGCCACGTCGGCAAGTGGCACATCGGCCGCGAGCACGGGCCCGAGCACTACGGCATGGACGGCGAGCACCTGCCCGGCGCGCTCAACCCCTTCCACCACCCGTCGTACGAGCGGTGGCTCAAGGAGAAGGGACACCCGCCGTTCGCCGTGGAGCGGCCGGTCTTCGGCAAGGCCGCGAACGGCACCGGCCGCGGCCACCTCATCGCCGGCCGGCTGAAGCAGCCGGCGGAGGCCACGATGGAGGCGTTCCTCGCCGACCAGACGCTGGAGCTGCTCGACCGCTACGCCCGCGACTTCCGCGAGTCCGGCCGGCCGTTCATGCTGTCGTGCCACTGGTACGGCCCGCATCTGCCGTACCTGATCCCCGACGAGTACTACGACATGTACGACCCCCGGAGCGTGCCGCTGCCGGCGTCCATGGCCGAGACCTTCGACGGCAAGCCGGAGGTGCAGCGCCGCTACTCGGAGTACTGGTCGGCCGACCACTTCGACGCCGACGCCTGGCGCGAGCTGATCGCCGCCTACTGGGGCTACGTCTCGCTGATCGACGCCCAGATCGGCCGGCTGCTGTCCGCGCTGCGCGAGCTGGGCCTCTGGGACGACACGGCGGTGATCTTCACGGCCGACCACGGCGAGTTCACCGGCGCCCACCGGCTCAACGACAAGGGCCCGGCCATGTACGAGGACATCTACCGCATCCCCGGCATCATCCGGGTGCCGGGCGCGCCTGCCCGCACCGTGGACGCGTTCGCGACGCTGATCGACCTCAACCCCACGATCCTCGACCTGGCCGGGCTGCCGCCGCAGGAGCCGTGCGACGGCGAGAGCCTGCTGCCGCTGCTGTCCGGCGCGCCCGCCGAGGGCCGGGACTCGGTGACCACCGAGTTCCACGGCCACCACTTCCCCTACTCGCAGCGCATGTTCCGGGACCGCCGCCACAAGCTGGTGTTCAACCCCGAAGGCGTGCATGAGCTGTACGACCTGGACAGCGACCCGCACGAACTGCGCAACGTCTACGCCGTGCCCGCCTACGCGGCGGTCCGCAGGGACCTGACCGTGCGGCTCTACCGCGAGCTGCTGCGCCGCGGAGACCCCGCGTACACCTGGATGAGCTACATGGCCGACATCGGCGAGGGCCGCGCCCCTGACGTGGACGGCGTCGCCGACGAACTGGGCTGAGGCCGTCCACGTCACCCCCCGAACAAGAACGAGAAAGGATCCGCCGATGAGGCGTCCCCGCATCCTGGCCACCGTCCTCGCGGCGCTGGCCGTCCTCCTGCCCGCCGCCGGGTGCGGCTCCTCCGACTCAGGGGGCGGAGGAGCCGAGCCTAAGAAGGTGCGCATCGGCTACATCGCCGACTTCTCCGGCGCGGCCGTGCTCGCCGCCGCCGACAAGCAGGGCCTGTGGGCCAAGAACGGCCTGGAGCCGGAGCTGAAGGTGTTCACCAACGGCCCGCTGCAGATCCAGGCGCTGGGCGCGGGCGACCTCGACTTCGGCTACATCGGCTCCGGCGCGACCTGGCTGGCGGCCAGCGGCAAGGCCAAGATCATCGCGCCGAACATGCTCGGCCAGGCCGACCGCGTCATCACCTACCCGGGCTCCGGCATCTCCTCGATCGCCGACCTGAAGGGCAAGAAGATCGGCGTCCCCGAGGGCACCTCCGGCGACATGATCCTGGAGCTGGCGCTCAAGGAGGCCGGGCTGTCCGGCAAGGACGTGCAGAAGGTCAACATGGACGCCAGCACGGTCGTCACGGCCTTCAGCGGCAAGCAGGTCGACGCGGCCGCCATCTGGTACCCGCTGATCGACACCATCAAGAAGAACGTGCCCGACCTGGTCGAGCTGACCAAGAGCGAGGACTTCTACCCGAGGCTCAGCTTCCCCAGCTCCTTCGTGGCCCGCAACGAGATCGTCACCGAGGACGCCGGCACCGTCACCAAGGTGCTCAAGGTGCTCCAGCAGGGCAACGACTGGGTCGCGGCCAACACCACCGAGGCCGAGACGCTGACCGCCACGTTCCTCAAGGCGCCCGCCGAGCAGTTCAAGGGCTCCTCGGCCGTGACGAAGATCCTGCCGACCAGCGAGCTGAAGGGGCTCATGGCGGACGGCTCGGTGTCCGGCTGGTACAAGGGCCTGGCCGACCTCTTCGTCACGATGGGCAAGCTGACCGACTCGCCCGACCCGGCCACGTACATCACGACCGACCTCTACACCGCCGCGGCGGGCGGCTGACCGGCCGGCCCGCCCGGAAAATGGACCCATGTCGACCCCCACTGACGCCCTGCAACGGCTGCGGCGGGTGCACGAGGACGCCGTACTGTCCGCGCTGCGTTCGGCCGGCGGGCTGAGCCGCGCCCAGCTCACCGAGCGCACCGGGCTGTCCCGCACCACGATGTTCGCGATCGTCTCCGGGCTGCTCGAACGCGGCGTGGTCATCGAGACCGAGGGCTCGGCGGCGGAGCCGCGCGGACGCGGCCGGCCGGCCGCGCTCGTCTCGCTCAACCCCGACGCGGGCCTGCTCCTCGGCCTCGACCTGGGACGCAACCGGGTACGCCTGGCCGTCGCCAACGCCGCACACCAGGTGGTCGCGACGGCCTCGGCCGACCTGCCCGAGGAGGCCGCCCCCGAGGAGGAGGCGGAGAGCGCGGTGCGGCTGGTCCGCGCCGTCGCCGCCGAGCGCGGCCTGAGCCTCGGCGCCCTGGAGGCGATCGGGCTCGGCCTCGTCGGCGTGGTCGACGACCACCTGCCGCCCGTCCCCGTGGGCGGCGAGCAGACCGCGGTCGTCCCCGTCCGCTACCTGCCGCTGGCCCGGCGGCTCGGCGAGGAGTTCGGGGTGCGGCTCGCCGTGGACAACAACGCCCGGCTGGCCGCGCTCGCCGAGGCGACCTGGGGGGTCGCCAGGCCGGTCCGCGACATGGTCTACGTGCGCTGGTCGGTCGGCGTCGGCGGCGGCTTCCTCGCCGGCGGCCGGCTGATGCGCGGCGCGCACGGCGCCGGCGGCGAGCTCGGCCACGTCTGCCTCGACCCCGAGGGCCCGCCCTGCCACTGCGGCTCGCGCGGCTGCCTGGAAGGGCACATCGGCGGCCGGGGCCTGCTGGAGCGGTGCGCCGCCCACGGCGTCCGGCTGCCCGCACTGGACGCCCTGGTCGCCGCGGCGCAGGACCGCGTGCCCGCCGTATGCGAGGTCGTCGCCTCGGCCGCGGCCGACCTCGGGCGGGTGCTGGCGGGCACCGTCACCCAGCTCGACCCGGCGCTCGTCGTGGTCGGGGGCGAGCTGGCCGGGCTCGGCAGCCTGGTCCTCGACCCGATCCGCGCGGCCATCGCCGAGCGGTCGCTGCCGCGCTCGTCGCGCGAGATCGCCGTCGTCCCCGCGGACCTCGGCGTGAACGCCTCCGCGATGGGCGCGATCGCCCTCCTCCTGCATGAGGAGCCCTCGATCCCCGCCCATCTCCGCCCCGACGTCCCCTGAACCGTACCGAGAAGGAACCACCACACCATGCAGAGCTCTGAGCCATGACCGCCGCCACCGTGACCGAACCGTCCGCCTCGCCGCGCCGCCGCCGCTCGCGCCCCGGCCGCACGGTCGTGCTCAACGTGACGGCCGTGGTCGCCGGACTCGCCGTCTGGACCGGCCTGTCCGTGTCCGGCATCACCGGCCTGACCGGGCCGATCGAGGTGGTGCGGCGGGGCGCCGAGCTCATCGCCGACGGCACCCTCGTCAACGACGTCCTCGCGAGCCTGCGCCGCGTCTTCACCGGCTTCGTGCTGGGCACGGCGCTGGCCGTCCCGGTCGGCTTCCTCATGGGCTGGTACGCCACCGCCCGCGCGCTGATCGAGCCGTACGTGCAGTTCTTCCGCACGATCCCGCCGCTGGCGATCATCCCGCTGGCCATCCTGCTGATGGGCATCGGCGAGACGCCCAAGGTGTTCGTCATCTTCCTGGCCGCGTTCCTGTCCAGCGTGGTCTCCACCTTCCAGGGCGTCCTCGACGTGGACAAGACGCTCATCAACGCCGCCCGCGTGCTGGGCGCGTCCGACCGGACGATCTTCATGAAGGTGGTGGTGCCGGCCTCGACGCCGTTCATCATCGTCGGCATGCGCGTCGGCCTCGGCGCGGCCTGGGGGACCCTCGTGGCGGCCGAGCTGATCGCCGCCCAGGAAGGGCTGGGCTACCGGATGCAGCAGGCCCAGCTCTACTACGACCTTCCCACGATTTTCGTCGGCCTGATCAGCATCGGCGTGCTCGGCCTGGTCATGGACCGGCTCCTGCTGCTGGCCGAGCGCAGGCTGACCGGATGGCAGGAGCGCCGATGACCCCCAAGATCTCCTTCAGGAACGTGTCGAAGTCGTTCCCGCTGAAGGGCGGCGACTTCCTCGCCCTCGACCGGGTGGACCTCGACATCGCCGACCGCGAGTTCGTCACCGTCGTCGGCCCGTCGGGCTGCGGCAAGAGCACGCTCATGAGCATGGCCGCCGGGCTGACCGAGCCGGGGACGGGCGACATCCTGCTCGACGGCGCGCCCGTCGCCGGCCCCGGCCCCGACCGCGGGGTGATCTTCCAGCAGTACGCGCTGTTCCCGTGGCTGAGCGTGCGCAAGAACGTCGAGTTCGGCCTCAGGCTCATGAACCTGCCGCCGGACGAGCGGGCGAAGCGGGCCGAGCACGCGATCGAGCTGGTCGGGCTGTCGGACTTCGCCGACGCGCTGCCGAAGACCCTGTCGGGCGGCATGAAGCAGCGCTGCGCCATCGCCCGCGCGTACGCGGTCAACCCGCAGGTGCTGCTCATGGACGAGCCGTTCGGCGCCCTCGACGCGCTCACCCGCGTCCAGCTCCAGGACCAGCTCCTCGACACCTGGAGCAGGGAGCGGCGCACGGTCATGTTCATCACGCACGACGTGGACGAGGCCGTCTACCTGGCCAACCGGGTCGTGGTCATGGCGGCGCGGCCGGGCCGCATCCATCGGGTCATCGACGTGGACCTGCCGTACCCGCGGACCGAGGAGCTGCGGCTGTCGCCGGAGTTCTCCCGCATCCGCAACGAGGTCTGGCACTCGGTCTACCACCAGGCGCCCGCCGCCTGACCCCAATCAGTCGCCCGGGTGCGTACAAGCCGACCTAGGATCGACATATGTGGATTCTCCCGCTCGTGGTGCTGCTCGCAGGCCTCGTCCTGGGGGTCGTCGGCTATCTCGGGCTGGCCGGGCGGCTGCCGCGCAACGAGTTCGCCGGGGTCCGCACCGCGGCGACGATGCGCAGTGACGCCACGTTCCTGGCCGCGAACCGGGCGGCGGGCGTGCCCACGATGGCGGGCGGCGGCGTCGGCGTGGTGGGAGCGGTGGTGGCCTGGCTCGTGCCGGGCGAGATCGGCGTGGTCGTCGCGGTCCTCGTGGCGGTCGCCGTGATGACGGGGCTGACGGTCCTGGGGGCCGTCAAGGGCATCCGCGCCGCGAAGGCGGTCGCCGACTCGCGCTGACGTGTCCCCCGTGCGAGCTACCCGCGAGTGTCCACCGTACGGTGACGATTCCCGAGGGCCGGATCTCTAGCGTTCTGTGCGTGGCCGCGGCGCACGGACCGGCGGCTTCCTGAACCCTCTCCAAGGAGTCGTCATGCGACTGGTGAAACAGCTCGTGGCCGTAGCGGTGGTCGCGTTCGCCGGCAACGCGGGGGTGAGCGCGGTACAGGGGAACGCGCTCCTCACCCTGGTGATCGGCCTCGCGACGGCCGCGCTCGCGCTGTTCGTCTACGCCCGCGTGGTGCGCTGGTCCGAGCGCCGCGACCCGGTGGAGGTGGCCACGGCGGGCGCCGCCGCGACGACCGGGCGCGGTGCGCTGATCGGCATGGGGCTGTTCGCCGCCGTGATCGTGAACATCGCCTTCATGGGCGGCTACCGGATCGACGGCATGGGCTCGGTGACGGGCGCGCTGGGGCTGGTCGGCTTCATGGCGGCGGCCGCCGTGACGGAGGAGCTGCTCTTCCGCGGCATCCTGTTCAGGATCGTCGAGGAACGTCTCGGCTCCTGGCTCGCGCTGACGCTCACCGCGGTGCTGTTCGGGCTGGTGCACCTGGTCAACCCGCACGCCGACCTGTGGGGCGCGACCGCCATCGCGATCGAGGCGGGCGGCATGCTCGCCGCCTGCTACGCCGCCACCCGCACCCTCTGGCTGCCGATCGGCCTGCACTTCGGCTGGAACTACGCCGCCGCCGGCATCTTCGGCGCGGAGGTCTCCGGCAACGGCGCCTCGAACGGGCTGCTGCACGGCGTGACGTCGGGCCCCACCGCGCTCACCGGCGGCGCGTTCGGGCCGGAGGGCAGCGTGTACGCGGTGGTGTTCTGCACGCTGCTGACGATCGTGTTCGTGTGGCTGGCCCGCCGGCGCGGCACCTGGATCCCGCTCCGGCGCGGCGCGGCGGCCGGTGAGGACGCTAGGCTCTCCCGATGATCAGCTTCCGCCGGGTCACGGAGCTGTGGCAGCGGCTCCACGTCACGGTCCGGGACGCACCGCTCGGGGTGGCGCTCATGGTCGCGTCGTTCCTGCCCGCGCTCCAGAACAACGGGACGCAGCTCGGCGACCTGCCGCCCCGCCCCTTCGACGAGCTGGCCGTCGTCGCGATCGCCCTCCAGTGCCTTCCGCTCGCCGTGCGCCGCCAGTGGCCGGCCTTCTCCATCGGCCTGGTCTCGCTCGGGTTCGCCCTCGACCAGGTCCGCGTCTACCACACGGTGGCCGGCACCGCGCTGGGCATCGCGCTCGTCAGCGCGGGCATCCACCTCGAACGCGGCCGGCGGGTCGTCGTGGTCCTGCTGACGGCGGCGTACGTGGCGCTCGCGGTGGTGCTCGACCGGCTCGGCTCGCCCGAGGGGCTGGACGGGTTCACGGTCTTCTACCTGACGCTGGTGCTCGCCTGGTGCATCGGGGCCTGGCTGCGCTCCACCAGGATCGCCGAAGCGGAACGCCGCCGCGCCGTCGCCGAGGCCACCCGCACCGCCGAGCGCACCCGTATCGCCCGCGAGCTGCACGACGTCGTCACCCACCACGTCACGGCGATGGTCGTGCAGGCCGAGGCGGCCCGCTACCTGACCGCGGCCCCCGAACGCCTCGACGCCACCCTCACCGCCGTCACCGACACCGGCCGCCGGGCCATCTCCGACCTGCGGCACCTGCTCAACCTGCTCAACCCCGACCACGACGGCCCCGCCCAGGTCAGGGCGCCCTCGATCGGCGATCTCGGCGAGCTCGTCGAGCAGACCCGCCAGGCGGGGCAGCCGGTGGAGCTCACGGAGGCGGGCGAACCCGCGGGAACCGCGGGCAGCGCCGAGTTCGTGGCCTATAGGGTCGTGCAGGAATCCCTGACGAACGCCCTCAAATACGCCCACGGCAGCCGCACCGCGGTCAGCGTCCGCTACGGCGAGAAGGAGATCACCGTGGAGGTCACCACCGACGGCTCCGGCTCCGCGGCCGGCTCCCCCGGAGGGAGCGGGCGCGGCCTCGCCGGGCTGCGCGAGCGGGTCGACGCCCTCGGCGGCGAGTTCAGCGCCGACCGGCGGGCGGGCGGCGGCTTCGTCGTACGGGCCCGCATCCCCGCGGGGAGCCCGGCGTGACCGCGCCGGTACGCGTCCTCGTCTGCGACGACCAGGCGCTCATCCGCACCGGGTTCGCCACGATCATCGACGCGCAGCCCGACCTGGAGGTGGTGGGCGAGTGCGGCGACGGCCGCGCCGCCGTCGAGCTGGCCCGCGAGCTGGACCCGGACATCGTGGTGATGGACGTCCGGATGCCGGTGCTCGACGGCATCGAGGCGACCCGCCTGCTGGCCGGCGCGGGCGTGGCGCGTCCCGTGAAGGTGCTCGTGGTGACGACGTTCAACCTGGACGAGTACGTCTACGAGGCGCTGCGCGCCGGCGCGAGCGGCTTCCTGCTCAAGGACGCCCCGCCCGCGCAGCTCCTCCAGGGCATCCGCACCGTCGCCTCGGGCGCCGCGCTGCTGGCCCCCGAGGTGACCAGGCAGCTCGTCGGCCGGTACGCCTCCCGCATCCGCCCCGCCGAGCAGACGCCGGACGACAAGGCGCTCACCCCGCGCGAGCTGGAGGTGCTGCGCCTCATCGCCGACGGCCTGTCCAACAGCGAGATCGCCGCGACGCTGGTCATCAGCCAGGAGACGGTGAAGACGTACGTGTCCCGCATCCTCACCAAGCTCGACCTGCGCGACCGCGTGCAGGCCGTCGTCTACGCCTACCGCAGGGGACTCGTGACCTGACCGGTGCCCTAGGGTGTGGGGCCGTGCGGATCACTTCACTGAACACCTGGGGCGGGGCGATGTTCGACGAGCTCGCCCCCTGGCTCGCCGGCTGCGACGCCGACGTCCTGTGCCTGCAGGAGATCACCCACACCCCGACCGCGGACGGCTGGACCCGGTTCGACGACGACGAGCGTTCGCTGCCGCAGCGGGCCGACCTCCTGGGCGACGTACGCGCCCGCCTGCCCCGCCACCACGCCCTGTTCAGCGCGTCCGACTCCGGCCCGGTCCACGACCAGGAGCACCGCGTCCACCGGCAGGACTTCGGGCTCGCGACCTTCGTCGCCCCGGCCTTCCCCGTCGTCGGCGTGCGCTCCGGCTTCGCGCACGGCGAGTACGCCGACCACGGCGACCGGTGGCCCAGCGACGGCCGGCCGCGGGTCGCGCTGGCGGTGCGCGTGTTCGACCGGCGGGCCGGGCGCTTCGTCACTGTCGTGAACTTCCACGGCCTGCGGGACGCGAGCGGCAAGGCCGACACCCCCGCCCGCCGCGCCCAGGCCGAACGCCTCGCGGACCTCGTCGCCGGGGCGCGCGAGAAGGGCGATCTGACCGTGGTGTGCGGCGACTTCAACGTCCTGCCCGGCAGCGAGACGTTCCGTGTGCTCGGCGGGCTGGACCTGGTGGACCTGGTGCGGGACGCGGACACCAGGACCTCCCGCTACCCCAAGCCGGTACGGCACGCGAGCTACCTGCTGGTGTCCGAGCCCGACGCGGTGACGCGGTTCGAGATCGCGGCCGCGCCCGAGGTGTCCGACCACCGGGCGCTGACGCTCGACCTCTGGGGGTGACGCGGGCCCGCCTCGTCTCAGCTTTCACGCACGGTGGCGCAGGTCGTCGATACGGCTGAGCACCTCGTCCACGTGCGGGCGTACCTGGGCCTTCAACCCGTCGTCCCAGACCTCGTCCTGGTAGTGGCAGGTGAGGTACAGGTTTCTGGCGTGTTCCAGGACGGGACGGTGTCGCGGGGGCAGGAGGGCGAGGGCCCAGTCGGCGGCGGCGTCCTTGGATCTGATCTCACCTGTGGCGAGGGTGGTCCAGATGCGGGCAAGGGTCAGCAGGACGTTGCGGGTGTCGTCGTTCAGTTCGGCCAGGAGTTCGGGGATGCCCGCGACGCTCGCCCGGATGAGGTCGGCGTGCGGTACCGGGTCCAGGAGTCGGGCGAGAGGTGGCCCCGTCAGGGGGCGGGCGCCCGCCAGCGCCACCGTGAGAAGCAGCGCCAGGTCGGGCATCGGGCCGGGCCGGGGAGGCCCGCCCGTCTGTAGTTCGTCGCGCAGCCACTCACCGAAGAGGAAGTCCCCTGTCGGCGGGAACCGCCAGGGGCGGACCTCGGACTGTACGACGATGGTGAGTTCGACCGGCCGGACGGTGGGCGTGCAGCCGGAGATCTTCAGCAAGCCCTCGACGAGCGCACACCGCCGGCGGTGGTCGAGACTGCGCCGGGTGACGGCCAGGACGTCCAGGTCGCTGGCCGGGGCGAGCCTCCCGAGTGCGGCGGAACCATGGAGATACGTCCCGAGGAGCTCTACCGCTATGACGTCACGAATGAGTCCGACGGTCTGCTCGAGCTGATTCATCACGCCAGTGTGCCCATACCGGGCGCCGCGGACGTGCGCGGCGGCGCGATCAGTTCCTGCCCGGGCCCGCGCTCGGGTGGTGATTGTCGAGGTACGACCTGCCCCACCCATCCAGCAGTCCGACGATCGTGTCCAAGCTCCTGCCGGTATCGGTCAGGGAGTATTCGACCCGGGGCGGCACCTCAGGGTAGACCGTCCGCGCGACGATGCCGTCCTCTTCCAGTTCGCGAAGCTGACGGGTGAGCATGCGCGGGGTGATGCCGTCCATCTCTCGCTTGAGCTCGCCGAACCGATGCGTACCCTGCAGCAGTTTGTAGACGATCGCCAGTTTCCAACGGCCGCCGAGGATCTCCATGGCGACCTCGACCATGCAGTTGTCCGGCTTGTCGTGAAGCTTGCCGCGCACCCGTCACCACCTCCATTGATATACAAAATGGCACTACGTCACAAATAAGACAGTACTTGGAGATCAGGTAGCAGCTTTCCAGACTGGCCCCATGCATGTGAACGAGAGGCCTCATCAGGCTCCCGCGGTAACAGGGCCTCGCAAATGGGCGGTTCTCGCGGTGATGAGCGCGAGCCTGTTCCTGGTCGGCATCGATGTGACCGTGCTGCACGTCGCCCTGCCCAGCCTGATCAGGGACCTGAGGCCCAGCGCGACCGCTGTGTTGTGGATCGTCGACGTCTACTCGCTCACAGTGGCCGCGCTGTTGGTGACCAGCGGCACCTTGGGTGACCGGATCGGCCGCAAGCGCATGGTGCTGACGGGGTTCGCCGTCTTCGGCATGGCCTCGGCGGCAGCGTCGGTGTCCGCGACGGCCGCGCAGCTCATCGGGGCGAGGCTGCTGCTCGGCGCCGGAGCCGCGATGATCATGGCCTCCACCGTGGCCATCATCCGATCGGTCTTCCCGAACAGGCGGGAGCGAGCGGTCGCTCTCGGCGCGTGGACGGCGGCCCACAGTGCGGGCGCGATGCTCGGGCCCGTGCTCGGCGGCGTGCTCGTGGAGCGGTGGGGATGGGGCTCCGTCTTCCTCATCAACCTGCCCGTCGTGCTCCTCGTGCTGGCCATCGGCGTCCGGTTGATCCCCGAGTCCAGAAGTTCCACGCCACGCCGCTGGAGGCCGGCGGACGCCGCGCTTTCCGTCGCCGCTCTCGGCCTCACCGTCTACGCGGTCAAACAGCTGGGGGAACATCCGTCAGCGTGGGCGGCCGCCACCGGCGCCGTCGGTCTGGCCCTGGTGGTGATCTTCGTCCTGCGGCAGCGGCGTATCTCCGACCCGCTGCTGGACCTCACACTCTTCGCCGACCGCCAGTTCACCGCTGCGACCGTGTGCGTGCTCGTCTGCTTCGGATGTTCTACGTCACTGCTCTTCTTCCTCACCCAGCGGTTCCAGCTTGTCGACGGGTTCACTCCCGTGCAGGCCGGGCTGGCGCTCCTGCCCCTGGGCGCTGCGAACGCCGTGGGGGCGGGCGCGGCACCATGGGTGGCGGCGCGCTGGGGTCATCGTACGGCCGTGGTGGCGGCGCTGGCCGTCTTCGCCGCTGCGGTCGCCGTCCTGCCCGCGGCACTGGGCGGGCCCGTGGTTCCCATCATGCTGATCGTCATCGGCACGGCGGTCGGGGTGGTGGAGACGCTCGGCGCGGACCTCGTGATGTCGGCGGCCAGCGAGGAACGCGCCGGGGAAGCGTCCGCCATCCAGGAGACCGCCTTCGAGCTGGGGGCGGGTGTGGGCATCGCGACGCTGGGCACGGTCCTGGCGATCGGCTACCGCGTCGCGTTGCCGCACTCCGCGTCCGAAGCGGGACAGTCGCTCGGATCGGCCGTCAAGGTAGCGGAGGCGCTCCCGCCACCGCAGGCGGCGAACCTGCTCAACGCCGCTGGGGAGGCCTTCCAGTCGGGCCTGATCGTGACTCTGACCGGCGCCGCGGTGCTGCTCGGGCTCACCGCCGCCCTGGCCTTGGTGCTGCTGCGGGAGGCACGGTGAACGTCTCCCGTTCACCTGGACGTCAGGCCCGGTTCACACACTTCTCCCAGCTTCGTGCTGTCGGATGTGTGCGGACGAAAGGAGGGCCATGCTGCACGCGTTCAACCGGTACGAGATCAAGTATCTCGTGGACGCGGTGGAGGCGGCCGAGATCCGCGAGGAGATCGAGCGGCGGCTCGACCGCGACCGCCACAGCGGTGACCGGGGCTACGGCGTCTGGAGCGTCTACTACGACACCCGGCAGCTCCGCTTCTACTGGGAGAAGATCGAGGGGCTGAAGTTCCGCAGGAAGCTGCGGGTGCGCCACTACGGCGACCGGTTCTCGGTGGGCGAGGACACGCCGGTGTACGTCGAGATCAAGCAGCGGGTCAACCGGGTCACCCAGAAGCGGCGGGCGCGCCTGCCGTACCGGGACGCGCTGCTCCTCTGCGACGGGCGCACGCTCGTCGAGCACGAGCCCGCCCAGCGGCCCTTCCTGGAGGAGGTGCTGGACCTGGTCCTGCGCCTCGACCTGCGGGCCGTCGCGACGACCGGTTACACCAGGCACGCCTACCTGGGCCGCGACGCCGACGTGGGCCTGCGGGTGACGTTCGACCAGCGGATCCGCGGCCGGGACAGGGACTTCCACCTCGGCGCGGACGCCGACGACCGGCTCATCGTGCCCGCCCGCAAGGTGATCATGGAGGTCAAGGCCGACGAGCGGGTGCCGTACTGGCTGACCGACCTCACCGCGAAGCGGAACCTGCAGGTCGTGCGGGTCTCCAAGTACTGCCAGAGCGTCGAGGCGCACGGGCTCGCGCCGCGCTCGGTGTTCCACGTCCCTGATCATGACCACGACCTCGACGCCGGCCGCTCCCGGCCGGGCGTCCCCTTGGAGGCATGACCCCCCATGGACTTCTCCTTCCAGGACCTGTCCGGCACGTTCAGCGTGGCCGACATCGCGATCGCGATGGCGCTGTCGTTCGTGCTCAGCGCGATGATCGGCTGGGTCTACCGGGCCACGCACCGCAACGTGTCCTACAGCCAGTCCTACGTCCAGACGCTGGTCGTCCTGGGCATGCTCATCTCGCTGATCATGCTGGTCGTCGGCTCGAACATCGCCCGCGCGTTCGCCCTGGTCGGCGCCCTGTCGGTGGTGCGGTTCCGCAACGCCATCAAGGAGACCCGCGACGTCGGGTTCATCTTCCTGGTGATGGGCGTCGGCATGGCCGTCGGCACCCGCTTCTACCTGCTGGCCGTGGTCGCCGCCGTCGCGATCTCGCTGATCGTCGTGGTCATGCACCGGTTCAACTGGTTCGCGCTCAACGTACGGCGTCAGGTCGTCAAGGTGCAGGTGCCGTCGGACGACGACTACACCGCGGCGATCCAGGACGTGCTGGTCCGGCACACCGACGAGTTCGAGCTGGTCAGCATGGAGTCGATCAGGGGCGGCGCGCTGCTCGAACTGATGTACACGGTCAAGATCAAGAAGGGCAGCGAGCCCGCGGACGTCATCTCCGGCCTGCGCGCCCGCAACCACGGGCAGGCGGTCACGGTCCTGACCGGGTACGACCAGACCGATCTGTAGGGCCGGGCCATGGCACAGCTCAAGCGCCGCGTCCCGGTCAGGCTGCGGCAGAACTGGAAACTGGTCGCGCTGTGCGCGGCGTTCCTGGCCGTCTGCTGGGGCGTGTTCGGCAGCGGGACGATCCGCCCGTACGTCACCACCGCCCGGACCGCCGAGGCCGGCGCCGTCACCACGAACCTGACCGGCGTCAAGGACCTGTTCGACGCCTCGGTGCCGCACGACGTGCGGGTCACGTTCACGGACGAGGCGTACGAGGACATGCTGACCGCGTACTTCAAGGACGGGGAGAAGAAGTACGTCGAGGCCGACCTGGTCATCGACGGCACCCGGATCCCCAGCGTCGGCGTCCGGCTCAAGGGCAACTCCACGTTGCAGGGGCTGACCTGGAAGGGGCAGAGCAAGCGACGGGTCATGCCGGGCGGCGGCGGGCCCCGCCAGGCCGGCGACGGCCCGCCGGACGGCTTCCAGCCTCCCGAGGGCTTCCAGCCTCCCGAGGGCTTCCAGCCGCCGGGCAACGGGAACGGGCAGCAGCGGGGCAACGGGCGGCCGCCCGGCGGTGGCGGCATGATGCGGGCCTCGCTCAAGGCCGAGGAGCCGGAGAGCCTGCCGTGGCTGATCAGCTTCGACGAGTTCGTGGAAGGCCGCCGCTACCAGGGCCACAGCCAGCTCGCCGTGCGCCCGGCCCTGTCGGGCTCGTCGGCGATGCTGAACGAGGCCCTGGGCATCGCGGTCGTCGGCGCGGCCGGCGAGCCCACCCAGCGCTCCGCCTACGGCTCCTTCACCGTCAACGGCCGCGCCTCGACGCCCCGCCTGCTTGTCGAGTACCTGGACGAGGGCTACGCCGAGGGCCTGGGCGACGGCGTCCTGTACAAGTCGCTGGCCTCCGGCTCCTTCACCTACAAGGGCGAGGACCAGACCGCGTACGGCACCGATTTCAAGCAGGTCAACAAGGTCGGCGGCAGGGACCTGCAGCCGGTCATCGACTTCGTGAAGTGGGTGAACGACTCGTCCGCCGAGGAGTTCGCGGCGGGCCTGGCCGAGCGCCTGGACGTGGAGTCGTTCGCCCGTTACGTGGCCCTGCAGAACCTCATGGTCAACTTCGACGACATGGCCGGCCCCGGCCGCAACTACTACCTGTGGTACGACCTCGCCGCCAAGAAGTTCACGGTCGTCACCTGGGACCTCAACCTCGCCTTCAACGGCGACGCCACGAGCGGCGTGCACGACACGATCGGCATGGGACGCATGGGCGGGCACCCGCTGAAGGAGAAGTTCCTCGCCGACGCCGGCTTCAAGAAGCTCTACGAGGAGCAGTACCGCGCCCTGTACGCCAAGCTGCTGGCCGGCGACGCCGCCTCCGGGCTGCTGGACAAGCTGGTCGCGGCCTACGACCTCAACGAAGGGGCCGACAGCGCCAAGGTCAAGGAGGAGGCGGCGACGTTGCGTACGTTCCTGGAGACCAGGAAGAAGACGCTCGGCGCCGACCAGGCGATCACCGGGCCGTCGTGAGCCGCGCCGCCGCGCCGCCCGTACGCGAGAGGAGGACCCCGGCGACCACGAGGACGCCGCCCGCGACGGTGTTCCAGCCCAGCGGCTCGGCCAGCAGCAGCGTGCCGAGCAACGTCGACCACACGGGCGTCACGTACGTCACGGTGGAGGCGATCGTGGACCCCGCCGAGCGGATCACCCGCAGGTTGAGTATGTACGCCAGCCCGGTGCCGACCGCGCCGAGCAGCACGAGCGCCGCCGCGGCGGGCAGGCCGGGCCAGGACGGCCCGCCGCCGGCGAACGGGGTGACGACGGCCAGCTCGGCGGTCGCGCAGACGATCTGCACGGCCGACAGCGCGGCGGCGGAGCCCTGGCGCCCCGAGTAGAACCTGCGGGTGTAGGCGAACCCGGCCCCGTAGCAGGCCGTGGCCGCCAGGCAGGCGAGGCTCCCGATCGCCGGGCCGCCGCCCGCGCCAGGCCCGCCGGCGAGCACCACGAGCGCCCCGGCGAAGCCGACGAGCAGCCCGAGCAGGCGGCGGGCGGTCGGCCGCTCCTGCGGCACCATGAGCAGGACGAACACCAGCGTGGTCAGCGGCGTCGTCGCGTTCCACACCCCGGCGAGCACCGAGCTGACCAGCGTCTCGCCGTACGCGAGGAGGGCGAACGGCACCGCGTTGAGCAGCGCGGCCACGACCAGCGCGTGCCCCCAGACGGCCAGGTCGCGGGGCAGCGGCTCCCGTCGCAGCGCGCACACCGCGAGCAGGGCGAGCGCGCCGAAGAAGCAGCGCCAGAACGCCACCCACAGCGGCCCGACCCCCGCCTCGACCGCGATCTTGATCAGCGCGAAGCTCGCCCCCCAGATGGCGGACAACGTCACGAACGCCGGCATCCACCGCATTGCGTCCCCCTTTTCCACAGCGATGGACGGCATCCTGCTCAGGAGGGGAGCATGAGTCCAACAAGCCGGCCCGCCGACCCCATGAAGGAAGCTCATGACGGTGCACCTGGCCCAGCTGCGGGCCTTCGTGGCGGTGCTCGACGAAGGCGGCTTCAGCGCCGCGGCCGACGCTCTCGGGGTGAGCCAGTCGGCCGTCTCGCACGCCGTCACCGCGCTGGAACGCGCGCTCAAGGCCCCGGTGCTGCTGCGCCAGGGCCCGCCGCGGCCCACGGCGTTCGGTGAGCGGATCCTCGGGCACGCGCGGGCCGCGGTCGCGGCGGCCGTCGCCATCGACGACCTCGTGGCCCTGCGCGACGGCGTGCCGCGCGGGGCCATCAGGCTGGGCGCCCCGCCGTCCGTGTGCCAGGGGCTGCTTCCCGGGCTGCTCAACCGGTGGAAGGCCGACTTCCCCGAGGTCGAGATCACCGTGTTCGAGGGCGAGGACGACGAGGTCGCCGGCTGGCTCGCGGGCTCCGCCGTCGAGCTCGCCGTGCTCGTGGACCCGCCGCCGGGCTTCGGGGTGGTCGTCGGCGTGGACGCCTTCCACGCCCTGCTCCGCCGCGACCACCCGCTCGCGGGGGAGGCGTCGATCAGTGTCGCGGACCTGGAGGACGACCCCTTCCTGCTGTCCCGTGGCGGCTGCGAGTCGCACGTCAGGGAGGTCTTCCGTCAGGGGCGTACGCCGTTCGCGCCCGCGCACCGGATCAGGGAGCTGGGCACGCTGCTCGCCATGGTCCGCAGCGGCGTCGGGGTGACCCTGGTGCCCGGTCTCACCGCGGCGATGCTGGACGCGCGGCTCGTCCTGGTGCCGCTCGACCAGCGGGTCACCAGGAGGCTCGTGCTCAGCGGCCCGCCCGGCCGCCCCTGGCACCCCGCCGCCGAGGCCCTCGTCGCCGCCGCTCACCCGCCCGCTTGACGCTCACCCGCCCGCTTGACACTCAGCCGCCCGCTTGACGCTCAGCCGGCCTCCGCGGCGAGCAGGCGGGCGAGCTCGCGCGGCCGGGTCAGCATGGGCCAGTGCCCGGAGTCGAGGTCGGCGAACGTGACGTGCCTGGCCCGCGCCAGCTCGGGCACGTCCCCGGCGTCGATCCACGCCTTCGCCTCGGCCGGCCCGAACTCGGGGCACACGACGACCACGGGCACGTCGTGACGGCGCTCGTCGGTCAGCCGTACGACCCCCTTGGCGACCCCCTCGGGCACGGGGATCGCGGCGGCGGCGAAGGCCCGCCTGGCGTCCTCGTCGAGGTCGGCCGAGTCGGCCCCCTCGAACGGCCCCCACCCGGGGAAGGGCATGACGCCGTCCGTCACCTCGAAGAAGTCCGCGTACGCGGCCCCGTCGGCGGCCGGGAAACCGCCGACCAGAGCCACCTTGGCGATCCGTTCGGGCCGCGCGTCGGCGGCCAGCCACGCGAGGCTGCACGCGGCCGAGTGTCCCACCACCATGACCTCGCCGGAGGCCGCGTCCAGGGCGGCGAGCACGGCCGCCACCTGGTCGCCGAGCGTGGCCGAGGCCGAGCCGTCGCCCTGGCCGGGCAGGGCGACCGGCACCGGGCGGTGGCCGAGCGCGGCCAGCTCGGGCACGACGTCGTCCCAGGCGGAGGCGTCGAGCCAGAGGCCGCCGATGAGCAAGATGTCCACGGTCAGTCTTCCTTCTCCAGTGCGTTCTTCAGGGCGTTCAGATCGCGTTCGGCGTAGAGCCGGTGCTCCCACTCCTCGCGGAGGATGATGTGGAGGCATTCCTTGACGGGGAAACGTTCGAGTCGTGGCCAGCCGGGCTCGGTGCGGGTCACCTCGGCGGCCAGCCGCTCGTCGGTGAGCGCGTCCAGCACGCCGCGCACCATGGCCTGGCGCTCGCGGCGTACGGCGAGCACCTCGTCGAGTGAGGGGCGCAGGTCGCGCTCCCACGGGATGTCGTGCCACCGGGGCGCCTCGTCCCAGGGCAGGTCGAGCGGATGCCAGGGCGAGGGGTCGCCGAGGACCATCCGGCCCGCCCAGGCGGCGGAGGCGAAGTTCAGGTGCCGCAGGGTCTGGATGAACGACCACTCGTCATCGACGCCGCGGTGCAGCGCGGCCTCCGGGAACGTACGTGCCCGCGCGAGCGTGCCCTCCCACAGCCGCTCCAGGATCGCCCACGCCTCGCGGAACCCGGCGGGGTCCTCGGGGCGCATCTTCGCCCGGTCCGGCATGCGCCGGTCGAGCTCGGCCTCGACCAGCGGGGCGATGTCGACGCCGTTCACGACGACGTTGCTCAGCTCGCCGGCGATCTCGACGTCGATCAGCTCGACGCCGCGCAGGCGGGTCCGCCGGAACAGCACGCCGCGGAGGTCGGCCCCGGTGAGATCGATCTCGTGCATCCGGGCGTCGACCAGGTCCACCCGGTAGAAGGTGGCGTCCTGGAGGTTCACGCGCTCGAAGCGCGCCGCGGAGAGGTCCCGCTCGCGAAACTCGTCCATGAGCCCCGACCCTAGGGCCCATTCCGGACGTTGTGCTTCCGGTTCCGCATCGAGGGCGGGCTGCCAGGATGTTCCGATACGTTGGAGTTCATGGTCGCCGCCCCCGCTTCCACCGCCGCCCGCACGGAGACGACCCGGCTCGACTGGCTGGACGCGCTGCGCGGCCTCGGCGCCCTGGCGGTGGTGGGGGAGCACCTGACGACCTGGGCCATCCCCTGGTTGCGGCCCACCGCGATCAATCTCGGCATCTACGGCGTGCTGGTGTTCTTCCTGGTCAGCGGCTACATCATCCCGCACTCGCTGGAGCGGCACGGCGACGTGCGGGTGTTCTGGATCGGCCGCGTCTTCCGGCTCTACCCGCTCTACCTGGCGGCGATCGTGCTGACGCTGGCGCTCTCGCCGTGGGTCGCGGTCCGCGCCGAGGTGCCGCGCGACGGCTCGGCGGTGGCCGCGCACGCGACCATGCTGCTCGACGCCGTCGGGTCGGCCGGGGTGCTCAACACCATGTGGACGCTCTCGTACGAGATGGTGTTCTACCTGCTCGCGGCGGCGCTGTTCGTGCTCGGCGTACGCGACGGGCGCGGCCTGCTGCCGGTGCTGCCGGCCGTGGCGGCGGCGGTGACCGGCCTGGCGTGGGCCGCGCCGCCGCTGTCGGGGGCGTGGCTGTCGTGGGTGTCGCTGGCCGTGTTCGCCGCCGGGCTGGCCTGCGTGCTGGCCGGGCGGGCGGTGCGCGGCGCGAGCGTGGCGCTGGGGGTCATGGCGCTGGCGCTGCTGCTTTTCAGCAGCCGGGTGCCGTGGTTCGGGGCGGCGATCGTGGCGGTGATGTTCGCCGGCACCGCCATCCACCGATGGGAACGCGGCCAGGGCCGGCTGTGGCCGGTCGGCGTCGCGGCGGCGCTGGTGGCCGCGACGCCGGTGTGGGCGCTCAGCGCCGGCTGGTGGTGGGTGCGTCCGCCGGTGTGGATCCTGACCGTCGTGCTGGCCGCCGCCACCTTCGGCGCGGCCATGGCGCTGCGCGGCCGGCGGCTGCCGGCGGCGCTGACCGGGCTCGGCGTCGTCAGCTACTCGCTCTACCTGGTGCACCTGCCGCTGCTGCTGGTCCTCATGGCCGTGCTCGGGGAGATGCGGTGGGCTCCGGCGGGCGCGCAGCTCGGCGTCGGCGCGCTCGTGCTCGCCCTGCTGCTGCCGCTGAGCTGGCTCAGCCACCGCTTCCTGGAACTGCCCGGCCAGCGGCTGGGCCGGAGGCTGGCCCGCCGCCTTCGGTGAGCGTGCCGGCCGCCGACTCGACGGTCCGGGCGAGTGCGTCGGCGGCCGGCCCGCCGGCCTCGATGAGCGTGTCGATGGCGGCGAGCAGGCAGGCGAAGTCCTCGTCGCGTACGTGCCGGTCGTGGTGGTCGAAGCGGCCGGCGGCCTCGCCGGCGGCGTAGCCCAGGACGGCGGTGCTGATCAGCCGCTCGGCGCGGGCGGCCCGGTCGGGCGCGAGCCCGGCCTGCCGCAGCGCCGCCACGACGCCGTCGCGGATCTCGCGGGACCGCTCGGTCGCCGCCGGGCGCTGGAGCAGCAGCGGGAAGACCGCCGGATGGCGCGCCGCGGTGTCGCGGATCGCGGCGGCCATCGCGCCCAGCCGCTCCCGCCAGGACGCCTGCTCCGGGGGCAGCGGGGGGAGCAGCGCCTCCACGAGCGCGTCGAGCAGGTCGTCCTTGCTCGCCACGTGCCGGTAGAGCGCCATGGTCGTGACGCCGAGACGGGCGGCGACGGCCGGCATGGTGAGCCCGGCGAGGCCGTGCTCGTCGGCGACGGCCATCGCGGCGGCCACGACGGCGGAACGACTGATCTGCGCGGGACGTCCCATTCCATAAGTATATGACGTACGCTTACGCCATACACAAACGGGAGGCGTCATGCGGATCCTGTTGTCGGACGGGTCGGGGCTGACCTCGCGGCAGTGCGCCACCGTGCTGTCGCGCGCCGGCCACCGGGTGGAGGCGCTGTCGCCCGACCCCCTGTGCGTGTGCGCCTTCACCCGGCACGTCCGGCGCGTGCACCGGGTGCCCGCCTTCGGCGACGACCCGTTCGCCTGGCTGGAGTCGGCCCTCACGATCTACGACGAGGGCGGCTTCGACGTGCTGCTGCCCACGCAGGAGCAGGTGAGCGTGCTGTCCGCGGCGGCCGGGCGGCTGCGCGCGCGAGGTGTGGCCACGGCGGCGCCGCCGTTCCCGGCGCTCGCCGCCGTGCAGGACAAGGTGACGGCGTACGCCACGCTGGAGGCGGCGGGGGTGCCGCAGCCGCCGTCGGCCGTGGTGTCCGGCCCGGCACGGGCTGCCGCGTGGGAGGCGTACCCCGCCTATCTCAAGCGGCCGGTCGGCACGGCCTCCAGCGGGGTGATCCGCCTGGCCGGGCCCACGAGCCTCGCGGACCTGACCTGGCCGGAAGGGGAGCGCCGGCTGATCCAGCAGGAGGCGCGCGGGCCGCTGGTGATGACGCAGGCGGTCTTCGCCGCAGGGGAACTGGTCGCCTTCCACGCCTGCCGCCGCACCGGCGAGGGCTCGCGCGGCGGCGCGAGCCGCAAGCTCGGCCTGCGCCTGCCCGAGGCGGAAGCGCAGATACGGCGGCTCGGCGGCGGCCTCCGCTGGCACGGCGCCCTGTCGGCCGACTTTATCCTGACCGCCGACGGCCCCGTCGTCATCGACGTGAACCCACGGCTGGTCGAGCCGGTCAACGCGCTGCTGTCCGGGGTCGACCTGGTGACGCCGCTGCTGGAGCTCGCCCGCGGCCGGACCCCGTCCCCGCAGCCGGCGGGCAGGGCAGGGGTGGCCACCCATCAACTGCTGCTCGCGGTGCTGGGCGCGGCCGAGCACACCGGGCGGCGGCGGGCCGTGCTCGGCGAACTCGCCGCCGCGCTGCTGCGCCGCGGCGGCTACGCGGGCAGCGCGGAGGAGCTGACGCCCGGCCCCGACGCGCGGGCCGCGCTGCTGCTGGCCGCCGTGTCCGGGCTGGTGCTCGCCCGCCCGCGCGCCTGGCGGCGCTTCGCGACGGGCAGCGTCACCGCGTACGCGCTCAGCCCGGAGGGATGGGACCGTATCCGGGGCGACCGCATTCCCCTCGGCGGGCCCCCATGCGATGAATGAGGACCTGAATCTCGACGAGCTGACCGCGAGCACGACGCCGCCCGCCTGCTCGGCCTGACTCCCGGCCCGTCTTGACGATCTCGGGCATGCGGCGGGGTGCGAACTGGCAGAATTCCCCCAACGCTGGGTGATCCCGGCGTGTCTCACCGCAATGCTGCAATACGGAGAAGAAGGCACAGTGTCGATCGAGACGGGACCGGCCGAACCCGCCGCGCTGACGGACCCCGCCGACCCCCGCCGTCGTGGCGCCATCCGCGCGACCGCCCAGGCCATCGGGGCGGCCCGGCGTACCGTCGTCATCGGCTGCGGCGGCGGCTCCGGGCCGGCGCGCGTCCTCGGCCGCCGCGGGCTCACCCTGGGGCACGACGTCCGGCTCGCCCTCGGCTCGACCACCGCCCAAGCCGTCCAGGTGTCCCAGCTGCAGGCGGGCGACTGCCTGGTCGTGCTCCACCTCTGGCGCCCGGCCCGCGGCCTGCGCGGCCTGACCCGGCTGGGCAGGGAGCGCGGCGCCACCGTCTGCGTCCTCACCGACCTGCGCTCCTCGCCGCTCGCCGAGGAGGCCCACCACCTGATCGTCACGCCCGTCGAGGGCTTCCGCGACGGCCCCTCCCGCGCCGCGATGGCCGAGGACGTCCACGCCGTCCTGGCCGAGCTCGCCGCCCCAGGAGCCGCCGGGGATGGGCAACCGCACCGGTACATGCCATCCTGACGAGAGAGCCCGGCACGTACGGGAGGAGGGGCCGGCGTGCGAGTCGTCGTCATCGGCGCGGGGGTCGTGGGATCGGCGGTCGCCGCGGGGCTGACCCGGCGCGGCGCGCGGGTCACCGTCCTGGAGGCGCGCACCCCGGGATCGGGCACCTCCGCCACCTCCATGGCCTGGGTCAACGCCAACAACAAGCGGCTTGAGGAGTACTTCCGCCTCAACCACGCCGGGGTCCTGGCGCACCACGAGCTGCCGGGCCCGTGGCTCTTCCCCACCGGCCACCTCGAACGCGCGACGACCGACGAGCACAAGGAACTGCTGGAGGCGCGGGTGACGCGGCTGGCGTCCCTCGGCTACCCGGTGGAACGGGTGACCGCGGCGCGGGCCGGCGAGCTGGAGCCCGACCTGGTACGGCCCCCGGGCGCCGAGTACGCGTTCTTCCCCGGCGAGGCGCACGTCCACCCGATGCGGCTGATCGGGCGGCTCCTGGGCGAGGCCCGCGACGGCGGGGCGGCGGTCGAGTGCGGCGCCGAGGTCACGGCGATCGAGGCGTCGGCGTCCGGGGTGAAGGTGACCGTGACCGGCGGCCGCTCGTTCGACGGCGACGCCGTGGTGACCTGCGCCGGGCGCTGGACGCAGGGAGTGGCGGCGCTGGCCGGCGCGTACGTGCCCATGCTGGACCCGGCCACTTCCGGCCGCCTCACCAACGGCTTCCTGGTCACCACGGCCCCGGCGCCGGCCCGCCTGTCCCGGATGGTCACCACCTCCGGGCTCAACCTGCGCCCCGACGGAGCCGGGCGGCTCCTGCTCCAGGCCCTCGGGCTGGACGACCGGGCCGATCCGGCCGCGCCGGTGCCGGCCGACGTCCGGCACACGATGCTGGCCAGGCTGCCGGCCGCGCTGCACGCCATCGAGGGGGTCACGGCCGAGCGGGCCGTCGTGGGGCAGCGCGCCCTTCCTGGCGACGGGCTGACGGTGGCGGGCTTCGCCGACCCGGCGGGGCGCGTGTACACCGTGGCCACCCACAGCGGCGTCACCCTCGCCCCGCTGCTCGGGCGGGAGGTCGCCGGCGAGCTGTACGGCGCGGAGTCGGCGCTGCTCGCCCCCTTCCGCCCCGGCCGCTTCACGGACGGCACCGCCGGTCCGCCGCCCGTGCCGGCCCGCCGCGCGGGCGAGCAGTAACCCTGATCCACCGGAGGCAGGAAAGCAGCTGAAGCATGCCTTCATGACGAGTGACGTCACCTTGTGCCGCCAGGACGGATTGCGGTGACGCCATTGTGGTGTCATAGTGGCGTCATGGATCTGGCTCCGTATGTCGACCGACTTCGCCGCGAGCTGGCCGTCGCCGCAGGGGCGGGCGGTGAGGAGACGCGCGCGCTGGCCGAACGCCTCTCCGTCGCGCTCGAACCGGCCGCCAGGCTCGCGCTGCTCGAAGCGTTGTCCGCCGCCGCGGACGAGATCACCCGCGACCTCGCGCCCGGCGCGGTCGAGGTGCGCCTGCGCGGGCGCGACCCCGACTTCGTCGTGACGCCACCGCCCGGCAGCGGCGGCGGACCGTACGAGGAGGACGGCGTTCCCGCCCGCCCGCCCGTGACGCCGGCGCCGCCCGACGCCGACGAGGGCGGCACCTCCCGGATCTCGCTCCGGGTGCCCGAGCACCTCAAGCCGCGCATCGAGGAGGCGGCCGGTCGCGAAGGGCTGTCGGTCAACGCCTGGCTGGTCCGGGCCGTGGCCGGCGCGCTCGACGCCGGCGAGCCTGGCCGCCGGCCGGGCCGCCCGCCGCAGCCGCAGTCCGGCAGGCGCTTCAGCGGCTGGGTGCGCTGATGTCCACCCCGACCCACCACCGAGGAGCCGTGATGCCGACCTTCGACACCCCCGACCCCATCCACGTCCTCGTCGACGTGCCGACCGCGGACGTCCGGATCAGCGCGAGCGAGCGCGCGGACACGGTCGTCGAGGTCCGTCCGGCCGACGAGACCGACGACACCGACGTCCAGGCCGCGCGGGACGTCCAGATCGACCACGCCGGCGGCCGGCTCCTCGTCCGCGCCGACCCGGCCGCGCCCAGCTCGGCGCCCGGCTGGGGGCTGTCGCTCGGCAGGCTCATCGAGTCGCCGGCGGACTGGGCGCGTTCGCTGCTGCGCGGGCAGGGCGCGGTCCAGGTGGCGATCCACCTGCCCGCGGGCTCCCGCGTGGACGCCAAGGCGGCGGCGGGCCTGCACTGCCGCGGGCCGCTCGGCCAGGTGACCTTCGCCACCTCCTACGGCGACATCCGCGTCGAGCGGGCCGGCCGCCTGCGGCTCCAGTCCACCCACGGCGACATCTCGGTCGACCACGCCACCGGGCACGCCGAGGTCACCACGACCAACGGCTACATCCGCCTCGGCCGGATCGACGGCACGGCGGTCGTCAAGAGCGCCCACGGCGACGTACGCATCGGCGAGGTGACCGGCGAGCTGCGCCTGAACACCGCCTACGGCGAGGTGACCGTGGACCGCGCGCTGGCCGGCGTCACCGCCAGGACCGCGCACGGCGGCGTGAACATCGGCGAGGTGGTCTCCGGCGCGGTCGTCATGGAGACCACCGGCGGCGGGCTCGACCTCGGCATCCGCGAGGGCAGCGCCGCCTGGCTCGACGTCAGCTCCAAGTACGGCCTCGTGGACGTCCGCCTGGACGCCGCGGACGGCCCCGGCTCGGCCGGCAACGTCGTCGAGGTGCGCGCCCACACCGCCTACGGCGACATCGTCATCCAGCGTTCCTGAGGAGGAGAGCTTCCATGACCGACGCGATCATGGCCACCGGCCTGGTCAAGAGATACGGCGACGTGACCGCCCTCGACGGCCTGGACCTGGCCGTGCCCGAGGGGACGGTGTTCGGGCTGCTCGGGCCCAACGGCGCGGGCAAGACCACGACCGTGCGGGTCCTGACGACTTTATTGAGACCGGACGCCGGGCGCGCCACGGTGGCCGGGCTCGACGTCGTACGCGACGCCGCCCGGCTGCGCGCCCGCATCGGCGCCTCCGGCCAGTACGCCGCCGTGGACGACCACCTCACCGGCGCCGAGAACCTGGAGATGGTCGGCCGCCTCTACCACCTGGGCGCGCGGCGCAGCAGGGAGCGCGCCCGCGAGCTGCTGGAGCGCTTCGACCTGACCGACGCCGCCGACCGCCCGGTGCGGGGCTGGTCGGGCGGCATGCGGCGGCGGCTCGACCTGGCCGGGGCGCTGGTGGCCGGCCCGCCCGTGCTGTTCCTCGACGAGCCCACGACCGGCCTCGACCCCCGGGCCCGCGCGGGACTGTGGGACGTCATCGCCGAGCTCGTCGCGGAGGGCGCGACGGTGCTGCTCACTACCCAGTACATGGAGGAGGCCGACCGGCTCGCCGACCGGATCGCGGTCGTCGACCGGGGCCGGGTGATCGCCCGCGGCACCCCGGACGAGCTGAAGGACCAGATCGGCGGCGACCGCGTCGAGCTGTCGGTGACCGGCCAGGCCGACCTGGAGGCCGCCGCGCGGGCGCTGGCGCCGCTGGCCGTCGAGGACATCCAGGTCGACGCCGCCGCCCTCCGGATGACCGTCCCGGTCACCGGCGGCGCGGCGGCGCTGACCGAGGCGCTCGCCCGGCTGGCCGCCGAGCGGATCGCCGTCCGCGACGCGGGCCTGCGCCGCCCGACCCTGGACGACGTGTTCCTGACCCTCACCGGCAAGATTGAGGAGACCGTACGATGAACGCCCTCCGGCTCGCCGCCGCCGACGGCCTCACGATCGCCAGGCGGGACGCGCTGAAGATCCGGCGCGCCCCCGACCTGCTGGGCGGCGTGATCACGCTGCCCATCGTGTTCGTGCTGCTGTTCGCCTACGTCTTCGGCAGCATGATCAGCCTGCCCGGCATGTCCTACGGCGAATACCTGCTCCCCGGCATCTTCGTCATGACGATCGTCATGAGCTCCCAGATCACCGGCTACACGCTGACCCAGGACCTGCAGAAGGGCATCTTCGACCGGTTCCGCACGCTGCCGATGTCGCCCTCGGCGGTGCTGGTCGGCCAGACCGTCAGCGACGTGATCATGAACCTGGCCAGCGTCATCACGATGGCGCTGGTCGGGCTGCTGGTCGGCTGGCGGATCCACAGCTCGCCGGGGGAGGCCGCGCTCGGCTTCCTCATGCTGCTGCTGTTCTCGTACGCCTTCTCGTGGGTGACCGCGACGGTCGCGCTGGCGCTGCGCACCCCCGAGACGTTCAACAACGTGGCCACCATCGTCTCGTTCCCGATCGTCTTCCTGTCCAACGCCTTCGTCGACAGCGCCCGCCTGCCGGGGCCGCTCAAGCCGATCGCCGAGTGGAACCCGGTCTCCACGCTGATCCAGGGCGCGCGCGAGCTGTTCGGCAACACCAGCGCGGCCATGCCCGTGCCCGACGTGTGGCCGCTGCGGCACGCGGTGGCGGCCTCGCTGCTCTGGTCGGTGGTGCTGCTGGCGGTGTTCGTGCCGCTCGCCACGCGGCTCTACCAGCGGGCGATCAGCCGCTGACCCGCCCGTCGGGCGGCGCGGCCCCCTCGCTCAGCCGCGGTCGGGGGCCGCGCCGTCGAGGACGTGGTCGATGCGGGCGGCCAGCTCGACGTCCCGGGCCGTCACCCCGCCCGCGCTGTGGGTGGACAGCCGGAACCGGATGCCGTCGGAGGTGTGCTCGATCTCCGGATGGTGGTCGAGCACGGCGGCCTCGTTCATCACCGCCTCGGTCAGCCAGCCGTGGCTGTCCGGCGTCACCGGCACGTCCTTGAGCAGGGCGTCGCCCTCGCGGCGCCAGCCCTCCAGCGCCGCGAGCGCGGTGTCGATGTCCTCGTCGGTCAAGAGCCCCTTGGCCATGTCGCCTCCCGTGTCGAGATCCGCTTCTCGCCTACCACGGGCCGGGGCGTTCACACCTCGATCAGTCGGCGAGGTAGCTGATCGAGCTCACCTCGTAGCCGCCGGCCCGGGTGCCGCGCACGTGCATCAGCATCGCGCCGCCCTCGTACGAGTAGGCGCACGCGGACCCCTTGGGCTCGGCCGTGCACCCCTGGAAGTGGTAGGCGACGCCGCGCGGGTCGTACTTGACCTTGAACAGCGTCTTCACCGCGCCCGTGGAGGCGATCTCAAGGGCGCTGTAGCGGTCGCCGCGCCGCCAGGCGGCGAAGAGCCGCGTCGCCGCCGTGGACGGCTTGGTGACGTGCCGCGACTGGTAGACCTTCGTGACCTTGGAGCCGGTCACCACCATCGCGATGCCGTCCAGCCCGCCGGGCACGCGCACGCTCGTGTGCGTGAACCGGCACACCGCGCCGGAGCAGCCGGCGAAGCGGTCGGGCGCGCGGTAGGGGTAGGCGAAGATCGTGGCGACCGCGGCCGGGGTGGCCACCTTCGCGGCGGCCGCGCGGTCGGCGGCCAGCCAGGCCCGGAACAGCTTGTTCGCCACTCCGGCGGGCGCGGCGGCGGCGGTGGCAGGGGCGGCGGAGGCGGGGCCGGCGGTGGTGAGCGTCGTCGTCGCGGCCACCGCGAGCGCGGCGCCGCCGAGAAGCAGTCGTCTGTACACGGCCCGACCTTACGGCCGGCGTCTTGCGCCCCGATTGCCCGCGGCTTGCAGCCGCTTGGATGATCTAATCGACATATGGGATTACCTCGCTCGATAGGCGTCTTGATGCTCCTGGGAGGCAGTCTGATCGGCTGCGCCCCCGGCCACGAGGCCATGTCCAGCGGCGGCCAGGTGTGCGTCGACCGGGCGAACCGGGAGAACGCCCTCTATCTGAAGGCGGTCAGCGCTGTTCTGCCGTGGGGCAAGCGCGTGAGCGTCGACGAGTGGAACGGATGCGACTCCGCCGACAACGGCGCCTCACTGTCCGTCCTGGTGGACCCGGAACTCCGACGTGATCAGTTGTGGCAGGCGTTCGTCAAGGCGGGGTGGTCGCCGGCCTCGCAGACCTGCGGCACTCCACCCTGCAGATTCCAACTTGTCCACCAGGTGGGCAAACGGCTCGTCGGGATCGCCTTCGACGAGACCGGACGAGAGGGCCTGCGGGTCGTCGCGGCCGCGGCCGACTCCTGCTGGGACGACCGCGGCTATCGGTGCGAATAGGCACAGAGACGGCCCCGTGATCACGGGGCCGTCTCTGTCTGATCAGCCGTCTCAGCGGTGGTCGGTCACCTGGCGGGCCTGCTCGCGCGCGTGCTGCGCGGTGTCGCCGGCGGCCTCGGCGGCGGTCTCCCGCACCTGCTGCGCGGCCTGGCCGGCCACCTCCTTGGCCTCCTGGCCGAGCTGCCGCACGCTCTCCATCCCGGCCTCCCTGACCGGCTCCAGCACGTCGCCGACCTGCTCGCGGAGCTGGCCGACGGCCTGCTCCTCGGCCTGCGTACGCGGGATGAGCGCGGCGGCCAGCAGCCCCGCGCCGAACGCGATCAGCCCGGCGGCCAGCGGGTTGCCCTGCGTGCCGCGCATCGCCTGCTCCGGCGCGGCCCGTACCGCCTCGGCGGCCTGATGGGCGCCGTGCCGTACGGTGTCGGCCGCCTGCTGCGAGCCCTCCCTGACCGTCTGCGCGGCCTGGTGCGCGCCGTGGGCCACGGTGCCCGCGCCCTGGTGCGCGCTCTCGCGTACCCGGTCGGCGGCGTGGGCCGGCGTGCCCATGACCCGCTCGCGGAACGTGCGCGCGGCCCGCCGTACGCCCTCGGTCCGCCGCCGCGCGATGCGGGACGGGCTCGTCCGGTCGGCCAGCCGGTCGACGTCGGCGGCCAGCTCGGCGCGCGTGGCCGCGATCTCGCTTCTCATTTCCTCAGGTCGCGTGCCCACTGCACGTCCTCCTTGAGCGTCTCGATGGTCTGCTCGGGCTTGGGTTCGACCTCACGCATCCGGTTGCGTCCGGTCGTGTACATCACGCCGCCGGCGATCGCCCAGATCACCGCGACGATGAACGCCGCCCAGCCCAGGTCCATGACGTTGCCCAGGCCGAACATGACGGCCAGGGTCAGCAGCAGCGCCGTCATGGAGGCGGCGAACCCGGCGCCGCCGAGCAGCCCGGCGGCCTTGCCCGCCTTGGTGGCCTCCTCGCGGATCTCCGCCTTGGCCAGCGCCACCTCCTGGCGGAACAGTTTGGAGATGTCCTCGCCGATCTCGCCGACCAACTGGCCGATCGTCGGTTCCTCCGGTTGCACGGTCATGGCAGGTCACTCCCGGCGCCGTAGGTGGGGGGAGTGGAGCGCGGCGGCACCTGCCGCGGCTCTTCGGGGCCGGGCACCGCCGGTCCGGGCTCCTCGTACGCGGGCGGGACCACGGGCATGGTCTCCTCGCGGGCGGAGAACGCGTCGCCGACCGGCGCGGGCGGGGCGACGGGCGCGGGCGGGACGACCGGGGCGGGGCCGCTCGGCACGGTGTCGGCGGAGGACAGCGGGGACCGCTGCCCGGGACCGGACGTCGTCTCCGGGCTCTCGTTCGCGGCCTTCATGATCCGGCCCACCAGGAAGCCCGCGGCCAGCGCCCCCGCGAGGAACGCGCCGGGGCGGCGGCGGGCGAAGCTCTGCACGTCGTTGACCATGCCGGCCAGGCCGTTGCGGTCCAGGTAGTCGGCGGCGCGGTGGCCCTGGCCGGCGATCTGGCGTACGACGCCGGTGACCGGGGAGTCGGGCTTGGCGTGCTCCTGCAGGGACGACAGGTCCTCGGACCACTGCCGCAGGCTCTGGGCGGCGCGCTGGCTCTGGTGATCGGACTGCTCGCGCACCCGGTTGCGCAGCTCGTTCACGGCGCGGCGGGCCTGGTGCCTGGCCTCGTCCGCGACCTGCGCCGTGCGTTCCACGGCGGTGCCTGCCACCTCGCGGGCGGCGTCCTTGCCCTGTTGGAGCGTTCCTTCCTGTGGAGAGGCCGGTCGCCCGGTCCCCGTCGGATACTCGCTCATGGGATGCCTCCTCGTGCGACTGATGTCGCCTGCGGCTACCCAGAGTGTCAACAACAAACCAAAACAGCCCCAACGCAGGGCAAAGCGGGCTCCCTACCAGAGCACCCAGGGGCTCTCCAGACCGCCGCCGAACGTGCTGGTGCCGGTCCGCCGCCAGCGCTGGCGTACGTCCAGCTTCGCGCCGCCGGGCTGGGCCTTGACCTGGAACGGCCCGCAGGTCGCCACCCCGCCTGCGGTCGCGGGGGAGACGCCGGTGCAGATGAACGGCTCCGAGGCGTTGGTCTCCGCGTCGGTGTCGTAGAGCTGGACATGGATGTCGGAGCCGGCGGCGTTCGCGCCGCGGACCCGGCCCTGCAGGTGGAAGACGCCGTCGACCAGGGCCACGCACGGCGACATCTCGACGCCGTCCGCCGTCCGTCCCCAGGAGCGGCACTTCCACTGGGGGGACGTGTCGGGCCGGCTGGGCGGCTCGGCGTCCTCCACGGGGTCCTCGGTCACGGGCGGCGAGTGGACGGGGCGGGGGGTGCGTACGGACTTGGTGGGCGGGTCGGTCATGGGGCGCTGGGCGGCGGTGGCCGGCGTGGTGGTGCGCGGGGTGCGTACGGGCGCCGCCGGGGTCTTCAGCGCCCGCATGGAGCCGTTGTCCGGCGTGACCGCGGTGGTGGTGGCGGGCGGCGGGACCGAACCGAGGGCGGCCAAGGCGTCGGCCATCCCCTTCGGGTCCGGCTCCCGCCACGGCGCCACGACGGCCACCGCGACGCCGGTGAGCGCCAACGCCGCGACCGTCGCCGCGACCACGACCAGAGGCCGCCGCCCCCGCCGCCGCCCCGACACGCCCGTGACCTCACCGCCCACCCCAGGCGCGGCAGGAGACCCCGCGAGACCCGACCCCCCGGCCAGGCCGGCCGCCCCAGAAGGTCCGGCGGCCCTCTGCGGTCCGGTCGGGCCCGACGGCGCGGACGTGCCGGTGCCCCCGTGTGGTCCGGTAAGGCCAGATGACCCAGGTACGCAGGCTGCCCCTTGCGGTCCGGACGGGCCTGCCGGCCCGGACACGCCCATCGCTCCAGAGGAGCCGGGGGAGTGGGGCAGGCCGGGAGGGCCTGGGACGCCGGAGGCACTGGGGCCGCTCGAAGGGGCGAGGAGCGGGGGCAGGGGCTCGGGGGTGGGGGATGCGGCGAGGAGCGGGGGCAGGGGCTCGGGGGTGGGGGATGCGGCGAGGAGCGGGGGCAGGGGCTCGGGGGTGGGGGATGCGGCGAGGGGTTCGGGGGCGGAGGGGAGGGGTTCGGAGGTGGTGGAGGGGGAGTCGGTGCGGGGGATCGGGGGGAGGGCGGGGTGGGCGGCCAGGGAGGGGGCCGCCTCGGCCAGGGCGCGTGCCACCGCCGCCGCCTCCGGCCGCGCCCCCGGCTCCTTGGCGACGCAGGCCGCGACGACCTGCCACAGCACGTCCGGCATCCCTGGCAGCCGCCGCGGCATGCTGGCCGCGTGCTGCCGGAGCAGCGCCATCGGGTGCTCCCCGACGAACGGCGGCCGCCCGGCGAGCAGCTCGTAGAGGATCAGCCCGAGGGCGTACACGTCCACCGCGGGCGTCGCGGAGTCGCCGCCGGCCACCTCGGGCGCCAGGTACGCGGGCGTGCCGATGATCGACGACGTCTGCGTGAGGCCGGGCCCGTGCACGATGCGCGCCACCCCGAAGTCGGTCAGCCGGGCCGTCCCGGTGCCCGCCTCGATGAGCACGTTCCCCGGCTTGACGTCGCGGTGCGCGACCCCGGCGGCGTGCGCGGCGGCCAGGGCGGCGGCGACCTGGGCCAGCAGCCGGGCCGCCTCCCCGGGCGGCAGCGTGCCGCGCCGCCGGAGCAGGTCGCGCAGGTCGCCGCCCTCGACGAGGTCCATGACCAGGGCGAGCCTGTCGCCCTCGATGACGAAGTCGCGCACGGTGACGATGCCGGGATGGCGCAGGGCGCGCATGACGTTGCGTTCCTGGACGAAGCGCAGCACCAGGTCGGGATCGCCGGCGAGCCCGTCGCGCAGCAGCTTCACCGCCACGACGTCGCCGGTGTCGCGCTCGCGCGCCCGCCACACCGTGCCCATGCCCCCGGCGCCGATCTCGTCGAGCAGCGTGTAGCGGCTGCCCAGGGATGACTCCGGTCTGTCCTGCCCCATCAGTTTGATCCCCCTGTGCCGTGCGCTGAAGATCAAACTATAAGGATTTCACCTTGGCGAAACCTTAAGCGAACAGCGAACGGGTACATTGCCGCCATCCTCACGAACATGGACCCCTTCATCGGCACAGCGGCCACCGACCTGCCTCCCGCACGCGGTCTCGCCGCCACTTGGTGGTGGCCGAAGCCGCAGGTCGGCAACACGCACCCGGGTGCGACCTCGCCGCTCGGCATGGTTTCCGCCTGCGCCTACTCGGGCGCCTACCCCACCGGCTACGGCCGCTACGCCAAGAACACCGAGGGCGTGCCCGAGGAGATGTTCGAGCGGCTGCAGGCATCCGGATTCACCCACTTCCAGCAGTCCGGCACCGGCGCGATCCGCAAGTACTACAACTACGTCCGGGTCACCCCGATGGTGCAGCCGCTGGACGACCTCAACGAGTCCTGGCCGCTGCACGACGAGGTGGCCGAGGCGGGCTACTACGCCGCCACCCTCGACACCGGCATCCGCTGCGAGCTGACCGTGGGCACCAAGGTCGCCGTGCACCGCTACACCTTCCCCGAGCACTCCAGCGCCCGCGTGGTGATCGACCTGTCCTGCGGCGGCCTCGGCATCGACCTCGGCCGTACGGTGCCGGTCCGGGCGCAGGCCGAGAGCATGGGGCTCGGCCGGGCGCAGGGCACGGTGGTGATGGAGGGCGTCCCGCTGTCGGTCTACCTGGAGGTGGACAGTCCCGGCTGGCGGCAGATGCTCTGGTACGACCGCCGCCTCATCCACGGCGGCACCCGCCTCGACTTCGACAGCATCCGGCAGACCACGCTGCGCCCGTTCGGCATGCTCTTCATGGGCCCGGCGCGGGCGGGGCAGACGGTCGAGGTGCGGCTCGGGTTCTCGCTGCGCGGCTGCGAGCAGGCCCGCGCCAACCTCGAACGCGAGTGCGGCCAGTCGAGCTCCGCCTTCGACACCGTGCGCCTGCGCACCCGCGCCCGCTGGGGCGACCATCTCGGCCGCGTCCAGGTCGAGGGCGGCACGCCCGCCCGCCGTACGGTCTTCGGCACCGCGCTCTACCACGCGCTCATCAAGCCGTGCTTCGGCGACGACGAGAGCCCGTTCTGGCCGACCCCCGGGCCGTTCGCGTTCGACGTGTGCACCATGTGGGACATCTACAAGACCCAGCTCCCGCTGCTGTCCGCCATCGTCCCCGAGCGGGCGAACGACCTGCTGGAGTCGCTGATCCGGGTCTGCGAGGAGGAGGGCAACTTCCCGATCGGCTACCGCATGGCCCGCGGCGCCGACCGGTTCTTCCGCCAGGCGAGCGCGCTCGTCCACACGGCGCTGGCCGACGCCCACGCGCTCGGCCGCACCGCGCTCGACTGGAACTGGGCGCTCGTGCACATGGTCGGCGACCTGCGCCGCATGTACGGCGAGGACTTCTTCGAGCACGGCGTGGTGCACCCCATCACCCACACCCTCGACCTGGCCTACGCCCACCACTGCACCGCCAAGGTCGCCCGCGCGCTCAACGACCGCCGGCTGGCCGACGACCTGGAGCGGCGCAGCAGCCAGTGGACCAACGCCTTCGACCCCGGCACGGGCCTGCTGCGCGACTCGGAGTTCTACGAGGGCGGCAAGTGGAACTACTCCTTCCGCCTGCTGCACGACATGGCCGCCAGGATCGACCTGGCCGGCGGCGACAAGGAGTTCATCGACAAGCTCGACCGCTTCTTCGGCTACGGGGCGCGGCCGGTGCGGCAGCCGGGCCGGCGCCCGGACCCCGCGGAGATGGCGGCGGGATACGCGCTCAACCGGTTCGAGGGACTGAACAACGAGCCCGACATGGAGGCGCCCTGGGCCTACCACTACGCGGGCCGCCCCGACCGCACCGCCGAGGTGGTGCACGCGGCGCTCACCTGGCAGTTCGGCACCGGGCCTGGCGGCCTGCCGGGCAACGACGACTCGGGCGGCCTGAGCTCCTGGTACGTGTGGGCGTCCCTGGGCCTGTTCCCGGTCGCCGGGCAGAGCCTGTTCCTGGTCAACGCGCCCGCCTTCGAACGGGCCGTGCTCCGCACCGGCGACGGCGAGTTCGTCGTCGAGACCAGCGGCCATCGCGAGACCCCGATCGGCGTGGACGGCCCGGAGGGCCACCCGCCCCCGCAGTACGTGCAGTCGGCGACGCTCGACGGCAAGCCCCTGCACGCGACGCACCTGGACGCCGTCACCGTGCACCGCGGCGGCGTCCTCCACCTCCGGCTCGGACCGGAGCCGTCGGCGTGGGGCCGGGAGCTCCGGCCCCCGTCTCTTTCCGATCCACCCGCGACATAGGAGGTAGCGCGATGCTCCCCCCACATCGCCGTCTCGTCATCGTGGTCAGGGCCGACCCGGTCATCTGCGGTCACTCGGGCGAAGCACGCAATCTCGCCGAGGTGGCGCTGACCCGCGGGTTCACCGACGTACGGCTGCTGACATGGCCGATCCCCGCGCTGCAGGCGGCAGGGCTGCCGCTCAAGCCGCTGGACCGGCTGCTGCCGTACAGTCCCGGCATCACCGTGGAGCGGCCGGGACCCGTCGGCGACTACCGGGTGCCGGACGGACGCCATCAGGCCGGGCTCACCGGGCGGCTGGTCGAGCTGCTGGCCGAGCCGGTGCCGACCGTCTGCCTGTCGATGTACCTCGCGCCGCACACCTCGGTCGTCGTGGACGCGGTCGCGGCGGCCCGCGCGGCCGGTTACGCGCCCGACGTCCACACGGTCGCCAAGGCGGTCGGCTCCGACGTCACCAACGTGATCCGCTCGTGCCTGCGCGAGGGCCGGTTCGGCGCGGCGACCGTGCTGTTCACCACGTTCCTCACCAACGACGAGGTCGTCGCGGTCTCCGACTACACCAGGGACGAGATCATCGCCTCGGCCGAGCAGGTGGACGCGCACTGCGGCACCGACTTCGCCGAGCAGTGCCGGCGGCGGGTGACCGTCAGCTACCCGCCGATCGACTCCACGGCCTTCCTCGGCCTCGACCGGGCGGAGGTGGACGCGGCGCTCGCCCGCCGCGGGCTGGACCGCGACGGTTACGTGCTGTTCCTCTCGCGGGTGACCCGCGCCAAGGGCATCTACGAGCTGGTGACGGCCTTCGCGCGGACCCGCTGCCGCTCGCGGGTGAAGCTGGTCGTCGCGGGCACGGGCCCGGCGCTGGCCGAGGTCAGGGCGCTGGCCGCGGCGGACGAGCGGGTGGTCTTCCTCGACGATGTGGACGACCGGGAGAAAGCGCTGCTCATGAACGGGTGCGCGGCCTACGCGCTGCCCACCAAGCCCGAGCCCGACTTCGTGGAGACCTTCGGCATCGCCCTGGCCGAGAAGATGCTGGCCGGCGGCGGGCCGATCATCACCACCACGACGGGCGGCGCGCCGGAGGCGGTCGGCGACACCGCCGTCATCGTCCGGCCCGGCGACGTCCCGAGCCTGGTGGCGGCCCTGGACCGGGTGGTGCTGGACCTGTCGGCCGCCGAGCGGCACGACATGGAGATGCGGGCCCGCGCCCGCGCGCTGCGCTTCGACCGGGCGGCGGTGTTCGACGACCTCTTCCCGCCGACACCGGCGATCGAGGTCGCCTGACGCTCCTACGGCGGGCGGGCCTCGCGTCCGTGCGAGGCCCGCTTGCCGCCGGCGGGCGGGTGAGCGCCTACAGCGGCGGCCGGCGGTCGCCCGGCTTGGTGCCGTGGGTCGTGTCGTCCTCGTCGATCTCCACGTGCTCCTTGCGGACCTGTCCGCCCACCGTCTTCTCCTGCTCGACGGACTGCTTGTGCGCGTGGATGTGCTCCACGGGCCGGGTCTCCTTGCCGATGACCGCGCGCTCCTCGTGCAGGGTCATGGTCTGCTCGTCCTCGCCGATGTCGTACGAGCCCGTGACCGCCTCGCCCTCGCGGATCGGCTCGCGCTCGATCACCACCTCCTCGTGGCTGAGCGGTACGGTCTCCTGCACGTTCTCGGTCTCGACGTACTTGCGGAGCCGCACCCGGCCGCTCTCCACGGTCTCCTTGCCGATGCGGAGACGCTCCTCGGACATGGTCATGTCGATGTCGGAGTCGGCCATGTCCCCCGTGCGGCCCATCTCCGTCTTCGCTTCCATGCCGCTGGTCCCGGTCCCGGTCGTCTCGTGTTCACGGCGTACGCGTTCCATGTCGCCCATGTCCTCGCGGTCGCCCGTCGTGCTGGCGGTGGGCTTGGTCGGCATGGTGGGCGTGGCGGTGGGCCCGGCGGTGGGTGTGGCCGGACCGGGGACGGGTCCGGGGCGGGCCTCGCCGGTGGGCGAGGTGCTGCGCTGCTGCGGGACGGCCGGCGGCTGGAGGCCGTAGTGCTGGTAGAGCCGCGCCTCCTCCTCGATGGTCAGATGGCCGTCCACGTCGATGTTGGGTGCGTCCTTGATCTTCTCCTTGTCGAAGGGGACACGGATCTCGTCCCCGCTGCGGTGGCAGCCGGAGAGGGGCACGAAGGTCTCCTTCATGCCGAACATCCCCGTCCGTACGGTGACCCACTCCGGGTCGCCGGTACGGTCGTTGAGGTACACCTGGCCTACCTGGCCGATGGACTGCCCGTCCGACCCCACGAGGTGGCAGTCGAACAGGTGCCGGATCTCTGTTTGCAGTGCCACGACGATTTCCCCCGTTTGCTCGTGTGATTCAGGAGGGACGTACCCGCAATCCTCACAAAACACCGCAATTCGGACATATGGCACAGTCAAGGTTGGGCCGGTCGCATGGAGAGGGGCCCGTCGCGTACGGCGGGCCCCTGGATGAGAACGTCGGCGTGCTACCGGCGCATGTTGCGATTGCCGACGTGCTCGGCGGTGCCGACGTCATGGTGCTCGCGACGCCGCATGCCGGCGAAGCCCAGAAGTCCGAGCAGGCCCAGCAGGCCCCACAGACCGGCATTGCCGCCGCCGTCGTTGCTCTGCCTGTTGTTGTCCTGCGGCGCAGGAGTGACCTGACTGTGCGCCACGGGCGCGACCGGCGTCTCGGCCGTGGCCGCAGCGGCCGGGGCGAGCGTCAGGAAGAACGCCAGTCCCAGTCCGGTGAGTGTCTTGCGCATTGGGTTCCCCCGATCCGGCGGCCCCGCGATTGCCGAGACCGCCTGTTCTGCCTCCCTTGAAGGAAGGCCCCAAGCGGGGCGATCTCTGTCTCCCCCTGCTCATCAGGTCCCATACCGTCATGAATCTGTCTCAAACGCCTTCTACTTTCGGGCGGAGGGCCCCGGCGAGAGGGCTCCGACCGGCTTACTCGCCGGAGTGACCTGCGTCTCTCCCCAGCACGTAAGGTTTCAGATCTCTTCCTTCGGGCAGTAGCACGAAGTCAACACATCCGACTGAGCCCCCCGGCTCCGACCCCTTCTGCCTGGAGACGATCATGCCTTCGACCGCAACTCCCGCCGATCCTGCCGGATCCCGCATGTTCTGCTCTGGTGACCCGTCCAACCTGGCCGGCAACGCCCACTGGTGGAACGAGTTCGGTGAGGACGGCAGGGGCACGCTCTACCGGTGCGAAGTGTGCGGGGTGACCGACCTGGGGTGAGGTGCCCGATGTGAGTAGCCTGCCGGATTGATGGCAGGCTGTCCCGCATGGAAAACTCCCAGCCCCTCCCGGAGGAGGCCGTCCTCGAGGAGCTCCAGCGGCTCCGCTCCAGCATCGACAACCTCGACGCCGCCCTTGTGCACCTGCTGGCGGAGCGGTTCAAGTGCACGCAGGAGGTCGGCCGGCTCAAGGCGGAGCACCGGCTGCCGCCGGCGGATCCCGAACGCGAGGCGCGGCAGATCCGCCGGCTGCGCGGCCTGGCCGAGGAGTCGAAGCTCGATCCGGTCTTCGCCGAGCGGTTTCTGAACTTCATCATCGCCGAGGTCGTACGCCACCACGAGCTGATCGCCAGCAGCATGTCGGAGAGCCGCGCGCGGAACTGACGAACGCCCAGGCAGCGGCCGGTGGGCACGGAACCCCGCCCGAGTCAAGACTTTCTTGACGAAGATCGGCGGGGTATGTTCGGCCCACCGGCGAAAGAAACTTTCATCCGAAGAGGTGAAATGGGCAAGAAGTTACACCCGCTGCTGACTCTGCCGATCGTGGCGCTCGCGCTGCCCCTCATGTCCGCCCCGGCGCAGGCCGCCACCGGCTACGACCGTTGCCATGAGGGCTATTACTGCCTGTTCAGCGGCCTCGACGGCACGGGCGACATCGTCGAGCTGAACACCAACGTCCCCGACCTGGCGGTCTACGGCATGGCCGACCGCGCCAAGTCCGACTGGAACCGCACCGACTCCGTCATCCACCTCTACTCCGAGGCCAACTGGGGCGGCTGCACCGCGGCGACCGGGCCACGCGGGAAGGGCAACTTCTACAGCACCTACCGCGACTTCTTCAACGGGGTCCGCATCGGCGGCCCGAACGGCCCCTCCTGCGGGATCTCGGACGAGTTCCGCGTCAAGTCGCACCTCTGACCTCACCGCTCCGCGCTCTCAGGCGGTGCCCGGCACTGCCGGGCGCCGCCCTTTTTGCGTCCCCGATCCGTATGCTGTACGGTACGGCGTACGGCAAGCACGAGCACAAGGGAGTCGCACATGTATCAGCCGAGCGCCGAAGAGCTGAAGAGCATCGAGGAATGGTTCGCCGAGTACGACGCCCTGGCCGAGCGGGGCGAGCTCGACAAGCTGGCCGACCTGGGCGTCTTCCCCATGAACGTGGCCACCGACGTGCCCGGCGGCCACGCCGCGGTCCGGCAGTGGACGCGCGAGGAGTACCTGGAGACGATGAAGGAGGCGATGGGCGGCGGCACGGCCGGGCTGGACCTCCGCTCGCGGCGGACCCCGCACTTCCTGAGCCCGAACCTCGTGGTCGTCGAGACGCGGGCCACCATGACCGTCGAGGGCCAGGAGCAGGAGATGCACTACGCCGACCTGCTGGTGCGCACCGAGGACGGCTGGGCCTTCCAGACGATGATCCAGGGCGGCTGGGGCTACGGCTGGCCCGCCGCCAGGCGCGGCTGAGCCCGGGGCCTCACAGGTACGGGCCCGTGCCGCGCGGCCGGTCCGGCAGTGCGTGGCCCTGACCCTCGGGCCGCGCCGGCCGGGCGCCGGCCTGCTGGAGCGCCAGCCCGGCCTTGATGCCCTGGAAGACGCCGTCCAGCCAGCCCACGAGCTGGCCCTGCATGATGCGCAGCTCCGCCTGGCTCGGCAGGCCGGGCGGCTCCTCCGGCATCAGGCGTTCGAGCTCCTCACGCAGCTCGGGCGCCACCGAGTCGCCGATCTCCTCGATGGCCCGCAGGTGGATGTGCCTGAGCTGGTCGCGGGCGCGCTCGTCCAGGGTCGTGTCCTGGGCCTCGTCCAGCAGCATGCGCACCATGTCGCTCATGCGCAGCAGCCGGGCCGGCTCGGTGACGCGGGCGATCTCCCGTTCCGCCGCGGTGGCCTGCGGCGACACCGCCGGGGGGCCGTGCTCTCCAGGGCGGGGCGGGCCGGGTGTCGATGTCATGAGCCGTCCTCCGGGGTGCTGTTCGCGCGTGCGATCTCGGTTCCTCACCCCCTGCCCACGAACGGCGGCCTGATTACCCGCCCTCCGTGGGCTGCGGGCGGCAGCACTCGCAGGTCGGGACCCGGCCGAGCTTCGCGGCCACCCAGTCCGTCCCCATCTGCACGCCCTCCACCGCGCGGCCGACGTGGTAGTAGAGCCTCGGCGGCACCCGCCCGAGCAGCGTGCCGTGCCGCTGGCCGAGCAGCGCGACGAACTGGTGCGGCGGAAGGGCGGCGTAGCGGGGCAGGTTCTCGTACCAGCGGGCGCTGTTGCGGGCCGAGCGCTGAGTGGGCCGGATGGAGGGGATGCGCTTGCGCGAGTAGAGGGCGAGCGCGGCCTGCGGGTCGGGCTCCTTGTGCAGCGCGTCGGCCAGGAAGGCGGCGTCACCCAGCGCGAGCGCGGTGCCCGCGCCGATGGAGTAGTGGGTGGTGTGCGCAGCGTCCCCCAGCAGGACCAGGTTGCCGCGGTGCCAGCGGCGGTTGGTGAGGGTGCGGAACCTGAGCCAGTGGGCGCTGCCGTCGGGCTGCTCGCGGCCGATCAGCGGGTGCCCGTCCAGGACGCCGGCGAACAGCTTCTCCAGCACCGCCAGGCTGTCGGCCTCGCTCGCCCCGTCGAGGCCGAGGCCCGTCCAGGTCGCGGGCGCGCACTCGATCACGCAGGTGCTGTGCTCGTCGCCGTACGGGTAGCCGTAGCACCAGATCCAGCCGTGCGCGGTCTCCACGAACGAGAAGACGAACGAGTCGAAGATCCTCGTCGTGCCGAGCCACATGTAGACGTTGCGGCCGACGGCGAACTCCGAGCCGAAGTGCTCGGCGTGCGGCTCGCGCATTCTGCTGTTGATCCCGTCGCCCGCCACGACCACGTCCATGCCGGCCAGCTCGGGCGCGTCGGGGCCGGTGATCTCGTGCTCGTACGCGATGTGCACACCGAGCTCGCCCGCGCGCCGGCCGAGGATGTCCAGCAGGGTGCGGCGGCCGATGCCGAAGCCGTCGTCGCTGTGCTCCATCGTGAGCGTCGCGCGCTCCTGGAGCTCGACCACCCAGCTGTCCCAGTGGACGGAGTTCTCCCTGATGGCCTGGGCGGACTGCGGGTCGAGGGCGTACAGGTTCTGCAGGAGCTGCACCCAGTACGTCACGCCCCAGCCGTAGGTCGAGCCGGCCGGGTTCCGCTCGTAGACCGTGATCTCGTGGGACGCGTTCATCCGCTTCATGAGGATCGAGAAGTACAGGCTGGCGGGCCCACCGCCGACGCAGGCGACCTTCATCATCGAGCTCCCATTACCCATATTGTGACCGGTATGTAGCAGAAAGTAGCAGGCCGGTTACAGGGTGAGGTCTACTCTCATAGAGCCCCAGGTCATGACCTCGCCACGGGGTCGTAGAGGGCCCGCGCAGACGTTCGAAGCCCGCCAGAAGTTCACGAGGCACGTGCCAAAAAATCTTTGGCGCGGCACTCCGGGGTGGCTCGCGCCGCAGGCAGGCCGGTGAAATTACGTTCTGTCGTGGCTCCTATCCGTGAGTTACCCAAAGGGGGAAACCGAATGCTTCGTCGTGCTCTGGCGGGCTGCCTCGCCCTTGCGGCCGCCGGTCTCGTCACCGCCGCCGGCTCCGCAGCAAACGCCGACATCAAGGCGCCGAACGCCCGCGCCGGGGCGATCGTGGACTCGTACGGCGCCGTGATCGACGGCAAGAACGTCATCCGCTCGTGGCGCCCGAGCGAAGGCAGCTACTGCGTGCAGATCGCGCCCCCCATCGACACGAGGGACGCGCTGATCCTGCTCACGTCGCGGACCGAGGGGCGGGTGCCGTCCATCGCCTACCGCTTCCCGTCGCAGCAGTGCGACAACCACCCCAACACCGTCGCGGTGCGTGTCCTCTCCACTGCGGGCAAGTCCGCGAACGGCGGCTTCGATCTGCTCATCCCCTGACGTCGGTCAGGCCGTGACGGCCGCGCGCCCCACCCGGGGCGCGCGGCCGCGCCGTTTCCGCCGGGGCTCGTCAGGGGATGTGGGCCACGGCTCCGTAGTTGCCCGAGGCGGCGGGCTGGTCGGCGCAGGCGGCGTCGTCCCCCGGGACCGGGTCGCCGGCGTGCCACTCGGGCACCCAGACCAGGCCCGGGTCCACCAGGTCAAGGCCGTCCAGCAGGGCCTCGACCTCCTCCTTCGTACGGATGGCGAGACGCGGGAGCGTCATGGCGAGCATGTCGCGGACGGCGGGAAGCAGCTCCTGGGGGACGGCGTCGAACGTGGTGTGCGCCAGGGCGAGGAAGCTGCCCGCCGGAGCCGTGTGGCGCAGGCGCTTGATGACGTAGTGGGCGTACTCCTCGTCGTCGAGGCTCTGCGCGGACAGCAGCAGGACCGCTATGGGCCGGTCCCAGTCGAGGAAGGTCTGGACGACCCGGTCGCCGAGCATCTCGTCGATCTCGTGGGCGTCGCCGTCCACGACCCGTACGAGGTCGGAGAAGGGCTCGATGGTGGCCTGGGCCATGGTGACGACCATCGGGTTGTTCTCGACGTACACGGTCCGGACGGCGGAGCTGGGGGAGGCCTGGCGGGCGAGGTCGTGCAGGCGGCGGCCGGGCGGGAGGCCGCTGGGCACGCCACTTCCGATGATCATGAATTGGTCGACGCCCTCGTGGGCGGCCAGATGGCGGATGACGCGGGAGAGGAATTCCAGGACGGCACGGGCGGCGGTGGTGACGACGGGAGCGGCCTGCTCGAAATGGCGCACCATGTCCTTGTCCGACTGGAAGTTGTTCTTCCCGCCGGCCGCGGCGTCGAAAAGACGCGTCATGCGCGCCTGCGTCGTTTCGAGCTTGGCCAGGTTTCGGACAGCCCTTTGGTGCATGAGCGTTGCCCCTTTCCCTCGCCGCCACCCGTCCGGGGTAGGCGATCTCCGGACCTCACTCGATGACTCTGACCATATGTTCCAACAATTCCAGTCAATCGCAATGCGGTAGACCGGTTATTTCGGGAAATGTTTGTGACCAGAATCGCGGCGACAGGGGTCTGTGAGGGTTGTTCGATCAAGAAATGGTGTCGCATTTCTGCACGTAGGTGGCGGTTTGCCGGAACGGGAAGAAGGGGGTCGGCGGGCCGCTGAATGATCGAATTCGGGGGCTGTTCCGGGGTTGTGATATTTCGGGCTTATGGGCTGAGTGAGGTTTGTGGGGTTGAGGGGCCCGCGTGTGGTTTCACGTCGGCGGCCTCGGCGGTCAACCCGCCGTGTCCGGAACGGACGGCCGCGGGCCGCCGGCCGCCGCCGCGACAGCAGGGGCGGGCGGGAGCCGGCACGGACGTCGCGCGGCGCGGGACGAGGGGATGGCGAACCCTTACAGATCGCGGAAAACAGGGTGATCGTGGAGACGTCCCCCTATAACCGCCTATAACCTTCCCGTCGGCAATCGATCCGGGAAGGAAATGGGGGTGGCCGGCCATGGCCGAGCAGGGGGACCCGCGGCGCGGGCCGAGGTTATCGAGCGTGACCGGCCAGGCGGGGGAAAGCCACCGGACGACGGCCTTCGAGCTCTTCTTCGACCTGGTCTTCGTGTTCGCGGCGACCCGGGTCACCGTCCTCATGGGGGGCGAGCACAGCGTGCACGGGCTGTTCCAGGGGCTGCTGCTGCTCGCGCTGCTGTGGTGGACGTGGGAGGGCTACACCTGGCTCGGCAACCAGGCACGCGCGGACGACGGCGTGGTACGCGGCGGCATGGCGGTGGCGAGCGCCGCGGTGATCGTCATGGCGCTGACGGTCCCCGAGGCGTGGCGCGACGCTCCCGGCGGGCTGGACGGGCCGCTCGTGCTCGTGGGCGCGTACGTGCTGGTGCGGGCCACGCACCTCACCGTGCAGTTCGCCGTGGACGGGGCCGTCGTGGGGACGGCGGCGGGAACCGGGGCGGTGGCCGGGGGCGGCGAAGGGGCGCGCCGCCGGCTCGGGCTCTCCTGGGCGACGTTGCTGGCGGTCGTGCCGCTGCTGGTGGCGGGGGCGCTGCTCGGCGGGTGGGCGCAGACGGCGCTGTTCGCCGGGGCGCTCGCCGTCGACCGGGCGGGGACGCACCTGGCCGCGCGCCGGGGCGGCCTGTGGATCGGCGACGCGGCGCGGTGGAGCGAACGGCACGGGCTGTTCGTGCTGCTCGCCATCGGCGAGTCGGCCGCGCTCGCCGGCGTGGGGGTCGCGGAACGGGCGGTGAGCGTCCCGCTGCTGGCCGGGGGCGTGCTCGGGATCGCGGTGGCCGTGTGCCTGTGGTGGCTGTACTTCGACGTGGTCGCGCCGGCGGCCGAGCACCGGCTGGTGCGCGCGCTCGGCGTGATCCGCGTCAAGATGGTCGTGGAGGGCTACACCTACGGGCACTTCCCCATCGTGGCCGGCGTCATCGTGACCGGGCTCGGCGTCCAGGGCGTGCTGGCCCACGCGGGCGAGGGCGTGGCGCTCGGCGGCTTCAACGCCTCCGTCCTGTACGGCGGCGCCGCACTCTACCTCGGCGGGCACGTGCTGTTCGGCGGTTTGATGCACGGCGTGCTCAGCCTGCCGCGGCTGCTCGCCATCGGCGCGCTGCTGGCCGGGCTGCCGGTGGCGATCGCGCTGCCGCCGCTGGCCGCGCTGGCGGGGCTGACGCTCGTCCTGGTCGTGCTGGTCGCCGTGGAGACCACCCGCTTCGCCGAGCAGCGCCGCGACCTCCGGGAAGCCTGAGCGGACCGGGCCGCGCGGTCGGGAACGCGGTCGGGAACGCGGTCAGGAACGCGGCGCGACGACCCGCCAGGCGGCCGGGCGGAGGGTCCAGGAGCGGCGCGGAGCGGGCGGGCACAGCTCGCCGTCGGCGTTGGCGGGCACCGGCTCGCCCTCGACCACGACCGCGCGTCCCCGGAACGTCGCCACGTCGTCCCGCTCGGGGTGCCGGCCGAGCCGCAGCAGCACCCCGTACGCCAGCCGCCCCCACGGCGAGACCGCGTAGGAGACGATCACGTCGGCGAGGCCGTCGTCGGGGCGCGCCTCGGGAGCCAGGGGAGTGCCGCCGCCGATCGAGGCGCCGTTGCCGACGCCCACCATGAGGACCCGCCGCCGCCCGTCGGCGACCAGCTCGCCGTCCACGCGCACCCGGAGCCGCCAGCCCTTGCTGCGCACGCCCGCGAGCAGCGCGCCGGCGGCGTACGCGGCCCGGCGCAGGACCGGCTTGAGCGGCGTCGCCCGCCGGCTGGCCTCCGCACCGACGCCGACGTGCACGGCATTGATCACGATCCCCCCGCTCCCGCCGGCCGCGTCCTCGCCGGGCCCGCTCCCGCTGGGCGCGTCCTCGCCGGGCCCGCTCCCGCTGGGCGCGTCCTCGCCGGGAACGCCGCGGGCGGACGCGTCCCCGACGCGCCCGTTCTCGCCGCGCCCGTTCTCGCCGCGTCCGTTCTCGCCGGGCGGGTCCTCGACGAGCAGGTCCAGGGGGCGGGGCGTGCCGTCCAGGACGACGTGGGCGGCTTCCTCCGGGTCCAGGGGGATGCCGAGCGTGCGGGCCAGGTCGTTGCCGGTGCCCATCGGGATCAGGCCCACCGGGCGGCGCTCCAGCTCGCCGCGGGCCAGCAGCGCCGCCACCACCCGGTGCAGGGTGCCGTCGCCGCCGAGCACCACGGGCTCGCGGTCCGGGTGTTCGGCGAGCGCCCGGTCCAGGTCGTCCGGCCGTTCCAGGGCGCGGAAGACCACGTCCGCCCCGCCCCCGAGCACGCCGAGCACCGCCCGGCGGGTCGCCTCGTCGTCCCCGCCCGCGGCCGGGTTGCCCATCGCCAGCAGCCTGCGCGCCATCCCACTCCTCCCAGGGACCGCCCCGGTGCCCCGCCACGGGCGGGCCAAACGCGGTCAGGCCGGCAGGATGCGTACCTCGGCCGCCGGCAGGGCGCCCCACCAGCGGGCGTAACTCAGGTACACGCGCGGGTCGCGGCCGGCCAGCAGCGCCAGCAGCTCCCTGGCCTCGGCGGCGAGCCCGTCCCACGTCGTCTCGGGCAGCGGGTGGAAGGCGGACGCCTCGATGCCGCCCTCCGCCGGCCGCCACACCCCGGCCACGTGGCCGTCCACCAGCAGCGTGGGCAGGACGTCGCCGTTGGCGCGGATGACGAGCTTGCGGTACGCGGGCGGGATGACGCGGGCCCGGTCGGCGTGGGCGAGCAGCAGGTTGTCCCACATGGCCATGAGCCGGGGCGGGGCGGGTGTGTCCCCGCCGGGCCGCGGCGCTCCCGGCACGTCGAACAGCTCGGTGCCGTCCGGCCCCTCCAGGCGCTCCAGCCGGTCGGACAGCGCCTGGATGGCCGCGCGCGCCCGTGGTCGGTGGACCAGCGCGAACTGGGCCACGTCCAGCACCGACGCGGGCCCGAACGCCTCCAGATAGCGCAGGGTGAGCTCCCGCAGGCAGTCGTCCTCGTCCCCGGGGACGGAGCCCGGCCGGGCGGCCAGGTACGCGGGCCGAGGCCCGAACGACCACGCCCCTCCGGTCGGCGCGTGCCGCAGCGGCGCGATCGAGCGCATCACCCGCAGCACGCCCTTCGGCGACAGGGGCGCGCGCTCGGCGATCCACGCCTCGATCTCGGCGCCCGTACGCGGCCGGTCGGCGGCGAAGGCCAGCAGGTCAGGCACGAGAGCGTCGGCCTCGGCGGGCGTGAGGCCGGTCTCGGCGAAGCGCCGGTCGCCGAGCCGTGAGCCCCGCAGCGTCCGCCGCAGGGCGAGGTGCATGGCCGGATGGTCGTCGGCGTGCACCACGTGCAGGGTGATCCGCATGAGCGTGGCCTTCACCAGCGAGCCGTCGGCGAACGCCGCGTCCAGCGCGGCCGGGTCGAACCCGGCGAGCCGGTTCCAGAGCGCGAGGTAGGGCGAGGCGGGCTGCTGCGCCTGCAGCCCCACCAGGCGGCGGACGGCGGGGGCGACGTCCAGCGCCTCCCGGCGCAGCAGGAACTGCCGGGCCAGGGTGGCGCGGTTGAGATCGCGGAGGGTCAGGGGCATGGGGACAATCTAGGCGTTCTGCGGCCGGCGCAGCCGCCGTCCCAGCCGCTGCGCCGGCGCCTCGATCAGGCGGTACGTCACCCCGCTCAACGGGACGAGCACGAGGTAGTACACCCAGATGTCGGGCGCGAGGTGCAGCAGGAGCGGATGCAGCAGGTAGAGCGAGAAGCTGACCACGCCGAGCCAGGTCAGCCAGCGCGGGAAGGCCCGCCCGCGCAGCGCGAACGCCAGCCCGAACACGGCGAAGGCCAGCACGAGCGCCGGCGCCCAGCCGGGGTCGTCCTTGGCCGGGATCCCGCAGCCGAGCACGGCCGCCACGGCGACGGCCGCCGCGCGCCACGGGATCTCGCCGCGTTCGGCCCGGTACACGGCGGTGCCCGCGAACATGGCGGCCAGGATGATCACGCCCTGCCAGGTGCCGCCCCGGCTGCCGGCGACCACCAGCGCGAGGCCGAGCAGGCCGCCCGTGACGGCGGCCGCCGTACGGGCCCGGCCGCCGGCCAGCGCGGTCACCACGACGGCGGCCACCACGGCGAGGCAGAGCAGCGCGGCGAGCAGGTCGCCGCGGCCGATCACGGCGCGCGGCATGAGCAGTCCTAACGGCACGGCGGCGACCGCCAGGGCCACGGAGATCCCCGCTGACCTGCGGGCCCGGCCGGTCACGTAGAGGGCCACGCTGATGAGGTAGAACGCCATCTCGTACGACAGCGTCCAGGTCACGGACACGACGGCGGGCAGGTTGAGCAGCTCCTGGAGCATCGCCACGTTGCCGAGCGCGACGAGGGGGAGCGGGCGGGAGCCGAGCCCGGAGGAGAGCGGGACCAGTCCGGCGGCGGCCAGCAGGAGCGCCGCGCAGCAGGCGGTGAGCAGGAGCGGGAGGAGGCGGAAGGCGCGGCCGGTCCAGAAGCCGCGTACGTCGCCGCGCCGCTCCAGCGAGGCGGGGATGATGTAGCCGCTCACCAGGAAGAACACGAACACCCCCCATGTGCCCAGATCGACGCGCGCGTCGACGACGGCGTAGAGGGCGGGGACGAAGGTCCAGCCGCCGTGGTGCGCGGTGACGGCCAGCGCCGCCGGCCCCCGGAGGGCGTCCAGCCAGGCCAGCCGGGCAGGGGGCAAGGACATTCGTCGGAGTCTAGGCCATCAAGGACGATGCTAAACCTGCGATTTATGGGGGAGTGTCATCCTTTAGGGCGCGATGTCGGGGGTGATGGCCGTGCCGAAGCCAGGAGAGCCCGTCAAAGTGGGGGTGGAGGAGGAGTTTCACGTCGTGGACCTGCGGACCCGCCACCTGGCGGCCCGGTCGGGACTGCTGCTGGAAGCGCTGCCCCCTGCCCGGTTCACGCACGAGCTGCAGCGCTCGATGGTGGAGTCCAACAGCCTGCCCTTCCGGGGGCTGACCGACCTGGCCGGTGACCTGTGCGGCATGCGCGCCGCGCTGGTCCGCGAGGCGGAGGCGCTCGGCCTCGGCGTCGTGGCCGCGGGCAGCCCGCAGCTCGTGGACGAGGACCAGCTCAAGATCTTCCCCGACCCGCGCTACGAGCGGATGCTCATCGACTTCCAGGTGCTCACCCGCGAGCAGCTCATCTGCGGCATGCACGTGCACGCCGAGGTACGTGACCGGGAGCTGGCCGTGGCCGTCGCGCACCGGCTCGCGCCGTGGCTGCCGCCGCTGCTCGCGCTCAGCGCCAGCTCCCCGTTCTGGGACGCCGCCGACACCGGCTACGCCAGCTACCGCACCCTCGTGTGGCAGCGCTGGCCCACGACCGGCCCGATGGCGTCCTACGGCTCGGCGGCCGAGTACCAGCAGATGATCGACACGCTGATCCGCTCCGGGGTCATCGCCGACCCCGGGATGATCTACTTCGACATCCGGCCCTCCTGCCACCTGCCCACGGTCGAGCTGCGCATCTGCGACTCCTGCCCGCGGCTGTCGGACGTCGTACTGATCGCCGGGCTGTTCCGCGCGCTGGTCGCCACCGAGCTGGAGGCGGCCCGCCGAGGGGACGGGCGCGAGGTGCGCCTGGAGGCGGTACGCGCGGCGACCTGGCAGGCGGCCCGCTCGGGGCTGGAGGGCGAGCTGGTCGACCCGGTGGAGGGGGTGCCGCGCCCGGCGGCCGAGGTGATCGCGCTCCTGCTCGACCGGGCACGCCCGCACCTCCTGGAAGCGGGCGACTGGGAGCTGGTCTCGGCGCTGGCCCGGCAGGCGCCGGCACGCGGCAGCTCGGCGGCGCGGCAGCGGGCGGCCCACGCCCGGCGCGGCCGCCTTGAGGACGTCGTGGACCTCCTGCTCGCCGAAACCCGCTCCTGCGACTGGTCCCCAACCCCACCCGACCCCCGCCCCGACCATCAGCCCGACGCCCGACCCGGCCCCGAGCCCGAACCTCAGCCTGATCACCGGCTCGACCCCGGACCCGAGCCCACCCCTGGGCCTGACCACCAGACCGTCCACCGAACCGACCCCCAGCCCGGCCACCAGACCGACCACCGAACCGACCCGCGGCCGGACCGCCAGGCCGACCCGCGGCCGGACCACCAGCCCGGCCACCAGACCGGCCACCAGACCGGCCACCAGCCCGAGCTGCGGCCCGGCTCCCATTCCGACCCCCATACCGACCCCCATACCGACCCCAGGCCTGATCACCGGCCGGCGGTCTGACGACAAGGAGGACTTTCGTAATGTGCGGCCTGTGCGGTGAGATCCGCTTCGACGACGAGGAGGCGGACATCGCCGCGGTGGACCGGATGACGGAGGCGATGCACGACCGAGGGCCCGACGGCTCGGGGTTGTGGTCGCAGGGCCCGGTCGCGCTGGGCCACCGCCGCCTGAAGATCATCGACCTGTCCGACAAGGCGGCCCAGCCGATGGTGGACGGCGAGCTGGGGCTGACGGTGGTGTTCAACGGCTGCCTCTACAACTACGCCGAGCTCCGCGACGAGCTGCGCCGCGACGGTTACACCTTCTACTCCACCTCCGACACCGAGGTGCTGCTGAAGGCCTACCACCGGTGGGGCACCGCCTGCGTCGAGCGCTTCAAGGGCATGTTCGCCTTCGCCGTCGCCGAGCGCGACACCGGCCGCGTGGTCCTGGGCCGCGACCGGCTCGGCATCAAGCCGATGTACCTGGCCGAGAACGGCCGCCGGCTGCGCTTCGCCTCCTCGCTGCCCGCCCTGCTGGCCGCCGGCGACGTGGACACCGGCGTCGACCCGGTGGCCCTGCACCACTACATGACCTTCCACGCGCTGGTGCCGGGCGAGCGTACGATCCTCGCCGGGGTGCGCAAGCTGCCCGCCGCGACCGTCCGCGTGGTCGAGCCGGACGGCACGAGCCGCGAGCACCGCTACTGGGACCCGCCCTACACCCGAGGCGCGCTGCCCGAGCACGCCGGTCTCGACGCCGACGAGTGGCGGGAGGCCGTCCTGGACGCGCTGCGCGCGGCGGTGCGCCGCCGCATGGTGGCCGACGTGCCGGTGGGCGTGCTGCTGTCCGGCGGCCTGGACTCCAGCCTCATCGTGGCGCTGCTGGCCGAGCAGGGGCAGGAGGGGCTGGCCACGTTCAGCATCGGCTTCGAGGCGGCGGGCGGCGAGAAGGGCGACGAGTTCGCCTACTCCGACCTGGTGGCCGAGCGCTTCGGCACCGCGCACCACCGCATCCGCATCCCCGACGGCCGCCTCGTCGACGGCCTGGAGCGGGCGGTGCTGGCCATGAGCGAGCCGATGGTCAGCCACGACTGCGTCGCCTTCTACCTGCTGTCGGAGGAGGTCGCCCAGCACGTCAAGGTGGTGCAGTCGGGCCAGGGCGCCGACGAGGTGTTCGCCGGCTACCGCTGGTTCCCGCCGCTGGCGGACGTGCCGCGCGAGCGGGCCGCCGAGGTCTACGCCCGCGAGTTCTTCGACCGCCCGCACGACGAGCTGGCCCGCGTCCTCGCGTCCGGGCACCTGCTGGACCACGACGCGAGCGGCGCGTTCGTCCGCGAGCACCTGGCCAGGCCGGGCGCCGACACCGCGCTCGACGCCGTGCTGCGCCTGGAGACCACCGCCATGCTGGTGGACGACCCGGTCAAACGGGTGGACAACATGACGATGGCGCACGGGCTGGAGGCCCGCACCCCGTTCCTGGACCACGAGCTGGTCGAGCTGGCCGCGGCCTGCCCCGCCGAGCTGAAGCTGGCGCACGGCGGCAAGGGCGTGCTCAAGGACGCCGCCCGCCGCCTGCTCCCCGCCGACGTCATCGACCGGCCCAAGGGCTACTTCCCGGTGCCGGCCATCCGGCACGTGGACGGCCGCGTCCTGGACCTGGTACGCGACGCGCTGACCAGCCGGGCGGCCCGCGAGCGCGGCCTGTTCCGCCCCGACTACGTCGCCCGCCTGCTCGCCGACCCCGACGCCGACGGCACGCCGACCGGCGTGAACCCGCTCTGGCAGCTCGGCCTGCTCGAAATGTGGCTCCAGGCACACGGGGTATGAGGGGGCGCATGACGCCGGATCTGGGCGGGCTCGCCCACGTTCCCTCGCCTGCCAGTCTGACCGCCGAGAGCTGCCTGGCGCCGGCGCTGGCCCCCGACGACAGTGCCGTGGCCTATGTCAGCGACCGCGACGGTCACCCCAAGGTCTGGGTGCAGCCGTTGCGGGACGGGGCCGAGGCGTGGCCGGTGGACACCGGGCCGCAGCCGGTCGTGGACGTGAGCTGGGCGCCCACGGGCGGGCACCTGGCCGTGCTGGTCGCGCCGGGCGGCGGGGAGCACACGCAGGTGGAGGCGGTGCAGACGCACGGCGGCGACCTGCGTACGCTGGCGGCGCCGCCCGGCGGGTCGGCGTCGATGGTGCGCTGGACCGGGCGCGGTGAGACGCTGCTCGTCGCCGAGACCGCCGCCGACGGCGTGACCAGCGCCGTCCTGGTGGACGCCGTCACCGGCGGGCGCAGGCCGATCGCCGCCGGCCACCTGCTGTGGCCGGCCGCGGTGAGCCGCGACCATTCCAGGATGCTGCTGCGGCGCGGCCCGCGCGGCGCGCGCCGGATGTACGTGGCCGACCTCGCGAACGGCGTGGAGCAGCCGCTGCTGCCCGGCCTGACCGGCACCACCGACCTCGGCGTGCTGTCGCCGGACGGCCGCACCGCCTATCTGGTCACCGACGCCGGCCGTGACCGCGCCGCGCTGCTGGCCGCCCGCCGCGGCGCGCTGGCTCCGGCGGAGGTGCTGGCCGAGCGCGAGGACGCGGAGCTGGACCGGTTCGCGCTGAGCGCGGACGGCCGCCGGGCGCTGCTGGTGTGGAACCGGTACGGCCGCTCCGAGCTGGACCTCCTGGACCTGGGCCGGGGCGAGCTGCGGCCGTTGCCGCCGCCGCCCGCCGCCGTGGTCACCTCGGCCCGCCTCTCCTGGCACGGCACCCTGGCCGCGCTCGCCGCCGAGAGCCCGGAGGAGCCGTCCCATGTGCTGGTGTGCGACCTCGGCACGGGCCGCTACCGGCGGGTGGCGGGGGCCGGTCCGTTGCCGGCGGCGGCCGGGGCCGAGCCGGTACGCCTGCGCGCCCGCGACGGGCTGGAGCTGACCGCCTGGCTGTACCGGCCGCCGCACGTGACCGGGCCCGCTCCGTACGCGCTCTACCTGCACGGCGGCCCGGAGGACGAGGAGCGGCCGACGTTCAACCCGCTGTTCCAGAACCTGCTGGCCGCCGGGATCGGGGTGTTCGCCCCGAACGTGCGCGGCTCCGGCGGGCACGGCCGCGCCTTCCGCCGCGCGGACGACGGGGCGCTGCGCTTCCGGGCCATCGAGGACGTGGCCGACTGCGCGGCCGAGCTGGTCCGCCTGGGGCTGGCCGATCCCGGCCGGCTGGCCTGCATGGGCTGGTCGTACGGCGGCTATCTGACGCTGGCCGCGCTGGTCGCCCATCCCGGCCTCTTCCGTGCGGGCGTGGACGTGGCCGGCATCGCCGACTTCGAGACCTTCTACGCCCGCACCGAGCCGTGGATCGCCGAGGCCGCCTACAGCGAGTACGGCCACCCGGAAGCCGACCGCGACCTGCTGCGCGCCCTGTCGCCGCTGCGCGCGCTCGACCGGCTGGCCGCGCCGCTCCTGCTCGTGCACGGCGCCGCGGACACGAACGTGCCGCTGTACGAGGCCGAGCAGGTCCTCGCCGCGGCCCGCGCGCTGGGCCTGCCCTGCGAGGCGCTGTTCTTCGACGACGAGGGTCACGAGATCCGGCAGGTCGCCAATCGGATCAGTTTCGTGGCCAAAGTGGTGGACTGGCTCTCACATCAGCTCAGAACGGTCGAGTACCGCCCAACCGGTCGCAAGGACTTCGGTCGCGCTCGGTAATCAGGCGATTTCCGTCAGAAGCCACGGGTACCGGATGTTCGACCCGTGGCGCCCGCATGACGGAGAGTGGCGATGACGACGTACCGGCCTGGCGAGGAGCCGCTGACCTCACCGCTGGCGCCCGTGCGCCACCACCGCAAGGGCGCGGTGATCGTGTCGTGGCTGACGAGCACCGACCACAAGGTGATCGGCTACCTCTACCTCATCACGTCGTTCGCCTTCTTCACCCTCGCCGGGATCATGGCGTTGATCATCCGCGCCGAGCTGGCCCGGCCGGGCCTGCAGGTGGTGAGCCAGCAGGCGTACAACCAGCTCTTCACCCTGCACGGCACGGCGATGCTGCTGCTGTTCGCCACGCCGCTGTTCGCGGGCTTCGCGAACGTGATCATGCCGCTCCAGGTCGGCTCGCCGGACGTGGCCTTCCCCCGGCTGAACGCGGTCAGCTATTGGCTGTTCCTGTTCGGCGGACTGATCGTGTTCAGCGCCATCTTCACCAACTTCGGCTCGCCCGACTTCGGGTGGACCGGGTACACGCCGCTGTCGCGCGCCACCTACAGCCACGGCCAGGGCGGCGACCTGTGGGTGATGGGCCTGGCGTTGTCCGGTCTCGGCACGATCCTCGGCTCGGTGAACTTCTTCACCACCATCATCTGCATGCGCGCGCCGGGCCTGAGCATGTTCCGGATGCCGATCTTCACCTGGAACGTGCTGCTGACCAGCATGCTCGTGCTCATGGCGTTCCCGGTGCTGACGGCGGCGCTGCTCGCGCTGGAGGCCGACCGCAAGCTCGGCACGCACGTCTACGAGCCGGCCTACGGCGGGCCGATGCTCTGGCAGCACCTGTTCTGGTTCTTCGGCCATCCCGAGGTCTACATCATCGCGCTGCCGTTCTTCGGCATCATCACCGAGGTCATCCCGGTCTTCAGCCGCAAGCCGATCTTCGGCTACGTGGGGCTGGTGGGCGCGACCGTGGCCATCGCGGGGCTGTCGATGACGGTGTGGGCGCACCACATGTTCGCCACCGGGCAGGTGCTGCTGCCGTTCTTCTCGTTCATGACGTTCCTCATCGCGGTGCCGACAGGCGTGAAGTTCTTCAACTGGGTCGGCACGATGTGGCGCGGGCATCTGTCGTTCGAGACGCCGATGATGTTCGCGATCGGGTTCCTCATCACCTTCCTGCTCGGCGGGCTGACCGGGGTCATCCTCGGCTCGCCGCCGCTGGACTTCCACCTGACCGACTCCTACTTCGTCGTCGCGCACTTCCACTACGTGGTGTTCGGGACCGTGGTGTTCGCCATGTTCGCCGGGTTCTACTTCTGGTGGCCGAAGATGACCGGCAGGATGCTCAACGACCGCATCGGCAAGTGGCACTTCTGGCTGCTGTTCATCGGCTTCCACACCACGTTCCTGGTGCAGCACTGGATCGGTGTCCTCGGCATGCCGCGCCGCTACGCCGACTACAGCGCCGCCGACGGGTTCACCACGCTCAACGAGATCTCCTCCGTCGGCGCGTTCATCCTGGGCCTGTCGACGCTGCCGTTCCTCTACAACGTCTGGTGGACGGCCCGGCACGCGCCGCGCGTCACGGTGGACGACCCGTGGGGGTACGGCAACTCGCTGGAGTGGGCCACCTCCTGCCCGCCGCCCCGACACAACTTCGTCAGCATGCCGATGATCCGCTCGGAGCGGCCCGCGTTCGACATGCACCACCCGCACACCTCCTACCGCCGCCACGAGGAGGACGAGCTGCCGGGCCCGGAGAGCGGCGCCGGCATCGAGCGGTGAGCCTGTCCGACCGCGAGCGGCGGCTGCTGGCGGAGATCGAGCGGGACCTGCGCTGCGGCGACCCCGGCTTCACGCGCCGGATCGACGCGCTGAACCGCCAGGGGCCGCAGCGCTACGCCTGCCACGTGAGCAACCGCCAGATGGTGGGCGTGCTGCTCGTCGTGGTCGTCCTGAGCCTGCTGTCGGCGGCGATCCTCGTGCTGACCGCTCCCACGAGCACCCCGCGCGGCGGCTCGGGGAGCGGCCGGGCTCACACGAAGGCGCTCAGCCCCGTCACCGCGCGGCCCACGATGAGGGTGTTGATCTCGCGGGTGCCCTCGTAGGAGTAGAGCGCCTCGGCGTCGGCCACGAAGCGGCCGATGTCGTAGTCGAGCACGATGCCGTTGCCCGCGAGCAGCTCACGCGCCCAGCCGACGACCTCCCGCATCCGCGTCGTGCAGTACGCCTTGGCCAGCGCCGAGTGCTCGTCCCGGTAGGTGCCGGCGTCCTGGAGCTGGGCCAGCCGCACCACCATGCCGAGCGAGGCCGTGGCGTTGCCGAGCATCCGCACCAGCAGGTCCTGCACGAGCTGGAACTTGCCGATCGGCCGGCCGAACTGCTCGCGCTCCTTCGCGTAGGCGAGGGCGATCTCGTACGCGGCCAGCATCACGCCGACCGCCTGCCAGGCCACCCCGCTGCGGGTACGGCGCAGGATGCCGGCCGTGTCGCGGAAGGAGTTGGCGCCCTCCAGCCGGTTCGCCTCGGGCACCCGGCAGCCGTCGAGCGTGATGTCGGCGTTCTGGACCGAACGCAGCGCCATCTTGTTCTCGATCTTGGTGGCGGTGAAGCCGGGCGTGCCCTTCTCCACCACGAAGCCCTTGACGTGCCCGTCGTCCGCGTCGCGGGCCCAGACCACGACGAGGTCGGCGAAGGTGGCGTTGCCGATCCACCGCTTGGCCCCGTCCAGCACCCACGTGTCGCCCTCCCGCCGGGCCGTGGTGCGCATGCCGCCGGACACGTCCGAGCCTCCGTCCGGCTCGGTCAGCGCGAACGCGCCGATCTGCTCCATCGCGCTCATCGCGGGCAGCCAGCGCGCCCGCTGCTCGGCCGAGCCGCAGGCGGCGATGCTGCCCATGGCGAGCCCCGTGTGCACGCCGTAGAAGGTGGCCATCGACGGGTCGGCGTGCGCCATCTCCATCGCGAGGAAGCCGCTGAGCAGGCTGCTCGGCTTCGGCCCCGGCAGCTCCTCGAAGGCGAGGCCGGCGATCCCGAGCGAGGCGTACTCCTTCACCAGGTGGGTGGGGAACTCCGCGCGGGCCCAGTAGTCGTTGGCGATGGGGACGACCTTCTCGCGCAGGAACTCCCGCACCCGCAGCAGCGTCTCGCGCTCCTCGCCGGCCAGCAGCTCCTCGAACGCGTAGAAGTCCCCCGTCAGCAGCTCCGCCATCTCCGCCCTTCCTCCTGTCGTCCGTCAGTAGGGACGGCCGGTGCCCTCGCCGGGCAGGTAGCCGCCGTCGTCGTCGGCCGTGCGGCCGGAGCCGCCGTCCGGGTCGTCCTCGTCGGAGGCCACCCAGTCCACGCCCGCGCCGATGTGCTCGCCGCCGGGCAGGCCGGGCTCTGGCTCCGAGGGCGGCTCGCCCTCGTCGTCGATCACCATGCCGTGCTCGGCCTCGTTCACCGGGCCGGTGACGCGGAAGCCGGGGTCGCCGCCCTCGCCCTGCGGCTCCAACCGGTCCGGCGGCATCGGGTGCGGGCTCGGGCCGTAGGTGGCGACGTGGTCCTCGATCTCGTCGGTACGCGCCGCGACCGCCTTCTCGTCGGAGCCCGCGGTCGCCGGCCATTCGTCGTCGCGGCCGGTGGTGTACCCCATCGGCGTCGCGTAGCCGCTCGTCGGCTCGGCGTCGTCGCGGGGCTTGGACCCGGGGCTCGGGTTCGAGCCGCGGATCGAGGCGGGGCCGACGTCGCCGCCCATGTTGTGCAGCTCGGCGTCGAACGTCGTGCCCCGGTCCTGCTCGCGTCGTTTGTCGCGTTGCTCGCGTTCCGCAGGTGTCTCCGTGGTGTGCTTCTCGTCAGACATGCCCCCTCCTCACTCGGGCTCGACCCGCATGGCGGCCTCTTCGGCGCTGTAGCCGCCCGAGTCCGGGCCCACCTCCGTGGCGATCTCGTCGGCCTCGGCGTCGGCGCGCGTCCCCTCGTCGGGCGCGACCAGCCGGCCGGCCCGGCGCGGCTCGTCCCAGACCTGGCCGGAGGGCTCCTCGGGCTGCGCCTCCCAGCCGGGGTCAACGTCGTCGTCGCGCTCGTAGCCCGTGTCCAGGTCCGCGCCCACGCCGAGGCCGCCCTCCTCGGTCACCCGCTCGACCTCGGGCGCGTCGTCCTGGTCGGTGGGCAGCCGGTCGGCCGTGGCGGACTCGGCCACGCCGAACACCGGCTGGTCCTCGGGAACCTCGCGGTCCAGCCGGCCGCTCAGCGACTCGCCCTGGATCTGCTCGTCGATGGTGGTGCCGAAGTCCTCCACGGCCACCGGGTGGTCGGCCGGCAGCGGGGCCTCCTGCGGGTCCACCGCCCACTGCTGCTGGGGCGTGCCGTCCTGCAGGTCGGGGATGCCCTCGTCCTCGAAACGGGAACGAGGGTCATGCTCGGGTGTGTTGTGACTCATGTTTTCGCCCCTACCCATACGTCGCAAAAGGCCACTTAACGGGCGTGATCCTCTTCGGCCACGACCCGGAACGTGTCGAGGGAGGAGTCGGCCGCGTCCGGGACGACCATGCCGCCCGCCAGCCCGCTCCGCAGGTAGCGCAGGATCTCGCCGTTCAGGCGCTCGCCCGGCACCACGGCGGGGACGCCCGGCGGGTACGGCGTGATGAGCTCGGCCGAGACCCGCCCGGCGGCCTGCCGCCAGGGCACGTGCTCGACCGGCGCGAAGAAGGCGTCGCGGGGCCGCATGGCCTGCTCCAGCCGCAGCCCGCCCGGCGGCGGGATCTCCACCCGCGGCGCGGGCGGCAGCTCGCCGGCCCGCGCGCTCAGGTCCCGCAGCGCGGCCAGCAGCCGTTCCACCGTCTCCTCGTCGTCGGCGTGCGTGAGCTGGACGCCGACCCGGCGGTGGTCGGAGTGGCCCAGGTTGATCCGGTGGTTCTCGCGCATCCAGTCGGTCGCCTGGTAGCCGCCCGTGCCGAGGCCGCTGACGTCCACCAGGAGCTGCATCGGGTCGGCGTCGAAGGCCCGGCCCTCGCCGCAGAGCTCCTCACGGGAATGCACGTGCAGGCCGTCGATGGCCTCGATCTCGATGCGCAGCGCCTCGGCCAGCTTCAGCGCGCGGTCGTACAGCTCGCGCCCGTGCTCGACCATCTGCCGCCGCCAGCCGTCGAGCGTGGCGTAGATCAGCGCGGAGGGGCTGGTGGTGCTGAACAGGTCCGCGCGCTCCTTCAGCAGCTCCGGCGCGACGAGGTCGCCCTGCAGATGGAACACCGAGCTCTGCTCCAGGGCCGAGCCCATCTTGTGGATGCTGGTGACGCACACGTCCGCGCCCGCGTCCATGGCCCAGGTCGGCAGGTCGGGGTGGAAGGGCAGGTGCGCGCCCCACGCCTCGTCCACGAGGAGCGGTTTGCCACGCTCGTGGCACAGGCGGGCCAGCGCGGCGAGGTCGGTGCAGGTCCCGTACGGGGTGGGCGTCACGACCAGCGCGCCCTTGGCGTCGGGATGCCGGTCGAAGGCCGCCGCGAACGCCTCGGGGCCGGGTGCGTGGGCCAGGTGCAGCTCCGTGTCCCATCGGGGCTCCACCCACACGGGGACGCTGCCCGACAGCACCAGCTCGGCCACCACCGACTTGTGCGCGTCCCTGCCGAGCAGCAGCTTCTCCCCGGGCCCCGCCACCGCGAGCATCGCGGCCTTGACCGACAGGGAGCTGCCGCAGGTGGAGAAGAACGTCGCCGACGCGCCCACGGCGTCGGCCATGAGCTCCTCGGCCCGCTGCAGCACGCCGCCCGACGACGAGCGGTCGTCCAGGCCGCCGGTGACCAGCACGTCGTCGCGGAAGACCGCCTCGCCCATCACCTCGGCGACCCTCGGATCGATCCCCCGCGCCTGCTTGTGACCCGGCGGGGTGAAGGGGAGCTGCCCGCTGTCGTGATAGGCCTGCAATGCCTGGAGGACAGGCGCCTGTGACTGATCCATGGGCCCGCTCTTGCCCTGACGTGCGGAGCGGAAACGCCGGAGGGGGCCGGGTGCGCACCCGGCCCCCTCCGTACCGTACGGTCAGGCGGCCGGCGGGAACCGCTCCCACACCCGGTGCGCCGCGAGCAGCCCGATCGTCTCGCGCAGGACCTGCTCGCCGTCCTCGCCGACGATCACGCCGGGCGCCTGCTCGGGCACGCCCGCCTGGGTGAGCGCCCGCGCCGCCGTGCCCCAGCCGCCGATCGCCTTGGCGTGCCGGTAGACCTCCATGACCATGAGCACGACGCGCGGGTCCACGCCCCCGTCCGGCAGGAGGTTGCCCGCCTTGGCGTCGCGCGCCCCGAAGGCGTCCTTGCCCGGCGCCGGCGCGCCCGCCAGCAGCAGGGCGTCGAACTCGACCGAGCGCGCGGTCAGGAACGTCCGCTGCACCGGCATCGTCCCCAGCATGCCGCCCTTCGGCGCGACGATCAGCGGCACCATGCCGGCGGCCAGCACGGCCGTCCGCACCGCGCCGACCACGCCGAGGTCGCAGGACTCGTCGGCGACGATGCCGATGATCCGCCCGTCGGTCGGCCACTCGCGGCCGACCTGCGACAGCGCGGGGCTCGGCGCGATCTCGGCCGGCGGCTCGGTCGGCTCGGGCACGGGCAGGCCCAGCCCCTGGGCGACCTCGCGGCACAGCACCGGGTCGATGTTGGCCAGCACCCTGAGCTGCCGCTCCTTCACCGCCTGCTCGTAGCACTTGCCCAGCTCGAAGGTGTAGGCGTCGATGATGTGCTCCTTCTCGACAGGAGACATGCTGCGCCAGAACAGCCGCGGCTGGCTGAAGTGGTCGGCGTACGAGGCGGGCGCCTCGCGCACCTTCCGCCCCGCCACCTCCACCGGCACCTCGACGTAGCCGCCCTCGGCCGCGCCCGCCTGGAAGGGACAGCCGCCGTCCAGCGAGTTCGGCCGGTACGGCGCCACCCCCCGGTGCACCGCGTCCTGGTGGAAGCCGTCCCGCAGCATGTCGTTGACCGGGGCGTGCGGCCGGTTGATCGGGATCTGCGGGAAGTTGGGCCCGCCGAGCCGGGTGAGCTGCGTGTCCAGGTAGGAGAACAGCCGGGCGGCCAGCAGCGGGTCGTCGGTGACGTCGATGCCGGGAACCAGGTGGCCGGCGTGGAAGGCGACCTGCTCGGTCTCGGCGAAGAAGTTGGAAGGGTTGCGGTTGAGCTCCATCAGGCCGATCGGCTGGACCGGCGCCAGCTCCTCCGGCACGATCTTCGTCGGGTCGAGCAGGTCGATGCCCTCGAACATCTGGTCAGGGGTGTCGGGGAAGGTCTGGATGCCCAGCTCCCACCGCGGGTACGCGCCCGCCTCGATCGCGTCGGCGAGGTCGCGCCGGTGGTAGTCGGGGTCCACGCCGTTGATGAGCTGGGCCTCCTCCCACGTCAGGGAGTGCACGCCGAGCTTCGGCTTCCAGTGGAACTTCACCAGCGTCGTCGCGCCCTCGGCGTTGACCAGCCGGAAGGTGTGGACGCCGAAGCCCTCCATCATCCGGAAGGAGCGGGGGATGCCGCGGTCCGACATGTTCCACATCGTGTGGTGGGTGGCCTCGGTGTGCAGGGAGACGAAGTCCCAGAACGTGTCGTGGGCGCTCTGCGCCTGCGGGATCTCCCGGTCGGGGTGCGGCTTGCCCGCGTGGATGACGTCGGGGAACTTGATGCCGTCCTGGATGAAGAAGACCGGGATGTTGTTGCCGACCAGGTCGTACACGCCTTCGGTGGTGTAGAACTTGGTCGCGAAGCCGCGGGTGTCGCGTACGGTGTCGGCCGAGCCGCGCGAGCCGAGCACCGTGGAGAACCGCACGAAGACCGGCGTCTCGACCCCTTCGGCGAGGAAGGCGGCCTTGGTGATGTTCGCGGCGGTGCCGTACGAACGGAAGACGCCGTGGGCGGCCGAGCCGCGCGCGTGCACCACCCGCTCGGGGATCCGCTCGTGGTCGAAGTGCATGATCTTCTCGCGCAGGTGGAAGTCCTGCAGCAGCACCGGGCCGCGCGGACCGGCCTTGAGCGAGTGGTCGGTGTCGGGCAGCCGCACCCCCTGGGCGCTGGTCAGGAACGCGCCGCCCTGCGCCATCGCGTCCTGCGACGCGCCCGTCGGCTGCCCCGTGGGGGAGAAGGTGTCCGGGCCCGTCTGGTCGGGCTTCGGCGCCAGCGGCTCGCGCGGCTCGACCGGCTCCTCCAGCGAGGGCGGCTCGCTGTTCGGCACGCCGGGGATCTCGGCCTTCTCCGGGTGACCGTGGTGGGCGACGGTGTCCACGACCTTCTCGACCGCCGACTTGATCGGGTTTGACTCGCTCATGGATAGCACTCCTCGGCACGCGCCGTGACATGGATGTCTTTGCTGTCAGGCGTCGTTCGCTACCCAGGCCGGTCGCGGCCATTCCGAGAAGTCCAGGTCAAGCCCGTGACACCGGTCACCGCGCAGGTGGCAGGCAGATCGTGAGCGCGCCGGGCGCGGCCTCGGCCTCGATCTCCGTGACGCTGTCCCGGTCGCCGCCGTCCAGCTCGTACGTCAGCGGCGAGCCGAACTTCGCCGACACCTTGCGCGCCCGCGTGATCCGCACGAACGGCGACTCGTCGGAACGCCCGGCCGCCATCCTGCCGAGCACCCGCGCCCACTGCACCGGGCCCTTGGCCGTCGAGACGCCCACGTCCAGCCAGCCGTCGTCCGGCCGGGCGTCGTCGAACGCCTCGATGCCGCCCGCGATCGTGCTCACGTTGCCCAGCAGCAGGCAGCTCGCCATGCCGTCGAACCAGGTGGAGCCGTCGATCTCGATCGTCATCGGCACCAGCGGGCCGCCGACGCCCTGGACGGCCGCCTTGACGTAGCTCAGTTTGCCGAGCTTCCGCTTGGCCGCCCCGTCGGTCGCGGCGATCATCTCCGCGTCGAACCCGGCCCCGGCCATCACGGCGAAGTGCTCGCCGTTGACCACGCCCAGGTCCAGCCGCTCGCGCCGCCCGTGGAAGCCGATCCGCACGGCCTCCTCCAGGTCGATGGGGATGCCGAGGTTGCCGGCGAACAGGTTCGCGGTGCCGGCGGGCAGGATGGCCATCGGCACCTTGGAGTCGGCGAGCGCGTCGGCGCAACGCTGCACCATGCCGTCGCCGCCCCAGACGAACACCAGATCGGCGCCCTTCTTCAGCGCCTTGCGCACCTTCTTGGGCGCCTTCTTGCTCTTCGGCACCTCGTACCAGAGCAGGTCGCCGACGCCTTCCTCGGTGATGAGCACCCGGAGCCGGTCCAGGCCGGCTCCTAACGTCTTCTTGCGGTGGGCGATCACCGCCACAGTGGGGGACATGTGGGTGCGACTACCCCGGCCGCGGCTTCTCAGACAGGAGCATTAATCGCGCGCCCGCTGGGTAGCCGTGGCGGACGCGCAACCGAGGGAAAGGGCGGGAGACGTGAGACTTCCACAGCTCAAAGATCCTGATCGCGGTCTCGGGCTGCGGCTGGCGCTGGCGAGTCTCGCCGTGGCGCTGATCATGATCCCGTTCACCCTTCTCCTCGTCGTGGCCAAGATGCCGCTGAACGACCTGGACCACCAGGTGGCGGTGGACCTGCACGCGTACGCGCTCGCCCACCCCGGCGTGACCACGGTGCTGATCGTCTGGACGGACCTGTTCGGGCCGTGGCCGTGGCGGATCGCGGTCGGCCTGTACGCCGCCTGGCTGTTCTACCGGGGCGCGCCGCGCCTGGCCGCGTGGGCGGTCACCACGATGGTCGTGGGCGGGCTGCTCGGGCTCGCGCTGAAGATCGTCGTGGCCCGGGCCAGGCCGCACCTCCCCGACCCGGTCGCGCTCGCGCCGGGCGACTCGTTCCCGTCGGGCCACGCGGTCAACGTGACGCTCGGCGTGGGCGTGATCGTCCTGCTCCTGCTGCCCTCGCTGCCCCGGTGGGGGCGGCGGCTGGCGTGGGCGGCCGGGTGGTTCGTGGTGCTGTCGGTGGCGTACACGCGGGTGGCGCTCGGCGTGCACTGGGTGAGCGACGTCGTGGGCGGCATCGTGCTCGGCGTGGCGGTGATCGCCGCCACGGCGGCGGCGTTCGAGATGTGGCGGCGCGAGCAGGGGCGCAGACCGGCCTCGCCGGTGAGCGAAGGAGTGGAACCGGAATCGGTGAAGGTGACCCATGAGTGAGCACGTGAAGTACTACGCCTCGACGATCTTCTTACCGCTGGTGCTGCTGGCCGCCGTGACGTACGGGGTCGGCCGGGCGATCCTCGCCTGGCCGACCGGGGAGGCCGGACTGAGCCGGGCGCTGGCCGCCGACCGCACCTCCGAGTGGAACACCCTCACCGACTTCGGCAGCAGCCTGTCCGACACGCCCTACATCGTGGCGCTCACCGCGATCGCCGCGATCGCCTTCCGGCTGGTGTGGAAACGCTGGCTGGAGTCGGTCTTCCTGATCGTCGCGGTGTGGAGCCAGTCACTGGTGTTCCTCGGGACCACCGAGGTCGTCGGCCGCCACCGGCCGCCGGTGGAGCACCTGGACCCGGCCCCGCCCACCTCCAGCTTCCCGTCCGGGCACGTCAGCGCGGCGGTCGCGTTCTACTGCGGCCTCGCCCTCGTGCTCGCCACGCACACCCGCAACCGGGCGCTGCAGGTGGTGATCTGGGTGCTCGGCGTCGCCGCGCCGCTGAGCGTGGCGTTCTCCCGCCTGTACCGGGGCATGCACTTCCTCACCGACGTGACCTGGGGCCTGCTGCTCGGCCTGGTCTGCGTGGTCGTGGCGGCGCGGGCCATCCTGTTCCGGCGGGTCGGGGCGGAGGGCCGGCCGGCGGTCGCCCTGAAGGCGCAGGCGCAGGCGTCCTGACGCCAGGGCGGCGGCCAGGCACGCGGGCGGGATGGCGGGCAGCACGTACCGGTGGTCGAAGTCGAGCGCGGCCACCGGCGCCACCAGCAGGAACATCGCGAACGCCCACGGCAGCAGCACGGCCCGCCGCTCCCGCCCCGCGGCCACGCCGAGCCCGCCCACGACGAGCAGCACCCCCAGCAGCGGGCCGTGCAGCGCCCACGGGTACCGGTAGGCGGCCAGGACCGACGCGTACGGCTCGATGGACGACATCCCGCTGATGTCCTGGTCGTACTCGGCGCGGACCTTCCCGATGAGGGCGTGCTCCTCGGGCAGCGACCACGACCCGACGGGGAAGTCCGCCGTGGCCGTGACCCGCTTCGGATGCGCGACCGGCTCCCAGGTGAAGGCCAGCGAGGTGTCCTTGATCACCTCACGCAGGTAGTCGAGCGGCTGGGCGGCGATCGCGGCGAGGGCGAACGACCTGGCCGCGTCGTTGTGCGTGAAACGGTCGCCGGGCAGGCGGTTGAGCGCGGCGCCCGGCGCCCAGACGTACTCGGAGGCGGCGTCCACGACGGTGCCGTTCGGGCAGAGCGGGGCCAGGTCGGGCGGCGGCTTGATCACCGAGCAGTCGGCGAACGTCATCGTGCGCGCCCACAGCGCCACCCCGTCGGAGCCGCTCAGGCCGAACCTGCCGTGGTGCTGGGCGTACCAGCCGGCGTAGGCCAGCAGCGGCAGGCCGCCCGCGAGCGCCAGCGCGACCAGTGGCCGCCAGTGCCGCCAGGGCGTGCGGCGCAGCAGCAGCCAGAGCGCGGCCAGGCCGAGCAGCGGCACGGCGGCGGTGCGGGTCAGCCCCGCCAGCGCGAGCAGCAGGCCCGCCGCGGCCGCGGCCCGGACGGAGATCTTCCCGGGCCGCCACATGAGCACCAGCAGCGCGGCCGTGACCAGGAAGATCACCTGGAGGTCGGACAGCACCGCGTGCTCCAGGCGGACGAACGGCGGGGCGAACAGGACCGGCAGGGTCGCCAGCGCCGCCCCCCAGCCGGGCAGCGAGCGCCGGCGCAGCAGGGCGTACATCATCACCGCGACCCCCAGGCCCATCACGTGCTGGACCGCGACCACGAGCCGGACACTGTGGAAGGGAAGCAGCGCCCACAGGAACCACGAGTACCCGGCGGGGTGGAACGCTCCCTGCGGCCGCATGTGCACGGCCGTGTCCAGGTAGGTGAAGGAGTCGTACCAGTAGACCTGCGCCGTGTCGTAGCCGAGCATGACCAGCACGCGCAGCGCGGCGGCCAGGGCGAGCACGCAGCAGAACAGCCGATGCGTCCGGAGCAGTCGGGCTGTCACGGACGTCCTCCCGTACGTCGGGCCGGTCGGTTCCGGCCGTAGGCAGGGCAGTCCAGCGGATGACCGATAACCTGATCGTCACGAGATTTGGTTATGCGGGCGTTATGTGGGTTCGGCGAGGATCTTCGCCGTTCATGGATCTCGCGAGGGGGCGCGCGTGCGGGTGCTGGTGGCTGAGGACGAGAAGATGCTCGCCGACTCGATCGCCGAGGGGCTGCGGGGCGAGGCGCTGGCGGTGGACGTCGCCTACGACGGCGAGGCGGCGCTGGAACGCCTCGCCGTGCACGACTACGACGTGCTCGTCCTCGACCGCGACCTGCCCCAGGTGCACGGCGACGAGGTGTGCAGGACCGTGGTGGAGAAGGAGTGGCTGGTCAGGGTGCTGATGCTGACCGCCGCCAGGGACGTGCGCGACCGCGTGCGCGGGCTGTCGCTGGGAGCCGACGACTACCTGCCCAAGCCGTTCGCGTTCGAGGAGCTGGTGGCCCGCGTGCACGCGCTCGGCCGGCGCGCGAGGAGGGCCGACCCGCCCCTGCTGGAGCGGGCCGGGGTGCGGCTGGACTGGGCGCACCGGCAGGTGTTCCGCGACGGCGTGTACGTGCCGCTGGCGCGCAAGGAGTTCGGCGTGCTGGCCGAGCTGCTGCGCGCCAGGGGCGCGGTCGTCTCGGCCGAGGACCTGCTGGAGAAGGTGTGGGACGAGCACATCGACCCGTTCACCAACACCGTGCGCACCACGGTCATGAAGCTGCGCAAGAAGCTCGGCGAGCCCCAGGTCATCGAGACCGTCCCCGGATCGGGCTACCGCATCCCGTGAGCGCGCGTCTGCGATTCGCCGTGTCCTGCGCCGTGGGGTTCCTCGTCCTCGGTGCCTTCGTGCTCGCCGGCGTGTGGCTCGTCGTGCGCTCCAACCTCGAATACCGCGCCGACCTGCTCACGCCCGCCTGCACGCAGGACGGGGTCTGCAGGAACGACCCGCTGTACGAGGTGGGGCGCCGGCAGGCGATGCGGGTGCGCGCCGCCTACCAGCGCGACACCCTCAAGGCCGTGCGCGACCTCGGCGCGCTCGCCGTGGTGGCGGGGGCGGCCGGGGCGTTCGGGGTCGGCTGGCGGACGGCTGGCTGGGTGCTGCGGCCGCTGCGGCGGATGACCGAGACCGCCCGCCAGGTCGCCCAGAGCCACGACCTCACCGAGCGCATCTCCTACGAGGGCCCGCGCGAGGAGGTCAAGGAGCTGGCCGACGTCTTCGACACCATGCTCGGCCGGCTGGCCCGCGCGTTCGACGCGCAGCGCAAGTTCGTCGCGAACGCCTCCCACGAGCTGCGCACCCCGCTGACCATCAACAGGACCCTCGTGGACGTGGCCGTGCGCCGGCCCGACGCCACCGACGACGTCAAACGGCTCGGCGAGTCGCTGCTGCTGGTCAACGCCCGGCACGAACGCCTCATCGACGGCCTGCTGGCGCTGGCGGAGGGCGAGCAGGCGGTGCTGGACCGGCGGCCGTTCGACCTGACGGACGTGGCCGAGCACGTGCTCGACCAGGCCGCCGCCGAGGCCGCCGAGCGCGAGGTGACCATCCACCGGCTGCTCGACCCCGCGCCGACCACCGGCGAGGCGGTGCTGGTGGAGCGGCTGGTGCAGAACCTGCTGGAGAACGCGATCCGGCACAACCACCCGAAGGGCGAGGTGTGGCTCTCGACCCGGCGCAGGGCCGAGCGGGTCGAGCTGGTCGTGGCCAACACCGGGCTGCCCGTGCCCGCCTACGAGATCGAGACGATCTTCGAGCCGTTCCGGCGGCTGCACGGCGACCGGCTGCGCTCGGACCGGGGGAGCGGGCTCGGCCTGTCGATCGTCAAGGTCATCGCCGAGGCCCACGGCGGCACGGTCACGGGCTGGCCGCGCGAGGAGGGCGGCCTCACCATCACCGTCGAGCTGCCGGTGGACCCGGCCGCGTGACCGCCTGGTCGTCGAGGGTGCCGTAGGCCGTGGCGCGGAACAGGAAGGACGCCCACGAGCGGTAGGGCCGCCACGCGTCGGCCAGCTCGCGGTAGGCGGCCGGCGGGGCGTCCTCGGGCAGTCCGTACGCCTCCCGCAGGATCGCGAACAGCCGCGGCTCGTCGCCGGGGAAGGCGTCCGGCGCGCCCGCGCCGCGGATCAGGATGAGCCCGGCGGAGAACGGCCCCACCCCGGGCAGGGCCCGCAGCTCGGCCAGCGCCTCCTCGGGGGCGAGCGAGCGCAGGTGCTCGGTGGTGAGCACGCCGTCGAGCGCCGCCCGTGCCAGCCCGCGCACCCACTCCTCCTTCTGCGCGGGCAGCCCGAGCCCGCCCGCCTCCAGCAGCGACACCGGCGGCGGGAACGCCTGGAACGCCTGCCCGTCCACGACGACCTCGGCGCCGAAGCGGGCGGCGATGCGCTGCTTGACGCGCGAGGCGACGAGCATCGACGAGCGCTGCACGATGACCGCCCAGCACGCCGCCTCCCACGGGCTCCAGAAGCACAGCGGGCGCAGGCCGGGACGCCGCCGCTGCACGTCGCCGAGCACGGGATCGGCCTCGCCGGCCTTGGCGAAGCCCGTGCCGTCGACGTCGAGCGAGAAGATCCGCGCCACCTCGCCGCGGATCGACGGGCCCGCGGGCCGTGTGGTGGCCACCTCGACCCCGCCGGGCGCCGCCGTCACCCGCACCCCGATCGGCTTCCAGTCGTGCTCCGCGCAGTAGGCGAAGCGCAGCGCCCGCCCGTCGGAGGGCAGCGCGCTGGTGGCCGGCCAGTCCTCGGCGAAGCGCAGGCAGCCTCCGAAGTCGAACGGACCGTCGGCGGTGATGGTGAATCCGTGCGGGGTCATACCCGTAGGGTAGAAGCCGCCCCCGACAGACCCGGTTCGCTCCACCGGAACGCCTCGGATTCCCGGTAAAGTCCATAGGCAATGAGGAGAATCCTAAAGAAGGGGCAAGCGGCGATGTCCGGCACCCAGTCCAGCCCTACGCTCGGTCCCATGCCGATCGACGAGAACGCCCTTCTGCCCGACCCCGACCGCGCCCGCGTGGCGATCGGGCCGCCGTCGCCGGGGGAGGGGCACTGGGCGGGCGCGCCCAGTGCCGTCGCCGCCGGCGGGCTCATCCACCTGGCCTACCGGCTGCGCCGCCCCGTCGGGCAGGGCCGCGGCTACGCGGTGGCGATCGCCCGCTCTGTGGACGGCGAGCGCTTCGAGACGCTCGCCACGATCACGCGGGAGGAGATGGACGCCGAGTCGCTGGAGCGGCCCACCCTCGTCCACCTGCCCGACGGGCGCTGGCGGCTCTACCTGAGCTGCGCGACGACCGGCACCAAGCACTGGCGGGTGGAGGTGCTGGAGGCCGACGAGCCCGGCGCGTTCGACCCGCGCACCCGCGTGACGGTCCTGCCCGGCGACCCGAAGACCGGGGTCAAGGACACGGTGATCGTCCGGCGCGACGGCGTGTGGCACCTGTGGGCCTCCTGCCACCCGCTCGCCGATCCCGACGAGGCCGACCAGATGGTCACCGACTACGCCACCAGCGCCGACGGTCTGGAGTGGACCTGGCAGGGCACGGCGCTGACCGGCCGGCCGGGGATGTGGGACGCGCGCGGCGTCCGCGTGAGCGCGGTGCGCTTCGACGGCGACCGGGTGGTGGCCTTCTACGACGGCCGGGCCGGCGCGGAGGAGAACTACGAGGAGCGCACCGGCATCGCGGTCGGGACCGACCCGGCCGCGCTGACCCCCGTGGGCGAGCGGCCCGCCGCGCGCTCGCCGTACGGCGGGGGCGGCCTGCGCTACCTGGAGCTCGTGGACCTGCCCGGCGGCGGGACCCGCCTCTACTACGAGTACACCCGCGAGGACGGCGCCCACGAGCTGCGCACCGAGCTGCGCTAGCTCACCCCCGGCCGCGGCCGTTGCGTGACTGCCGCTGTCCCGGCGGCCGGACGCCGACCAGGCCGCCGGAGCGTTCCCTCGGCCGCAGCCAGTCGCCGAAGTCCTCGCCGGTGACCCGCTGGAGCAGCGCGACGTCCTCGGCGAAGTACGGGATGAGCCGCTGCCGCTGCTCCCACGACAGCGGGCGGCGGGCCTCGCCCCGGTGCTGGAGCAGGCCCTCGATCGGCCGGGCCAGGGCGGGCAGGCGGCGGGCCAGCGTGGACAGCACGGCGTGCCGGGCGCCGGGGGCGGGGTGCGCGGTGACGTTCCGCCGGGGCACTTCCGTGAGCAGCCCCTGCCGCACGCCGAGGAAGGCGCAGATGCGGTCGAGGGTCTCGGCCGGCCGGTCCACGACGTCCCGGTAGCGGAAGATCAGCACCTGCTCGCGCGGGAACAGCTCGAACAGGCCGGCCAGCTGCTCGCCGTAGCGGCCGAGGCCGACGTAGTGCCAGAAGTGCGACCAGCCGGCGGCGACGCGCTCCGGCTCGGCCTCGCAGGCGCGTACGAGGTCGCCGATCGGCTCCAACCCGGCCGACCAGAGGTGCGTCCAGTTGGAGTGGGCGCGCTCGACCGGGTCCCGGAGCGTCACGATGATCCGGACATTCGGGACGAGGGCCCGGATCCGGCGGCGCGCTCCGGCGTCGTAGAGGTAGAACGGGGTGGACTCGCCGGTCAGCGCGCCCGGAGGGGCGCCTGCGAACAGCGCCTCGTACTCCTCGCGCCGCCAGACGTGCTCCCGGTAGGTCTCCACGTCGCCGGGGCCGCCGTGCTCGGGCGGCGGGCCGTCGGTGAGGAAGAACTTCGGTTCCTTGATCGTGGGCAGGTAGAGTTCGGGATGCTGTCGCAGCGCTGTGTGCAGGGCGGTCGTGCCGGCTTTGGGCACGCCCGCGATCAGGAAATCGGGCAGGGCCACCGTCTTCCCTCCAGACGACTCGGACAACACCCTAATTTTCCTACCAGAAGTGTGGGATAATCAAACGTATGGGTTTGGACAAGACCCGCTCGCCGCGCGAGCGTGCCGAGACGCCCTTGACCGCCGCCATCCTGGCGGGCCGGTGGATCCGCACCGCCGCCCGCGACGACGCCGCCGGTCGCACCTGGGCCGCCAACCCGGACGCCCGCGGGCGCTCCGCGCTGGCCGCCCCCGAGCCCGCCTCCCTCTACGCAGGGGCGGCCGGCATCGTCCTGTTCTTCCTGGAGCTCGCCGCGGCGACCGGGCACGAGGCGTACCTGGAGGACGCCGCGGCCGGGGCCAGGCGGCTCGCGGCCACCTGGCGCGAGCAGCAGGACCTGACCCTCTACCACGGGCTCACCGGCACCGTCGTCGCGCTCGCCGAGGCCGGCTGGGCGCTCGGCGACGAGCGGCTGGAGTCGGCGGCCCGGGCCGCGGCCGAGCACGTCGTCCGGTCCGCCCGGCCGCTCCCCGGCGGCCCCGGCTGGACCGGCGACCCCGCCCAGCGCGGCGACGGCGGCATCGTGCTCGGGCTGCTGCGTGCCGCCGCCGCGCTCGGCGTGCCGGGCCACGAGGCGATCGCGGTCGAGGCGGGGGAGCGCATCGCCGGGCTCGCCGTCCCCGGCCACCGCTTCGGCGACTGCCCCGACCTGCCCACGGACGCCGTCACCCCCGGCTTCCTGGCCGGCACCGCGGGGACCGCGTTCCTCCTCGCCCGCCTGTACGGCCTCACCGGCGAGGCACGCTTCCTGGACGCGGCCAACCGGGGGGCGGGCTTCGTCCGCGAGATCAGCGTGCTCTCCGAGCGGTGCGCGCTGGTGCCCCACCACGTGCCGCAGGGGCGCGGCCTGCACTACCTCGGGTTCTGCTCCGGCTCGGCGGGCGTGGCGCGGATGTTCCAGGAGCTGCACCGGGTCACCGGCGAGCGGGGCCACCTCGAATGGGTGGAGCGGCTGGCCGGCGGCATCGTCCGCAGCGGCGTGCCGGAGCGGCGCACCCCCGGCTTCTGGAACACGGCCTGCCAGTGCTGCGGCTCGGCCGGGCTGCTGGAGCTGTTCACCGGCCTCTGGGCGGAGACCGGCGACGAGACCTACCTCGGCTACGCCCGCAGGCTCGCCCGCCACCTCATCGGCGCGGCCACCGACCACGACGGCCGCGGGTTCCGCTGGTACCAGGCGTACCGGCGGTTACGGCCGGGCGAGGTGAGCGCGGACACCGGCTACATGGTGGGCGCGGCCGGCATCGGCTCCGCGCTGCTCCACCTCGACGCCGCCCTGCGGCCCCGTGACGCCCGCCGCGTCATCCTCCTGCCCGACAACCCGTTCCCCTCGATCCCCGTGCCGGCGGCGCACCTGACCGACCCCGGCCCGAGGTGACGGTCCGGTTCCGTCGGGTAGGGGCCGGGTAACCGACACGAGGGGGAGGCATCATGAGCCGCATCGCGGAATGGCTGAAGAAGGCCGAGAACCTGGCCCGCGGGCACTCGAAGCAGGCCGACCAGATGCTCGACCGGGCCGAGCGGTACGCCAAGGAACGCACCGGTCACAAGTACGACGAGCACATCGAGAAGGGCGCGGACGCCGTACAGCGCCGTTACGGCGGCGGCACCACGGGCGGCACCACGGGCACCGGCCGGACCACCGAGGGCGCCGGCCCGACGCCGGCCGAGCGCGAGCAGATGTCCGCCGAGCGCGACCCCACCGGCGAGCCCTACCGGCGCGGCACCCAGGGCTGACCCAGGCACGATCACCGGCGCCACCGGGGCTCCGGTACGGTGATCGCATGGTCACCGGAGGACTGCTCGTCGCGGGCACCACGTCCGACGCGGGCAAGAGCGTCGTCACCGCGGGCATCTGCCGCTGGCTCGCTCGCCAGGGCGTGCGCGTGGCGCCGTTCAAGGCGCAGAACATGTCGCTCAACTCCTACGTGACCCCCGGTGGCGCCGAGATCGGCCGGGCCCAGGCCGCGCAGGCGCAGGCCGCCGGCCTGGAGCCGGTCGCCGACATGAACCCGATCCTGCTCAAGCCGGGCGGCGAGCGCCGCAGCCAGGTCGTCCTCATGGGCCGGCCGATAGCCGACGTGGACGCCATGGAGTACGGCGAGCTCAAGGACCTCCTCCGCGCCACCGCCCTGGAGTCCCTGGCCCGGTTACGGGCCCAGTACGACGTGGTGGTGTGCGAGGGCGCGGGCAGCCCCGCCGAGATCAACCTGCGCCGCACCGACCTCGCCAACATGGGCCTGGCCAGGGCCGCCGGCCTGCCGGTCGTCGTGGTCGGCGACATCGACAGAGGAGGCGTGTTCGCCGCCTTCCACGGCACCGTCGCCCTGCTGGAGCCCGCCGACCAGGCGCTCGTCGCCGGGTTCGTGATCAACAAGTTCCGCGGCGCGAGAGAGCTGCTGGAGCCCGGACTCGACATGCTGCGCGAGCTGACCGGCCGGCACGTCTACGGCGTGCTGCCCTGGCTCGACGGCCTCTGGCTGGACGTCGAGGACTCCCTGGCGCTCGACGCCCGCCACGTCGCCGCCCGCCCGCCGCACGGCCGGCAGACCCTGCGCGTCGCGGTCGTCCGGCTGCCGCGCATCTCCAACTTCACCGACCTCGACGCGCTGGCCGCCGAACCGGGCGTCGTGGTCCGCTTCGTCACCGGTCCGGCCGAGCTGGACGACGCCGACCTCGTCGTGCTGCCCGGCTCGCGCGCCACGGTCGACGACCTGCGCTGGCTGCGCAGGACCGGCCTCGCCGCGGCCGTCGCCGAGCGGAAGGGGCCGGTGCTCGGCGTCTGCGGCGGGTTCCAGATGCTCGGGCGCGAGATCGTGGACGAGGTCGAGTCGGGCGCGGGCCGGGTCGAGGGGCTCGGACTGCTGCCGGCGCGGGTCGAGTTCGCCCCGGAGAAATGCCTCGGCCGGCCCGAGGGGACGGCGTACGGGCAGCCGGTACGCGCCTACGAGATCCACCACGGGCGGGTCACCGTGGAGGGCGGGGAGCCGTTCCTCGACGGCTGCCGGGTCGGCGACGTGTGGGGCACCACCTGGCACGGCGCGCTGGAGAACGACGGCTTCCGCCGCGCGTTCCTCGCCGACGTGGCCGCGCGGGCCGGGCGCGAGTTCGTCCCGGCGCCCGGCACCGACTTCGCGGCGCTCAGGGAGGCCAGGCTGGACGCGCTCGGCGACCTCGTCGAGCACCACCTCGACACCGGCGCGCTGCTCCGGCTGATCAGCGACGGCCCGCCGGAGGTCCCGTTCCTTCCACCGGGAGCTCCCGCCGCGCGGTGATCCAGGCGTCGGCGCGCTCCCAGTTGTCGTACAGCCAGCGCACGGCCTCCTCGCGCCCGCGCGGCACCTCGCCGGCCGGGACCCGCCACCACGTCGCCGAGATGCGCACGGTGTAGGGCAGCCTGCGCCACACGTCCCCCAGCGTGACCAGGTCGTCCAGGCCGGTGTGCGCCACGAACACCACGTCGGCCCCCGGGCAGGAAGCGATCGCGGCGAGCGCGCCGTTCGGCCGCGGCGGCAGCACGTGCTCCATGCGGCGGGCCCGCGCGGCCTCCTCCGTCAGCCCCTTCGCCTCCAGCCGGCGGATCGCCACCTGGCGGCGGCGCGGGCTGAAGTTCGCGCCCTCCGGGAAGATCACCAGGGCGTCCCGGTCGCCCATCGTGCCGGACAGGCGGCGGATCTCCTCGACGATGCGCCGGCGGCCGGAGCGGCGGGGGACGAACGCGTTCGGCAGCCGGTTGACCATCACGTCGAGCGTGGGGTCGTACTGGAGCGCGGCCTTCATCACGATCCTCGGCCGCCGGCCGTGGGCGGCGAGCAGGCGGTGGATCAGCAGGAACGAGTCGCCGGGGCCGGCGTGCCTGGACAGTACGATCAGCGGCCGGGGCGGCGCGTCGTCCGCGCAGGGCGGGCTCTCGACGTCCACGGTCAGGCGGAAGATCCGTTCGGCGGCGCCGTACAGGCGCGACAGGAACCACCCGACGAGCGCGTAGTGCCGCTCCTGGCGGCGGGCCCCGCCCGCCACCCACAGCCACAGGCAGGCGATCAGCACCAGGGACTCCAGCGTCAGCCAGGCGACCGCGAACCACACGAACCGCGGCGCCCGCCGCTGCGGCGGCGGCAGCCCCATCGAGGCGACGGCCGCGACGACGAGCCACAGCGGCAGCGTGACCAGCATGGCCACCGTCACCAGGACGATCAGCGGCGCCAGCACGATCCGGCGCAGGATGCGTGGGGGGAGCAACACGGCCTCCCTGGACGTAGGTTGTCCTCCCTCCTCTGCCCTCATCCGCCATGGTCGCTCAAATACCGGGCGGACGCCTGGTACGCCCGCTCGATGCAGGCCGACACCTGCGCCCCGTCCCGGTAGCGGAGCGGCGACACCGGCTCGGCCGCCCCTGCGGGCAGCACGTGCACCTCCACGCCCGGCGGCAGGCTCGCCATGTCCTCGGCGAAGCGGTGCCGGCGGGCGATCTCGAACGCCACCATCCCCACCTCCCAGAACCGCCGCGGCGCCGTCAGCGGACGCTCGATCCTGCCGACGTGCAGCACGTACACGCGCTTGGCCCCGAGCCGCACCGCCCGGCCGACCGGGATGCTGTGGACCAGGCCGCCGTCGTAGAAATGCTCCCCGCCGATCACCATCGGCGGCAGCAGGCCAGGCACCGCGCACGACGCCAGCACCGCCGGCACCAGCGGCCCCGCCGTGAACCAGTGGGCCGCCGCCCGCTCCACCGACGCCGCCACGCACTGGAACGGCACCGCCAGCTCCTCGATCCGCTCCACCCGCACGGTCTCGGCGAGCACGTCGCGCAGCGGCCCGATCGGATGCAGGTGGGTGCCGGTCCTCGCCAGCGTCGACAGCCGGGCCACCCACGAGCCGGCGAACGCGGTGCGGACGATGTCGGAGCGCCACAACCCGGTCAGCCGCTCCACCGCCTCACCAGGCCCGGCGGCGATGACGGCCCCGTTCAGCGCGCCCACGGACGTGCCCACCACCAGGTCGGGACGGATGCCCGCGGCGTCCAGCGCCCGCAGCATGCCCACCTCGTGCGCGCCGAGCACGCCACCGCCACCGAGCACGAACGCCGTCTCCACGCCCTCACCCTCCCGCTGCCCTTGCCGTTCCTCGGAAACGAACGGCCCGCAAACCTTGCCGGATCCGCCCGCTGACGCCCTACCCACAACGGCGGGACGATGCCGCCATGACAGCAGTGGTGCAGGCCGAAGGGCTGACCAAGTACTACGGCAGCCGCCGGGGCCTCGCGGACCTCACGATGGAGATCCAGCCGGGCGAGGTCTTCGGCTACCTCGGACCCAACGGCGCCGGCAAGACCACGACCATCAGGCTCCTGCTCGACGTGATCAGGCCGACCAGCGGCCTCGTACGCGTCCTCGGGGGCTCACCGCGCGAGCCCGCCGTCCGCGCCCGCATCGGCTACCTGCCGGGTGACCTGGTGCTGGAGAGCCGCGACCGCGCGCTCGACTACCTGCGCTTCCTCGGCCGGGTACGCGGCGGCGTCCCCGGGTCGCGCATCGCGGCACTCGCCGAGCGCTTCGACGCCGACCTGTCGGTGCCGATGCGCAAGCTCTCCAAGGGCAACCGGCAGAAGATCGGGCTCATCCAGGCGTTCATGCACGATCCCGAGTTCGTCATCCTCGACGAGCCGACCATGGGGCTCGACCCGCTCGTGCAGCACGAGTTCCTGGCGCTGGTGCGCGAGGTGCGCGCCTCCGGGCGTACCGTCCTCATGTCCTCGCACGTCCTCGCCGAGGTGGAGAGCGTCTCCGACCGGGTCGGCATCGTACGCGGCGGGCGGCTCGTCGCCGTCGAGAACGTCGCGGCGCTGCGCGAGAAGGCGGTGCGCCGGGTCGAGCTGCACTTCGCGGCGCCCGTGCCGCGCGCCGACTTCGAGGGGCTGCCCGGCGTACGCGACCTGCGCCTGGAGGGCGCCGCCCTGTCCTGCACCATCGACGGCCGCCCGGACGCGCTCGTCAAGGCCGCCGCCCGCCACACGGTGGTCCACCTGGTGAGCGCCGAACCCGACCTCGAAGAGATCTTCCTGACCTACTACAGCGACGAGGAGCGGTCTCGATGAACGGCCCGCTGATCAGCAAGAGCCTGCGCGACCATCGCGGCGTGACGTTCTGGTGGACCGTCGGCATCAGCGCCTTCGTGGCGCTCTACCTCGCGGTCTACGGGAGCATCAAGGAGAGCCCGGACGTGTACGGGCCGGCGATGATCGCCAAGTTCCCCGGCCCGCTGCGCGACCTCATGGGCGGCCTCGCCGACATGACGAGCGGCGCCGGCTACCTCCAGACCGCCGTCTACCAGCTCTTCGTCCCCATGCTGTTCATCGCGTGCGCGACGCTGCTCGCCAACCGGGCGCTCGCCGGGCCCGAGGAGAACGGGACGCTGGAGCTCGTCCTCACCCTGCCGGTGGACCGCAGGCGGCTCGTGCTCGCCAGGCTCGCCGCGCTGGCGCTCGGCCTGCTCGCGGTCGCCGCCGTGACGCTGCTGGTGGCGTGGGGGATGAGCGCCCTGGTCGAGAACGGGGTGCCGTTCGGCCGCATCCTCGCCGGGCACCTCGGCGTGCTGCTCCTCGGCCTGTTCCACGGCACGGTGGCCCTGGCCGTGGGCGCGGCCACGGGGCGGCGGCTCGTCGCCTCGGCCGTGGTCGGGGTGTGGGTCGTGGCCGGCTACATGGTGGTCACCGTCGGGCGCTCCTGGGACGCGATCTCCTGGCTCAAGTGGGTCTCACCGTTCCACTACTACGCCGAAGGGCGGCCCCTCTTTGAGGGGGTGCCGGTGGGGGACTACCTTGTGCTGGCGGGAGCGACGGTCGTGCTCGCGCTCACCGCGGTGCTCGCCTTCGACCGGCGCGACGTAGGAGTGTGATGACCCCACCACCCCTACCTGCGGCCCCCCGCGACGACCCCCCACCCCCCGGCACCCCCTCCGCCAGGGGCGTCTCCTCGGATGCGGGACCCTCAGGCCCGTCCACCTCCGGTCCAGGAGCCTCCGGCATGGGAACGTCCGGCGCGGGACCTTCAGGCCCGTCCACCTCCGGCACGGGGGCCTCCGAGGCAGGACCTTCCGGCCCGTCGTCTCCCGGCCCGTCGGCCCCCGGCGTGGGGGCCTCCAGCCAGGCTCCCTCCAGCCAGGCCCCCTCCAGCGTGGGGTCCTCTGCCACCGAGGTGCGGGGTGGCTTGCTCGACGCATGCCGGCGGATTCTGTCCGAAGCGGCGGGAACGGGGCGGGCGCCCGACCGGCGTGCGCTCGACTCGTGCCGCGCCGCCGGCGTACGGGCCGCCGAACTGGGGGTGCCGCTGCGCTCGCTCGTGGACGACGCCCTGGCCGCCGCCGACGGCCTCCCACCCGTCCTGCCCGCCCTCCGCCGCGCCGTCTCCGCCCTCATGGAGGGGTACGAACAGGCTCAACTCGCCGCGATCCGGGACGAGGAGGAGGCCCGCAGGGAGTTCGTGGACGACCTGCTCCAGGGCCGGGCCGAACGCCTGGCCGAACGCGCCGAGCACTTCGGCCTGCGCCTCGCCGAGTCGTACGTCGTCGCCGTGGCCGGCAACCTCCCCTCCACGACCCTCGCCCAGGACAGGAACGCCGTCGAACGCGCCCTCGTCGCCCGCTTCGGCTCGCACAACGTCCTGGTCGCCGTCCGCGACGACCTCCTGGTGTGCGTGGCCCCGGCCACGCTGCCGGCCGCCGTCGGCGAGTTCACACACCACGTACGGGCCCGCTTCGCCACCGGCTGGCGGGTCGGCCTGGGCCGGGCGCACCGGGGCCCGGGCGGCGTCGTCACCTCCTACCGCGAGGCCGCCCAGGCCCTGGCGCTGGCCGACGCCCTGTCACTCAAGATCGACGTCGTACGCGCCGCCGACCTGCTGGTCTTCCCCGTCCTGCTCCGCGACCGCAGCGCCATCGAAGACCTGGTGACCAGCGTCCTCAGCCCGCTCCTGGAGGCGCGCGGCGGCCACGAACCGCTGCTGGAGACCCTGGAGGCCATCTTCGCCTCCCACGGCAACCAGACGGCCGCCGCCCGCAAGCTGCGGCTGAGCCCGCGCGCGGTGACGTACCGCCTGGAGCGCATCCGCCGCCTGACCGGCTTCTCCCCGGACGACCCCACCCAGCGCTTCACCCTGGAGACCGCCGTCCTGGGCGCCCGCCTCCTCGGCTGGCCGAACGGCTGACCAAGCTTTTCGGGCAGCCGTTCGGCCGCCGTGCCAGACACATGCTCGACACCGGAAGATCCGTATGCCTGAGATCATGCCGCTGCTCTCTTCCTGAGAAGATCTGCACATGTTTGATGCCCTGCCGGCACCACTGCGCGCCATCATGGCGAGGTACAACAGTTTCCTCAGTGGATACCAGGAGATGTTCTGCTATACGGTCACCACTCCACTGAGGCTGGACGAGGCGTTGCAGCGAATGGGTTTACAAGCCGGGGATCTTCAGCCCAGGGCGGAACATGACCTCCTCGATCATGACGGATGCGTTTTCATTGATCAAGTGGAAGATGCTGTCGTGACGTGGGACTGGCAATCCGTCGCGGGTCTGTATCTACGCACCGACGACGCGCTGCGACACGGCGTCACACGCGGGATCGCCCAATGGGACTTCTACAATCTCGATTTCTCATTCAGCTCACCGGCCGGCCCAGGTTTCGGCTGGAGTGAGGCATACCTCTTCGAATCGGATGACGCCGCCGAATCCATACGAGAAGCAGCGACGCCCTTCGAGGGCCCGTATGCCCGCTACCGGCCGCTCTTTGCCCCATATCTAGGCGAACTTCTTAAGCATCTTGATGACGATGACGGCGAAGCGGATCCCGCCTACCTGCAGGCCGCGATTCTCACCTCCTTCGAGCTGGAAACTCGAATTCGACTGGACGAGGAACTGCTCCGCAGCCTCCGCTATTCGATTCACGTACCTCAACATCTCAGACATTGACGAACAGACGAGATCGACGTCCGCATCAGCGAAAGTTCTCCGTCACAGTGTCTGCTGAACGCTGACGAGCCACTCGCTCGACTCGTGCCGCGCCGTCTCCGCCCTCATGGAGGGGTACGAACAGGCTCAGCTCGCCGCGATCCGGGACGAGGAGGAGGCCCGCAGGGAGATTGTGGACGACCTGCTCCAGGGCCCGGAACGCCGTCGAACGCGCCCTGGTCACCCGCTTCGGCTCGCACAACGTCCTGGTCGCCGTACGCGACGACCTCCTGGTGTGCGTGGCCCCGGCCACGCTGTCGGCCGCCGCTGGAGCGCCTCCGCCGCCTGACCGGCTTCTCCCCGGACGACCCCACCCAGCGCTTCACCCTGGAGACCGCCGTCCTGGGCGCCCGCCTCCTCGGCTGGCCGAACGGCTGAGCAAGCCCTACGGCAGGCCGGTCAGCGGATGCCCACGTAGAACCGGGTCTGGTCGCTGCGGTGCAACGCGTAGTAGGCCTCGAACCTGATGTCGTCCTTCGTCCACGCGACCGATTCGATGCCGAGCAGCGGCGTCGAGGTCGACACCTCCAGCAGCGCCGCCTCCTCGGCGTCGGGGAAGACCGCCTCGATCCAGCGGTCCGCCGCCGCGGGTTCGAGGCCGTAGCGCCGCCGCAGCACGTCGTACAGCGACTGGTTCTCCAGGATCGCGCGTTCGAGCCCCGGGACCAGCCGCGCGGGTAGCGCGGTGACGACGAGCAGCCACGGCTGGCCGTCGACGCGGCGCAGCCTGCGCAGGCGCACGACCTGCTCGCCGGCCGGGATCCGGAGCAGGGCCGCCTCGCGCTCGTCCGCCTCGCCCAGCGTCTGGCTGATCGCCTGGGTGGTCACCCGGCGGCCCGACTCGCGCAGGTCGTCGGCCGAGCCGGACATCGAGCCGATGAACCGCAGCTCCGTCTTGCGAGGTGCGACGAAGGCCCCCCTCCCTTTGACCTTGTAGATGAGCCGCTCCTGGACGAGCTCGCGCAGCGCCTCCCTGACGACCGTGCGGGACACCCCGAACAGGTCGCTCAGCTCGGCCTCCGACGGCAACGGCTGATCCGGCAACCGGACGCCACTTTCGATCTCCGCGCGCAACGCCCGCATGAGCTGCATCCACAGCGGCTCCGCCCCTTCGCGGTCGAGAGGCGGGTAGGTCAACGTCACTGAACCTCCTCGTCGGCACGGCACAGCCTATGCCATGACCATCGCCTGTCATGACAAGTTTGCCAGAAAAGTCGCTAGTCCCCCTATTGACATGGCCGTAACGCCCACTTAGTTTCCTTGTCACTACAGACCTGTAATGACAGGTCCCCGCAACTGAGGCGTTCGCTCACGCCACTACCCCCCGACTGCGACCCTGCCCTCACGGGAGACACCATGCACATGCGCCCATCACGCCGATCCTGGCGCGCCGTCCCCGCGGCGCTCGCCACCCTGGCCGTCCTGACCGCCGGGTGCGGGACCGCCGACGCCGGCGACGCCGCCGCCGGGACGGCCGCCGCCGGCGGCGGCGGCAAGCCGTTCATCGCGTTGAGCAACGGCTTCATCGGCAACGGCTGGCGGCAGACGATGATCGCCAAGTTCGAGGCCGCCGCAGAGCAGGCGCAAAAGGACGGGCTCATCGGTAAGTACAAGGTCGTCAACGCGCCGGGCGAGAACTCGGCCACCGAGCAGGTCGCGCAGATCAAGAGCCTGCTGCTGCAGAAGCCGGACGCCCTGCTCATCGATCCCTCGTCGCCCACCGCGCTCAAGCCGGTGATCCAGCAGGCGTGCACCGCCGGCGTCAAGGTCGTCGTCTTCGACTCCGCCATCGACGCGCCGTGCGCCCACGTGCTGCAGAACAGCTTCGCCGACTGGGCCACGCAGGCCGCCAAGCCGCTGCTGGACGGCATCGACGGCAAGGGCTCCGTCATCGTCAGCCGCGGTGTCGTCGGCTCCCAGCCCGAGGCCGAGATGTACGAGACCACCAAGAAGATCCTCGCCGAGCACCCCGGCGTGAAGACCGTCGCCACCGTGACGGGCATGTGCGACGGCGCCACGGCGCAGAAGGCGGTGCTCGGCGTGCTGTCCAGCGTGCCGAAGGTGGACGGCGTCATCGGCTGCGGAGACGGCTACGGCGTCGCGCAGGCGTTCGCCACCGCGGGCAAGCCGGTGCCCGCGGTCACGTTCGAGACCAACGGCCGCGCGCTGAACTACTGGAAGGACAAGAAGATCGACAACGGCTCCGTCGCGGTCATGTCCGACCCGGGCCAGTCGGTCGCCGCTCTGTGGGAGGCACTGGACCTGCTCGACGGCCGGGACGTGCCCAAGCAGCTGACCTTCCCGATCGTCCTGGTGGAGCAGAAGGACCTCGACGCCTGGGCCGGCGCGCTCAAGCCCGACGAGTACGCCGCCTGGCCGTGGACCCGCGAGCTGTTCCGGCAGCAGGTGGAGGCCGTCAAGAGCGGGGGCGAGTCCGTCCGGCCGCCGATCCCGTCCGCGGCCGGCTGACCGGCCCGCCGAACCCGCACCACAAGCGAGCACAGCACGGAGGAGACCGGGGCATGCACGTGGACAACCTCCCCGCGCCGCCGGGGACCGAACGGGACCGGGCCGCCCGCCCGCCCGTCGTCACCGCCCAGGGGGTGACCAAGGCGTACGGGCGCACCAAGGCACTTGCGGGCGTGGACCTGCAGGTCCGCGCGGGCGAGGTGCTCGGGCTCGTCGGCCACAACGGCGCGGGCAAGAGCACGCTGATGCGGGTGCTCGCCGGGCTGGAGTCCTGCGACGCCGGCGCGGTTCTGGTGCACGGCGAGGAGGCGCCGGCCGGTTCCGCGGCGGCCTTCCGGACGGTGCGCATGGCCTACCAGGAGACGTCGCTGTGCCCGGACCTCACCGTGGCGGAGAACATGTGGATCTCCTCCCGGCACTGCCTGCCCCGGTTGGGGTGGCGGCGGGCGGCGAGCACGTCGGTACGCCGCCGCCTCGACGAGGTGTTCCCCGGGCACGGCGTGACGCCGCGCGACCGGGTCGAGGACCTGTCGCTGGCGCAGCGCCAGATGGTGGAGATCGTCCGTGCCTGCCTGGTCGACCGGCTCGATCTGCTGATCCTGGACGAACCGACCGAGTCGCTCGGCCCGGACGCGGCCCGGACGCTGTACGCGTACGTGCGCCGGCTGGCCGAGGCCGGCACCGCCGTGCTGCTCATCTCCCACCGCATCCGCGAGGTGCTCTCGACGGCCGACCGCGTCGTGGTGCTGCGCGACGGCGCGGTCACCGCGGACCGGCCCGCAGCCGGGCTGACCGAGCCCGGCGTGCTCACCCTGATGGGCGCGCACGTCGCCGTCCCGTCCGAGCGCACCTCAGAGGCGCGCGCCGCGACCGGCGACGGGACGGGCGCCCGGATCGTGGCCGAACTGCGCGACGCCCGCGGCGGCGGCCTGCACGGGGTGTCCCTGCGCGTCGCCGCCGGTGAGGTGGTGGGCCTGGCCGGGCTGGCCGGGCAGGGCCAGCAGGAGGTGCTGGAACGCCTGTGGCGGCCCGCCCGGCGCGACACCGAGGTGAGCGTCACCCGGGCGTACGTGCCCGGCGACCGGCAGCGTTCCGGGGTGCTGCCCCTGTGGAACGTGGGCGACAACCTGGTCGTCACCGCGATGCGCGAGATCGCCCGCCGCGGGCTGCGCCGGATCCCCGACGAGCGGGACGTCGTCCGGCACTGGGTCGAGCGCCTGGCCGTCAAGGGCGGCGCGGACGCCGGCATCACCGAGCTGAGCGGCGGCAACCAGCAGAAGGTCGTCGTCGCCCGCGCGTTCGCCTCCACGGCCGGGCTGGTGCTGCTCGACGACCCCTTCCGCGGGGTGGACGTGCACACCAAGACCGAGCTGTACCAGCTCATCCGGGAGGAGGCGGCCAAGGGCCGCAGCATCGTCTGGTACTCCAGCGAGAACGCCGAGATGGCGCACTGCGACCGCGTCCACGTCTTCCGCGCCGGCCGGACCGTGGCCGAGCTGACGGGCGAGGAGATCTCCGAGGAACGGATCATCGCCGTCTCCTTCGCCGAGCCGGACGAGCCGGGCGAGCGCGCCGAACTGGTTAAGCGCGCCGAGCCCGACGAGCGCGCCGAGCCGGACGAGCGCGCCGAGCCGGACGAGCGCGCCGAGTCGAACGAGCCGGGGAGGCCCGGCGAAGCGGGCGAGTCGGGCGCTGCCGGTCGCGCCGCGCAAGGGAGGACTCATGGCTGAGCAGCTCGCACCCGCCCTGCCGGGACGCCCGCGGATGCGCCACTCCGCACCCGCTGCCGTCAGCACACTGGCCCTGATCGCCATGATCGGCCTCTGCTCGTCGCTGCAGCCCGGCGTGCTCAGCGTGCAGGGTCTCACCCTGGTCCTGTCGGCGACCGTGCCCCTCGTCATCGCCGCGCAGGCGCAGATGACGCTGATGGCCGTGGGCGACATCGACCTGGGCATCGGCGCCTTCGTCGGCCTGGTCACCGTCGTCACGGCGACCAAGCTGTCGTCGTCGCCGCTCGTCGGCGGCCTGGTCCTGCTCGGGCTGGTCGCCGCGTACGCGCTGCTCGGCCTGCTGATCCACCTGCGCCGGGTGCCGTCGCTGATCGCCACCCTGGGCGCGTCGTTCGTCTGGCTCGGGCTGGGCCTGTTCCTGCTGCCGACGCCCGGCGGCAGCACCCCCGAGTGGCTGGCGGCCTTCGGCGCCTGGCAGCCCGCCGGGTTCCCCGCGCCGCTGCTGCCCATCCTGCTCGTCACCGCGCTGGTCTACCTGCTCGCCTCGCGCGGCTCGGCCGGCGTACGGATGCGCGCCCTCGGCAGCAACCCGGTCGCGCTGGGCCGGGCCGGGCTGCGCCCGCTGACCTCCCGCGTCATCGCCTATGCCACGGCGGGCGGGCTCGGCGTCGCCTCGGGCCTCGCCCTGGCCTCCCAGACCGGCGGCGGCGACGTGTCGTCGGCCTCCAGCTACACGCTCATGACGGTGGCGGCCGTGATCCTCGGCGGCGGCTCGTTCGCCGGCGGCGTCGCCGTCCCGTGGGGCGCGGCGGTCGGCGGTGTGACGCTGGGCCTGGTCAGCGTCGTGCTCAGCCTGCTCGACGTGCGGTCCGACCTCCAGTCGGCCGTGCAGGGCGGCATCGTTCTGGCCGTGCTCGCCGGCCGCGTGCTCGTGGGGAAGGTGCTGCGATGAACCTCCGTGTGACCCGTTCGCGCCCCTGGATCTGGGGCTTCGCCGCGGCGGCGCTGATCTGGCTGGTCATCCTGGCCATCTCCGGCCAGGGCGGCGGCCAGACGCTGTCCCTCGCCCTGTCCCTCGCGCCGTACCTGGTCATCGTCGCCCTCGGGCAGATGCTCGTCGTCACCGCCGGGCCGGGCAACATCGACGTGTCGGTGGCTCCGGTCATCTCGCTGGCCGGGTTCGCCTCGGTCGCGGTGTCCGCAGGCACTGGCTCGGCGCTCGCCGGGGTGCTGGCGGGGATCGGCGTCGGCCTGGTGGTGGCGGTCGTCAGCACGATGGCGATCCTCGGCCTGGCCGTCCCGCCGATCATCGCCACGCTGGCCGCCGGGCTCGTCGCCTCGTCGGTCACGCTGCACCTGGCCGGCGGCTTCACCGCCGTGCCCGATCCCGGGCTGCGTGAGCTGCTCAACCTGCGCCCCCTCGGCGTGCCCGCGCTCGCCGTGGCGATCGCGGCGCTCACGTGGCTGACCGTCGTCCTGCTGCGCCGCACCGTCTACGGTCGGTCCCTGATCGCGGTGGGGCAGAACCGCCGCGCCGCCGAACGGGCCGGCGTCCCGGTCTCCCGGGTGATCGCGACGGCGTACCTGCTGAGCGGGGCGCTGGCCGGGCTGACCGGCGCGCTGCTCGCCACCTACATCGCGCCCTCCGCCGACCTCGGCACCCGCTACCTGCTCGACTCCGTGGCCGTCGTCGTCATCGGCGGCACGCTCATCTCCGGCGGCCGCGCCGTCCCGGTGGGCGTGTGGGGGGCGGCGCTGTTCTTCATCCTGCTCGACGGCCTGGTGAACCTCGTGGGCTGGAGCACCGCGGGGCAGAACCTGCTCAAGGGCGGCCTGGTGCTCTTCGTCCTCTTCCTCGCCGGCGGGGGTGACCGTGCCGCGAGCACGGCCCCCCGGCTCAGACGGCGGCCGCGTCCCGCGGTCGCCACCACCACTACCACAGGAGACAACTCTGATGGCTGACACCGACGGTCTCATCGACGCCCGCGACTTCGGGACGTCCGCGCCCGCGGCGAGCGGCCTCCACGGCGGGTTCTTCGTCAAGGGCGCCCACGGACAGGACTGGGGCCTGCGCAACCGGCTGTCGCGCATCTTCCGGCCGGACACCGGGCGCACGGTCATGCTGGCGTTCGACCACGGCTACTTCGTCGGCCCGATGGCCGGCCTGGAGCGTCTCGACACCGGGATCGCCCCGCTCGTGCCCGCCGCCGACGCGATCATGATGACCCGGGGCGCGCTGCGCACGAGCATTCCGCCGACCACGGACGCCGGGATCGTCCTGCGCGCCAGCGGCGGCCCGAGCATCCTGCGCGAGCTGTCGGACGAGCACATCGCCCTCGACATCGAGGACGCGCTCCGGCTCAACGCCGCCGCGCTGGCCATCCAGGTGTTCATCGGCGGCGAGCACGAGTCCCGGTCGGTGGCGAACCTGGCCGCGCTCGTGGACGCCGGCCAGCGGCACGGCGTCGCCGTGCTCGGCGTCACCGCCGTCGGCAAGGACATGGTCCGCGACGCCCGCTACTTCCGGCTGGCCACGCGGATCAGCGCCGAGATGGGCGCGCACATCGTCAAGACCTACTACGTCGAGGACGGGTTCGAGACCGTCACCGCGAGCTGCCCGGTGCCGATCATCGTCGCGGGCGGCAAGAAGCTGCCCGAGCTGGACGCCCTCACCATGGCGTACCGGTCGATCCAGGAGGGGGCGGCGGGCGTCGACATGGGCCGCAACATCTTCCAGAGCGAGTCCCCCGCCGCCATGCTGGCCGCGGTGCGCGGGGTCGTGCACGACGGGCTCAAGCCCGTCGAGGCGCACGAGCTGTTCAAGGAGACGGCGGCCGGCGCCACGGGCAACGCCGAGTCCTGACCCTCGTGAGCGCGGGTCCGTGAGCGCGTTCGGACCGCCGCGGACCCGCGCCCGTCACCTCCGGGAGCCTCCCCATGTCTCACCATCCCACCGGAACCGGCGGCGAGGTCGATCTCGCCGTCATCGGGGCCGGTATCAACGGGCTCGCCATCGCCCGGGACGCCGCCGCCCGCGGGCTGCGCGTCGCCGTCGTGGACCGCGCCGACATCGGCTCCGGCACGTCCAGCACGTCCAGTCGGCTGATCCACGGCGGCCTGAAATACCTCGAACGCTACGACTTCTCCCTCGTGTACGAGTCCATCCGGGAACGGCACCTGCTCTTTCGCACCGCTCCGCACCTCGTGCGCGACTACCCGATGCTGATCCCCTTCTACCGGGGCAACAGCCGGCCGGGCCCGCTGATCCGGCTGGGCCTGCTCGCCTTCGACGTGCTGGCGCTGGGCCGGGGACGCGGCCTGAGCCGCCGCGTGCCGCTGCGTGAGGTGGCCCGCCGGTGGCCCGGCCTGTCGCGTGCGGGCCTGCGCGGGGCCGCGCTGTTCCACGACGCGCAGGTGCCGGGGGCGGAACGGCTCTGCGTCGAACTGCTTCTCGACGCGCGGCGGCTGGGCGCGCGGGTGCTCACCCACACCACGGTCACCGGCCTCATCGTCGACGACGGTCACGTCCGCGGGCTGCGCATCGAGGACCGCCGGACCGGCCGGCGCGAGGAGATCCGGGCCGCCGTCACCGTGAACGCGGCCGGCCCGTGGATCGACCGCGTCCTCGACGGGCAGGTGGAGAGCCGCCGGCTGAACGGCGGCACCAAGGGCAGCCACGTCGTCGTCGACCCCTTCCCCGGCGCGCCCGACACCTGCATCTTCTTCGAGGCGGCAGCCGACCGGCGGCCCATCTTCGTCCTGCCCTGGCAGGGCAGGTACGTGCTCGGCAGCACCGATCTCAGCTACGACGGCGACCTGGACGACGTCACGGCGAGCGACGACGAGATCGGCTACCTGCTCGCCGAGACCAACCGCATCTTCCCGGACGCCCGGCTCACCCCCGGCGACGTGCTCTACAGCGTCGCCGGGATCCGGCCCCTGCCGTACGAGAGCGGCGTGGCGGACAACGCCAAGATCAGCCGGGGACACACCGTGCTCGACCACGCGCCCGCGTACCAGGGTCTGCTGACCGTCATCGGCGGGAAGCTCACCACGCACCGCGCGCTGGCCGAGGACGTCACCGACGCGGCGCTGCGGGTGCTCGGCCGCCGGCCCAGAAGGTGCGTGACGCGCGGACGGCCGCTGCCCGGCGCGGAGACCTCGGACTGGCCGGAGTTCGCCCGGGACTTCCTCCGCCACTCGCCGCTCGACCGGGCGCGCTCGGCCAGGCTGCTCACCCTCTACGGGGTGCGTGCCCGCCGCGTGCTCGACCTGGCCGCCGAGGACCCCGCCCTCGCCGAGACCGTCGACAAGGAGAGCGGCGCACTGGCCGCCGAAATCGTCATGGCCGTGCGCGAGGAAGGCGCCGTGACCCTGGGTGACATCATGCTCAGACGTACCCTCATCGGGCTCGGCGCCGACATGGGTCTGTCCGCCGCGCCCGCCTGCGCCGCCGTGGCCGTGCGCCATCTCGGCTGGGACGAGGAGCGGGCAAGGGCCGAGGTGATCGGCTACGAGAAGGAGCTGGAGCGCTATCGGCCGCGGGCCCTGGCGGCACCGGCGGGCGGCGACAGGAGGACATCGTGACGGACCGGGCGATCTGCTACATCGGCGTCGACGTCGGCCTGACCGCGTCGAAGGCCGCGGCGTTCGACGCGGAGGGCCGCGAGGTCGGCGTGGTGCACGCCCGCACGCCCCGCACCACCACGACCGCGCACCGGCACGACGTGGACATGCGGGGGCTGGCCGACACGGTCGTCGCGCTGCTCGGGCGGCTGGCGGCCGAGCTGGCGGCCGGCGGGTACGTCCCCGCCGGAATCGGGGTGGCGGCGCACGGCAACGGCCTGTACCCCGTCGACGCGGACCTGCGGCCGGTCGGCCCGGCCATCGCCTCCTCCGACAGCAGGGCCAGGCACCTCGTCGACGCGATCCCCGCCGATACCGCCCGCGCCCTGGCGGCCGAGACCGGGTCCATCCCGTGGGCGGCGCAGCCGGCCGTGCTCCTGCGCTGGCTGCACGACCACGAACCCGAGGCGTACGCGGCGACCCGATGGGTCCTGTCCTGCAAGGACTGGGTGACCTCGCAGCTCACCGGCAGGCCGAGCGCCGATTACAGCGACGCCAGCGCGTTCGGCATGGTGGCCCTGGACACCCGGCGCTACACCCCGACGGCGCTGGAGCTGGTGGGGCTGCCGGCGAGCGACCTCGACCGGTTCCCGCCGCTGCGGGAGTCGGGGGAGGTCGTGGCCGGGCTGAGCGCGCGGGTGGCGGAGCTGACCGGGCTCCCCGAGGGGCTGCCCGTGATCGCCGGGTGCATGGACTGCGTGGCCGCGACGCTCGGCGCGGGCGGCCGCGAGCCGGGCGACATGACGATCATCGTCGGCACCTGGGCCATCAACGGCGTCGTCGTGCCGGCGCGGGTGCCGGCTCCCGGCGTCACGCTCAGCGCGCTGATGCCCGACTCCCGGACGATGCTGGCCATGGAGGTCGCGCCCACGTCGGCGGCCAACCTGGAGTGGCTGGCCTCGGCGTGCGCGCCGTACGACCAGGTGGGCGGCGTTCCCGCGGCCGAGCTGCTGCGGGAGGCTGCCGAGGTGGAGCCGGGGGCGGTCGGGCTGCTGTTCCTGCCGTTCGTCAACGGCGCGCCCGAGCACCCGGCGGCCTCCGGCACCTTCCTCGGCGTCTCCGGGCTGCACCGGCGCGGCCACCTTACCCGCGCGGTCATCGAGGGGGTCGCCCAGTACCACCGGGTGCAGCTCGAGCGGGTGCTGGCCAGCGGGGCCGCCGTCGCCGACCGGCCCTGGCGGCTGGCCGGAGGGGGCGCGCGCTCGGAGGTGTGGGCACAGGTCTTCGCCGACGTCCTCGGGCGGCCGGTGCGCCGGCAGCTCACCAGCGAGCTGGGGGCGCGCGGGGTCGCCTCGCTGCTGCCCGCCGCGCTCGGCCATGCGGACATGCCGTGGTCGATCAGCGACAGCGACGACCTGTGCGTACGGCCCGGGCCCGCGCGGGCGGCGTACGTGCGGCAGGGGCAGGCGTTCGACCGGTGCCTGGCCGGCATGTGGGCGGCCTGGTCGGAGGTCGAGCGGTACCGCAGCGCCGAGTTCGAGCCCGTCCCCGGCACGGTCCGGCCCGCGGCCGTCGGCGCCTGACGCGGCTGGGAGTCCTCTGAAGAGGTCGTCCGGACAGCGGGTGGTGGGGCCGGCAGGGCGGTCGATGGGGCGCCGGGCCCGCCGCGGTGGCGGAGCTCGCGTGCGCCGCCGTCCGCGCCGACCACAGCCAGGGGATGCGGCGTTCGACGCCGTGTCCCTCTGCGGTGCCGACACGGACAGTACGGCGACGCGATGCTCGCTGTCTCGACGACGGCCGGGATCGAGGTGACGGCGGGCTCGCCGTCGTCACCTCTGCTCGACTGGCGACCGGCCGAAGCCGTGGCCCGAGATCGTCCACGACTGTCCGCCGCCGGCGCCCTCACCGGCGAGTACGGTCACCGGCCGATCGGTCCGGGATGAGGAGCAGTTTGCCGGTCGTACGCCGGCCGGCCAGGTCCTCGTGAGCCTTCCGTGCGTCCGCCAGCGGATAGCGGTGCGAGATGTTGATGCGCAGCTCGCCCGCCGCGATCCAGCCGAACAGGTCGGACGCGCGCTGCAGCAGCTCCGCCCGCTCGGCGATGTAGTGCACGAGTGTCGGCCGGGTCAGGAAGAGCGAGCCCTTCTTGTTGAGGGTCTGCGGGTCGAGGGGCGGGACCGGGCCGCTCGCGGCGCCGTACAGGGCCATGAGGCCGCGCGGGCGCAGGGCGTCCAGGCTGCCGTCGAAGGTGGCCTTGCCGACGCCGTCGTACACGACGTCGATCGTGCCGCGCAGCGCCTCGGCGAAGTCGTCGTAGCGCAGCACCTCGTCGGCCCCGGCCTCGCGGGCCAGCTTCTCCTTCTCGTCGGTGGACACCGTGGCGTACACCTTGGCGCCCCGCAGCTTGGCGAGCTGGATCAGCAGCTGGCCCATGCCGCCCGCGCCCGCGTGCACGAGGACGCGGTCGCCCTCCTTCACCTCGTGCGTGGAGTGGGTCAGGTAGTGGGCGGTCATGCCCTGCAGCATGGTCGCGGCGGCCAGCTCGGCCGACACGCCGTCCGGCACCGGCACCAGCCGCGCGGCCGGCACGACGGCCTTCTCGGCGTAGCTGCCGAGCACGTTCGCCCAGGCCACGGTGTCGCCGACGGCCACGTCCCGCACCCCGGCCCCGACCGCCGCGACCGTGCCCGCCCCCTCCGAGCCGATGGTGATGGGCAGGTCGAGCGGGTACGCGCCGGAGCGGTGGTAGATGTCGATGAAGTTGACGCCGCTGGCGGCGACGTCGACCACGACCTCGCCGTCACCGGGCGTGGGGTCGGGACGCTCGACGTATTGGAGAACTTCTGGACCGCCCTGGGCGGAGACGAAGATGGCATGCATGCCCATAGTCAACTCCGCGCGAGAGTCCGGTCGCCACCCGGACCCCCGCAACACCCCCTTGACGGACTCGACGGGTGGCGGCTCAGATCGAGCCGTGATGAGCCCCGTAGGTGGTGGGGAGTGGGACGAGGCCGGGTGGTCAGGGCGTCGTGGTGAGGCGGGCCAGGGCGCCGGCTTCGAGGGCGGTCCAGATTGCTCCGTCAGGGCCCACCGTCAGGCCGTGTGGCTCTGCCTTCCACGGTTCGCCGCCTCCATGACCGGGTGGCGGCTCCGGGAGGGCGAACTCCTGGATGGCACCATCCGGGGTGATGCGGCCGACGCGGTCGGTGCCCCAGAGGGTGAACCACAGGGCGTTGTCGGGGCCTGCGATGATCGCGTGTGGGCGGGAGGCGGGGTCGGCGAGCGGGTACTCGTCGATCTTGCCGGTCGGGTCGATGCGGCCGATCTGCCCGGCGCCGATCTCCACGAACCACAGCGCCGCGTCCGGGCCGAGCGTGATGCCGACCGGGGCGGCGGCCTCCGTGGGCAGCGGGTGGAGGGTCACCTCGCCGGTCAGTGAGACGCGGCCGATCGCGTTGCCCTGGTTGAGGGTGAACCACAGGGCCTCGTCGGGACCGGGGGTGATGAAGGCGGGCATGCCGCCGGGCGACGGGATCTCGAAGTCGGCGCGGTCGCCGTCCGGTGTGATGCGGCCGATGCGGCCCGGCTGCATCTGGGTGAACCACATGGCGCCGTCGGGGCCTGCTGTGATGCCGAACGGGGAGTCGGCGGGGTAGGCGGTCACCTCGCCGTCGGCGGTGATCCTGGACACCCGGCCGCCCTGGCCCTCGGTGAACCACATCGCGCCGTCCGGGCCGGGCGTGATCACGGTGGGCTGGCCGTCGGCCGGGTCGAGCTGGTGGATCACCGGGGCGCCGTGACCGGGGCGCAGGCGTCCGATGCGGCCCTGGTGGACGAGGGTGAACCAGAGCTCGCCGTCCGGGCTGGTCGTGATGCCGTACGGTGTGCCGGCGTCGATCATGGTCAACATATACGTCCCCCTACGAGGTGCAGGTGTTCGCCGCGGAAGCGCTGGGTCAGCGCGCGGTCGTGCGACACCACGACGAGCGTGCCGCGGTAGTGGTCGAGTGCCTGTTCCAGCTCCTCGGCCAGGAGTGGCGAGAGGTGGTTGGTGGGCTCGTCGAGCAGGAGCAGGTCGTGCTCGGAGGCCAGCAGGCGGGCTAGGGCCAGGCGGCGTCGTTGCCCCACTGACAGCTCGCCGACCTTCTGCCGGAGCGTGTGCGGGGCGAAGAGGCCGGTGCCGAGGAGGGCGGCCTCGCGTTCGTCCGGGTAGCCGTGGCCGTAGGCGGCGAGGACGGTGAGGTCGGGGTCGAACGTCACCTCCTGGGGGAGGTGGCCGACTCTGACCGAGGCGCGGGCGGCCTCGTCGGCGAGCGCTTGCAGGAGCGTGGACTTGCCGGCGCCGTTGGGGCCGCGTACGAGCAGGCGGTCTTCTGGGGCGAGGGCCAGATGCGGGATGTGCAGGCGGCCGTCGCCGATCCGGACGTCGCGGAGCTCGACCAGCACCCCTTGCTCCGATGCCCTGACGGTCGCGGAGGTGGCGGAGGTCGCGGAGGTCGCGGAGGTCCCAAGGGCGCCGGCGGTGCCGGAGGTCCTGGCGGTCCCGGTGGCGGCGGCTCCGGTGATCCCGGTGGCGGCGGTTTCGATGGTTGCGGTGGCCCCGGTGGTGCTGTCGGTTCCGGTGGTCCCGGGGGCGGTGGTCCCGAAGGCGGTGGTCCCGGTGGTTGCGGTGGCCCCGGGGGCGGTGGTCCCGGGGGCGGTGGTCCCGGCGGTGCTGGCGGTTTCGGTGGGGGTGGGGCCGTTGTCGGGGACGGGGACGGGGGTGGGGGGTGGGGTGAAGGGGGAGTGGAAGTGGAGGGGGGATGGGGGGCGGGGGATCGGGTTGTCGAGGAGGCGGCGGAGGCGTTCGTGGGCGTTGCGGACGCGGCTGGAGATCGAGCTCTGCACGCGCCCCGCGTTACGGTCGTAGGCCATCTTGTTGTTGTCGCGCATGAGGCCGCCGGCGGCGACGCGGTGGGCGGTGGTGGCGGCGTGCTCGCGCACCTGGCGCACCTCCGCGCACCAGGCCGCGTACGCCTGCTCCCAGCGGGCCCGCGCCGCCGCCTTGGCGGCGACGAAGCCGTCGTAGCCGCCGCCGAAGCGGGTGACGGCCCCGCCCTCGACCTCCAGGACGGCGGTGGCGACGCGGCCGAGGAAGACGCGGTCGTGGGAGACCACGACGACCGTGCCGCGATGCTCGCGCAGGCGGTCTTCGAGCCAGGTCAACGCCGGCTCATCGAGGTGGTTGGTGGGCTCGTCGAGGAGCAGGACGCGGGGCGCGGCGGCGAGGACGCAGGCCAGCCCGAGCCGGGCCAGCTCGCCTCCCGACAGGCTGCCGAGAGTCCGGTCGCGGCCGACGTGGGCCAGGCCGAGGCCGTGGAACGCCTTGTCGACGCGGGCGTCGGCCTCGTAGCCGCCGCGCGCCTCGTAGAGCGTCTGCAGTTCGCCGTACTCGGCGAGGGCGGCGGCGTCGGTGGTGTCGGCGGCGGTGTCGTCTGCGGTGTCGGCGGCGGCCGTCGCGAAGGTCGTCTCCAGGTCGCGCAGGCGGCGCTCGATGGCCCGGAGGCCGGCCAGGGCGGCGTCCACGGCCTGCTGGACGGTGTGCGTGGGCGGCAGGTCCAGGGTCTGGCCGAGATAACCCACCTCGTCGGCGGCGGTCGGCACGGTGATCTCGCCGTCGTCGGGGCGCTCGACCCCGGCCAGGAGCCGGAGCAGGGTGGACTTGCCCGAGCCGTTCTCGCCGACGACGCCCGCGCGCTCGCCCGCCTTGACGGACACGGTGACGTCGTCGAGCACGATGCGCTCGCCGTAGGACTTGGAAACGCTACGAAAGTGGATCAGGATGAAACTCCAATCGCAACTGCGGTAGCGTTAGCTAACCACAAGCGGGCAGACAAACGCAACTGGAGTAGTTTTTGGAAGCGGGTGGCAGCAAACGGCCGGGAGGGCGCAGCGCGCGCGTACGCGATGCCGTACGCCAGGCGACCCTCGCCGAGCTGGCCGAGCACGGCTACACCGGGCTGACGGTCGAGCGGGTGGCCGAGCGGTCCGGCGTGCACAAGACGACCGTCTACCGGCGCTGGGGCAATGTGGAAGGGCTCATCTCCGACGCACTGGAGCTGGCGCGCGACGAGCCTTGGCCCATCCCCGACACCGGGACGATCGAGGGCGACCTGCGGGGCGTCGTGCAGCTCGTCCGGTCGGGGTTCGACGATCCCGAGCTCGGGCCGGTGTCGTCGGCGTTCGTGGCGGCCGCCGTGCAGAACGAGGCGGCGGCGCGGGCGCTGCACGACTTCTTCGTGGCCAGGCACGACCAGTCGGCCGAGGTCGTACGGCGGGCGGTCGCCCGGGGCGAGCTGCCCGACGTGGTGGACGTCCGCGAGGTGATCAGGGTGGCGGTCGCGCCCGTCTACTACCGGTTGTTCGTGGCGCACGAGCCGGTCAGTGAACGGGACGCCGACCGTGCCGCCGACGCCGCCCTGGCCGCCGCCCGCGCCGGAGTCCTCTGAGCAACCGGAGTCCTCTGAGCAGAGGTCGACTGCGTGGCGATCAGGGGTCGGCCTTCTTGCCGCGCAGCTCGAAGTCGTCGAACGTGGTCCGCAGCAGCGACCCCTCGGCCTTCGTCGTACGCGCGAACAGCCCGAGCGTCCCGTTGCCGATCCCGTCCGGGTCCTCCACCTGGTGCACCCGGTCGTCGTTGACCCACATGGTCAGCCGCGTCGCCGTGTCCACCTGCTCGCACGCCACCACGATCCTGACCGGCCCGCCGGACAGCCCGTCCACCTGGACCGGAGGGGCGAGGGTGCCGCCCGCGCCGTCCACCACCCGCCGGATCCTGGCCTTGCCCGCCGTGTCCAGCCCGAACTCGTAGTAGGACTTGTCGTCGGCGGCGTGGCAGTAGACGCCGTACTCGCCGGTGCCCGACGCCTTCTTGACCTCGGCGGTGACGCCGATGACCACCGACGTCGGCAGCATCGGCGTGGGCTTGGCCGTCGGGTTGGGCGTGGTCGTCGGCGTGGCGACGAGGAAGGGGATGGGGGCCTCCGCCCACCGCTCCTCCCAGCCGCTGCCCTGCTTGACGTCCAGTCCGTACGTCCCGTCCGTCCGGTATCCGTAGGAGGCGTCGGCACTGGCGTCGTAGGTGCCGTTCCAGCCGCCGGAGGTCTGGGTGAAGTCCTCGGCGTACAGGACGCCGAGGTCGGGCGGGCCGCCGGGCGACAGCAGCGCCCACGCCCCGACGGACGCGGCCACGAGCAGCGCGGCCCCGGCGGCGACGGCCGCGTACAGCTTGCCGCGCTGCGCCCCGTCCACCGGCTGCGGCGCGTACGGGCCGCCGGCGTGCTGCCAGGTCGCCTGGACCGTCCGCGTGGCCTGCTCCGGCTCGGCGGCCCGCCCGACGAGGTGGTCGAGGAGCTGCTGGGCGGTCGGCCGGGCGGCCGGGTCCTTGCGCAGCGCGGCCCTGACCAGCTCGCGCATCCCCGGCTCGACGCCGTCGAGCGCGGGCTCGGTGTTGAGCACCTGGTAGACGATGGTGGGCAGCGTGTCACCGGGGAACGGCGCCCGCCCGCTCGCCGCGAACGCCACCAGGCACCCCCACGAGAACACGTCGCAGGCCGGCGAGACCGGCTCGCCCCGCAGCACCTCGGGCGCCATGTAGCGGGGCGTGCCGACCAGCTCGCCAGTGCCGGTGACGCCGCCGAGCGTGTCGAGCGCCCGCGCGATGCCGAAGTCGATCACGCGCGGGCCGACCGGCGACAGCAGCACGTTGGACGGCTTGAGGTCGCGGTGGACGACCCCGGCCGCGTGGATGGCGGTCAGTGCCGTCGCCACGCTCACGGCCAGCGCGTCGAGGCTGGAGCCGCGCAGCGGGCCCGACTCGCGTACGGCCTGCTCCAGGCTGGGGCCCGGCACGTACTCGGTGACGACGTAGAGCTGGTCGCCGTCGAGCGCCGCCTCCAGGACGGCCGCCGTGCAGAACCTGCGCACCCGGCGCGCGGCGTCGGCCTCCCTGCGGAAGCGCAGGCGGAACTGCTCGTGCTGGCTCAGCTCGGGGTTGATGACCTTGACGGCGACCCGCTGGCCGGCGGGGTCCTCGGCGAGGTGAACCGTGCCCATGCCGCCCCGCCCCAGCACGCTCAGCACCCTGTAGCGCCCGATGTGGGAGGTTTCATTCACGCCGCGCAAGCTTACCGACACCGCCATGATCGCGGGAGCATGGTCACAAGGCCCCTCGCGACGCGGCCAGGCAGGCGCGGATGCCGGCCAGGGACGGCGGTCCCTCCGGCCCCGCCACCAGCACCCGGCATCCCGCGGCGGTGGCCGCCGCGACGCCCGCCGGGCTGTCCTCGACGGCCACGCAGCGCCGGGGGTCCGCGCCGAGCCGCCGGGCCGCCTCCAGGTACGGGTCCGGATGCGGCTTGCCGCGCGCCGCCTCCCCGTCGGCGACGACCACGTGGAACGAGTGGCGCAGGCACGGCAGCACCAGCTCGACCACGCGCCGCGGGGACGCGCTGACCAGGGCCGTGGGGATGGACGCGGCCGCGAGGTCGGACAGGAGCTCAAGGGCCCCGGGCATCACCGGCACGCCGTCGCGGCCGAGCCGCTCGGCGAAGGCGTCCACCAGCCGCTCCGCCAGCGCGCCCACAGCGGCTCCGGAGGCGGAGGGGAGGAGGTGGGCGGCGGCGTCGGCGGCGGTGCGGCCGCGTACGTGCGGCACGTCGTCCGCCCCCAGCCGCCGCCCGAGCGTCGCGGCGACCCCGGCCACCGCCCGCCACCACGCCCCCTCGGTGTCCACCAGCGTCCCGTCCAGGTCAAGCAGGACCGCCTGAGGATCAGACGGCATCGGCGGCGGCCACGACGGGAGCGGGCGTCGTGACCGTACGGGCCGCCACCAGCACGGGCCGCTCCACCAGCCGCACCGCGACCCGCGTCCCCGGCCCGAGCCGCGCCGCCTCGTGGCCGGGCACGTCGGCCAGCACCTCGCCGCCGTCCACGGCGAGCCGGAGCCGTACGGACGCGCCGCGGAAGGAGGCCGCCAGCACCTCGGCCGTCGCGCCCTCAGCGGGCCCGTCCTCGGCGGGCTCCACCCGGACCGCCTCCGGCCGGACCAGCACGTCCACGTCCGCGCCGCCCGGTACGGGGCCGTCCACGGGCAGGCTCTGGCCGAGCACGCTCACCCGGTCGCCGCCGAGCGTCCCGGCGAGGTGGTTCATGGTGCCGACGAACTCCGCGACGAACGGCGTCGCGGGCCGGTCGTAGACCTCGGCGGGCGCGCCCACCTGCTCCAGCCGCCCCTCCCGCAGCACCGCGACCCGGTCGGCGACCGACAGGGCCTCCTCCTGGTCGTGGGTGACGAAGACGGTGGTGATGCCCAGGTCGAGCTGGAGCCGCCGGATCTCCTCGCGCAGGGTGACCCGTACCTTGGCGTCCAGCGCCGACAGCGGCTCGTCGAGCAGCAGCACGCGCGGCTCCAGGGCGAGCGCGCGGGCCAGCGCGACCCGCTGCTGCTGGCCGCCGGAGAGCTGGTGGGGGTAGCGGTCGGCGTGCTGGGGCAGGCCGACCAGCTCCAGCAGCTCGTCCGCGCGCGCCCGGCGGGTGGCGGCGGGCACCTTGCGCACGCGCAGCCCGAAGGCGACGTTGTCGCGGGCGTTCAGGTTGGGGAACAGCGAGTACGACTGGAAGACCATCCCGGCGTCGCGCTTGTTGGCGGGCACGCGGGTGACGTCCTTGCCGTCCACGAGCACCGCGCCGGAGTCGGGCCGCTCGAACCCGGCCACGCACCGCAGCGCCGTCGTCTTGCCGCACCCGGAAGGGCCGAGCAGGGCGACGAACTCGCCGGGCTCGATGAGCAGGTCGAGCCCGTCCAGCGCGACCGTCCTCCCGAACTCCCGCCGCAGCGCCCGGAATTCGACGGACGCCGGAGCCGATGCGGTCATTTCCTTTTCTCCCTACCGAAGACGGTCGACACGGCCAGCAGGAGCAGCCAGATGATGAGCAGGCTCAGGATGGAGACGGCCACCGAGAGCTGGCCCCTCGACCCCGACACGGTCACGATCCACACCGCGAACGGCTGGTAGCCCAGGAGGCTGGCGACGGTGTACTCGCCGAGGACGAGCGCGAGCGTCAGGAACGACGCGCTGGCGAGGGCCGAGCGCAGGTTGGGCACCACGACCCGGAACAGCACGTACGGCCACGAGGCTCCCAGGTTGCGCGCCGCCTCCACCAGCGTCCGCACGTCCATCGTGCGCAGCCCGGCGTCCAGCGACCGGTACACGAACGGCAGCACCAGCACCACGTACGCGAGCACCAGCACGATCGGGAAGCCAGGGTCCTGCACCGCGATGATCGTGGCCCAGAACGGCGTCGGCGCCAGCATCTCGGTGCCGTTCCGCAGCGCCGTGGACAGCCCCGCCACGAACGTGATCGGCGGCACCACCAGCGGCAGCGTGCACAGCACCTCCATGACCGGCCGCAGCCGCGGCGCGAACAGCCGTACGGCCAGCATGGCGGGCAGCGCCAGCAGCAGCACCACGGCGATCGTGGCCGCCGCCAGCCCCAGCGACAGCGTCAGGGAGCTCGCGAAGCCCTCGGCCGTCAGCAGCTCGGCGTAGGGCGCGAACGACACCCCGGACCTGGGCGAGTAGAGCGTGTACCAGAGCGAGGCGCCGAGCGGCACCAGGAAGTAGAGCCCGGCCACCAGGAACACCAGCCCGCGCCACACCCTCGGCCGGGCGGGCGCCTTCGCGGGGGCGGCGGTGGCGACGGGCTCCAGCCCGGTCAGTGCAGCCATCGCGAGGTCCTCCTCTGCAGCGGCAGGTAGATCACCATGACCAGGCCGGCCACCACGATCATGTCGAGGCTGAGCGCCAGCGCGATGTTCTCGTAGCCGATCAGCACGTCGCCGGTGAGCGCGGCGGCGATCTTCAGGGTGACGAGCGGCACGACGGTGCCGACCATGGCGTTGGCGGTGGCGTAGGCGGAGAAGGCCGAGCCGAACAGCAGCACCACGCCGCCCAGCATGGCCGGGGCGAGCACCGGCAGCGCCACGTAGCGCCAGTAGTGCCAGGCGGTGGCGCCGCTGTTGGCCGCCGCCTCCCGCCACTGCGGGCGCAGGCCGTCCAGCGCCGGCGCCATGGCCAGCACCATCAGCGGCACCGAGAAGTACAGGTAGACGACGGCGAGGCCCCAGAACGTGTAGAGCGACCCCGACGGCAGCCCGACCAGCCCGCTGACCACGCCGGAGTTGCCGAGCGTGGCGATCCAGAAGAACGCCAGCGGCACCCCGCCGAAGTTGGCCAGCACGCCGGAGGCGGTCAGCACCGCCTCCCGCAGCAGCCGCGAGCGCGAGGTCACGACGGCGTAGGCGAGGAACGTGCCGAGCACGGCCCCCGCCAGCGCCACCACGGCCGACAGCTTCACGCTGCCGAGCAGGGCGGTCAGGTAGCCGCCCTGCAAGCTCAGCGCCAGGTTGGCCGTGCTGGGCCGCCCCTCCGCGGTGAACGCCCCCGCCACCAGCACGACGGCGGGGACGCCGAAGACGAGCGCGAAGAACGTCAGCAGGGGCAGCGCGCCCAGCCAGCCGCTCGACCGGGGACGGCTCATCCGGAGATCGCGGCGTCCCAGCCGCTGGCCAGCTTGGCCTTGGCCGCGTCGACCTGCTCGGTGGTGGGGAAGGTCGGCTCGCCCTCCACCTTGGGCAGCTTGTCGGCGAGCGCCTGGTCGGCGGTGCCGTCGGCGGTCATGGCGGGCAGCAGCACGGGACGGGCGAAGCCCTTGAGGAAGAGGTTCTGGCCCTCGGCGCTGTAGAGGTACTCCTGCCACAGCCGGGCGGCGGCCGGGTGCGGGGCGTCCTTGTTGATCGCCTGGGCGTACATCTGGAAGTACTTGCCGTCGGAGGGGATGTTGACCTGCCAGTCGATGCCCTTGTCGGCCATCTGGGGGGCGTAGGCGGCGTTGTTGTAGTCCCAGTCGATGCTGATCTGGGTCTCGCCCTTCTCGATGGTGGCCGGGGTGGTCTCGACCGGGTTGTAGTTGCCGGCGTCCTTGAGCTTCTTGAAGAAGTCGATGCCGGGCTGGATGTCGTCGAACGAGCCGCCGTTGGCGAGCGCGGCGGCGTACACGCCGGCGAAGGCGGAGCCCGCCTTGGTCGGGTTGCCGTTCATCGCGACCTTGCCCTTGTACTCGGGCTTGAGGAGGTCCTGGAAGCTGGTGGGGCAGGTGGCGATCTTCTTGGCGTCGCAGCCGATGGACACGTAGCCGCCGTAGTCGTTGACCCAGAGGCCGCTCTGCTCCTTCTGGCCCTCGGGGATCTTGTCGAACGTCTGCACCTTGTACGGCGCGAACAGCCCCTCGGCCGCGCCGCTGAGCGCGAACGACTGGCCGAGGTCGAGCACGTCGGGGGCGCGGTCCTGGCCCTTGCGGGTCTTGACGGCGTTGATCTCGTCGGCGCTGGACGCGTCGGGGGTCTCGCTCTCGATCTTGATGCCGTACTTGGCCTGGAACTTCTCGATGATCTCGCCGTAGTTCGCCCAGTCGGGAGGCAGGGCGATGACGTGCAGCGCGCCCTCCTTCTTGGCGGCCTCGACGAGCTTGTCCAGCCCGCCGAAGTCGGCGGCGGAGGTGGCGGTGGCGGCGTTCGCCCCGCCCTGTGACGCCTCGGTGGTCTGCTGGGTGCCGGGGGCGGCGCCGCAGGCCGCGGTGGACAGTGCGAGTATTGCGGCGATTCCGGCCGCTCGGGCGCGAGAGGTGAGCACGACGCCTCCATGTGCAGGGGGTATGGCACGAAAGTAAGGGAACTTGTACAAACAAGCGAGCACCAGTAAGTCGCATGAACGTTGCTCTTTCATGAACGGGGAGGGGCGGGTGTGGCTGCTCGCTATGAACTGATCGCTGATGACCTGCGGGAAGGCATCCTCTCCGGCGCGTACCCAGTGGGCTCGCAGCTCCCCAGCGAGGCCGAGCTGGCCCGGCGGCACGGCGCGGCGCGCGGCACGGTGCGCCAGGCGGTGGCGGTGCTCGCCGCCGAGGGGCTGGTGGGCTCCCGGCAGGGCGCCCGGCGCATCGTGCTCGGCGCGGCGCCCAGCCAGAGCTTCGCCGAGCTGCACAGCTTCGCGCAGTGGGCACGCGCGGGCGGCCACCGCTTCGGCGGCCAGGTGATCGAGCAGCGCCGCCGCCCCGCGAGCGCCGCCGAGACGGTCAGGCTCGGCGGCGGCGAGGTGCTGGAGGTGCTGCGGCTGCGCACGCTGGAGGGCGAGCCGGTGCTGGTCGAGCGGACGGTGTACGCGGCCTGGGTGGCCCCCGCCGTCGAGGCGCTGCCCGCCGACTGCGAGTCGGTCACCCAGGCCCTGTACGACACCGCCGGCCTCGTGTGCGCCTACGGCGAGCACCTCATCGACGCGGTCGCCGCCGGCGCCCAGGACGCCCGTCTGCTGGGGGTGCGCCGCGGCAGCCCGCTGCTGCGCCAGCGCCGCACCACGACGACCCACGAGGGCCGCCCCGTGGAGTCCTCCGACGACCGTTACCGCGCGGGCAGCGTGGCCTTCAGCATCCGCAACTCGATCGGCGCGAACCCGCTCGTACGGCAGGCGATCGACTTGCGTTCCGCGCCCGGAGAACATATGTTCGAGTCATAAGCGCCCGTCTTCCCCCGGGTGGCTCACGAACACGACCAGAGCCGCGTGGGAGAAGCGTCTTGAGCAGACTCTATGGCGATCCGATAGAGGTGTGGACGAGGGACGGGGAGCCGATCCAGTTCGTCTGGCGCGACCGGCTCTACCTGGTCCGCCGCGTCCTCGACCACTGGGTGGTCGCGCGCGAATGGTGGAAGACCAGCGAGGGAGATCCGGGCGAGCGCCGGTTCTGGCGCGTGGACGCCGGCCCCGGCCGCGAGGTGGGCTCCTACGAGCTGCGCTACGACACCGCCGCCAACGGCTGGCTGCTGCTGAGGGCGTGGGACTGATGGCGCCGCCGTTCCCGCACCTCAACGTGTGCTCGGCCTACTCCATGCGCTACGGCACCGCCTTCCCGCAGGCGCTCGCCGGCCGCGCCGCCGAGCACGGCATGGACATCCTGGCCCTGACCGACCGCGACGGGCTCTACGGCGCCGTCAAGCACGTCCAGGCGTGCGCCGACGCCGGGATCGCGCCGGTCGTCGGGGTCAACCTGGCGCTCGACGCCCCGCCGGCCGGTCCGGTGCCCGGCATGCGCGCCGAGCGGCCCCGCACCGGCCCCGAGGCCGAGGACCGCGTCACCGTGCTGGCCCGCGGCGAGGGCTGGTCGCGCCTGGCGCGCCTGGTGACGGCCGCCCACCGGGCCGGCGAGCGCGGCAGCCCGAAGGTGACCCGCGAGCTGATCGGCGCGTGGGCGGGCGGGCCGGGCGGCGAGCACGGGTTCGGGGCAGACGACGGGCTCGTGGTGCTGCTCGGCCCCCGTTCCGACGTGGGCCGCGCGGTGGCCGCGCGGCGCGACGAGCAGGCGCGGACGCTGCTCGGCCTGTGGCGGGCGGCGGTGCCCGCCGTGGTGATCGAGCTGGTCGACCAGTACGGCTTCCGCGACGCGACCACCGCCGTGCGCATGCTCGGCCTGGCCGAGTCCATGGGCGTGCCCGCCGTGCTCACCAACGCGGTGCGCTACCTCGACCCGGCCGACCACCAGGTGGGCGACGTGCTCGACGCGGCCCGCCAGCTCGTCCCCCTGCACCCGCGCCACCTCGACCGGACGACCTCGCACGCCTATCTCAAGAGCACCAAGGAGATGTGGCAGGTGGCGGCCAAGGTCTGCGGCGCCGACCGGACGCGGGTGGGGCGGCTGCTGCTCACCACCCGGCGGCTGGCCGAGGCGTGCGCGATGGACCCGCTGCGGCTGCTCGCGCTCCGCAACGACCCGCCTGACCTGCACCTGCCCGAGATCGGCAGGGATCCGGTGCCGCTGCTGCGCCACCGCGTCGAGGACGGCCTGCTCCGGCGCGGCCTCGGCCGCGACGCCGACGCCCGGCGGCGGCTCGGCGAGGAGATGACGATCATCGAGCGCAAGCGCCTGTCCGGCTACTTCATCGCGGTGGCCGGCATCACCGACATGATCCGCGGCATGGGCGTGCGCTGCGCCATCCGCGGCTCGGGCGCCGGCAGCCTGGTCAACTACCTCATCGGCATCGGCGAGGTCAATCCGCTCGACCACGGCCTGCTCATGGAGCGGTTCCTGTCCGAGGGGCGCGTCGGGCTGCCCGACATCGACGTGGACGTCGAGTCCGCCCGCCGCCTCGACTGCTACAAGGCGATCTTCGAACGGTACGGCGAGGACCGCGTGGCCTGCGTGTCCATGATGGAGACCTACCGGGCGCGCAGCGCCATCCGCGACGTCGCCGGGGCGATGGGCCTGCCGCCGCACGAGATCGACACGATCGCCAAGGCGTTCCCGCACATCAGGGCCAGGCAGATCACCGCCTCGCTCGCCGACCTGCCCGAGCTGCGCGGCAGCCGGCTCGGCGACGCCGGGCTGGACCGGGTGTTCCGCCTCGCCGAACGGCTCGACGGGCTGCCCCGGCACATCGCGCTGCACCCGTGCGGGGTGCTCGTCGGCAACTCCGGCCTCCTCGACCGGACGCCGGTCGAACGCAGCCTGCTGGAGTTCCCGATGTCGCAGTTCGACAAGGACGACGTGGAGGAGGCCGGGCTGCTCAAGCTGGACGTGCTGGGCGTGCGGATGCAGTCGGCGCTGGCGTACGCGCTGGGCGAGATCAAGCGCGTGGACGGCGTCACCGTCGAGCTGGACACCCAGCGCGGCGACGACCCGGACGTCCAGTACGTCCCGCACGACGACCAGGAGACCTACGACATGGTCTGCGCGGCCCGGACGATCGGGTGCTTCCAGATCGAGTCGCCCGGTCAGCGGGAGCTGGTCGCCAAGCTGGAGCCGCGCAAGATGCATGACCTGATCGTGGACATCTCGCTGTTCCGGCCGGGGCCGGTCAACTCCGACATGATCACCCCGTACCTGGAGGCCAGGCAGGGGTGGCGGCAGCCGCACTACCCGCACGAGCGGCTGCGTGAGGCGCTGCGCGAGACGCACGGCGTCGTGGTGTTCCACGAGCAGGTCCTGAAGATCATCTCGGTGATGACCGGGCGCGACCTGTCCTTCGCCGAGCTGCTGCGGCGAACCCTCGGCACGCCGGAGGGACGCGAACGGGTGCGCAAGACGTTCGTGCCCCTGGCGCGGGCCAACGGCTTCGACGACGCGGCCGTGGACCGGGCCTGGCGGGTGCTGGACGCGTTCGGCGGGTTCGGGTTCTGCAAGGCGCACGCGGCGGCGTTCGCGCTGCCCACCTACCAGTCGGCGTGGCTGAAGCGGCACCACGCGGCGGCGTTCTTCGCGGGGGTGCTCACGCACGACCCCGGCATGTACCCCTCGCGGGTGATCATCGACGAGGCCAGGCAGTGCGGGGTCAAGATCCTGCCGCTCGACGTCAACAAGTCCGGCAAGGACTGGCGGGTGGAGCGGCTCGGGCCGCGCGTGCCGGTGCGGGTGCGCCCCGACCGCCTGGCCGGCGCGCGGCGGCGGGAGTTCCGGGCCGCGGACATCGGCAAGGGGTACGCGCTGCGGGTGCCGTTCTCGGCGGTCAAAGGGGTGAGCGAGGCCGAGGTCGAGCGGATGGTGGCCGGGCAGCCGTACACCTCGCTGGCCGACTTCTGGGACCGCGCCCGGCCCTCGCGGCCCGTCATCGAGCGGATCGTCCAGGTCGGCGGCCTCGACGCGCTGCACGACCTGCATCCCGGCGGGCCGCGCTGGAAGCCCGGCGAGCTGACCCGGCGCGACCTGATTGCGCGGATCGGCGCGCTCGAACGGTCGTCGGCGAGCGGCGTACGGGCCGGGCCGCGCGCCTCCAAGCGCTACACCCGCACCGCCACCCGAGCGGTGGAGCCCCAGCCGTCGGCGCAGCTCCCGCTGGGCTTCACCGAGCACCTGCCGCCCGGCGAGCTGCCCGAGATGACCGAGGCCGAGATGGTCGAGGCCGAGCTGGAGATCCTCGGCATCGACGTCAGCCGGCACGTCATCAGCTTCCACGGCGAGCTGCTCGACCTGCTCGGCGTGGTGCGCGCCCGCGACCTGCTGCGCATGCGCAACGGGTCCGAGGTGCTGGTGGCCGGGGTCAAGGTGGCCACGCAGACGCCCGCCGTGCGCTCCGGGCAGCGGGTCGTCTTCACCACCCTGGAGGACTCCACCGGGCCGATCGACCTGACCTTCTTCGAGTCGGTCCAGGGGCACTGCGCCGCGACCGTGTTCGGGGCGTGGCTCATGCTGGCCAAGGGGGTGGTGCGGCGCACCGGGGTGCGGGCGGTGTCGCTGCGGGCCCTCGACTGCTGGGACCTCGCCGACCTGGACGGGCTGTGGCGTTCGCAGGGCATCGACGCGGTCCGCGACCTGCTCCGCCGTACGCCGGGCGAGCCGGTGGGCGTGGGCGGGCGGAGCATCGAGTATCCCAACGGCTTCCGGCTGTCGCCCTACTCCGACATCGCCCCGGCCGTCACCCCGTCCCGCCGCCTCTGGCACGCCAGCCCCGGCAGCTCCGGCCCCACGGCCGCCTGACGGGTCACATGGGGTGGCTGAGAGAGGTGGAGTCGGGGGCGGGTCTGGCGGACAGAGGGCGGAGGGAGGTGAGGGGGGAGCGGGCGGCGCGCTGGAGCCGGGTCAGCTCGCGGACGGTGCCCGCGCAGAGGGCCGCGGCGACGGCCGCGCACAGCAGCTCGGGCGCCCCCACCCCGGTGAGGCCGCCGGACGCGGAGTCGAGCGGCAGCCGGATCGTGACCAGCGCGAGCGTGGCCAGCCAGCTCAGCCACCACCCGGCCAGCAGCGCCAGCCACCGGCCGCGCCGCCCCGCGGGCGGCCGGGCGCCGCGCCAGACCTCGTCGAGGAGCACCGCGGGCGCCACCAGGTTGACGCCGGGGATCAGCCAGGCCGCCGCCACCGGCGCGGTCGCCGCCGAGCGGTCGTTGGCCTGCCTGGCCCGGACGAGCCACGTCACGTATGCCGCCCCGGCCGCGACCGACGTGCCAGCCACCAGCATGATCAGCACCGCGAACACGGTCACCGCGCCCACGACCGCCTCCGCCTCGGCCCCCTGGGGACGTCCGCCGAACGCGGCGAGCTGGGCGGCGAGCTGCCGCCCGCGCACCTGCTCGAAGATCACCAGAGCGGCGAGGGAGAGGACCTGCGCGGCGAGCGTGACATAGACGGCGGAGGCGGCTCTGGTAGGCGGTGCCTGGGTGTGGCGCATGTTCTCTCCCCGGGCCTTGCGCTGCGGTTCTGATTCACTTTTTATCCCGCGGGCCCCGCCGTTAATCAGCTCACCACGCCGGATTCCCACGCCCAAGCAGCGATTTCCACCCGATTGCGCACGCCGAGTTTGGCGAAGATGCTGCCGAGGTGCGTCTTGACGGTCGACAGCGACACGAACAGCTCGGCCGCCACCTCCTGGTTGGTGCGCCCCCGCGCGATCAGCCGCACCACGTCCAGCTCGCGCTCGGTCAGCGGGTCGTTCATGGGCGGCGGCGCGGCCCGCCTCGGCTGGGCGAGGTGCTGCAGCAGCCGCACGGTGACCGACGGCGACACCAGCGCGTCCCCGGCCGCGGCCGCGCGCACCGCCTCGATGAGCAGCGTGGGCCCGCTGTCCTTGAGCAGGAACCCGGTCGCGCCGGAGCGCAGCGCGCCGTAGACGTACTCGTCGAGGTCGAACGTGGTGACGATGACCACCCGCAGCGGGTTCTCCACGCCGGGCCCGGCCAGGATCCTGGTCACCTCGATGCCGTCGAGCCTCGGCATCCTGATGTCCAGGAGGCACACGTCGGGCCGCAGCCGCCGCGCCTCCGCCACCGCCTCGGCGCCGTCGGCCACCGCGGCGACGACCTCCATGTCCGGTTGCGCGTCCAAAATCATCTGGAAGCCGGTACGTACCAGCTGCTGGTCGTCGGCGACGAGAACCCGAATAGTCACGGCCCAACTCTAAAGAGATCGGCACCCTGCCGAGTCGTCAAGCCGTCCCGGCGCTGTCAGGCTCCGAAGAGCCGGGAGCCGGGCTCCTTGGACACGGGATCGCTGACGACGAGACCTCCGCGCCACTTCCCGGTCTCGTCGCGGTAGCGGTACTGGAGACTCCGGAGTCGGGCGCCGAAGTCTGTTCGCACGTCGGCGTAGAGCCCTGACGAATGAGGATTTCCCGGCCGCCGAGGGCAATATGCCCATGCCGCCATCGGGAATACCAGGGTGGTTGCCAACAGGTCGGCGATTTGGAGTCCGGCGTGGTTGTCGCTGGCGGCGAACAGAGGCACTTCGCTGAGAGGCTGGTAAGGGTCACCACCCGTTCGCCATTTCTGGGTGAAGATTGAATGTGCAACGCCACGATTGGTCTCGTGATCCCTGCCGTCGGCGATCAATACACCCATGGCGCCGCGAAATGTGAGGTATTGGCTGAAGTGACGAGCAATGTCTTGAACGGCATAGCTGTAGCTGGCCGATGGATTCAGTCCTTTGCCGGCTTCCTTGATCCATACTCGGCCTACAACCCGGCAGTCGTGTGCTTCCACAAGATCCAATAGATCTTGACGGAACCGATGCGCCTTGCGCCGCTGGTTCCGTGAAGGCTTCCGGGTCATCTGGAGGATCTCGCTCCCCTTGATCTCTTCAAGGATGTGATCGAGAGCATGCCCGCAGGCGAATCTCGCCGGGAAGTGATTGCGTTTGAGAGCAAGGAAGTCTCTGGTCAGCGAGGGAATCGAGGCGCTGTTGACGATCAACCCCAGAAGCACCATGACCGGGGTTGCCGTCAGGCTCATGTCGGGGGACTCGCAGCCACCGGATTCGTCGAGGTAGCAGAGCTGCACTAGGTCAAGATAGCGCTAAGGCCGCCCAAAGGCGGCCTTAGGATGTGGTGTTCGGGTTGCCCCTAGGCACCGATAGAAAATTTCTCCCTTCATGTAAGCACAACCGCAGATCCGGAAGCAAATACGGCTGATGGTGGGCCTGAGCCGGCTGCGAGATCGGCCGTTCGGCCGAGACGGGATGGCCGCACGGCCGATCCGGTGGGTACGCGCCCGCCGGGAGGCTGGAGGGCATGAACGACGTGCTTGTTGGACGGGCCCTGGTCAAGAGGTTCGGGCAGACGGTCGCCCTCGGCGGCGTGGACATCGCGGTGCGGGCCGGCGAGGCCGTGGCGATCATGGGGCCGAGCGGGTCGGGCAAGTCCACCCTGCTCCACTGCCTCGCGGGCATCATGCGGCCGGACGACGGCGAGGTGCACCTGCTGGGGCAGCGCATCGACGCGATGGGGGAGCGCAAGCGCAGCGCGCTGCGGCGTACCCGGTTCGGCTTCGTCTTCCAGTTCGGGCAGCTCCTGCCCGAGCTGCCGGCCGAGGAGAACGTGGCCCTGCCGCTCATGCTGGGCGGCGTGTCCCGGCAGCAGGCGGTCAGGCAGGCGCGCGAGTGGTTCGCGCCGCTCGGGCTGCCGGGCATGGAGACGCGGCGGCCGGGCGAGCTGTCCGGCGGGCAGGCGCAGCGGGTGGCCATCGCGCGGGCGCTGGTGACCAGGCCGGCGGTGGTGTTCGCGGACGAGCCGACCGGGGCGCTCGACCAGCGGACCGGGCAGGACACGATGCGGCTGCTGGTGGAGGCGACCCGGCACAACGACGCCTCGCTGATCGTCGTCACCCACGACCCGAACGTGGCCGCCTGGTGCGACCGCACCGTCGAGGTCCGCGACGGCCACCTCGTGACGATGAGCGGAGCGTCGGCGTGAACCTGGATCTGACGTGGCGGCTGCTCAAGGGCGGCGGCCGCAAGGGGCTGCTGGGCGTCTGGCTGACGCTGGGGGCCGTCGCCGTGTCCACGGCGCTGCTGCTGTTCGCCGTGGCCGCGAACCTGGCCTTCGACGCCCGCGCCGAGCGCGGCGCCTGGCGCAACCCGGTTCCGGTCGCCAAGGACGCGGCCAAGGACGCGGTCGCCGTCGAGGCGTCCCGGTTCGACTACGTACGCGACCGGGTGATCACCGTCGTGGACCTCGCCGCGCTCCGGCCCGACGCCGTGCCGCCGCCCGGCCTGCCGCGCTTCCCGAAGCCGGGGGAGACGTGGCTGTCGCCCGCGCTCGCGGAGCTGGCCCGTGAGCTGCCCCCCGCCGAGCTGGGCGACCGCTACCCGAACCGGGCGGGCGTCCTGGGGGACGAGGCCCTGGTATACCCGGGGGAGCTGGTGGCGGTCGTCGGCCACGCGCCGGACGCGCCGGCGATGACCGCGGAGCGCAGTGACGACTGGCTCATGGGCAAGCCGCCGGTCAGGGTCGCGAGCCTGGCGGGGACGCCGAGCGAGGACGCGGAGGCGTACAAGGTGCTCGCGGTCATCGCGAGCGTGCTCATGGTGGTGCCGCTGCTGGTGTTCGGGGGCGCGGCGGCCCGGCTCACGGTGGCCAGGCGGGACACGCGGCTGGCCGCGCTCCGGCTGGTCGGCGCGACGCCTGGCCAGGTCGTGCGGATGACGGTGGCCGAGGCGGTGCTCGTGGCGCTGGCCGGGGCGTTGGCGGGCGCGGTGGCGTTCGCGCTGTCCGTGCCGCTGCTGACCCGGATCGAGATCCAGGGCGGCGCCTGGTTCGCGGGGGACCTGTTCCCCGGCCTCGCGGTGCTGGCCGGGGTGCTGGTGGCGGTGCCGCTGCTGGTGGGGCTGTCGGCGGTGGCGGGGCTGCGGCGGGTCGTGGTGAGCCCGCTCGGCGTGGCCAAGCGGGAGACGCCGCCCGGCATGCGCTTCGTCCGGGTGCTCGCGCTGGTCGTGGTGCTGGCCGCGTTCCCGCTGCTGACCCAGGGGACCAGCGTGGCGATCGTGGCCGTGGCGCTGGGGCTCGCGTTCCTGTGCCTGAACCTGGCCGGGCCGTGGGTGGTGGGACTCATCGGCCGGATCACGGCCGGTACTGCGCGTACCCCCGCACGGCTGCTGGCCGGGCGCAGGCTGGTGGACGATCCGCGTTCGGCCTGGCGGACGGTGAGCGGGGTGGCGCTGACCGGGTTCGTGGCGGGCTTCCTCGGCCTGCTCAGCCCGGGCGCGTTCGCGGGGGACGACGGGCCGCTCCAGCTGCGCGTCCTCGCGCCCGCCGGGCAGGTCGAGCAGGTGGCCGGGCAGGCCCGCGAGCGGCTGGCGGCGGCGAAGGTGCCCGCCGCGGTCACGGTCGTCAAGCGGACCGTCGTCGCCGCGCCGTCGGGCTCGCCCGACGCCGCGGACGTGGACCGGGCGCGTACGGCCCTCGCCGGGCTCGTCCCCGGGCGTACCCCGACCACCGAGGCCGACGAGCGGAACTTCAGCGACCAGCTGCTGGCCGACGTGCGGGTGGGCACGATCGTCGTGCTGTCGGTGTCGTTCCTGGTGGCCATCGCGAGCGCCGGCATCACGGCCGCCTCGTCGATCCTCGACCGGCGGCAGACGTACGGGCTGCTGCGCCTGGCCGGGACGCCGCTGGAGGTGCTGGACCGGGCCAGGCGGGCCGAGACGCTGATCCCGCTGGGCGTGATGGGCGGCGGCGCGATCCTGGTGGGGGCGTTCTGCGCGACGCCGTTCATGATCGGCGGGGTCAGTGTGGCCGGGGTCGTCACGCTGACGGTGTGCGTGGTGCTCGGGTTCGCCGGGGTGATCGGGGCGGGGGCGCTGAGCCGGCCGCTGCTGAGGTCGGTCACGGCCGACCCGGCGCCCCGTCCGGACTGAACGGCTAGCCGAGGACCAGGTCGCGGACCAGTTTCAGCGTGGGCTCGTCGCGCGGTCCCATGACGAGCAGGCTCGTCACCGGGCTCTTGCGCCACAGCTCCAGGCGCTCCCTGATGCGGCCGGGCGGGCCGACGAGCGAGATGCCGTCGGCCAGCTCGTCGGGGATCGCCCGGAACGCCTCGTCCTTGCGCCCGGCCAGGTAGAGCGCCTGGATGTGCTCGGCGGCCTCGGCGTAGCCCATGCGGCCGATGATGTCGGCGTGGAAGTTACGGTGCCGGGCGCCCATGCCGCCGATGTAGAGGGTGAGCATGAGCTTCACGCCGTCGAGTGCGGCCCGTACGTCGTCGGAGACCACGACGGTCACCATGGCCGCCACCTCGAAGCCCGCGGGGGCGCCGGCGAGCGCGCCGCCGTACATCTCCTCGATCTTCTCGGGGAAGGCGAACAGCGGCAGCCAGCCCTGGCCGATCTCGGCGGCCAGCGCGACGTTCTTGGGGCCCTCCGCGCCCAGGTAGACGGGGATGTCGGGGCGCAGTGGGTGGGTGATGAGCTTGAGCGGCTTGCCGAGGCCGTCCGGCAGCGGCAGCGGGTAGTGGGGGCCGTCGGCGGTGACCGGCTCCTCGCGGCGCCAGACCTTGCGCATGATCTCGACGTACTCGCGGGTCCTGGCGAGGGGCCTGGCGAACGGCTGGCCGTACCAGCCCTCGACCACCTGCGGGCCCGAGGCGCCCACGCCGAGCAGCAGCCGGCCGCCGGTCAGGTGGTCGAGGGTCATGGCCGTCATGGCGGTCGTCACCGGCGGCCTGGCCGACAGCTGCGCGACCGACGTGCCGAGTTTGATGCGGCTGGTGCGCGCGCCGTACCAGGCGAGCGGGGTGAACGCGTCGCTGCCGTACGCCTCGGCCGTCCACACCGAGTCGTAGCCGAGGCGCTCGGCCGCCAGCACGGATGCGGTCGCGTCGTCGGCGTTGCGCTGCCAGTAGCCCAACTGGAGCCCGAGCTTCATGTGACACCTCCGGAATTAAGTTCTATTACCCCCGTGCGGGGGCCGGGTGTCAATGGAGGATCCTCCGGGCAGTCACAGTCCGTGGTCAAAGGTCTCTGTCGCGTAGCCTGCGTCCTGCTCCTGCTGTTGCCCGCGGCCGAGCCCCTGGTGGCGGCGAGCGCGTCGCGGCCGAACATCGTCCTCATCGTCACCGACGACCTGGAGGCGGGCACGCTGGCGTACTTCCCCCAGATCACCCGGCACCTGGTGCGCAAGGGGGCGACGTTCGACCGGTTCTTCGTGACGAACTCCTGGTGCTGCCCGTCGCGGGCGTCGATCCTGCGCTCCCAGTACGTCCACAGCCACGGCGTCCTCACCAACACCGCCCCCGAGGGCGGCTTCGACCGGTTCCACACCCTCGGCCTGGAAAGCTCCACGGTCGGCACGTGGATGCAGGCGGCCGGCTACCGCACCGCGCTCATGGGCAAGTTCCTCAACCACTATCCGGGGCGCACCGCCACCGAGACGTACGTGCCGCCCGGCTGGGACGAGTGGGCCGTCCCGGTGACGAACCTCTACGAGGAGTACGGCTACCGGCTCAACGAGAACGGCGCGCTGACCGAGCACGGCTGGGGCCAGGAGGACTACCTGTCGGACGTGCTCGCCGAGAAGAGCCGGGAGTTCATCAAGAGCTCGGGCCGGCCGTTCTTCCTCTACCTGGCGCCCATCGCGCCGCACAACCCGGCCAATCCGGCCTGGCGGCACGAGGGCGCGTTCCCCCACGTGACCGCGCCCCGGACGCCGTCGTTCAACCAGGCCGACGTCAGCGCCGAGCCGCTGTGGCTGCGCGGCAGGCTCCCGCTGTCGCAGGAGCAGATCGACGCCGTGGACCGCCGCCACCGCGCCAGGCTGCGCGCCATGCTCGGCGTGGACGACCTGGTCGGCGCCGTCGTCGACGCGCTGCGCGACAGCGGGCACCTCGACGACACCTACATCATGTTCACCTCGGACAACGGCTTCCACCTCGGCACCCACCGGCTGCCGCAGGGCAAGACCACGCCGTACGAGGAGGCGATCAGGATCCCGCTGGTGGTGCGCGGGCCCGGCGTCCGGCCCGGGGCGAGGATCGGCCACATGGGCGCCACGGTCGACCTCGCGGCGACCGTGGCCGACCTGGGCGGGGCCATGCTGCCTCCGTTCGCCGAAGGGCGGTCGCTGAAGCCGCTGCTCAAAGGGTGCAAACCGCCGATATGGCGGCACAACGCGCTCATTGAGTTCCACCGGCCGGCCAACCGGTCGTCCGCGCGGCAGACGCCGGTGCCCGCCTACACCGCGCTGCGCACCGAGCACTACACCTACGTCCGCTACGTCACCGGCGAGAAGCAGCTCTATGACCTGCGGACGGATCCGTACGAGCTGCAGAACCTCGCGGCCACGGCCGACCCCAAGCTGCTGGCGAACCTGGACGTCCGGCTGGACACCATGGCGCGCTGCTCGGGCGCGGGCTGCCGCCAGGCCGACGTGCTTCAGTGAGTGAACAGCTCGGGGTAGGCGTCGGCGAGGTGCTCCGACACGGCCGCGGCGGCCTCGGCGGGGTCGCCCGCCTCGATCGCGGCCAGGATGCGGACGTGCCCGGCGCGCAGGATCGCGGTGTCGCCGAGGCGTTCGACCGCCTCGACCGAGAACTTGCGCATCGTGTCCCGGAGCGAGCGCATGACGGCGGAGACGAGCCGATTGCCCGAAGCGTCCGCGAGCGCGCAGTGGAAGGCGGTGTCGTGCTCGACGAACTCCTCGGCGGTGCGCGCCGCGTCCATGCCGGCGAGGGCGGCGGCCAGCGCCTCGGTGCCGGCGTGGCCGGCGCTCGGCGTCCCAGCGCCGTCGCGGCCGGCGGCGGCGCGGGTGGCGGCGGCGCGGGTGGCGGCCCACTGCTCGATCATGTGCCGGGTGTCGATGACCTCGCGCAGCTCCAGGGTGGCCAGACCGAGGTGCAGCCGCAGCAGCCCGGTCATGGCCGAGTCGGGACGGGCGATGAGCACCGCGCCCGCGTCGGGGCCCCGTCCGACCTGGGAGGAGACCACGCCCAGCGTCTCCAGCACGCGCATGGCCTCGCGCACGGACGAGCGGCTGACGCCGAGCTGTTCGGCGAGCCGGCGCTCGGCGGGCAGGCGGTCACCGGCCGTGAGGCCGTCCTCGGCGATGCGCCGCTCGATCTGCGCGAGAACGTCCTCGAACGTGCGCGTGCGCTTCACCGGACCCCACCCGCTGCCGTCCACTCGGACCTCCCTGCTATGGTCTGACCATATTGTGGTCAGACCATACTCTTCGAGAGGAGAGCGGTGCGAGTCGCCCTGTTCATCACGTGCGTGAACGACACGCTCTTCCCCGGCACCGGCAAGGCCGTGGTGTCCCTGCTGCGCAGGCTCGGCTGCGAGGTCGACTTCCCCGCCGCCCAGACGTGCTGCGGCCAGATGCACGTCAACACCGGCTACCGCGCGGAGGGGGTGCGCCTGGCCCGGCACTTCACCGAGGTCTTCGCCGGGTACGACGCCGTGGTGGCCCCGTCGGGGTCGTGCGCGGCCATGGTCCGCGAGCAGTACCCCAAGCTGGCCCGGCCGGGCAGCAAGGGGGCCGCGGCGATCGCGGAGGTCGCGCCCAGGGTGTACGAGCTGTCGGAGTTCCTGATCGACGTGCTCAAGGTCGAGGACGTGGGCGCGTACTTCCCGCACCGCGTCACCTACCACCCGACCTGCCACTCGCTGCGCGGCCTGCGCCTCGGCGACCGGCCCGCCCGGCTGCTGCGCAACGTACGCGGCCTGGAGCTGGTGCCGCTGCCGGGCGCTGAGGAGTGCTGCGGCTTCGGCGGCACGTTCGCCGTGAAGAACCCGGCGGTCTCGGCGGCGATGGGCGCCGACAAGACCCGCAACATCATGGACACCGGCGCCGAGGTGCTGTGCGCGGCCGACAACTCGTGCCTCATGCACATCGGCGGCACGCTGAGCCGCCAGAAGACCGGCGTGCGGACGATGCACCTGGCCGAGATCCTGGCGTCCACGGAGGAGAGCCAATGAGCGCGACATTCCTCGGCATGCCCGGAAATTTCCCGAAAAACTCGCAGAAGGCCGTCCAGGACTCTCAGCTCCGCTACAACCTCCGCAAAGCCACTCACACCATCCGCGGCAAGCGCGCCGGCGTCGTCGGCGAGCTGCCCGACTGGGCCGAGCTGCGCGCCGCCGGCAAGGCCATCAAGGACCACACGCTGCGCAACCTCGACCGCTACCTGGTCCAGCTCGAACGGGCCGTCCAGGACGCGGGCGGCACGGTCCACTGGGCGCGCGACGCGGCCGAGGCCAACCGCATCGTCACCGGCCTGGTCAAGGCCACCGGCGAGCGCGAGGTCGTCAAGGTCAAGTCGATGGCCACCCAGGAGATCGAGCTCAACCAGGCGCTGGCCGCCGAGGGCATCACCGCGTACGAGACCGACCTCGCCGAGCTGATCGTGCAGCTCGGCGACGACTTCCCCAGCCACATCCTGGTGCCCGCGATCCACCGCAACCGGTCGGAGATCCGCGAGATCTTCCTGGAGAAGATGCCGAAGACCCCGGAAGGGCTCACCGACGACCCGCCCGCGCTGGCCGAGGCCGCCCGGCTCCACCTGCGCGAACGGTTCCTGCGCAGCAAGGTCGCGATCTCCGGGGCCAACTTCATGGTGGCCGAGACCGGCACGCTGGTCGTGCTGGAGTCCGAGGGCAACGGCCGCATGTGCCTGACCCTGCCCGAGACGCTGATCAGCGTGGTGGGGATCGAGAAGCTCCTGCCCACCTGGCGGGATCTGGAGGTGTTCCTCCAGCTCCTCCCCAGAAGCTCCACAGGTGAGCGGATGAACCCGTACACCAGCATGTGGACCGGCGCGGTCGAGGGCCAGGACTTCCACCTCGTGCTGCTCGACAACGGCCGCACCGGCGTGCTCGCCGACGAGGTCGGCCGCCAGGCGCTGCGCTGCATCCGCTGCTCGGCCTGCCTCAACGTGTGCCCGGTCTACGAGCGGGCGGGCGGCCACGCCTACGGCTCCGTCTACCCGGGCCCGATCGGCGCCATCCTCACCCCGCAGCTGCGCGGCATGGGCTCCGAGCTGGACGCCTCGCTGCCGTACGCCTCCAGCCTGTGCGGCGCCTGCTACGACGTCTGCCCGGTCGCCATCGACATCCCCGAGGTCCTGGTGGACCTGCGCGCCAAGGCCCCGCACGCGGCGGCCGAGAAGGCCGGCATGAAGGTCGCCGGCTGGATACTCGACGACCACCGGCGGCTGGCGGCGGCCCAGCGGCTCGCGTCCAAGGCACGCGGGCTGGTGCCCAAGAAGCGGCTGCCCGGCCCGCTGTCGGCCTGGACCGACACGCGGGACGTGCCGGAAATCCCGGAAGAATCGTTCAGAGACTGGTGGGAGCGGAATGAGCGCGCGTGAGGAGATCCTCGCCCGGATCGCCAAGGCCGTGGCGGGCACCGAGGACGTCGAGATCCCCCGCGACTACCGCACCGAGGCCGCGACCGGCGACCTGGTCGAGCTGTTCGCCGAGCGGGTGGACGACTACCGCGCCGTCGTCCACGTCCTGCCGGCCGCCGAGGTGCCCGGCTGGATCGAGAAGCGCCTGGCCGGCCGCCGCATGATCGTCCCCGACGGCTTCGGCCTGGCGGGGCACGAGAGCTGGCCCGACCTGCACACCGCCGACGGGGTCGTCACCGGCTGCGCCGTGGGCATCGCGGTGACCGGCACGATCGTCCTCGACCACGGCCCCGGCCAGGGCACCCGGGCCCAGACGCTGGTGCCCGACTACCACCTGTGCGTGGTGCGGGCCGACCAGATCGTCTCCTCGGTGCCCGAGGCCGTCGCCAGGCTCGACCCGGCCCGGCCGCTGACCTGGATCAGCGGCCCGTCGGCCACCAGCGACATCGAGCTCAACCGGGTCGAGGGCGTGCACGGCCCCCGCACCCTCGAAGTGGTCATCAGTACCTGAGCACCGCCGCCACGTCCTTGACGCCGTCTGTGAACCACAGCTCGGCGTCCGTCATCGCGGCGGCCCGCACCAGGGCGGCGTCCGCGCGCTCGCGCACCGGCTCGGTTACACCCCAGTGCCGCAGCTCGCCCTGGTCGGTGTTGAGCTGGACGCCGCCCTCGCCGATCCAGATCGGCTCCGGCCGCTCGCCGGGCAGCAGCAGCGCCTGCACCCGCCCGTCGCGCAGCGCCCGCGCCACCTGCGACAGGCCCACGGGACCGCCGCTCTCCTGGTGGCGCTCCAGCAGCTCGCCGCGGCGGCGGTCGAGCCAGTCGTCGAGCGCCTGCTCGACGTCCTCCTCGAACTGGCCGTGGTCGGAGCGGCTGCCGTGCTCGACCATCACCACCCGGTCGCTCGCCTTGGTGCCGAGGTGGTGCATCAGGAACGAACGGGACTTCGGCTCGCCGGCGATGATGATCAGCTCGGTGCCGAGGCGGCGTACCTGCTCGTCGATCTCGTGCGCGACCGCCTGCGCGTTCTGCTCCCAGGCGTTCTCGACGGACATCTCGTAGCGGCGCTGCGACCAGCCGCCCTGCGCGGTCTTCTGCAGGGGCCAGACCGCGGCCTGCACCGTGCGCCGGCGCGGCGCCCCGCTCCCGTACACGGTGAGCTCCGCCCCCGCGTGGTCCACGATGACCCGCAGGTGCGGCACGTTCTCGCCGCGCTCCAGCAGCATCGGCGCGATGTTCGGCAGCGGGGACCAGGTCGCCCGCTCGTACGGCGGCCGCGACAGCGGCTCGGCCAGCACCACCTCCCCGTGCGTGGCGAACAGCGCCTGCCCCGCGGCCGCCGCCTCGGCCCGCTCCGCAAGCGCCGCGACGGTCGCCGGGTCCGCCCCGTCGAGCGCGTCGCGCACGCTGTGCCAGTGCGTCTCACGCTCCGGGCCGGTCAGCGCCCCCAGGTAGACGGAGGCGTACGGGCCCCGCCGCTCGTACAGCGGCCGGATGAAGTCGAGGCGCACCCGTCACCACCTCCGCTTCTCCACGCCGAGCCCGAGCGCCTCGCCCACGTCGGCCATGTTCGTGTACTCCCGCTCGGGGAGGGAGCGCACCATGTCCGTCACCCGGTCGGGAGCGTCCGCCTCCTCCGCCTGCCGGAGCAGGTCCGCCTTCGACTTGGGCCAGTGGGTGTCGCTCAGCCACTTGGCCAGGTCGGCGCGGGCGTCCACGCTCTGCCCCGTCATGCCTTCCGGCACGCCGGGCTCGTGGCCGGGCGGGTACGACCGCATGGACTCCTCGCCTGGCGCCGGCATGGACTCGGGCTCCTTCCACTCCTCGGCGTGCGTGGTGCCGCCGCCGCGCATCATGCCCTCGGTCTCGTGCTTCTGCTGGTGGTCCAGACGGGGGCCGTGCTTGTCGCTCCCACGTTCCATATTCGCCTCACCTCTCTCTTCAGCGCCCCTACCCCCGCTTTCGTGGGCAAACATCGCCGCTGTGTACCCTGCCGTCCGTGTTCGATGCCGACATCACCATCGCGACGGCCCGCCTGACCCTGCGGCCGTTCGCCCCCCAGGACACCGCGCGGATCCGGTCGATCGTGGAGTCCGGCGCCGTCTTCCTGCCCCCCGGCGCGCCCGCCACGGCGTCCGGCGTCGAGCAGTGGCTCGACCGGGGCGTGCACGAGCTGCACAGGTCGGGCCAGGGCGTGCACCTCGCGATGATCGACGTGGACGGCCGCGTCGTGGGCGCCATCAGCCTCTTCAAGACCTCGTGGGAGTCCGGCACGACCGAGGTCGGCTACGGCGTGCACCCGCTGTACCGGGGCCGCGGCCTGGCCACCGAGGCCCTGCGCGGCCTCGCCGAGTGGGTCTTCGACAGGACCCGGCTGCGTCGGATCGACCTGACCGCCAACCTCGACAACCTGCCGTCGCTGCGCGTCGCCCAGAAAGCGGGCTTCACCTGGGAGGGCGTGCTGCGCGGCGCGGTGCTGGAGGACGACGGGCCGCACGACTTGGTCGTGTTCGGCCTGCTGCGGGGCGACGGCCGCGCCCCTGCCACCGTCCTGCCGCGCGCCGAGCTGCGCACGCCGCGCCTGCTCCTGCGCGCGCCCGAGCCCGCCGACGCGACCGACCTGGCCGCCACCGGGGCCGACCCGCTCACCCAGGCCAGGACCGGCGTGCCGCGCGGCTACACCGTCGAGCACGCGCTCGCCTTCATCGACCACGCCGAGCGGGTACGCGTCCGCGGCGCCGGCATCGCCTGGTCGGCCGTCGAGCAGGCGACCGGCCGCTTCGCCGTCAACGTGGACCTGCGCGACGTCGACTGGAGCCACCGCACCGCCGAGATCGGCTACATGACCGCCCCCTGGGCGCGCGGCAACGGCTACGCCGGCGAGGCGGTGCTCGCGGTCGCCCGCTGGCTGTTCGAGCGGCAGGGCTTCACCCGGCTCCAGCTCCGCGCCGCCGTGGACAACCCGCAGTCGCAGCGCGTCGCCGAGAAGGCCGGCTTCGTCCGCGAGGGCGTGGCCCGCTGCGCGCTCGCGGGGGAGGACCTGGTCGTCTTCAGCCTCGTGCCGTCCGACCTGGAGTCCGGCGCGTAGCCCCGAAGGCACGCCGTACTGGCTTTCGCAGTCCTTTGTGAAACCCGCCGGCAACCGTCACCCTTGAAGGGGAGGTGGAGGCACGATGATCACGGTTGTCGGCTGGGACGGGACGGAGCTGCCGCCCGCCGCGCTCGACCGGCTGCGCGAGGCCGCCCTCGTCGTGGGCCCCGACGCCCTGCTCGGCCGGCTCAGGCTCAACGCCGCGACCGTGGCCGACGGCGCGCTGCTCCAGGCGCTGGACGACCATCTCGAGAACGGTGACGGTCCCGCGGTCGTGATCGCGGAGGGCGATCCCGGCTTCTTCGGCGTCGTACGCACGCTCCGGGCGCACGGCCTCAAACCGGACGTCCTGCCCGCGACCTCGCTGGTCACCCGGGCCTTCGCCTGCGCCGGGCTCAACTGGGAGGACGCGCTGGTCGTCGCCCCCGGCGGCCCCCACCAACTGGCCAGGGCGGTCAACGCCTGCCGCGCCCACCCCAAGGTCGCACTGCTGGTCGCGCCCGGCGTCGGCCCCGCCGAGATCGCCCGCGAGCTGGCCCCCACCACGCCCCGCGCGCTCATCGTCTGCGAGGACCTCGGCGGGCCCGACCAGCGGGTCACGCACAGCCGCATGGGCGAGGCCACCACCCGGCCGTGGAAGGACCCCGACGTCGTCCTCGTCGTCGACCCGCTCCACCAGGCCAAGGAGCCGAGCTGGGTGGCGGGGGCGCAGCCGGGGCCGGCCGAGTGGGCGCTGCCGTTCGAGGGGGGCGGGCTGCCGCCCGAGGTGCGGGCGTACGTGCTGGCCAAGCTCGGCCCCCGGCTCGGCGACCTCGTCTGGGACGTCGGCGCGGGCGTCGGCGAGATCGCCGTCGAGTGCGCCAGGCACGGCGCGGCCGTGGTCGCCGTCGAGCGCGAGGAGGCCAACTGCGCCCGGCTGCGCGCCAACGTGCTCGCCCACGGCGTCAAGGTCGCGCTCACCCGGGGCCAGGCTCCGCCCGCCCTGGAGCCCCTGCCCGACCCCGACGCGGTGTTCGTCGGCGGCGGCGGGGCCGACGTGGTGTCGGCCTGCGCCGCGCGCCGCCCGCGCTCGCTGGTGTGCGCGCTGCGCACCGTCGAGCAGGTCTCGGCCGTGCTCGACCGGCTGCGCGAGCACGGCTACCGGGGCACGGGCACCCAGATCATCGCCTCGGCGCTGACCGTCAACCCCGACGGGACGCACCGCCTGGCCGCCGCCGACCCCGTTTTCGTGGTCCACGCGACGCCCGCGTACGGAACGTGACCTGTTCCCTACTGCCGCGCATCGGTTATCCTCGCGTGTCCTTGTCCAACGCCTCGGAGATTCCCTCACGATGAAGCCGCCGCTCCTGCTGATCGGGCAGGGCTCGCACGATGACGCCTACGCCGCGGAGTTCGGCAGGTTCGTACACCGGCTGCGCTGCCGCCTCGACCTGACGGCCGTCGACGTCTCCGGCGGCTACCTGGAGCGCGCCACGCCGCGGCTGAGCGACTCCGTCGCCTCCCTGGTCGCGAGGGGCCACCACCGTCTCGTCGCCCTGCCGCTCAGCCTCAGCAGGACGAGCGACGACCTCGGCGCCGCCATGGAACGCGAGCAGCGGCGCCACCCCACCCTCATGTACGACTACGGCCGCCCGCTCGGCCCCGACCCCCGTGTGCTGTCGCTGCTGGCCGAGCGGCTCACCGAGGCCGCCGCCGACCTGTCCAGGCCGCGCGCGCTGGAGCCCGCGGGCGCCCGCCCCCGGCTGCGCGCCGTGGACGCCCCCGTCGACGAGGACCTGCACGTCGAGCCGGGCGAGACCGGCATCGTGCTGGTCGGCGAGGGCTCGACAGACCCGGCGGCCAACGCCGAGATCCACCGCGTGTCCCGGCTGTTCTGGGAGACGCACGCCTACGACTTCATGACCGTCGAGACCGCGTTCGTCTCGGTCACGCCCCCAGGCGTGCCTGGCGGGCTCGAACGCTGCCGCCGCCTCGGGGCCAGGCGCGTGATCGTGGTGCCTTACCTGCTGTTCGCGGGCGGCATGCTGGAGCGCGTGTGGGCGCAGGCGCTGGCGTACGGCGCCGGCCACCCCGATCTCGACATCCGCTGCGCCGAGGTGATCGGCGACTGCGAGCCCCTGGCCGACGTCGTCATCGAGCGTTACGAGGAAGCACTCCAGCTCGTCCACTGAGCCCCCCAAGCCCTTTCTTCCCGGAGGTACGCCGTGCTGGCCGACACCCTCGCCGCGATCCGCGCCGCCGACCCGGTGGCGATCGCCGAGGCCCGAGCGTTCCAGGACCGTCTCACCAAGCCGCGCGGCTCGCTCGGCGTGCTGGAGGACGTCGCGGTCCGCCTGGCGGGCGCGGCCGGCGTCTGCCCGCCGCCCCTGCCCGCCCCGGCCGCGCTGGCCATCTTCGCGGCCGACCACGGCGTGCACGCCGCGGGCGTCACGCCCTGGCCGCAGGAGGTCACCGTGCAGATGGTGGCCAACTTCCTGGCCGGCGGCGCGGTCGCCAACGCCTTCGCCGCCCAGGCAGGCGTCACGGTCACCGTCGTGGACGTCGGCGTCGCCGCCGACCTGCCCGACGCGCCCGCCCTGGTCAAGCGGAAGGTCGGCTACGGCACCGCCGACCTGTCGCGCGGGCCCGCCATGACCGTCGACCAGGCCGTCAGGGCCATGGAGGCGGGCATCACGGTGGCCCGCGACCTGGTGGCGGGCGGGGCCCGCTGCCTGATCACCGGCGACATGGGCATCGCCAACACCACGGCCTCGGCCGCCCTGATCTCCGTCTTCACCGGCGCCGACCCGGCCGAGGTCACCGGCAGGGGCACCGGCATCGACGACGAGACGTACGAGCGGAAGGTCGGCATCGTCCGCGAGGCGCTGCGCGTGAACGGCCTCGACGGCGGCCCGCTCGGCCCGCTCGGCTCCTCGGCGAGCGAGGCGTTGCGGGCGCTGGCCGCCGTCGGCGGGTTCGAGCACGCGGCGCTCGCCGGCTTCATTCTCGGCGGCGCGGCGGCCCGCGTGCCGGTGCTGCTCGACGGTGTGATCGCCGGGGCCGCGGCCCTGGTCGCCGCCGCTCTCGACCCGTCCGCGCTCGATCACTGCGTGGCCGGGCACCGCTCGGCCGAGCCCGGCCACGCCGCCGCGCTCGCCCGCCTCGGGCTGCGTCCCCTCGTGGACCTGGAGCTCCGGCTTGGCGAGGGGACCGGCGCGCTGCTGGCCCACCCCGTGCTGTGCGCGGCCGTACGGGTGATGCACGAGGTCGCGACGTTCGACTCGGCGGGGGTCACCGAGAAGCCCGTGTAAGGATGGTGCTCACTGGAGGTGAGCTCGTTGTCCCGATACGGCGCCATGTACGGCCCGGATTACACGTTCCTGGGGGTCGACCGCTGCGACCTGGGGGATCCCGCGTCCTACGAGGGCGCGGACGTCGTGATCCTGGGCGCCCCCTTCGACGGCGGCACCTCCCACCGGCCGGGCGCCAGGTTCGGCCCGCAGGCGCTGCGGCAGGCGTGCTACCTGCCGCACGACGGCTCACGTCCGAGCCTCGCGCTGCGCGTGGACGGGCTGAAGGACCTGCGGGTGCTCGACGCCGGCGACGTCGAGTGCTACTCGGGCGACGTCGAGGGCTCCTTGCAGGCCATCGAGGACGCCGTGCACCGCATCGCGGCCTCCGGCGCGGTGCCCCTGGTGCTGGGCGGCGACCACACGATCGCGCTGCCCGACGCGCGCGGCACGGCCAGGGCGCACCTCCCCGGCCGCACCTCGATGATCCACTTCGACGCGCACGCCGACACCGGCGACATCACCTTCGGCCACCTGTACGGCCACGGGCAGCCCATGCGGCGGCTCATCGAGTCCGGCGCCATCCGCGGCGACCGGTTCCTGCAGATCGGCCTGCGCGGCTACTGGCCCGAGCCTGAGACGCTGTCGTGGATGGCCGGGCAGCGGATGCGCTCGTACGAGATGACCGAGATCGTCGCCCGCGGGCTGGACGAGGTGCTGACGGAGGCGTCCGCGATCGCGCTGGACGAGTGCGACCAGATCTTCCTGTCGGTCGACATCGACGTCTGCGACCCCGGCCACGCGCCCGGCACCGGCACGCCCGAGCCCGGCGGCCTGACCGCCCGCCAGCTCCTCGACGCCGTTCGCCGCCTCTGCTACGAGCTGCCCGTCGCCGGCATGGAGCTGGTCGAGGTGGCTCCGCCGTACGACCACGCGGACATCACCGCCTTCCTCGGCAACCGGGTCATCCTGGAGGCTCTGTCGGCGATGGCCAGACGCCGCAAGGACGACGAGGGCGGGCCGCGCTGGGATCCGCGTCAGCCGCTTCTCGACGGCCGTTGACTCGTGCCCGTTAACCTGTGCGCAGCAAATGACGGATGCGAAGCCGGTAGGTTTACCTCTTAACACAACCTGCGCGAACGGGAGATTTCCCTCATGGGCCCCTACCTCCTCGGCCTGCGGCTTTCCGGCCGCCGGGTGCTCGTCGTGGGCGGCGGCCGCGTTGCCCAGCGGCGGGTGCCCGCGCTCCTGGAGGCCGGTGCGGAGGTCACGGTCGTCTCGCCGAGCGTGACCCCGGCACTAGACGACCTCATCGCCGCCGGACGGATCACCTGGCACGCCCGGCCCTACGAGGTCGGCGACTGCGACGGCGCCTGGCTCGTCCAGGCGTGCACCGACGACAGGTCCGTCAACACCGCGGTCGCCGCCGAGGCGGAGGCCAAGCGCGTGTGGTGCGTACGCGCCGACGACAAGGACGCGGCCGCCGCCTGGACCCCCGCCAGCGGGCGCGTCGGCGAGATCAGCGTGGCCGTCACCGCGGGCGGCGACCCCAGACGGGCCGCCGGCATCCGCGACGCCGTGGTCGAGGCACTGCGCGACGGCACCGTCGACGCCCGCCGCAACCGCACCAAACCCGTCGGCGTCGCCCTCGTCGGCGGCGGTCCCGGCGATCCGGGGCTCATCACCGTACGCGGGCGGCAGCTCCTCGCACAGGCCGACGTGGTCGTCGCCGACCGCCTCGCGCCGCGCGCCCTGCTCGACGAGCTCGCCCCCGACGTCGAGCTGATCGACGCCGCCAAGGTGCCCTACGGCCGCTCGCTGTCCCAGGAGACGATCAACGACATCCTCGTGGACCGCGCCAGACAGGGGAAGTTCGTGGTCCGGCTCAAGGGCGGCGACCCGTTCGTCTTCGGGCGGGGCGGCGAGGAGATGATCGCCTGCGCGGAGGCCGGCATCCCGGTGCTCGTCGTCCCCGGCATCACCAGCGCCGTCGCCGTCCCCGCGTCGGCCGGCGTGCCGGTGACGCACCGGGGGGTCAGCCAGGAGTTCCACGTCATATCGGTGCACGTGGCGCCCGACGACGAGCGCTCCACCGTCGACTGGCCCGGCCTGGCCCGTTCCCAGGGCACGCTGGTGCTCATGATGGCCGTCGAGCGGCTGGCGAAGGTCGCCGAGACGCTCGTTCGAGACGGACGTTCGCCGGATACTCCCGTAATGGTGGTGCAGGACGGTACCCTTCCGACGCAGCGGGCGGTCGTCGCTTCGCTTTCCACCGTGGCCGACCGCGTGTCGGCGGCTGGAATACGACCGCCGGCGATCGTCGTCGTCGGGGACGTCGTCAGGGTCGGCCAGGAGGTCGAGATGGTTCGAGCGGAGCGCCTGCCGTGAACACGGCCATGGATGACGGGCGGCCGGAGTCGCTGGGGGAGCAGACGCTGTCCTTCCCCTCGATCAGCGACGACGACACCTTCGACGCCTTCACCCCCTCCGGGGACACCAAGAAGAACCCCAAGGACACCCCGCGCGACCCGCGCCGCCCCCGCGACGCCCAGGACCCTCGCGAGCGGCGAGCTGGCGACGCCCAGGAGCGCCGCGAGCGGCGGCCCGGTGACGCTCAGGAGCGCCGCGAGCGGCGGCTCGGCGAGGCTGAGCACGTCCGCGAACTGCGCCGCGCCGGCGAACCGCCACAGGCCCGCGAGCCGCAGCCGGGCCGGGAGCCGCTGCCTGCTCGCGAGCCTCAGGCGGGTCGGGAGCCGCTGCCCACTCGCGAGCCGCAACAGGGTCGGGAGCCACTGCCCGCTCGCGAGCCGCAGCGGAGCCGCGAGCCGCTGCCCGTTCGCCAGCCGCGGCAGGGCCGCGAGCCACAGCAGGGCGGCGAGCGGCGGCAGGTGGGAGAGCCCCAGCAGGGCCGCGAGCCGCAGCAGGCGCACGAGCCACTTCCGAGGCGTCGCCCCACGTCCCCCAATCGCCCTGCCTTCCCCGGCCACCCTGCCACGGGCGCCCCTGAGGGCCACGGCGCGCCGGGCGAGGTCAACCTGTTCGACGCCCCCGCCAAGCCCGCCGACCGCATTGACTTCTTCACCCCCCGAAAGCCCGCCGCCGGCACCTCCCCCGTCCCAGAGGACACCCCCTCAGCGGACCGACCCGCCCCCGGCCCTCAGGACCCCGCCCAGCCTGCCCCCGGCGCCCAGAGCCTTTTCCGGTCCGCCCCCAGCAGACCCGCTCGCCCCGCCACCGACGCCACCCCGGGCCGTCCCGCCGCTGCACCCTCCGGCGAACCCTCCCTCTTCACCAGGCCCGCCGCACTGAGCGTCCCACCCACCGGCGAGCCCCCCACCGCAACCCCCTCACCCACCGACGACCACCTCGCCCCCGAGCACCCGTACGCCCCCGAGCAGCCGACCGACGCCGAGCAGCCAACTGACGCTGACCAGCAGACTGACGCCGAGCAGCAGACTGACGCTGATCAGCTCAGCGACGTTGACCAGGTAGGCGACGCCGAGCAGACGCTCGCCGCCAAGCCCTCCGCCGACGAGCCGCCCGCCGTCGAAGCGCTTCCGCCCGCCACCGACCCCTCCGCCGACCACGACGCGAGCTCTCCAGAGGACCTGAGCCCTTCAGAGGACCCGGAGACCTCCACAGACCTCGCCTCCTCCGCGGAGCCCGACCTCTCCACCGAGCCCGCCCCCTCCGGCGAGGACTCCTCCGCAGACGCCGCCTCCACCGGGGACGCTGACGTCTCCGCCGGTCCGGACCTGGACCCATCGGCAGAACCGGACGACTCCGCGCCGGATCTCGCTCCGTCCACGGAGTCCCGCACCGCCGGCGAGCCGGCCGACGACGAAGAGTCCACCCCCGTCCCCTCCGCAGAAGCCGCACCCGCCGACGACACCTTGGCGGCGACCACCTTCCTCCAGTCCGAGGCCACCACTCTCGACGAGGGCGAGGACGACGGAGAGGAAGAAGACGAAGACGCGGAGAAGGCCGAGGAAGAGGGAGAGGACGCCGCCGCCGACCAGCAGCCCTCCGCCGACGAGCAGCCCCCCGCCGACGGCACCCGTACCGAAGCCCTCCCCCCGGAGACCGTAGAAGCGCTCACCACCGCGCTCGACCAGCTCCGCGAGAGCATCACCGACATCCGCCTCGGCCTGGACCTCCCCGGCGTCAAAGACGCCAGGCAGGCCCGCACCGACCTCCTGGCCCAGCTCGACAACTACGTCCTGCCCAGGGTCCGCACCAGCACGGCCCCCGCCCTGATCGTGGTGGCCGGCTCCACCGGCGCGGGCAAGTCCACGCTGGTCAACAGTCTCGCCGAGCGCAACGTCTCCCGCACCGGCATCCGCCGCCCGACCACCGGCACCCCCGTCCTGGTGTGCCATCCGGACGACCGCCAGTGGTTCGCCGAGGGCGAGCTGCTCGGCACCGTACAGCGTCTCGACCAGCCCGAGCCGACCGCCACCCGGGGTGGCGGCGCGGGCACGGGCACCAACGACGGCCTGGTCCTGGTCGCGACCGAGAAGCTGCCGCAGGGCGTGGCGCTGCTCGACACCCCCGACATCGACTCGGTCGTCGAGGAGCACCACGAGATCGCGCACCGCATGCTCGACGCCGCAGACCTGTGGATCTTCGTGACCACGGCGGCCCGCTACGCCGACGCCCCCGCCTGGAGCCTGCTCAAGCTGGCCAAGGAGCGCGGCGCCCGGCTGGCGATCGTGCTGTCGCGGGTGCAGCCGAAGGCGGTGGACGTCGTGCTGAAGCACTTCGTCCGCATGCTCACCGAATATGGTCTGGGCGACATCGACCGGTTCGTCATCCACGAGTCGGAGGTCACCGACGGCAGGCTGCCCGACAGCGAGGTCACCGACCTGCGCCTGTGGCTGGCCGAGCTGTCAGTTGACGAGGAGCGGCGCGCCCAGGCCGTCCGCGAGACGCTGAACGGCGTGCTCGACAGCTTCCGCACCCGCGTACCGGCGCTGGCCAAGCACCTGGAGGCGCAGGTCGCGTTCCGCGCAGAGCTGCGCAAGGACGTGGAGGCCGCGTTCTTCGGCGCGCTGAGCGACATCGACAAGGCGGCGAGGAGCGGCTCGCTGCTGCACGGCGAGGTGCTGGCCCGCTGGCAGGACTTCGCGGGTTCGGGCGACCTCATGCGCTCGCTGCAGCTCCGCCGGCGCGGCCGGGCGGCGAGGCAGGCGCCGGAGCGGGTGATCGCGTTCAGGGCGGCGATCCGCACCGGCCTGGAGTCGGTGATCGTCGCCGCCGCCAACCGCGCGACCGCCGAGGTCGTCGCGCGCTGGCGGCACCGCGCCGAGCTGGGCGGCAAGCTCGGCGAGGGGCTCGACGTCCCCTCCGACACGCTCGTACGCAACGCCGGCCGGGCCATCGCGTCCTGGCAGGATCACCTGGGCGAGCTCGTACGCACCGAAGGCGTGGCCAAGCGCTCGGTGTCCAAGATCGTGTCGTTCGACCCCGACGCGCTGGCCCTGATCTTCACGGTCGCCATGTTCAGCGGCGCGAACGGCGAGGGCGTGCCGCACCGCCTGGTCAACGCCCTGCTCGGCGCCGAGTCGCTGCGCGGCATCGGCGCGAAGGCGCTGAGCGACCTGCGGGCCAGGATCGGTATGTTGTTCGACGAGGAAGCCATGCGTTACGTGCAAGCGCTCGACTCCGCGGGCGTGCCCGACGAGTCCGCCGCGACCCGCCTCTACCAGGCGACGTACAACCTTGAGGTCGCCCGATGACCACCACGACCACCCCCAGGCCGGGGCTCGCCGCGCGGCTGACCGCGCTCACCAAGGTGGTCGAGGTGGGCGCGGGCCGGCTCGACAAGAAGCTGCTCGACGAGGCCACGGCGCTGCTGCAACGGGCCGGCGAACGCCTCAAGCTCTCCTCCGAGCACACCGTCGTCGCCCTCGCGGGCGGCACGGGCAGCGGCAAGTCGTCGTTGTTCAACGCCATCTCGGGGCTGGAGCTGTCGCCGACGGGCGTACGCCGGCCGACGACCGGCCGCACGCACGCCTGCGTGTGGGGGCTGGAGGGCTCGGCGCCGCTGCTCGACTGGCTGCAGATCCAGTGGCGGCACCGCTTCTCCCGGGCCAGCGCGCTCGACAAGGGCGACACCCAGCTCAACGGGCTCGTCCTGCTCGACCTGCCCGACCACGACTCGATCAGGGCGCTCACCGACACCGAGGCCGACCGGCTCATCGGCCTGGCCGACCTGGTCGTGTGGGTGCTCGACCCGCAGAAGTACGCCGACGCCTCGACGCACCGGCGCTACGTCACCGAGCTGGCGGGACACGACGCGGTCACCGTGTTCGCGCTCAACCAGGCCGACAAGCTCGACACCGAGGAGCTGGCCGAGCTGCTCATCGACCTCAACGACCTGCTGCGCCGCGAGGGCGTCGAGCACCCTAGCGTGGTGCCGACCTCGGCGGTCACCGGGCGGGGCGTCGAGAGCCTGAAGAGCGTCATCGCCACCGCCGTCTCCCGCCGCCGCGCCGCGATCCAGAAGCTGGAGGCCGACCTGCAGCGGCTGGAGCAGCGCATCGCCGAGACCATGCCGCTCGGGGAGGCGCTGTCCGCGCCCGCCTCCGTGGACGAGGCCCGCCGCATGGGCCTGACGGACGCGCTGTGCGACGCGGTCGGCGTCCCGGCCGTGGGCGAGGCCATGGAGAACGTCTACGCCGAACGTTCCAGCAAGTGGGTGGGCTGGCCGTACCCGCGCTGGGCCGACAGGTTCCGCGCCGACCCGCTGAAGAGCCTGCGGCTGGAGGACGTCAGCGAGGAGATCCGCGGGATCACGACCGGCTCGGTGAGCGCGCAGTCGGCCGAGGTCGCCAACGCGGTGCACGCCCTGGCCGACGGTCTGTCCATGAACATGCACCCCGTGTGGCGCACGGCCGTACAGCAGGCGGCGAAGTCGCGTTCCAAGCAGTTGCCCAAGGCGCTGACCGAGGACCTGGCGGAGGTGGCGCCCCGCCTCGACCACGTGCCCGGCTGGTGGTGGGCGCTCAAGATCTGGCAGTACGTGCTGGTGGCGGCGTTCCTGGCGGGCGTGGTCTGGCTGGCGGCCGGGCTGCTCATGCCGGGCTCGCTGCCGCCGTCGCTGGAGCTGCTGGGCGACAGCGCGACGCTGCCGTGGGTGGGCCTCATGATGGCCTCGGTGCTGGGGCTGGGCGCTTTGTCCGGCATCGCGGCCCGCAACTTCGTGGAGCTGGGGGCCTCGCGGGAGCGCGAACGCCTCGAACGCGAGATGCGCCGCCGGGTCGCCGCCGTGTCGGCCACGATGGTCGTCGAGCCCGTGGAGCGCGAGCTCGCCCGCCACCACACGTTCTACACGGCCCTGCGCGACCTGTCCGCCTGACCTCCCGGCCGCGGGTGGGGGCGTGAACGGGGGGCGTGCGCCCTCCGCCCGTACGCCTCCATCCACAGAATCCCGTTCGCCCGCCCGCGGCCGTAGCCGTCTACGGCACCTTGTCACCAGGCCGCGGGCACCCCGCCCGCCGCCCGCAGCAGGGGAAGGCACAGGATGAACGACATCTACGTCACGCTCACCGGCAACGTCGCAGCAGAGCCCAGGCAATACACCTTCGAGGACGGCCTCAGGGTCACCTCGCTGAGGGTCCTCACCTCACATCGCTACTTCGACAAGAAGACCGGCCAGTGGACGGACGGCGACCGCGTCTGCTTCACGGTCCGCTGCTGGCGCGCCCTCGGCGACAACGTCGCCACGTCCGTACGGGCCGGGCAGCCCGTCGTGGTGTCCGGCAGGCTGCGCATCCGCGAGTTCGGCCCGGAGGGCGACCGCCGCTTCATGCCCGAAATCGAGGCCAGCGCCGTGGGCCACGACCTGCGCTGGGGCACCGGCGCCTTCACCAAGCCCGAGCGGGGCGGCGGCACGACCTCGATGAGCAAGGAGATGCGCGACCGCCTCGACGAGGAAACCCAGGACTGGGCCATGGCCACCCGCCCCGGCCGCGCTTCCTCTCCGACCGTACGCATCCTCGGCGCCCCCGACCAGGAGCAGCCCGAACCCTTGGACGACGACGCTGACACCCACCTGACGGAGGACCGAGCGGCAGCATAACCCCGACACCGCTACGCCACCCGGCGGCTGCCGCCCAGGCGAACCGCCACACCCCGACGCACGAACAGCCCGGCAAACAACAGGACACCAACGCAACCCCGCCCCGCCCCGCCCCGCCCTACGGACCGGGGCGGGCGGGCCGGGTGAGTCTGCTGGGGTTGGCGGGCTGGGTTGGGAGGGCTAGGTTGGGCGGCCGGGTTAGGCCGGATGCGTTGGGCTGGCTGCGTTTGGTCGGCTGGGTGAGCGGACCAGGTCGCGCAGGCCGGGCGAAGTCGTTCGCCTGACCCAGTGGGCGTGAGCCGGCCCGCGCGAGAGCAGCGGGCCGCGGCGGCAGAAGGCGGCGAGTCTGTGATCGTCGCCCTCACCCCGGACCAGGCGAGCGCCCGACCAGGCGAGCAGTCCTGGCTCGGATCAGGCGAGCAGCTCTGGCTCGGATCAGGCGAGCAGAGTCCTGGCTCGGATCAGGTGAGCAGTCCTGGCCCGGACCAGGTGAGTAACCCTGGCCCGGATCAGGTGAGTGACCCTGATCCGGGCAGGCGGGCAACCGACCATCCAGGCAGGGACCGCCGCCGGAGGAGCGGGGGAGATGGGCGGGGAAAGCTGGGGGAGGGGGGCACCGGCCAGGCCCGTTACTTCACCCCGAGGGCGGCCGATGGCATGTTCACCAGCATTAGATCCCGAGAGAGCATCTATCAGGTCCAGATGACGCCCCGCACCATGGCTGCTCCTTTCCGGCACGGCCCGCTCGCGGAGTGAGCAGGCACGGTCCATGCCAACGTATAGGTTCCCATCGCACAACGCACACTCCGCAATTATTGTGTTACACATCGTTAGTTAGGGAGGAGACGAGATGGCGGCGACCAGTCACGCTTCGATCCAGCCTCGCGACGGTGTGTCAACACTGGTCGGCCGCTGGCCGTTGCTCGGGCAACGCCGCGCGCTCGTGATCTACCTGGCCGCGATGGTCGCTCTCGACCTCGTCGCGATCATGGTGTTCGCGGTAACACTGGAGTTCCGGTGGCCGGACGTGTACACCTTCGCCGCCCTCATGGGCTGCGGCGCGGTCTGCATCGAGGCGACCCGGCGGCTCGGGGTGCCGGCCGGAGTCTCACGCGACCTGCTGTCGGCCTGGTGGTTGCCGGTGGCGCTGCTCCTGCCACCGCTCTACGCGTTGTTCGCGCCGATCGTCCTGCACGCGCTCCTGCAGGTACGGGTCCGGGCGACCGTCCTCTACCGGCGGGTCACCAGCGCGGCCGCCATCGGCCTGGCGGGATGTACGGCTTCGGTGCTGTTCCATCGTTTCGTCGCGGAGCCGGGGCTGCTGTCGCAGGGCAGCGGGCCGCCGATCATCTTCGCGGTCGTGGCCGCCGTCCTCTTCGCGCTGCTCAACATCGCCCTCATCGCCATCGCAGCCCTGACCGCCGACCCGGACATGAGCTGGCGCGAGGTGCTTTGGGACAAAGAGAGCCTCCTGCTCGACATCGTCGAGCTGTGTCTGGGCATCTCCGTCGCGATCGTCTGCGGGCTCAACCTGGCCCTGCTCCTGCTCGCCCTGCCGCCTGTCGTCCTGCTGCAACGCAGCCTGCTGCACGCCCAGCTCCAGGCGGCGGCCCGTACGGACGCCAAGACCGGGCTGCTCAACGCCGCCGCCTGGCATCGCGAGGCCGACATGGAGATCGTCCGGGCGCGGCGCACCGGCGCGAGCCTGGCCCTTCTGATCATCGACATCGACCACTTCAAACGCGTCAACGACGCCCACGGGCACCTGGCCGGCGACCAGGTGCTCGTTGGCGTGGCGTCCACGTTGCGCGGCCAGCTCCGCGAGTACGACGTGGTGGGTCGCTTCGGTGGTGAGGAGTTCGTGGTGCTGCTGCCGGGCGCCGACTCCCATGAGGCCCGTCGCGTGGCCGAGCGCCTGCGCACCCGCATCCGCCACCTGGCCGTCCCCGCCGATGACACCCTGATCAGGGTCACCGTCTCGACCGGCGTGGCTCTGATGAACGTCCACGGCGACGATCTCATCGAGCTGCTGGCCGCCGCCGACCTGGCCCTCTACCGAGCCAAGGAGCTGGGCCGCGACCGCGTCTGCGTGTCCGTCATCCAACCCCAGCCCGGCTCCCCACCCGCCACCGAGCCCCATCCGGAGCCCCACCTCCTCCCCGAGTCGCATTCGGAGTCCCATCTCCTCCCCGAGCCCCAGCCGGCGCCCTGCCCTCTCCCCGAGCCCTATCCGGAGTCCCGCCCTCTCCCCGAGTCGCGTCCGGAGCCCCATCTCCTCCCCGAGCCCCAGCCGGCGCCCCGCCCTCTCCCCGAGCCCTATCCGGAGCTCCACCATCTTCCCGAGTCTCCTCCTCCGCACCCCGATAGCCCACCTCAGCCTCAGTCCTTGTCTCCGTCTCCGTCGCTGGATGCGTCTCCTTCCCAGGCTCTGTCTCGGTCGCAGCACCAGCCCAAATCCGATCCCGAGCTCGCCCCTGGCCCCCGCCCCGACCTCGACGCCGGGCCCGACCTCGCCACTCAGCTCGGTCTCGGGTCCCATCCTCGGCTCGGGCTCCATCCCGACTCGCAAGCCGGGCCTCAGCCTCAGCCCTGGGCCCAGTCTCAGATCCAGGGTGAGTATCCGATTCCGGTTCAGCCCCAGGCCCACCAGGTTCAACCTGTTCCTGAGCCGGAGGTCTGAGAGGAGCGGTTGGAGGGGGACGCTCGAACCTGGCGGCCCAGAAGGGGGTCGCGTGGGTGCGGTGGGGAGGAGCGGCGGAAGCCTGGGTCAGGAGCCCCTAAGCTAGGGGGCATGCCGGAGTACATCTACACGCTGCAGCGCGTGCGTAAGGCGCACGGCGACAAGGTGGTCCTTGACGACGTCACGCTGTCGTTCCTGCCCGGAGCCAAGATCGGTGTTCTGGGGCCGAACGGCACCGGGAAGTCCACGCTGCTCCGGATGATGGCCGGCCTGGAGCAGCCGTCCAACGGTGACGCGCGGCTCATGCCGGGCTTCACGGTGGGCATGCTCCAGCAGGAGCCCCCGCTCAACGAGGAGAAGACGGTCCTCGGCAACGTGCAGGAGGGTGTCGCCGAGACGATGGCGATGCTCCAGCGCTTCAACGAGATCGCCGAGCAGATGGCCACCGACTACAGCGACGAGCTGATGGACGAGATGGGCAAGCTGCAGGACCAGTTGGAGCACCGCAACGCCTGGGATCTCGACAGCCAGCTCGAACAGGCGATGGACGCCCTGCGCTGCCCGCCGCCCGACGCCGACGTCACCACGCTGTCCGGTGGTGAGCGCCGCCGGGTCGCGCTGTGCAAGCTGCTGCTGGAGGCCCCCGACCTGCTGCTGCTCGACGAGCCCACCAACCACCTCGACGCCGAGAGCGTGCAGTGGCTGGAGCAGCACCTGGAGAAGTACGCCGGCACCGTGCTGGCCGTCACCCACGACCGCTACTTCCTGGACAACGTGGCGAACTGGATCCTGGAGCTCGACCGCGGCCGGGCCTACGCCTACGAGGGCAACTACTCGACCTACCTGGAGGCGAAGGCGCAGCGCCTCAAGGTCGAGGGGCAGAAGGACGTCAAGCGCAAGAAGCGCCTGGAGGACGAGCTGGAGTGGGTCCGCTCCAACCCGAAGGCCCGCCAGACCAAGAGCAAGGCCCGTCTCCAGCGGTACGAGGAGATGGCGGCCGAGGCTGACAAATACCGCAAGCTGGACTTCGACGAGATCCAGATCCCGCCGGGCCCGCGTCTCGGCACCACGGTCATCAGGGCCGAGGAGCTCACCAAGGGCTTCGACGACCGGCTGCTGATGGAGGGCCTGACGTTCGACCTGCCGCGCAACGGCATCGTCGGCATCATCGGTCCCAACGGCGTCGGCAAGACCACGCTGTTCCGGATGATCACCGGCGGTGAGACGCCCGACAAGGGGTCGATCACGATCGGCGACACGGTCAAGATCTCCTACGCGGACCAGAGCCGTGGCGGCATCGACCCGAACAAGAACGTCTGGGAGGTCGTCTCCGACGGGCTCGACCACATCAAGGTCGGCAACGTCGAGATGCCGTCGCGGGCCTACATCGCGGCGTTCGGGTTCAAGGGCCCCGACCAGCAGAAGAAGGCCGGGGTGCTGTCGGGCGGCGAGCGCAACCGGCTCAACCTGGCGCTCACCCTCAAGCAGGGCGGCAACGTGCTGCTGCTGGACGAGCCGACCAACGACCTCGACACCGAGACCCTGTCGTCGCTGGAGAACGCGCTGCTCGACTTCCCGGGCTGCGCGGTCATCACCTCGCACGACCGTTGGTTCCTCGACCGCATCGCCACGCACATCCTGGCGTGGGAGGAAGGGTCGAACTGGTTCTGGTTCGAGGGCAACTACGCCGACTACGAGAAGAACAAGATCGAGCGGCTGGGCGCGGACGCGGCACGCCCGCACCGGGTGACGTACCGCAAGCTGCACCGCGACTAGAAGCGGGTCGTACGTAAGGCGGCAGGCGCCGGTCCCCCCTCGGGACCGGCGCCTGCCGTCATGAGGAGGCAGGTCAGCCTTCCGCCTTCACCGCCACCTTGACGGGGGTCCGGTCGGTACGCCGCCAGGGGCCGTTGAACATCAGGATCGCGGGGACGAACAGTACGAGGCAGCCGAGCGCCACGTACAGCCAGGTCTGCCAGCCGGTGGCCTCGACCACGCGCGGGATGACGAGCAGCCCGACCACCGCGATGCCCTTGGACAGGAAGCCGAACAGGCCCCACGCGGTGCCCTGCAGGCGCGGGTCGGCGTCCTCGGCGTCCTCGGAGTAGTTCGCCATCCACGGCGCGTACGCGACACCGAGCGAGCCGCCGAGCAACGCGCCGACGACCATGAGCGTCCCGGAGGAGACGCCGGGCGAGCCGAGGAGCACGGCGAGGAAGGCGGTGACGAGCACGGCGGCGATCGTCCCGCCGAGGGTGAACGGCTTGCGGAGCTGGAGCCGGTCCGACAGGCGGCCGGTGATGATGAGCGTGATGAGGTTGAGGCTCCAGAACGCCGCCATGATCGTGGACGCCTCCGCGCTGCTCACGCCGAGGGCGCCGACCAGCATGGTCTGCCCGAACAGCGACAGCGTGATGTAGAGGACCAGCCACAGCGAGATGCCGACGACGTGCGCCCAGATGTTGGGCCGGGCGAACAGCGCCGAGATCCGGACCGGCCGCGTCACGTCCACGGCCTCGGTGGCGGCGCGCTCGGTGTGCTGGATCCTGGCCCGCAGCTCGGGGGAGAGGTCGGCGATGTTGAGCGCGATGACGATGGAGATGACCAGCGAGAAGCAGCCCATGATGACGAACTGCGAGCGCCAGGAGTCGTTGAAGATCGGCAGGGTCCAGCCGGCGACGGCGGCGGCCAGGAAGTTCGCGCCGACCGGCCCCCACGTCCAGAACCCGAACGCCTGCGCCCGGCCGAGCCGCGGGGAGAAGTCGCGGATCAGCGGAGCCGTGCTGGCCATCGCCACCCCGTCCACGAACGCCAGCACGATCCTGGCGATCAGCAGGTCGCGTGGGCTGTGCACGAGCGTCATGGCGAAGCAGCACACGGCGGTCAGCGCCATGAGCGGGATGAGCAGCCGCACCCGCCCCACCCGGTCGGTGAGCCGGCCGCCGAGGATGGAGGCGATCGCGCCGGCCACGGCCGCCGCGCCGGACACGGCGCCGTACGTGGCCAGCGTCATGTCCAGGTCTTTCAGCAGCAGCGGGACGACGGGCGCGATCTGCCCTTCGTAGGAGCCGATGAGGATGGCCAGGACGGCCATGGTGAGGATCTTCATGCGCCGGGCGCCGGTCGGGTACTCGTCGAGCTCGCGGACGTAGGACAGCCTCATGGACGGCCTTTCTGATCGGGCTGGACCCCCGCCTAGTTCTAGAAGCTAGCTCTAGAATCGGTTTCTGCGATGCTGCTCCTCACACCGGGCCTCCGTCAAGGGTGAGTCGCGGTCCGCGCGCTAGAATGAAATTCTAGGATTCGACGGAGTAAGGGAGTCTCGCCTTGGACCTGGAACTCGACGGCCTTGAGGTGATCTTCGACCACACGGCCGTGGCCGCGCCGCGCATCAGGGACCTGCTGCCGATCTACGGCGACCTGCTCGGCGGCCGGCATCTGGGCGGCGGGGGCGACAACCGGGTCAGCGGCTACCGCACCCTGCAGCTCACGTACGCGAACGGCGGCAAGGTCGAGCTGATGGAGCCGCTGGCGGGCTCGTCCTTCTTCGACAGCTTCTTCGAGCTCACCCGGGGCCGCGGCGGCGTCCACCACCTGAACTTCCACGTCAACGACCTGGACGCGGCCGTCGCCCGGCTCGCCGCCCGTGGCTTCCGCCTGCACGGGCTCAACCGGGCCGACGCGCGCTGGCAGGAGGTGTTCCTGCACCCCAAGGAGGCGCAGGGGGTGCTGATCCAGCTCGCCCAGCCGGGCTTCCGCGACCCGAACGAGCCGCGGCCGAGCCTGGAGGAGGTGCTCGCCGGGCGCGGCCGCAACGGCAACGGCATCCCCAGTCCCTGATCCGGCCTCGCGGGTCTTCCCTCTCTGGTCTCGCCAGATTTAGAGTGAGATTCTAGAACCAGATTGGGGAGGCCGATGAAGCCGGCACCTAAGCCCACACCCGACACCCAGCCGTTCTGGGACGGCACGGCCGCGGGAGAGCTCAGGATCCAGCGCTGCCAGACGTGCGCGCGCCACTACTTCTACCCGCGGCCGAGCTGCCCCCATTGCGGCAGTGACCAGGTCGAATGGGTCCGGGCCAGCGGCCGCGCGACCCTCTACTCGTACGTGATCAACCACCGCCCCGCCCTCGGCTTCGAGGACGAAGGACCGTACGCCATCGCGGTCGTCGAGCTGGAGGAGGGCGTACGCATGATGACCAACATCGTGGGCGTCGAGAACGTCCCCGAGAACCTGCCGCTGGACATGGAGCTGCGGGTGGTGTTCGAGCGGCGCGGCGAGGTGTCGGTGCCCCTCTTCGAGCCCGCCGCCACGGACGCTGGAGGCGCCCGATGAACGTCGTGATCGCCGGCGCCGCCGAGACCGACGAGGTCGGCCGCCTTCCGAACCATTCGACCCTCCAGCTCCACCTGGAGGCCGCCCGCAACGCGCTCGCCGACGCGGGGCTGACCAAGGACGACATCGACGGCGTCGCCACGGTCGGCACGCCCGGCCCGATCCAGGTGGCCCACGCCCTCGGCATCACCCCCGCCTGGCTCGACGGCACGGGCGTGGGCGGCTCGTCGTTCCTGTTCCACGTACGGCACGCGGCGGCGGCCATCCGCGCCGGGCTGTGCCACACCGTGCTCATCACGCACGGCGAGTCGGGCCGCTCGCGGGTCGGGGCCGGCCGGTTCGGCATGGGGCCGGACTCGCTGCTGGGTCAGTTCGAGGTGCCGTACGGCGTGGTCGGGCCGCCCACGTCGTTCACCATCACCGCGTTGCGCTACATGAAGGAGACCGGCCTCACCCACGAGCAGCTGGCCGAGGTGGCGGTGGCGCAGCGGCGCTGGTCGCACCTCAACCCGCGGGCGATGTTCCGCGATCTCATCACGGTCGAGGACGTGTTCGCCTCGCGGATGGTGGCCTACCCGTTCCACCTGCTGGAATGTTGCCTGGTCACGGACGGCGGCGGCGCCCTGGTCGTCACCTCCGCCGAGCGCGCCCGACGCTCCCCGGTCCACCTGCTGGGCTCGGGCGAGTCGGCGGAGTCGCCGATCATCTCGCAGATGGAGGACTTCACCACCTCGAAGGCGTTCCGGCTGTCGGGGGAGGCGGCGTTCGCCGAGGCCAAGATCACGCACGAGGACGTCGACCACCTCATGGTGTACGACGCCTTCGCCCACGTGCCGATCTACGGCCTGGAGGATCTCGGGTTCGTGGGCCGGGGCGAGGCGGGGGCGTTCATCGCCGAGGGCCACACCTCGCCAGGCGGCCGGCTGCCCATGAACACCAACGGCGGCGGCCTGTCCTACACGCACACCGGCATGTACGGCATGTTCGCCATCCAGGAGGCGGTGCGCCAGCTCCGCGGCGAGGCGGCGGCCCAGGTGTCAGGCGTGGAGGTGAGCGTGGTGCTGGGCAACGGCGGCATGTTCGCCTCGGCCGCGACCCTCGTCCTCGCCAACCGCCTGCCCTGACGCGCCGAGCCGGCCGGGGACCGCAAGCCCCCGGCCGGCAGGCGTCGGCGTGGGATCAGTCGCGCCAGGTGACCAGTGCGTCCAGGGCCTCGACGCGGGAGCCGGTGACGAGGAGCGGGTTGATCTCCAGGGACTCCAGCCGTTCTCCGAGGCTCTCGGCGAACGCCGCGATCCGCGCCACCACCTCGGCCACCGCGTCGAGATCGGCGGGCTCGGCGCCCCGAGCCCCCTGCAGCAACGCCGCGCCGCGCAGCTCCGACAGCGCCCGGCGGACCTCGGCGGCGTCCACCGGCAGCACGCGCAGCGCCGCGTCCCGCAGCACCTCGACCCACACCCCGCCGAGCCCGACGGCGAGCGTCAGCCCCCAGGCGGGATCGCGGACGATCCCGACCAGCAGCTCGATCCCGCCGCCGCGCTGCGGCTGCACGAGCACCCCGTCCGCGTCGGGCACCGCGGCCATGAGCTCGCCGTGGATCCGCCCGACCGCGGCGGCGTCCCGTACGTCCAGTCGGACCCCGCCGATGTCGCTCTTGTGGCCGAGCCCTTCGGCGGCCACCTTGAGCACGACGGGATAGCCGAAGCTCTCGGCCGCCGCGACGGCCTCGTCCGCGGTCCGGGCGAGCGCCGACGGCACGACGGGCAGCCCGGCCGAGGCCAGCAGGGCGGCGGCCCGGTGCTCGGCCCACACCCCGGCCGCCCCTTCAGGAACGGCCACGGTGGCGGGCGGAGCCGCGGCGGGCCGGGACAGGGCGTGCTCCCGGGTCTCGGACCAGCGGACCGCGGCCGCGATGGCCTGGAGGCCGTGCTCGATCCCGCCCGCCACGTACGGATAGCCGGTCTCCCGCTGCACCTGCCGCCCGAACTCCGTGACGTCCGTCAGCACGTTGCTCACCACGACGACCGGCACCGGCGACTCGGCGATGCGCCGCGCGCTCGCCGCGTACAGCGCGAAGACCGGCGCCGGGTCGGGCGGCGCGACCTTGGGCGGCTCGGACAGCAGCAGCACCACGTCGATGCCGGGATCGGCGGTGACCACCTCCAGCGCCCGCCCCAGCAGCGTCCGGTCGATGAGGACGTAGCCGGTGACGTCGAGCGGGTTCTGCACGGTGCCGAACGACGGCACGATCTCGGCCAGCTTGGCCACGGTCTCCGGCGCGAACGCCGGCAGCTCCAAGCCTTCGTCCTCGGCCCGGTCGGCGATGATCTCCGACGCGCCGCCGGAGGGCGTCACGACGCCGACCCGCCGGCCGGGCAGCGGCCCGGTCGCGGCCAGCAGCCCGGCCGTGATGATCAGATCCTCCAGCGAGCGCACCCGGATCACGCCGAGCTGCCGCAGGGCGGCGTCGATGACGTCGTCGTCGCCGACGAGCGCGCCCGTGTGGGCCTGCGCGGTACGCGAGGCCAGCGTGCTGCGCCCGATCTTCAGCGCCACGATGGGCTTGCCGGCCTCCAGTGCCCGCCGCGCCACCCGGGAGAACTCGGCCGGGTTCCTGATCGTCTCCAGGAACAGCGCGATCACCTTGGTCGCCGGATCGTCCACGAGGTAGTCGACCACGTCGGTGACCGTGACGACCGACTCGTTGCCCATCGAGGTGAGCAGGCTGACGCCGACGTTGCGGGCCAGCGCGAAGCCCAGCACCGAGCTGGCCAGCGCGCCGCTCTGCAGCACCACGCCGACCGAGCCGCGCAGCAGCGGCTCGGGGATGGGCAGCCCGTACGGGGTGATCCCGGCGGCGGCGTTGATGTAGCCGTTGCCGTTGGGCCCGAGGACGGTCAGGCCGTGCTCGCGGGCGAAGCCGGCGACCTCGGCCTCCATCCGCGCGCCCTCCTCGCCCGACTCGCCGAAGCCCGCCGTCAGCACCACGTAGTCGCGGATGCCGAGCTTGGCGCCCTCCTTGAGCACGCCGAGCACCGCCGGGGTCGGCACCATGACGTACGCGAGGTCGACGGGCTCGGGGATCTCGGTGAGGCTGCGGTGGGCGGGCTGCCCGTGCACCACGCCGCCGCGCGGGTTCACCAGGTGCACCGGCCCGGGGAATCCGTGCGTACGCAGGTTGAGCAGGGTGCTGACCGACCAGCCCGACTTGTCGGTGGCGCCGACCAGGGCGATCGAGCGCGGGTTGAACAGTGCGTGGACCGACATGCGATCACTCCCCGATGAGACCCAGCCGCGCGTGTCCCTTGATGAGGTTGCGGGCGATGGTACGGCGCTGGATCTCGTCGGTGCCCTCGAAGATGCGCAGCAGCCGCAGCTCGCGGTACCACCGCTCGATCGGCAGCTCCTTCGTGTACCCCATACCCCCGTGGATCTGGAGCACCCGGTCGACGACCTGGTTGGCCATGACCGCGCCGTTGAGCTTGGCGATGGAGGAGGCGTGCCGGGCGTCCATGCCCTCCTGGACCCGCCAAGCCGCGTACAGCGTGAGCCACTTGGCGGCCTCGATCTCCACCTGGGAGTCGGCGATCATCCACTGGATGGCCTGGTACTCCGCGATCGCCTGCCCCATCGACTTGCGGATCTTCGCGTAGTCGACGGCCATCTGGAGCATGCGCTCGGCCGAGCCGATGGCGCGGGCGGGGATCATGTAGCGGCCCTGGCCGATCCACTGCATGGCCAGCTCGAAGCCCTTGCCCAGCTCGCCGAGGATGTTCTCCTCCGGCACCCGGACGTCCTGGAACACCAGCGACGCCGGGCCCCATTCGCCCATGGTCGGGATCGGCTCGGAGGTCCAGCCCATCTCCCTGTCCACCAGGAAGCAGGTGACGCCGTGCTCCTCGGCCACGGCGAACACCATGACGAAGTCGGCCTCGCTGCCGTTGGTGATGAAGGTCTTCTCGCCGTTGATGATCCACTCGCTGCCGTCGCGTACGGCCTTGGTGCGGATGTTGCGGGCGTCGGAGCCCGCGCCCGGCTCGGTGATCGCGAAGCAGGAGCGGCGCTCGCCCTCGATGGTGGGGACGAGGTAGCGGCGCTTCTGCTCCTCGGTGCCGGCGTAGAGGATGTTGTCGGCGGTGCCGCCGAAGGTGAACGGCACGAACGTACGGCCCAGCTCCATCGCGATGATCGCGGACATGACGGGGCCGAGGGCGGCGCCGCCGTACTCCTCGGGGGTGTTGATGCCCCAGAACCCGGACTTCCTGGCCTTGGCGCGCAGCTCGACCAGTGTGTCGCGGTCGATCGCCGGCCGGCCCTCGCGCTCGTTGCGCAGGACCTCGGGCTCCAGCGGCATGACCTCTCTCTCGATGAAGGACCGTACGGTGTCGCGGATCTGCCGTTCCTCGGGGGTGAGTGAGAAGTCCACGGCCGCCTCCTGCCTGCGGAAATTTCTAGAATCTTTCTCTAGGAATACATTCGGGGCAAGGAGGTCCGGTGTCAAGAATCAGATTCTAGAATTTGGAGGCGCTAGCATGGCACGCATGGCACGCAAGTCGTCGTGGGAGTGGAGCCGCACCGCGCAGACCCGCAAGAGCATGCTGCAGGCGGCCCGTGAGGTCTTCAGCGAGCACGGCTTCGCCGAGGCCAACGTCTCCGAGGTGGTGGCCCGCGCCGGATCCAGCGTCGGCAGCCTCTATCACCACTTCGGCGGCAAGACCGAGCTGTTCCTCGCCCTCTACGAGGACCACCAGGCGGCGCACGAGCAGGCGTCGGCCGCCAGCGTGTCCAAGGCCAAGAAGGAGGGCGAGAGCGACCCGGTCGAGCTGCTGATCGCCGGGGCGCGCGCCTACCTCGCCGGGGCGTGGGAGCGCCGCGACCTGGTCCGGCTGTTCATCGACGGCGACGGGCCGCCCGGCTTCGAGCTGATCAGGCGCACCCGGGGCCGCGAGTGGGTCCGCCAGAACGCCGTGCTGCTCGGCGCCGGCGGCGACCCGCTCGACCGGTTCACCGTGGCCGTGCTGACCAGCATCATCGGCGAGGCCGCGCGCGAGGTCGCCACCTCCGACACCGAGGAGGAGGCGCAGGAGGTCATCGAGGCGGCGATGACGCTGATCCGCCGCCTCGACCCCCTGCGGGTGCTCGACGAGAGCTGAGCCCGGGGCTCAGGCGACGGTGGCCCGGCCCCGGTCGATGACCACCGTGCCGTCGTCCTTCGCCGTACGGAACAGCACGTCGGTCCCGTCCACCCAGATCGACACCGTCAGCGACTCGCCCGGGAAGACGGGGCTGCTGAACCGGCCCGACATCGCCTTGAACCGGGCCGGGTCCGAGCCCGCGACCGCGTGCAGCAGCGCCCGCCCGGTCACCCCGTACGTGCACAGCCCGTGCAGGATCGGCCGGTCGAAGCCCGCCCGCGCGGCGAACTCCGGATCGCTGTGCAGCGGGTTGTAGTCGCCCGACAGCCGGTAGACCAGCGCCTGCTCGTGCCGCGTCGCGTAGGTGATCTTGTGGTCGGGAGCCCGGTCCGGCGCCCGCCAGTCGTCGCGCGGCCCGCGCTCGCCGCCGAAGCCGCCCTCGCCCCTGATGAACACCGAGCTCCGGCTGACGATGACCGGCTCGCCGGTCTCCAGGTCCACCGCCCGCGCCTCGGTCGTCACCAGCGCGCCGGAGCCCTTGTCGTAGATGCCGGTGACCGTGCTGGACGTGCGCACCCCGCCGGCCGGCGGCAGCTCGCGGAACAGCTCGAACGCCTGCTCGGCGTGGACCAGCATGGCCCGGTCGAAGTCGCCGAGCCGCCGCCCCGGCGACTGCGCGGCCAGCACCGCGAACGTCGGCAGCACCCGCTGGCCCTTCTCGGTCGCGAACTCCAGCTCCGACAGGCCCGCGCCGACGCCGAGCGCGTACAGCATGGTGTCCCTGGCCGTCCAGGTGCGCTCGTGCGCCGGCCCCTCCTGGCCGACCACGTCGTGGTCGAGCGGCATGTCAGTCCTCCCGTCCCGGGATGCGGCCGTTGGTGAGCGCGTTGGGCGCGGCCTTCTCGACCAGGCCGGGGATGACCGCGCCCAGCTCGGCCGGGTCCCACCGCGAGCCCTTGTCGACGCCGGGCCCCGCGTGCCAGCCCTCGGCCACGCTGATCGCGCCGCCGCGCACGTTGAACACCCGGCCGGTGATGCCGCGCGCCTCCGCGCTGGCCAGCCAGACCACCAGCGGCGCGATGTCCTCGGGATCGGCGCCCTTGGCCCCGGACGCGATGAGGTTCTCGGTCATGCGGGTGAGCGCGGCGGGGGCGACGGCGTTGACGGTGACGCCGTAACGCTCCAGCTCCCGCGCCGCGATGACGGTCAGGCCCGCGATGCCCGCCTTGGCCGCGCCGTAGTTGCCCTGCCCCGGGTTACCGTAGATGCCGGAGGACGAGGTCGTGTTGATGATCCGGGCATCCACCGGTTCGCCCGCCTTCGCCTTGCCCCGCCAGTAGGCGGCGGCGTGGCGCAGCGGCGCGAACGTCCCCCGCAGATGCACCTTGATGACGGCGTCCCACTCGTCGGCGGTCATGTTGACGAGCATCCGGTCCCGCAGGATGCCCGCGTTGTTGACCAGCACGTGCAGGTCGCCGAACCGCTCGATCGCGGCGCGCACCAGGCGTTCCGCGCCGTCGAAGTCGGAGACGTCCTCGCCGTTGACGATCGCCTCCCCGCCCATGGCCTCGATCTCGGCCACCACGTCCGCCGCGGCCCCGGACGAGCCGGTGCCGTCCACCTCCGCGCCCAGGTCGTTGACCACCACCTTGGCGCCCTGCCGGGCGAACTCCAGCGCGTGCCCGCGCCCGATGCCCCGCGCTCCGCCCGTGACGATGACCACGCGGCCGTCGACTATCCCGCTCATCCGACACCTCGATCCTTGACCGGCTGACGATGCGAATTGGATTCTAGTATTAAAATCTAGAAAGGACAGGGTCTCTCTTGACGCTCACGACCACCACCCCCACGGGCCAGGCCTGGCGAACGTTGTCGGTCGTGAGCCTCGCCAGCGTGCTGACCGGTCTCGGCGGCAGCTCGATGAACGTCGCGCTGCCCGAGATCGCCCGGCACACCGGGGCCGACGCCACCGCGGCCGGCTGGATCCTCCTGGGCTTCCAGTTGACCACGACCGTGCTCATGGTGGTGTTAGGCAGGCTCGCCGACCTGTTCGGCCGCCGCCGGATGTACCTGCTCGGGCTGGGGATCTACACCTTCGCCGCCCTCCTCGCCGGCTTCTCGCCCAACGCCTGGGTGATCGTCGCGCTGCGCGTGGTGCAGGCCGCCGGGGCCGCGATGCTCCTCACCAACAGCGCCGCCCTCGTCAGCGACGCCTTCCCCCGCGAGCGGCTGGGGGAGGGCATGGGCGTGTACGTGGCCTCGTTCTCGATCGCCGGGCTCATCGGGCCGACGCTCGGCGGGTTCCTGGCCGAGAGCCTGGGCTGGCGGTGGGTGTTCTGGTTCAACGTGCCGATGGGCGTCGTGTGCCTGGTCTGGGGCGCGCTCGTGCTGCGCGGCCCCGCGCCCGGCGACCGGGACCGCGGCCTCGACCTGCCCGGCAGCCTGCTCGTGCTGGTCACGCTGGGCGGGCTGCTGCTGGCGCTGTCGGAGTTCACCCGGCTCGGCTGGAGCCACCCGGTCGTGGTGTCCGGGCTGGTGGCGGCCGTCGCCGGGCTGCCGCTCTTCCTGATCAGGGAGCGGCGGGCCGCGCACCCCGTGGTGGACCTGGGGCTCTTCCGCGACCGGGCGTTCGCCTTCGGGACGCTCGCCTCGTTCCTCAACGCCGTCGCCCGCATGGGCATGGTGTTCCTCGTCGCCCTCTACTTCCAGGCCGTACGCGGCGAGGACCCGGTGCAGGCCGGGCTCAAGGTGCTGCCGCTCGCGGTGGCCGCGATGACCGCCTCCGTGGTCTCCGGGTTCCTCCAGCGCCTGCTCACCGCCCGTACGCTGGCCGTCGGCGGCGCCGCCGCCACCACCTGCGGCCTGCTCGTCATGCTGGCCGTGATGTCCACCGACGTCCCCTACCCGGCCGTGGCACTCGGGCTGGTGCTCATCGGGCTCGGCTCGGGGGTGTTCCTGCCCTCCAACACCACCGCCATCCTCGACGGCCTGCCCTCCGACCGGCTCGGCATCGTCAACGCCATGCGCCTCATGCTCCAGAACACCGGCAACGTCGTCGGCACCGCCCTGGTCCTGTCGATCCTCACCGCCCCGCTCCCGGCCGCCCTGCACCAGCAGGTCTTCGCCGGCACGCTCGGCCGGCTGTCGGGCGGCGCGGTCGAGCAGCTCGTCACCGGCTACCGCTACGCGCTGGCCGCCATGGCCGCGATCTCGGTGCTGACCGTGCTGGCCTGCCTGGCCCGGCGCAGGGCCACCTGACCGGGACCGGTACGGTGGCCAGGTGGTTGAACACGATGGTCCCCGGCGACACGTCTACCTCCGCGCGGTGCGCTTCGGCGACGTCGACTCCCAAGGGCACGTCAACAACGTGCGCTTCCTCGACTATCTGGAGGACGCCCGCTTCGGCATGTTCGCCATCGACCCGCACAACGCGGGGGAGGAGCCGTTCGGCGGCCTGGTCGTCACCCGGCACGAGATCGACTACCGCCGCCCGCTCGGCTTCCGCCCCCAGCCGGTGCGCGTGGAGACCTGGGTGGAGGAGGTCCGCGCGGTGCGCTTCCGGCTGCGGTACGAGATCCGCGACGACGACGAGCTCTACGTCACGGCCACCTCCGTGATCGCCGCCTACGACGTCGAGCGGGCCGCCCCGCGCAGGCTCAGCGAGGCCGAACTGGCCTACCTCAAGCGCTTCGCGTAATGAAGCGCTGGTGGATGCTGGCGCTGGGCGTCAACGCCCACGCCGGCGTCACCCTCGGGCTGTTCGGCTTACCGCTGGTCATGCCGGAGATCCAGCGCCACTTCGGGGTGTCGCTGCCGGTGGCCGGCATCATCGCCAACGCCTCCGCCGTCGGCATCCTCGCCGCCCTCGTCGCCTGGGGCGCGCTGGCCGACCGGCACGGCGAGCGGATCGTGCTCGGCGCCGGTGTGGGCCTGGCGGCCGTGCTGTTCGCCGCCGCCTCCCGCGTCGGGAGCGCCTGGGGGGTGGCCGTGCTGCTCGCCCTGGCCGGCGCGGCGGGCTCGGCCGCGATGGTCGGCGGCGGGCGGATCGTGCTGCGCTGGTTCCGGCCGCCCGAGCGCGGCGTCGCCATGGGCGTGCGCCAGGTCTCCTTCACGCTGGGCATGGCGGTGAGCGCGTTCACGCTGCCGCCGGTCGCGGCGGCGTACGGGCTGCCCGGCGTGCTCCTCGTCTGCGCGGGCGTGAGCCTGCTGGCCGCGGTGCTGGCCGCGATCTTCCTGACCGAGCCGCCGCACGAGGCCGCCGGGCAGGGCGCGGCGCCGGTCGGCTCGCCGTACCGGCAGCCGGCGCTCTGGCGGGTGCACGCCACCAGCGCCCTGCACGTGGTGCCCCAGATCGTGGTCACCACGTACGGGGTGACCTGCCTGGTCGAGCTCTACGGCTGGGACGCCGTGTCGGCCGGCCGGCTGTTCGGCGTGGCGGCGATCGGCGGGGCCGCGGTGCGCGTCGCGGCCGGCCGCTGGTCGGACCGGGTCGGGCTGCGCATGCGGCCCCTGTTGCTGATCACGTTCGCCAACGTCGTCGTGCTGCTCCTGCTGGTCGCCGGGACGCTCACCCGCACCTGGCCGGGCCCCGTCATGCTGGCGCTGGCCGCCGTGATGACCGTGGCCGGCAACGGGCTCGCCTACCTCGCGGCGGGCGAGCTGGCCGGGCCCGCCTGGGCGGGGCGGGTGCTCGGCACCCACAACACCGTCCAGAACACCGTCTCCCTGGCCGCCATCCCGCTCACCGGCGTGCTCATGGAGAGCGCCGGGTTCTGGGCGGGCTTCGCCGCGGGGCTGGCGTGCACGCTGCTGTCGGTGCCGGTCGTGCCATGGCGGGGTGAGCGGACCAGGCGAGGGTGAGGGCTATGCGGCCCGGCGCAGCCACACGGCCGTGTCGGCGGGCAGCAGGCCGCCCTTGACCGGGCCGCTCGCCAGGATCACCTCGTCGTGGGCGGGGAGGCGTACGGGGTGGGTGCCGCAGTTGATGGCGCAGATCAGCGGGCCGCGGGTGAAGAAAAGCGCACCTTCGGGAGAATCCAGCCACTCCAAGGTATAAGGAATTTCCTCCACCAGTTCGCGGCGCCGGGCCAGCGCCCGCCGGTAGAACTCCAGCGTCGAGCCGGCGTCGCCCTCCTGCTTCTCCACGCTCAGCTCCGCGAACTCCGGCGGCTGCGGCAGCCACGGCTCCACCGAGTCGGGGGAGAACCCGTGGGAGGGGGCGTCCACCGTCCACGGGATCGGCACCCGGCACCCGTCGCGCCCCGGCAGCTTGCCCTCCGACTGGAAGAACACCGGATCCTGGCGGGCCTCGGCCGGCAGATCGGTGACCTCGGGCAGGCCCAGCTCCTCGCCCTGGTAGAGGTAGGCCGAGCCGGGCAGGGCCAGCATGGTCAGCAGCGCGGCCCGCGCCCGTGCCAGCCCCGTGCCGGGGTCGGCCGTGCCGTAGCGGGTGCGGTGGCGGACCACGTCGTGGTTGGACAGCACCCACGTCGCGTAGGGGACCGCGCCGAGCGTGTCGTCGATCACCTGCTTGAACGCCGTCGGCGACCAGGGCGCCTGCAGCCAGGCGAAGTTGAAGCTCTGCTGCAGCTCGTCGGGGCGCACGTAGAGCGCGAGGTCGTCGAGGCTGTCGGTCCAGACCTCGCCCACCGCCATGCGCTCGCCCGGATAGCTGTCGAGCAGCCGCCGCCAGTCGCGGTAGACGCCGTGCACCTCGGGCTGCCCCCACACCGGCGAGGCCGCCATGAACGACTGGTCGCCCACGTCGGGCAGGCCCTCCGCCTTGTAGAGGCCCATCGCCACGTCGATGCGGAACCCGTCGACGCCGCGGTCCAGCCAGAACCGCAGCACGTCGAGGAACTCCTCGTGCACCTCGGGGTTGCGCCAGTTGAAGTCGGGCTGGCCCGGGGCGAACAGGTGCAGGTAGTACTGGCCGTCGGGCACCTGCGTCCAGGCCGGGCCGCTGAAGGTGGACTGCCAGTTGTTGGTCGTGTCGCGGAAGATGTAGCGGTCGCGGCCCTCGCCCCGCAGCGCCGCCTGGAACCACGGATGCTGGTCGGAGCTGTGGTTGGGCACGATGTCGACCAGCACCCGCAGCCCCAGATCGTGCGCCTCGGCCACCAGCGCGTCGAAGTCGGCCAGCGAGCCGAACAGCGGGTCCACGCCGCGGTAGTCGGCCACGTCGTAGCCGCCGTCGGCCATGGGGGAGGGGTAGAACGGGGTCAGCCAGATGGCGTCGATCCCCAGCCGCTTCAGGTAGGGCAGCCGCTGCCGCACCCCGGCCAGGTCGCCGACGCCGTCTCCCGAGGCGTCGGCGAAGCTGCGTACATAGATCTCGTAAACGACGGCGTCACGCCACCAGGGGATGTCCATGACGGCTCTCTGCCCCGTCAGGCGGGGGAGTTCACCAAGCTGTGGGCGGCGTAGACCAGATAGTCCCAGAGCCGGGTCTCCTGCTCCTCCGGCAGGTCGAGCGAGTCGACCGCGTCCCGCATGTGCCGCAGCCAGGCGTCCCGCTCGGGCTCGCCGATCACGAACGGCATGTGCCGCATCCGCAGCCGGGGATGCCCGCGCTGCTCGCTGTAGGTCTTGGGGCCGCCCCAGTACTGGACGAGGAAGCCCCGCAGCCGCTCCTCGGCGCCCGTCAGATCGGGCTCGGGGTAGAGCGGCCGCAGGATCGGGTCGTCGGCGACCCCCTCGTAGAAACGGTGGACGAGGCGCCGGAAGGTCTCCTCGCCGCCTACGGCATCGTAGAAGGAGGTCTCAGTCACAGCATTAGCTTAGGCAATCGCGACCATGGGAATGCCCGCGGTGTCCATGGCCGTCTTGACCCGGAGCCTGAGCTCCCGCGCCACCTCGGCCTGCGCGGACGGCAGGGTCTTGACCGTGACGCGGAACACCATCGCGCTGTTGGACATCTGCTCCACGCCGAAGACCTGGGGCTGCTCGACCATCTTGCTCTCGCGCAGCTCGGAGTCGGCCCACATCTCCTCGGCGGTGTGCTCAAGCAGCACCTTCACGGTGACCACGTCGGCGTCGTAGGCGACCGGGACGTCCACGAAGGCGCGCGACCAGCCCTGCGACTCGTTGCCGACGCGGGTGATCGTGCCGTTGCGCACGTACCAGACCCGGCCGTCGGAGTCGCGCAGCCGGGTCACCCGCAGCGTCACCGCCTCGACGGTGCCGACGGCGGCGCCCGCGTCGATCACGTCGCCGACGCCGTACTGGTCCTCCATCAGCATGAACAGGCCCGCGATGAAGTCCTTCACCAGCTCCTGGGCGCCGAAGCCGATGGCCACGCCGAGGATGCCGACGCTGGTCAGCACGGGCGCGATGGGGATGGTCAGCCGGTCGAGCACGGTCAGCGCCGCGGTGCCCAGGATGACGATCGAGGCGATGTACCTCAGCACCGAGCCCATGGTCTCGGCCCGCTGCTTGCGCCGCTCGTGCAGCAGCACGTCGATGCTGTCGGGGGGCGCGCCCTTGCGGAATCTGCTGGTGATCGAGCCGCCCGCGGCCGCCCGGTTGACCACCCGGGTGATCACCCGGTGGGCGATGTTGCGGATCACGAACGCGAGCACCACGATCAGGACGATCGTGATGGCGGTCGCCACCAGCGGCGCCCAGGGCGCGTTGTCGAACACCCCCGCGAGCGTGGAGCAGAGCACCGTGTCGTTCTGGCAGACCGTGCTCACTCCGTTCGTGAGCGTGTCCAGGTCGGGCAGGACCGTGGACGTCGACGAGGGCTGTGGCGACGGTGTCACCAGCAGTAGCACTGGGTGGATCCCCCTCCGGAAGCGGTTCGATCGGCATTGGACCGAGTTGATCTAGTTGATCTAGTTCGGATCCAAAATACCGCCGACCGAACCGCCCGCCGTCACATCACGCCGGGGAAGACGGGGACGCGGGCTCTCTGGGCCGCGGAGGGAGAGAGCCCACGCTCCGATGACGGACGGCTCGGAACGGGACACGCACCCGGAAGCATGTCCCGCGCCGGTTCCGGGAGGGATCCCCCGAACACCCGCCCCGGTGGGACGGGTGGCTTGGCCACGCGCACGGGTGCGAGCCGTGCGCGCGAGATCTGCCGCCCCCGAAAGGGCGGGAACCGGCGGAGTGACACAGGGCGCCTTCGGTCGGAGCCCTCCGCACCGGTCACCCCGCCGGCTCCGAGGAGCCGCCGTGGTCGCGGTGAGCCGTGATGGCCGCGTTCCATCCGGATCACCGCCGTCGTCACTCGCCCACGGCGGCGAGCACTCGGGCGACCTTCGTCGCCGCACCGGCCGGGTCGTCCGCCGTGTGCATCCGCTCGCCCCAGGACCAGCAGTACCACCAGTCCGGCATGTCGGAGATGGTGGCCGACCGGCAGGTCACGTTCTCCGTCAGGCTGGTCGCCTTCGGGTTGATCACCCGTACGAACTGCCGGCCGCCCTGGGTCCGGACCACTCGGGCGAGCAACCCGCGGGCGCCGAGCTCCTTGACCAGACGCTCCAGCCGCTCGTAGTCGTCGTCCCCCACCGTGTCCTCCTAGGAATCGCTGCTGGTGGGCCAAAGATGGCTCAAGTCGGCGGCGGGCGCAACGAGCGGAATCCGGCTACGGGGAGTTGCTTCTCCCTCATGGGATGTAAGAAACAGCCCCTGGGAGGACGATCCTTAACCGTAGGCTTGTCGCGGAGCGTTTCCTTCCAGTCTTCGTTGCTTCATAGTCATGGGTAGGCGCGCTGCGACTTGATGACTACGATCAGTCATCAGTTGCGGACCGGTCGAGACTTGCGGGAGAGGGGCCGGGATGTCCGGCAGGCAGCACAGGGAGACGGAGATCGCGCGGCGGATCCGGGCCAAGGGCCTCGCCGCGGGGCGCACTTCCGCCCAGATAGCCGACGAGATCCACGAAGCATGCGCGTCGCAGTTCAGCACGAGCCGGATCAAGGCGCATCGCCTGGCGCACGGCATCGCGCTGGCCGACGTGATCGAGCAGGTCAGGGCCCTGTTCGATCGAGATCAGAAACCAGCGCCGGGCATCGGCGAGACGCTGCTGTCCGCGTACGAGAGCGGGCTCAAACGCCCGGGGCCCGAATACCTCCACTATCTCTGCACGGTCTACCGAGTGGAGCCCTCCTCGCTCGGCTTCGACGCGCCGTGCATCTGCGGGCACGGTCACCGCATGCCCGGCACCGTCAGCGGCGAGAACATCCCCCGCCCCCTGACGCTGGCCGAGCGCGACCTGGTGCTCCACCCGATGGTGATCGACCCGGAGACGGAGGAGGACGAGAACATCCTCCGCCGCACTCTGTTAAACCTGCTCAACACCGACACGAACCTCTCGGAGCAGCTCGACGGCCCCGTGCTCGGCGCGTGCGAGGGCATCAGGCGCCGCATGGACGAGACGCTCGTGTCGGCCACCGTCTCCGCCCAGATGCTCGACCAGTGGGAGGAGGCGACGGCCAGCTTCGGCCGCCAATACACCACGACGGCCCCGCTGCGGCTGCTGTGCGACGTGCTCCTGGAGCTGAGCGCGGTCCGTACGGCGATGTCCAGGCGCCAGCCCATCGACCTGACGGATCGGCTGTGCCGGATGGCCGCCCAGCTCTCCGGGCTGAGCGGCATGATCCTCATCAACCTCGGCGACCACCGCCTGGCCCGCGCGTTCTTCCGCACCGGGCGGGTGGCGGCCGACGAGACCGGCGACCGCGCGCTGCGGGCCTGGATCTGCGCCCGCGAGTCCCTCGTCCCCCTCTACTTCGGCGACGCCCGCGAGGCGCTGCACCTCGCGAAGAAGAGCCGCGACCTGGCCGGCAACACCCCGTGTGTCGCCCAGGCCATGGCCCCGGTCGTCGAGGCCAGGGCGCTGGCCATGATGTCGGGCATCGACAGCAAGAAGGAGGTCGTCGACCAGGCCAAGCGGGCGCTCGCCCGGGCCAGGAACGCCTTCAGCCACATGCAGGAGGAGGACAAGGAAGACCTCGCCTTCGGCTACACCGAGAAGCAGCTCTACTTCTACCAGGGCGACGTGCTCACCAAGCTCGGCCAGACGCTGGAGGCCGAGGTGGTGCTCGACCAGGCGCTCAGCGCCTACGAGGACCACATCCTCGACCAGACGCTGATCCGGCTGGACCAGGCGCAGTGCCGGCTGATCGACGGCGACGTCGCCGAGGCGGTGTCCGTCGCGACCAAGGCGCTCCACCTGGTGGGCAACGAATACCTGACCGACTTCATCGTGCGCCCGGCCACGGCGCTGGAGCAGCTGATCGTGGCGCAGGACCCGCACGCGCCCGGTCTCGAGGAGTTCCGCGCCGCGCTGCGGCGCCCGAGGGCACAGATGAAAGGGGGCGGTGCGTGAAGCTGACCATCAGGCGCTATCGCTGGTCCGATCTCGACACCATTCTCACGCTGCACCAGATATGCCTCGCCCAGGTGGGCCTGTTCCCCGGCGACGGCGTCTACTACGACGACGACTTCCCCCGCATCCAGGATCTCTACCTGGCCTGCGGCGGTGACTTCCTCGTCGGGGAGACCGGCGGGCGGGTCATCGCGATGGGCGGGCTGAGACCCGTCGACACCGTGACGGCCGAGGTCTGCCGGTTGCGCGTCCATCCCGAGTTCCAGCGGCGCGGCTTCGGCGCGGCCATGCTGCGCGCGCTCGAACAGCGCGCGGCGGAGCTCGGGTTCCGCAGCGTCAGAGGCGACACCACACTCAACCAGGGCGCGGCGCTGTCGCTCTACCGGCGCCAGGGCTGGCGCGAGCTGTCCAGGGAGCGCGTGGGCGACCTGACCGTCGTCTACGGAGAGAAGCGCCTGGCGCCTCCCGCGGTTCTCGACGCGGCGTCCGGCGCGCTCTAGCCCGGCCCCTCGCGTTTCCCCCTCCCGAGGCCATCCCCCTCCGGCCTCGTTCGGCGTGACCGTTCCGCCGATCCTCCCTGTTGTGGACAGGGCGCGCCATTCCCGTGAAGCGGGATAAGTGAGGAGATGGGGCGACCCCCGGTGCGTGCGAGGTAGGGATGTACGAACCCGCGGGTGAGTGTCTTCACTCCAAGTGGTAGAGGAACCTGCCCGGCTCGCTGGCTGTACATCCGCGGCTGCGAATAGTAGTGAGATGCTTCTGTCATGGCAGGTGTGCCCGCTCCCCGACCCCTCCTGGGAGCCGTGCTTCTGTTGTTCGTCAGCGCCGCTTGGGGGTCGGCGTTCCCGCTGATGAAAGACCTCATCCACCGGTTACCGGTCGAGGACCTCCTCGCCGAGCGCTATCTGCTCGCGGCGCTGACGCTCCTGCTGATCCGGCCGCGCTGCCTTCGGGGGCTGCCGCGCGAGACGTGGATCAACGGGGTCGTCCTGGGGATCATGTTCGGCATCGGGCAGACCGCGCAGGCCGTGGCGCTGCACGGGCTGCCGTCGGCGGTGTCGGGGTTCGCCGTGGGGTGCAGCGTGGTGATCACGCCCATCCTGGCGCTCCTCATCCACAAGGCCCGGGTGCAGACCCGCATCTGGTACGGCGTCGTCTTCGCGCTCGCCGGGATGACCGCGTTCACGCTGATGCGCGGCGTCGAGGAGCACGAGATCTCGCTGATCGCGCTCGCGGCCACCCTCGCCGCGGCGGCGCTCTACTCCGGCCACACGCTCATGCTCGGGCACATCTCCAAGCAGCGGGCCTTCCAGCCGTACGCGCTGACCGCGATCCAGCTCGCCACCATCGGGCTGACCACGGGCCTCGCCGGCGCAAGGGACGGCATCACGCTCCCTTCGAGCGCGCCCGACTGGCTGCTGCTCGCGCACCTGTCGGTGGTGTCGTGCGCGCTGGGGTTCCTCGCCCGCTCGTACGGCCAGGCGCACGTGCCGGCCATCCCGAGCGCCGTCCTCATGTCGTCGCAGCCCGTCTTCGTGGCCCTCATCGCGGTGATCTGGTTCCACGAGCAGCTCGGCTGGAGCATGGTGGTGGGCGGCGGGCTCATGGCGGCCGCGATGCTGCTCGCCGTCCCCGCGCGGGCCACACCGGACAAGCGGGCCGTCGCGCCGGACGAACGGGCCGCCCCGCCCGAGAAGGAGCGGGTGCCGGACCGACGCGAGCTTCTCGACCTGTCCCGCAGGGCCGCGAAGGTGCTGAAGGACCTCCGCGTCAAGCGCGAGGAGCCGGCGGCTCCCTGCGCCGGGCCGACCCCGATCATCGCCAAGAGCGCCTGCGTGGACACCGCCTCCTGCCCCTGGCACACCCGCTCGCTGAAGGGCGGCGGCGAGCCCAGCCTCGAACGCCTCATCGAGCGCGCCACCATCATCGTGCGCGCCAGGAACCTGCCCGGCCCCGGCTGCTGCCGATCGGTCACGCTCCTGGGCCGCTGCCTGTGCGAGTTGATGGAGGAATCCGAGCGCAAGCGCATGGAGTCGATGCCCCGGTGGTTCGGCACCAAATAGGTTAGGGAAACCAGTCAAAAGGCAACTACTTCTTATCCCCGGCCCTCCGGCTTATCCACCGCGAACCTTGATATGCGTAGTGATGCCCTCCTGATAGGGCACCACCCCCGCGCGAGTGGAGAGGCACGTCATGAAACGCATCGTCGTCCGCAAGCCTGGCCCCAAGAGGCTCGCCGGGACCTCCAGCGTCATCCACAAGGGGTGACCGGGTCCCACCTCAAGGTCGAGGGCGCACCGCCCGAGAGCTGGCAGGCCGCGCGGCTGCTGATGCCGATGATCGACGCGCACCGGCGGCCACGCGGCCCCTACACCGTCGCGGCGGCGCTGCTGCGCAGGCTGGTGCCCGAGACCCTCGAACGCTCGGCGGAGCTGGTGGCGGCCCACGACATCGAGATCCGGGCGGCGGCGCCCGAGCTGGCCGAGCTGGTCCCGGCCCGGCGGGTGACGATCGACGCCGGGCTGAGCGACGACGAGCGCATCCTCGTCCCCGCGCCGCGCCGCACGCTGCGGCTGGCCAACGGCCTCGCCGAGTTCGTCCGCGACGCCGTGCCGCCGGGACGGGCGCTGGCCGTGTGCAACCTCGCCGAGGCCGACCCCACCGATCTCGAACTGCTCGACGTGCTGGCCCGCCGCGTACCGCCCGGCACGCTCACCCTCCTGCTCTGCACCGGCGGCCCCGAGCCGCCGCCCGACACGCGGGACGCCGCCGCGCTCTGGGCCGTCGTGGACCGCTCCATGCGCGAGGGCTTCCTGCACGCCGTCGCCGAGCTGGGGGAGCGCGGCCTCGCCAGGACCGAGCCCGGCGGGACCTCGTGGTGGGGCTTCGCGCAGCGCACCGCGACCGCGCTCGGCGGGCTCGGCCGCACCGCCGAGGCACGGGCGCTCTGGGACCGGGTGCGCGAGGTCAGCCAGGACCCGAAGATGCACGCGGCGGCGGCGTACGGCACCGCCATGCTGGACGCCCGCCACCCCGACCCGGCCCGGCGCGACCTCGGCCGCGCCCGGCGCTGGATCAACCTGGCCATCGCCGTCTCCTCCCTCCTGCCCGACCCCGCCGAACGGGCCTTCAAGCTCGGCTTCGACCGCAACGGCCTGGCCCTGGTCGAGCTGCGCGGGCAGCGGCCCGAGGCCGCGCTGGCGCTGGTGGAGTCGGCCGTCGAGCTGGCCCGCGAGCTGGGGGAGCGGCATCCGCTGCACCGCATGGTGCTGCTGGCCAACCGGGCCCAGCTGCTCGCCGCGCTCGGCCGCGACAAGGAGGCCTTGGACGACTACGGGGCCGCCATCGCCCTCGACCCCGCCTTCCCCGACCACTACCTGGAGCGCGGCAACCTGCTGCTCAGGCTCGGCCGGCACGAGGAGGCGCTGGCCGACTACGAGCAGGCCATGCGGGCGGGTCCGCCGCTGCCGGAGGCGTACTACAACCGGGCCGAGCTGCGCGTGACGCGCGGCGACACCGAGGGCGCGCTCGCCGACCTGGCCCGGGTCATCGAGCTCGACCCGGCTCACCTGGACGCCTCCATCAACCGGGCCGGGCTGCTGGCCGCCCTGGGGCGCGACGAGGAGGCCGCGGCCGAGGTGGCCGCCGGGCTCGCCCGCGCGCCCGGCAACCCGCACCTGCTGACCGTGCTGGGGCAGCTGGAGACGTCGGCGGGCCGGTTCGACGCGGCCGCGGCGGCGCTGGACGAGGCCGTGTCGGCCGCGCCCGACCTGGCCGCGGCGTGGGGGAACCGGGGGGTGCTGCGGTACGCGACCGGCGACGTCGAAGGCGCGATCGAGGACCTGAGCCGGGCCATCGACCTCCAGCCCCAGCCCGACCTGTACGGCAACCGCGCCGTCGCGCTGCGCGCCCTGGGCCGCACGGAGGAAGCCGAGGCCGACGAGCGGCGCGCGGGCGCCTTCTCCTGAGTCGGGCGGCCTTGCGACTGATCTCCCCGGCCTTGGTTGCCCGCGCTCCCCTGGCGGGATTGGATGGAAGGATGATCACGGGCAGGCCGGACGCGAGACCGCTGGTGGCGGTGTCGAGCTGCCTGCTGGGCGAGCTGGTCAGATACAACGGCGGCCACAGCCGCGACCGCTTCCTCACCGACGCGCTCGACCCGTACGTCGACTGGATCCGCATCTGCCCCGAGATGGAGGCGGGCCTCGGCACGCCCCGCGAGACCCTGCGGCTGGAGGCCGCCGACGACGGCCCCCGGCTGAGGACCCGCGCCACCCACGTCGACCTGACCGACCGGATGCGCGCGCTCGCCGCCGAGCGGGCCGCCGCGCTCGACGTCGACGGGTACGTCTTCAAGGCCAAGAGCCCCACCTGCGGCATCCACGGCGTGCCCGTCTACCGCGCCGACGGGACGCCAGCCGACCGGCGCAACAGGGGCCTGTTCGCCGAGACGGTCATCGCGGCCCATCCGCTGCTGCCGGTCGAGGACGAAGGCCGCCTGCACGACGCGCTGCTGCGCGAGAGCTTCGTGGAGCGCGTGTTCGCGCACGCCCGGCTGCGGGCGCTGCTCGCCGGCGACTGGCGGCCCCGCGACCTGGTCGCCTTCCACGCCCGGCACAAGATGCAGCTCCTCGCCCACGACCCGCTCCGCTACCGGCAGGCCGGGCGGGTGGTCGCCGAGGCGGGCGTCCGGCCGCACGAGGAGGTGGCCGCCGCCTACGCCGCGCTCTTCCGCGAGGCGCTGGCGAGCAAGGCCACGCTGGGCAGGAACGTCAACGTGCTGCAGCACGCCATGGGCATGCTCGCCCTCGACCCGACCCGGCGCGCCGACCTGGCCGAGGTGATCGAGTCCTACCGGGCCGGCGTGGTGCCGCTGAGCGTCCCGACGACGCTGCTGCGCCACCACGCGCGGGGCGAGGCGGCCGAATACGTCCGCGACCAGACCTACTTCTCGCCCTACCCGGACGACCTGCGGCTCCGTAACCACGTGCCGGCTCTCGGATAGCTAGCCTCGGGGGATGGAGCACGTGAGCGCCCGTCCCGCCGCCCGCGTCGTCTGCCTCGACCGCGACGACCGGGTGTTGCTGTTGCACTGGTACGACCGCGTCGCCCGGGCCGACCTGTGGGAGCCGCCCGGGGGCGGCATCGACCCGGGAGAGACGGCGTTCGACGCCGCCCGCCGCGAGCTCACCGAGGAGACCGGGCTGCCCGGCTCGGCGGTGCTCGACCGGCACGTCGTGGTGGCCCGCGACTACGCCTGGCTGGGCGTCCGCTACGTCAAGGACGAGTCGTTCTACCTCGCCAGGTTCCCCGGGGCCCGGCCGGTCGTCAGGCCGGACGGGCTGACGGAGGAGGAGCGGGAGGCGTACCTCGGATACGTGTGGGCCGAGGAGCTGCCCGCGGCGGGGCTGGAGCCGCCGGGCCTGGCGGAGGTCGTCCGCCGGCTCACGGACCAGTAGGCCGCCGGGGCTTCGCGCCGCCCAGCTCGGTCAGCGTCGTCGCCATCAGCCCGCGCAGCAGCGCGCCGGACAGCTGGTCGTGCACCTGCTCCACCGGCAGGCCCTTGCCCACCCGCTGCCGGTAGTCCTCGCGGGCGGCGGCGTCGGGGAAGGGCAGCGCGGTCATGCCGACGACGACGCTCACCCGGGTGCCGCCGCGCGGCAGCAGGGCGACCGCGTGGGTGCGCAGGCAGGTCTCGTCGGGGGCGCCGTACCAGCCGCACTTGACGGCCGCCTCGGCCGAGCCGAGCGCCTCCCGGACCCCGAACGTCTGCTCGCCCTCCACCTGCCGCATCCACTCCAGCACGTCGGCGGCCACCGGGTCGCCGGCCGCCGCGGACTGGGCGAGCACCGCGTACGCGGTCGCGACCTCCTCGGCGGCGACCTCGACCGAGCCGAAGCGCGAGGGGTCGCCGTTGGGCGGGGTCCAGGACACGCCCGTGCGCTCGCGGAGGTCGTCGAGGATGACGCCGGGCCCGACGCCGAGCCACAGGTTGAGCGTGTCGGCGTTGGAGGAGACCACGACCGCGGGCTCGGCGTGCCGGCGCCAGCGCTCCCGGTCGGGGATGCGGTCCGCGGCCACCCACGCGTAGAGGGGTTTCAGCAGCGACGCGCAGCGCAGCCGGGTGAAGCCGGCGCACGCGGACACCGTGCGGGGCGGCGGCCCTCCGTAGCCGCGCCGGATCCCGGCGGCCTGGGCCGCGGCGCTATGGTCAAGGTCGTCGAGCAGGTCGTTGAACGCCACGCACCCCACCGTAGACCCTACGGGCGCTCTCCCCAGCGGCCTTCGTACCACTCCGCGCCCGGCGGATCGCCGGGCAGCGGGGTGCGGCCGGGGGCGCGCAGGCCGTCGAGCGCTATGGCGAGCAGCCGCCGCTTGACGTGCTCCTGCGCGGGGTCGGGCGGGCCGGGCGCGGGGCGGCTGAACTGCTCGATGAGCAGTGAGAGGTCGAGGGCGGTCACGTCCCGCCTGAGCACGCCGGCCGCGTGCGCCCGCCCGACGAGCCGCCCGGCCAGCTCGGTGGCCCGGCGCGAGGCGCGCCACATCTCGGGGGTGACCTCGATGGTGCCCGCGACGGGGGCGAGCGCGCCGGAGCGCAGGTCCACGCATTGCCGTACGTATCCCTCCAGGCCGGACCACGGGTCGTCGTCGGCGAGGGCCGTCTCGGCGGCCTCGGCGACGCGCTCCATGGCGATGAGGCACAGCCGCTGGAGCAGCTCCTCCTTGGTGCGGTAGCGGCGGTAGAGGCTGCCCATGCCCACGCCCGCCTGTCGGGCGATGGCCGAGACCGGCGCGTCGAACCCCTGCGTCGTGAACACCTCGTGCGCCGCCCGCAGCAGCCGCAGATCGTTGCGCGCCGCCTCGGCCTGCCTGCCGCGTCCGGACATGGTGACCACGATAGTCGCGGAGCGGTACGCTCCGATATAGATTCCGGAGCGAATCGCTCCGATACTGGAAGGGCTGGGACATGCGCGCGGTGGTCCTGAGGCGGTACGGCGGACCGGAGGAACTGGTCGCCGAGGAGGTGCCGGACCCGGTCGCCGGGCCGGGGCAGGTGCTGGTGCGGGTCGCGGTGGCGGGCGTGACGTTCGTGGAGACGCAGGTGCGCGCCGACCGGGGCCCGCGGCGGGCCGAGCTGCCCGCCGTCCTCGGCAACGGGGTGGCGGGCACCGTGCTGGCGGTGGGGGAGGACGTGGACCCGGCGCTGACCGGCACGCTCGTCGTCACCACGCTCGGCGGCCAGGGCGGCTACGCGGAGCTGGCGGTGGCCGGCGCCGCGGACGTCATCCCCGTTCCTGAGGGGCTGTCGCCCGAGCACGCCGTCGCGCTGCTGGCCGACGGGCGCACCGCGCTCGGCCTGGCACGCGCCGCCGCCCCTGCGCCGGGGGAGTGGGTGCTGGTGGAGGCGGCGGGCGGCGGAGTGGGCAGCCTGCTCGTGCAGCTCGCGAGCGCCGCCGGGGCGCGCGTGGTCGCGGCGGCCGGCTCCGCCGCCAAGCGCGAGCTGGCCGCGAGCCTGGGGGCCGAGCTGACCGTCGACTACACGCGGCCGGGCTGGGCCGGCGAGGTGCGCGCCGCGACGGGCGGGCTCGACCTCGTCTTCGACGGCGTCGGCGGCGACATCGGCGCGGCGGCGCAGGGGCTGCTGAAGGACGGCGGGCGGATCAGCGTGTACGGCATGGCGGGCGGCCCCATGACCACCCCCGACCCGCGCGTCAAGGCCGTCGCCTGGCCGGACACGGACCTGCGCGAGCTGTCACGGGCGGCGCTGGCCGAGGCCGCGGCCGGGCGCCTCCGGCCGGTGATCGGCGCGGTCGTCCCCCTGGAGTCCGCCGCCTCCGCCCACGCGGCCATCGAGGCCAGGACGGTCGTCGGCAAGACCCTGCTGGTCCCCTGAAGGCCGCCCCAAGAGGCGGTTTCTGAGGTAGGACCTTCAAAGGGCCGTGGAGGAGCCATCGGCGGGCTGCGGACGGGGACGTCAGCGGGCTTTGGGCGCGGGCCGTCAGAGGGGTGACCTGGCCAGGGTCAGGGCCAGGGCGAGTGGCGGCAGCGCGACCAGCGTCAGCGCCGCCGCCACCCGCCACCCCAGGTGGACCCGCGACTCGGTCACGAACGCCGCCACGATCCCCGCCCCCGCGAACGCCGCCCCCGCCGCCGCCAAGTCCGCCCACTGCGACGTCCACGACGGCAGCGCCTCCCCGGCCAGCCGGAACACCACCAGCGCCCCGGCGGCCACCAGCGCCACCCGCCGCGCGGGCCGTACGTCCACCCGCTCCAGCACCCGTACGGCCCCGGCCAGCAGCACCAGGCTGATCACCACGAGCAGCCCGACCGACGGCGCGAGGCACCCCCAGTCCGCGCAGCCCACGCCGAGCCAGGCGACGCGGACGGTGGCCCACCACAGCACCCCGAGGACGGCGCACACCGCGGCCGCCCGCCCCATTCGCCCCGCCATGACCTCCATGTTCTCATCCAGGGCCGGCGGGGGAGCCGGTCAGCGCTTCATGGCGCCGTCCGCGATGGCGTCCGCCGCCTCGCCGATCGCCACCCCGACGATCTCCAGCCGCCGCACCAGCTCCCGCTCCTTCATCTTCTCCGGGGTCAGCTCGTCGCCCGAGAAGATGCGCGAGATCTCGTACTGGTACATGCGCCGGATCGCCCCGCCCGCCTTCTTCGCCTCCAGCGCGTCCACCTCGACCGCCGACGGGCTCGCGGCCAGGTCGCGTACGGCCTGCTCCAGGGCGTCGATGCCGACGATCACCTGGTCGAGCATGGGCGTGAAGCGGATCTGCTCCGGCACCCGGTACAGATGGGACTCGCGCACGAAGTCCCGCAGCGAGTCCAGCACGTCGTCGATCGAGCGCGACAGCCGGAACAGGTCCTCCCTGTCGATCGGAGTGACGAGGGCGGACTGGAGCTCGTCCACGAGGCGGGCCCGCTCCTCGTCGCCCAGGTGCTCGATGGAGCGCATCCGCTCGTGCGCCCCGGTGCGCCCGACCTCGCCGCCGATCATGGCCATGGCCAGCCAGGCCCCCTCCTTGGTGGCTTCAAGCTGGCCGAGCAGCGCTTCGGTCACCCCGGCGTCCATGCGCCCGGAGATGAGATCCCTGATCCACCGCAGCCGCTTCACAACGCTCTCAGTCCTTTCACCGCCAGGGCCAGGACCCAGCCCGCCAGCGCGCTGGCCGGCAGGGTCAGCAGCCAGGCCGTCGCGATCTTCAACGCCGCGTACCAGCGCACCCGGCCGCTGCCCTGCGCGACGCCCGCGCCGATCAGGCCGCCCGCGATGGCCTGGGTCATGCTCACCGGCATCCCGGCCGCCGCGCAGCCGATGACCGCCAGCCCCGACGCCAGCTCGGCGGCGACGCCGTGCGGGGGCCTGGAGACGATGATCTCCCGGCTCAGCGTGCGGCCCGCCCTCGGCAACCCGTAGAGGACGCCGATCCCGAAGAGCACGGCCACCAGCGCCGTGTACGGGGCCGGCGCGTCACGGAAGCCGATGGCGATCATGAAGAGCGCGAGCATCTTCTGGGCGTCGTTGGCGGCGTACGCGACGGTCTGCAGCAGGAAGCCCAGCCGGTGCCACCGCCCGAGCCCCCGCGAGCCCGTCACCAGCGCCAGCAGCCGGATCAGCACCCATGCCAGCAGCCCGCCGACGATCGGGGCGGCGACGCCGAACGCGAGCACCTGCGCCACCGTCGCCCCCGACACCGGCAGCCCCCACCCGAGGCCCGCCCCGGTGAGCCCGCCCACGACGGCGAGGGTGAGGCTGGTCGGGCGGCCCTTGACGCTGAGCGCGACGACCACGCCGAGCGCCGCGAGCACGGCCGCCGACGTCGCGATCCGCCCGCCGGGCGCGTCGAAGTGCGCCAGCCGGTCCACGAACGTCAACGCCACCTGGTAGGACAGCAGCGGCACGACCGCCACCATGAGGATCAGCCCGAGGATGCCGACCGCCGGCCGCACCGTGGGCAGCTTGAGCCCGGTGGCGAGCAGCGCGCCGCCGTCGTTGATCCCGGACACGATCGCGAACAGGGCGGCGACCACGACCAGGACGACGGCGTCCAAAGGCACGCGCTCCACCCCCGTCGGCTCAGGACGATGAGGCGGGACCCGGCCGAGTTACCCAAATCGTCCGCAATGCCGGATAACTACCCCATATTTGATCGCCCAGCGTGTCCCCGGCGACCGTCCTCACGCCGGTACGCTCGACGTGACGCCCGATCCACGTCCCCACGACACTAAGCGCGAGAGTGACCGCATGACCAGCCCAGCCGAATACATCCTGACGCTCTCCTGCCCCGACCGCCCCGGCGTCGTGGCCGCCGTCTCCGGCCTGCTCGCCCGCCACGGGTGCAACATCATCGAGAGCCAGCAGTTCGGCGACCGGAAGGCGGAGCGCTTCTTCATGCGCGTGCAGTTCGCCGGGGGGCCGGCCGAGGACGACATCAGGGCGGCCTTCGCCGCGCTCGCCCCCGACTTCGCCATGGAGTTCACGGTCCGGGACGTCGCGCGCAAGCCGCGCGTGCTCATCATGGTCAGCAAGTTCGACCACTGCCTCAACGACCTGCTCTACCGGGTCAAGGCGCGGACGCTCGACATCGACGTGGTCGCCGTCGTCTCCAACCACCCCGACCTGCGCCCGCTCACGCAGTCGCACGGCATCGACTACCACCACCTGCCGGTCACCCCGGACACCAAGCCCCGGCAGGAGGCCGAGGTGCTGGCGCTGGTCGAGCACTACCAGGTCGACCTCGTGGTGCTGGCCCGCTACATGCAGGTGCTCTCCCAGGACCTCTGCGAGAAGCTTGCCGGGCGGGCGATCAACATCCACCACTCGTTCCTGCCGTCGTTCAAGGGCGCCAAGCCCTACCACCAGGCGCACGACCGCGGCGTCAAGCTGATCGGCGCCACCGCCCACTACGTGACCTCCGACCTCGACGAGGGGCCGATCATCGAGCAGGAGGTGGCCAGGGTCAACCACAGCCACTCGCCCGAGGACCTCGCGGCCATCGGGCGCGACGTCGAGTGCGTGACGCTGGCGCGGGCCGTCAAGTGGCACGCCGAGCAGCGGGTGCTGCTCGACGGCCACAAGACGGTGGTCTTCCCGCGCTGAGCCCGCGTGGGGGTCAGGGCCGGTAGGTCCCGAACCACCAGGTGTTGCCCTCGGGGTCGGCGCAGCCGTACTCCCTGGACCCGTACGGCTGGTCCACCAGCGCCATGGTGACCCGGGCCCCCGCCGCCACCGCGCGGTCGTGGTGGGCGTCCACGTCGTCCACCGCGACGTAGATCCCCGGCCCGCCGGGCCGGCCCTGGCCGAGCATGATGATGTCGTCGCCTGCCAGCACTTCGACGTGGTAGACCACGCCCTCGTCGTTCTTGGACACCTCGTGCGCCCGGAATCCGAACGCCTCCGTCAGGAAGTCGAGCGCCGCCCCGCAGTCCTGGTAGCGGGCGAGCGCGTACACGGTTCGCATGCGCTCAGGATGCCGCGCGGCCGCCCCGGGGTCTTGGAGAAATCTGACCGGGCGTGACGCCGCCGAGCGCCCGGAACTCCCTGTTCAGGTGCGCCTGGTCGGAGAAGCCGCACTCGGCGGCCACCAGCGCGGGCGCCGCGCCCGAGCGCAGCAGCCGCGCCGCCCTGCCGAACCTGATCACCCGGGCCGCCCTCTTCGGCGGCAGCCCCACCTGGTCCTGGAACCGCGCCACCAGATGCCGATGGCTCCAGCCGAGCGCGGCGGCGAGCTCGGGCGCGCGGACCCGCCCGCCCGACTCCAGCAGCCGCGCCCACGCCCACGGCACCTCCGGCCCCACCTCGGGCCCCTGCCGGAGGCGGGCCAGCAGCAGCCGGTCGGCCAGCGCCAGCCGCTCCCGCCAGGACGGCGTGGCGGCCAGCCGCTCCACGACCGTCTCCGCCCACGACCCCAGCAGCTCGCCGGCCGGCAGGACGCGGTTGGTCAGGTGACGCATCGGCAGCCCGTGCAGCCGCCGGGCGCCGAACGGCGTGAGGAACACCTGCACGCCCTCCGTCGGCCCCGCCGTGCGGGTGACGGTGAACCGGTCGCCCAGCCCGCCCGCGAACGCCGTGAGCCGCTGCCCGTCCACCTCCATCGGCGTGCCGAAGGCGAGGATGAGCACGGCCCCGGGCATCGCCGGCTCCGCCCGCGTCACCGGCGCTCCGTGGCGCTCGCGGTAGGCGGTCAGGCGGGTGACGTAGGGGCGCAGGGCAGCGCTGGGGACGGCCTCGACCATGGCCAGCCCCAGCGCGCTCACCTCTCCGACTCTAGAGCCCGGTGTGGGCGGCGAGGAAGGTCAGCGTGTCGGCCGACAGGTCGACCGAGCGGCTGACCGAGCGGGCGCCGTGGCCCACCTCGGTCTCGTTGCGCAGCAGCACCGGCCGGCCGGAGGTCGTCGCGTGCTGCAGCGCCGCGCACATCTTCCAGGCGTGCAGCGGGTGCACCCGGGTGTCGGACTGGAAGACGGTGAACAGCGTCGCCGGGTATTCCACGCCCTCCTTGACGTGGTGGTAGGGCGAGTAGCCCCAGAGCCAGCCGAACTGCTCGGGGTCGTCGGCGGAGCCGTACTCGACGTTCCAGGTCGCGCCCAGGCCGAACAGCTCGTACCTGACCATGTCGAGCAGCGGGGCCGAGCACACCACGGCGGCGTACAGGTCGGGCCGCTGGGTGAGCGCCGCGCCCACGAGCAGGCCGCCGTTGGAGCCGCCGGAGATGCCGAGCTGCCCGGCCGTGGTCACCCCGGTGGCGATCAGGTGCTCGGCCGCGGCGTGGAAGTCGTCGAAGACGTTCTGCTTGTTGCCCAGCATGCCGTCGCGGTGCCACTGCTCGCCCTCCTCGCCGCCGCCGCGCAGGTTGGCGATGGCGTAGACGCCGCCGGCCTCCACCCACGCGAGGATCGAGGCGGAGTAGCCGGGGGTCATGGAGATGCCGAAGCCGCCGTAGCCGTAGAGGATCGTCGGGCGGGGGCCGCTCGCCTCGCCGGGCGGCGAGATGACCAGCATCCGCACGTCGGTGCCGTCCGCGGAGCGGTAGACGACCTGCTCGGTGCGGACGTCCGGCACCTCCACGGCGCCCGGCGAGGCCGCCCACAGCGTGGTCTCGCCGGTGCGGGCGTCGTAGCGCTGGATGGTGGGCGGGGTGGTGTTGTCGGTGTAGCCGAACCAGGCCTCGTGGCCGCCCTCGGGGCGCTCGGCGATGCCGCCGATCGAGCCCAGGCCGGGCGTGGGCACCTCGCCGAGGCGCTCGCCGGTCTCCAGGTCGTGCAGGGTGAGCTCGCTGATCGCGTGGCGGGTCCAGCCCACCAGCAGCACCGGGCGCTCCAGGTCGTCGAGGATGGCGAAGTCGTTGAGCACCGCCTCCGGGTCCTCGGGGATCAGCTCGCGCCAGGTGTCGTAGCCGGGCTCGGCCGGGTCGGTGACGCACACCCGGCCGCGGGAGGCGTCGCGGTCGGTGTGCACGTACAGCCGGCCGTCGCGGCCGAAGACCAGCCCGGCCTGCGCGTCCACGCCCTCCTGGACGACCCTGAGGTCGGGCCGGTCGGCCGGGGACGCCGTCAGGTCGGCCACCCAGAGGTCGTTGCGCGGCGCGGTGCCCTCGTGTGCCGAGACCTGCAGCCAGCGGCCGTCGCGGGAGACCCCGACGCCGTAGTAGTTGGTCATCTTCAGCCCCTGGCCGAAGATCATGACGTCGTCCTCCGTGGAGGTGCCGACGCGGTGCAGGTAGACGCGGCGGTGGAACTGGCTCTCGTTCTCCGGCACCTCGGTGCTCGGCAGCCGGCGCACGTAGTAGAACGCCTCGCCGCCGGGCAGCCAGGCCACGGGGGAGTAGCGGCAGCGGTCGATCGGCCCCTCGACGCGGACGCCCGTCGCCACGTCCATGATGTAGAGGACGGACTCCTCGTTGCCGCCCACCGAGAGCTGGTAGGCCAGCAGCCGCCCCTCCTTGTCGGGCTGGACGGCGTCGAGCGTGGTCAGCCCGGACGGGTCGATGGCCATCGGGTCGATCAGCGCCCGCTCGGTGCCGTCGGCCTCGACGACGTAGTAGACCGCGTGCTCCTGGTCGGGCGTGCGGCGGCTGAAGAAGTAGCGCTCGCCGCGCCAGGCGGGCACGCCGACAGAACCGGACCGCAGCAGCTCGGCGATGCGGCTCTTGAACCGTTGCGGCCCCCTGCTCCGGCTGAACAGCTCGCTCTGCGCGAGCAGCCACCCCTTCGTCTCTGGACTGTCGGGATCCTCCAGCCATCGATAGGGGTCCGGTACGGGCGTTCCGTGCAGTTCGTCGATGATGTCTTCGCGGCGCGCGGTCGGGTACGGCTCTCGGGTCATGCAGGGAACCCTACTGCCACGGAGCAGGCGTAAAACGCAGGTGAAGCGGGCATAAAACGTACCGTGCGTCCCTTTGGTCAGTCCGGTGAGTGGTTATGGGGTGGCGGGGACAGCGCTGCTAACGCCAGACTTGCTGACAGGACGGTGCCGTGGTGACCATCCGCTGGGCCGTCCGGCGGAGGTCCACGTGACGGAAGCACGAGTGCCCCAGGAGGGGCCGATAGCCGGGACATGCCACGGCATGTCCCCTCTCATACGCAAGCAGCGGGGAGAGGCCCGATGACGCGCCAGGTCCTGCTGCTGAACGCCACTTACGAGCCGCTCACCACGCTCTCCCTGCACCGCGCCGTCGTGCTGGTGCTCCGGGGGAAGGCCGACGTCGTGCACCGCGACGGCAGGGGCGCCGTGCTGCGCTCCGCCAGCTGCACGCTCGACGTGCCCTCGGTGATCAGGCTCCGCAGATATGTCCGCATTCCTTACCGGTCACGCATCCCCCTGACCAGGGCGGCGCTCATGCGCCGTGACAACTACCGCTGCGCCTACTGCGGGCAGCGGGCCGAGACCATCGACCACGTCATCCCGCGCTCGCGGGGCGGCACGCACACGTGGGAGAACTGCGTGGCGTCCTGCACCACCTGCAACCACAGCAAGGCCGACAAATACCTGGAAGAGCTGGGGTGGACGCTCCGCGTCCTCCCGGCGGTGCCGCGCGGGGCACACTGGCGGCTGATCGGCGCCTCCCTCGTCGGCGACCCCCAGTGGGCGCCCTACCTGGAGGCGGCGGCCTGACCGCCTGCTTTGTCCGGGCAGGCCGGTGCCTGGCACCATGCCAGGCATGTGGACCTTCACCTCGGACCCCGAGGAGTACGCCGCGGTCGCCGAGCCCTTCCTGCTCGGCGACCCGGTGGGCAACACCGTCCCGCTGACCGTGCTGGCCGACCTGCGCGCCGGCACGCCGGCGAAGGACCCGCGATTCGGCTGGTGGACGGTGGGCGGGCAGGTGCGCGGGGCGGCCTTCCGCACGCCTCCCTACCCGATCGGGCTCGCCGTGATGCCGGTCGAGGCGGTCGCGCCCCTGGTCGAGGCGCTCGGCAGGGCCATCCCCGCGCTGGTCGGCCGGGTCGAGCTGACCGACGAGGTCGTCCGCCTGATGGGGCCGCCCGCGCGGACCGTCGCCGAGCGGCTCTACCGGCTCGGCACGCTGAGCGTCCCCGACGTGCCGGGGCGGGGCAGGCTCGCCGCGCCCGCCGACTTCCCGCTGCTGGTGAGCTGGTACCACGCCTTCGGCGAGGAGGCCGGGCTCGGCGAGGGCGACCCGGCCGAGCGGGTGGCCCAGCGGCTCACCCGGCGCGAGCTGTTCGTGTGGGAGGACGGCGGCGCGCCGGTCGCCCTCGCGGCGCTGTCGCAGCCGGCGGGCGGGGTCTGCCGGATCGGGCCGGTCTACACGCCGCCCTCGCGCCGCCGGCGCGGCTACGGCTCCGCGGTCACCGCCCACGTCAGCCAGGTCGGGCTCGCGGAGCGGGGCGAGGAGGTCGTGCTCTTCACCGACCTGGCCAACCCCACCAGCAACGCCATCTACCAGGCCATCGGGTACGAGCCCGTGTCCGACTACGCGCACATCACCTACGCTTAGGCCATGCCGCGTTACGACTTCCGCTGCCGCGCGTGCGGCTCCACGTTCGAGGTGTCCCGCCCCATGTCGGCCTCCGACGCGCCGGCGTCCTGCCCCGAAGGCCACGACGACACGGTGAAGCTGCTCTCCACGGTCGCCATGACCGGCGGCGCCGCCGCACCCCGCCCCAGCGGTGGCGGCGGCGGCTGCTGCGGCGGGGGCTGCTGCTCCTCCTGACCCGAAAGGCCGGGGTTGCTGTTCCCCCTTGACCCCTGATACCGGGGCGGCGGCGAGCCGGCCGCCCCGGCGTCCTGGCGCTAGGCCGCTCCGGCCCTGACCCGCTTGCGGCGCTGGAACGGCAGGAACCGGTCGGCCAGGTGCGGCCGCGCCGGCGTGAGCGTGGGCTCGACCGCGAGGATGCGGTCGAACCGGAAGGCCCTGATCCCGCGGCGCATCCGGCACACGCCGACGAGATACCAGTATTCGCGGTGCACCAGGCAGGTCACCGGCTCGACGTCGCGGACGGTGACGTTGCCCCCGGCGTCGCGGTAGTGCAGGCGGATCATGAGCCGGCTGGTGATGGCGTCGGCCATCAGCCTGGCCCGGGAGGCGATCTCCAGGGGCAGCGGCTCGGTCAGGGTGGTGAGCGTGGCGGCGATGACGTCGTCGTCGAGCTCCAGGTGCTGGAGCGCGTGCTGCAGGCCGCGCCGTGCGGTGACGGCCTGGGGTCCCGCGCCGAGGTGGGCGAGGGAGAGTGCGAGGGCGGCGATCTCGGCGGTCGTCAGCGGGCGAGTATCGTGCTTCACGACTGTCGTCATACCCAAAGAATACGGACCGCGACCGACATTTTTCGAAAACCTGTCCGGAAGGACAGGTGCCCGGACACGCGGAAGCGGCGGGTGGGAAACCCGCCGCTCCGGACGCCGGACTACTTCGACAGCTGTGACAGGTCCCGTGAGGCCCCCGTCGAGGCGGAGGTCGTCATCGCGGCGTAGGCCTGCAACGCCACGCTCACCGGCCGGTTGCGCTCGCGCGGCCGGTAGCCGCCCAGGTCGGCCAGCAGCCGCTCACGCCGCGCCGCCAGCTCCGCCTCGGGGACGCGCAGCTCCATCGACCGGCCGGGGATGTCGATCTCGATGAGGTCGCCGTCCTCGACCAGCGCGATCGTGCCGCCCTCGGCCGCCTCGGGGGAGGCGTGGCCGATGGACAGGCCCGAGGTGCCGCCGGAGAAGCGGCCGTCGGTGACCAGCGCGCACGCCTTGCCGAGGCCCTTGCCCTTGAGGAACGAGGTCGGGTAGAGCATCTCCTGCATGCCGGGGCCGCCCTTGGGGCCCTCGTAGCGGATGACGACGACGTCGCCCTCCTTGACCCGCCCGCCGAGGATGCCTTCGACGGCCTCCTCCTGCGACTCGAACACCACGGCGGGGCCGCTGAAGCGCCAGATCGACTCGTCCACGCCGGCGGTCTTCACCACCGCGCCGTCGCGCGAGATGTTGCCGTAGAGCACCGCGAGGCCGCCGTCGGCGGTGTAGGCGTGCTCCAGGTCGCGGACGCAGCCCTCGGCCCGGTCGAGGTCGAGGTCGTCCCAGCGGTTGCCCTGCGAGTACGCCTTGACCGTGCGCACGTTGCCGGGAGCGGCGTGCCAGAGCTCGACGGCCTCCGGCCGGACGGCGGGCGACTTGACGTCCCAGCCGGCCAGCAGGTCGGCCAGCGTGCCGCCGTTGACCGTGGGCACGTCGCGGTGCAGCAGCCCGGCCCGGTCGAGCTCGCCCAGGATGGCGGGGATGCCGCCGGCCCGGTGGACGTCCTCGACGTGGTATTTGCTGGTCGCCGGGGCGACCTTGCACAGGCACGGCACCCGCAGCGAGATCTCGTTGATCTCCTTGAGGCCGAAGTCGACCTCGGCCTCGCGGGCCGCGGCCAGGATGTGCAGGATCGTGTTGGTGGAGCCGCCCATGGCGACGTCGAGCGCCATGGCGTTCTCGAACGCCTCGCGGGTGGCGATCGAGCGCGGCAGCACCGACTCGTCGCCCTCCTCGTAGTAGCGGCGGGTGATCTCGACCAGCGTGCGGCCGGCGTCCTCGAAGAGCTGCTTGCGCGCCTTGTGCGTGGCCAGCGTGGTGCCGTTGCCGGGCAGCGCCAGGCCCATCGCCTCGGTCAGGCAGTTCATGGAGTTGGCGGTGAACATGCCGGAGCACGAGCCGCAGGTCGGGCAGGCGCTCTCCTCCATCGCCAGCAGCTCCTCGTCGCTGACCGACTCGTCGGCGGAGGCGATCATCGGGTCGATGAGGTCGAGCTTGCGGCCGGGGGTCTTGCCGGCCTCCATCGGGCCGCCGGAGACGAAGACCGTCGGGATGTTGAGCCGGAAGGCGGCGAGCAGCATGCCCGGCGTGATCTTGTCGCAGTTGGAGACGCAGATGAGCGCGTCCGCGCAGTGGGCGTTGACCATGTACTCGACCGCGTCGGCGATCAGCTCGCGGGACGGCAGCGAGTAGAGCATGCCGCCGTGGCCCATCGCGATGCCGTCGTCGACCGCGATCGTGTTGAACTCGCGGGGGATGGCGCCCGCCTCACGCACCGCGCCGGCGACCACGTCGCCGACCTCACGCAGGTGCACGTGACCGGGGACGAACTGCGTGAAGCTGTTGGCGATGGCCACGATCGGTTTGCCGAAATCGCTCCCGGCTACGCCGGTCGCCCGGAGCAGGGCCCGGGCACCGACCATGTTCCTGCCGTGAGTGACCGTACGTGACCTGAGGGCGGGCATCGCGCTTCTCCCATCGCTGTCGAGTCTTCACATGGTACGACCACCGCCCGGTGACTGAGACAAACCGTCCACGCTTCGGACGAGGCGACGATCCGGCGGGAAGAGCGCGCGAAAGCGCCGCACGCCCGCCCGGGGAGGCGGCATGCGGCGCTGCCGGTCGTCCGTCAGCCTTCGCCGTAGCGGGGAGGCAGCACCTTGCCGGCGATCTCGAAGATCTTCTCGATCTCGGCGTCGGTCAGCGCCCGCTCCCGCTTGGTGATCCACTTGCGGGCCCGGTCGCCCTGGTAGACGTCCACGCCCCGGATCGTCATGATCTTCCACGGCACGGGCGGCCCGTAGATCGCGAGCGAGGGCACGACGGGCACCTCGCGCCCGAACGACGCGCTGATCAGCTCGCTCGCCCTCGACGCCTCGAACTTGGCGTGGGTCAGCCGCTCCTTCTGGTCGAACGGCCCGTGGAAGAGCTTCTTGGCCATCTGCACACGGACCGGGAGGCGCTTGTCCCACTTCTCGGAGTCGACGGCGTAGACGCCGGTCGGGCCGACCACGAGATGGTCGATCTGCTGCTCGGTGTCGGGGATCGCGCGGGCGTGCAACGTGCGGTAGCCCAGGCGTTCCAGCTTGCGCAGTTGTGCCTCGGTGCGCCGCTCGGCCACGGAGGCGCGCCGCCAGGCGGGCACGGACGAATTGGAGCGTGCCCGGTAGGCCGCCTCCAGGATGGCCGCGACCACGCCCGCGGTCACGCCGATCCGCCAGTCCTGCGCCAGGAAGCCCACCACGATCGCCGCGGCGACGCCCACCAGCAGGCGCGTGCGCCACCGGCGGAAACGCGGTTGTGCCAGCAGCTCGCGCACGGACGCGCGTGGCACGGGCGCGTACGTGGAGGTGGGCGCCGATGGCGTCGAGGCGGCGGTCCGCTCGCTCTCCGGCCGGTCGCTCACCCAGATCGGTGACGCGTTGTGACCGTCTTCTCGCTGGTTGTCGGTGTCCACGTGACTCACCGTAGCCCGGAAATCTTGCCGAATCCTAGTGTTGCCCTGTCCATAGTTTTATGGCCCAGCTCATCGTGTTCCACGCCCGTTTTCGGGGTATTAACTACGTTCTTCTCTAGAGAAGTGCCCCCTCACCCATGATCATAACTCCCGCCCCCGCCAGGGTCTGGCCGGACTCGCACACGAGGTTTACGTTCGTGGTGTGAACAGCGCGGCAGAGATTCTGCTCTATCTCTTCGGGGTGTCCTCAGGGCTGTTCGTGCTGATCAGCCTGCTGGTCATGCTGCCGGGACGCGGCGCGCAGCGGCGCGCGGAGGCGGGGCCGGTCTGGCTCGGCGGGCCGTTCCGCAGCGAGCGCGGCGTGAGCACGTCGGGGCTCGTCCTCGCCGACCGGGTGGCGCACTGGGCGGAGGTCCCCGAGAACGACTGGGTGTCAGCGGCCGAGACGGCGGAGCCGAGCCGGCACGTCGGCGGCGCCTCGGCCGGATGGTGAGGTGACGATGGGAGCACCGAGATGCGCGGACTGACCAGCGCCCAGGCCGACGACCTCCGCCAGGCCCTGCACACCGCCGAACGGCGGAGCGGGCTGCGCTTCGGGCTCTTCCTCGGCGCGCCCGCCGCGGGCGGCCGGCGGCACTTCGCCGAACGCCTGCACGCCGCGCTCGGCACGGAGTCCGCCGACGCCGTGGTGGTGCTGGTGGACCTGCACGGGCGCGGCATCGAGATCGTCACCGGCGAGCGCGCCCGCGCCCGCCTCGGCGACGCCGCTTGCCGTCTGACCGCGATGTCGATGGCGACGGCCTTCAGCGCCGGCGACCTGATCGGTGGCCTGCTGCACGGCATCAACGCCCTCGGCGAGCAGGCGACCGCCCGCCGCTGACGCGGCGCGCGCGGGGGGTCAGGCGGCCTCGTGCCGTTCGAGCAGCCGCACGACGTGCTCGCTGACGCCGCGCAGGAGGGTGGAGGGCTCGATGGCGGCGTCGGCGATGGCGGCGAACAGCGCGGGCAGCCCCGGCAGCGGGAACCCGTCGTCCTTGGAGGCGGCGGCGCCGATGGGGTTCTTGTCCAGCGCCAGGCGGCTGCGCTCCCAGGCGTCGAGCACCTCCTCCGGCGACGGCACCCCGAACCCGTGCCCCACGGGCGCGGCGTGCCGCAGCCGCACCAGCGGGGTCTCGGCGAAGGCCAGCGCCGTGCGGGCGCGCAGTTGCAGGTCGGCCCGGGGCTCGGGATCGATCCAGTCCATCGACGTGCAGGGGTTGCGGCAGGTGGCCACGCACACCGCCAGGGCGCCCGCGACCTGGCTGTGCTGCCGGTCGAAGTAGGCGCGCCAGCCCTCCGCAGGCTCCACCGACACCCGCAGGGTGCGGTTGGTGGCCGACTGCTCGGACTTGGTGTGGTCGCACTCCCGGTCGCCGATCACCCCGAACCTGCTCCCCGGCGCGCTCAGCCCGGCCGGCCAGCGGGCCGGATCGCCGGCGTGGCCGAGATGCGGCTCGAACGCCAGCAGCGGCAGGTATTCGCTGGCGATGTGCACGGCGGCGATCATCGGGCTCAGCTCCCGCCGGTGCCACCGCACCGCGATGGCCTCCAGCAACAGCCCGTACGCCGGCCGCAGCGACTCCAGCGCCCCCCGAGGCTGCTCGCGCGGCGTCTGCGGCATGTGGCAGGCCCGGGCCCGGCGCCTCAGCTCGGCGGGCACCACCCTGGCCTCGGCCGCGAAGTCCTCCGCGTCGAGGGAGAGCAGCCGCTGCCCGAACTCGCACACCTCCGCGATCTCCGCCGCCGGCGCGAGCGCGCCGAGGTCGGCGAAGGCGTAGCGGCGGGCCAGGGCGATGAGCAGGTCACGAGTCGTCTCCACGGGACGACCTTCTCACGATCGCCGAGTGTTCGCGTACACCGGCAAAGCGCGCGGGCGGCCGATTCCGGGCACCCTGCTATGGGCACACGCTTACGGGCACGGCTCGCGGACGCACTGGATGTCGCCCGGTGGGTCGCTCGGCGGCTCCGTCGCCGGCTCCTCAGGGCCGGAGGACTGCGTGGGCTCGGAGGTGGGCTCCTTCGTCGGCTCCTTGCTCGGCTCGGGCGTGGTCGGGGCAGCCGTGGGCGTCTGCGTGGCCGACGCGGTCGGCGTGACCGTCACCGACGGCGTGGGCAGCGGGTCGGCGCCCTTCGTCGGCACGGCGGTCGGACTCTGCCGGACCGGAGGCACGCTCTGCTGCCGGGAGGGGGCCGGGGTCTTGGGGCCGGTGGTCGCCGTGGTGTCGGTCACGCTGGTCGGCGTCACCGTGGCCTCGCTCGACGAGCGGTCCGGGCGCAGCCACACCGCTCCGGCGACGCCGGCCGACACCAGCACCGCGGCGGCGACGGTGAGCGCCACCCGCGCCGTCCGCCGCACACGCCGCTCGGGACGGGCGGGCAGGGTGCCGGCGGAGGCCCCGCCCGCGATGCCGCCTGCTGGTCCGCCTGCCGTGCCGCCTGCCGTCCCGGCCGTCGCGCCGGGATCGGTCCCGTGAACGCCGCCGCCCGGGAAAGCTCCCAGCCCTCCGGCCGCGACCGCACCCGCGACGCCGGTGCCCGGCGCCGCCGTGGGCCCCGTGTCGCCGGCCCCGTGCGGCACGACGTCGGGGGCGGCCAGGGCCTGCCGGGCGGCCGCGGCCATGGCGGCGGCCGACTCCCAGCGCTGCTCGGGCGTCTTCTGCAGCGCCCGCGTCACCACGGCCCGCGGCCCTGCGGGCACCTCGCCGGGCAGCTCCGGCACCGGCGAGTTGAGGTGCTTGAAGATGATCTGCACGGGCGTTTCGCCCTGGAACGGCGGCCGCCCGGTCAGGCACTCGTACGCCACCACGCCCAGCGCGTAGACGTCGACCGCCGGCGTGACCTCGCTGGAGGTCGCCATCTCCGGCGCGCAGTAGCCCGCCGAGCACAACATCTGCCCGGTCGCCGTCAGGTGCCCGGCCGAGACCGAGTGCGCGATGCCGAAGTCGGTGAGCGCCACCCCGCCGCCCTCGCGGACCATGAGGTTGGCCGGCTTGACGTCGCGGTGCACGATGCCCTGGGCGTGCGCGGCGGCCAGCGCGTCGCCGACCTCGGCGACCAGCCGCATGGCGGCGGCCGGGTCGAGCGGGCCGCGGCGCAGCACCCGGTCGAGCGACTCGCCCCGCACGTGCTCCATGACGAGGAAGGTGACCTGGCGGCCGGAGATCTCGCAGGTGCCGTAGTCGTAGACGTCGACCACGCCGGGATGGGTGAGCGTGGCCATGGCCCTGGCTTCGTTCTGGAACCGCTGGGCGAAGGTGGCGTTCTCGGTCAGCGCGGGCGTCATCACCTTCACCGCGACCGAGCGGCCGAGCACCTTGTCCTCGGCACGCCAGACCTCGCCCATGCCGCCGCCGCCGAGGCGACCGGCCAGCACGTAGCGGTCGTTGAGCGTGGTCCCGGCGCCTAGCACGTAGTCGAATCTAACACCGGCTCTGAGGTGGCAGGACCAAGTCGGCGCGGGTGTCGGATGCCCCGCCCGTCCCCGACCTCGCCGGTAGGGAACACTCACCTCACGGGTACGGTGCGCCGGGCGGAGCGGCACTCCGCCCGGCGCGCGGGATCAGGACGCGGCCGCGTCCTTCTCCTGGTTGCGCAGGGCGCGGCGGACGCCGTCGGCGCCCTCCAGGATCAGCCGGCGCAGCGCCTGCGGCGGCTGCTCGGCCGCGAGGTAGTCCTCGGCGGCCCGTACGGTCGCCTCCTCGATGAGCAGCGCGGGGAAGCAGCCCACCGCGAACGACGACGCCTGGTCGAACGTCCACTCCTTGTAGATGCGCCCGACCTCGGCGAAGTACTTCTCCCGGTACGGCACGAGCAGCTCGGGGTGGTGCGGGTCCTGGAACCCGCCGATCGTGGCGCGCGCGATGTGGTTGGCCAGCTCGCCGCCCACGACGCGCTCCCACGCCGCCGCCTTGGCCTCGGCGGTCGGCAGCGCGGCCCGGCACTGGGCGGCCGAGCGCTCACCGGTCGCCGTCGGGTCGCGCTCCAGCTCGGCCGCGATGCCCGCCTCGTCGATCCGGCCGCCGACGACCAGCGCGTGCACCAGGCTCCAGCGCAGGTCGGCGTCCACGGTCAGCCCGTCGGGCACGGAGGTGCCGTCGAGGATGCCGGCCAGCAGGTCGAGGTCCTCGCCCGAGGTGGCCGCCGGCGCGAACGCGTGCAGGTAGGCGAGCTGGTGGTCCGAGCCGGGCGCGGCGGCGGCGAGCAGCGAGCGCAGCTCGTCGGCCAGCAGCCGCAGGCCCTCGGCCCGCCAGGCCGGGTCGGCGTACTGCTGGACGGCCTGGCGGGCCTGCCGCAGGATCGCCTGGAGCACGGTGAGGTCGGTGACCACGCTCGCGCCCGAGATGACCAGCCGGACGTAGTCGCGGGCCGGCATCTCGCCGTCGCGGGTCATGTCCCAGGCCGCCGACCAGCACAGCGCGCGCGGCAGCGAGTCGGTGAACGCGGCGATGCCGCCGTTCACCAGCGTCCGCAGCGAGTCGTCGTCGAGGCGGATCTTGGCGTAGGTGAGGTCGTCGTCGTTGATCAGCACCAGGTCGGGCCGCTCCGCGCCGACCAGCTCGGCCACGGGCGTCCGGGCGCCGACGACGTCCAGCTCGACCCGCTTGGTACGGGTCAGCGCGCCGTCCACCAGCGAGTACAGGCCGACGGCGATGCGGTGCGAGCGCAGCGTCGGGTAGTCGGCGGGAGCCTCCTGCAGCACCTCGAAGCGGGTGAAACGGCCGTCCTCGACGTCGAACGACGGGCGCAGCGTGTTGACCCAGGCGGTCTCCAGCCAGTCCTTCGACCAGGCCGACAGGTCCCGGCCCGAGGTGCGCTCCAGCGCGTCGAGCAGGTCCTTCAGCTCGGTGTTGCCCCAGGCGTGGTCGGCGAAGTAGTCGCGCACGCCGGCGAGGAAGTTCTCCAGCCCCACGTACGCGACGAGCTGCTTGAGCACCGAGGCGCCCTTGGCGTACGTGATGCCGTCGAAGTTGACCTCGACCGCCTGCATGTCGGGGATGTCGGCGGCGATCGGGTGGGTGGAGGGGAGCTGGTCCTGACGGTAGGCCCAGGCCTTCTCCACGTTCGCGAACGTCGTCCAGGCGCCCCTGCCCCACCGCGTGGCCTCGGCCTGGCAGAGCACCGACATGTAGGTGGCGAACGACTCGTTGAGCCACAGGTCGTCCCACCAGCGCATGGTGACGAGGTCGCCGAACCACATGTGCGCCATCTCGTGCAGGATCGTCTCGGCGCGCCGCTCGACCAGGGCGTCGGTGACGCGGGAGCGGAAGACGTAGTCCTCCAGGAACGTCACGCAGCCCGCGTTCTCCATCGCGCCGGCGTTGAACTCGGGCACGAAGAGCTGGTCGTACTTGCCGAAGGGGTAGCGCACCCCGAACACCTTGTGGAAGAAGTCGAAGCCCTGCCGGGTGACCTCGAAGATGTTGTCGGCGTCGAGGTGCTCGGCGAGCGAGGCGCGGCAGTAGATGCCGAGCGGGATGCCGTCGTGCTCGGAGGTCGCCTTGTGGTACGGCCCGGCCACCAGCGCGGTGATGTAGGTGGACATGACCGGGGTGGTGTCGAACGTCCACCGCTTGGCCGCCTGCACGGTGCCGTGCCGCCCGGCCTGCTCGGGCAGGCTCTCGACGTTCGTCGCGGCGGCGTTGGAGACGACCTCCCAGTCGGCCGGGGCCAGCACGGTGAGCTGGAAGGTGGCCTTGAGGTCGGGCTGGTCGAAGCAGGCGTACATCCGGTGGGCGTCGGCCGTCTCGAACTGCGTGTGCAGGTAGACGCCCTGGTCGACCGGGTCGACGAAGCGGTGCAGGCCCTCGCCGGTGCGCATGTAGGAGCAGTCGGCGTCCACGCGCAACTCGTTCGACTCGGCGATCGAGGGGAGCGGGAAGCGGCCCTTCTCCGCGTCGTAGGCGGACACGTCGAGGTCCTCGCCGTTCAGGGTCACCTGGCGGACGTGCGCGCCGTGCAGGTCGATGAAGGTGGACGAACCGGGGACCAGGCCGGAGAAGCGGACCGTGGTGACGCTTTCGAAGCGCTCCTCACCTTCCGTCAGATCGAGGGCGACCTCGTACGACTCGACCTTCAACAGCTTGGCGCGTTCGCGCGCTTCGTCCCTGGTCAGGTTGCCTGCCAAGTTCCGCTCCTTTTCAACCGCTTCGTCGGGGTTGTCGGTATCCTGTCACGGCGGGAATAGGATCCGAGCCACCCCAGGTTATGGCCCCACATGGCTGAGAAGATTCCCGTGGACCTCTGGTTCGATCCTTCCTGTCCCTTCGCATGGGTAACGTCACGGTGGCTGCTCGAAGTCGAGAAGGTTCGGCCCATCGAGCCCCGCTTCCGCTTCATGTCGCTCCACTACCTCAATGAGGGCAAGGACGTGCCCGCCGAATACAAGGAGCGGGCGCTCAAGGCGCACGGATCGGTCCGCGTCGTGGCGGCCGCCGCCGCCAAGCACGGCGAGGAGTACATCGGCCGGCTCTACACCGAGCTCGGCACCCGCCTGCACAACGAGGGCCTCGGCAAGGACCCGGAGAAGCTGCGCGAGATCAACGAGGCCGCCCTGGAGGCCGTGGGCCTCGACTCGCAGCTCGCCGACGCCATGGAGTCGGACGAGTGGGACGCCGGCATCCGCGCCTCGCACGACGAGGGCATCACGCTCGTCGGCCAGGAGGTCGGCACGCCGATCATCCGCGTCGGCGCCAACGCCTTCTTCGGGCCGGTCATCACCAGGATCATCAGGGGCGAGGACGCCGGTCGCCTGTGGGACGGCGTCGTCGCGGTGACGGAGTTCGACGACTTCTTCGAGCTGAAGCGCACGCGCACCCGCCGCCCGCAATTCGACTGAAAACCCGCTGTCAGCGCATTACGGATACCCCGCGGGGAGGAAAGACCCTGATCGCGGTGGAGAATCCTTATCCCCGGCTCAGTGAACCTCCCTCGCGAACGCCGGGATGCGCTGTCAGGATGGGGACATGCGTCAGCTGTACATCGGCGGCTCCTGGACCGCCTCAGCGTCCGACGAGTCCATAGAGGTCGTCAACCCGGCCACAGAAGAGGTCATCGACCACGTGCCCGCCGGCTCTCCCGACGATGTGGAGTCGGCCGTGGCCGCGGCGCGAAGAGCGTTCCCGTCCTGGTCGCGCAGCGCGCCGGCCGAACGCGGCAAGCTGCTCGCCGCCGCGGCCGAGCTGCTGAAGCAGCGCGCCGACGACGTCGCCGCGGCGATCGCCACCGACATGGGATCGCCGCTGGGCTTCGCGCTCAAGGTGCAGACCCTGATGCCCGCGGGGGTCCTCGCCTCCTTCGCCCACCTGGCCGAGAGCCATCCGCGTGAGCAGCGCGTCGGCTCCTCCCTGGTCGTCAAGGAGCCCATCGGGGTGGTGGCGGCCATCACGCCGTGGAACTACCCGCTGCACCAGATCGTCTGCAAGGTGGGCGCGGCGCTGGCCGCCGGGTGCACCGTCGTGCTCAAGCCGAGCGAGGTGGCGCCGCTGGCGGCGTACGAGCTGGCCGGCATCCTCGACGAGGTGGGCCTGCCGCCGGGCGTGTTCAACCTCGTCAGCGGGCGCGGGCCGGTCGTCGGCGAGGCCATGGCCGCCCACCCCGAGGTCGACATGGTCTCCTTCACCGGCTCCACCGCCGCGGGCCGCCGGGTGGCCGCGCTCGCCGCCGAGACCGTCAAGCGGGTGGCGCTCGAACTCGGCGGCAAGTCCGCCAACATCATCCTCCCCGACGCCGACCTCAAGCTCGCCGTCAAGGTCGGCGTGGCCAACTGCTTCGTCAACGCCGGGCAGACCTGCTCGGCCTGGACCCGCATGCTCGTCCACCGCGACCAGTACGACGAGGCCGTCCGCCTGGCCGTCGAGGCCGCCCGCGGCTACACCGTCGGCGACCCCTTCGACGAGTCCACCCGGATCGGCCCGCTGGTCTCGCAGGTCCAGCGCGACCGGGTGGTCCGCTACATCAACCGCGGCCAGGAGGAGGGCGCCCGGCTGGTGGCCGGCGGCACCGAACGGCCGCACGAGCGCGGCTTCTACGTCGAGCCCACGGTGTTCGCGGGCGTCGAGCCCGGCATGGCGATCGAGCAGGAGGAGATCTTCGGGCCGGTGCTGTCGGTGATCCCCTACACCACCGAGGACCAGGCCGTCTCCATCGCCAACGGCACCCGCTACGGCCTGGCCGGCGCGGTCTGGGCGGGCACCGAGGAACGCGCCCTGGGGGTGGCCCGCCGCCTGCGCACCGGCCAGGTCGCCGTCAACGGCGGCCGGTTCAACCCACTGGCCCCGTTCGGCGGCTACAAGCAGTCGGGCGTCGGCCGCGAGCTCGGCGAGTACGGCCTGGAGGAATACCTGGAGATCAAGTCGCTTCAGCTCTGACGTCCGCCGGCGGGCGGCTCAGACCAGCAGGCCCCCGCTGGCAATCAGGTTCTGGCCGGTGATCCACCGCCCGTCCGGCCCGGCCAGGAACGCCACCACCGAGGCGATGTCGTCCGGCCGCCCCAGCCGTCCGAGCGCCGTGAGCGCCTGCGTCCGCTCCAGCGCCTCGGGCGGGTTGGCGCCGCGCAGCATGTCGGTGTCCGTCGCGCCCGAGGAGACGACGTTGACGGTGATGCCGCGCCCGCCCAGCTCCCGCGCCGCCACCTTGGCGAACTGCTCGACCGCTCCCTTGCCGCCGCAGTAGAGCGCGAGCGTCGGGGCGGGCACCTGCGTGTTGAGCGAGGAGATCGTGACGATGCGCCCGCCGTCGCGCATCACCCCGGCGGCCCACCGCAGGGCGAGGAGGACGGCGCGCACGTTCACCGCGAACGAGCGCTCGAAGTCGTCGTCCGTGAGGTCGGCGAGCAGCTTCTGCCCGGTGGTGGTGGCCGCGTTGTTGACGAGGATGTCCACCCCGGGCAGCCGGGCCTCCGCCTCGGCGAACAGCCGCTCCAGATCCTCCTTGACGCCGAGGTCCGCGCGCACCGCCGTCGCGCCCGTCTCTTTGGCGACCCGCAGCGCGGCCTCCTCCGACCGCTCGTAGCAGAAGACGACCTCGGCGCCGTCCTGCCGCAACCGCTCCACGACGGCTCTGCCGATGCCACGGGAGCCTCCCGTGACCAACGCGCCCTTGCCGGAAAGCACAGTCATGCCGCCAAGCTACGCCCCCGGATCAGGCGCGCGACATGATCCCGCGGGCCTCGTCGCGCGGCAGGCGGTCGACGTACAGGCGGCCGTCGAGGTGCTCGACCTCGTGCTGGAAGCAGCGTGCCAGCGAGCCGCGGGCGCGCACGCGCACCGGCCGCCTGAGCCGGTCCACGCCCTCCACGGTCACGCCCGCCGCGCGCGCGACGGGGGCGTAGATCGGCCGCCCGGTGCGCCGGTCGGGCACCGACAGGCAGCCCTCCTCGTCGGCGATCTCCTCCGGGTCGTCCACCGTCAGCACCGGGTTGATCACGTGGCCCTTGCGCCGGTTGATGTCGTAGACGAACAATCGCCGCGACACGCCGATCTGCGGGGCCGCCAGGCCCACCCCGTCGACCGCGTACATCGCCTCGAACATCTCCTCGATCAGGCGGCGCAGCTCGCGGTCGAAGTCCGTGACCGGCTCGGCGGGCGTGCGCAGCACGGGGTCGCCGATGACGCGGATCTCTCGCATGATCCCTGCCTTCGTAAGGGGTGGTGGACGGAAGTGATCCTTACTCTAGTGCGCGAGCCGCCACCCCGGGGCTGTGGAAGACTGGGCGGGTGCGTGTCTACATCGGTGCCGACCATGCCGGCTATGAGCTCAAGAACCACCTCGTGTCCTGGCTGAAGGACCACGGGCACGAGGTGACCGACTGCGGTCCCTTCGTCTACGACGCCGAGGACGACTATCCGGCGTTCGTGCTGCGCGCCGCCGAGGGCGTCGCGGGCGACCCGGCGAGCCTCGGCATCGTCATCGGCGGCTCGGGCAACGGCGAGCAGATCGCCGCCAACAAGGTGCGCGGCATCCGCGCGGCCCTGGCCTGGAGCGAGGACACCGCGCGCCTGGCCCGCGAGCACAACAACGCCAACGTCGTCAGCATCGGGGCGCGCATGCACTCCCTCGACGAGGCCACCCGTTTCGCCGAGGTCTTCCTGGGCACGCCCTTCTCCGGCAGCGAGCGCCACAGCCGGCGCATCGCGCAGCTGGCCTCGTACGAGACGATCGGCCAGCTCCCGCCGCTGCCCTGACTAGCTGTTCTGTCCTTTACGCCGGGTCTCGCGCTTCGGCATCTCGTCACGCAGGGGCCGCCGGTCGGCGGCCTCCTGCTGCTCCTTCGCCGGGCGCGACACGTCGCGGGCGCGCATCGCGATCGTCGCGGTGATCTGCAAGCTCTGCAAGGCCATGACCCGAGCGTACGTCCGAAGCCCCGGCTCTCGGGAGAGGCGGCTCAGAAGGTCCGGCCCGCCCACGGCTTGGGGCTCCAGGACATCGCGGTGGCGAGCCCGCGCACCGCGCCCGGGGTGTGCTCGCGCAGCAGCCCCGCGCCGAGCATCGGGCCGAGCTGCCCGTCGCCCAGATACGCCGAGCCCAGGGCCGCCACCGGCACCGTGAGGTCCGGCTCGTCCTCGACCTGCTTGCACTCCGCGCCCGACGGGTCCGCGGTGAGCCGCCAGCGGCCGGCGTTCCACGGGCACACGTCGTCGTCCACCTCGATCACCAGGTCCACCGGGGCGGCGTAGGCGCGGGCGGCCAGTGCGCGGTCCACCTCGACCAGGCGTACCCACAGCTCGTCGCCCCAGGTCGCGCGGAGCTGGCGCGAGTCGGCCAGCAGCGCCTGGATCGGGTCGTCGACCGGACGGCTGCCCGTCCGCAGCGTGGTCGCCAGGTCCCGGTCCAGCAGATGGCGCCACAGCAGCGCGTACGCCGCCGGATCGCTCGCCTCCAGATCGTAGAGGTGCACCTCGCCCTCCGGCAGCCCGGTCTCGTCCCAGGACGTCTTGATGCGGAACAGCGCGTACCCGCGAACGCCGCCGTCGTCCTCCGCCAGCACGCAGCGCAGGGCGCCCATCCCGCGCTGGTCGGCCTCGTCGTCGGCGAGGTTGCCGTCCCAGAAAGCGGCGTGCCGCTCGTAGCGGCCGGGCCGGGCGGTCACCACGGACGCGAAGAGGGCCTCCAGCTCGGCCCGCACCTCGGCCGGCGGGGCCACCCTGATCCGCAGCGACGGGTCAACGGGCGCGTCCGCCACGAAGGCCGCGGCGCGCTTGGTGATGCGGAAGGACAGCTGGCTCGCGGCCCGGCCGTAGCCGAAACGTCCGTAGATGCCGGACTCGGAGGCGTACAGCGCGGCCACCGACTCCCCACGCTCGCGGATGTCGGCGAGCTGGCGGCGCATCATCTGCGACAACACGCCGCGGCGCCGGTGCGAGGGCAGCACGCTCACGGACGTCACCCCGCCCACGGGCAGCAGCCGCCCGCCGGGGACGGCCATGCTGAGGCTGAAGACGCCGGTGGTGCCCACCATGACCTCGCCGTCGAAGACGGCCAGCGTCCGGTCGAACTCGGTCTCGGCCTTGAACCGCTCGATCATCCCGGGCGGCGCGGTCCAGCCGAACCCTTCGCTCATGACGTTGACGTACGCCGTCCACTCGGATTCGGCGATCGGGCGGATGGGGAAGCTCATCCGTCCACCGTAGGAGCGGGCAAAGGGGGAGAGCCACCGAATATCCGCACGTAATGATCAAGGCCTTGGTCAAGTGGACTGCCCAAACGGGATGCGGACCGATACAGTCGGGCCCATCATGAGTTCCCGTCCGGCGCCGCTGATCCCGCCACGGGTCCGCGCCGCGCTGGCGCGGGTGCCCTTCCTCGTGTCCATCGTCCGCTTCGTCCGCAGAGGGCCGCTCGCCCGCGACCGCAATCTGCTCATCACGCTCGCCGTGCTCGCGCTGCTCATCGGAGTGCTGGCCGGCCAGGTCTCCACCGAGTGGTTCTCGCCGTCCCTGCTCATCCTCGTCACCCTGGTCGGCGGGCTGCAGCTGCGCCTGCGCAGCCTGGTCGTGCTGCTCGTGGCGGTGGGCGCGGCGCTCGGCTACGTCGCGGTCACGCTCGGCGCGGGCAGTGTCGGGGTGGGGCTCATGGTGACGATCGGGTTCACCACCGTGCTCGCCGTGCTCATGGCGCGCACCCGAGGCAAGCTCGGCGTGCAGGGGCTGCGCGGTGACGCGATGCTGCTGGAGCTGCGCGACCGGCTCAAGAGACAGGGCGAGCTGCCGCCGCTGCCCAAGGACTGGGGCGCCAAGGTGGTGCTCAAGCAGGCCGGCGGGTCCTCCTTCGGCGGCGACTTCCTTGTGTCCATGCGTGACGGCGACAGCGTCGAGATCGCCCTGGTCGACGTCTCCGGCAAGGGCGTGGACGCGGGCACCAGGGCGCTGCTGCTGTCGGGGACGTTCGGCGGCCTGCTCGGCTCGGTCGACGACTTCCTGCCCGCCTGCAACGCCTACCTGCACCGCCAGCGGGGCGACGAGGGCTTCGTGACCGCCGTACACCTGCGCCTCGACCTCGCCACGGGCGACTACACGATCACCTCGGCCGGGCATCCGCCGGTGGTGAAGTTCGACGCCGGCACCGGGAGCTGGCAGGTCGCCGCGGCCAAGGGCGTCGTGCTCGGCGTGGTGCCCGACCTGCACTGCGAGCCCGACAGCGGCACCCTGCGCAAGGGCGACGCGCTGCTGCTGTTCACCGACGGGCTCATCGAGCAGCCCGGCCGCGACATCGACGCCGGGCTCGACCGGCTGCTCGGCGAGGCCGAGCGGCTGCTGCCCTCGGGGTTCCGCGACGGCGCCCGCGCGCTGGTCAACGCCATGGCCTCGGGGCACAACGACGACTGCGCGCTGGTGCTCATCTGGCGGCCGTGACCCTGACGTTCGACACGGGCCAGGTCGTGAGAAGGGCGTACTGTCAACGCCTGCCCAAAATGTCTGAGGCCCTTGAGGACCGGGGAAGTCGACTACCCTGAAGCTGTCTGGACCGTCCGCCTTGCCCTGGAGCGCGCATAGATGAACTGGCTCTATCTGGTGGGGATCATCCTCTTCCTGCTCGGGTTGATGTTCTCCATCGCGCTGCACGAGATCGGCCACCTCATCCCCGCCAAGCTCTTCGGGGTCAAGGTCACCCAGTACATGGTGGGCTTCGGCTCGACCGCCTGGTCCAGGCGCAGGGGCGAGACCGAGTACGGCATCAAGTGGATCCCGTTCGGCGGCTACATCCGCATGATCGGCATGCTGCCGCCGCGCCCCGGTGACGACCCGAACAAACTGCGCAACACCGCCACCGGCCCCTGGCAGGGCCTCATCGAGTCGGCCAGGGACGCCGCCCAGGAGGAGGTGCGGCCCGGCGACGAGGACCGCGTCTTCTACCGCAAGAAGTGGTGGCAGAAGATCATCATCATGTCCGGCGGGCCGCTGATGAACTTCGTGCTCGCGTTCGTCTTCTTCAGCATCCTGCTGGTCGGCATCGGCCTGCCCGCCTGGGCCCCCGTCGTCTCACCCGAGACCTCCACCTGCGTGATCCCGGTCAGCGAGCAGCGCAAGACCTGCCAGGCCGGCGACCAGCCCACTCCCGCGGCGCAGGCCGGGCTCAAGCCCGGCGACCGGATGGTCACCTTCGACGGCCAGAAGATCACCACGTGGGAGGACGCCACCCGGCTCATCCGCTCCCACGGCCCCGGCCCGGTCGAGCTCGGCGTCGTACGCGACGGCAAGCCGCTGACGCTCGACGTCACCCTCATCGCCCAGGACCGCCCCAACCTCCAGGACCCGAGCAAGATCGACAAGAACGTCGGCTTCCTCGGCGTCCTGCCCACCGAGGTCATGCAGCGCCAGAGCTTGGGCGCCGTCGTCGGCTACATGGGCGAGCTGACCGGCCGTGTGGCGGGCTCCCTGCTCAACCTGCCGGACAAGATGGTCGGCGTCTGGCACGCGGCCTTCTCGGGCGAGAAGCGCGACCCCGAGGGCCCGGTCGGCGTCGTGGGCGCGGGCCGCATGGGCGGCGAGATCCTGGCCAGCGACCTGACCAACGAGAAGAAGATCGCCATCTTCGTCAACCTGCTGGCCGGCTTCAACCTGGCGATCGGCATGTTCAACCTCATCCCGCTGCTGCCCCTGGACGGCGGGCACATCGCCGGCGGGATCTGGGAGGGCATCAAGCGGGCGTACGCGAAGATCATGCGACGGCCGGAGCCGAAGTACGTGGACATCGCGAAGGTGCTGCCGCTGACGTACGCGATCGCGCTCGTCATGATGGTGATGGCCGGGCTCCTGGTCTACGCCGACCTGGTCAACCCGCTCACCCTGACCGGCTGACCGGCGGCCGGACTTCCCAGGCCGGCTGTTGGAGCAATGTGGCGGTCGCGCCAGGACCGTTCGATCTCGGCGGTGTCACGCTGTGCCTCGACGAGTTCTGGAAGCAGGAGGAAGACCCCGTCGAAGAGCAGTACGGCGTCTGGGGGAGCGGGAGCGGCCGCGGGGGAGCACGGGGTGTCGGAACCTCCGGCCTCCGTCCGGGCCCAGCGGATCGAGCAGGACCCGGCACAGCGCGGCACGGTCGTGGGCGTCGAAGTAGCAGCCTTCGGCCGAGTATCGGCCGCGTCGATAGCGCGCTGCGCACGCGGGAAGAGGAAGTCGTTGACGGTCACGCGGATGGTGTCGCGGTCCTGCGCGCGCAGGACGACGGCGAGCTCGTCGGCCGACGTGGTCCTGCCGGCGGCGGGCGGCCCGCCGACGACGACCCGCAGCGGGTGCGCGGCCGCGACGGACCCGATCACCTCGACCAGCTGGCTGATGAGCTCGCCGTGGCCCGCTCAGCCCTCGTCCCAATACGAGTAGGGGGCGACCGACACCCCCTCGACGATCGAGCGTTCGTCCTCCTCGTCCGCGTCAGGGTCCAGGTCGAGAGCCCACAGAGATCCCATCGACCACACGGAGAAGCCGGCGTGGAAGGTGAACCCGATGTCAGAGGACGTGCCCGTGTGGCCCTTCGCGGCCAGCTCGGAAACCACCTCGTCCATGAACCGGTAGGTCAGCTGCACGCCGTCGAAGAACACCTCCTCCCCGCCGTGGCCCGAGTAGGCGATCTCCACCAGCTCGACCCGGTCGTCCGGGTCGTAGTGGACGATCAACATGGGAGCGGTGTCGTAGACGTTCTTACTGCTGGGGCCATGCACCGGACCGCCGATCCGGCCCTCGACCTCGGCTCGCTGATCCCCGACCTTCACCAGGGCCACACCCGCGCCCGGAAGTATCTCCATGCGCCCATAGTCTGCCGACTGATGACCCGCGCCCGGACGCACAAGGCCCCTTCCGCATCGGAAGGGACCTTGAACTGGTCGGGGCGACAGGATTTGAACCTGCGACTTCTTGCTCCCAAAGCAAGCGCGCTGCCAAGCTGCGCCACGCCCCGCTTCGCCGAGTGCGCATGCGCCCCGGGACTCCGGTACGCTTACGCTCTGACGACCGGATGAAGTCTAGACCAGAGTTCGACCGGTTCGCGCGGACGTAGCTCAATGGTAGAGCCCTAGTCTTCCAAACTAGCTACGCGGGTTCGATTCCCGTCGTCCGCTCCAAGCGCGAAGGCCCAGGTCCGGGAGTTGATCCCGAGTCTGGGCCTTGCTGTTATCCGACCTTGTCTCTCCGGTCGTGCCGCTCACGCGCCGTTCGTCTCGTCGGCCTGACCGCCCCTTGCCACCCACCGGGCTTCCCCGAGCGCCTGAGTGGACGGCCCCACCATGGCGAGCCGATCCTTGCGCCACCGTCGTACGTCTGCCTCTCGGATGCCGGTCAGACTGCGATTGCCGACAGCCGGGGCAAAGTGGTTCTTGAGCAAGCTCCGGTAGAGATCTTCCATCGTGGGCTTGATCACGCTGCCGGTGATCCACTGCTCGGCGTATGCGCCGAACGAGATCTTCACCAGCCAAAGATCAGCGTCATGGTACTTGCCGGAGGTGCGCTCGGATGCTGCCGAAGTGTCGTCGGGCACCGGCCATCATGCAGCCCTCCCTAGCCCTGCGGTGACTGGCTCAACCACGTTGCCGGGGTCGTTCTCGCGCGGGAGCCGCGCGGGCTGAGGAAACAGGGGTCACCTATGATCAGCATGACGACAGGAGGCTCAGTGGTCTTCCATCCGTTCGCGCTCTTCGTGCTCGTGATTCTGCTCGGCGGAGTTGTCCTGTTCGTCGTGATGAGCATCCAGCTCTGGAAGCTGTTCTGTGCAGGCGACGCCTCCGGCGGGGGCACTCGGCTCCAGGATGATCGCGAAAGCGGTCCAGCCTTCGAGTAGTCAGTGGCTGAGGGCCCGATCTTCCCGTCCGCCACGTCCCGGGCAGAGCCCAGCAGTCAGTCGCACGCGGCTGCCTGGCCTTTGACCTGGGTCGAGATCGTGCAGACGCTTGCCCTCGTGTCCGTGGCCATCACGCTGGTCATGAGAGCGCGGCGGCGCGGCAGGAAGAATGTTCAGGACCGCCGGCAGCTCCGTACGGGGATCATCCTGATGTTCGCCTGCTGGTTCGGCGCGATGCTGCTCGTACGGATCACGGCCTGGACAGCCTGATCCGAGGCTCGCGGGCGGGCGATCGTAAGCTGAGAAGGATGATGCGCGCGCGACCGATCTCCCGTGACGTCCTGGTCGAGGAGCTGGCCGAGCTGATCGCCGGACGGCCGCGGGAGGCGTGGGTGCGGGTGGCCGTGGACGGCGCCCCCGCGGCGCGGCCGGAGGCGCTGGCCGACGAGCTGGTCGCCCCGCTGCGGTTGCGCGGGAGGCCGGTGCTGCGGGTGTCCGCCGGCGACTTCCTGCGTCCGGCGTCGCTGCGGCTGGAGCACGGCAGGACCGATCCCGACGCCTTCTACGAGGACTGGCTGGACGTCAAGGCGTTGCGGCGGGAGGTGCTGGAGCCGCTGGACGCGGGCGGGTCGGGGCGGGTGCTGCCGGCGCTGTGGAACAGCAGCGTGGACCGCGCCTACCGGGCGCCGTACGAGGAGCTGCCGCCCGGCGGGGTGGCGCTGGTCGACGGGACGTTGCTGCTGGGGCACGGGCTGCCGTTCGACGTGAGCGTGCACGTGTGGCTGTCGCCGGGAGCGCTGAGCCGCGGCACGCCGGAGGAGGAGCGGTGGCGGCTGCCCGCGTACGAGCGCTACGAGCGCGAGGCCCGCCCCCAACGCTCGGCCGACGTCGTCGTCAGGGCCGACCACCCCGATCGGCCGGCGGTGTTGACCGGTAGCTGAGAGTTACTGGATTGCCGTGCGTAACGGGCGCAGACTGAAACAGTGATCCCGAGCAACTGGTACAACATCGTTCCCGACCTGCCCGCTCCTCCGCCGCCGCCGCTGCACCCGGCCACCCGCGAGCCCGTCGGGCCGGACGACCTGGCCCCGCTGTTCCCGATGGAGCTGATCGCGCAGGAGGTCAGCGCCGAGCGGTTCGTCCCGATCCCGCAGGAGGTCATGGAGGTCTACCGGCTCTGGCGGCCGACGCCGCTGATCCGGGCCCGCCGTCTGGAGCGGGCCCTCGGCACGCCGGCGAGGATCTACTACAAGTACGAGGGCGTCTCGCCGGCGGGCTCCCACAAGCCGAACACCGCCGTCCCGCAGGCGTACTACAACGCCAAGGAAGGCGTCCGGCTGCTCACGAGCGAGACCGGCGCGGGGCAGTGGGGATCGTCGCTGGCCTTCGCCTGCGCCCAGTTCGATGTGGAATGCCAGATCTGGATGGTTCGCGCCTCCTACGACCAGAAGCCCTACCGCCGCTCGCTCATGCAGGTGTACGGGGCGACGGTGCACGCCAGCCCGTCCCCGGTGACCGGCGCGGGCAGCAAGGTCCTGGCCGGCGATCCGGAGTCGCCCGGCAGCCTCGGCATCGCGATCAGCGAGGCCGTCGAGGTGGCGGCCGCGACCCCCGACGCCCGTTACGCGCTCGGCTCGGTGCTCAACCACGTGCTCATGCACCAGACGCTCATCGGCGAGGAGGCACTGGAGCAGCTTCCCGAGCTGCCCGACCTGGTCATCGGCTGCACGGGCGGCGGCTCCAACTTCGCCGGGCTGATGTTCCCGTTCCTGCGCGAGAAGCTGGCGGGCCGCCTGGACACGGTGTTCCGCGCGGTGGAGCCGGCCGCGTGCCCGTCGTTCACCCGCGGCGTGTACGCCTACGACTTCGGCGACACCGCCGGCCTGACACCGCTGCTCAAGATGCACACGCTGGGCCACTCGTTCGTACCGGACCCGATCCACGCGGGCGGCCTGCGCTATCACGGCATGTCGCCGCTGCTGTCGCACATGTACGACCTGGGCCTGTTCGAGGCCGTCACCCGCGCCCAGAGCGAGTGCTTCGAGGCCGGCGTCCGCTTCGCCCGTACCGAGGGCATCGTGCCGGCCCCGGAGCCCACGCACGCGCTGGCCGAGACGATCGCGGAGGCGTTGCGCTGCAAGGAGAGCGGCGAGGAGAAGGTCATCCTGACCGCGCTGTGCGGCCACGGGCACTTCGACCTCGCGGCCTACGACCGGCACCTGGGCGGCGAGCTGGAGGACTACACGCTGCCGCAGGAGCGCATCGACCAGGCGCTCACGGAGCTGCCGACCTGACCTTGATCGCCGGGTGGCCGCAGGAGGCGGCCACCCGGTGGTTCCTAACGTGCGGTGGGGCGTTTGCCGTGGTTCGCCTTCTTCTTCTTGCGCGCCTTGCCTTTGCGTGCCCGCCTGGCCATGAAGCTCGCCTCCCGCGCTCGGGGTCCGGCATGGACCCCCACCGTCCTCCCACCGTGCCGACCAGGCAAGTGATCCTCGCGAACTAACATTTCCCACCATTGTCATGTCATAATTTGGTGGAATCTGTTGGAAGGGGCAAGGGTGCTCGCACAGCAGCGTCAGCAGGCGATCCTCGAACGTGTACGCAGCAACGGCGGCGTACGCGTGGCCGACCTCGTACGCGAGCTCGGCGTCTCCGACATGACCATCCGCCGCGACCTCGAGGTGCTGGCCGAGCGCGGCCTGCTGGAGAAGGTGCACGGCGGCGCGACCGCACTCGGCCCCGGTTCGACCGAGGAGCCGGGCTTCACCGCCAAGTCCGCCCGCCAGCAGCCGGAGAAGCAGGCGATCGCGCGCCGCGCCGCGCAGCTCGTCCGGCCGGGCACCGCCGTCGCGCTGTCGGCGGGCACCACCACGTGGGCCCTCGCCCATCACCTGATCGCCGTGCCCGAGCTGACCGTGATCACCAACTCGGTCCCCGTCGCCGACGTCTTCCACCGCAACCCGCGCGCCGACCGCACGGTGGTGCTGACCGGCGGCGTCCGTACGCCATCGGACGCGCTGGTGGGCCCGGTCGCCGTGGCCGCGATCCGCCGCCTGCACGTGGACACGCTCTTCCTCGGCGTCCACGGCATGAGCGTCCGTGCCGGCTTCACCACGCCCAACCTGCTGGAGTCCGAGACCGACAGGGAGCTGGTGAGCGCCGCCGGCCGCCTGGTGGTGCCCGCCGACCACACCAAGTGGAACACGGTCGGCATCAGCACCATCGCCGAGCTGAGCGAGGCCGACGTGGTCATCAGCGACGCGGCGCTGCCGGAGGAAGCACGCACGGAGCTGGCCGACCGGGCCGGCGAACTCATCATCGCGGAAGAGGGCACGCTGTGAAGCGCACCATCACCCATCTGGCCGACGGCCGGGAGCTCATCTACTTCGACCGGAGGGATGACGCCGACCGGAGCGCGGCGGACCGGCGCGAGCTCGGCCCCCGGCCGGTGGCCTCCGAGCTGCGTTACGACCCGCTGACCGAGGAGTGGATCGCGATGGCGGGGCACCGCCAGACGCGTACGTTCCAGCCCAAGGGCACGGCGGCCGAGTGCCCGCTGTGCCCGTCGGCGCCCGGCCGCGACACGGAGATCCCGGCGTACGACTACGACGTCGTGGTGTTCGAGAACCGTTTCCCGTCCTTCTCCGGAAATTTCGGTACGTATGAGGACGTGGGCGGCCTGAGCGAGGTCCGTCCCGGCGCCGGCCGCTGCGAGGTCGTCTGCTTCACCTCCGACCACGACTCCAGCTTCTCCCGCCTCTCCGACGACCAGGTCGAGCTGGTCATGGAGGCATGGGCCGACCGCACCGCCGAGCTGTCCGCCGTCGAGGGCGTGGAGCAGGTGTTCTGCTTCGAGAACCGCGGCTCGGAGATCGGCATCACGCTCGCGCATCCGCACGGCCAGATCTACGCCTACCCGTACGTCACCCCGCGCACCAAGCTCAACCTCGGCGCGGCCTCCCGGCACAAGGGCCCCGGCAACCTGTTCGCCGACGTCCTCGCCGCCGAGCGCGCGGCGGGCACGCGGGTCGTGACCTCCAACGAGCACTGGACGGCGTTCGTGCCGGCCGCCGCGCGCTGGCCGTTCGAGGTGCACATCTACCCGCACCGGCAGGTGCCGGACCTGCCGGCGCTGACGGAGGCGGAGCGGGCCGCGTTCGCGCCCCTCTACACCTCGGTGCTGCGGGCCTTCGACGGGCTGTTCGGGGTCGTGATGCCGTACATCGCGGCCTGGCACCAGGCGCCCGTGCGCGAAGGGCGGGACCTCGCCTACCTGCGGCTTGAGCTGTTCAGCATCAGGCGGGCGCCCGAGAAGCTGAAGTACCTGGCGGGGTCGGAGTCGGCGATGGGCGCCTTCGTCAACGACGTGCTGCCGGAGGAGGCGGCACGCATGCTCCGATCACAACTCGATCACTAATAGATTTCTACTTAAGGTCGCATTACTTGTGATCTACCACTAATATCCCCATAAGCAACGGCCTCACCAGCCGTCGCACGCCTAATCCCGGGCGCGTCGCCCGGGAGCCGGGGACCCACCGCACCTGGGGTGAATCCACTTCGGTGGTAGGGACGCTCTCACGCCCGAACCCGTCAGCTAACCCGGCCGGCAGAGGGAGAGGAACCCTGTACGTGGCGGCTTCGTCCCCCGTGCCCTTCGCCATCGGTCTCGTCACCGCCGCCGCCGTCCTCCTGTCGACGCCTCACCCTGTGCAGGCGGCCCCTGTGCAGGCGGCCCCTGTGCAGGCGGCCGCGCCGAAGCCGTCGGAGTCACAGCTCCGCGCCCAGCTCAAGCGGCTCAACACCAAGGTCGACAAGCTGATCGAGCAGTACAACCTCAAGCGCGTCGAGCTGGCCAAGGCGCAGGAGGCCGCCGAGACCGCCAAGGAACGCCTGGCCACGGCCGAGCGCACGCTCGCCGCCTCGGAGCAGCGCGTCGCCGAGCTCGCCCGCCTCCGCTACCAGAACGGCAACCCCCCGGTGCCGGGCTTCATGCTGGACGGCGCCAGCGCGGCCGTGCTCGACCAGCTCACCACCGAGCAGCAGGCGCTGGTGCAGGGCGTGGCCACAGCCCGCGACGAGAAGAAGAAGGCCGCCGCCGAGGCCGAGGCGCTGGCGGTCAAGATCCGCGGGGACGCGGCCGAGGTCGCCAAGCAGCGTGACGAGGCCGAGGACGTCATCGACGACATCAAGGACAAGCTGGCCGATCTGGTCCCGTACGGCACCGGCCGCAACTCCGACGGCAGCTGGGCCCCCGAGCTGCCGGCCGGCTCGGACAACATCACCGCGCGCACCCGGCTCATGCGCGAGCAGGTGACGAAGAACTTCGCGCTGCCGTTCTCGGTGGGCTGCTTCCGCTCCGGCTCCAGCGGCGAGCACCCGCTCGGCCGCGCCTGCGACTTCATGATGAGCTCGGGCGGCACCATGCCCAGCGCGGCCAACAACGCCCTGGGCGACCGCATCGCCGCCTGGGCCCTGCAGAACCAGAGCAAACTGGGCGTCAAGTACGTGATCTGGAAGCAGCGCATCAACTCGGGCTCCGGCTGGCGCGCGATGTCCGACCGCGGCAGCATCACCGAGAACCACTACGACCACGTCCACATCTCGATGAACTGAACGGAACATGGAAGACCCTCGCACCCCTCCGCCCCTGACCGGCGACGAGCGCACCGTGCTGAACAACTGGCTCGAATGGCACCGCGGCACCCTCGCGGTCAAGTGCGCCGGCCTGACCGACGAGCAACTGCGCCTGCGCAGCGCCGAACCCTCCGGGATGTCCCTGCTCGGCCTGGTACGGCACATGGCGAACGTCGAGCGCGCCTGGTTCCGCCGGGTGCTCGCCGGCGAGGACGTGCCGAAGCTGTGGGACAAGGACCGCGACAACGACGCCGACTTCAAGGAAGTGGACACCGCGTCGGTGGAGGAGGCGTTCGAGACCTGGCGGGACGAGATCGAGCGCGCCCGCGCCATCTCGGCCGCGCGGCCGCTCGACGCCGTGGGGGAGCGCAACGGCGGCGACTGCTCGCACCGCTGGATCCTCGTCCACATGATCGAGGAGTACGCCCGGCACAACGGCCACGCCGATCTCCTGCGCGAACGCATCGACGGCGCCACGGGGGAGTGATCAGAAGAAGGCGGTCACGGCTCGGTGCGGAAGAGCGCCCAGACGGCCTTGCCGCCGCGGGCCAGCCGGTCCCAGCCCCAGCTCTGGCTGTAGGTCTCGACGATGTAGAGGCCGCGGCCGTTCTCGGAGATGAAGTCGGGCTCCTTGCGCCGCGGCACCTCGTCGCTGGGGTCGGCCACGGCCAGCAGCACGTGGGGGCTGACCCGCATGAGCAGCAGCTCGATCTCGCGCCGGCCCGAGGAGCGCATCGCGTACCTGACCGCGTTCGTCACCAGCTCGGAGACCACGAGCGCGGCGTCGTCGCTCAGGTCGTGCAGCCCCCAGCCCCGGAGGGTGTTGCGGGTGACGTCCCTGGCGGTCTTCACCGAGTCGGCCTGGAAGGGCAACGGGCACGAGGTGGTGTACGGCTTGCCGCCACGACCAGTCAGCAACTGGTCGAAACCGACCTCGCGGGTTATCTGGAGGCAGTCGGCAGTGGCCAGAGGGTCCTCTACCATCCTGCCAATACCTCCCCGTAAAGCCTTGGTTAGTGCATGTTTGGCCCAATATGCACTAAGCCATCATGGGTCACGAGCGGCTGCGGCTGCAAGACCCAAATGCACGTGCAGCTGCAATGTGCAGCCGCAAGCGGCGTTTTCCCCGGTGAACAAGGCGAATCGGACACCCGGTTGGGACCTTGTCATAGCAGGCAATGTGGTGTCACTGTGTGGTGCGGACCTTGATAGGAGGCAAAGTGACGCAGAACCAGCCGGGTTCCGGGCCGACGGCGCTGCGCATCCTCCTGGGCTCCCAACTGCGCAAGCTCAGGGAAGCGAAGAACGTCACCCGCGAGGAGGCGGGCCACCTCATCCGTGGCTCAGAATCCAAGATCAGCCGCATGGAGCTGGGCCGGGTGGGGTTCAAAGAGCGTGACGTGGCCGACCTGCTGACCCTGTACGGGGTCGTCGACCAGCAGGCCCGCTCCGCCGTGCTCGACCTGGTCGCCACCGCCAACGAGCCGGGCTGGTGGCACCGGTTCAACGATGTCCTGCCCACGTGGTTCCAGGCGTACGTCGGCCTTGAGGAGGCCGCCACCAGGATCAGGACCTACGAGGTCCAGTTCGTGCCAGGACTGCTGCAGACCAAGGAGTACGCGAGGGCTGTGGTGACCGCCGGGACGGCGGGCATCGGAGCGGAGGAGATCGCCAGGAGGGTCGATCTCCGTCTGGAGCGCCAGAGGATCTTCGAAAGGCCGGACGGGCCCGTCTTCTGGGCGGTGATCGACGAGGCGGCGCTACGCCGTCCGATCGGCGGCGCCGAGGTGATGAAGGCTCAACTGGAGCACCTCATCGACCTCATGCGCCAGCCGAGCATCACGATCCAGATCATGCCCTTCAGCTTCGGCGGGCACAGCGCGGAGGGCGGGGCGTTCAGCGTCCTGCGCTTCCCCGACCCCGACCTGCCCGACGTCGTGTACGTCGAGCAGCTCGCCAGCGCCCTCTACCTGGACAAGCGCGAGGACGTCGACCGCTACACCGAGGTCATGGAGCGGCTCTGCGCCGTCAGCACCACTCCGGACGAGACGATCGAGCTGCTGAGGAAGATCGCGGACGAGTTCTGACGGCATGCGGACGTCGTTGTGACCGCCGGGACGTCGTTGTTGGGTATGCATCTGCCCTAGACTGGACCACCGGCGTTGGATGCCGCCGAGGCGGAGCATGCCCAACACCGCTCATGTGGGCGCGGCGCGTGAGCCGACCGAATGGACGCGCCCGCGATCACTCGTAGCTTGATCAAGGAGACCATTCCGTGAAGACCGCTGTCGAGGAGCTCAGCCCGACCCGGGTCAAGCTCACTGTCGAGGTGCCGTTCGACGAGCTGCGCCCGAGCATGGATGCGGCGTACAAGAAGGTCGCGCAGCAGGTGCGCGTCCCCGGGTTCCGGCCTGGCAAGGTTCCGGCCCGCATCATCGAGCAGCGCTTCGGCCGGGCGGTCGTCCTGGAGGAGACCCTCAACGACGCCGTGCCCAAGCTGTACGGCCAGGCCGTCGACGAGGCCGACGTGTTCCCGGTCAGCCAGCCTGACATCGAGGTCACGAAGATCGACGACGGTGAGCAGATCGAGTTCACCGCCGAGGTCGACGTCCGGCCCAACTTCGACGTGCCCGACTACCAGGGCATCGAGGTCACCGTCGACTCCGCCGAGGTCACCGACGAGGACGTCGACCGCCAGCTCGACGCGCTGCGCCAGCGCTTCGCGACGCTGACCGGCGTCGAGCGCGCCGCCACCGCGGGCGACTACGTCGTGATGGACCTGCGCGCCGAGATCGACGGCAAGAACATCGAGGAGCAGGCCGCCAGCGAGGTGTCCTACGAGGTCGGCGCGGGCTCCGTGCTCCAGGGCCTCGACGACGCCCTGGAGGGCATGTCCGCCGGCGACGAGAAGAGCTTCCAGACCGAGCTGGTCGGCGGCGAGAACGCCGGCGAGCAGGCCGACGTCATCATCAACGTCAAGTCGGTCAAGGAGAAGGTGCTGCCCGAGCTCGACGACGAGTTCGCCCAGCTCGCCAGCGAGTTCGACACGCTCGACGAGCTCAAGGCCAGCATCCGCGAGCAGGCCCGCCGCAACAAGCTGATCGACCAGGTCGTCCAGTCCCGCGAGAAGGCCCTCGACGCGGTGCTCGACCAGCTCGACCTCCCGCTGCCCGAAAGCGCGCTCAAGGCCGAGATCGACGCCCGCAAGCACAACCTCGACCACCAGGTGGCCGAGAGCGGGCTGAGCCGCGACGCCTTCTTCCGCCTCTACCAGACGACGGAGGAGGAGCGCTTCGCCGAGTTCGAGAAGAACTCCGCCCGCGCGCTCAAGGTCGGCTTCGTGCTCGACAAGGTCGCCAAGTCCGAGGAGCTGGGCGTCTCCGAGCAGGAGCTGACCAACTTCGTCGTGCGCCGCGCCATGGAGATGGGCGTCCAGCCCAACGAGCTGGCCAAGCACCTGGCCGACAACGACCAGCTCACGCTGGCCATGGTCGAGATCGTCCGCGACAAGGCCAAGTCCGTGATCGGTGACGCCGCCAAGGTCGTCGACACCGACGGCAACGAGGTGGACCTCAAGGCCATCTACACCGAGATCAACGGCGAGGCCCCCGTCGAGGAAGAGGCCGCCGCCGAGGACGGCACCACCGAGGACAAGGGCGAGGCGTAACCCTCACCCGCGCCCTCACCGGCGCTTCGCAGGAGCCCCCGGACCTCCCGTCCGGGGGCTCCGCCGTTTTCGCGAGGCGCGGCCGCGACCGCTTCGAAGGGGCTGAGACGCCCGCCACGGGACGCAGCGCGCCCCGGCCCTCGTGACCCGCCGTCACGGCCCCTGGCGCGCGTCCCGCCGTCTCAGGGCGCTCCAGGGACATCCGCCCGCACTCCGCCGCAGCCCGCCTCTCCCGCGTGGGCGCCGGGACATGCGCCGTCAGCGAACAGTCCGGCAGAGCGGGCATGACCTGTGGGCGGCGCGCGTTAAGGTCACAAGCAAAGCCAATCGATTACGACGCATCGGAAGGTGACGCTGTGACCAGCCCGCCGACCTTCTATCAGCCTGAGTCTCGAGGCCGTGAGAACGGCTCCGCCTTCCGGCTTGAGGACCAGCTTTACCAGCGCCTGCTCCGGGAGCGGATCATCGTGCTCGGGCAGGAGGTCAACGACGAGATCGCCAACCGCATCTGCGCTGAGCTGCTGCTGCTCGCGGCCGACGACCCCAACCGCGACATCACGCTTTACATCAACTCGCCGGGTGGCTCGGTGAGTGCCGGCATGGCCATCTACGACATGATGGAATACGTGCCGAACGACGTCTCCACCGTGGTCATGGGCATGGCGGCCTCCATGGGCCAGTTCCTGCTCACCGCGGGCGCCAGGGGCAAGCGCTACGCCCTGCCGCACGCGCGGGTCATGATGCACCAGCCGTCGGGCGGCATCGGCGGCACCGCCGCCGACATCGCCATCCAGGCCGAGCAGATGCTCTACGTGAAGAAGACGCTGGCCGAGCGGATCGCCTTCCACACGGGGCAGTCGCTGGACCAGATCGAGTCCGACTCCGACCGCGACCGTTGGTTCACCGCCGAGGAGGCCAAGGACTACGGCTTCATCGACCACGTGGTCCGCAGCGCGCGACAGGTGCCCTCGGCCGGGCCCGTCTCCTAGGGGGAGCTGACATGAACATCGAAAGCCGTTACGTTCTCCCCTCCTTCGTCGAGCGCACGTCGTACGGCGTGAAGGAGATGAACCCTTACAACAAGCTCTTCGAGGACCGCATCATCTTCCTCGGAGTGCAGATCGACGACGCGTCGGCCAACGACGTGATGGCCCAGCTGCTCACGCTGGAGTCGCTCGACCCCGACCGTGACATCAGCATCTACATCAACTCGCCGGGCGGTTCGTTCACCGCCATGACGGCGATCTACGACACGATGCAGTTCGTCCGGCCGGAGATCCAGACCGTCTGCCTCGGCCAGGCCGCCTCCGCCGCGGCCGTGCTGCTGGCGGGCGGCACCCCGGGCAAGCGCTTCGCGCTGCCCAACGCCCGGGTGCTGATCCACCAGCCGTCCACCGAAGGTGGCGGCCAGGGCAGCGACATCGAGATCCAGGCCCGCGAGATCCTCCGCATGCGCACGCTGCTGGAGGACATCGTGGCCAGGCACACCGGTAAGGCCTCCGCCGAAGTCCGTAAGGACATCGAACGCGACAAAATTCTCAACGCGGACGAGGCAAAGGCGTATGGTCTGATCGACGACATCATCCCGTCCAGGAAGAAGCGAGCTCAGGCCGTGGCTTCCTAGACGAGACGTGACGCACCGGAGCGCTGCCCAATAGGGCACGTTCCGGTGCGACTCGCCGCTAGGGGGCTCACTGAGGGCCCAGAAGACGGTAACGTCGAAACCTGAGCGGTTCGGCCAAGTCCGGAGGATGTCCGGAGACACTGCTCTCGCGAGAGCAGGGCGGTCCCACGCAAAGGAGTATCTGGGGTGGCACGCATCGGCGACGGGGGAGACCTGCTGAAGTGCTCTTTCTGCGGGAAGAGCCAGAAGCAAGTCAAGAAGCTCATTGCCGGTCCAGGCGTCTACATCTGCGATGAGTGCATCGATCTCTGCAACGAGATCATCGAGGAGGAGCTCTCGGAGTCCTCCGAGCTCAAGTGGGACAACCTGCCCAAGCCGAGGGAGATCTACGAGTTCCTCGACGCCTACGTCATCGGTCAGGACAAGGCGAAGAAGGCGCTCTCGGTGGCGGTCTACAACCACTACAAGCGGGTGCAGTCGGGCGACCGGGGCAGAGACGACGGCCTGGAGCTGGCCAAGAGCAACATCTTGTTGCTCGGGCCCACCGGCTCGGGCAAGACGCTGCTGGCGCAGACCCTGGCGAAGATGCTCAACGTGCCCTTCGCCATCGCCGACGCCACGGCCCTCACCGAGGCCGGCTACGTCGGCGAGGACGTCGAGAACATCCTGCTCAAGCTGATCCAGGCCGCCGACTACGACGTCAAGAAGGCCGAGACCGGCATCATCTACATCGACGAGGTCGACAAGATCGCCCGCAAGAGCGAAAACCCGTCGATCACGCGCGACGTCTCCGGCGAGGGTGTGCAGCAGGCGCTGCTCAAGATACTGGAGGGCACCACGGCATCGGTGCCTCCGCAGGGCGGCCGCAAGCACCCGCACCAGGAGTTCATCCAGATCGACACCACCAACGTGCTGTTCATCTGCGGCGGCGCGTTCGCAGGCCTCGAGAAGATCATCGAGTCGCGCATCGGCAAGAAGGGCATCGGCTTCAACGCGATCATCCGGTCCAAGGAAGAGATCGACACCGCCGACATCTTCTCCGACGTCATGCCTGAGGACCTGCTGAAGTTCGGCATGATCCCCGAGTTCGTCGGCCGGCTGCCGGTCATCACCTCGGTCCACAACCTCGACCGCGAGGCGCTCATCCAGATCCTCACCGAGCCGCGCAACGCGCTGGTGAAGCAATACCGCAAGCTCCTGGAGCTCGACGGCGTGGAGCTGGAGTTCACCGACGGCGCCCTGGAGGCCATCGCCGACCAGGCGATCCTGCGCGGCACCGGCGCCCGCGGCCTGCGCGCCATCCTGGAGGAGGTGCTCCAGTCCGTCATGTACGAAGTGCCCTCCCGCCAGGACGTCGCCCGCGTCGTCATCACCCGCGAGTCGGTGCTGGAGCACGCGATCCCGACGCTCGTCCCGCGCGACCAGCTCGCCGTCAAGCAGCAGCGCACGCCGCGCGAGAAGTCTGCCTGACCCGGACCGTTCACGCCCGAGCGCCCCGTGGCAGCACGCCACGCGGGCGCTTTCGGCGCTTCGGACCCATTTCCAGCCCGCATCCGAGCAAGCGGGGCGTTTTCCGCTTGCCGCCCTCCCTAGAATTGGTCACTGTGACAACGCCAGAGCTGCCTACTCAATACACACCGGCCGACGTCGAGACCCGCAGCTACGAGCGCTGGGTATCCCGAGGCTACTTCGGCGCCGACCCGGGCAGCTCGCGCGAGCCGTACAGCATCGTCCTGCCCCCGCCCAACGTGACCGGCGTCCTGCACATCGGGCACGCGCTCGACCACTCCATCCAGGACGCGCTCACCCGCCGCGCCCGCATGCAGGGCCGCGAGACGCTGTGGGTGCCCGGCATGGACCACGCCGGCATCGCCACCCAGAACGTCGTGGAGCGCGAGCTGGCCAAGGAGGGCCTGTCCCGGCACGACCTCGGGCGCGAGGCGTTCGTCGAGCGGGTCTGGCAGTGGAAGGAGGAGTCCGGCGGCCGGATCCTCGGCCAGATGCGCAAGCTGGGCGACGGCGTCGACTGGTCGCGCGAGCGCTTCACCATGGACCCGGGCCTGTCGCGGGCCGTGCAGACCATCTTCAAGCGCCTGTTCGACGACGGCCTCATCTACCGCGCCGAGCGCATCATCAACTGGTGCCCGCGCTGCCACACCGCGCTGTCCGACATCGAGGTCGAGCACAGCGAGGACGAGGGCGAGCTCGTCTCGATCCGCTACTCCGACGACCTCGTGGTCGCCACCACCCGCGCCGAGACCATGCTCGGCGACACCGCCGTGGCCGTCCACCCCAGCGACGAGCGCTACACCCACCTGGTCGGCACCATGGTCGAGCTGCCGCTCACCGGCCGCATGATCCCGGTGGTCGCCGACGAGCACGTCGACCCGGCCTTCGGCACCGGCGCGGTCAAGGTCACCCCGGCTCACGACCCCAACGACTTCGAGATCGGGCGGCGCCACTCGCTGCCGTCCATCACCGTCATGGACGAGCGCGGCGTCATCACCGCGCACGGCCCGTTCGAAGGGCTCGACCGCTTCGAGGCCAGGCCCGCCGTCGTGGCCGCGCTGCGCGCCGAGGGCCGCATCGTCGCCGAGAAGCGCCCCTACCTGCACGCGGTCGGCCACTGCTCGCGCTGCAAGACCGTCGTCGAGCCGCGGCTGTCGCTGCAGTGGTTCGTCAACGTCTCGCCGCTGGCCAAGGCCGCCGGCGACGCCGTCCGTGACGGCCGCACCCGCATTCACCCGCCGGAGATGGCCAAGCGCTACTTCGACTGGGTGGACGACATGCACGACTGGTGCATCTCCCGCCAGCTCTGGTGGGGCCACCGCATCCCGGTCTGGTACGGCCCCGACGGCGAGGTCGTCTGCGTCGGCCCCGACGAGGACCCGCCCGCCGGCTACACCCAGGACTCCGACGTCCTCGACACCTGGTTCTCCTCCGGGTTGTGGCCGTTCTCCACGCTGGGCTGGCCCGACCACACGCCGGAGCTGGAGCGCTTCTACCCGACGTCCGTGCTCGTCACCGGCTACGACATCCTGTTCTTCTGGGTGGCCCGGATGATGATGTTCGGGCTCTACGCCATGGATGGCGAGCCGCCGTTCCGGGTCGTGGCGCTGCACGGCATGGTCCGCGACCAGTACGGCAAGAAGATGTCCAAGTCGTTCGGCAACGTCGTCGACCCGCTCGACTGGGTCGGGCGCTTCGGCGCCGACGCCACCCGCTTCACGCTCCTGCGCGGCGCCAACCCCGGCGCGGACGTCGCGGTGAGCGAGGAGTGGGCGGCCGGCTCCCGCAACTTCTGCAACAAGATCTGGAACGCCACCCGGTTCGCGCTCATGAACGGCGCTGCCGTCGGCTCGCTCGACGGCGCAGACCTGACCGCGGCCGACCGGTGGATCCTGTCACGGCTGCAGACCGTCATCGGCGCGGCCGACGCCGCACTGGAGGACTTCGAGTTCGCCAAGGCGGCCGACCTGCTCTACCACTTCGCGTGGGACGAGGTCTGTGACTGGTACCTCGAGCTGGCCAAGATCCAGCTCGGTGAGGGGCTCGACCACACGCGGCTGGTGCTCGGCAACGTCTTCGACGCGCTGCTGCGGATGCTGCACCCGCTGGTGCCGTTCGTCACGGAGGAGCTGTGGCGGGCCGTCACGGGCGGCGAGTCGATCGTCGTGGCTCCGTGGCCGGTGCCCGACCCCCGCTACGCCGACCCCGAGGCCGAGGCCGAGATCGTCGCGCTGCAGGACCTCGTGACGGAGGTCCGCCGGTTCCGCTCCGACCAGGGGCTCAAGCCGGGTCAGAAGGTCGCGGCCCGCCTGGGGCTGGCCGGCACGCCGCTTGCGGCGCAGGAGACGGCCGCGCGGGTGCTGCTGCGGCTGACCGAGCCCGGCGAGTCCTTCAACCCCACCGCGCGCCTGGAAGTGGGCGGGGTGAGCGTCGAGCTCGACACCGCCGGCGCCATCGACGTGGTGGCCGAGCGCAAGCGGCTGGAAAAGGATCTCGCCGCCGCGCGCAAGGAGGCCGCGCAGGTGGCCGCCAAGCTGGGCAACGAGCAGTTCATGGCCAAGGCGCCCGACGACGTGGTCGCCAAGGTCAGGGGCCGCGCCGAGCAGGCCGCGGCCGACATCGCGCGGCTTGAGGCACAGCTGGCCGCGCTGGGGGTTTGAACCTTCCGGACGCAGGGAAGGTCTATTCGTTACCGAAGAACGACCTTCCCTGCCCGTGAGGGCTGCTAGAGTTTTCTGTGTAGGGCGAGTGCGCCTTGCCACTCCTCACAACGAACCCCGACCTTCGGGCTGGGTCCGACCAGGCGGTTGGACAAGCGGCGAAAGTTGGAGTAAGTTACGAGGGTTGCCTCGACGAGGGGCAAGTCCGGAAGCTCCCGGAACGGGCGGTTTGACAAGAATCGTCCGGATCTGGTAAGCTGAAGGGAAAGCGAAGTGCGCCTCCGGCGCCGGGACTTGAGAGAGTGTCCGGCGAGGAAGTACGCGTCCGTTTCTTGAGAACTCAACAGTGTGTTAAAAGCCAGTGCATGTGCATCACACATGTATGACCCCGTCATTTTTGACGGATTCTTGCTTGGATGATTCATCCGAACAAGCTGTATTACGCAGACATTGTTTGGAGAGTTTGATCCTGGCTCAGGACGAACGCTGGCGGCGTGCTTAACACATGCAAGTCGAGCGGAAAGGCCCTTCGGGGTACTCGAGCGGCGAACGGGTGAGTAACACGTGAGCAACCTGCCCCTGACTCTGGGATAAGCCCGGGAAACTGGGTCTAATACCGGATATGACCGCCTCCGGCATCGGATGGTGGTGGAAAGTTTTTCGGTCGGGGATGGGCTCGCGGCCTATCAGCTTGTTGGTGGGGTAGTGGCCTACCAAGGCGACGACGGGTAGCCGGCCTGAGAGGGCGACCGGCCACACTGGGACTGAGACACGGCCCAGACTCCTACGGGAGGCAGCAGTGGGGAATATTGCGCAATGGGCGGAAGCCTGACGCAGCGACGCCGCGTGGGGGATGACGGCCTTCGGGTTGTAAACCTCTTTCAGCAGGGACGAAGTTGACGTGTACCTGCAGAAGAAGCGCCGGCTAACTACGTGCCAGCAGCCGCGGTAATACGTAGGGCGCAAGCGTTGTCCGGAATTATTGGGCGTAAAGAGCTCGTAGGTGGCTGGTCGCGTCTGCCGTGAAAGCCCGCAGCTTAACTGCGGGTCTGCGGTGGATACGGGCCGGCTAGAGGTAGGTAGGGGCAAGTGGAATTCCTGGTGTAGCGGTGAAATGCGCAGATATCAGGAGGAACACCGGTGGCGAAGGCGGCTTGCTGGGCCTTACCTGACGCTGAGGAGCGAAAGCGTGGGGAGCGAACAGGATTAGATACCCTGGTAGTCCACGCTGTAAACGTTGGGCGCTAGGTGTGGGACCCTTCCACGGGTTCCGTGCCGGAGCTAACGCATTAAGCGCCCCGCCTGGGGAGTACGGCCGCAAGGCTAAAACTCAAAGGAATTGACGGGGGCCCGCACAAGCGGCGGAGCATGTTGCTTAATTCGACGCAACGCGAAGAACCTTACCAAGGTTTGACATCACCCGGACCGCCTCAGAGATGGGGCTTCCCTTTTGGGCTGGGTGACAGGTGGTGCATGGCTGTCGTCAGCTCGTGTCGTGAGATGTTGGGTTAAGTCCCGCAACGAGCGCAACCCTTGCTCCATGTTGCCAGCAACACCTTCGGGTGGTTGGGGACTCATGGGGGACTGCCGGGGTCAACTCGGAGGAAGGTGGGGATGACGTCAAGTCATCATGCCCCTTATGTCTTGGGCTGCAAACATGCTACAATGGCCGGTACAGAGGGTTGCGATACCGTGAGGTGGAGCGAATCCCTAAAAGCCGGTCTCAGTTCGGATTGGGGTCTGCAACTCGACCCCATGAAGTCGGAGTCGCTAGTAATCGCAGATCAGCAATGCTGCGGTGAATACGTTCCCGGGCCTTGTACACACCGCCCGTCACGTCACGAAAGTCGGCAACACCCGAAGCCCGTGGCCCAACCAGCTTGCTGGGGGGAGCGGTCGAAGGTGGGGCTGGCGATTGGGACGAAGTCGTAACAAGGTAGCCGTACCGGAAGGTGCGGCTGGATCACCTCCTTTCTAAGGAGCACTCTCACCCGTCACCACCGAACGTGTGGTGGGGTGACAGCTCACTAGTGGAGCACTGGCTAGTCAGCCGGACCGGGTCGCCGGGCCGCAAGTACCGCCCATTCCCTCTCGCGAGGGACAGGGAGTGGGAACGGGGTCGCCGGGGGTTCGGGCCGGGTCTGTAACACACTGTTGGGTCCTGAAGGAACGGGCACGTTGTGCTTGTCTTCTTCGGAGCACAGGGCCACTGAAGCGTCAGAGGATTCTCTGGTGTGGATGTGGTTGCTGTTTGTTGTTTGAGATTTGCATAGTGGACGCGAGCATCTTTGTGGCCAAGTTTTTAAGGGCACACGGTGGATGCCTTGGCATCAGGAGCCGATGAAGGACGTGGGAGGCTGCGTTAAGCCTCGGGGAGTCGCCAACCAGACGTTGATCCGGGGATGTCCGAATGGGGAAACCTAGCACCAGTCATGTGGTGTTGCCTCCGCCTGAATGTATAGGGCGGTTGGTGGTAACGCGGGGAAGTGAAACATCTCAGTACCCGTAGGAAGAGAAAACAAGAGTGATTCCGTGAGTAGTGGTGAGCGAAAGCGGATGAGGCTAAACCGGGCGTGTGTGATAGCCGGCAGGCGTTGCATGTCCGGGGTCGTGGGACCTTCCTGAAGTGGCTGCCGCCGCTTCGAGAAGTTATAAACCTTTGGGGTAGTTGAAAGCTCTGGGAAGGGCTGCCGTAGACCGTGAGAGCCGGGTAGACGAAACCTTGAAGGCTTCTGGAGGGGATCCCAAGTAGCACGGGGCCCGAGAAATCCTGTGTGAATCTGCCAGGACCACCTGGTAAGCCTAAATACTCCCTGATGACCGATAGTGCACGAGTACCGTGAGGGAAAGGTGAAAAGTGCCCCGGTGAGGGGTCGTGAAATAGTACCTGAAACCGTGTGCCTACAAGCCGTAGGAGCTTAGCTGGTCTTCGGATCGGCTGTGATGTGACTGCGTGCCTTTTGAAGAATGAGCCTGCGAGTTATGGTGTGTGGCGAGGTTAACCCGTGTGGGGGAGCCGTAGCGAAAGCGAGTCTGAAGAGGGCGTTTGAGTCGCATGCTGTAGACCCGAAGCGGAGTGATCTACGCATGGGCAGGTTGAAGCTCAGGTAAGACTGGGTGGAGGACCGAACCCACCAGGGTTGAAAACCTGGGGGATGATCTGTGTGTAGGGGTGAAAGGCCAATCAAACTCCGTGATAGCTGGTTCTCCCCGAAATGCATTTAGGTGCAGCGTCGCGTGTTTCTTGCCGGAGGTAGAGCACTGGATGGCCGATGGGCCCGACAAGGTTACTGACGTCAGCCAAACTCCGAATGCCGGTAAGTGAGAGCGTGGCAGTGAGACTGCGGGCGATAAGGTTCGTAGTCGAGAGGGAAACAGCCCAGATCACCGACTAAGGCCCCTAAGCGTGTGCTAAGTGGGAAAGGATGTGGAGTCGCAGAGACAACCAGGAGGTTGGCTTAGAAGCAGCCACCCTTGAAAGAGTGCGTAATAGCTCACTGGTCAAGTGATTCTGCGCCGACAATGTAGCGGGGCTCAAGCACACCGCCGAAGTCGTGGCACTGACGAGTACTTTGTGCTTGTTGGTGGGTAGGGGAGCGTCGTGCAGCCGGTGAAGCGGCAGAGTGATCTAGTCGTGGAGGCTGTGCGAGTGAGAATGCAGGCATGAGTAGCGAATCGAGGGTGAGAAACCCTCGCGCCGGATGACCAAGGGTTCCTGGGGCAGGCTAATCCGCCCAGGGTAAGTCGGGACCTAAGGCGAGGCCGACAGGCGTAGTCGATGGACAACGGGTTGATATTCCCGTACCCGCTTCAATGCGCCCATACTGAACCTCGTGATGCTAAGAGTCCTTAAGTCGGCCGGCCCTTCGGGGCGGGTGTCAGGCTGAACGCTCGGTCCGATCGGGTAGTAGGTAAGCGATGGGGTGACGCAGGAAGGTAGTCCAGCCCAGGCGATGGTTGTCCTGGGGTAAGCATGTAGCCCGTGTTGTAGGCAAATCCGCAACACATGCAGGGTGAGATGTGATGCCGAGCCGATTGTGGTGAAGTGGATGATCCTATGCTGCCGAGAAAAGCCTCTAGTGAGTGTTGTGGCGGCCCGTACCCTAAACCGACTCAGGTGGTCAGGTAGAGAATACTAAGGCGATCGGGTGAACTGTGGTTAAGGAACTCGGCAAATTGCCCCCGTAACTTCGGGAGAAGGGGGACCTCTGCTGGTGATGAGTCTTGCACTCGGAGCTGGTGGGGGTCGCAGTGGCCAGGGGGAAGCGACTGTTTACTAAAAACACAGGTCCGTGCGAAGTCGTAAGACGATGTATACGGACTGACGCCTGCCCGGTGCCGGAACGTTAAGGGGACCGCTTAGTCCGACTTCGGTTGGGCGAAGGTGAGAACTTAAGCGCCGGTAAACGGCGGTGGTAACTATAACCATCCTAAGGTAGCGAAATTCCTTGTCGGGTAAGTTCCGACCTGCACGAATGGCGTAACGACTTCCCCGCTGTCTCAACCACAGACCCGGCGAAATTGCACTACGAGTAAAGATGCTCGTTTCGCGCAGCAGGACGGAAAGACCCCGGGACCTTCACTACAGCTTGACATTGGCGTTTGGAGCGTCTTGTGTAGGATAGGTGGGAGACTGGGAAGCTCGGACGCTAGTTCGGGTGGAGTCATTGGTGAAATACCACTCTGGTCGTTTTGAACGTCTAACTCTGGTCCGTGATCCGGATCGGGGACAGTGTCTGGTGGGTAGTTTAACTGGGGCGGTTGCCTCCTAAAGGGTAACGGAGGCGCCCAAAGGTTCCCTCAGCCTGGTTGGCAATCAGGTGTTGAGTGTAAGTGCACAAGGGAGCTTGACTGTGAGACTGACGGGTCGAGCAGGAGCGAAAGCTGGGACTAGTGATCCGGCATCGGCGTGTGGAAGCGGTGTCGCTCAACGGCTAAAAGGTACCCCGGGGATAACAGGCTGATCTTCCCCAAGAGTCCATATCGACGGGATGGTTTGGCACCTCGATGTCGGCTCGTCGCATCCTGGGGCTGGAGTAGGTCCCAAGGGTTGGGCTGTTCGCCCATTAAAGCGGTACGCGAGCTGGGTTTAGAACGTCGCGAGACAGTTCGGTCCCTATCCGCTGCGCGCGCAGGAGACTTGAAAGGGGCTGTCCCTAGTACGAGAGGACCGGGACGGACGAACCTCTGGTGTGCCAGTTGTATCGCCAGGTGCACGGCTGGTTGGCTACGTTCGGAAGGGATAACCGCTGAAAGCATCTAAGCGGGAAGCTCGCCTTGAGATGAGGTCTCCCACCCTGTGAGGGGGTAAGGCTCCCGGTAGACGACCGGGTTGATAGGCCGGAGGTGGAAGCGCGGTAACGTGTGGAGCTGACCGGTACTAATAGGCCGAGGACTTGACCTCAAAGCATACTTATTTTCTAGTTTTTGCTCGCGTCCACTAGGCAATTCTGAGACTGCAAACACGGCTGTGTTTGTTTGTTTCGGAGGGTTACGGCGGTTATGGCGGGAAGGAAACACCCGGTTACATTCCGAACCCGGAAGTTAAGCTTCTCTGCGCCGATGGTACTGCACTCGGGAGGGTGTGGGAGAGTAGGTCACCGCCGGACAATCTTTATGGAGGGCCCCGACTGAGTCGGGGCCCTTCTGCATTTGTGCGGTGCCCCAGGGAGTGGGGCGTGGCTGGGAGCGGTGCGAGCAGTCAGTAGGGTTGAGGTGTGGATTATCGTGCCGTCGAACGCGCGATCTTGGAGCGCGGCGTCGAGTGGGACTTCGAGCCGACGCTGGACAGGATCGCGGCCCTGCTGGACCTGCTCGGCTCACCGCAGCGGGCGTACCCGGTCATACACATCGCCGGCACCAACGGCAAGACGAGCACCGCGCGGCTGACCGAGGCGCTGCTCAAGGAGCGCAACCTGCGGGTGGGGCGGTTCACCAGCCCTCACCTGGTGTCCATGCGCGAGCGCATCACCGTCGACGGTGAGCCGCTCAGCGAGGAACGCTTCGCGCAGGTCTACGAGGAGATCATCCCGTACGTCGAGCTCGCCGACACCCAGGGCCGGCGCATCCAGTTCTTCGAACTGCTGACGGCCATGGCGTTCGCGGCGTTCGCCGACACGCCCGTGGACGTGGCGGTCATCGAGACCGGGATGGGCGGATCGTGGGACGCCACCAATGTCGCCGACGGCACCGTGTGTGTGATCACTCCTATCTCCCTCGATCACACCGACCGGCTCGGGCCCGACATCCCCAGCATCGCCGGGGAGAAGGCGGGCATCATCAAGCCCGGCGCCACCGCGATCCTGGCCCAGCAGGAACTGGCCGCGGCAGAAGTGCTGATGCGACGCTCGGCCGAGGTGGGCGCGGTCGTGGCGCGCGAAGGGCTGGAGTTCGGGGTGATGAGCCGCGAGGTCGCCATCGGCGGGCAGCTGCTCACCCTGCGCGGCCTCAAGGGCGTCTACGACGAGGTCTACCTGCCGCTGTACGGTGCTCACCAGGCGGGCAACGCGGCTTGCGCCCTGGCCGCCGTCGAGGCGCTGACGGGCGGCGACGACCCGCTCGACGCCGACCTCGTACGCCAGGCCTTCGCGCAGGCATCCTCGCCGGGGCGCATGGAGGTCGTACGCCGTACTCCGACGGTCGTCATCGACGCCGCCCACAACCCCGGCGGCATGCAGGCGACGCTGGAGGGGCTGCACGAGGCGTTCGACTTCGCGAAGGTCATCGGCGTGGTCGCGGTCATGCGCGACAAGGACGTCGAGGGCCTGCTGGAGCTGCTTGAGCCGATCGTGGACGAGATCATCGTCACGCGTAACTCCTCGCCCAGGTCGTTGACGGCGGACGAGCTGGCGGCGCTGGCCGAGCCGATCTTCGGCGAGGAGCGGGTACACGTGGAGGACCGGCTGGACGACGCGATCGACAAGGGCATCGGCATCGCCGACGCCGAGGGTGAGTTCAGCGGCACCGGCGTGCTGATCACGGGGTCGGTCGTCACGGCGGGGGACGCGCGGCGGCTGCTGAAGGCGGACGGCGTCTGATGACCGGATGCGACGCGTCGGGCCCGCCGGGCGTACCGGCCCGGTTGATGAGGATGAAGGGGGGTTCGAGATGAGCTTTCAGGTGACGCCGGGCATGCGTAGGCTAGGCGCCAGCGTGCTCGGGATGGAGGCGATCGTCGCCGGGCTGATCACGCCCGTCGCGATCGTCATCGGCAAGGTCGAGCCCGCGCTGGCGGTGACCGTCGGGATCGGGCTGGCCGTGCTGTGCGTGGTCGCCGCCGGCCTGCTCAAGAAGCCGGTCGGCTACCTGCTGGGCAGCGTCGTCCAGGTGCTGGCGATCGCGAGCGGGTTCCTGGTGACGTCCATGTTCTTCCTTGGGGCGATCTTCGCGGCGCTGTGGATCACCGCGATTATGGTCGCTCGCCGTGTCGAGGGCGCTACTACCCGCTAAAGTCGGCCTACATGGCCGTCCCCCCGATCCAGCGGTCGCTCCGTACGGTTGCGCCCGGAAACAGCTGGTTGCTCGACACTCTGCTCGGGCTGCTGGTCGTCTGCGCGCTGCCGCTGGCGATCACCACGATCCCCAACACGCTCTCCGTCGTCGCGAGGCTGCTGCCCGCCGACATCGACCAGGTCGGGCTCATGCGTACGCACGGGCTCGCCCTGCCCGTGCTCATGCTGGCCGTGCCGCTCGCGGCGGTGGCGCTGCGGCGGGTTCCTGCCGCGCATCTCATGCTCGCCGGGCTGGCGCTGGTGGCGCTGTCCGACGCGGCGGGCGGCTACGCGGCCGGCGAGCTTCTCGTCGGCGTCGTACGCGTGTTGCGCGGCGTCGGGTGCGGCCTGCTCGTGCCCGCCACGCTGGTCGCGGTCTGGACGCGTACGCCGGTGCTTCGCGGTCTGTGGGCAGGGACGTTCAGCCTGAGTCTGCTCACGGCGCAGGCGCTGGCGCTGTGGCCGCTGGACGCGGTCAGCAGCTGGAAGGTGACGTTGCAACCGTACCCGCTGGTGACGGGGGTCGCGCTGGGGTTGGCGGCGGCGTACCTGCTGGCCTGGATGTTGCTCGGCCGGCCCGAGGCTCCCGTTTTCGCGGTGGGCGAGCGCGGCCGGCTGCTGCTGTGCGTCGTTCTGGCGCTCGGGATCGCCGTGGTGGCGATCAGCACGGCCTCGGCGGGCTGGCGGGCGCCTCCGGTGGTGCTGCTGGCGGCCACGGCCGTGTTCGGGCTGCTGGCGCTGGCGTCGATCGGTCCTGTGGAGAGCCGCAGGGCGGCGTACGTGCTGGTGGCCGTCGGGGTGGTGCTGCTGCCGAGTGCGGCTCAGGTGACGCTGGTGGAGATGGGCGGGCTCGGCGGGCCCGGGTTGCGCGGGCTGTGGATCCCGTACGTCGTCGCGGGGGTGCTGGCGATCGGCGCGGCGGTGGCCGTGCGGCTGTTCGCGGTGGGTGCCGGGAGGTGGCTGGCGCCGCTGGGGCTGCTGTCCATGGTGGTGGGGTTGTGCTCGGTCCGGCTGGTGGTGCCGTCGGCCGACGGGATGGTGCTGGCGGTGCCGTTCACGTTGCTGGCGGTGGGAGCGGCGGTGGCCCTGACGGCGACGTTGCAGGAGGTCGGGATCGGGGCGGCGGCGTTCGGGCTGTCGTTGTGCGTGGCCGGGGTGCTGGCCGGGTTCCTGCTGGGGACCGGGGTGCAGATGGCGCTGCTGGACGGGGTCCGGTCGGCGCAGGAGCTGGTCGACAAGTTCGTGGGGGCGTTGCACTGGTGGGCGCTCATCGGTGGGTTCCTGCTGGTGGCGATCATCGTGCTGGCGGCGGTGCTGGCGCGGCGGTCCGAGGGCGACGAAGGAGGCAAACGGGCCTTCGAGGATGTCCTGCTCGTAACGGCACCGCAGGGTGATCCGGGTGCGGGGAGCGAGGCCGTTGACTGCGCCGGCGAGCGGCGGAAGTGGGGAGATGCCTTCGCCGCCGCGGACGATTCTGGCCGGGGCGAGGAGCGGGGTCCGGGCGGGACTGAAGGTGGCCGGTCCGTGCCGGACGGGCCTGCGGTCGCTGAGGCCGAGGAGGGGCAGGTGCCCGCTGTTCCGCCTCAGGCGAAGTCACCTGAAGACGACCGTGCCCCCTAGGCGGCCCCGTCCGGTCTTCACAACGGCTCGGAGGGCCAGGGCGGGATCGCCGGACGAAACGAGGGTGCGGGCCCGGGACGGTAAGCTGAGGCCCGGCTACGGCGACGTCCGGGCCCGTGCCCGGCCGAGGCGTCCTCGCGATGAGGCCGGGGCGCCGGTAGCCGCGACCCCATTCTGTTCGAAGGAGAACTTCAAGTGTCCGAGCGCACTCTTGTCCTGATCAAGCCCGACGGGGTGAAGCGTGGCCTCATCGGTGACGTGATCGCCCGTGTGGAGCGCAAGGGCCTCAAGGTCGTGGCGATGGACCTGCGCACCCTCGACGCCGACACCGCCAAGGCGCACTACGCCGAGCACTCCGAGCGGCCGTTCTTCGGTGAGCTCGTCGAGTTCATCACGTCGGGGCCGCTCGTCGCCCTGGTGCTGGAGGGCCCCCGCGCCGTCGAGGCCTTCCGCGCGCTGGCCGGCGCCACCGACCCGGTGAAGTCCGCCCCCGGCACGATCCGCGGCGACCACGCCCTGGAGATCGGCGAGAACGTCGTCCACGGCTCCGACTCGCCCGAGTCCGCCGCCCGGGAGATCAAGATCTTCTTCCCCGACCGCTTCTAGTTACCTCGCCCTGACCGTCCCTTTCCGAGGGGCGGTGGCGACTACCGCGCCCGCACAGCACTGCACGCTGTGCGGGCGCGCGTGTTTTCGTCGGTGGTCTCGCGTAGCGTGTGCCGCGAGAGTTGCGGGATGCCATGTGGGGGCTTTTGGAACGGTCCAGCGGACGTTCGGGCGTTATGCGACAGTCTGGGCAAAATTGCGGTTGAGCTTGGGGCTGGAGATTTTTGAGGAGCGCGACGGCTCGTTGCACTCAGCGGTGGGTACGTCACGTTACGATTCGAATTCGATCCGTAGTCATTCGCGAACGACGTTACGGAGGGCTCCGTTCCCCATGGGCAGCAAGCTCGCGTTCCTCGGCCGTGACATGGCGGTCGACCTCGGAACCGCCAACACACTGGTCTATGTCCGTGGCCGCGGCATCGTGCTCAACGAGCCGTCCGTCGTCGCGATCAACACCACCACGGGCAAGATCGTGGCGGTCGGCATCGAGGCCAAGCGCATGATCGGCCGTACGCCTGGAAACATCGTGGCCGTCCGGCCGCTGAAGGACGGCGTGATCGCCGACTTCGACGTCACCGAGCGCATGTTGCGCTATTTCATTCAGAGGGTGCACAAACGGCGCCACTTCGCCAAGCCGCGCATCATCATCGCCGTGCCGAGCGGCATCACCAGCGTCGAGCAGCGCGCGGTGAAAGAGGCCGGCTACCAGGCCGGCGCACGCAAGGTCTACATCGTCGAGGAGCCCATGGCGGCCGCGATCGGCGCCGGACTGCCGGTTCACGAGCCCACCGGCAACATGGTCGTCGACATCGGCGGGGGCACCACCGAGGTGGCGATCATCTCGATGGGCGGCCTCGTCACCAGTCAGTCGATCCGCATCGGCGGCGACGAGCTCGACCAGGCGGTCATCGCGTTCGCCAAGAAGGAGTTCTCGCTCATGCTCGGCGAGCGCACCGCCGAGGAGATCAAGATGGCGATCGGCTCGGCCTGCCCCCACGGCGAGGATCTGCACGCGGAGATCCGCGGGCGCGACCTCGTCAGCGGGCTGCCGAAGACGATCATCGTCTCCGGCGAGGAGATCAGGAAGGCGATCGAGGAGCCGGTCAACGCGATCGTCGACGCGGTCAAGACCACGCTCGACAAGTGCCCGCCCGAGCTGTCCGGCGACATCATGGACCGCGGCATCGCGCTCACCGGCGGCGGCGCTCTGCTCAGGGGCCTCGACGAGCGGGTCAAGGCCGAGACGGGCATGCCGGTCCACCTCGTCGAGAACGCCCTCGACTCGGTGGCCATCGGCTCCGGCAAGTGCGCCGAGGACTTCGAGGCGCTGCAGGAGGTCCTGGTGCCGGAGTCACGGCACTGATGAGGGACTCGCGCCGGGGCCGGCTGATCCTCGGAGTGCTGCTGACGGCGGCGCTGGTCATCCTGACCGTCGATCATCGCACCGGCGAGAGCTCGCCGCTGCGTCCGCTCCGCGCCGTCGGGGCCTGGGTCTTCGGGTCGGCCGAGCAGCTCGGCGGCGGGGTGGTGCGGCCGGTCACCACGTTCGTGCAGGCCGTGTTCACCGCGCCGGCGGCGCAGGAGCGCATCAAGGCGCTGACGGAGGAGAACGCCCGGCTGCGGACCGGGATGCTGTCCGACAAGCTCGACGCCGCCCGCTCCAGCGAGCTGAAGAAGCTGCTGGGGCTGGCGGGAGCCGGCGGATACAAGATCGTCACAGGCAATGTGGTCGCGCGGCGAGGTCAGCCGGGGTTCGAGGACACCGTGCAGATCGACATCGGCAGCGCCGACGGGGTGCAGCCGGAGATGACCGTGCTCAACGGCGACGGGCTGGTGGGGCGGGTCATCCACGCCTCCACCACCAGCTCGACGGTGCTGCTGATCAGCGATCCGGCCTCGGCGGCGGGCGCGCGGCTGGAGGGCGGCAAGGAGATCGGGGTCGTCCACGGGGTGGGCGAGTACGGCAGGCTCGTGCAGTTCCGGCTGCTCGACTCCACCGCGCCGCTGGTGCGGGGCGGGCGGATCGTCAGTTTCGGGTCGCAGAACGGGCGGCCGTACGTGCCGGGGGTGCCGGTCGGGGTGATCGAGCGGGTCGAGTCCACGCCTGGAGAGTTGACGCGCATCGCCTATGCGCGGCCGTTCGCGGATCTGACGGCGCTGGACGCGGTGGGTGTGGTGGTCGAGGCGCCGAAGAGGGACCCGCGTGACGCGGTGCTGCCCGCCAAGGAGGGGGGCGCGGTGACGCGGACGCCTACGCGCCGAGGGGGGTCACGGTGATGCGGGCGTCTGTGAGCGGAGGGCGGTGCGCGGGGCCGCGGGGCCGGGTGTCCGTGTGCGGGATGCGGGGCCTGGGGGCGCGGGTCCGGGTGCCTGTGCGGCGAGGGCGGGTTGTGGTGCGGGCGCCCTGTGTGCGGGATGCGGCTTTGTGTGCCTGCACCTGGGAGGTGGGTCCTAGCGGTGCGGGGCTCGGCTTCTGCCGGCGGGTGGGGGCGGTGCGGGGGGCTGCGCGGCGAGGGTGGGTTGTGGTGTTCAGGGGGCTGGGGCACGAGGAGGGGTCGCGGTGATCGGAGGACTGTGCGTGCTGCTGGCGCTGCTGGTGCAGGTCATGCTGGTCAACCGGCTGCCGTTGCCTGGCGGGGGAGCGCCTGATCTGGTGCTGTTGGCCGTGGTCGGGGCGGCTCTGGCGCGCGGGGCGGTGCCGGGGGCGGTGCTCGGGTTCTTCGCCGGGCTGGTGGTGGACATCGCGCCGCCGGGCGCTCATCTGGTCGGGCAGTACGCGTTCGTGCTGGCGCTGGTCGGCTACGTGGCCGGGCGGGGGGCGGGCGGCCCGGTGACCACCGTGGTGCTGTGCGTGCTGCTGGCGCCGCTGCTGGCCGTGGGCGTCAACCTGCTGATCGGGGACTCCCGGGTGACGTTGGCCACGTTGACCGGGGAGGTGCCCGTCACCATCGTCTACACGCTGCTCGTGTCCCCTGTCGTCATCTGGCTGGCCGCCCGCGGCGAGCCGAGGTACTCGACATGATCAGGATGCGGACCCGGCTGCTGGTGCTGCACGTGCTGGTGCTGACGCTGCTCGTGGTGCTGGTCGGGCGGCTCTACCAGGTGCAGGTGGTGCACGGGCAGGAGTTCGTGACGCGGGCGACGGAGACCAGGACGCGCACGGTGATCGTGCCGGCCGTGCGCGGGCAGATCCTCGACTCCTCCGGGCGGCCGCTGGTGCGCAACCGTACGGCGCTGGTCGTGTCGGTGGACCGCGCGCTGCTGTCCAGGACGCCAGACGGCGGGCTGAAGGTGCTGACCAAGCTGTCGCAGGTGCTCGGCAGGCCGGTGCAGGAGCTGCAGCGGAAGATCACGCCGTGCGGGCCGAAGGTGCCGAAGCCGTGCTGGACGGGGTCGCCCTACCAGCCGGTGCCGCTGGACGAGAAGGTGGACACCCGGGAGGCGCTGCAGATCCTGGAGCGCCAGGAGGAGTTCCCCGGGGTGACGGCGGAGATCCACTCCGTGCGGCAGTACCCGGGCGGCCGGGCGGGCGCGCAGATGCTGGGCTACCTGCAGCCGGTCACCGAGGAGGAGCTGGAGAAGCGCGAAGGGCTCAAGGCGGCCTTCTCCGGCGTCGACCTGGCCGGGCGCGACGGGCTGGAGTACGTCTACGACGACGCGCTGCGCGGCAAGGCCGGGCTGCGCCGGGTGCAGGTCGACCGGATGGGCAAGGCGCTCGGGGTGGAGGACCAGGTCACGCCCGTTCCCGGCGACCATCTGGTGACCAGCATCGACTCCCGGATCCAGGCGGTGACCGAGAGGGCACTCGAAAGGGCCATGAAGTCCGCGCCGCAGGCCGACGGCGGGGCCGCGGTGGTGCTCGACGCGCGGAGCGGCAGGGTGGTGGCGCTGGCCAGCCAGCCCAACTACGACCCGGAGATCTGGGGCGGCGGGATCTCGGCGCGCGGCTACCAGCGGCTGATGTCGGAGAAGTCGGGCAAGCCGTTGGTGTCGCGGGCGATCAACGGGCAGTTCGCGCCCGGTTCGACGTTCAAGATCTCGTCGGTGACGTCGATGCTGCGGGCCGGCTATCCGCTGAACGGCACCTACGACTGTTCGGGGTCGTACAACGTGGGCGGGCGGGCCTTCAACAACTTCCGCGGCATCGGGCTGGGCCCGATGAACCTGCACACGGCGCTGGTGAGGTCGTGCGACACGATCTTCTACCGGGCCGCGTACGAGCAGTACCTCAAGGACGGTGGGCGTTATCCGAAGAAGCCGCCGAAGGAGATCTTCGCGAACACGGCGAGGGCGTTCGGGTTCGGTCGGCCGACTGGCGTCGACCTGCCCGGCGAGTCCGGGGGTCGCATTCCCGACCGGGCGTGGAAGAAGAGCCTCTGGAACCAGACCAACGCGGTCACGTGCGAGCGCTCGCGCAAGGGCTATCCGGAGGTCAAGGACCGCGCGCGGGCGGAGTTCCTGAAGCGGCTGGCGCTGGAGAACTGCACGGAGGGGTTCCTGCTGCGGCCCGGCGACTCGGCCAACTTCTCCATCGGGCAGGGCGACGTGCTGGTGACGCCGATGCAGCTCGCGCGGGCCTACATGGCGCTGGTCAGCGACGGGAAGCTGCGCAGCCCGCGCATCGGCTGGGCGCAGGTGCGGCCCGACGGCAAGGTGGTCAGGACCATCCCCGTGCCGGTGGTCGGCAAGCTGCCGCTGAGCGAGAAGGAGCGGCACTACATCAAGAACGCGCTCAGCCAGGTCGCCCAGGACGGCACCGCGGCCGGGGCGTTCGCCGGTTTCCCGATGGACAAGGTGCGCGTGGGCGGCAAGACCGGCACCGCGGAGGTGTGGGGCAAGCAGGACACCTCGTGGTTCGCCTCGTTCGCGCCGACGAAGAACCCGCAGTACGTCGTGGTCGTCATGGTCTCCCAGGGCGGCATGGGCGCGCAGACCGCCGCGCCCGCCGCGCGTGAGATCTACGAGGGCATCTACGGCATCAAACGGACCCCGGCCGTGCCCGGGGGCAGGCTCACCACCAAACTGCCGGTCTTCCGGCCCGACGGAACGGTGGCGCCACGATGACCGCCCGCACCGCCGCCGTCCAGCGGCCCTCGCTGCTGCGCCGGCTCATGCAGGAGAACTCCGCGGTCCGCAGGCTCGACGGGCTCATGCTGGTGGCGGTCGCCGGGCTGTGCGTGATCGGCACGCTGCTGGTGTGGTCGTGCACCAGGACCTGGGCGCCCGGCTCCACCGGCCTGGTGAAGAAGCACATGCTCAACGAGGCCATCGGCGTGGTGCTGTGCGCCATGGTGGCGACCGTCGATCACCGGGCGATGCGGGCGTACGCGCCGCTGGTGTTCTTCGTGTCGCTGGTCGGGCTGGGGCTGGTGATCACGCCGCTGGGGGCGACGATCAACGGCTCGCACTCGTGGATCCTGCTCGGCGGCGGTTTCGCGGTGCAGCCGTCGGAGTTCGCCAAGGTGGGGCTGCTGCTGATCATCGCCATGCTGCTGGCGCAGCCTGCGGAGGGCACCGACCGGCCGCGCGGGCTCGACGTGATGCTGGCGATCCTGGCGGCGGTGATCGCGATGGGGCTGGTGATGCTCCAGCCCGACCTGGGCACGGCCATGGTGCTGGCGGTGATCACGGCGGCCGGGCTGGTCCTCGGGGGCGTGCGCAAACGGGTCATCGCGGGGCTGGTGGCCACCGCCGCGCTGGGGATCTTCTCGGTGTTCTACTTCCAGTTGCTGGAGCCGTACCAGGTGGCGCGGTTCACGGCGTTCGTCGATCCGAGCGTCGATCCGCGCGGCGTGGGATACAACGCGACGCAGTCGCTGATCGCCATCGGATCGGGGCAGCTGCTCGGCAAGGGGCTGCTCGGCGGCGGGCAGACGACCGGGCGGTTCGTGCCCGAGCAGCACACCGACTTCATCTTCACCGTGGCGGGCGAGGAGTTCGGCTTCCTCGGGTCGGCCGCGGTCGTGGTGCTGCTCGGGGTGGTGCTGGTGCGCGGGCTGCGCATCGCCCGCAAGTGCGAGGACCGGTTCGGGACGCTGGTCGCCGGCATGATCGTGTGCTGGTTCGGCTTCCAGACGTTCGTCAACGTCGGCATGACGATCGGCATCATGCCGATCACCGGCCTGCCGCTGCCGTTCGTGTCCTACGGCGGCACGGCCACGTTCGCCAACCTGATCGCGATCGGGCTGCTGCAGGCCATCAAGGTGCGGGGTCAGTCGTTCCTCTGACCGGCCGGGGGCGGCGCTGACCGGGCGTGAGCGCGCTTGCCGGATTTGCCACCGCCCAGGCCCCGCTACCCTTGACGGTATGCCTGTCGAGTCGATTTTCCACCGCCTGGAAGCGCTGCTGCCCAAGGTGCAGAAGCCCATCCAGTACGTCGGAGGTGAGCTCAACTCGACCGTCAAGGACTGGGACTCCGCCGACGTGCGATGGGCGCTGATGTACCCGGACGCCTATGAGGTCGGGCTGCCCAACCAGGGCGTGGCGATCCTCTACGAGATTCTCAACGAGCTGCCCGGCACGCTCGCCGAGCGCACCTATGCCGTCTGGCCCGACCTGGAGGCCCTCATGCGGGCCGAGGGCGTGCCGCAGTTCACCGTCGACGCGCACCGCCCGGTGCGCGCCTTCGACCTGCTCGGCGTGTCGTTCTCGACCGAGCTCGGCTACACCAACCTGCTGACCGCGCTCGACCTGGCCGGCATCCCGCTGGAGGCAGCGGACCGGGGCGACGACGATCCGATCGTCATCGCTGGCGGCCACGCGGCCTTCAACCCCGAGCCGATCGCGGCCTTCGTCGACGCGGCCGTGCTGGGCGACGGCGAGCAGATCTCCATCGCCATCAGCGAGGTCGTGCGCGAGTGGAAGGGCGAGGGCAGACCCGGCGGCCGTGACGAGCTGCTGATGCGGCTGGCCGAGTCCGGCGGCGTCTACGTGCCCAAGTTCTACGACGTCGACTACCACCCGGACGGGCGCATCAAGCGGGTCGCGCCCAACCGGCCCGACGTGCCCTGGCGGGTCCACAAGCACACCGTGATGGACCTCGACGAGTGGCCCTATCCGAAGAAGCCTCTGGTCCCGCTGGCCGAGACCGTGCATGAGCGGTTCAGCGTGGAGATCTTCCGCGGCTGCACCCGCGGCTGCCGGTTCTGCCAGGCGGGCATGATCACCCGTCCCGTGCGCGAGCGGTCCATCACCACGATCGGGGCGATGGTCGACAACGGCATCAAGGAGTCCGGCTTCAACGAGGTCGGCCTGCTGTCGCTCTCGTCGGCCGACCACTCCGAGATCGCCGAGGTCGCCAAGGGCCTGGCCGACCGCTACGAGGGCACCAACACCTCGCTGTCGCTGCCCTCGACGCGGGTCGACGCGTTCAACATCGACCTGGCCAACGAGTTCTCCAGGAACGGCCGGCGCTCCGGTCTGACGTTCGCCCCCGAGGGCGGCTCGGAGCGGATGCGCAAGGTGATCAACAAGATGGTCAGCGAGGACGACCTCATCCGCACCGTCACCACCGCCTACTCGCAGGGGTGGCGGCAGGTGAAGCTCTACTTCATGTGCGGCCTGCCCACCGAGCAGGACGAGGACGTGCTCGGCATCGCCGACCTGGCCAAGAAGGTCATCAAGGCCGGCCGCGAGGCCACCGGCAGCAGAGACATCCGCTGCACGGTCTCCATCGGCGGGTTCGTGCCCAAGCCGCACACGCCGTTCCAGTGGGCCGGGCAGGCCGACCACGAGACCGTCGACCGGCGGCTCAAGGCACTGCGCGACTCGCTGCGCGGCGACAAGGAATACGGCCGGGCCATCGGCTTCCGCTACCACGACGGCAAACCCTCGATCGTGGAGGGCCTGCTGTCGCGCGGCGACCGCCGGATCGGCGCGGTCATCCGGGCCGTCTGGGAGGACGGTGGGCGGTTCGACGGCTGGAGCGAGCACTTCTCCTACGAGCGCTGGATGGCCGCGGCGGACAAGGCCGGCATCGACGTCGACTGGTACACCACCCGCGAGCGGGAGGAGAACGAGGTCCTGCCGTGGGACCACCTCGACGCGGGGCTCGACCGCGAATGGCTGTGGCAGGACTGGCAGGAGGCGGTCTCCGGAGGCGAGGTCGAGGACTGCCGGTGGACGCCGTGCTACGACTGCGGCGTCTGCCCCACCATGGGCACCGAGATCCAGATCGGGCCGACGGGACGGAAGCTCCTTCCGCTCACCGTGGTCTAGCGCGCTCAGTGGGCGAGCCGTGCCTCGTTGTACACGTCCATTCACCGGGGCGGCTTATCCTGAATGAAGGAACTCTTACAAGGGAAGGACGACAGACTCTGAAACCTGTTCCCGAAGGGCCTCCGCCCGCGCCCACGGTGCAGCGCCTGCGTGTGCGTTACGCCAAGCGCGGCCGCCTGCGCTTCACCAGCCACCGCGACATCTCGCGGGCCGTCGAGAGGGCGGTTCGCCGTGCCGGCATTCCGGTGGCCTACAGCGCGGGTTTCTCGCCCCACCCCAAGATCTCCTACGCGGGCGCGGCGCCGACCGGCGTCGCCAGCGAAGCCGAATACCTCGAGATCGGCGTAACCACGCCGTGTGACCCCGAGCAGGTCAGGTCCAGTCTGGACGGATCGCTGCCGCCGGGGCTCGATGTGCTCGACGTCGTGGAGGCGGGTCAGGGTGGGCTGGCCGACCGCTTGGAGGTCTCCGACTGGGAGGTGCGCCTGCCCGGTGCCGATCGCGAGCTCGCCGAGGTGGCGGTGGAGAAGTTTCTCGCGGAGGGCACCGTGGAGGTCGAACGCCTCACCAAGAAGGGACCCCGCCGCTTCGACGCGCGCGGCGCCGTCCTGGGGCTGACGGTTTCCGAGGGAACAGAAAGAACCGCAGCTCAGGTGCAGAGAGAGCCGTGTGTCATACTGCGCATGGTTGTTCGGCACATGACGCCTGCAGTTCGACCCGACGATGTGCTCACAGGGCTGCGCCTTGTGGCCGACTTCGCGCCGCCGGTTCCCCCCGAGGTGACCAGGCTGGCGCAGGGGCCGCTCGACGCCAGCACCGGTGCGCTTGCCGACCCGCTCGGCCTGGACCGCGACACGACGCGCGGCGGCGAGGCGGGACCGGCGGGTGAGCACGTCGGCGGTTGAGGACGCGCCCAGCATGCGCCGGGCACGACCGCTGACAGGACTTGGCGTCGGCGACTCCGTCACGGAGGCGCCGGCGGACAACTGAGACACGATGGCTCCTGCGCGGCGCGGCGACGCGCCCGGGAGCTGACGGGAGAGCGCCCGCATGCTCGACAACGAGCCCAACGCCGGGGCCACTGGCCCCGACGGGGAGACAACTGAACAGTCAACGGGGACCAGGCGCCGCCGCGCCGCCAGCCGGCCCGCGGGGCCGCCGCCCGAGCTGCCCGAGGAGCCGGCGCAGAAGCCGGTCACCGTCGTCGCCGCACAGGCCGCGCCGTCGGTGTCGGTGTCGGAGGGCGCGCCGGTGCGGGGCACCGTGGTGCGCAGAGCGGCCGGGTCGCCGGACGCCGAGGTCGCTGTCGCCGTGGAGAACGGGAACGGAAGCGGTGCCGTGAGCGGCGCTCGCGGGGCCGGTGGGGGTGCGGCTGAGGCCGGCCCTGCCGGTGGCCTTGGTGCTGCCGGGGCTGCTGGTGGCACTGCTGCTGACGGTGGCGCTGGTGGCGCTGCCGCTGAGGGTGGCGCTGCTGACGGTGGTGCCGGGGCTGGTGTCAGTCCGGTGGAGGCCGCTGTGGCCGGGGCCGTGGCGGACGCGGTGAGCGAGGCCGGAGCCGGCGAGGAGAAGCCCAAGAAGACGTCGCGTACGCGGTCCACCGCGACGACGACGCGGCGGCGTACCACGAAGAAGGGTGCCGAGGCCGAGGAGGCCGGGGCCGAGAGCGGCGCCGGTGCGGCTGTGAGTGCAGAGGATGCTGCCGCCGGTGCGGTGGAGAGCGGCGTGGCCGCGGCTCCCGCCGAGGAGGCCGCGCCGAAGCGGCGTACCAGGACTCGTAAGAAGGCCGGTGAGGATGTGGCGGCGGAGGCCGTCGCGCCCGCCGGGGAGCAGGGCGTGCCGGCCGCCGGCGTGGCCGAGGCCGCTGCTGGGCCGGTCGCTGGTGTGAGCGCGGCCGAGGGTGTGGGTGCCGGGCAGGCAGGCGCTGAGGGTGCCGGACAGGCTGCGGCACAGGGCGTTGAGGAAGCCGCCGAGGAGGCCGGGAGCGGCCGTGGCACGGGCAGCCGGAGGACGCGCACCCGCGCCACGACGACGCGTAGCCGGCGCGCGGCCGCCGCGGAGGCGGCGGCCGGCGAGACGGGCGAGGACGCCGGCACGGGCACGCAGGGAGCCCTTCCTGACCAGGCTGGCGCCGGTCAGGGTGCGGCGGTCGGCGGTGCTCGGAGCGCTGAGGCCGGTGCCGGTCAAGGCACGGCGGCTGGAGGTGTCCAGGGCACGGAGGCCGGTGTTGGTCAGGGTGTGGCCCCCGGTGGCGTTCAGGGCGCGGTGGCGGCCTCTGGCGGGGATGTCGAGGGGGTTGAGGGGGAGGACATCATCGAGATCCTTCCCGAGGACGAGCCGCTCGATGACGAGCCCGCCGGTGAGGACCTCGACGAGGAACCGGCCCGGCCGAGTCTGCTGGCGGACCCGTTCGGGTTCTCGGCTCGTCATCACGACGAGCCCGGAGCCGCGTTCCAGCGGCCCGCGGCCATCTTCGCGCCGCTGTTCCAGGCGCCGGATCCGACGCAGGCCAAGCCGGCCGTGACGCGGCGTCCCGAGCCGACCCCGCCGGTCGAGCCGGAGGAGGCCGAGGACCTGGTCGAGGAGGACGTCGAGGACGAGACCGACGCCGAGGCCGCCGAGGAGCCCGAGGAGGAAGAGGGCGGCGGTCGCCGCCGCCGTCGCCGCCGCGGCGGACGCGGGCGCGGCAAGGCGCGTGAGCGTGGCGAGGGCGAGGACGGCGAGGACCAGGACGAGGAGTCCGAGGAGGAGCCCGCCGAGGAGCCGGCCGCGCAGGAGGAAGAGGAGAGCTCGTCCTCACGCCGCCGCCGTCGCCGTCGCCGCAGGGGCGGTGACGAGGGCGCCGAGCCGGCCAGCGACGACCCGCCCAACACGGTGGTGCGCATCCGCGCGCCGCGCTCCGGCCGTACCGGTGCGCTGGAGACCGCCACGGACGGCGTGCAGAGCGTGCGCGGCTCGACCCGGCTGGAGGCCAAGAAGCAGCGCCGCCGCGAGGGCCGCGAGCTGGGCCGCAGGCGTCCGCCGATCATCACCGAGTCGGAGTTCCTGGCCCGGCGCGAGTCGGTCGACCGCATGATGGTGGTGCGCCGCCAGGGCGACCGTACGCAGATCGCGGTGCTGGAGGACGGCGTGCTCGTCGAGCACTACGTCAACCGCGAGGCGAGCCAGTCGTACGTGGGCAACGTCTACCTCGGCAAGGTCCAGAACGTGCTGCCGTCGATGGAGGCGGCGTTCGTGGACATCGGCAAGGGGCGCAACGCGGTCCTGTACGCCGGTGAGGTCAACTTCGACACCGTCGGGATGGAGGGCCAGCCGAAGCGCATCGAGTCGGCGCTGAAGTCCGGCCAGTCGGTGCTGGTGCAGGTCACCAAGGACCCGATCGGGCACAAGGGCGCGCGGCTCACCTCGCAGATCAGCCTGCCCGGGCGTTACCTCGTGTACGTGCCGGACGGGTCGATGACCGGCATCAGCCGCAAGCTCCCCGACAAGGAGCGCACCCGGCTCAAGAGCATCCTGAAGAAGGTCATGCCGGAGAACGCGGGCGTCATCGTGCGCACCGCGGCCGAGGGCGCCTCCGAGGATGAGCTGGCCCGCGACGTGGCGCGGCTGTCGGCGCAGTGGGAGAGCATCCAGAAGAAGGCCAAGTCGGCCAGCCCGCCCGAGCTGCTGTCCGCCGAGCCGGACCTCACCGTCCGCGTCATCCGTGACGTCTTCAACGAGGACTTCACGAATCTGGTCGTCCAGGGCGACGACGCCTGGGACACGGTCGACGACTACGTCAAGTACGTCGCGCCGCACCTGGGCGAGCGGCTGTCGAAGTGGGACGGCGAGCAGGGCGACGTGTTCGAGGCCTACCGCATCGACGAGCAGCTCGGCAAGGCGCTGGAGCGCAAGGTGTGGCTGCCGAGCGGCGGTTCGCTGGTCATCGACCGCACCGAGGCGATGACGGTCGTGGACGTCAACACCGGCAAGTTCACCGGCCAGGGCGGCAACCTGGAGGAGACGGTCACCAGGAACAACCTGGAGGCGGCCGAGGAGATCGTGCGCCAGCTGCGGCTGCGCGACATCGGCGGCATCATCGTGATCGACTTCATCGACATGGTGCTGGAGTCCAACCGCGACCTCGTGCTGCGGCGGATGCTGGAGTGCCTGGCGCGCGACCGTACGAAGCACCAGGTGGCCGAGGTGACCTCGCTGGGCCTGGTGCAGATGACGCGTAAGCGGGTCGGTCAGGGGCTGCTGGAGGCGTTCTCGACGCCGTGCGAGTGCTGCAACGGGCGCGGGCTGATCGTCTCGACCGAGCCGGTCGAGAGCAAGCCGGAGCCGCGCGGCACGCAGGGCAAGATGGCCGTCGAGAAGGCGGTCTCGGACAAGGTTTCCGCGGCCAAGGACACCTCAGGCCGTGATACCGTGACCGGTGCGCTTGATGATGTCCCGGCTGAGGACGACCAAGCGGGCCAGACTTCCGGCAGGGGGCGGCGACGCTCTCGCCGAGCGAAGTCCGCCGACTAGCCTTTGGCGGACATCCGACGATCCGTCCGGTTCGCCTAGGGGGCCGTTAATCCGGTACCCTGGTGAACCGGTGCGTCAGGTGACGCGCCCTGTTGGCGCGCCTACTCGGTTCGTCGGTTCGAGACAGGACCGAATGGCAGGCGCAGCATTCGGCGGTCGTTCCCTCAGGGGACGGCTGTGGCAACAGCGAGTCAGTAGAAGGGTTCCGCGGTGTACGCGATCGTTCGTTGCGGCGGCAGGCAGCAGAAGGTCTCCGTCGGTGACGTCCTCGAGGTGGACAAGGTCGCCGGCGAGGTCGGCTCTTCGGTTTCGCTGCCGACGGTGCTCGTCGTCGACGATGGCGACGTGACCACCGAGGTGGGCAAGTTCATGGTCAGCGCCGAGATCCTCGGTGAGACCAAGGGCCCGAAGATCCGGATTCTCAAGTACAAGAACAAGACCGGTTACAAGAAGCGCCAGGGTCACCGTCAGCGGTACACCCAGGTGAAGATCACCGGTATCGACCAGGCCTGATCGGGAGTTTGAGAGATGGCACACAAGAAGGGCGCGTCGTCCACCCGGAACGGCCGTGACTCCAATGCTCAGCGCCTGGGCGTCAAGCGCTTCGGCGGCCAGCTGGTCAACGCGGGCGAGATCATCGTCCGTCAGCGTGGCACCCACTTCCACCCCGGCGACAACGTCGGCCGTGGTGGCGACGACACGCTGTTCGCGCTGGCCGCGGGTCACGTGCAGTTCGGCGTCAAGCGCGGCCGTCGGGCCGTGAGCATCGTCCCCGTCGCGGAGTAGTTCTCCGCTCCCGTCACGGGGGTCGTTGCACCATCGCGTCAAAGGGGTGGATCGCGCGGGCGATCCACCCCTTTCGCGTTTCCGGGGCCTGGGTAGGGTCCCGTTCGACGAGTTGAGAAGCCCCCTGGACGGGGGCGATGGAGGAGTGCTGCTGCATGCCGGACTTCGTGGACCAGGTGGTCCTGCACGTCAAGGCCGGTGACGGGGGAAACGGGTGCGCCTCCATCCACCGGGAGAAGTTCAAGCCCCTCGGCGGTCCTGACGGGGGCAACGGCGGTCGCGGCGGCGACGTCATCCTCGAGGTGGACCCCAACACCGCGACCCTGCTCGACTACCACCGCCGCCCGCACCGCAAGGCCGAGAACGGCAAGCAGGGGCAGGGCTCCAACCGCGACGGCGCCAACGGCGAGGACGTGGTCCTGCCGGTGCCCAACGGCACGGTGGTCAAGGACGCCCGCACCGGCGAGGTGCTGGTGGACCTGATCGGCGCCGGCACCCGGTACGTCATCGCGCAGGGCGGCCACGGGGGCCTCGGCAACGCCGCGCTGGCCACGGCCAGACGCAAGGCGCCGGGGTTCGCGCTGCTCGGCGAGCCGGGCGACGGGCTCGACGTGATGCTGGAGCTGAAGAGCGTCGCGGACGTGGCACTGGTCGGCTTCCCGAGCGCGGGCAAGTCGTCGCTGATCGCGGCGCTGAGCGCGGCCAAGCCGAAGATCGCCGACTATCCGTTCACGACGCTCGTGCCGAACCTGGGCGTGGTGACGGCGGGCGAGACCGTGTTCACCGTGGCCGACGTGCCGGGGCTGATCCCGGGCGCATCGCAGGGGAAGGGGCTCGGGCACGAGTTCCTGCGGCACGTCGAGCGGTGCGACATGCTCGCGCACGTCATCGACTGCGCCACGATGGAGCCGGGACGCGACCCGGTCAGCGACTACGAGGTGATCGAGGCCGAGCTCGCCGCGTACGGGAAGCTGGAGGACCGGCCGCGCATCGTCGTGCTCAACAAGGCGGACGTGCCGGACGCGCGGGAGCTGGCCGAGCTGGTGACGCCGGAGTTCGAGGAGCGCGGGCTGCGGGTGTTCACGGTGTCGGCGGCCACGCATGACGGGCTGCGCGAGCTGACGTACGCGATGGGGGAGTGGGTCGCGGCGGCGCGGGCCAGCAAGCCGGTGGAGGAGCCCACCCGGCTGGTCATCCGGCCCAAGCAGCTCGGGGACGCCGGGTTCAAGGTCCGGCGGGTCAACGAGAACCTGTACCAGGTCACCGGCGAGAAGCCGGAGCGGTGGATCCGGCAGACCGACTTCACCAACGACGAGGCCGTCGGCTACCTCGCCGACCGTCTGGAGCGGCTGGGGGTCGAGGAGGAGCTGGCCAAGGCCGGGGCCACGGCGGGTGCCGAGGTGGTCATCGGTCCCATGGAGGGTGGCTACGTGTTCGACTGGCAGCCGACGCTGAGCGCGGAGTCCACGCGGCAGGGGCCGCGCGGCACCGACAACCGGCTGGGCTGAGGCCCGGTACGCGACGGCGTCAGGGCTTGAGCCCATGAGGGCTGGGGCGGGGGCAGGGCTTGAGCCCATGAGGGCTGGGGCGGGGGCAGGGCTTGAGCCCATGAGGGCTGGGGCGGGCGGGCGTTGGGTGGGCCGGGGCTTGGATAGGCTTCAAGGCGTGCGGGAACAGATCAGCGCGGCGTCGAAGGTCGTGGTCAAGGTCGGCTCCTCCTCGCTCACCACCCCCCAGGGCACGATCGACGTCGATCGTGTCGATGCCCTGGTGGACGTGCTGGCGGCGCGGCGCCGGGCCGGGACGCAGATCGTCCTGGTCTCCTCCGGGGCGATCGCGGCGGGTCTCGGCCCGCTCGGGCTGAGCGCGCGACCGCGTGACCTCGCGACCCAGCAGGCCGCCGCCTCCGTCGGCCAGGGCGTGCTGGTGGCCCGCTACACCTCCTCCTTCGCCCGGTACGGGCTGCGCGTCGGCCAGGTGCTGCTCACCGCTGACGACATGATGCGCCGCGCCCACCACGTCAACGCCCAGCGGACCCTTCACCGGCTGCTGGAGCTGGGCATCGTGCCGATCGTCAACGAGAACGACACGGTGGCCACCGACGAGATCCGGTTCGGCGACAACGACCGGCTGGCCGCGCTCGTGTCCCATCTGATCCGCGCCGACGCGCTGGTGCTGCTGTCGGACGTGGACGCGCTCTACGACGGCCCGCCGAGCCGCAGCGGCGCGCGCCGCCTGGCCGAGATCCGCGGGCCTGAGGACCTGGCGGGCGTCGAGCTGGGCAGGAACGGCGCGGCCGTCGGCACCGGCGGCATGGTGACCAAGGTGCAGGCCGCCAGGATCGCGACCGGGGCCGGCGTCCCCGTGGTGCTCACCGCGGCCGCTCACGCGGCCCAGGCGCTGAGCGGCGCCGACGTCGGCACCTACTTCCACCCAGGCGGTCGTCATCCCGGCACGCGCCTGCTGTGGCTCGCGCACGCCACCACCGGGCGCGGCCGGCTGAGCCTCGACCCGGGCGCCGTGGAGGCCGTCGTCGGGCGGCGCAAGTCGCTGCTGCCGGCCGGGGTGACGTCGGTGGAGGGCGAGTTCTCGGCGGGCGACCCGGTGGACCTGTGCGGGCCGGAGGGTGACGTGGTGGCCCGCGGGCTGGTCAACTTCGACGCGGCCGAGATCCCCGGCCTGCTCGGGCGTTCCACCCGCGAGCTGGCCTACACGCTGGGTCCGGAATATGAACGCGAGCTGATCCACCGCGACGACATCGTCATACTGGAGACCCACGCTTAGCAGCCGAACGAGGAGCACGTGATGTCCGAAGAGTTCCTGAAGGTCGCCCGCGCGGCACGAGAGGCCGCCGCCGAGCTGGCCCCGCTGCCGCGGGCGCCGAAGGACCGGGCGTTGCGCGCGATCGCCGACGCCCTGGTCGCCCATGCCGCCGAGATCGTCGCGGCCAACGCCGAGGACGTCGAGCGGGCCAGGGCCGAGGGCACGTCCGAGGCCATGATCGACCGGCTGCGGCTGGACGAGGGCCGCATCGCCAAGATCGCCGACGCCGTGCGCGAGGTCGCCGACCTGCCCGACCCGGTCGGCGAGGTGGTCCGCGGCTCCACGCTGCCCAACGGCCTGGAGCTGCGCCAGCTCCGGGTGCCGCTGGGCGTCATCGGCATCATCTACGAAGGCCGTCCCAACGTCACCGTGGACGCCGCCGCGCTCTGCCTCAAGAGCGGCAACGCCGTGCTGCTGCGCGGCTCCTCCAGCGCCTACTCCTCCAACACCGCGCTGGTCGCGGTCATGCAGGGCGCGCTGGAGGGCACCGAGGTGCCCGTCGGCGCGATCCAGCTCGTGCCGGGCCGCACCCGCGACTCGGTCAAGGAGCTCATGCGCGCCCGCGGCCTGGTCGACGTGCTGATCCCGCGCGGCGGCGCGTCCCTGATCAACTCCGTGGTCGAGGAGTCCACCGTGCCGGTCATCGAGACCGGCGTCGGCAACTGCCACGTCTACGTCGACGCCGAGGCCGACGTCGACCTCGCCGTGAAGATCCTGGTCAACGCCAAGGCGCAGCGGCCCTCGGTGTGCAACGCGGCCGAGACGTTCCTCGTGCACCAGGACATCGCGGACGCGTTCGTGCCGAAGGCGCTGGAGGCGCTGGCCGAGGCGGGCGTGACCGTGCACGGCGACGAGCGGATCGCCGCCCACGGGGCGGGCGTGGTGCCCGCCACCGACGACGACTTCGCCGCCGAATACCTCTCGCTCGACATTGCCGCGGCCGTCGTCGGCTCGCTGGAGGAGGCGGTGGAGCACATCAGGCGCCACGGCTCGGGCCACACCGACGCCATCGTGACCCGCTCGCAGCGGGCCGCCCGGCGGTTCGTGGCGCTCGTCGACTCGGCGGCGGTGGCGGTCAACGCCTCCACGCGGTTCACCGACGGGGGCGAGTTCGGGTTCGGGGCGGAGATCGGCATCTCCACGCAGAAGCTGCACGCGCGCGGCCCGATGGGGCTGCCGGAGCTCACCTCCACGAAGTGGGTATACACCGGCGAAGGGCATTTGCGCACCTCAGAAGGCACGGTGGTGGCCGGTTGACCGGCGTGTCGGCCTGACCGTGGCCGCGCACCGCGGCTTGACTGGGAGACATGGAGATCATCGTCGCCCTCGTCTTCGTCGCCGCGGTGCTGTTCGGCGCCGATCGCCTGATGCTCCTGCTGGAGAGCCACGGCCACGTACGTTGGCGCCGCAAGGGCCGCAGGCGGCTGTCGGAGGAGCCCACCGCGCGACTCGACAGCATGCTCTCCGACCACTCACGCCGATAAACCTGGACGACCTCCGGCGCGCCGCAAGCGTTGACTCCCGTCCCAACGCTAGGGTTGTGTCCCTTATGGGCGCGCCGGGCGGGGAGGGACGGTGAGCAAGCTCGGCAAGGTCGGGCCGTACACCTTGGTCGAGCGGCTCGGCCGGGGCGGCATGGGCGAGGTCTACCTCGCGACCACCCGCCGGGGCGAGCGCATCGCGCTGAAGGTCCTGCACGACCTGGCCGAGGACGAGACCTCCCGGGTCAGGCTGGAGCGCGAGGTCCGCGCGCTGCGCAGGGTCGAGAGCCCCTACGTCGCCAAGGTGCTGGACGCCGACCTCAACTGCGCGCGTCCCTACCTGGTGATGGAGCACATCGAGGGCGCCACGCTGCTGGAGAAGGTGCGCCAGGACGGCCCGCTCGACGTCGCCGAGCTGGTCGAGATGGCGCAGGGCATCGCGGCGGCGCTGGCGATCATCCACGCGGCCGGGGTCGTGCACCGCGACCTGAAGCCGGGCAACATCATCATGTCCGCGCGGGGGCCGGTGCTCATCGACTTCGGCATCGCCCAGGTCCTGGACGCGACCCGGCTGACCATGACCGGCACGTTCCTCGGCACGCCCGGCTACACCGCGCCGGAGATCTTCTCCGACGAGCACGTCGACTCGCCGGCCGACGTGCACGCCTGGGCGGCGACGGTGGCGTTCGCGGCGACCGGGCGGCCCACGTTCGGGCGGGGGACGGCCGAGGCGCAGATGTACGCCGTGCTCAACGGGCAGGCCGACCTCAAGGGCGTGCCGGTCGAGCTGCTGCCGCTGGTGCGCGCGGCGCTCAACCGGGAGCCGGGCAAGCGGCCGACGGCGGCGTTGCTGGCCGACCGGCTGTCGCGGCTGGTCAGGGTCACCAGTGCGACCGAGACGGACGCGGGTGGGGAGGCGGCCGAGGAGGCGCCGCCGTCGCGGGGGCGGGGCACGGACGAGGGCGCGCGGGGCGAGGCCAAGGCGGCGCGTGGGCGGCCCAATCCGACGGGCGCCGACGGCAAGGTGCCGCCGCCTCGGCGTACCGGTGGCGAGGCCGCGCGGCGGGCCGCCGCGGCGGAGGGGAAGACCACCCAACCGCGAGGCCGCACGCCTGTGGACGGGGCTGGGGCTGCCGCGCGCGGGCGCACGCCTGCCGACGGTGCTGGGGCTCGGGGGCGAACTCCTGCGGACGGTGCTGCTGCGCGTGGGCGGACGCCTGCTGATGGGGCCGCTGCTCGTGGGCGGGCCGCCGCGGATGGGGCGGCTGCGCGAGGGCGGGCGGCTGCTGACGGGGGTGCGGGGCGGGGGCGTACGCCGGCTGACGGGGTCGTGGCGCGGAGCAGGATGGACGGGGCCGCGGCGCGGGCCCGGAGCGGGGCGGACGGGAAGGTGCCCGCGCCGCGCGTCCGGGGCAGCGGCGACGGCAAGAACACCGGCCCGCGGCCGAAGCTGACCACCCCGCGCGCCCGTGCGGCCGCCGCCGTACGGACCCGCGCGGCGGCGGCCCGGCCGCAGGTCAGGCGGAAGAGCGACGGGCCCACCACGCTGCCCGCGGGCAACGGCGCGCTGCTGCTGCTCGCGGTGCTGGCGGTGCCGTGCGTGGTGACGTCGGTGATCTGGCCGATCGCCTCGATCGCGATCACCGCCGTGTTCGTGGTGCTGACCAGGACGCTTTGGATGAACCACTGGATGGTCAGGAACCGGGGCTCCCGGCGGGTCCGGGTGACGCTGCGCGTGCTGCTGTTCCCGCTGGCGCTGGCCGGCGCGGCGGCGACCGCGCTGGTGTGGCCCGGTGTGCCCGTCGCGGTGGCGTCGGGCGGGGCGCTCTGGGTGACCGGCGGCGGCCAGATCGACACCGACTGGTGGCAGCAGCCGGCGCCCGTGACGGTGGCGGCCGTGGTGTTCGGGATGTTGTGCGGCGGCATCACCGGTCGCGAGATCGAGCGGATCGGCGGCCGGCTGCCGGACCTGCGCAGGGAGGGACTGCGGGCGCTGGCGGTACTGGGCGGGTTCGTCGCCCTGTGCGCGGCCGCCGTGCGCGCCATCGCCCTCCTGCTCTGAGGACTCCTGCTCCAGGACTCCTACTCCAGGACTCCTGCTCCAGGACTCCTGCGGCGTCACCGCCGCAGGGCGCGGCCGCTCACGCTGACCGGCCGCGCGTGGCGATGGCGCCGGTCAGCCCTGGCCGCCGTCGCGGCGGGAGAAGCGGTTGAAGATGCGCTCGCCCGCGTTGACCGCGCCCTCCGCGACGTCGCGCAGCACGCCGATGAACGGGTCCTGCGACTGCTGCCACGACGCGCGGTAGGACTCGGCCGCCGCCTTGACCTCGTCGGTCACCCGTGCGCTGGCGTCGTCCTCGCGGCGCGGGTAGTCGCCGCCGAGGATGCGGTCGTACTCGCCGCTGCGCTGCCACTTGTCCAGCTCGGCCACGCGCACCACGGCGAACGGGTGGGTGGTGCCGAGCAGGTTGAGCACCTTGAGGAAGCCGTCGCGCAGGTCGCCCGCGGTGTCGTACTCGTTGTACTGCTCCAGGAACGCCTCGATGTTCATCTCGTGGGTGTAGGCGCCACCGGCGAGCTTCATCAGCGCCCGCTTGCCCGCGTCGGGGTCCTGGCCGACGAGCAGGCCGCCGCGGTCGGAGGACAGCTCCGACTTGCGGTACCACTCCTCCAGGCCCGCGACGATGGCCCGCAGGCCGATGTAGCCGAGCGGGATCCAGGCGACGCGGGTGGCGAGGCGGGTGAGGATGTCGAGCATCGTCCGGTAGACCGCGTGCCCCGAGAGGATGTGGGCGGTCTCGTGGCCGATGACGAAGCGCTGCTCCTCCTCGTTCATGAGGTTGAGCAGGCCGGTGGTCACGACGATGAACGGGTCGTCGAAGCCGATGGCCTTGGCCTGGACCTGCGGGTCCTGCTGGACGTAGATCTCCGGGATGCGGTGCAGGTCGAGGGTGTAGGCGGCGTCGCGGCCCATGTCGTAGAGCGAGCGGAACTGCGTCTCGCTGACGCGGACGGCCGAGGCGAGGTACATCAGGCGCAGGCGGCGCTCGCTGATGAGACCGGACATCTGCTTGAGAACCGTGTCGAACCCACTCAACTTACGCAGAGCGACCAGGGCGGACCGGTCTGCGGGGTGTTCGTAGGCACGGGACGAGATGCCGGGCAGTTGGACTCGATTGCGGTCCGGGGTGGTCGTCATGCCCGGCATGCTACGTCCGCAACCGGGGTCATGCGCGGACATCACGCAGGGGGGTGCCATCGAGTTGTAGTGGTGCGTCCGCGTAAGGTCCGTTCCATGAAGAACGCGTCTGGTGGGCATGAGATGCGGCGAGTGGGAGTGATGGGCGGGACGTTCGATCCCATCCACCACGGCCACCTCGTCGCGGCCAGCGAGGTCGCCCACCATTTCGAGCTGGACGAGGTCGTCTTCGTCCCGACCGGACGGCCGTACCAGAAGTCCGAGCGCGAGGTGTCCGCCGCCGAGGACCGCTACCTCATGACGGTCATCGCCACCGCCTCGAACCCCCGCTTCTCCGTCAGCCGCGTGGACGTGGACCGCCCCGGGCCGACGTTCACGATCGACACTCTGCGCGACATCGCCAACATTTACGGTCCGGACGTCGAGCTGTACTTCATCACCGGCGCCGACGCGCTCGGCGCGATCCTCGACTGGCAGCAGGCCGACGAGCTGTTCGAGCTGGCGCACTTCGTCGGCTGCACCAGGCCCGGCCACACCCTGCACGACCCCGGCCTGCCCGAGGGACGGGTGACGCTGCTGGAGATCCCCGCGCTGGCCATCTCGTCGTCGGAGTGCCGGCAGCGGGTGGCCAAGGGGGAGCCGATCTGGTATCTGGTTCCCGACGGGATCGTGCAGTACATCAACAAACGGGGGCTGTATCACGCCCACGGGTGAAGGTATCCATGCCGTACGTGAGGGGTTTCGGCCTGGACGGGTACCCTCAACATATGGGCATGCTGCCGACACAGGAGGACAGACCCGCATCGTGACCGCATCTGACAGAGCCGTCCAGCTCGTCCGCATCGCCGCGGAGGCCGCGGCCGACAAGCTGGCCGATGACATCCTCGCCTACGACGTGAGCGAGCAGCTCGTCATCACCGACGCGTTCCTGCTCTGCTCCGCCACCAACGACCGCCAGGTCCGTGCCATCGTCGACGAGATCGAGGAGCGGCTGCGCACCGAGGCCGACGCCAAGCCCGTCCGCCGCGAGGGCGAGCGTGAGGGCCGCTGGGTGCTGCTCGACTACATCGACATCGTCGTGCACGTCCAGCACGAGGAGGACCGTACGTTCTACGCCCTGGAGCGCCTGTGGAAGGACTGCCCGGCCATCGCGCTGCCGGAGAGCGTCATGCAGGCCAACCTGCAGCGGGCGCGCGCGTGAGCGGACGAGCCGGACGTCCCGGCGGGGACACCGTATGAGCAGGCGCATCGTATGTCTGCGCCACGGGCAGACGTTGTGGAACGTCGAACGACGGTTCCAGGGCCACTCCGACATCCCGCTCGACGAGACCGGCATCGCGCAGGCCGCCAGGGCCGCCTCGCTGCTGGCCTCGCTCCGGCCCACCCTCATCGTCTCCTCCGACCTGCAGCGGGCCAACGACACCGCGCTCGCGCTGGGCCGCCTGGCCCGGCTCGACGTGCACGTCGACAAGGACTTCCGCGAGCGCGGAGGCGGCCAGTGGGAAGGGCTGACGCGGGAGGAGATCGCCGCGCGCTGGCCCAAGGAGTACGCCGACTGGGAGGCTCCCGACGGCGAGACGGTCCAGGACGTCGCCGAGCGGGTGGGGTCGGCCATGCGCCGCTGGGCGGCCAAGCTGGACGACGACGGCCTGCTGGTCGTGGCCTCGCACGGCGCGGCGCTGCGGCTCGGCATCTGCGACCTGCTCGGGCTGCCCGAGGAGCTGTGGCCGGCGCTCGGCGGGCTCGGCAACTGCTCGTGGTCGGTGCTCCAGGAAGGGCGCAAGGGCTGGCGGCTGCTGGAGCACAACGCCGGCACCCTGCCCGAGCCCATCAGCAGCGACGACAAACCGGACGCCGAGGTCTGAGAGAACGGCCGTGCGGCTCGGGGGCCGCGCGGCTCGCTCGCTCAGGACGCGGCGTACCGCTCCTGCGCGTCGAGAAGCTCGTCCCAGTGCTCGGCCACCCACGCGTATGCCGCCTCCAGCGGCTCCAGCATGCTGCGGCCGAGCGGCGTCAGGGCGTACTCGACCTTGGGCCTCGGGGCGTCGTGGACGGTGCGCGAGACGAGGCCGCTGCGCTCCAGCCCGCGTAGCGACTGCGTGAGCACCTTCGGGGTGACGCGGTGCAGCGGCACGCGGAGCTCCGAGAACCGGCGCGGACCGTCCTCCAGACAGCGGATGATCAACGGCGCCCACTTGTCGCCGAAGCGGAACGGCACCAGCGAGGACGGACACAGCTCGTCGAACAGGTCGGCGGGCAGTGGCTGCCGGTGCGTCATGGTGTCTCTCCCGTGGGTCTCGGTATCCAGGAGGTAACCGCCCTCGCGGCTACCTTTCCGAAGCATCGAGGCAACGGGAGGTATTCCGACGATGGGCAAGTACGTGATTTTCGGGGCCGGCGGCCGAGCCGGCCGGCAGGCCGTCGCCGAGGCGCGCCGGCGCGGGCACGAGGTGACGGCGGTGGTGCGCGACCCGTCACGGTACGCCGGTCCGGCGGACGACGGCGTACGGGTCGCCGCAGGGGACGTCACCGACGCGGCGGACGTCGCCGCCCTCGCGGCCGGGCACGACGCCGCGATCAACGCGGCGGCGGCGCTGGACTCGGACACCTTCTTCAGCGACGCGGCGCACGCCCTCGTCAAGGGCCTGCGGCAGGCCGGGGTGGACAGGCTCGTCGCGATCGGGATCGCCACGCTGCTGCCCGGGCCCGACGGGGTCCGGTTGCTGGACGCGCCCGGCTTCCCCGCCGAGTTCCGGCCCTTCTGCCTGGCGCACGCCGCCGGTCTGGAGGTGCTCCGGACCGAAGGCGGCGAGCTGGACTGGGTGTACGTCAGCCCGGCCGGCGACTTCGACCACGAAGGGGAGCGGAGCGGCCGGTACGAGATCCGCGAGCACGGGGACATGGCGCTGCGCGTCTCGTACGCGGACTTCGCCGTCGTCCTGCTGGACGAGGCGGAGACCCCGCGGCACCGGGGCGGCCATCTGGCCGTGACCTGACGGGGCGATTAGGCGAATCGGGGCGGATGGCTATATGCTCTCGGAGCGCCGCAACGGGCCGGACTCGTGGCGGTGACCAGGGGCTATAGCGCAGTTGGTAGCGCGCCTCCATGGCATGGAGGAGGTCTGGGGTTCGAATCCCCATAGCTCCACCAGCACCACGACGGCGGCGTCCTCCGGGACGCCGCCGTTTCCGTGTCCGGGGTCAGGTGGTGCAGGCGGCGCCGTTCAGTGTGAAGGACGAGGGGGCCGCGGTGTTGCCGTTGTGGGTGGCCTGGAAGCCGAACTGGGTGGACGCGCCGGGCGCCAGGGTGCCGTTGTAGCTCACGTTCCTGGCCGTCACCGCCCCCGAGGCGGGGGAGACGGTGGCGTTCCACGCGCCCGTGATCGCCTGCCCGGCGGGCAGCGTGAAGGCCAGCGACCAGGACGAGAGCTGCGTGGTCCCGGTGTTGGTGATCGTCACGGCGGTGGTGAAGCCGTTGTTCCAGGTGTTCATGCTGTACGTGACCTTGCAGGCGCCGGGGCTGACGGTCGGGGTGACCGTCGGGGTCGAGGTCGGGGTCGAGGTCGGCGTCTGGGACGGGCCGGGGGTGTCCAGGCCGAAGAAGGCCAGCACCATGGCGGCCATCCCGCCCTGCGGCAGGCTGTGCCCGACGCCCTGGAGACTGATGCCCTCGACCGCGGCGGTGGTGCCGGTGCCGCCGTAGCGGGTCCTGGTCCAGCCGGAGCGGGGCTGGTCGGTCATGGACGGGGTCTGGCTCAGGCCGTGGACGTTGGTCCACTGCTTGATCTCCTCGCCGAAGTTCGGGTAGCGCAGGGTGCTGTCCTCGGTGCCGTGCCACACCTGCATGCGCGGGCGCGGGCCGGTGTAGCCGGGGTAGGCGGCGCGCACCAGGTCGCCCCACTCCTGCGGGGTCTTGATGAGCTGTCCGTTGGCGCAGGTGCTGTTCCAGCTCGACCCGTCGGTGGTGGCGAAGCAGCCGAACGGCACGCCCATGAACGCCGCGCCCGCCTTGAACACGTCCGGGTACGCGCCCAGCAGCACGTTCGTCATCATGCCGCCGGAGGAGGCGCCGGTGACGTACGTGCGCGCCGGATCGGCGTTGTAGCGCTGCTGCACGTACCTGACCATGGAGACGATGCCGACCGGGTCACTGCCGCCGTCGTGCCGCAGCGCCTGCGGCGAGGAGACGTCGAAGCAGGACCCGCTGCGCGTCGCCGACGGGTAGACGACGATGAACTTGTACTGGTCGGCCAGCGAGGCGAACTCGGTGCCCGAGTAGAAGGCCGGGCCGGAGCCGGTGCAGTAGTGGACGGCCACGAGCAGCGCCGGGCGGGTGCCGACGCCGTCGGGCACGTAGAGGTGCATGCGCAGGTTGGTGGGGTTCGTGCCGAAGCCGGTCACCTCGGTGAGCTGGGCCGAGGCGGCCGGGGGCGCCGTGATCAGCATCGCGACGACGAGTGCCATCGCGGCGACCGCGGCGCCGGCCAGCCGAGCTGTCAGTTTCATCCGGGCTCCTCTCGATGGCCTGAAACATTGCGAGTGTGTTGAGAAACTTTCACCCTCGCAACAGGCCAGGTCCATCGGGGACAAGCCGGCCCTTCTGAGCTGCGGAAGCAGCGGGAACTAGGTGGGCTCGGGCGTGAAAGTTTCCCTGGGCGCGTAACGCTCGGCCAGGGCCGTGGCGGTCGCGGCGATCCGCTCCCGCAGCTCCGCCGGAGCCAGCACCTCGGCGTCCATCCCCAGGCGCAGGAACTCGGCCAGCGCGTGCTCGACCGACTCGATCGGCACCGTGACCCGCGTCCAGCCTTCCGCGTCCGGCGCCCCGGCGGTGCGCCGGGCCGCCTCCGCCATGCCCGGCGTCATGAGGTCGGGCAGCCGCTCCAGCCCGCGCGGCGACAGCCGCACCACCGCCTCGCCCCGCCGCAGCCGCGCCTCGAACGCCTCCAGATAGGCCGTCCAGTACGCCGCCAGGTCGAACCCCCGCGGCCGGGTGAAGCCCTCCTCCAGTGTGCGCAGGCCGAGGATCTGCGAGACGCGGTAGGTCCGCACGTCCCCGTCCGTCCCGGCCACCAGGTACCACCGGCCCGCCTTGACCACCAGCCCGTACGGGTCCAGCAGCCGCTCCACCTCCTGCGGCTCCTTCCACCGCCGGTAGACGACCTGGATCCGCCGCTCGTTCCACACGGCGTCGGCCACGGCCGGCAGGTGGGAGACCGGCTCCCGCTCGCGGTACCACGTGGGCGCGTCCAGGTGGAAGCGCTCCTGGAGCCGCCCGGCCCGGTCGCGCAGCTCGACCGGCAGCGCGGCCATGAGCTTGAGCTGGGCCGCCGTCACCACCGCGCCGAGACCCAGCTCCGCCGCGGGACCGGGCAGCCCGGCGAGGAACAGCGACTCGGCCTCGTCCGTGGTCAGCCCGGTGAGCCGGGTGCGGTAGCCGTCGAGCAGCTGGTAGCCGCCGTTGGGGCCGGCGTCGCCGTACAGGGGGATGCCGGCGGCGTGCAGGGACTCGACGTCGCGGTAGATCGTACGGACCGAGACCTCCAGCCGTTCGGCCAGCTCGCGCGCGGTCAGCCGGCCCCGGGTCTGCAGGAGCAGCAGGATGGACACCAGGCGGGAGGCACGCATAATCGCTGACATTACCTGTCAGCGACCCCGGCGTACGGTCCCCGCATGAACGATTTCGACTTCCTCGCCGGCCACTGGAACGTCGCCAACCGCCGGCTCGTCAAGCCCCTGTCCGGCAGCGACGAATGGGACGAGTTCCCCGGCCACTCGGTCGCCACCCGGCACTTCGGCGGCGCCGCCAGCTTCGACGAGGTCACCTTCCCCACCAAGGGCTGGAGCGGCCTGACCGTACGCGTCTACCACCCCGGCACCCGCCAGTGGTCCATCTACTGGGCCAGCAGCGCCCGTGGCGAGCTCGACACCCGGCCCATGGTGGGCGCGTTCGACGGCGACCGGGGCCTCTTCTACGGCGACGAGACCGTGGACGGCCGTACGGTCCGCGCCCGGTTCGTCTGGACGCGGCTCGGGCCGGACACCGCCCGCTGGGAGCAGGCGTTCGCCGAGGCGGGCACCGACGACTGGGAGACGAACTGGGTCATGGAGCTGACGCGGACGTGACCGCCGCGCCCGGGACAGGCCCGGCCGCCGAGGACTGCGTGCTGCGCACCCACAGGATCCCGGCCACCGCCAGCGCGCCGAGCAGCAGCACCAGCCCGCCCACCACGATCATCCACCACCAGCCGGTACGCGGCGGCTTGGCCTCGTAGAGCTGGACGTCGGGCAGCATGTCCGGGGTGTAGTCCAGCCGCCGCGTGGCGGGCGGGTCCTGGGGCTCCCGGCTGGGCGGGGGCGACTCGGGGTGGGGGAGGCGGTGCCGGATGGTCTGGTCGGGGTCCGGCTCCTGACGGCCGGGCTGGTGCGCAGTCATGGGCCCCTCGAACGCGCTGGGTGGGGAGTGTCGGGCTTTCCGCCGACATTGTCACACTTTCGCTTGCTGCCCCGTCCAGATCGCATGACACGTGTACTGGTGACGGGGGGCAGCGGCCGGCTCGGCCGCGCGACGCTGGAGATCCTGAAGAAGGAGGGGTACGAGACGAGGGCGACCAGCCGGTCCGCGCGCGCCTCGGAGGAGGGCGGCGTACGGTGGTTCGGCGCGGACCTGACCACCGGGCGCGGCCTGAAGGAGGCGGTGGAGGGGGCCGACGTGGTCGTGCACCTGGCCTCGGCGCCGTACCGGGGGCGTTACACCCGCCGGGTCGAGCTGGACGGCACGGGGGCGCTGCTCGCCGCGGCGCGGGCGGCCGGCGTACGGCACCTGGTCTACCTGTCGATCGTCGGCGCCCACCGGGTGCCGTGGGGCTACTTCCGGGTCAAGGTGCAGGCCGAACGGCTGGTACGTGACGGCGGGGTGCCGTGGACGGTGCTGCGGGCCACGCAGTTCCACGAGTTCGTGGAGCAGGCGCTGCGCGGGATGGCCCGGTTCGGGGCGCTGGTGGCCGATCCCGGGATCCCGGCGCAGCCGGTGGACGTCAGGGACGTGGCCCGGCGGCTGACGGACGTGATCGAGGCCGGGCCGCGGCGGGGGATCGAGGAGTTCGGCGGGCCCGAGGTGCTGACCATGGCCGAGGCCGCCGAGAGCTGGCTGCGGGCGCGCGGGGTGCGCCGGCCGGTGCTGCGGATGCGGGTCCCGGGCGCGCTCGGCAGGGGCTTTCGCGCCGGTCATCTCGTCACCGATGCCCGGCCGACCGGCGAGCTCACCTGGGAGCGGTACCTGCGGGGCGAGTGACGGGGCCGGCGGTGGTCAGCCGTACGGGCCCTGGCCGAAGGGCGGCTGCTGGCCGCCGGGCTGCGGAGGCTGCTGCGGGTAGGGCTGCCCCTGCGGGTAGGGCTGCCCCTGCGGTTGCTGCGGGTAAGCCTGTCCCTGCGGCTGTTGCGGGTAAGCCTGCCCTTGCGGCTGCTGGGGGTAGGGCTGCTGTCCCTGCGGCTGCTGCGGGTACGGCTGAGGCGCCGGCTGGTTCCAGCCCTGCTGCTGCCACCCCTGCGGCCCCTGCCGAGGAGCGGGCGAGGCCGGCGCCCGCCTCGCGACCACCCCGCCGATCAGCAGGCCGAGACCGACGAGCTGGATGACCGAGCTGATCGCGACCCACACGGACAGCCCCGTGACCAGGCCCAGCAGATCGACCAGCTCCCTCTGCAGGAAGCTCTGCGCCAGGGCGAAGCCCGCGCCGACGAGGAGGACGGCGCAGCCGGCGATCCCGAGCACGGCTCCGCGCCCCTGCTCGCGCCGCCGCATCGCCATGAGGACGAGGCCGACGAGCAGGAGGGCGCCGTTCAGCAGCGCGCCGATGAGGCTGATGACCATGAGCGAACCGGTTTCTGTCATGGGAGGAATCCTGCGGGAATCGGGGGGGACCTGTCAGGAAGGCTGCGGCGACGGGCGTAGCTCGGCTATCGCCCGGCCGATCGCGTCCTCGTCGAGCGGCCCCTGGTAGCGGACGCCGTTGAGGAAGAGGGTGGGGGTGCCGCGCGCGCCGCTGTCGCGGCCGGAAGCCTCGTCGAGGGCGATCCTGGCGGCGTGCCGGGGCACGTCCTCCCACGGCTCGACGCCGAGCCGGGCGGCGTAGCGCTCCAGGTCGGCGTCGGTGAGTGCACGCTGGTTGTCGTAGAGCACGTCGTGCATCTCCCAGAAGCGGCCCCGGTCGCCGGCCGCCTCGGCGACGATCGCGGCCGAGGCGGCGCGCGGGTGGATGGTCCGCAGCGGGAAGTGCCGGAAGACCAGGCGCACGTCGGGGTTGTTCGCGAGCAGCCGCGCCAGCATGGGGTGGAGGCGGCCGCAGTAGGGGCATTCGAAGTCGCCGTACTCGACGATCGTGATCGGGGCGTCGATCCGGCCGCGTACGTGGTCGCGCGGCCCGACGGGCACCGACAGCAGCTCGGGCAGCTCCTCGTCGGGCTCGGCCTCGGGCGGGGCGCAGACCCCGCCACGGTCCCAGGCCATCCGGAAGATCACCCAGCCCAGCGCGGCGGCCAGCAGCGAGCCGGCCAGGATGCCGATCTTGGCCTCGGCGCGGATCACCGGGTCGGGGAAGGCCAGGTCCACGATGAACAGCGCCACCGTGAACCCGATGCCGGACACCGCAGCCCCGCCGAACAGCTGACCCCACACGAGGTTGCCCGGCAGGATGCCCCACTTGAGCCGGAGCGGCAGCCACGTGCCGAGCGCGATGCCGGCGAACTTGCCGATCAGCAGGCCCGCCGCGATCCCCCACGACACGGGGGAGGTGAGCGCCGCCCGCAGCGTCTCGCCGTCCAGCCGCACCCCCGCGTTGGCCAGCGCGAACACCGGCACGATCACGTAGCTGCTCCACGGGTGCAGGCGCAGTTGCAGCCGCTCGTTGACCGAGACGGCGTGCCGGACGCGCAGGGTGGCCTCCCTGGCGGCGCGGGCGCTCGGCTCGTTCGTGAACTCCTGGACGGCCTCGCCGGCGAGGAGCAGCTTCTGGTCGGAGGGGGCGTAGACGAAGACGAGCACACCGAGCGCGATGCCGACCAGCGTGGGGTGGATGCCGCTCTCCAGCGTGGCCACCCACAGCCCGAACCCCAGCACGATGTACGCCGGCGCCCGCCAGATCTTCAGCCAGCGCAGCGTCACGATGGCCGCCAGCAGCAGCGCCGCGGTGAGCAGGGCGGGCACCGACAGCTCGGCCGTGTAGAACAGCGCGATGATGAGGATGGCGAGCACGTCGTCCACGATCGCCAGCGTCAGCAGGAACGCCCGCAGCGGATCGGGGCACCGCGCGCCCACGACGGCCAGCACGCCGAGCACGAAGGCCGTGTCGGTGGCGATCGGCACGCCCCACCCGGCCGCGCCGGGGCCGCCCGCGTTGAGCAGCAGGTAGACGCCCGCGGGCACGAGCATGCCGCCGAACGCCGCCACCGCCGGCACCGCGATCAGCCGCCGGTCGCGCAGCTGCCCGAGCCGGACCTCGTACGAGATCTCCAGGCCGATGACGAAGAAGAACAGCGTCATCAGCCCGTCGTTGACCCAGTGGCGCAGGTCCAGCGAGAACTCGGCGGTCCCGAACGACAACCCCATCGGCGTGTGCCAGAACGCCTCGTAGGTGTCCGCCCAGGGCGAGTTGGCCCAGAGCAGGGCGAGCACGGTGGCGACGAGCAGCGCGCTGGTGCTGCCCGCTTCGGTACGGAAAAAGGTGCGCAACATCGTCTGGATCGCCTCCCCGGAGGTCGATCCTAGATGCGCGGATGCGATGCGCCTCGCACAGGAGCGGTCACTCCGGGGAGAAGAACAGGTGAGCCGCCGCGTCGCGGGCGAGCAGGAAGCCGATGATGCCGATCGCCCAGCTCACCATCGACGCCGAATGCTTGGTCAGCCAGGCCCGCAGCCGCTCCAGCTTCGGCTCCAACCGGCCCCCGGTGACGGCGCGCAGGCCCATGAGCGCGAGCGGCGGCGTGATCATGACGAGCACGTACCCGGCCAGCAGCGGCAGCCACTGCGCGGCCGGCAGGCCGGAGGTGGTCATGACGCCGACCGCCGCCAGGTAGGGGACCATCGTGGCCACCTCGACCGCCCCGGCCGTCAGCCCGAGCAGCACCATCGTCCGGGGCCCGCCGACGCGCGGCTCGAAGCGGCGCTCGGGCAGGCCCCGCTTGGCGCGGTACTTGGGGTCGAACCGGAAGCTCAGCGCGAACAGGCCCACGCCCAGCGCGAGCTGCACCCCGTAGGCGACCTTGCTGTGCAGCGCTTCGCCGAGGCCGTCCACGGCCGCCGACAGGCCCAGCATGAGCGCGACCCCGACCAGGAAGTAGAAGGCCGCGATCGTCGCCAGGTAGACGAGCTGCCCCGACACCTTGGACCGCTCGCCGGCCAGCAGCAGGTAGAGGGGGATGACCAGCGTCCCGAAGCTGGTGCTGTCCACCAGCGCGAAGGCGGCGAGGGTGAGCAACAGGCCGATCGTCATGACACGATCATCACGGCCGGGGCCCGCCCCCGCCTCCTACGCCGGTGCGAACCCGGCGTACATCCTTCGATGCACGCCGGGCGCTCTCACGGCGTCACAGGCCGCGCAGGTAGGCCAGCGAGGGCGCGAAGAAGTACTCCCCGCCCTTCATCGTCACCGTCTGCGCCACCTGGGCCTGCGGCGGCGACTGCCCGGGCTTGCCCCAGACCTTCGGGAACGTCACCTTGATCGCCCGCTCGCCCTGCCCGATGACCGGGTCGTGGCCGGTCCCCGGGTTCTCGAAGTCGGGATTGCCGGCCCAGCTCCGCTGGGTGAACTCGAACTGGTCGACCAGGCTGCTGTTGAACGCCATGAACAGCAGCCCGACCCCGCCGCTGGGCCGCGTCTCCGGGGGCGCGTCGTCCCACGGCTGGTCGCCGCGCCGCCCGTACGTCTGCCCGCGCCTCGCCATGAGCACCTCGCGGCCGAACGAGCGCGGGTTGGTCTTCCTGATGTGGCCGCTGAAGGGGCACTTGCTGCCGTCGTCGCCCTCGAAGGTGAAGTCGTTGGCCACCGGGCCGCCGCCGGCCTTGCCCTTGCCGGTCAGCGGCGTGCCGTCCTTGAACCGGCCGACGAGCATCGCGCCCGCCCGGTGCCGGTCCTCGCCCTTCAGCCCGAGGTCGTCGGCGAGCCGCTCCTCGATCTCCTTAAAGGCGCGTACGTTCTGCTCCAGCTTCCTGAAGACCAGGTAGCTGCCGTGGTGGCGGCGCGGGTCGGGCGCGAAGGGGTCCGGCACCAGCACGTTGGCCAGCGGGAAGGCCGGGTCCCAGCGCTTGCGCGGCTCGCGGTCCACCTCGTCCTTGAGGAACAGCGGCTGGCTGCGGCCGTCCACGTAGCCGAAGTGCTCGATGCCGTCGCCGGCCGGGTTGCGCATGCCCCTGCCGGTCTCCTCGCCGAGCAGCCGGGCGCTGGCCGGCAGCGCGCCGATGATCTCGTCGCGCAGCGTCGCCACCGGGCCGGGCCGGTCGTCGCCGATGAGCACGACGGCGTGGATCTCGCGCTGGTAGGCGCGGTCCCACTGCTCGACCGGCGGGTCCTCGACCTCGGCGACGCGCCGCTTCATGCCGTCGCGGAACGCCTGGTCGCCGAAGGCGCGCACCTGCTCGACCGAGTGGCCGAGGTCGCGGTAGCCGGCCTTGCTGATGCCGATCCCGACGTACGGGGTGCCGCGCCGCCCCCGGCCCGCGAAGTCGCGCACCTCCTTCAGGTGCTCGCGCGCCGACTTCATCCACGTGGTGGCCACGTGCCGCAGGAAAGCCCTGCCTTCGGCCGCGTCGTTGAACCGGACGAACAGGACGGACAGGTGCTCGCGGACGTGCGCGCGCAGGATGTTCGGCTGGAGATTGTCGAGCATCGCCTTGGTGTCCGCGTCGAGCGTGGCCGAGTCCCAGGCCAGGGGTAGTGCGTTGTTCAGGTCGACTGGCATCGCCAAGTCCCTTTCCCCGTTTCGGAATGGAATTTTCCGAGCCCCCATTTCTAGGACTCCCAGGAGGCGGAGAAAGTTTCCCGCGCGGGTGATACACCGCGAGGCGTACGCGGGCGGCCTCCTCCGGGACGATGGCCGGCCGCGCCCGCGGTGGGAGCGTGGTGCCATGGACGCGATCCGCAGAGCCCTGGGCCGGCTCTCCCTGCTGTACGCACTGATCTTCCTGGTGGCGGCGCTGCTGCACGCCGGGGCCGGCCCCGGACCGCTGCGCCGGCCCCCGGTACCGCCCGCCGTGATCGTCGAGACGCTGTGCTGCGCCGCGATGCTGATCGGCGCGTACGGCGCGCTGAAGCCCCGACCGTGGGCATGGGACGGGCTGATCTACACGCACGCGGCCGCGCTGGGCGGCGTGCTGCTCGGCGTCCTCGCGACGGCGTTCGCGCCGGGGGCCCAGGCGGGGACGCTGCTCGTGGTGTACCACGGCACGGTCGCCACCCTGCTCGCCGCCGGCCTCGGCGCGGCCTTCTACCTCTCCAGGGTGCGCAGGTAGCCGGCCGCCTCGTCGAGGCGGTCCTCGCCGAACACGCGGATGCCGTGCCGCTCCAGCAGCGCCGTGGTGACCCCCTGGCCGGGATTCTTGCGGCCCGCGAAGGAGCCGTCGTAGATCGCCAGCGTGCCGCACGACGGGCTGCCCTCCTTGAGCACCGCCATCCGGGCGCCCGCCGACCGGGCCGCCTCCAGCGCCGCCCGCGCCCCCGCGACGAACTCCGCCGTCACGTCCTCGCCGCCGGACGTCAGGACCCTGGCCGTGCCCGCCAGCACCGCCGCGCCGCCCGCGCCCCCCTCGATCTCGGCGGCCGGGCGCGGCACCGGCAGCCCGCCCGCCACCTCGGGACAGAACGACACCAGCCGCCCTTCCGCCCGCCAATCGGCGAGCACGGCGGCCGAGCTGGTCTTGGCGCTGCCGTCGTAGCGGACCTTGCGGCCCATCAGGCAGGCGCTGACGAGGATCTTCTCCACGCCTTCGATCCTATGAGCCCGATGGGCACCAGCGAGAGCGCGGCCAGCGCGGCGGCGCAGCCGAAGGCGTAGCCGAAAGGCCGGTCCGCGCCCGCCGCGGTGAGCAGTTGCAGCAGCACCGCGAGCACCGCGACGCCGAAGGAGGAGGCGAGGCGGAGCGCGATCGTGCTCAGCGTGGTCGCCGCCGGGATGGCCGCGCGCTCCAGCGTGGCGTACGCCGCCGCGAGCACCGACGTCGAGACCAGCCCGTGCCCCAGCCCGGCCACGAGGATCGGCACCGGCCCGGGGAAGGCCGCGAACGCCGCCATCCCCGCCACCACGGCGGCCACGCCGGTCGCCGCGACCCCGCGCGCTCCCCGGCTGTCGGTGAGCTTGCCCGCGATCGGCAGCGTGAGCGCCGCCCCGATCCCGAGGGGGGCCAGCAGCAGCCCGGCCTCCAGCGGGCCGCCGCCCCCGGCGAGCTGGCTGTGCAGCGGCACGAGCACGGTGAAGCCGAGCATCGCCGCCGAGTAGCAGGCCAGCGCCGCCACCGCCGCGGCGAACGTACGGTCGCCGAGCAGCCGCAGGTCCACCAGCGCGCCCGGCACCCGCAGCGCCCGCACGGTGAACGCCGCGACCAGCGCGAGCCCGATCCACAGCGCCGGATGCGCGAACGAGGCCCCGTCGCCCACCTCTGACAGGCCGTAGATCAACGCGGCCAGCCCGGGGGAGAGCAGCGCCAGGCCGAGCACGTCGAGCGGCTGCCGGGGTGCGGCGGCCGGATATGGCTCGCGCGGCAGCAACAGCGCGGCCGCGACCAGCGCCACCGCGCTGATCGGCAGGTTGACCAGGAACAGCCACCGCCAGCCGAGCCCTTCGACGACCAGCCCGCCGAGCGGCGGCCCGAGCACCGGCGCCAGCATGGACGGCACCGTGATCAGCGCCATGGCGCGGCCCATCCGTTCCTTGCCCGCCGCCTGCGCCAGCATCGCCTGGCCCACGGGCATGAGCAGGCCGCCGCCGACCCCCTGGACGCCGCGGAAGACGACCAGGCTGCCGGCCGACCAGGCCGCGGCACAGAGCGCGGAGCCTCCGGCGAACAGCACGAGCGAGACCAGCCAGACGCGCCGCGAGCCGAAGCGGCCGACGGCCCAGCCGGTCACCGGGACGGTCATCGACATGGCCAGCAGGTAGCCGGTGACCGCCTGCTGCATGGTGGCGGGGGTGGTGCGGAAGTCGTGGGCGAGCGTGGTGAGCGCCACGTTCACCACCGTCGAGTCCAGCATCGTCATGACGCCGCCCAGGAAGACCACCAGGGCGGTCGTCACGAACGGGGTTCGTACGCTGTATCGCATGTCGTACACCGTAACACTTTCGTACGGTGTAGCGCCTGGCTTAGGATCGGGTCCTGTGAGCTCTGTCTGGTCGCGTCCCGCGCCGCCCCGCCGCCCGGCTCTGACCAGGGAGGCGATCGTGGCCGCCGCCGTCGCGCTCGCCGACGCCGAGGGCCTCGCCGCCGTCTCCATCAGGCGGGTGGCGACCGAGCTGGGGGCGCGGACGATGACGCTCTACTCCTACATCGAGCGCAAGGAGGACCTGCTCGCGCTCATGCTCGACGAGGTCGCCGCCGAGCTGCGCGCCGACGGGCCCGCGCCGGACGACTGGCGCGAGGCGCTGCTCGCCATCGCCCGCCGCGAGCGCGACCTCGTCCGCCGCCATCCCTGGCGGATGGACCTGGTCGCGCAGGGCCTGCCCGCGGGGCCCAACGCGCTGCGCCACGTCGAGCACAAGCTCGCCGTCTTCGCCCGGCTCGGCGTCGAGCCGCCCGCCGCCTGGCGCTTCCTGACCGCCTACACCGACTACATGACCGGCTACATGGTCCGCGAGGCGCAGGAGCGCGCCGCGCCCCGGCACGAGGGCGTCAGCGACGCCGAGCGGGCCGCCGTCGCGGAGCCGTACGTCAGGGAGCTGGTCGACGGCGGCGAGCTGCCGCATCTGGCGCCCATGCTGGAGCGGGGCGTCCCCGGCGCGGACGACAACTTCGAGCGGGGCCTGCGCTGGCTGCTCGACGGCATCGAGCGCGAGCTGCCGCGCTGAGGGGCGAGGCCCCCTGGCGATAGCCTTACCCCCGATGAACACCACTGTCTCCGCGATCGTCATCACCGTCGCGCTGCTGCTCATGCTGGCGAGCCTGATCACCGCGATCCGCGACCGGCCCATGGGCATGGTGCTGCTGATCGGCTTCGGCGTGCTGGAGGTCGCCGTGCTGGTGCAGGTCGGCTTCGTGATCGCGGCGCTGGCCGGGGGAGCGGAGACGCCTGAGCCGGCGACGCTGTGGGGCTACCTCATCGGCGAGGTCGTCATCCCGCCCGCGGGGGTGTTCCTGGCGCTGGCCGAACGGTCCCGGTGGGGGACCGCGATCCTGGTCGTGGCCGGGTTCGCGATCGCGGTCATGAACGCCCGGCTCGGGCAGATCTGGCAGGGCGTGGCATGAGCTCCATCAGCAGCGGGCCGGGGCGGGCGCTGATCGCCGTCTACGGGCTGTTCTCGCTGGCCGCCGGCGCGCGGGCGGCGGTGCAGATCGCCACCAAATTTGGGGAGGCGCCGCTCGCCTACAGCCTGTCGGCGTTCGCGGCGGCCGTCTACATCCTGCTCACGGTCGCGCTCTGGCGCGGCGCGCGGCGGCTCGCGCTGGCCGCGCTCCTGGTCGAGCTGGCCGGGGTGCTGATCATCGGCACCGCCAGCGTCCTCGACCCCGCGGCCTTCCCCGACGAGACCGTGTGGTCCGTCTACGGCAAGGGCTATCTCTTCATCCCGCTCGTGCTCCCGCTCGTCGGGCTCTACTGGCTGCGCCGGCAACGGCATTGAGGCGTTAACGTCGGGCCCGGCCGGGAAGTGGCTGAACCCATGAGTACGATCGAGCACTCCGTAGACGTCGAGGTCCCCATCCGGGTGGCCTACAACCAGTGGACGCAGTTCGAGAGCTTCCCCGAGTTCATGGAAGGGGTGGAGTCGGTCAAACAGGTGACCGACACCCGTACGCATTGGGTGGCGGAGATCGCCGGGGTCCGGCGTGAGTTCGACGCCGACATCACCGAGCAGCACCCGGACGAGCGGGTCGCCTGGCGCAGCGTCGACAAGCCGAACCAGGCGGGCGTCGTCACCTTCCACCGCATCGACGACGGCCGCACGCGCGTCACGCTCCAGATGGAGTACGACCCCGAGGGCTTCGTCGAGACCGCCGGCGACTGGCTGCAGCTGGTCCGCCTGCGGGTCAACGGCGACCTCAAGCGCTTCAAACAGTTCATCGAGTCGCGCGGCGCGGAGACGGGCGGCTGGCGCGGCGACGTGCCCGGCCCGCACCAGCACGACGGCGTCGCACCGCGTACGCACGAGCACGGCTCCACGTACGGCGGCGCGCAGCAGGTGCCGCCCGGCACGATCGGCGGCACCGACCCGTCCATGCCGGGCGGCGACACGACGCTGCCGGCCCCCGGCGCCTTCCCTCCGCGTGACGAGCCCCCGCAGGGCCCCCGGCCGGTCCTGTAGGACTCCTCGACCGGTCCTGCAGGACACCCTCGACCCGAACGGCGGCCGCCCGAGTGGCGGCCGCTGTCGTGTGTCCGGGGACCGGCGCGTGGGGCGGAATAAACGCACATTTCGGTCCTGTTAAGGTGGTGATTCGTCCCATGACTTGATGAATGGAGGACTTGTCCAGCATGAGCGTTCTGGCGTCAGAGCCCAGAGGCAGGACGACCACCCCCCTCGCCTGGCTCCTCGTGCTGGGAATCGTCCTCGCCGCACTCAACCTGCGGACCGCCGTCACCAGCGTCGGCCCGCTCCTCGACCAGCTCGCGGGCGCGCTCGGCATGACGAGCGTCGGCACCGGCCTGCTCACCACCCTCCCGGTGCTGGCCTTCGCCGGCGTCGGCGCCGTCACCCCGACGCTCGCCCGGCGGGTCGGCGAGCACCGGCTGCTCCTGCTGGCCCTGGTCACGCTGGGCGTGGGAATGCTGGTCAGGTCGCTGGTCGGCTCGGCCCCCGTGTTCCTGCTGAGCAGCGCGGTCGCGCTGTCCGGCGGCGCCGTGGGCAACGTGCTGATCCCGACGCTGATCAAGCGGCACTTCCCGGCGCGCACCGGGATCATGACCACCGTCTACACCACGGCCCTGGCGGCGGGCACGATGCTGGCCGCCGCCGCGACCGTGCCGATCGAGCGCGCGTCGGGGAACTGGCACGTCGCGCTCGGCGTGTGGGCCGCCCTGGCCGCCGTGGCCGCCATTCCGTGGCTTGCGCTGTTGCGCAGTGAGCCGGAGCGGGACACGGGAGGCAGGGACGCGGGGATCCGGCGGCTGCTGGGCAGCCGGCTGGCCTGGATGATCGCGATTTACTTCGGCACCCAGTCGATGATCGCGTACATCATGTTCGGCTGGCTCGCCACCATCCTCACCGACGGCGGCTACAGCACCTCTGAGGCCGGAGTGCTCCTCGGCGTGTTCACCGCGCTGAACATCCCGGTGTCGGTCGTCGTGCCCATGATCGCCGCGCGGTTCCGCGACCAGCGGCCGATGGTGGTCGGGCTCGTCGCCTTCTACGCGGTCGGTTTCGGGGGTCTCTGGGCGGGGCCGGCCTCGTGGGCGCCGCTCTGGGTGACGCTGATCGCCGTCGGCATGGGGTCGTTCCCGCTGGCGCTGGTGATGCTGGGGCTGCGCACCCGTACGCCGGAGGTGACCGCCGCGCTGTCGGCCTTCGGCCAGAGCGCCGGCTATCTCATCGCGGGCGGCGGGCCGCTGCTGGTCGGCGTGCTGCGGGAGGCGTCGGGGGGCTGGGCGCTGCCGTACACGCTGATCTTCGTGGTGCTGGCCGTCCAGCTCGTCGCCGGCCTGTACGCCGGCCGCGAGCGGCACCTGGAGGACGAGCGGGCGCTGGGATGATGGACGGGTGAACTCGACTCTCGTCACCTTCCCCAGCGGCCGGACCTCGGGCCGCTCCGAGCTCGTCGGGGTCGTGCCGGTGGGGGACCGGCACGGCCTCGTCGTCGCCGAGACGCCCTTCCACCCCCTCGACCACACCTGGCCCGACCAGCCCGCCGACCGCGGGACGGTCGGCGGGACGCCGGTCATCGACTGCGTGACAGGGGCCCAGTCGGCGACCGGCGAGACCTTCCTGGGGGCGGACATCCCGGTGCGGCGCGGGGACGAGGGCTGGCGGTGGCTCGTCGTCCACGTGACCGGCGAGGCGCCGCCGCCCGTGGGGACCGAGGTCGAGCTGGAGGTGGACGCCGCCCACCGCGCGGCGCTCTCGGCCGGCCACACCGCCTGCCACCTCGCCGCGCTCGCGCTCAACGCGGCCCTCGCCGGCCACTGGCGCAAGGAGGCGAGGCTCGACCGGCTCGGCCACCCCGACTTCGACCAGACCGCGATCACCTCGTCGCGCATCGTCGAGGGCGGCAGCGTCGACGTCTACCGCCTCGGCAAGTCGCTGCGGAAGAAGGGCTTCTCCGCCGAGGGGCTCGACTTCGACGCGGTCGCCGGCGAGGTGAACGACCGGCTCAAGACCTGGGTCGCCGCCGACGCCCCCGTCCGGATCGACGTCCCGGGCCCCGAGCTGACCGCCCGCCGCACCTGGCGCTGCGAGCTGCCCGAGGGCGAGGCGGCCATCCCGTGCGGCGGCACCCACGTCGCCCGCACCGGCGAGCTGGGCCGGGTCCAGGTCTCGCTCACCCTCGACGAGGCCACCCTGACCATGCACACCACCTGCGGCTAGAGCTTCCGGGGCGCGGGCGCTCCGGAAGTCCTATACACTTGGTGATCGCAAGGGGCTATAGCGCAGTTGGTAGCGCGCCTCCATGGCATGGAGGAGGTCTGGGGTTCGAATCCCCATAGCTCCACCCCTCTTGGCGAGTCACGGATGTGGCTTGCACGGCTCCACCCTTCACCCCGCCCGGCGACCACGAGGCCGTGCTGCGGTGGCGTCCGGTGGCGCACTTCTTCGATGTGCCGGGTCGCTGCCGTACGCGCACACCTCGCGCAGCACGCACTCCTCGCACCGGGGCCGGCGTGCCTGGCAGACCGTGCGCCCGTGCCTGATCAGCGCGATGTGCAGCTCGTGCCGGACCTCCGGCGGCACCATGGGCCGCAGGAGGCGGTGGGCCTCCGCGGCGGAGGTGCCCAGCGGGATCCAGCCGAGCCGGGTGGTGACGCGGTGCACGTGCGTGTCCACGGGGAACGCCGCCCGCCCCATGGAGAACATCAGCACGCAGGCCGCGGTCTTCGGGCCGACGCCCGGCAGCGAGGTCAGGTACGACTCAGCCGCCTCGTCGTCGAGCCCGTCCAGCCGGTCCAGGGTGATCGCGCCCTCCCGGTCCTCGATCGCGGCCAGGATCTCCTGGATGCGGCGGGCCTTGCGCTCGGCGATGCCGCCGCAGCGGATGGCGTCGGCGATCTCCTCCGGCGGCGCGTCCGCCACCTGCTCCCACGCGGGGAACCTGTCCTTGAGGCGGGCGAAGGCGCGGCCGGAGTTGACGTCGGAGGTCGCCTGCGACAGGACCGTCGCCACGACCTGGTCCACGAGGGGCAGTGCCGGGCCCGGCGCGAACGCCTCCCGCCCGGCCCGCAGCCGCCGCAGCACCTCCATCACCCGATCGGTCACCCTTCCCCCCTCCGTGGACATGGGAACGGACCGGAGGGGGCCCTCCGGTCCGTCCTATGGCGAACGGTCAGCGACCGTTGGTGGTCTTGCGCCAGTGAAAGCCGCCGGGCAGATTGACCGACAGCGTACGACGCCCGTCGGCTCTCCGCGTCACCCGGAACAGCCGGTTGCCCCAGCTGTGGCCGACCCCGCCGCGGGACAGGTTCAGCCGTAAGGGGCCCACCTTGATCGACTTACGGTAGCTCCAGCCCATCTCGAACTCCTCCATCGAATTCGCGAGGGCACTCCACTACCCAGGAAAAGCGCGTTGTATCGAATTCAGTAATGTCCGCGGTATTTCCGGCCGCCGAACGTCTTGCCGACGTGGAAGCCGCCGGGCAGGCGCACCGACACGTGCCGTCGGCCGTCGGGGGTCGCGGTCACGTGGAAGCGCCGGTTGCCGTAGCTGTGGCTGATGCCGTGCCGCGAGAGGTTGATCCGGAAAGGTCCTACTTTGATGGATTTCCTGTAGTGCCAGCCCAAGGCCCCTCCTTCGCTGTTCGTCCGGTTCAACGGGCGGCGGGTGAGCGGAGTTCCGCCGGCGTCCCCGGCGTACGGTGGGGGGCGTGATTGTGATCGCGCACCTGAGTGACATCCACATCGGCGCCACCCCCGAGAGCGTCGCCCGCGCGCGGGCCGTCATGCGTCACCTCGACGCGCTCCCGGCCGACCTCGACGCCGTGCTGGTGACCGGCGACATCGCCGACCACGGCACCGCTGACGAGTACGAGCAGGCCCGCAAGCTGCTCACCTCCCGCCACACCGTGCTGATCGGGCCAGGCAACCACGACGTGCGCGAGGAGTTCCGCCGCGTCCTGCTCGGCGACCCGAACCCCAACCCCGGCCCCGGCCCGGTCAACCAGGCCCTGCGCACCCCGCGCGCGATCTACGCGATGTGCGACTCCTCCATCCCCGGCCAGAACCCCGGCCACCTGGAGGAGGAGACCCTGGACTGGCTGGAGGGCGTGCTGGCCGGCAGCGACCGCCCGGTGTTCGTGGCCTTCCACCACCCGCCGGTGCAGCTGCACGCGCCGCTGCTCGACGACATCATGCTGCGCCCCAGCCCACGCCTGGAGGAACTGGTCGGCCACCCCAACGTGGCGGCCGTCCTGGTCGGCCACGCGCACACGGCCGCCGCCACCACGTTCGCCGGCCGGCCGCTCCTCGTCGCGCCCGGCGTGGTCTCCACCCTGACGCTGCCCTGGGAGGGCGGCACCACGTGGGAGACCTGTCTCGACTACGTCCTGCCCCCGTCGCTCGCCTTCCACGTGCTCGACGACGAGGGCAGGATCACCACCCACTACCGCGCGGTCATCGCTCCGTGAGCTCGATGAACGTCACCGAGTGGGCGGGGAAGTCGTAGCCGAAGGAGGCGGACAGGCCGTTCTCCCGCCACTCCTCGGCCGCGACGCGCTCGGGCTCGGCGAGGGTGTTGACGTCGGACGGCGACCCGGTGAGCGAGGTGACCACGGCGGCCGGCCGGAACCGGGCGCCGCCGAGGTCCACCGCCGTGCGGACCGCGCTGTCCTGGGCGTTGACGACCTTGAGCGTGACCCGGTCGCTGGCCCTGGACACCACCTGGTACAGCGGCTCGACCTGGGCGCTGTCCACGAAGTCGTGCACCTTGCGCCCGTCCAGCCAGGTCGTGATCCGCCTGCCGTCCACCTGCACCTTGAGGCGGTGGTCGCGGCCGGTCTCCACGGTGTCCGCCGAGGTGACGAGCGCCGACTTGCCGCCGTCGACGGCCTTCTCGATCGCGGTCTGGGTGTTGTTCCAGCCGCCGACGTTCCACCAGTAGAAGTTTCCGGTGTCCCGCACGCCGAACATCACCAGGAAGCCCTCGTCGCCGCCGGTCTTGCGGGCGGTCACCTCGACCGTGTAGTTCGACCAGCCGGCCGACCCGGCGGTGGAGCGGGCGTCCTCGACCAGGGCGCTCTGCATGTAGGCCCCGTCCTCTGCCGTCCAGGTGCCGGGGCCGGGCGTCCAGCCGGGCGCGCCCGCCGAGAAGTCCTCCGCGAGCAGGACGCTCCCGTCGGAGGCGGTCACCTTCACGTCGTCGTAGCGGACCTGGGTGCGCCAGGAGCCGAGCCCGACCGCGCCCCTGATGTCCTCGACCGGCCTGGCCTCGCCCGTGAAGGAGCTCGGCAGCACCCGGTCGCCGACGTGGCGGGAGAACAGCCGCTGCACGTGGTAGCTGGGGGAGCCGTACGCCTGGTCGTTGTCGAACCAGATGAGGTCGGGCGTCCAGTCCACGTAGTCGACGTTGGCCAGCAGCGGCGCGTACGACGCCAGCTCGATCACGTCGGAGTTGCGCTCGACGCCGGTCAGGAACGACGCCTCGGCGAGGGCGTTGGAGAAGGCGTTGCCGCGCGAGGCGTACTCGCCGACGAACACCTTGGGCCCGCTGCGGTCATAGGTGTCGTAGCGGTGGTTGTTGGCGAGGAACCAGTCGGGGTTGTTGTAGTAGTGCTCGTCCACGAGGTCGGCCTTCTGGTCGCGGGCGAACTGCCACATCCGGTCGAACCAGGCCCCCTGGGAGGTCTGCCCGGAGTTGCTGATGATTTTGATCTTCGGGTACTTCGCCCGGACGGCGTCGGCGAACTTCGGATAGTTCGTGAAGAACTCCGGATAGATCTCCTCGTTGCCGAGCCCGATGTACTCCAGCCCGAACGGCTTCGGATGCCCCATCTCGGCGCGCTTCTTCCCCCAGGTGGAGGTGACCGGGCCGTTGGCGTACTCGATGAGGTCCAGCGTGTCCTGCACCCAGCGGGCCAGCTTGGCCTCGTCGGTGAGCGGCCGGTTCTCGCCGCAGCCGTTGACGCCCACCGACAGCACCGGCAGGGCCTCGGCCCCGATGTCCTCGGCGAACTGGAAGTACTCGTGGTAGCCGATGCCGTACGACTGGTTGTAGCCCCAGAAGTTGAAGTTCGCAGGCCGCTCCTCGACCGGGCCGATCGTCTCCTTCCACTGGTAGATCCGCCGCCGGTCCTGGTTGAGTGAGTACGGGTCGTAGGTCCCGACGTTGGTCACGCAGCCGCCGGGGAAGCGCAGGAAGCGCGGCTTCAGATCGGCGATCAGCTTGGCCAGGTCGGCCCGCATGCCGTGCCCCTTGTACGTCTCCCGCGGGAACAGCGAGACCATGTCGAGGTCGGTGCGCCCTTCGGGGGCCTGGATCACCAGCCGGCCGGCGTCGGTGGTCGCCGAGGCGGTGAACGAGGCCCGGTACTTCGTCCAGCCGCCCGCCTTGACCCGCACCGAGGCCCTGCCGAGCACGGCCGTGCCGGCCTCGGCGGTCACCGTCAGCGTGGCGGCCGAGTCGCGCCGCGCCCACAGCGACAGGTCGTAGCGCTCGCCGGCCTTGAGCGCCAGGCCCCGGTTGAAGCCCGCGTTGAGGACGCCGGCGGTGCCGCCGCCGGTCACCTCCAGCCGCAGGTAGTTGCGGTTGTTCGGGTTGAGCGGCTGCTCGCCGGAGACCGTCAGGGCGGCGGTGGCGCCGCGCTCGGCCTTGCTCCAGGCGGTCAGCCCGGTGTAGGAGGGCTCGTCGGTGGAGTTGAACTCGAACGAGCGGTTCTGCACCAGCTCGGCGTAGAGCCCGCCGTCGGCCGCGTGGTTGATGTCCTCGTAGAAGACGCCGTAGAGGTTGGGGGAGACCTTCGTGCCGGCGGCCCTGGTGTCCGCGGTGAGCTTGCCGGTCGTGTAGCCCTCGACGCGGAACTTGGCCGCCTGGCTCCCCATGACCAGCCGGCCGCCGGTCACGGCCGCGGCGCGGTCGCCGGAGGTGAGCGTGACCTTGCCGCCGCCCGCGTCCTTGAGCAGGAAGACCGAGCCGGTCCCGGCCAGGCTCACCCGGTCGGCGGCCCGCAGGAACCGGCCGGTGGCGACGTCCTTGAGCAGCACCCCGTCCCCGCTCGGGACGGCGGTGAGCGCGAGGCCGGTCCGCGGCGGCCGGGCCGAGGCCGTGATCGCGCCGGAGCGGTCGGCCGCCAGGTACGGCAGTGCCGCCGCCCGCAACGTGAACGGCCCGTCCGGCACCACGGGCCCGCCCTCGGCCGCCTTGATCGCGATGTAGTCGAAGTCGACCCGCATCGAGGCGCCGTTCTGCGCGGAGAGCCCGAACAGCCCGAGCTGGCGCACCTCCAGCCTGGCCGTCATGCGGGACGCCTGCACCCAGGCCGTGCCGTCCCAGTACGAGGAGGTGAACTCGTCCCCGTGGCGCGCCAGCTTCAGCGTCTCGGCCGTCGATCCCGGCCGGGCCGCGAACGCCGAGGTGAAGGCGGCCCCCACCTCGGTCGCGGTCTCGATCACCGGTCCGCCGGCGAAGCCGACGTGGGCGAGCCCGGCCCGCACGTAGTTGTCCCAGTCCTGCCAGGCCAGCAGGCCCGCGCTCTGGTAGTCGAGGGCGACGGGCGCGCTCAGCCTGGTCACCACCTCGAAGTCGCCGTCGGGGACGTCGACGAGGAAGAGGTTGCGCGCGTTGTTGGTGCCCTGGTGGGTGTCACCGGTCAGGGTGTCGAGGTGCAGCGCCCCGCCGGACAGGCTCCAGCGGGACTCGTCCGGGGACAGGACGGTCCAGTCCTGTCCGAGGGAGTCGCCGTCGAACGGGTCGACGACCGCGCCTTCGGGCACGGGGTCCGCGAGCGCCGCCGCCGCGGGAGGCGGCGCGGCCAACAGGGCGGCCATCAGCAGGGCCGACAGGGCGATGCGCATCATGAGTCGGGGGGCCTCCTCAAGATCGTGTTAGCGCTAACAATGAGTGAGCGTTAACATCGGCGATCCGCGCCACCGTAAAGACCGGCCACCCAGCACGTCAAGAGCGAGTTTGCGTAACCCGACCGTAATCCGGGGACCTCTTGACGAGACCGGTTGTTAACGTTCACAGTCGGGGCCAAGCCAGGGAAGGAGCATGGCAGTGGGATCCCGCCTGGGGCGTCGCTTACCGGTCATGGCCGATGTGGCCAGGGAGGCCGGCGTGTCGCACCAGACCGTGTCCCGCGTGCTGAACGATCACCCGAACGTGCGCAGCGAGACCCGCGCCCGGGTGCTCCAGGCGATCGACAAGCTCGGCTACCGCCGTAACCTCGTCGCCCGCGCCCTGGTGACCAAGCGGTCGCGGACGCTCGGCGTGGTCAGCTTCGACACCACGTTGTACGGCCCGGCCAGCACGGTGTACGGCATCGAGCAGGCGGCCAGGTCGGCCGGCTACTTCGTCAGCATCGTCAGCCTCAAGTCCATCGATTCCGGAGGCGTCCGTGACGCCCTCGACTACCTGGCCGACCAGGGCGTGGACGGGGTCGTGGTGGTCGCGCCGCAGCGCTCGGCCGCCCGGGCCCTCGCCGACCTGCCGCTCGCCATCCCCACCGTCGCCGTCGAGGGCGGCCAGGCGGGGGAGGTGTCGGTGGTCAGCGTGGACCAGGTCGCGGGGGGCAGGCTCGCCACCGAGCATCTGCTCTCCCTGGGACACGAGACGGTCTGGCACGTCAGCGGACCGTCGGACTGGCTGGAGGCCGAAGGGCGCGTGGCCGGGTGGCGGGCCGCGCTGGAGCAGGCGGGCCGCGAGGCCCCGCAACCGCTCGCCGGGGACTGGAGCCCGCGCTCGGGATACGAGGCGGGCCGCAGCCTGGCGCGCATGACGGACGTGACCGCGGTCTTCGTCGCCAACGACCAGATGGCGCTCGGAGTGCTGCGGGCGTTCACCGAGCAGGGGGTGAGCGTGCCCGGCCAGGTGAGCGTCGTCGGCTTCGACGACATCCCCGAGTCGGCGTACTTCTCGCCGCCGCTCACGACCATCAGACAGGATTTCGACGCGGTCGGCAGGCACAGCATCGAGGTGCTCGTGCGGCGACTGGAGGACGGCCTCCAGGAGCGGGAGCGCCTTGTGGTGCCGCCGGCGTTCGTCCGCAGGGCCAGTACGGCCCAGCCCCCGGAAGGTCGCTAGCGGCCGTGCGCGATGACGGCGGTCCCTGGCCCCAGCAGGGGTGTTAGCGTTCACATCAGAAGGGAAACCCCCCAGTGTTCAAGAGGATCTCGGCCCTGGTCCTCGCCGGGCTCACCGTGCTGTCGGTGGCGTCCTGCGGCGGCGGCGACGGCACCACCAGCGCCGGCACCAGCGGTGGCGGCGACGACACGATCACCATGGGCTTCGCCCAGGTCGGCGCGGAGAGCGGCTGGCGGACCGCGAACACCAAGTCCGTCCAGGAGTCGGCGAAGAGCGCGGGCATCACGCTGAAGTTCTCCGACGCCCAGCAGAAGCAGGAGAACCAGATCAAGGCCATCCGCTCCTACATCCAGCAGAAGGTGGACGTCATCGCCTTCTCGCCGGTGGTGGAGTCCGGCTGGGACCCGGTGCTCAACGAGGCCAAGAACGCCAAGATCCCGGTCATCCTGACCGACCGCGCCGTGGACTCCAAGGACACCTCCCTCTACAAGACCTTCCTCGGCTCGGACTTCGTGGAGGAGGGCAAGAAGGCCGGCCAGTGGCTGGTGGAGCAGTACAAGGACAGCCAGGACACCGTGAACATCGTCGAGCTCCAGGGCACCACCGGCTCGGCCCCGGCCAACGACCGCAAGGCCGGCTTCCAGGAGGTCATCGGCGCCGAGCCCAAGTTCAAGATCATCGCCTCGCAGACCGGCGACTTCACCCGCGCCAAGGGCAAGGAGGTCATGGAGGCCTTCCTGAAGTCCAACCCCGACATCGACGTGCTCTACGCCCACAACGACGACATGGGTCTCGGCGCCATCGAGGCCATCGAGGGCGCGGGCAAGGTCCCGGGCAAGGACATCAAGATCATCACGGTCGACGCGGTCAAGGACGGCATGCAGGCGCTCGCCGACGGCAAGATCAACTTCATCGTCGAGTGCTCCCCGCTGCTCGGCCCGCAGCTCATGGACCTGGCCAAGAAGGTCGTCAAGGGCGAGCAGGTGCCGGCCCGCGTGGTGACCGAGGAGACCACGTTCACCCAGGAGCAGGCCAAGCAGGCCCTGCCCTCCCGCCAGTACTGATCGCAAGGACGCCGGGCCGGCGACCCCGCCGGCCCGGTCTTCACCTGGAGGCTCCATGGCAGTACCCGCGCCGGTCCTGACGATGAGCGGGATCGGCAAACAGTTCCCGGGGGTGAAGGCCCTCGACGACGTGGACCTGCGGCTGCTCCCCGGCGAGGTGCACGCGCTCATGGGCGAGAACGGCGCGGGCAAGTCCACTCTCATCAAGGTGCTCACGGGCGTGCACCCCGCCGACGCGGGCACCATCGTGCTGGCCGGCCGGACCGTCACCTTCGGCAGCCCGCTGGAGGCGCAGCAGGCCGGGATCAGCACGGTCTACCAGGAGGTCAACCTCTGCCCCAACCTCTCGGTGGCCGAGAACATCCTGCTCGGCCGCGAGCCGCGCCGCCGGGGGCGCATCCACTGGAAGCGCATGCGCGCCCGCGCCGCCGAGCTGCTCGCCCGGCTCGACGTCCGGCTCGACGTCTCGGCGCCGCTGTCGGTCTACTCGCTGGCCGTCCAGCAGATGGTGGCCATCGCGCGGGCCGTGGACATCGACGCCCGCGTGCTCATCCTCGACGAGCCGACCTCCAGCCTCGACGCCGACGAGGTCCAGCAACTCTTCCGGGTGATGCGGCGGCTCAAGGAGGAGGGGATCGCGATCCTCTTCGTCTCCCACTTCCTCGACCAGATCTACGAGATCTCCGACCGCATGACGATCCTGCGCAACGGCCGGCTGGTCGGCGAGTACCCGACCAGCGAGCTCAGCCAGGTCCAGCTCGTGTCCAAGATGATCGGCCAGGAACTGGCCGCGCTGGAACGCCTGCACGGCGAGGCCAAGACCTTCGACCGCCCCCTGGTCGAGGCGCGCGGGCTCGGCCGGCCCGGGGCGATCGAGCCGTTCAGCCTGACCATCCACGAGGGCGAGGTCGTCGGCCTCGCCGGGCTGCTCGGCTCGGGCCGCACCGAGGTCGCCCGGCTGCTGTTCGGGGCCGACCACGCGGGCTCCGGCGAGCTCGCGATCGGCGGCGCGACCACGTCGCTGCGCACCCCGCGCGCGGCCATGACGCACCGCATCGCGTTCTGCTCGGAGAACCGCAAGGAGGACGGGCTCGTCCCGGACCTCACCGTCCGCGAGAACATCGTGCTGGCGCTCCAGGCCACCCGCGGCTGGACCCGTCCGGTGCCCCGTGAGACGCAGGACGACCTGGTCGGCAAGTACGTCAAGGCGCTGCGCATCAGCCCGCCCAACCCCGAGATCCCGGTGCGCAACCTGAGCGGCGGCAACCAGCAGAAGGTGGTGCTGGCCCGCTGGCTCATCCTCGAACCCCGGCTGCTCATCCTCGACGAGCCCACCCGCGGCATCGACGTCGGGGCCAAGACCGAGATCCAGCGGCTGGTGGCCGAGCTGTCGGACGGCGGCATGGCGGTGCTGTTCATCTCCGCCGAGCTGGAGGAGGTGCTGCGGCTCAGCCACAAGGTCGAGGTGCTGCGCGACCGCCGCCTGGTGGCCGAGCTGCCCAACGACGAGACCTTGACCACCGACGTGCTGCTGGAGACGATCGCCAGCGGAGGGCGAGTGTCATGAGACGCCTGCTGTGGCCTGCGGTGGTCCTCGTGCTGCTGCTGGCGCTCAACATCTTCTACACGCCGAGCTTCTTCTCCGTCCAGGTCAGGGACGGTCACCTGTACGGCAGCCTGATCGACATCCTGCGCTTCGGCGCGCCGTTGATCCTGGTCTCGATCGGCATGACCCTGGTCATCGCCACCGGCGGCATCGACCTGTCGGTGGGCTCGGTGGTGGCGATCTCCGGGGCGCTCGCCTGCCTCCAGATCAGCGAGGACGCCGGGGTGACCACGGCGGTGGCCGCGGCGCTCGGGCTGTGCCTGGTGCTGGGGGCCTGGAACGGGTTCCTGGTGGCCGCGGTCGGCATCCAGCCGATCATCGCCACGCTGATCCTCATGGTGGCCGGGCGGGGCCTCGCGCAGCTCATCACCGACGGGCAGATCATCACGGTCAACGACCCGGCGTACAAGGTGATCGGCGGCGGCTACTGGCTGACCGTGCCGTTCGGCATCCTCGTGGTGATCGCCGTGCTGGCGATCACCGCGTTCCTGACCCGGCGGCTCGCGCTCGGCATGCTCATCGAGGCGGTGGGCGGGAACGCCGAGGCCAGCCGGCTGGCCGGCATCCGCTCGCGCGGGATCGTCATCATGGTCTACGCCTTCGCGGCTCTGTGCGCGGGCGTGGCCGGGCTGATGATCAGCTCGAACGTCTCCAGCGCCGACGGCAACAACGCCGGCCTGTGGATCGAGCTCGACGCGATCCTCGCCGTGGTGATCGGCGGGACCTCGCTGGCGGGCGGCCGGTTCTCGCTGTCCGGCACGGTGCTGGGCGCGCTGATCATCCAGACGCTGACCACGACGATCTACTCGATCGGCGTGCCGCCGGAGACCACGCTGCTGTTCAAGGCGCTGGTCGTGACGGCCGTCTGCCTCATCCAGTCCCCGTCCTTCCGCGCCAAGGCGTTCCGCCGCCGCGGCCGGACGGCGCCCGCGGAACCGACCCCGGAGGAGAGAGTCTTGGCAGGCCGAGGAGGCACGGCGTGACCGCGCTGACGTTCGGGCGGGCCTCCGTCCCGGTGAAGTACCTGCCGGTCCTGGTGACCGGGTGCCTGTTCGTGGCGATGTTCGTGGCGGGCGGGATCCGCTACGAGGGGTTCGCCAGCGGGCAGGTCGTGCTCAACGTCTTCATCGACAACGCCTTTCTGCTGGTCGTGGCGGTGGGGATGACGTTCGTGATCCTGACCGGCGGCATCGACCTGTCGGTGGGCTCGGTGGTGGCGCTGTCGACGATGATCGCGGCGAGCCTGATGGAGGGGCCGGGGTGGCCGCCGTACGTGGTGGTGCCGCTGGTGCTGCTCATCGGGTCGGGGCTCGGGCTGGTGATGGGCTGGATCATCCAGTCGTTCGACATCCAGCCGTTCATCGTGACGCTGGCGGGGATGTTCCTGGCCCGCGGGCTCTGCTACACGATCGGGACGGACTCGATCCCGATCAGGGACGCCACGTTCACGGCGTTCGCGCAGACCAGGATCGACCTGTTCGCCGATCTGTGGATCTCGCCGAGCGTGGTCATCGCGCTGGTCGTGGTGGTGGTGGCGGCGTACGTGCTGCACTACACGCGCTTCGGCCGGTCGGTCTACGCGACGGGCGGCAACGAGCAGTCGGCGCTGCTCATGGGGCTGCCGGTGGCCCGTACGAAGATCACGGTGTACACGGTCAGCGGGTTCTGCTCGGCGCTCGGCGGCGTGCTGCTGTCGTTCTACATGCTCTCGGGCTACGGCCTGCACGCGGTGGGCATGGAGCTCGACGCGATCGCGGCCGTGGTGATCGGCGGCACGCTGCTCACCGGCGGCACCGGGTTCCTGCTCGGCACCGTGCTCGGGGTGCTGGTGCTCGGGCTGATCCAGACGATCATCAGCTTCGAGGGCACCCTGAACTCCTGGTGGACCAAGATCTTTATCGGACTGTTGCTCTTCGTGTTCATCCTCCTGCAACGCCCGTTCTCCGGGCGGTCCAGGCGCTGAACTGGGAGAACACGCGCTTGGGTGTTACCTGAATGTTTCCGGCAGGTGATGCCCGAGCGTTGACATAGTCTTTGTTAGCGATAACAATCGGCGGAAACGAACGCGAAGTTTGTTCTGCTTCGTCACGTTCTCACGCGACGAATTGATCTTCTACACCGGCGGCCGCCGCGTCCAGCGCTGCCGCGACCCCCATCGCAAGGAGATGACATGAGGTTGGGACGGATCGGGGGCGTGGTCTCTGCCATCGCTCTCGCCGCGACCATGACGGCCTGTGGCTCCAGCCAGAAGACGGTCGACGCCGAGGCCTCCGCGTCCTCCGCCGCCGGCGGCGCCGGGGCGCTGATCGGCGTGACGATGCCGACCAAGTCGTCGGAGCGCTGGATCCACGACGGCGACAACGTCAAGTCGGCGCTGGAGAAGCTGGGCTACAAGGTCGACCTCCAGTACGCGGAGAACGACATCCCCACCCAGGCCAACCAGATCGAGAACCAGATCACCAAGGGCGCCAAGCTCCTGATCATCGCCTCGATCGACGGCACCGCGATCACCTCGCAGCTCCAGCAGGCCGCTGACAACAAGATCCCGGTCATCGCCTACGACCGGCTGATCCGCAACAGCCCCAACGTGGACTACTACGCCACCTTCGACAACTTCAAGGTCGGCGTGCAGCAGGCCACCTCGCTGCTCAAGGGCCTCGGCGTCGAGGACGGCAAGAAGGGCCCGTTCAACGTCGAGCTGTTCGGCGGCTCCCCCGACGACAACAACGCCACGTTCTTCTGGAACGGCGCCATGTCGGTGCTCCAGCCGAAGATCGACGACGGCACCATCGTCGTGAAGAGCAAGCAGACCGACTTCAAGCAGGCCGCCATCCTGCGCTGGGACCCGGCGACGGCCCAGAAGCGCATGGAGGACATCCTCACCAGCACCTACGGCAGCGCCAAGGTCGACGGCGTGCTCTCGCCGTACGACGGTCTGTCCATCGGCATCCTGTCGGCGCTCAAGAGCTCCGGCTACGGCACCAGCGGCCAGCCCTACCCGATCGTGACCGGCCAGGACGCCGAGCTCGCCTCGGTCAAGTCCATCATCGCCGACGAGCAGTACTCCACGATCTTCAAGGACACCCGCAAGCTCGCCGAGCAGACGGTGAAGATGGCCGACGCCGTGCTGAAGGGCGGCCAGCCCGAGGTCAACAACACCAAGGACTACGACAACGGCAACAAGGTCGTCCCGTCGTACCTGCTCGACCCGGTGATCGTCGACAAGTCCAACTACAAGGAGATCATCGTCGGCGGCAACTACTACACCGAGGACCAGCTCCAGTAAGGGCCCTGCCCCCGGGGACCGCGCGTCCCCGGGGGCTTCCCTGAGCTGAGCGAGGGGCATATGACCGAGCACATCTTGCGGATGGTCGGGATCACCAAGACCTTCCCCGGCGTCAAGGCGCTCCAGGACGTCAACCTGTCCGTCCGGCGGGGCGAGATCCACGCCATCTGCGGCGAGAACGGCGCCGGCAAGTCGACGCTGATGAAGGTGCTGTCCGGGGTCTACCCGCACGGCACGTACGAGGGCGAGATCGTCTTCGAGGGCGAGCGGGTCGAGTTCGGCGGCATCCGCGACAGCGAGCACGCCGGCATCGTCATCATCCACCAGGAGCTGGCACTCAGCCCGCAGCTGTCGATCGCGGAGAACATCTTCCTCGGCAACGAGCGCGCCAAGCGCGGGATCATCGACTGGAACCGCACCAACTACGAGGCCGCCGCGCTGATGAAGCGGGTCGGCCTGCGCGAGAACCCGACCACGCCGATCTACGACATCGGCGTGGGCAAGCAGCAGCTCGTGGAGATCGCCAAGGCGCTGTCGAAGGAGGTCAAGCTCCTCATCCTCGACGAGCCGACCGCGGCGCTCAACGACGACGACTCCGCGCACCTGCTGGACCTGCTGCGCGGCCTGCGGGAGGAGGGCATCACCTGTGTGATCATCTCCCACAAGCTCAACGAGGTCACCGCGATCGCCGACTCCGTCACGATCATCCGCGACGGCCGCACGATCGAGACGCTCGACATGGCGACCGACGACGTGACCGAGGACCGCATCATCTCGGGCATGGTCGGCCGCGCGCTGGACAACCGCTTCCCGCCGCACGAGCCGTCGATCGGCGAGGAGGTGCTGCGCATCGAGGACTGGACCGTCCACAGCCCGAGCCAGCCCGGCCGCAAGGTCGTCGACGGCGCCGGGCTCACCGTGCGCCGCGGCGAGATCGTGGGCCTGGCCGGGCTCATGGGCGCCGGTCGCACCGAGCTGGCGATGAGCGTCTTCGGGCGGACCTACGGGGTCAACATCTCCGGCAGGATCTTCAAGGACGGCAAGCCGGTCGTGATCCGCAACGTCCAGGACGCGATCAGGCACGGCATCGCGTACGCGACCGAGGACCGCAAGCGGTACGGCCTCAACCTCATCGACGACATCAAGCGCAACATCAGCGCGGCCGGGCTCAAGGGCCTGGCCAGGCGCGGCTGGGTCAACGAGAACGAGGAGTACAAGGTCGCCGAGGGCTTCCACAAGAGCATGAACATCAAGGCGCCCACCGTGAACAGCGTGGTCGGGAAGCTGAGCGGTGGAAACCAGCAGAAGGTCGTGCTCTCCAAGTGGATCCTCACCGAGCCGGACGTGCTGATCCTCGACGAGCCCACCCGCGGCATCGACGTCGGTGCCAAGTACGAGATCTACACGATCATCAACCGCCTCGCCGACCAGGGCAAGGCCGTGCTGGTGATCTCCAGTGAGTTGCCTGAGCTGCTCGGCCTGTGCGACCGCATCTACACGCTTTCCGAGGGTCGCATCACCGGGGAGGTGGCGCGCGAGGACGCCACCCAGGAACGGCTCATGTACCTCATGACCAAGGGACAGGAGAAGCTCTCATGAGCAGCATCACGCCCGCAGACGTGCCCGCCGGCACGGCTACCGGCGCGAAGGGCGTCGACGGGGAAGGGCCACGCCGGCCGGGCCGGGTGTCGCTCGGCGGGGTGTCGCTGAACCTGCGCTCCAGCGGCATCTACATCGCGTTCGCGCTCATCATCGTGCTGTTCTCGGTGCTCACCGACGGCGCGCTGCTGCAGCCGCAGAACATCTCGAACATCATCGTCCAGAACTCCTACGTCCTGATCCTCGCGATCGGGATGATCCTCGTCATCATCGCCGGGCACATCGACCTGTCGGTCGGCTCGGTGGTGGCCGTGACCGGAGCGCTGGCCGCCGTGCTCATGGTCAACATGGGCGTGGCATGGCCGCTGGCCCTGCTGATCACGCTGGTCGCGGGCGCGCTCATCGGCGCGTGGCAGGGCTACTGGATCGCCTACTTCGGCATCCCGGCGTTCATCGTGACGCTGGCCGGCATGCTGCTGTTCCGGGCGCTGACCCTCACGGTGCTGGGCAACCAGGGCATCGGCCCGTTCCCCGACCAGGTCCGCACCCTGGCCAACGGCTTCACCAACGGCTACCTCGGCAACATCGGCCTCGGCCCGCTCGGCGGCGCCGACCTGTTCAGCCTGCTGATCGGCCTGATCGCGATCGCCGGCATGGTGGTCTCCCAGCTCCGCACCCGCAACGCCCGCAAGGGCTACGGCCAGTCCGTCGAGCCGATGGCCCTGTTCGCGCTCAAGATGACGGCCGGCGCCGCGGTGATCCTCTTCCTGGTCGTGCAGCTCGCCAGGTTCAAGAACCTGCCGTGGGTGCTCGTGCTGCTCGCGGTGCTGGTGCTCGGCTACTCGATGCTGGCTGGCCGGACGGTCTTCGGCCGCCAGATCTACGCCATCGGCGGCAACCTCCAGGCGGCGGTCATGTCCGGCGTCAAGGTCAAGTCGGTCGTCTTCTGGATCTTCGTCAACATGGGCGTGCTGTCGGCGATCGCCGGCATCATCTTCGCCGGCCGGCTCAACCAGGCCGGTCCGACGGCGGGCAACAGCTTCGAGCTGGACGCCATCGCGGCGGCGTTCATCGGCGGCGCGGCCGTGCAGGGCGGCGTCGGCAAGGTGGCCGGCGCGATCACCGGCGGTCTGATCATGGCGGTCATCAACAACGGCATGTCGCTGATCGGCTCGCCCAGTGAGCGGGTCATGCTCGTCAAGGGCGCGGTGCTCCTGGCCGCGGTCGCGTTCGACGTCTGGACCAAGCGCCGGGCGGGCGGAACGCGCTGAGCACGACCCTGCCAGTGATCTTGACCGCGACCCCGAGCGCCAGCGAGAGGAGACGCCCGTGACGGCATCCAAGCGCCGTCTGCCGGTCATGGCCGACGTGGCCAAGGAGGCGGGCGTGTCGCACCAGACGGTGTCCCGGGTGCTCAACGACCATCCGAACGTCCGGGCCGACACCCGGGCGCGGGTGGAGGCGGCGATCACCCGGCTGGGCTACCGGCGCAACCTGGTCGCCCGCGCCCTGGTGACCAAGCGGTCGCGGACGCTCGGCGTGGTGAGCTTCGACACCACGCTGTACGGCCCGGCCAGCACGGTGTACGGCATCGAGCAGGCGGCGCGGACCGCGGGCTACTTCGTCAGCATCGTGAGCCTGAAGTCGATCGACGCGGCCAGCGTCCGCGACGCCATCGACTACCTGGCCGAGCAGGGCGTGGACGGGGTCGTGGTGGTCGCGCCGCAGCGCTCGGCCGCCCAGGCGCTGGAGAGCCTGCCGTCCGGGATGCCGGCGGTCGCGGTCGAGGGCGGCTCGCACCGGGACGACATCCCGGTGGTCTGCATCGACCAGGCCGAGGGCGCCAGGCTCGCCACCCGCCACCTGCTGGAGCTGGGCCACGAGACGGTCTGGCACGTCAGCGGCCCGTCCGACTGGCTGGAGACCGAGGGCCGGCTGGCGGGCTGGCGGACCGCTCTGGCGGAGGCGGGCCGGCCCGCGCCCGAGCCGCTGACCGGCGACTGGAGCCCGCGGGCCGGCTACGAGGCGGGGCGCAGCCTCGCCGCGATGGACGGCGTCACCGCGGTCTTCGCGGCCAACGACCAGATGGCGCTCGGGGTGCTGCGCGCCCTCAGCGAAGGGGGCGTGCGGGTGCCGGAGCAGATCAGCGTGGTGGGCTTCGACGACATCCCGGAGTCGGAGTTCTTCTCGCCGCCGTTGACCACGGTCAGGCAGGACTTCGACGTGGTGGGCCGGCACTGCATCGAGGTGCTGCTGCGGCAGGTCGAGGGCGGGCGCGGCGCGCGCGGGCGCCTGGTCGTGCCGCCCCGCCTGGTGGTGCGTTCCAGCACGGCCCCCGCACGCGGACGTTCTGCCGGTAGATGATGGGCATGCCACCGGAATTCCCCCCTGGAGAGCAATGTGAACGCTAACACTTATGTGGTAGGAGTCGACTTCGGCACGCTGTCCGGACGCGCGGTCGTCGTCCGGGTCAGCGACGGCGCGGAGCTCGGCAGCGCCGTCCACGAGTACGCCCACCGCGTCATCGAGCGGGAGCTGCCCGGCTCCGGTGTGCGGCTCGGCCCCGACTGGGCGCTGCAGGCGCCGCAGGACTGGCTGGAGGTGCTGAAGAGCGCGGTGCCCGCCGCGCTCGCCGCCGCCGGCGTGCCCGCCGAGCAGGTCGTCGGCATCGGCACCGACTTCACCGCCTGCACCGTGCTGCCGGCCACGGCCGACGGCACGCCGCTCTGCTTCGAGACCCCCGAGCTGCCGCACGCCTGGCCCAAGCTGTGGAAGCACCACGCCGCCCAGCCGCACGCCGACCGCATCAACGAGCTGGCCGCGCGCCGCGGCGAGAGCTGGCTGCCGCGCTACGGCGGCAAGATCTCCTCCGAGTGGGAGTTCGCCAAGGCGTTGCAGGTCCTGGAGGAGGCCCCCGACGTCTACGCGCGGGCCGAGCGCTGGATCGAGGCCGCCGACTGGATCATCTGGCAGCTCACCGGCGTCGAGAGCCGCAACATCTGCACCGCCGGCTACAAGGGCGTCTTCCAGGACGGCGCCTACCCGTCGAAGGAGTTCCTCGCCGAGCTCAACCCCGGCTTCGCCGGCTTCGTCGACAAGCTCGCCACCGGAAAGGTCGGCGCCGACGAGAACGGCGTCACGCTCGCCCCGCTCGGCGGCCTGGCCGGCCGGCTGAGCGCCGAGGCGGCCGGCTGGACCGGCCTGCCCGAGGGCATCGCGGTCGCCGTCGGCAACGTGGACGCGCACGTCACGGCCGCCGCCGCGGACGCCGTGCGTCCCGGCCAGATGGTCGCCATCATGGGCACCTCCACCTGTCACATCATGCCCAGCGACCGGCTCGCCGAGGTGCCCGGCATGTGCGGCGTCGTCCGCGACGGCATCGTCCCCGGCCTGTGGGGCTACGAGGCGGGACAGTCGGCGGTCGGCGACATCTTCGCCTGGTACGTCGACAGCTGCGGCCTCGGCCACGAGGAGCTGACCGCGCTCGCCGAGAAGCAGAAGGTCGGTGAGCACGGCCTGGTGGCGCTCGACTGGTTCGGCGGCAACCGCTCGGTGCTCGTGGACCACAACCTCTCCGGCGTCATCGTCGGCCAGACCCTGGCCACGCGGCCGGAGGACGTCTACCGCGCGCTCATCGAGTCCACCGCGTACGGCGCCCGCATGATCGTCGAGACGTTCGAGCGGGCCGGTGTGCCGGTCGAGGAGTTCGTCGTCGCCGGCGGGCTGCTGAAGAACCCCTTCCTCATGCAGATCTACGCCGACGTGCTGCGCCGGCCGCTGTCGGTGATCGGCTCCGACCAGGGGCCCGCGCTCGGCTCGGCCATCCACGCCGCGGTCGCCGCCGGTGCCTACCCGGGCATCGAGGAGGCGGCGGCGGCCATGGGCAAGCGGACCGAGGCGGCGTACACGCCGGACCCGGACCGCGCCGACGCCTACGACCGGCTCTACGCCGAGTACCGCAGGCTCCACGACTTCTTCGGAGACGGCCGCATGCTCCACACGCTGCGCGCCATCAGGAACGAGGCCCAGGCATGAACCCCCGCAAGATCGTCGCTGAATTGCACGCCGAGCTGGTCAGGTACGGCCTCGTCGTGTGGACGGCCGGCAACGTCTCCGGCCGTGTCCCCGGCGAGGACCTGTTCGTCATCAAGCCCTCCGGCGTCTCCTACGACGAGCTGACCCCGGAGAACATGGTGGTGTGCGACCTCGACGGCAACCTGGTCGAGGGTGAGCACGCCCCCTCCAGCGACACCGCCGCGCACGCCTACGTCTACCGCAACATGCCCGAGGTCGGCGGCGTCGTGCACACCCACTCGACGTACGCCTCGGCCTGGGCCGCCCGCGGCGAGGCGATCCCGTGCGTGCTCACCGCCATGGCCGACGAGTTCGGCGGCGAGATCCCCGTCGGCCCGTTCGCGCTGATCGGCGACGACTCGATCGGGCAGGGCATCGTCGAGACGCTCAAGGGGCACCGCTCCAAGGCGGTCCTCATGCAGAACCACGGCGTGTTCACCATCGGCAAGGACGCCAAGGCGGCGGTGAAGGCCGCCGTCATGTGCGAGGACGTGGCCCGTACCGTGCACGTGGCCCGGCAGCTCGGCGACCCCCTGCCCATCGCCCAGGACGACATCGACCGCCTGTACGACCGTTACCAGAACGTCTACGGACAGAGGAGCCCGCGTTGAAGATCTGGTTTCTGACCGGCAGCCAGGGGCTGTACGGCGAGGACACGCTCCGCCAGGTGGCCGAGCAGTCCCAGCGCATCGCCGAGCAGCTGCCCGTCCCGGTCGAGTGGAAGCCCGTGCTCACGGACGCCGCCGCGATCCGGCGCGTGATGCTGGAGGCCAACGCGGACGACTCGTGCGCCGGCGTGATCGCCTGGATGCACACCTTCTCCCCGGCCAAGATGTGGATCGCCGGGCTCGACGCGCTGCGCAAGCCGCTGCTGCACCTGCACACCCAGGCCAATGTCGAGCTCCCGTGGAGCACCATCGACATGGACTTCATGAACCTCAACCAGGCCGCGCACGGCGACCGCGAGTTCGGGTTCGTGCAGACCCGGCTCGGCGTGCCGCGCAAGACCGTGGCCGGGCACGTCAGCGACCCGGCCGTGGGCGGCCGCATCGAGGCGTGGGCGCGCGCCGCCACGGGCCTCGCCGAGGTGCGCCAGCTCAAGCTGGTGCGGTTCGGCGACAACATGCGCGACGTGGCCGTCACCGAGGGCGACAAGGTCGAGGCGCAGCTGCGCTTCGGCGTCTCGGTCAACACCTACGGCGTCAACGACCTGGTCGAGGCCGTGGACGCGGCCTCCGACGCGGACGTGGCCGCGCTGGTGAAGGAGTACGAGGAGCAGTACCGGGTGGTGCCCGAGCTGCTCGGCGACCGGAGCGAGTCGCTGCGCTACGCGGCCAGGATCGAGCTGGGCCTGCGCGGTTTCCTGGAGGCCGGCGGCTACCGGGCCTTCACCACGAACTTCGAGGACCTGGGCGGCCTGCGCCAGCTTCCCGGCCTGGCCGTGCAGCGCCTCATGGCCGACGGCTACGGCTTCGGCGGCGAGGGCGACTGGAAGACGTCGGTGCTGCTGCGGACGCTGAAGTCGATGTCCCCGTCGGGCGGCACGTCCTTCATGGAGGACTACACCTACGACCTCACGCCCGGCAACGAGCTGATCCTGGGCGCGCACATGCTGGAGGTCTGCCCGTCGATCGCCGCGGACACGCCGTCCTGCGAGATCCACCCGCTCGGCATCGGCGGCAGGGAGGACCCGGTGCGGCTGGTGTTCGACGCCGCTCCCGGCCCCGGCATCGTGGTCGGCCTGGCCGACATGGGCGACCGGTTCCGCCTGGTCGCCAACGAGATCGACGTCGTGGCGCCGCCGCAGCCGCTGCCGAAGCTGCCCGTGGCCCGCGCGGTGTGGCAGCCCCGCCCGAACCTGCGTACGTCCACCGAGTCGTGGCTCACCGCGGGCGCGCCGCACCACACGGTGCTCACCATGGCGGTCACCCGCGAGGAGCTGACGGACCTCGCCGAGATGCTGGGCGTGGAGCTGGTGTTCATCGACGCCGACACCACGACCGAGCGTTTCGCCAAGGAGCTGCGCTGGAACCAGGCGTACTACCGCCTGGCCCAGGGCTTCTAACCGTCCTCGGCGGGTCTCTTCGGGGCGTTCCTGCGCTGCTCCTCGGCGCGTTCGCGGCAGCGGCGCAGGAACTCCTCGTCGTCATCGGGGCTGGTGGCGGCGAAGCGGCCGGGGCGGTCGTACTCGGGGAAGGCGCTCGGCGGCGCCGGCGCCCGCCGCTCCGGGCGGCCGGCCAGCAGCCACACGAGCGAGCCGACGAGCGGCGCGAGGAACACGATCACCAGCCAGAGGATCTTGGGCAGGTTGCGGCAGAGCGGCTCCGGCGTGGTGATCACGTCGAACAGGCAGTAGAGCCACAACACGAGCGTGACCAGGCTTATGGCCTCGTACAGGTAAAGCACGGCGCACCTCCGTCAGCGGCCAGACGAAACTAGCGGCACCTGACCGGGCTGACAAGCGGTGGCTGTGGGAAGGTAAGGCCGTGACGCTGAGCAATTGGGCGGGAAACACCGCATTCCGGGCAAGTGACGTCCATCACCCCTCCTCGCTCGACGAACTGCGCCGGCTCGTCGCGGGCAGCGCCCGCGTAAGGGCGCTCGGGAGCGGGCACTCGTTCAACGACGTCGCCGACACCACGGGCGACCTCGTCGTCCTCGACCGGATGCCGGACGCCGTCGAGATCGACAGCGCCGCCGCCCGGGTCCGGGTGCCGGCGCGCACGACGTACGCGCGGCTCGCCCGGCAGCTCGACGCGCACGGCCTCGCGCTGGCCAACCTGGCCTCGCTGCCGCACATCTCCGTCGCCGGCTCGGTCGCGACCGGCACCCACGGCTCCGGCGACGCCATCCCGAGCCTCGCCGCCGCCGTCTCCTCGCTCGACCTCGTCACCGCCGACGGCTCGACCCTCACCCTCGCCCGCGGCGACGCCGACTTCCCCGGCGCGGTGGTGGCGCTGGGTGCGCTCGGCGTCGTCACCTCGCTCACCCTCGACGTGGTGCCCGCCTTCGAGGTACGCCAGTACGTCCGCGAGGGCCTGCCGGTCGAGGCGCTGGCCCACTTCGACGACATCATGGCCGCCGGCTACAGCGTCAGCCTCTTCACCGACTGGCGCGAGACCCGCGTCTGGCTCAAGCGCACCGGCGAGCCGGCCGACCTGCCCGCCGACTGGTACGGCACCCGCCCCGCCGACGGCCCCCGCCACCCGCTGCCCGGCATGCCCGCCGACCCCTGCACCACGCAGCTCGGCGTGCCCGGCCCCTGGCACGAGCGGCTGCCGCACTTCCGCGCCGACTTCGAGCCCAGCGGCGCGGGCGACGAGCTGCAGTCGGAGCTGATCCTGCCGCGCGAGCACGCGGTCGAGGCGCTGCGCGCGCTGTTCGCGATCGGCGAGCGCATCCGGCCGGTGCTGCACATCTCCGAGGTGCGCACCGTGGCCGCCGACGACCTCTGGCTCAGCCCCTTCCACGGGCGCGACAGCGTCGGCATCCACTTCACCTGGCTCAAGGACCCGGAGGGCGTACGGCCCGTGCTGGAGCTGGTGGAGGAGACGCTGGCGCCGTACGAGCCGCGGCCGCACTGGGGCAAGCTGTTCACCCGGTGGCCCTCCTGCCCGGAGCGGTTCCGGTCGCTGGCCGCGCGGCTGGACCCCAAGGGCAAGTTCGCCAACGACTTCACCGGCCGCCTGCTGGGGGAGTAGCCCTACCGCCCGGGGAGTAGCCCGCCGGGCGCGGGCTGCGTCCACGGGCGTAGCCGTTCACCGGTCGCGGGGACGATGTGCCGGGGCCGCCCGTAGGCGATCGTCAGAGGCATGAGCGATCACCCCTTCAGGTTCGGCGCGGTCGCCGGACGAGCCCCCGACTGGTCCGGCCTGGCCCGGCGGGCCGAGGACCTCGGCTACGCCACGCTGCTGGTGCCGGACACGCTCGGCACGTTCTCGCCGTTCAGCGCCGTCGCCGCGGCGGCCGCGGTCACCAGCCGGCTGCGGGTGGGGACGTACGTGCTGAGCGTCGCCAACCGCACGCCGCGCGCCGTCGCCTGGGAGACCGCGACGCTGCGGGAGCTGTCCGGCGGGCGCTTCGAGCTGGGCCTCGGCGCCGGCCGCCCGGACGCCGCGCACGACGCCGCCGAGCTGGGCCTGCCCTTCGGCCCGGCCGGCGCGCGGGTGCGCAGGCTCGCCGACACGATCGACGCGGTCGCCGCGGAGGCGAAGGACGTGCCGATCCTCGTCGCCGCCTCCGGCACCCGGCTGCTGCGGCTGGCCGCCGCCAGGGCGGACACGGTCGCGCTCGGCGTCCCGCCGCACGCCACGGAGGAGCAGGTGGCGGCCAAGCTCGACGAGCTGTACGAGCTGGCCGGCGACCGCTTCCACGACCTGGAGCTCGGCATGAACCTGGCCGCCGCCGGCGCCGAGCCGCCCGCCTGGCTCGGCCCCCTCGGCCCCGACGCCACCGGCGTGCTGCGCGGCACGCCTGCGCGGATGGCGGACGTGCTGCGCCGCCGCAGGGACCGGCTCGGGGTGTCGTACGTCACGGTCAACGCGGCCTGCCTGGAGGCGTTCGCCCCCGTCGTCGAACTCCTCGCCGGAACCTGACGGAACCTGACAGGTACGTCCGCCAGCATGGACGCCATGACCGCAAAGGGAACCTTCGACACCGCGAACTGGGACGCCAAGCAGCCCTACGAGGAGCGCGACGGTGTCACGCTCGGCCTCGTCACCATGACGAAGACCTTCCACGGCGACCTCACCGGCACCAGCCTCGTCACGCTGATGATCGCCACGACCCCCGTGGAGGACTCCCGCTCGTACGTGGCGCTGGAGCGCATCGAGGGCACTCTGCACGGCCGGTCGGGCAGCTTCGTCGTCCAGCACAACGCGGTCAGCGACCGGGGCGCGCACGCGCTGCGCGTGTCGGTGGTGCCGGACTCGGCGACCGGGGAGCTGACCGGCCTGCGCGGCGAGATGCAGATCGTCATCGGCCCGGACGGCGGCCACTCCTACACCTTCGACTACACCCTTTGATGGCGTTCCTGGGCGGCTCCCGGTAGTGTACCGACCGGCCGGTACGCCAACCGCCGGGAGGAGTCACGCCATGTGGGACCCCGAACTCGCCGAGCTGCGCCGGCGCAGGGAGCTGGCCGAGCGCATGGGAGGCGAGGAGCGCGTCGCCCGTCAGCACGCCACCGGCCGCCTCACCGTGCGCGAGCGGCTGGCCGCGCTGACCGACTCCTGGCAGGAGATCGGCGCGCTGACCGGCCGGACCGCCGGTGCGGACTTCACGCCGTCCAACGTCATCATCGGCCGGGCCCGCCTCGACGGCCGCAGGATCGTGGTGTCCGGCGACGACTTCACCGTACGCGGCGGGGCCGCCGACGCCGCCATCCACGACAAGCAGATCCTGGCCGAGCGCATGGCGGGCGAAATGCGCGTCCCGCTCGTCCGGCTCATCGACGGCACGGGCGGCGGCGGCAGCGTCAAGCAGTTAGAGGAGTTCGGGCGCACCTACGTCCCGTACAACCCGGGCTGGGACCAGGTGGTGGCCAACCTCGGCCGGATCCCGGTGATCTCCCTGACCCTCGGCCCGGTGGCCGGGCTCGGCGCGGCCCGCCTGGTCACCTCGCACGTCTCGATCATGGTGAAGGCGCTGTCCCAGGTCTTCATCGCCGGCCCCGCCGTGGTGGAGGCGGGGATGGGGGAGAGCGTGGGCAAGGAGGAGCTCGGCGGCTGGCGGGTCGCCGCCGCGGCCGGCACCGTGGACCTGGTCGCGGGCACCGAGGAGGAGGCGTTCGCGCTCACCCGGCGGGTGCTGTCGTACCTGCCGCAGAACGCCTGGCAGCCGCCCCCGGTCACGCCGTCCGCCGACGCGCCCGACCGGACCGCTCCCGAGCTGCGCGAGCTCGTGCCGCGCGAGCGCCGCCGCCCCTACGACACGCGCCGGGCGCTCGACCTGGTCTTCGACACCGGCAGCGTCCTGGAGCTGGGCCGCCGCTTCGCCCCCTCCGTGATCACCGCTCTGGCGCGCCTGGACGGCCGTCCCGTGGCGGTCCTCGCCTCCGATCCCCGCGTCTACGGCGGCGGCATGACCGCGCAGGGCTCCGACAAGCTGGCGCGCTTCGTCGACCTGGCCGAGACCTTCCACCTGCCGGTGGTGCACCTGGTGGACCAGCCGGGCTTCGTCATCGGCACGGCCGCCGAGCGGGCCGGCACGATCCGCCGCGGCGCCCGCGCGCTCGCCGCCGTCTACCAGGCGACGGTCCCGTGGGCCTCGGTGCTGGTCCGCCGCGTCTTCGGCGTCGCAGGGGCCGCCCACCGGCCGCACGACCGCTACACCTTCCGGGTGGCCTGGCCGTCCGGCGACTGGGGCTCGCTGCCGATCGAGGGCGGCCTGGAGGTCGCCTTCAAGCGCCTGCTCGCCGAGGCGGGCGAGGACGCGGCGGCGCTCAAGGCGGAGATCGCCGAGCGGCTGGAGGCGGTGCGCTCGCCGTTCCGTACGGCGGAGGCGTTCCTGGTCGAGGACATCATCGACCCCGCCGACACCCGCCCGCTGCTGACCGACTGGGTGAAGGACGCCTACGCCGCCCTCGAACCGGGCCCCCGCTCCACCACCCGTCCCTGAGCCGGTCAGCCGCGCGGGCGGTGCACGACCTTGTCGGTCGAGCGGCCGGGATAGACGACGAGCAGGTGCTCCTCGCGCGGCGCGTCGGGGTCGTCCTCGTCCCACGGCAGCGTGCGGGCGTGGACGCGCAGCCGGTAGTGGCCGGGACCGGCGACGGCCAGGTCGGGCAGCGGCCCGGCCGCCCCGCTGCCGCCGCCCTGAGGGTAGGCCGGCACGACCAGGCGGCCGCTGCGGCTGGTCAGGCCCACCTCGACCACCTGCTTCCAGCCGGTGAGCCGGAGCGGCGGGGCGCGGTCGAACGCCTTGACCGTCAGGCACATCGCGTTCTCCTCGGACGTCGCGATGACGGCGGTGCCGCCCACGGCGTCGATGAACCCGTCCTCGCCGGCGTCGAAGATGTCGGCGACGTCGTCGCCGTCGCCGTAGATGTTCCCGGGATCGCCCGCGCTGTCGTCGCCTTCGTCGAAGACGGCGTAGCCGCCGCCTTCCGACAGCATGTACGCGGCCGTGCCCTGCCGCCTGGCGCGCGCCCCGGGCCACGGGTCGGCGCACCGGGCGTTGGCCGCGCCCTTCCACGCGGCCTCCTGCCGGTCGAGCTCGGCCTGCCGGCGGCGGGCTTCGGCGTCCTGCCGGGCGACGATGCCGGGACACAGGTACTCCAGGGCCGTGGCCAGCTCGATGGCGTCGGCCGTGCCGCCCGTCCGCTCGTGCAGCTCCTGCCGTTCGCGGTCGCCGGTCAGCGCGCACGCCTCGAAGCCGTGGGCGAGGATGCGCTGGTCGGCCACGTCCTCGGGGAACATCGTGTCCGCCGCGAAGGTCGAGCCCCTGGCCAGGCAGAGGAACGACCGCCGCCGCTCCTCGGATCCGAGGCCGGCCGGGGGCCGGAGCCGGTCGCGGCAGCCCTCGTCCGCGGCCGTGTAGGTGAGCCGGGCGTCCCCCTCGGCGCCGACCGCGGCGATCGGCAGCCCGAGCAGGACGACGGCGGCGGCGAGCAGCCGCGGCCTCCGCCCGGTTCCTGGCGTCGGAACCTGCCGGCGGGGCGCGGCGAGCTCGTGTGCGGTGCGTGCCGCCCACACGACGATCAGCCCGTCGAGCGCGTGCGCCGCGAGCGACAGGCCGCCGAAGGCGTCCCGTCCGACCTGGAGCAGCGTGTGGACCTGCGGGACGAGGAGAGCGGTCCAGCCGATGGCGATCGTGACGGCGCTGAACCGCCCGTCGCGTCCCTGCCCGGCGAGGATCATCGCCTTGCAGCCGAGGGTCGCCATCACCACCAGGAGCGACGCCGTCAGCAGCGGGACCTCGGCGAACGGCCGCAGCGCCGCGCCCAGGACCCCGGTCAGGCCGAGCCCGAGTGCGACGATCCGGAACCGGGCCGACACCCCGCCCAGGGCCCGCACCAGCAGGACCACGGTGGCGGCCCACACGGCCCGGCTCGCGGCATACTCCGCGACGTCGGACACCTCGTCGAGGAGTTCCCAGAGCAGCAGGTCGCCGGCCACGTCCGTGTAGAGCAGGCGTCGCAGCCACACCACGTCACGCGGCGGCACCCCGGTGCGCGGCGAGGCCGGGCCGCGCAGGATCTGCCACAGCGCCCACGCGTTGAGCAGACCGATCGCCGCGGCCAGGAGCCGGACCCCGTCGTCCCGCGGCCAGATGACCGTCGTCGCGACGAAGGTGAACCACCGCCCGTCGTCGTACCAGGCGGCTACGGCGACGGCGGTCAGGTAGAGCGCGACGGCGACGGCGGCCGGGCGCCCGAAGCGGTAGCGGGCGACGGCGGCCCTGAGTAAGGCGATGACGCGGATGATCTTAACGCTCCCCGGGCGGGGGCGAACGGAACAAGGCCCGTCCGATCGGACGGGCCTTGTTTTCTGTGGAGCTATGGGGATTCGAACCCCAGACCTCCTCCATGCCATGGAGGCGCGCTACCAACTGCGCTATAGCCCCTTGCGGTGAGTACGAGTGTATCGGACTCACCGACCACCCCGGACCTGCCTACTCCAGCAGGGCCCGCAGGATCTGCTCGGCGTGCGTCCACAGCAGGGAGCCGCCCGCGCCCGGGATCAGGTGGCGGCGGGCGCCGCGGATCCGCCGGGACAGGGTGAAACCCTGGTCGGGGGAGTGGTGCAGGTCGAGGTCGCCGTACCAGAGGTCGACCGGGACGGGGACCTCCGCGAGCGGGAACGGCCAGGCGCTCATGGCGAGCACGCTGTCGCGGGCGTAGCCGGCCGGGCCCTGGGCGAAGGCCTCGGTCATGGCCTGGCGGTAGGCGCGGGCGAAGTCGGGCCGCTCGTAGATCTCCCGGTCCACGGCGGGACTGTTGGGGACGATCATGTCCCAGAGGGCGTCGGGAGTGAGGGAGGAGAAGAACTTCTCGGCGGCGGCCGGGTCGGCGGCGACCGTCTCGACCAGCTCGCGGAAGTGGCCGGGCAGCGCCTCGGTCATGGTGGCGACCTCGTCGGCGCCCGAGACGATCGCCACCCGGCGCACGCCCGGGACGAACGCGCAGGCCAGTGCGAACGGGGCGCCCTGCGAGAAGCCGACCACGCGCGGCTCGTCGAGGCCGAGGGCGGCGACGTCGGCGGCCCAGGAGGTCAGGGTGCGGCCGGGATCGGGGTCGGAGGAGCCGAGGCCGGGCCGGTCCAGGGAGATGAGGCGGACGCCGAGCTCGTCCACGACGTCCGCGCCGAAGCCGAGCCAGCGGCTCGTGCCCGCCCCCGGGCAGAGCACGACCGGCGTCCCGGTGGCCGGGCCCCATTCGGCGCGGGCCAGGCGGCGGCCGTCGGGCAGGACGCTCTCGGCGAGCCGGGCCGGTGGGGTGATCAGGTCGTGCCGTGTCATGCCTGATACCTTGCTCGGCCCGGCCGGCTCCTCGCAAATCGTTTTCCGCGCCCGGTCAGCCGACGGTCAGCCGATGGTCAGCCGACCGCACGGGCCTTGTCGATGAGGGTCGTCAGCTCGCTCACCATCGGGTCCTCCGCCAGGGAGGCGAGCCGGGTGGAGTGCTCGGCGAGGTCCGGCAGGTCCAGCCCGAACGCCTGCCGCTCCCGCAGGTACATGGCGAACGCCGCCACCAGCACGTCCACCTGGAGCCGTACCGGCGTGCCCTTGTCCCACACGCCCTTGGCCAGGTCGGCGGCCCGCAGCGACTTGCCGGCCTCCGACGCCTCGCGGGTGTCGGGGTCCTGCCAGCGGACCGTGGCCTGGGCGAGCTGCCCGCGCGCCCCCGGCTTGAGCTTGAGCGCGTAGAGGGCGGTCACCGCGTGGCCGGGGCCGATCTCGCCGCCGTCGCGGCTGTCGTCGCGGAACTCCTCGGTGGTCAGGGCTCGGTTCTCGTAGCCGATGAGCCGGTAGGTGTCGACGGCGGACGGGTTGAAGACCACCTGGGCCTTGGCGTCGCGGGCGCGCAGCTCGATGGTGGCCGTGAGCTGGGTGGTGAAGAGCTTGTCCGCGTCCTGCTGGGAGCTGACGTACACGGCCATGCCGTCGCCGTTGTCGGCGAGCTGCTCCATCAGGGTGTCGCCGTACTCGCGGCCGACGCCGACGGTGAGCAGCGTGACCTGGCGGGCCGCGTACTCCTTGGCCTGGGCGAGGATGCCCTGCCACGCGGTCTCGCCCTGGTTGGCGAGGCCGTCGGAGAGCAGGATGACCCGGTTGGTGGCGGCGGGGCGGAACGCCTTGGCCGCCTCCTGGTAGCCGGCGACCAGACCGCTCTCCAGGTTAGTGCCGCCCTCGACGTCGAGCCGGTCCACGGCGGCCGACAGCTCGGCGCGGGCGGTGAGCGGGGTCATCGAGGCCAGCACCTCGGCCTCGTCGCTGAAGGCCACGATCGACACCTGGTCGCCGGGCGCGAGCTGGTCGAGCAGCGTGCGCAGGGAGGATTTGACCAGGTCGAGGCGGCCGGGCTCGGCCATCGAGCCGGACACGTCGACCACGAAGGTGAGGTTGACCGGCCGGCGCGCGGCGGCCTCGGTGGCGCGGGTCTGCAGGCCCACCCGCAGCACGGCCTCGTCCCGGCGGCCGGGCAGCAGGGCGCCGTCCACGTGCACCGCGAACCCGTCGTCCGGCGGCTGCTCGTAGTCCTGGCGGAAGGCGTTGACCCACTCCTCGGGACGGATCCGGTCCGGCTCGGGCCAGCGGCCCTCCTGCAGGGCGCGGCGGGCGTAGCCGTACGAGGCGGTGTCCACGTCCAGCGCGAACGTGGAGATCTGAGCCGTGGCCGTCTCCTGCTCGTCCTTCGCCGACGACTCCGGCCGGGCGGGGCCCTGGGACGCGGCGGGCGCGTTGGCGCGCTCGGCGCTCCCCGTGCTGCCGCCGGAGCCGCCGCACCCGGCGAGCACGAGGACGGCGACCAGTCCGGAGCCGATCAATAACGGGCGGATTCTCATTCCTCAACCACCTCCGACCCCTTACGACGGCGGCTGACCGGTGGTTGGCCGGGGCGGTGACGTAAGCGAGCACAAACCGCGATCGATACGTGATCAGTTGTGACAATCGGTGCAAATGAGATAGACCTGGCTGGCATGCGCGTCTACCTCGGTATAGCCGCGAAGCACGGGGAGATCCCTCTTCCTGTCCTGGAGAAGGCCCGTAGCGTCATCGAGCTCGCCTTCCCCGTGCCCCCGGACGTCATCCGCGGCCGGGAATGGCACGGCAGGGGCGTCTCCCTGCTCGGCTGGACCAACGAGCCCGACGACCTCCGTCAGCCGCCGCTGCTGTCCGAGCACGGCGGCCGGGTCATCGGGCTGAACGGCCACCTGGCCGACCCCGCCGACGTCGCCCGGCTGCCCCGCGACCCCGGCGACCCGCTGGGCGGCTGCTTCTCCTCCTGGTACGCGCGCGACGGCGAGCTGGGCGCGAGCACGGCGATCAACCGGGTGTGCCCCGTCTTCCACGCCGAGACGCCCGACCTGTACCTCATCGGCAGCCGCGCCCTGCTCGTGCACCTGATGGCCCAGCCGGGCGACCGCGTCGAGCACGACGTCCTGGCGCTCCAGACGATGGTCAGGCAGGGGTTCTTCCTGTCGGACGAGACGCCGTACAAAGGGGTGTCGGCGCTGCGGCCCAGCACGCGCGTCGAGGTGCGCGACGGCCGGCGGGTGATCGTCGAGACCCCGCTGCCGCAGGCGGCGCCGCCCCCGGCGAGCCGCCGGGCCAAGCGGGCGGCCGTGGACGAGCTGGCCGACGCGCTGCTCGCCACCGTCGAGCCGCTGCGCTCCCTGGGCGAGCCGGTCAACCTGGCGCTGACCGGCGGGCGCGACACCCGCGTCCTGGCGGCGCTGCTGCACGCCGCGCGGGTGCCGTTCCGGGTGACGACGAACGGCCTCGACACCCACCCCGACGTGATCATCGCGCGGCGGATCGCCGCCGAGCTGAAGGTCGAGCACACGGTCATCGCGCCGCCGCAGACGGCCGCCAAGGACGCCGTGCTGGTGGAGCACCCGCTGGCCCGCGCCTGGGAGACGCTGCGCACGTGCGAGGGCATGACCTCGGCGTACGAGTCGATCGTGAGCTACCTGCCGTACTCCGGCAAGCCCACCATGTCCGGGCAGAGCGGCGAGACGCTGCGCGCGGGCAGCCTCAACCTCCTGCAGACCGACCTCGGCGACAAGGCCCTGCTGCGCCGGATCACCACGACCTTCTGCAAGGACGACAAGCTGTTCACGGCCGAGGCCAACGAGCACGCCCGCGAGCTGGCCCGCCCCTGGCAGGAGCGGCCCGACCGGCTGGAGGCGCTCGACCACATCTACATCTGGTACAAGGTCGGCCGATGGCAGGCCAGCGCGCGGGCCGGCGCATTGCGCCGGGGCGATCCGGTGCGGCCGTTCCTGGACAACCGGGTGGTGCGCGCGGCGCTCGCCCTCGACCAGCGCTGGCGGCTGTCGGAAGAGGTGATCTACCAGCTCGTCGTGCGCTTCGCGCCCCGCCTGCGTGACGTGCCGATCGAGGGCAAGCCGTGGCGCTTCGCGGAGGGCATGACCCGGCGCCTGCCGTGGACGCACGTCCCGCCGCCCGCCATGCCGACCGTGAAGACCGGCGGCGGCTGGAGCTGGCGGACCAGCCCCGGGCCCGCGCTCACGGACGTGCTGCGCCGGCAGGTGCTCGGCAGCCTCGACGCGCTCGCGCCCATCGTGAACCCCGACGAGGCGCGGGCCCTGTTCGCCGACCCGGTGGTCAAGAAGCCCGCGCTCGCCTGGCACCTCTACACCGTGAGCGCCCTGCTCACCGGGCTCTACCCCGGCAAGCAGCCCGAGGGGCTGGAGCCGATCACGGTCTCCAGGCCGGATCCCGGCCGATGAGGCCGAGGAACCGCTCCAGCGCGGGCGCGTCCGCCGGCACGGCGACCTCCTCGCCGAACGCGCCCCGCGCCCGGCCGATCGGCGCCATGTCCTTGGCGAAGGCGAGCAGCCTGGCCGCGGTCGCCTCCTCCACCTCGTAGCCGCGGCCGGTCGCCCGGGAGAGGTCCCAGCCGTGGGCGACCAGGTCGGTGAGCGCCATGTGGGCGAGGACGGTGCGCGGCAGCCCGCCCATGGCCTCGCTGACGCCCTCCCACGACTCCGGCTTGTCCCAGGCGATCAGCATGCGCTCGACCCGCTCGGGGAAGTCGCCGGTGTACTCCTTCGGAGGCAGGAACCCGCCGCCGCCCGCGACCGACTCGAACAGCGAGGCGCCCCACTCCAGGTGGTTGATCAGCCCCCGGACGTCGAACTCCTGGCACGGCGTGGGCCGGCCGAACTCCTCCTCGGGAATGCTGGTGACCAGGTCGGCGGTGCGCTGGGCGGCCCCGCGCAGCATCGGCAGCAACTCTTCTCTCATGAGCTACAGGATGCCAGCGCCCGGTCCTCCTCCGTGATCCGAATCGTGAGAAGAACCGCGTTGGCCGCCGTGAAGACCAGCGCGGTGAGCCAGGCGGTGTGGACGAGCGGCAGCGCCAACCCCTCCGCCACGACGGCCACGTAGTTGGGGTGCCGCACCCACCGGTACGGCCCGCCGCTCACCAGCGGCAGCCCCGGCACCACGACCACCCGCGTGTTCCACTGCCGCCCCAGCGTCCCGATGCACCACCAGCGCAGCGCCTGCGCGAGCAGCACCACGGCGAGCATCGGCCAGCCCAGCGCCGGCACGAACGGCCGCCCGAGCAGCCACACCTCGGCCGGCGCGGCCACCAGGAGCGCCACGTGCGCCGCCACGATCCAGGGGTAGTGGCGCCTGCCGTGCTCGACGCCGCCCCGCGCCCGCGCCCACGCCAGATTGCGCCGGGCCACGACCAGCTCGGCCAGCCGTTCCATGACGACCAGCCCGATCAGCACCAGGTAGGCGTTCACCAGTGCAGCAGGAGCAACTCGGCGGAGAAGCCCGGCCCCAGGGCCATCAGCACCGCGGGCGCCCCCGGCCGGCCGCGCGTCTCCTGCAGCACGTTGAGCACCGACACCGACGACAGGTTGCCGTGCCGGCGCAGCGAGCGCCAGGTCACCTCGACCGCCTTGGGCGGCAGGCCCAGCGTCTCCACGATCTTCTCGATGACCTTGGGGCCGCCGGGGTGGCAGATCCAGGTGCCCACCTGGTCGGGGGTCAGGCCGTAGTCGGCGAGGAAGGCCCGGATGTCGCCCGCCAGCACCTCCTCGACGAAGCCGGTCAGGTCGGCGTCCAGGACGAGGCGGAAGCCGTGGTCGCCGACCTCCCAGCCCATCAGGTGCTCGGTGCCGGGATACAGCCGGCTGCGGGTCGCCACGACCTCCGGCCCCCGTCCGCGCCCGGTCGCCACGACGGCTCCCGCGGCGTCGCCGAACAGGCCGCTCGCCACGAGGTTCGCGATCGAGGTGTCGTCCCGCTGGATGGTGAGCGAGCACAGCTCCAGGCACACCAGGACCGCGACGTGGTCCGGCCAGCCGCGCAGGTAGTCGTACAGGCGGGACAGGCCCGACGCCCCGGCCGCGCACCCCAGGCCGAAGACCGGCAGCCGCTTGACGTCCGGCCGCAGCCCCATGCGTTTGGCCAGCCGCGCGTCCAGCGAGGGCGTGGCCAGGCCCGTGGTCGAGCAGAACAACAGGTGGTCGACCCGCTTCGGCTCCACGCCCGCCTGGTCGAGCGCGGCCGTCAGCGCCCGCTCGGTCAGGTCGAGGCCGAGCTCCACGTACGCGTCGTTGGCCCGGCCGAAGGAGTCGAGCTTGGCGTAGTCCTCCAGCGGGAGCGCGAGACTGCGGCCCGTCACGCCGGTCGCCTCGTGGAAGCGCCGCAGGAGGTCCTCGTCGCAGTGGGTCAGACGGGCGAACGCCTCGGTGATCTCCGCCTGCTCGTAGCGGTGATCGGGGAGAACCGTCTGTACCGCCGTGATATGCATGCACTTCCTCTGCCGCTGGAGGAGCCCAGCTAACATGCGCTCATGCTCCTCCCCGACCCGGCCCGGCCGCACCGGGTCGCCGCGCTGGCCTTCGACGGGATGGCGCCGTTCGAGCTGGGCTGCGTGGTGGAGCTGTTCGGGCTGCCCCGGCCGGAGCTGGCCGAGCTCGGCGTGCCCTGGTACGACCTCAGGGTGTGCGCGGCGTCCCCGGAGCCGCTGCGGGTAGTGGGCGGCTTCACCATGAGCGCCGAGCACGGGCTCGACGTGCTGGCCGAGGCCGACACGGTGATCGTTCCCGGGGTGGCGGACGTGCGCGGGCCGGTGCCGGACCCGCTCGTGGCCGCGCTGCGCCGGGCGCACGGGCGCGGCGCGCGGATGGTGTCGATCTGCTCGGGCGCCTTCGCGCTGGCCGCCGCCGGGCTGCTCGACGGCCGCCCGGCCACCACCCACTGGAGGTACGCCGCCCTGCTCCAGGAGCGTTTCCCCGCCGTCCGGGTCAACCCGTCGGTCCTGTACGTGGACGACGGCGACGTGCTGACCAGCGCGGGCAGCGCCGCCGGGCTCGACCTGCTGATCCACCTCGTCCGCACCGACCACGGCCCGCGCGTCGCCAACACGGTCGCCCGCCGCCTGGTCGTGCCGCCGCACCGGGAGGGCGGGCAGGCCCAGTTCATCGAGGCGGCGGTCACGCCGGCCGGCGGCGACGACGCGGTGGCGCGGGCGATGGCGTGGGCGATGGAGCACCTGGCCGGGCCGATCACCGTGGCCGACCTGGCGCACGTGGCGACCATGTCGCAGCGCTCGTTCATCAGGCACTTCCACCGGCGGACCGGCACCAGCCCGCTGCGGTGGGTGATCGCGCAGCGGGTGGCGGCCAGCCTGCCGATGCTGGAGTCCACCGGGGTCCCGGTGGAGGAGATCGGGGCGGCGGTGGGGTTCGAGAGCGCGGTGACGTTCCGGCGTCACTTCACCAGGGCCATGCGGACGTCGCCGTCCGCCTACCGCAGGGCGTTCGCCGGAGGTCAGGGCAGCAGGCCCGCGACGAGCGCGCGCAGCCCCCGGTCGTAGGTGTCCCTCGCGGTGAGCTCCGCCCACCGCGGCCCCACCTCGGCCAGGCGCGGGAACGCGCCCGCGTCCAGCTCCGCGAACACCCGCTCCCGGTAGGTGCTCCCGCCCTCCGCCCGCCGCCCGGCCGCCGCCGCCCTGGCGCCGATCTCGCCGGCGGTGTAGTGCCAGATGATCCGGTACGCCGAGACCGCGTCCTCCATCGCCAGCCCCGCCGCCAGGGCCGCATCGATGATCTTCTCCGGGTACCAGAGCCCGCCGACGGACAGCAGGTCGTCGGCGCGCAGCACGTCCACGATCCACGGGCAGCCGGCCAGCGCCTCGCGCATCGCGGTGGCCACGGCGACGACGCGCTCGCGCGGCTCATCCGGCAGCTCCTCCTCGGCCGGGCGGGCGTGGCCCGTCGCGTAGTCGTCGAGGAGGAGCAGGAGGAGCTCCTCCTTGTCGCGTACGTGGTGGTAGAGGGCCATGGCCGTGCTGCCGACCTCGCGGGCGAGGCGGCGCATGGTCAGGCTCGCCACGCCGTCCTCCTCGATGACCCGGTGGGCGGCGGTCACGATGTCGGCCCTGGAGATCTTCGGCGGGCGGCCGGTGCGCGCTGGCATCCTGTCATGTTACTTTCTATACATGTATAAAAACTCCTTCGCGAGCCGGGCGGCCGTGGGGGCGCTCGCGTACGGCGTCGCCGTCGGCACGCTGCAGATGACCGTGGTCGTGCCGCTGCTGCCCCGGCTGGCGCGCGAGCTCGCCGCCTCGCCCGCCTCCGTCTCCTGGACGCTCACCGCCGGGCTCCTGTCCGGCGCGGTCGCCATCCCGGTGCTGTCCCGCCTCGGCGACCTGTACGGGCGGCGGATGATGTCCCTGGTCACCCTCGCGCTGCTGGTGGCCGGATCGGTGCTCAGCGCCGTGTCGGACACGCTCGCGCCCATGATCGCGGGACGCGTGCTGCAAGGGCTGGCCGCGCCGCTGCTCCCGCTCGCCATCGGCCTGGTCAGGCAGGCGCTGCCCGCCGAGCGGCTGCCGTCGGCCATCGGGGTGCTGAGCGCCACCATCGGCGTCGGCAGCGGCGGCGGCGTGATCGTCGCGGGACTGGTCGACGGGGACAGGCGGACCGTGTTCTGGCTGCTCGCCGGGCTGGCGGCGCTGGCATTCTTCCTGGTCGCGGCCACCGTGCGGGAGGGGCTGCGGACGCGGGGGCGGCCGGGGGAGCGGCTGGACCTCACCGGGGCGGTGCTCGTCTCGGGCTGGCTCGTCTGCCTCCTGCTCGCGCTCAGCAAGGGCGCCGAGTGGGGCTGGACGTCGCCGGTCACCCTGGCGCTGCTGGCCGCCGCCGTGGCGGTGGCGGCCTGCTGGGTGGCCGCCGCGCGCCGGGCGCCGTCCCCGCTGATCGAGATCCCGATGCTGCTGCACCGGAGCACCGTGGGGGCCACGGTGGCGTCGTTCCTGATCGGGTTCGCGCTGTTCGCCGCGATCACCACGGTGTCGGCGTACGCGCAGGGCACGCTCGGCGCGTCCGTGCTCCAGGTGGGGCTGTACCTGCTGCCGACGACGGTGCTGATGCTCGCGGTCTCCGTGCTGGCCGGCCCGCTGATGCGCCGCTTCGCCCCCGCCACGCTGGTCGCGGGCGGCTCGGCGCTGGTGACGCTCGCCGCCGCCTGGCTCGCCGTGCTGCGCGGCGGCGGACCGGGGCTGTACGCCGCCACGGCCGTGCTCGGCCTCGGCGTCGGACTCGGTTACGCGGCGCTCGGCACCATGGCCGTCCAGCACGTCGAACCCGCCAGGACCGCTGCGGCCGGAGGCGTCAACGCGCTGGTGAGGGTGCTCGGCAGCAGCCTGGCCGGAGCGGTGGGCGCGGTGGTCCTGGCCGCTGGCGGTCCCGGCTGGGCCTTCACCCTCGCCGCGGGGGCGGCGCTGGTCGCGGCTCTCTTCGCCGCCGTACACGGAAGGGTGCGCATCGCATGACCGGGGACCGGCGGCTCGTCGCCTGGGGTGACGAGCTGATCAAGCTGCACGACGGCTTCCGCCGCGATCTCGCCGCCCTGCGCGCCGGGCTGCGCGGGCCGGGCGGGGGCGAGTTGCGTACGCACTGCCTGGCGTTCTGCGACGCCCTGCACGCCCATCACGAGGGTGAGGACGCCACGTTGTTCCCGCACCTGGCCGCCGGGCATCCCGATCTGGCGGAGGTCCTGCGCCGGCTCGGCGCCGAGCACCGGGTGGTGGCCCGGCTCCTGGAGCGCGTCCGGCGGCTGCTGGACGAGGAAGGGGCGGGGGAGGGCGTCGCGGACGAGGTGGAGCGGCTGACCCGCGAGCTGGAGGCCCACCTGGACTACGAGGAGGAGCACCTGGTTCCCGTGCTCAACCGGATGACCGCGCTTCCTGACGGCGTCTGATCGCTGGCCATTTCGAACTGGCGTTCGTATAATGGAGGAATGGATCTCACGCCGAAGGACCTTCCCGAGCTCTGGCGGCCGCCGATCGTTCTTCGCGCCGGCGCGGCGCGCTATCTGCTCGCCTGGGGCGACGACGCCGCGGGCGAACGATGGGGTTTCCTGCTGTGGCCGCCGCGGGCGCGGCCGGCGGACGACGGCGTCGCGCACGAGGGGCAGGCGCGCTGGGTGCCCTGGGAGGACATCCGCCCGGTCACGGGCGAGGACTACAGCACCGTTCCGGTGGCGGACGCGTTGCTGTGAGGTGAGAAGAGGACACAACCTGGCCGCTTCGGCTGGCACGGTGGTCGTCGAGCGGGCCGCTTGCCTTGCCCGCTCGACGACCACCGTCCGCAAGGAGCGATCATGTCCGTCGACGCCGTGACCCACCTCAACTTCCGTGGTGACGCCCGCGAGGCGCTCGCCTTCTACCAGTCCGTGTTCGGCGGCGACGTGGTCGCCGTCACCTACAAGGACGCCGGGAACGTCCAGGACCCCGCCGAGGCCGACCAGGTCATGTGGGGCCAGGTGAGCGCGCCCAACGGGTTCCGCGTGATGGCCTACGACGTGCCGTCGGGCCAGCCGTGGGACCAGGGCCAGAACGCGTTCTTCCTCTCGCTGCGCGGCCAGGACGCCGACGAGGTGACCGCGTACTGGGAGAAGCTCGCCGTCGGGGCGAGCGTGCTGCGGCCGTTCGAGCCCGCCGCGTGGGCGACGCTCTACGGCATGCTGAAGGATCGCTTCGGCGTCACCTGGGTGGTGGACGTCGTCAGCCCGTACGTGCCGTCCTGACCCCCGCGGCGAAGGTCAGGCGGGGACGCGGCCGACGCCGGCCAGGATGCCGGACCGCACGTAGTCGTGCTCCCCGCCGGGCGCGCCGTCCGGCGTCCAGTCGGCGACCGGCACCACGCCGGGCCCGACCAGCTCCAGCCCGTCGAAGAAGGCGGCGATCTGGCCGTGGTCACGCCGCGCGAGGCCGCCGGAGGGCGTGTTCGCGTAGACCTGGCGCCCGGCCTGTACGGCGTCCTCGCCGGCGTCGCCCGCGTACAGGTGCGACAGCACGAGATGCCCGCCGGGCCGCAGCCGCTCCCGCACCCGCGCCGTGATGCGCCCGGCCTCGGCGTCGTCGGGGACGAAGTGCAGCACGGCGACCATGAGGACGGCGAACGGCTGCGACAGGTCCAGGTGCCCGGCCACGCGCGGGTCGTCGAAGATCGCGTCGGGGTCCTTGAGGTCGCCCCGCACGACGATGACGTCGGGGTCCGTGGCGAGCAGGGCGCGGGCGTGGGTGAGGACGATCGGGTCGTTGTCCACGTACACGACCCGCGAGCCCGGCCCGTGCCGCCGGGCGACCTGGTGGACGTTGTCCTGTGTGGGCAGCCCGGCGCCGATGTCCAGGAACTGGCGCACGCCCGCCTCGGCCAGCATGCGCACCGCCCGCCCGAGGAAGGCGCGGTTGGCGAGGGCGATCTCGCGGGCGTCGTTGCCGAGCCGCCGGCCGAGCTCGATCATCTGCTCGGCGGCCTCGCGGTCCACGGCGAAGTTGTCCCGGCCGCCGAGGTAGTAGTCGTACATGCGGGCGACGCTCGGCACGCTGGGGTCGATCCCGGCCGGCACGCGGTCCGTCTCGGTCATGTCCCGACTTTAGGTCCAAGCCGGACACGGCGGAAGATCACACCCGCCGGAACGTGTGCCGGTACGCCAGCGGCGCCACCCCCACCGCCGCGTGCAGGTGCTGGCGCAGCGAGACCGCCGTGCCGAACCCGGCCCGCCTGGCCACCTCCTCCACCCCGAGGTCGGTGGTCTCCAGCAGGTGCCGGGCGTGCTGCACCCGCTGGGCGGCCAGCCACCTGGCCGGGCTCACCCCGGTCTCCTCGCGGAAGCGCCGGGTGAAGGTGCGCACGCTCATCCTGGCGTGCCCGGCGAGGGCGTTGAGGTCGAGCGGGCGGTCGAGGTGGGCGAGCATCCACTCCCGGGTTTCGCCCAGGCCGCCGGCCGTCTCGTCCGGCAGCGGCCGCTCGACGTACTGGGCCTGGCCGCCGTCCCGCCACGGCGGCATCACGCACCGGCGGGCGGTGCGGTTGGCCACCTCGCTGCCGTGGTCACGCCTGATGACGTGCAGGCACAGGTCCATGCCGGCGGCCACGCCGGCCGAGGTCAGCACGTCGCCGTCGTCCACGAACAGCACGTCGGGGTCCAGCCTCACCTGCGGGAACAGCTCCGCGAACCGAGGCGCCTCCCGCCAGTGCGTGGTGGCCGGACGGCCGTCGAGGAGCCCGGCCGCGGCCAGCACGAACGCCCCCGTGCAGATCGACATCACCCGCGGCCGGTCGCGCAGGGCGGCGCGCAGCTCGGCCGACAGCGTGCCGTCCTTGAGCACCCGGCCCGCGTGGATGCCGGGCACGAGAACGGTGTCGGCCGTGTCGAGCACGTCGAGGTCGTGGTCGGGCTGGACGCTGTAGCCGGCCGAGCAGCGCACCGGCCGGCGGCCCTCGGAGCAGGTCACCACCTCGTACAGCTTCTCGCCGCCGGGGGTCTCCGCGGCCCAGAAGACCTGGCCGGGGATGCCGAAGTCGAGAGGGGCGAAGTGGTTGAGCGCGACCACGGCGATACGATGACGGCGCATGGCCGGATTCTTGCACATATTGGCTTTCCGGCCACTCGTCCCCGTACTGGCAGAACCCCCAGGATTGCCGCATGACCTCCAGCACCACCCCCGCCCGCGCCCCCGTCGCCGGGCCGGCCCGCCGCGGCCCGCACCGCGCCTGGTACGTCGCGGCCGTCGCCTTCGTGGCGATCCTGGGCGCGGCCGGGTTCCGCGCCACGCCCGGCGTGCTCATCACGCCGCTGCGCGCGGAGTTCGGCTGGTCCACCGGCACCGTATCGCTGGCGGTGTCGGTCAACCTGATCCTGTACGGCCTCACGGCACCCTTCGCCGCCGCGCTCATGGACCGGTTCGGCATGCGCCGCGTGGTCGCGCTGGCCCTGCTGCTGATCGCGGCGGGCAGCGGGCTGACCGTGTTCATGACCGCGAGCTGGCACCTCCTGCTGTTCTGGGGCATCTTCGTCGGGCTCGGGACGGGCTCGATGGCGCTGGTGTTCGCCGCGACCGTGGTGGACCGCTGGTTCGTCCGGCACCGGGGGCTGGTCACCGGCATCCTCACGGCGGCCGGGGCGACCGGGCAGCTCATCTTCCTGCCCGTCCTCGCCCAGCTCGCCGAGGGGCCCGGCTGGCGCTGGGCCTCGCTCGCGGTCGCCGGGTCGGCGCTGGCGGTGGTGCCGTTCGTGTGGTGGCTGCTGCGCGACCGCCCCGAGGACGTCGGCACGACGGCGCTCGGCGCCGAGCCCGGCCAGGAGCGCCCCGCCCCGGGCGGCGGCAACGCGGCGTTCCGCGCGCTCGCCGTGCTCGGCCGGGCGGCTCGTACGCGCCCGTTCTGGCTGCTCGCGGGCGGCTTCGCGATCTGCGGCGCGAGCACGAACGGCCTGGTCGGCACCCACTTCATCCCCGCCGCGCACGACCACGGCATGGCCGAGCCCGTCGCGGCCGGGCTGCTCGCCGTCATCGGGATCTTCGACATCGCCGGCACCGTCGCCTCGGGCTGGCTCAGCGACAGGATCGACCCGAAGGTGCTGCTCGGCCTCTACTACGGGCTGCGCGGGCTGTCGCTGATGGTGCTGCCCAGCCTGTTCGCGGCCACGACCGAGCCCAGCATGCTGATCTTCATCATCTTCTACGGCCTGGACTGGGTGGCCACCGTGCCGCCCACCGTGGCGCTGTGCCGCCGCGTCTACGGCGCGGACGGGGCCGTGGTGTTCGGCTGGGTGTTCGCCTCCCACCAGGTGGGGGCCGCGTTCGCCGCCGTCGCCGCCGGGCTCACCCGTGACCACCTCGGCGCCTACGACCTCGCCTGGTACGGGGCGGGCGCGCTCTGCCTCCTCGCCGCCGGCATGTCCCTGGCGATCAGGCATGCTAGGACCCGATGAACGAAGATTTGTACGTGCTGCCGCTGGTCGTCAGGATCGAGCGGGCCACGCCCCCCGAACGCACCGACGCGCTGGAGGCCGCCGCCATGGCGGTGCTCGGCCTGCTCGACGACCCGGGGGAGTGGTCCGCCGAGCTGGACGCGTGGCAGTCCACCGGGAAGATCCGCAAGGTCGTGCGCAGGGCGCGCGGCGCCGAGTGGCGGCGGGCCGTCGCGCTGCCGGGCCGCACGGTCGAGCACCGCACGGCCGAGGTCCGCGTCCATCCGCCGGTGCCGCTGGACGACTGGCCGCGCGACCTCGCCCGGCTGCAGGTCGGGGGCACCGAGCTGAGCGACGCCCACGAGCCGCCGCCCGCCGTCCCGCCGGTGCTGTGGGCCAACCCCGGCCTGGAGATGACCGCGGGCAAGGCCATGGCGCAGGCCGGGCACGCGGCCCAGCTCGCCTGGTGGGCCAGCGACGCCGCCGGGCGCGCGGCCTGGCGGGCCGCGGGGCTCGCCGTCTCGGTCCGCACCGCCCCGGCGCGGGACGACTTCGACGCCATGGTCGCGGCCGGGCTGCCGGTCGTCCGCGACGCCGGGTTCACCGAGATCGAGCCGGGCTCGTGCACGTTCGTCGCCGACGCGCCCTGGCTCCGGGGCCGGGTCGCTAGATCGTGAAGATGTCGGCCAGCACGCCGCCGGCCGCGGTGATCCGGGCCGGCGACGGGCTGTCGTAGACGACCATCAGCCGGCCGTCGGCCAGCCGCGCCAGTCCTTCAGGGTGGTCGCAGCCGGCCCCGTACGGCAGGTCCATGACGACCTCCAGCTCGCCCGCGGGCACCACGCCCGACCGCCGCCCCGGCCACCAGCGCCGCACGTGCACCGGGCCGTCGAGCGCCATGGACGGTCCGGTGAGCAGCAGCAGGCCCGCGCTGTCAGGGTCGCCGTCGGGGTCGCCGTCCGGGCACAGGTCCCGCACGCCGAGCCCGCCGAGGTCGAGGAAGTGCTTGCGGTACGGCTCGCGCAGCCGCAGCCGCCCCCGTCCCGTCTCCTCCAGCCGCAGCTCCAGCACCACCGCCCAGCCGCGCAGGACCGGGCCGCGCAGCCCGAGGTAGACCCGCTCGCCCACCACGGCGATGCCCTCGACGTCGAGGCCGTTGTCCTTGCCGGGAATCGACAGGAACGGCCCGAGATGCGGGTCGTCGCGCAGGTGCGCCGCGAGACCGCGCTCCCCGGACAGCACCGCCCCCGCGCCGGGCTCCTCGCCCTGCAGCGGCAGCCGGGCGAGGATGTAGCGGTTCTCCTCCCTGACCAGGGTGGCCAGGCGGGCGGCGGCCTTGGCCGGGTCCTTCGACTTGACCCGCTTGCGCTTCAGGCTGTGCGAGCCGACCACCCACAGGTGCCCGCCGGCCCGCGCCATGCCCTCGATGTCGGCCTCGTCGTCCGGGCCGGCGGGGAGGTCGATGTAGTCCGCCAGGCGGAACGTGCGCTGGTCGCCGAAATGGTCGCCGGTCCAGGCCAGGTGCTCGAAGGAGGCGGTCTCGTCGCCGGCCACCCAGAGGCCGTGGGGGCTCTGGCGGAGCGCCGAGAGGTTCGTATGGGTCTGGGACGCCCGCGAGGCGTGATCGAAGCGGAGCTCCACCTGTTGCACGACGCCATGATTGCACTTCGGTCGCATCACCTACGGAATGGCGGGATATGTCGTACGCTCCCGTCGTGCTCGATGGGGAAGATGAGATCAAGGGTTCCCGTGTGAGAACCGCGACCAAGGCCAGAACCCTTATTTCTCCGCCCAAACGCTCCCGCATCGGTGACATCCGCATGCGGGTGGTGTACCGGGGCCTCGCCGTGGCCGCCGCCGTCGCGGCGGCCGCCGTGGCGGTGGTCGTGGTGCTCCCGTCGGAGCCGGACGAGGTCGTCGCGGGGCCGGTAACCGCGCCGCCGGCCGCGCAGCCCTCGTCCGGCCCCTCCGCGCCGGCGTCCCCCTCGGCTTCGGCGTCGGTGTCGTCCTCGGCGTCGTCCTCGGCTTCCCCGTCGGAGACCGTGACCCCGGCCGCGCCCGCCGCCCAGGTCACGCCGACGCCCGGCACGTCCCTGGCCCCCGGCTACACCGCCATGGAGGCCCTGTACGCCGACCCCCGCGTCCCCAAGCTCACCGCGAAGGTCAAGCGCATGCGGCTCCCGGCCCCCTCCCGCCGGGTGACCAAGGATCGGCGGAGCGGCCTCGCCGTGCCGAAGCTGCCGAAGCCCTGGAAGACGTACGGGCCGGCGCCGTTCACCACCAGGCAGGTGCTGCCGCGGCCGCGCGGCGGCGCGGTGCGGGGCATGTTCGTCACCTGCCCGCTGCCGATCATGGAGCAGAAGTCGCCGCGCGACACCGCGCTGCTCGCCGCCCGCTGGACGCTCAACCACCACCCCAAGGGCGCGCGCATCACCTGGCTGGCCTCGCAGCCGGTCAAGCGCGGCTGGCTGCTCGTCTACCGCGTCTCGTACGGCAAGCGCTCCTCACGCGCGGCGGTGGTCGTGGTGGACGGGGGAATGTCCAAGCCGGGTTTGGCGTTCGTGACAGTGCCTGACGCGCAGCGCAAGCAGTGGAGCGACATCGCCCGCGTGGCCTCGGGGGTGCGTGTTCTAGGCTAGAAGGATCATGGTGGCGGCGATGTGGGGAGTAGACGCCGTGGAACGCTCTGGATCGCCGCAGGCACCAGGCAAGGGCAAGGGCAAGCCGCCCTGGCGCTCGGAGGGGCTGCCCGGCACGCCCGGCGGCCGACCCAAGATCAACTGGTGGCGGTTCGTCGTCACGCTGCTGGTCGTGTACGCGGGCTTCTTCGTCGTGTCGTCGTTCGTCGACAACGAATCCGTAGAGACCATCTCCTACACCGAGTTCACCGCCCAGGTCGACGCCAAGAACGTCAAGGACATCTCCGCCCAGGGCCTGTCGGTCGAGGGCGACCTGAGGAACGCGGCGAAGAACCCCGACGGCGGCGCCACGTACACCCGGTTCTCCACCGAGATCCCCGCCTTCGCCAACACCGACCAGCTCGACCAGCAGCTCCGCACCGGCCAGGTCGAGATCACCTCCAAGCCCCTCACCCGCGGCTTCTTCTCCAACCTGCTGCTGTCGCTGCTGCCCGTGCTGCTGCTGGCCGGCCTGTGGATCTGGATCATGCGGCGCGGCGCCAGCATGATGGGCGGCGGCGGGCTCGGCGGGCTCGGCAAGTCCAAGGCGGCCAAGCCGGTCGAGGCCGGGCAGGTGCGGGTCACCTTCGACGACGTCGCCGGCATCGACGAGGTCGAGAACGAGCTGGTCGAGATCGTTGACTACCTCAAGGACCCGGGCAAATACCGCAGGCTGGGCGCCAAGCTGCCCAAGGGCGTGCTGCTCGCCGGCCCGCCCGGCACCGGCAAGACGCTGCTGGCCAGGGCCGTCGCGGGCGAGGCCAAGGTCCCCTACTTCTCCGCCTCCGCCTCCGAGTTCATCGAGATGATCGTCGGCGTGGGCGCCTCGCGCGTACGGGACCTGTTCGAGGAGGCGCGCAAGGTGGCGCCGTCGATCGTGTTCATCGACGAGATCGACGCCATCGGCCGGGCCAGGGGCGGCGCGGGCGGCATCGGCGGCCACGACGAGCGCGAGCAGACGCTCAACCAGATCCTTACCGAGATGGACGGCTTCTCCGGGGCCGAGGGCGTCATCGTCATCGGCGCCACCAACCGTCCCGAGATCCTCGACCCGGCGCTGCTGCGCCCCGGCCGGTTCGACCGGACCGTGCAGGTGGGGCTGCCGGACGCCGCCGGGCGCACCGCGATCCTCGGCGTGCACACCCGTGGCGTCCCGCTGGACCCCGAGGTCAGCCTCGACCAGCTCGCCAAGACCACGCCCGGCATGACCGGCGCCGACCTGGCCAACCTCGTCAACGAGTCGGCGCTGCTCGCCGCCAAGCGCGGCAAGGAGAAGGTCACCAGGTCCGACTTCACCGACGCGCTGGAGAAGCTGCAGCTCGGCGCGGCCCGCAGCATCGTGATGCCGGAGGAGGAGCGCACCCGCACCGCCTTCCACGAGGCCGGTCACGCGCTGCTCGGCATGCTGCAGCCCGGCGCCGACCCGGTCAGGAAGATCTCGATCATCCCGCGCGGGCGCGCGCTCGGCGTGACGCTGTCCACCCCCGACACCGACCGCTACGCCTACGACGAGCAGTACCTCCGCGGCCGCATCACCGGCGCGCTCGGCGGCATGGCGGCCGAGCAGGTCGTCTTCGGCGTCATCACCACCGGCGCCGAGAACGACCTCGAACAGGTCACCATGATCGCCCGGGGCATGGTGGGCCGCTGGGGCATGTCGGAGAAGGTCGGCCCGCTCACCATCCTGCCCAACGACGGCTCGCAGCCGCAGGCCAGCGCCGCCACCCTCGCCACCGTCGACGAGGAGGCGCGGCGCATCGTGGAGCAGTGCTACGAGCGCGCGGTCCAGGTGCTCACCGACAACCGCGACAAGCTGGACGCGATCGTCGCGGCGCTGCTGGAGCACGAGACGCTGGACGAGGCCGACGCGTACGCCGCGGCCGGTCTGGCGGGCCAGCCGAAGGCCGACGTCACCTCCTGACTTTCCCGAGAATTAGCACAAAGCGGGCGTTGCTCCTCGGCGTCACGGGAACCTGTAGCGTCAGGAGCCTTCGAGCGCCGAGGATCGGAGGAGAGCCGTGACGCCGTACGACGAACTCCTCGACCAGCAGCTGCTCGAACAGCTCGGCCGGCCGGGCCTGGAGCAGACGGCCGCCATGCTCGGCACCGACGAGGACAAGGCCCGCGACGTCGTCCAGGCCGTCACCGGCGTCATCATCGGCGGCCTCGCCCGCAACGTGCAGTACCCCGACGGGGCCGACGCCCTGCGTGGCGCGCTGGAGGACCACGTCGACGCCGACCCCTTCGACGGCGACGTGGCCTCGCTCACCCGCGACGGCCACAGCATCCTCGGCCACGTGCTCGGCGGGCAGGGCACCGAGGCGGCCGCGACCGGGCTGGGGCGGCTGTTCGGCGTCGACACCGGCGCCATGATGAAGCTGCTGCCGCTGATCGCGCCCATGGTGATGTACCTGCTGGCCACCCGGGCGGACGGCCGCGACCTCGACGCGGACGCCCTGGTCGACGAGCTCGAACGCGAGCGCGCCGCCCTGCCCGACACCCGCCGCGAGCTCCTCGACGATCTGCTCGACCACATCTTCGGGCCGGGCCCGGGACGTCCAGGGATCTACGGCGGACTGCCCGGCACATCCCTTCCCGACTGGTGACCGGTGACGACCGGTAGGCTTGTCCGGTGATCGTTCTGGCCTCCGCCTCTCCCGCCCGCCTGGCCCTGCTGCGCCACGCCGGCCTCGACCCCAAGGTGATCGTCAGCGGGGTCGACGAGGACGCCTACTCCGCGCACAGCCCGGCCGCGCTCAGCCTCGTGCTCGCGAGGGCCAAGGCCGAAGCCGTCGCGGGCGGGCTCGACCAGGGCGTGGTCATCGGCTGCGACTCCATCCTGGAGCTCGACGGCCGCCCCTACGGCAAGCCGGCCTCCGAGGAGGAGGTCGTGGAGCGGTGGCGGCTCATGCGCGGCCGCACCGGCCGCCTCGTGACCGGCCACTGCGTCATCGACGTCGCCGCCGGCCGGCAGGTCGCCGAGGTGGCGACCACCGTGGTGCGCTTCGGGCAGCCGTCCGAGGAGGAGATCGCCGCCTACGCCGCCACCGGCGAACCGCTCGGTCTGGCCGGGGCGTTCAGCATCGAGGGGCGCGGCGGCTGGTTCGTCGAGGGCATCGAGGGCGACCACGGCAACGTGCTCGGCCTGTCGCTGCCGCTGCTGCGCGACCTGCTCGCCGAGCTCGGCTACGCGGTGACGGCGTTCTGGCGCTAGCCTGCCGGTCATGCGATCAATGCGTGACTTCTCGGCCGGTATCGGCTTCTTTCTCAAGGGGTTCGGCTGGGTGGCCAGGAACGGCCGGTGGTGGGGGTTCGGGCTGATCCCCGCGCTCATCGCGTTCGCTCTCTACGTGGTCGCGCTGATCTTCCTGGGCACGTACGCGTTCGAGCTGGCCGAGTTCCTGACCCCGTTCGCCGACTCCTGGAGCTGGCAGGGGGCCTTCCGCACCCTGGTCGGGATCGTGCTGTTCGCCGGCGGGCTGGCGCTGGCGGTGGTGACGTTCACCGCGGTCACGCTCGCCATCGGCGAGCCGTTCTACGAGCGGCTGTCGGCGGCGGCCGACCCGCTGGACAACGAGATCGAGCAGCCGTGGTGGCGCACCCTGCCGCGCTCGATCAGGGACAGCCTGGTGACGCTCTTCTATGTGCTGCTGTTCACCGTGCCGCTGTTCGCGCTGGGGTTCGTACCGGTGCTGGGGCAGACCGTGGTGCCGGTGCTGGGGGCGGCGGTGTCCGGCTTCTTCCTGACCGTCGAGCTCACGACGCTGGCGCTGGAGCGGCGGGGCGTGGCACGCAAGGAACGCTTCCGGCTGCTGCGCGCGAACCTGGGGGTGACGCTGGGGTTCGGGGTGGCGGTGTTCGTCCTGTTCCTGGTGCCGTTCGTGGCGGTGATCGCCATGCCCGCCGCCGTAGCCGGCGCCGCCCTCCTGGTCCGCCACCACATCGCCCCCACCGCTCTGGCCCCCCACCCACCGACCGCTCCCTGACCGGGGTCCGGTGTGGGTCCTGCGGTCCAGGGCGCCGCCACTTGTACGGTACGGGCGTTGTCCACAGGGCAGCACGTCGCCCGCACGCTTATCCCCAGAATCGCCTTCGGCTCATTCCGGGCCCGCGCTTCCGGGCACCCTAACGGTCCATGACGACCAACACCTCCCCGCCCCCGCCCCCCTTCACCTCTCCTTCGACCCCCGCTTCCCCCTCGCCCTTCCTCACCCTCACCAGCCCGTCGGACATCCTGGCCGCCGTCCCCTATCTCGTCGGCTTCCACCCCTCCGAGAGCCTGGTCGCGGTGGGCTTGGAGCACGGCAAGGCCGTGATGGTGGTCCGCTGGGACCTCCCCATGCCCCCGGGCACCCTCGACGCCCTGGAGACCATGTTCAAGCGGGAAAAGGTGACCGAGATGGTCGCCATCGGCTACGGCCCCGGGGAGTCCGTCACCCCCGCCGTGGACGAGGCCAGACGGGTGGCGGCCCGGGCCGGCGTCCGCGTAGGGGAGGCACTGCGCGCCCACGCCGGCCGCTACTGGTCCTACGTCTGCACCCTCCCGTCCTGCTGCCCCGCCCAGGGCACCCCGTACGACCCCGGAAGCAGCCGCATCGCCGCCGAGGCCACCGTGCGCGGCCTGGTCGCCCTCCCCGATCGCGAAACCCTCGAACGCACCCTCGCCCCGGTCACCGGCCCGGTCAGGCTGGCGATGCGTCGCGCCACGTCCGACGCGGCGGGCGAGGTCAAGGCCGCGCTGGCGGCGGCCACCAACCTCGACGCCTTCACCCGAGGCTTCGTGGCGGAGGGCCTGGCCCGCGTACGCAAAGCCCTGGCGACCCACGAGGAGGGCGGGCGGCTCACCGACCTGCAGGCCGCCAGGCTGGGCCTCGACCTCGCGCTCGTACGGATCCGCGACGAGGCCTGGACACTCATGCAGGACTCCCATGTCGCGCTGTGGAAAGACCTGACCCGCCGCCTGGAGCCGCGCTTCGCACCACCGGCCGCGTCCCTGCTGGCGATGGCGGCCTGGCGGTCGGGCGACAGCATCCTGGCCACCGTCGCCCTCGAACGCGCCCTGGCGATCGACCCGGGCTACTCGATGGCCAACCTGCTCATGCACGCGGTCCAGAACCTGCTCTCACCCGCGATCCTGCGCGACCGCATGCCGACCCCCGCCGAGCTCGACACCGCCATGGGCGCCGCCCACGCGGGCTGGCTCCTGCCCTTGTCGGGCCTCCTGCTGGACGACGAAACACCCATCCCAGGAGACTGAGCCCTCTCCGCTCCAGCGACGAGCGGCGGCCGGGTGACGAGCGGCGGCTCAGTGACGAAGGGCGGCGAAGAACAAGCGGGGAAACACCCGAGCCCACGCCGAAAAACACACCTCACACAAGGGCCGCCGATCCCCGCCCGTGCCGCCCTCATGAGATCCCGAATCCTTTGAATCAGCCGACGCCCGAGCACGCGGCCGACTGCCGACCGAAACCACACCGACTGACCGAGACTAGAGCGAGCCTTCTTCGCGGCGGCGGCGTTCGTTGAATGCCCTCATGCGGGGCGGATATCCAGTGAGCTGGACGTCGTACACCGGCAGCGCCAGATTACGGGCGACCTTGTGAATCACCGCGGGAGCCCCGACCCGGCGCCTGGTCCACTCGCCGTCGTCGGCGACGGCCACGGCGGTCGTGTCGGTGGCGAACGTCTCCGGCTCGACGTAGAACTCGACGCCGCGCCGGGAACGGGCGAATGCGATCAGCGCCTCGATGTCGGCGTCTGTCGCCTCACGGTCGAACTTCGCGACCTTCGGGCCGCGCCATCGACGAAGGCCATACCGGTCTCGCCATCTCATAGGTCCTTTTTATATCGTCTGGCGCTTTCGCGCGTAGGAGAAAAAGATCTTTTCAGGGGGTGATCTCGGGGACAGCTCGGGGTTTCTCCTGATGCCCGCCGCCCGTCCGGTGACGCAGTATGGAAAGACACCACGGATCAGTGAAGGAGAGGCATGGCGACTATGGCTGGGGTACCGACAACCCCCGGGCCGGGACAGGTGCCGCCAGCTCACCTGCGCGTCACCAACCAGGACCGCGAGCATGTGGTCGAGCACGTCAAGGCGGCGTACGCGGAGGGCCGGTTCGACAAGCTCGAATTCGACGACCGGCTTGAGCGGGCGATGACGGCACGCACCCACGGCGACCTGATGCCCATCATGACCGAGCTGTACGGCACACAGGCGGTGCCACGGCTCGCTCCGCGACCTGCTCCCGCCTACCCGACGCGGCCGGCGGGGGCCGTGGAGAGCAACGAACGTCTCGGCGCCGCGGCCGGCCACCTGCTCCTGGCGCTGGGCTTCCCGATCGTCGGCCCGCTGATCCTGCTGCTCGCCGCAGGCAAGACGTCGCCGTACATCCGGCGGCACGCCGTGGAATCGCTCAACTTCGGGCTGACGGTGGTCGGGGCGTCGATCCTGCTCCCGTTCACGATCATCGGTGTGGTGCTGCTGCCCGTGATCTGGGTGGGGGCGTTCGTCCTCTCGATCGTCGCCGGCGTCAACGCCCTTACCGAGGGCAACTACCGCTACCCGCTGACGGTCCGCCTGGTCAAATAGCCGAAGCTCCGCAGACTCACGCCGCTGAGGCCGGGCCGGCAGGTCACGCGCCGATCCGGGCGCGTGCTCATACGACCTGCGGGGGCGGTCGTAGGTGCCCCGCGCGGGCGCGCTGCTTCGCCGGCCGTCCTCGTGAGGGCCCTTGCGACTCGCACGAAATGGGGGGCGCGCGCGGGGCGGGGGCTCGCTGCGGCAATCAACGGGGGTTAGCGGGCCAGGACCTGGTACTTCACGCGCATCACGCCGGCGTTCGTGCTGCCGATGGCGGAGAAGGCGGCGGCCGACAGGTCGAGGCAACGCCCGCCGACGTACGGGCCGCGGTCGTTGATGCGAACGGTGACCGACCTGCCGTTGTTCGGGTTGATCACCCGGACCTTGCTGCCCAGGGGGAGAGTCTTGTGTGCGGCCGTCATGGCGGACGGGTTGAAGCGCTCGCCGCTGGCGGTCATCTGGGGCTCGTCGTAGTAGGAGGCGCCACAGGAGCCGGAGGAGAGGACCTTCGCCTTGGGCTTCTTGGCGACGGGCTTGGCCGACTTGGGGGCGGCGGGCCCTGAGGTCTTGCCGCTGGACGCGCTCGGGGCCGCAGTGGCGGGCGAGGCACCCGCTGCCTCCGCGCCCTGCGACCCCGTACCGTCCCGCCTCGTTGCCTGCGGGGTGGGGGTTCGGGGGGACGTGGCCTGCGGGTGAGAGGTGGCGGCGGTCGTGGGGTTCGGGTTCGCGGCGGCCGGCGGCTTCGGAGTCGGGGAGAAGGGCTTCGGGCTCGACTGGCGGCCCGCCTCGTTCGGGGTCTTCGCCACGGCTGTGCCGGTCTCGGCGAGGGGCTTGGCGGCGGTGGCGGTGCGCTTGGCGGAGTCGTCGTTGGCGACTGCCGCGTACGCGGAGGCCGAGGCGGTGGCGATGACGGCGGCACCCGCTGCGACGGCGGTCCAGCGGCGCCTGCCGGTGAGGAACGGCTTGTGGGAATGCTGGCCCAAGATAAACCACGGTCCTGGCTAGGGGATAGGGAAGGGAAAGACCGGGCCGGGCGGGGGTGGAGGCGTACGGCGGCCGTTTCCGTCGGCGCGGCGGGGGATGCCGCGCGGTGAGGACGAACATACGGGACAAACAGCTAGTAAAGACAACTTAATGCGGAATCTAGTGACATATCTCACTTTGGTATCAAGATCGCATTAAAGGTCAACTTCGCGCTATTGATCTCCGAATCCCGCAGAAATGTCGATCAGTGCGGCTTGATCGCACAAGAGGGGCTTGATCAGGGCGAACGGAGGCGCTGTGCCCCGGAGGTAAAGGGCCGATAGGCAAAGCTCCGGGCTGAGTTGCGGGCATACGGGAAAAGCCGCAAGGCGAGGAAAAGACCCTCGAAGTGCTCGTCCGTTGGGCACGGGAGCCAGGAACCACCCGCAGGAACCACCTGCAGGTTCGGGACTCCCAGTAACCCCCGCCGCCGGGACCGGGTGTCAGGAGGGCGTGGATGCTGGGGCGGCCCTTCCGTGGATGCGCCGCTGCCCCTGGCATCCCTCGCTCACAAGCCACTCCTGGCGGCTGAAGCCGGCCACCCTCGCAGGGTGGGCCAGGGGCGCTTGGAGGGTTTCGTCACCGGCGGGGGCGAGCGCGGGGCAGGGACCCCGGTGGAAGCGGTCAGAGCATGAGAGAGCGGACCGTGTCCACCGTGTCGGCGTCCTCCACCCGCTTGTCCGGCCGGTAACGCAGCACCCGCGCGAACCGCAGCGCCATCCCGCCCGGATAGCGCGGCGAGCGCTGCACCCCGTCGAAGGCGATCTCCACGACCAGCTCAGGGCGCAGCCGTACCGTCCAGTCGTCCGTCGGTCCCTCGGCCAGCTCCAGGAAGCGCTCGGTCTGCCAGGCCAGCAGCTCGTCCGTCAGGCCCTTGAAGGTCTTGCCGAGCATCACGAACCCGCCCTCCGGGTCGCGCGCCCCCAGGTGCAGGTTGGACAGCTTGCCCTCGCGCCGGCCGTGGCCCCACTCGGCGGCCAGCACCACCAGGTCGAGCGTGTGCCGCGGCTTGACCTTGATCCAGCCCGCCCCGCGCCGCCCGGCCGCGTACGGCGACCCCAGCGCCTTCACCACCAGGCCCTCGTGCCCGGCCTTGACCACGTCCTTGAAGAACCGCTCGGCCTCCGCCACGTCGCCCGTCACCAGGTGCGGCGTCAGCAGGGTCGGCGGCACGGCCCGGGCCAGCGCCTCCTGGCGCTCGGTGTAGGGGAGGTCGAGGAGATCGTCGCCGTCGGCGCGCAGCGCGTCGAAGAAGAACACGCTGAGCGGCGTCTGCTCGCGCAACTGCTCGACGTTGAGCTTGCTGGAGACCCGCGCGGCGGTCACCTGGAACGGGTGCGGGCGGCCGTCGGGGCGCAGCGCGATCACCTCGCCGTCCAGCACCAGGTCGTCCGACGGCATCTTCAGCACGGCCTCGACCAGCTCGGGGACCTGCGCGGTGATGTCGTCGAGCGTACGGGTGAAGACGCGGACCTCCTCGCCGGACCGGTGGGCCTGCACCCGGATGCCGTCCAGCTTCCACTCCAGCGAAGCGGGCGCGCCCGCCTTGTCCAGGGCGGCGGCGACGTTGGGCGCGCTGCCGGCCAGCATGGGGGAGACCGGCCGGCCGACCTCCAGGCGGAAGGCGTGCAGCGCCTCCACCCCGCCGCCCAGCGCTGCCGCGCCGACGGCGGGCAGCCAGCCGCGCAGCGTCAGCGCCCGCCGGACGTCGGCGGACGGGGCGCCGGACGCCTTGGCCACCGCCTCGATCATGACGCCGTCGAGCGCGCCCTGCCGCAGCTCCCCGTGGAGCAGGCGGCGCATGAACTGCTGCTCCTGGCTGGTCAGCCCGGCGAACAGCTCGCTCACCAGCGCCTTGCGGGCCGCCTGGGAGCCGGGGCCGGACACGGCCTTGATCCGGGTCAGCAGCGCGTCGACCGTGGTCAGGGTGGCGGTGGCGACGAGCTTGGGCTGCGGGATGTCCTCCAGGGTGCGCCAGCCGACGCCTACCTGGCGCTGGGGCAGCTCGCCCGACAGGTAGGAGATGGCGATCTCCGCCTCGTCCGGGCCGACCCGGCCCAGCAGCTCCGCCAGATGTGCGATCTTGCCCAGCCTGGCGGACGTGCGCGTCACCGCCTCGGAAACTCGGACCACGTCGATCAGAAGCACACGCCTATCGTGCCTCACGCGGCCGACATTCCCTACCGGGCCCTCCAGGCGGCCGTGAGACGGGCGCCCACCGGCCGGCCGTGACGCGGGCGCCCACCGAACGGGCGCGACGCGGGCGCCCACCAGCCGGCCGTCACGGGCCGGCCGGTGGGCGTGCGGAGCCCCTACCTGACGCCGAGCAGGTCGACGACGAAGATGAGGGTCTCGTTCGGCTTGATGGCGGCGCCCGCGCCACGGCTGCCGTAGCCGAGGTGCGGCGGGATGACCAGCTTGCGCCGTCCGCCGACCTTCATGCCGGCGACGCCCTGGTCCCAGCCCGCGATGACGCGCCCGCCGCCGAGCGGGAACTCGAAGGCGTCCCCCCGGTTCCAGGACGCGTCGAACTCCTCCCCGGTGGAGAAGGCCACGCCGACGTAGTGGACGCGGACGTTGTGGCCAGGCTTGGCCTCGGGGCCGTCGCCCTCGACCAGGTCGACGATCTCAAGGTCCTTAGGCGGGTTGCCCTCGGGGAAGTCGATCTCGGGCTTCTCGAGTGCCACGAAAGTGCTCCTGTCGGCGACTTGATGGTGTGATTCGGACCCGACGACTCTATGCGCTCGGGATATCGTCCTCGTTCATGGCCGCCCTGAGTCCTGATGCGATCCTGCTCACCGGTCGCGTGGCCGTCGTCACCGGGGGAGCCCGAGGCATCGGGCTGGCCGTCGCCGAGACCTTCGCGGCCTTCGGCGCGCACGTGGCCGTCTGCGATCGCGACAAGCCGCCGTTCGGGGAGCCGGCCATGACGCTCGACGTGCGCGACCCGGTGGCGGCGGAGGTGTTCGCGCGTGCGGTGGGCGAGCGCTGGGGGCGGGTGGACGTGCTGGTCAACAACGCGGGCGGCACCTTCCACGCCCCGTTCGAGAGCGTGTCGCCGCGTGGCGAGCGCACGTTGATCGAGGAGAACTTCACGCAGCTCACGGCCATGATCCGCAGGCTGCTGCCGCTGATGCGGCCGGGCTCGTCGATCATCAACGTGACGTCGAGCGAGGCGCACCAGGCGGCGCCGGGGTTCGCCGTGTACGCGGCCATGAAGGCGGCCGTGGAGAGCCTGACCCGGTCGCTGGCGCTGGAGCTGGCGCCGCGCGGCGTCCGGGTCAACGCCATCGCGCCCGACGCCCTGCCCACCGAGGGCGAGGAGGGCGTACGGGAGCGCATGCTGGCCGACGGCGCCCTGCCCTACGAGCCGGTACGCCTCCCGCCCCTCGGACGGCTGGGCGAGCCTGTGGAGGCGGCGGGGGCGGCCGTGTTCCTGGCGGGGGACCTGGCCAGGTTCGTCACGGGCACGACCGTGCACGTGGACGGCGGCATCCACGCGGCCGGCGGCTGGCGCCGCACCTGACCCACGCGCTCACCAGCTCGTGTGCAGGGGCATGCCCTCCGCGTACCCGGACGAGCTCTGCAGGCCCACCACGGCCCGCTCGTGGAACTCCTCCAGGGTCGAGGCCCCGGCGTACGTGCACGCCGACCGCAGCCCGGCCACGATCGCGTCGATCTGGTCCTCCACGCTGGGCCGCTTCGGGTCCAGGTACATCCTGGACGTGGAGATGCCCTCCTCGAACAGCGCCTTCCTGGCCCGCTCGAACGCCGAGTCCTCGGCCGTCCGCAGTCGCACCGCGCGCGCCGAGGCCATGCCGAAGTTCTCCTTGTACTTGCGGCCGTCGGCGTCCACGCGGGTGTCGCCGGGCGACTCGTACGTCCCCGCGAACCACGACCCGATCATCACGTTGGACGCCCCGGCGGCGAGGGCGAGCGCCACGTCGCGCGGGTGGCGTACGCCGCCGTCCGCCCACACGTGCCGGCCCAGCCGGCGGGCCTCGGCGGCGCACTCCAGCACGGCCGAGAACTGGGGACGCCCCACGCCGGTCATCATCCGGGTGGTGCACATCGCGCCCGGCCCCACGCCGACCTTGAGGATGTCGGCCCCGGCCTCGACGAGGTCGCGTACGCCGTCGGCGGTCACCACGTTCCCCGCCGCGACGGGCACCCCGGGGTCGAGGGCCCGCACGGCACGCAGCGCGGAGATCATCTTCTCCTGGTGGCCGTGCGCGGTGTCCACGACCAGGCAGTCGATGCCGGCCTCCAGCAGCTCCTTGGCCTTGGCGGCCACGTCGCCGTTGACGCCGACGGCGGCGGCGACGCGCAGCCGTCCCCCGTCGTCCAGTGCGGGCTGGTAGAGGGTGGCGCGCAGGGCGCCGGTGCGGGTGAGGATGCCGACCAGGCGGCCGTCGCCGTCCACGATGGGCGCGAGGCGGTGGCGGCCGTCGTGCAGCCGGTCGAACGCCTCCCGGGGGTCGAGCCCGGCGGGCAGCGTCAGCAGCTCGCTCGACATGACGTTGGAGAGCTGCGTGAACATGTCCACGCCCTGGCAGTCGGCCTCGGTGACGACGCCGACCGGCCGGTTGTCCCAGTCCACGACGATGACCGCGCCGTGCGCCCGCTTGGGCAGCAGTTGCAGCGCCTCGCCGACGGTCTCGTGCGGGGTGAGGGTGAGCGGCGTGTCGTGGACGAGGTCGCGGCCCTTCACCCATGCGACGACGTCCGCCACGACGTCCAGGGGGATGTCCTGCGGGATGACGGCGATGCCGCCGCGCCTGGCCACGGTCTCGGCCATGCGGCGGCCGGCGACCGCGGTCATGTTCGCCACGACGAGGGGGATGGTGGTGCCGGTGCCGTCGCCGGTGGACAGGTCGACCGCGAGCCGTGATCCGATCGCGGAACGCGAGGGGACCATGAACACGTCGCTGTAGGTCAGATCGTGCCGAGGCTGGACATCGTTAAGAAATTTCACGTTCATCCATCTTATGTCGTATGTGCTCCACCTGGAGTTTGCCCGTTCGCGGGGGCCTTATGATCGGCCCGGACACTTTTGCGAGGGGGAGGGTCCCGTGAACGTCACCGAGCGGGCCGAGCTGACGGTCGTCGGCTGGGTCGTACGCACCAGCAACGCCGACGAGATGGACCCGGCACGCGCCAGACTGCCCGCCCTGTGGCAGCGCGCGGGCGCGCCGGGGGTCTTCGCGCACGTGCCGGGGCGGATCGACGAAAACCTTTACGCGGTTTTGACCGACTACGAGAGCGACCACAACGGCGCCTACACCCAGATCGTCGGCGTCGGGGTGCGCACCGCGCCGCGGCTGCCCGAGGGCATGGTGGCCGTACGCGTGCCGGCCAGGCAGGCGCTGCTGGTCGAGGCACGGGGGCAGCTTCCCCAGGCGCTGGTGGAGGCGTGGCAGCGGGTGTGGAAGCACACCGAGTCCGGCGGCGTCCCGCCGCGCGCCTTCACGACGGACGTCGAGGTGCACCACCCCGACGGCGTCGACCTCTACCTCGCGATCTAGCGCGCCACCGCGGGCGCGCTCACCAGGCGCGCAGTGAGATCGGGAACGACGTCACGCCCCTGACGAAGGCGTTCGGCAGGATGCGCGGGCCGCGCTCGTCGGCCCACTCCGCCTCCCGCACCCGCGCCACCCACTCCTCGAAGAAGATCCGCAGCTCCAGCCGGGCCAGCGCCGCTCCCAGGCAGAAGTGCGCGCCGAGTCCGAAGGCGAGGTGCCCGCCGGGCTTCCTCGTCACGTCGAAGGCGTCCGGGGCGTCGAAGACCTCCGGGTCGCGGTTGGCGGAGCCGTACATCAGCAGCACCTGCGCGCCCCGGGGGATCGGCGTGCCGCGCAGGGCGGTGTCGCGGGTGGCCGACCGGCACATGTTGAGCACCGGCGTGGTCCACCGGATGAACTCCTCGACCGCCCCCTCCATCAGCGAGGGGTCCGCGCGCAGCAGCCGCCACTGGTCGGGGTGGCGGATCAGCGCGTCGATCGCCGTGGCGATCACCGTCCTGGTGGTCTCGGCGCCGCCGTCGAGCAGCAGCAGCGCGTCGTTCGCCAGGCGTTCGTCGTCGTAGTCGGGGCTCGCGGCCCACAGCGACAGCAGGTCGTCGCGCGGGCGTTCGCGGCGCTCGGCGGCCAGCTCAAGGACGGCCTGGGCGTACTCGGCGGCCGCCACCACGGCGTCGTGGGTGACGTACCGCAGGCCGCCGCCCGACACGATCGTCGTCTCCGACCAGTGCTTGAGCCGCGGCCAGTCCTCGTCGGGGAAGCCGAGCAGCCGGCCGATCATCCGGGCCGGCAGCGGGGCCGCGAGCGCGTCCACCGCGTCCACCGTGCCCTCCTCCAGGGCCTGGTCCAGTTGCTCGGCGACGACCGCGCGCACCCGGTCCGCGTAGGCGTCGCGGACGTGGCGCGGGGTGAAGCGGCGGTAGATCAGGCGGCGGCGGGCCGCGTGCTCGGGGTCGTCCAGGCCGATCATGGACGGCTCGGACGGGAGCTGCGGGCGGTAGCCGCCGGTGCTCGTCCACAGACCGGGGTCGCGCTCGACGGCCGAGACGTCGGCGTGCCGCGAGACTCCCCAGAGGCCGTTGGGCTCGTCGTGGTGGACGGGGGAGTGCTCGCGCAGCCAGGCGTAGACCGGGGCGGGGTCCCCGGCGTATAACTCGCCGTCGAGCAGGTCGACGATCACCCGAGGACTCCTTGGCCGCGTAGCTTGTCCGCCTCCTCCTGCGACAGGCCCCAGTCGGACAGGTCCGTCAGGCGGGTGGCGGGGGAGAGGTCCTGCTCGGGCACGCCCAGCAGGCGCGGCGCGGGCCGGGGCTGGATGAGCCCGCCGACCTCGGTGAAGGAGTCGCGGGCGACGTTGTGCGGATGGGCGGCGGCCTCGGGCATGGACAGCACGGGCGACACGCACGCGTCCGAGCCGTCGAACAGCTTCTCCCACTCGGCCCGGGTCCGCTTCCTGAACTCCTCGGTGAGCCGGGCCCGCAGCGCCGGCCACTGCGCCCGGTCGTCGCGGTCGGGCAGGTCGGTCAGGCCCATGAGCTCGACCATGGCCTTCCAGAACTGCGGCTCCAGCGAGCCCACCGCCAGGTACTCGCCGTCGGCGGTCTCGTACGTGTCGTACTGGGGGGCGCCGGTGTCGAGCAGGTTCGTGCCGCGCGGCCCCCAGAAGCCGCTCTGCACGCCCTGGTAGAACATCGCGAACAGGACCGCCGCGCCGTCCACCATGGCCGCGTCGATGACCCGGCCCTTGCCGGTGCGCTCCCGTTCGAACAGCGCCAGCAGCACGCCGTAGGCGAGCATGAGGCCGCCGCCGGCGAAGTCGCCGAGGATGTTGATCGGCGGGGTGGGCTTGCCGCCCTCGCGGCCGAGCATCGACAGCACGCCGGAGATCGCGATGTAGTCGATGTCGTGGCCGGCCGTGGAGGCCAGCGGCCCGTCCTGGCCCCAGCCGGTCATCCGGCCGTAGATGAGCCGCTCGTTGACGGCGTGCAGGTCGTCGGGGCCGATGCCGAGCCGCTCCGCGACGCCCGGCCGGAACACCTCGATCACCACGTCGGCGTGCCGCGCCAGCTCCTTGAACGCGGCCACGCCCTCGGGCGACTTCAGATCCAGCCCGATCGAGCGCTTGCCACGGTCCATCACATCCGTGCGCGGCCGGTCCGAGACCGCCTTGACCCGGTCCACCCGCAGCACCTCGGCCCCGTGGTCGGCCAGCATCATCCCGGCGAAAGGCCCCGGGGCCAGCCCGGCGAGCTCCAGCACGCGCACACCGGCCAGCGGGCCGCGACGTCCTTCAGTCATACCCCCAGTAGAACAACATTCGGTCATCTGGTGCAAGCAGCCTTCGCGAGCTTCCCTCGCGTGCCCCATCAGGTATGGGAAACTTGCCCACTGTTCGTGGTGGTCTACAGGGGACGGACATGGTATCGGAGAGCAACCGGCTCATCGCCAGGCGCTACGAGTTAGTGCGCGAGCTGGGCCGCGGGGGGATGGGCGTGGTCTGGGAAGGCCGGGACACGCTGCTGAACCGTCAGGTGGCCATCAAGGAAGTCGTGCTGCCCGACGGGCTGCCGGCCGGCGACCGGGAACGTCAGCTCATGCGTACCGTCCGCGAGGCCCGCACCGCCGCCAAGCTCAACCATCCCGGCGTCGTCGCCGTCTACGACGTCGTCGAGGAGGGCGGCCGGCCCTGGATCGTCATGGAGCTGCTGAGCTGCCCCACGGTCGAGCAGGTCGTGCTCAGCACGGGCGCGCTGCCGATCCGCGAGGCCGCCGACGTCGGCCGCCAGGTGCTGTCGGCGCTGCGCGCCGCGCACGAGGCCGGCATCCTCCACCGGGACGTCAAGCCGAGCAACATCCTCATGACCGAGGACGGCCGGGCGGTGCTCACCGACTTCGGCATCGCCACGGTCGAGGGCGACGCCTCGCTCACCCGCACCGGCATGGTCACCGGCTCGCCCAGCTTCCTCGCCCCCGAGCGGGTACGCGCCGACGCCGCGGGACCGGCCTCCGACCTGTGGTCGCTCGGCGCGACGCTGTACGCGTGCCTGGTCGGCCGCTCACCGTTCGAGCGGGGCGAGGCCATGGCCACGCTCAACGCGCTGCTCAACGAGGAGCCCGACTACCGGCGCATCCCGCCCGCCATGCACCCGGTGCTCCGCGGCCTGCTGCAGAAGGAGCCCGAGCAGCGGCTGAGCGCCGAGGAGGCCGACCGGCTGCTGACCGAGCTCGCCGCCGCCTCCCGCCCCGCCTACGACGACGACGCCGACGAGCCCAGGCGCGGGCGCGGCGGCCGGGGCCGGACCCTGCTCGCGGCGGCCACGGTCGCCGTCGTGGTGGTCGGCGCGGGGACGTTCGGCTACTTCAGGTTCGCCACGCCCGCCGAGGGCGCGCCGCGCGCCAGCACCGCGCCGGCCGCCGCGACCGCCCCGCTCACCCCCGTCCCGACCTCGGCCACGCCCACGCCCAGCGCGACCCCCTCGGCCAGGCCGAGCGTCACGCGGGCGGCGGCGCCGCTCGTACGGGCCTGGCGATCGCCCGACGGCTGGACGATCCTGCGGCCCTACGGCTGGCGGGGGGCGCGGCGGGAGGCGTACACGGAGTGGACGCGCCGCGACCGCAACGCCCACTTCGGCGTGCAGGCCGTCTACAGCAGCACCGACCCCGCCGAGCTGATGATCACCACCCGCGACGAGCTGCGGCAGAGCGCCGAGGACGTCGTCACCCGGGGCCGCCGCACGGTCGACCACCAGGGCGTCAGGGCGCTGGAGTGGGAGCTCACCTACACGGCGGGCGCCGAGGGCGGCGCGCCCTGGGTCACGCCCGGCGCCCGCTACCGCGAGCTGCGCAGGGCCGTGGTCGTCGGCGACACGGCCTACGTGCTGTCCTGGACCGTCGCGGAGGGCCAGTGGGCGCGCAGCCAGCGGCTGATGCGGCAGGTGATCAACAGCTTTACGGTGAGGGCATGAGCCCCTGGACCCTGCTCGCCCTGCCGCCGCTTCCCGAGACGTTCATCCGCAGCCTGCTCGCCCCGCTCGGCGACCGGGTGGACGTGCGGGTGCCCGCCGCCCGCGAGCGTGACGCGCTCCTCGCGGCGCTGCCGGACGCCGAGATCGTGCTCGGCGACTGGACGGGCACACTCGTCCTCGACGGCGCGGCGGTCGCCGCCGCGCCCCGGCTGGCCTTCGTCCAGCAGCCCTCGGTCGGCGTGGACGGCCACGACCTCGCCGCGCTGACGGCGGCCGGGGTGCCGCTGGCGAACACGCCGGGCGTCAGCGCCGTCGCCGTCTCCGAATGGTGCCTCGCGGCCGCCCTGGCGCTGGCGCGCAGGCTCGTCGCGGGCGACGCCGCGGTGCGGGCCGGGGAGTGGCCGCAGCAGAGTCTGCGGCCGTACGAGCTGCGCGGCCGGAGCGTCGGCGTCGTCGGCTACGGCCCGATCGGCGTGGCCTGCGCCGAGTTGTTCCGCGCGCTCGGCTGCGAGGTCCGCTTCTGGACCCGCACCCCCCGCGAGGACCCCGCCTACCAGGACCTCGGCGCGCTCCTCGCGGGCAGCGACGTCGTGGTGGTCGTCATCGCGCTGTCGGAGGAGACCACGCGCCTCGTCGACCCGGCCCTGATGAAGCCCGGCGCGCTGCTCGTCAACGCCGCCCGCGGCGAGGTCGTCGACCAGGCCGCGCTGGTGCGGGCGCTGCGCTCGGGCCACCTGGCAGGGGCCGCGCTGGACGTCTTCGAGACCGAGCCGCCGCCGCCCGGCGACCCCCTGCGCGAGCTGCCGAACGTGCTGCTCAGCCCGCATGTCGCGGGCGTCACCCCCGAGGCGAGCGGCCGGCTGCTGACCGCCGTCGTGGACAACCTCCGCGCCGCCGTCGAGGGCCGCGAACTGACCGGCGTGGTGAACGACCTGCCGCCCACGGTCCGCAGAAAGTCTTTCGGTACGACTACCCGATAACCGATGTACCTGGCACGATAAACAGTTTTCGTGTCTTTAACGACCCCGGTCTGGCCCGAGCCGCGAGCGGGAGATACCGTGCTGACGGACGATCTCTACCAGCTCAAGGGGGTGCTTTGGTGACGACGACGATGTCGACACACCGACGGGCAGTAGAGCAGATCAGGCAGTCCTACGCGGAGATCCCCGGCGGCGCCGCGCCCCGGCTGGCCAAGTCGACGTCGAACCTCTTCAGGTTCCGCGACTCCGGCCGCACCGCGAAGCTGTCGGCGCGCGACCTGGACGAGGTCATCAGCGTGGACCCCGAGACCATGACGGCCGAGGTCCAGGGCATGACCACCTACGAGCACCTGGTCGAGGCCACCCTGCCGCACGGGCTCATGCCGTACGTGGTGCCCCAGCTCAAGACCATCACGCTCGGCGGCGCCGTCACCGGTCTCGGCATCGAGTCGACCAGCTTCAGGGACGGCCTGCCCCACGAGTCGGTCGAGGAGCTGGAGATCCTCACCGGCGACGGGCGGGTGATCGTGGCGCGCGAGGACAACGAGCACCGCGAGCTGTTCCGCTCCTTCCCCAACTCCTACGGCACGCTCGGCTACGCCCTGCGCATCAGGATCAAGCTCCGCAAGGTCCAGCCGTACGTGCATCTCACCCACGTCAGGTTCACCGACGCCGCCAAGTGCATGCTCGCCATGCAGGAGATCTGCGAGAGCATGGTCCACGACGGCGAGCGGGTCGACTTCGTGGACGGCGTCTTCTTCGACCCCGGCGAGATGTACATCACCCTCGGCCGCTTCGCCGAGCGCGCGCCCTACGTCTCCGACTACACCGGCATGCGCATCTACTACCAGTCGATCAGGCAGCGCAACCGCGACTGGCTGACCATCCACGACTACCTGTGGCGCTGGGACACCGACTGGTTCTGGTGCTCGCGCGCCTTCGGCGTGCAGCAGCCCGTGGTCCGCTCACTCATGCCGCGCCGCTGGATGCGCTCCGACGTCTACCGCCGCCTGGTCGCGCTCGACCGGAAGTACGGCGTGACCGCGCGCGTCGACCGCTGGCGCGACCAGCCCGTCCACGAGTCGGTCATCCAGGACGTCGAGGTGCCCGTCGAGCGCGGCGCCGAGTTCCTGGAGTTCTTCCACGACAAGGTGGGCATGACCCCGGTGTGGATGTGCCCGCTCCGGGCCGGCTCCCGCTGGCCGCTCTATCCCCTGGAGCCGGGGCGGCTGTACGTCAACTTCGGCTTCTGGGGTATGGTGCCGCTGCCACGGGGACAGTTCGACGGTTACTACAACCGGCTGATCGAGAACGCCGTGCACGATCTCGACGGCCACAAGTCGCTCTACTCGACGTCCTTCTACGACCCCGAGCAGTTCTGGCAGTTGTACAACGGCGACGCCTACTGGCCGGTCAAGCAGGAATACGACCCGAACGGACGCCTGCTGGACCTGTACGACAAGTGTGTACGGGGAAGGTGAGTCGATGGCTCTCGCAACCATCTTCGAGAAAATCGTCGGCAAGGACGCCAACATCGCGTTCATGGCCTACGACGGCAGCAAGGCGGGGCCGGACGCGGCCGACCTCGCGCTCGAGGTCAAGTCGCCGATCGCGGTGGCCTACCTGGCGCAGGCCCCGGGGGAGCTGGGCCTGGCCAGAGCCTACATTTCCGGTCACATCGACGTGCACGGCGACATGTACACCCTGCTGGACCGCATGTGGAACATCACCACCAACGATCTGAGCACCGCCGAGAAGGTCGCCGCGGTGCGGGCGCTCGGGGTCAAGCCGCTGCTCATGCGGGTCCCGCCCCCGCCGCAGGAGATGCGGCAGAGCACCCTGGCCAGGCTGGGCTCCCGGCACGCCAAGCAGCGCGACGCCGAGGCCATCCACCACCACTACGACGTCTCCAACCGGTTCTACCGGTGGGTGCTCGGGCCGTCGATGGCGTACACCTGCGCGGCCTTCCCCGAGGAGAGCTCCTCACTTGAGGAGGCCCAGTTCGCCAAGTTCGACCTCGTGGCGCGCAAGCTCGGCCTCAAGGAGGGCATGCGCCTGCTCGACGTCGGCTGCGGCTGGGGCGGCATGGTCATCCACGCCGCCAAGCACTACGGCGTCAAGGCGCTCGGCGTGACGCTGAGCAAGCAGCAGGCCGAGTGGGCGCAGAAGGCCATCGCCGACGAGGGTCTGCAGGACCTCGCCGAGGTCCGCTTCATGGACTACCGCGACGTACGGGAGACCGGCTTCGACGCGGTCAGCTCCATCGGCCTGACCGAGCACATCGGCAAGGACAACGTGCCGGCGTACTTCGAGTTCCTGTACGGCAAGCTCAAGCCGGGCGGCCGGCTGCTCAACCACTGCATCACCCGCCCGACGGGCAAGGAGAAGACCTTCAACAAGGGCGGCTTCATCAACCGCTACGTCTTCCCCGACGGCGAGCTGGAGTCGGTGGGCTGGCTGATCCGCCAGATGGAGGACCTCGGCTTCGAGATCCGCCACGAGGAGAACCTCCGCGAGCACTACGCCAAGACCCTCCGCCACTGGTGCGACAACCTCGACGCCAACTGGGAGGACGCGGTCCAGGAGGTCGGCATGGGCACCGCCCGCGTCTGGGCGCTCTACATGGCCGGCTGCATCGTGGGCTTCGAGCGCAACAAGGTCCAGCTCCACCAGGTGCTGGCGGTCAAGCTGGACGAACAGGGCCGTTCCGGCATGCCGCTGCGCCCGGCCCGCGACTGGCCCTGACCTTCCCGCCCGCGGCCGGGAGGCCGTCCTTCACGGCGCCTGGATGACGTCGAGGACGGCCTTTCCCGCGACGCGCCGCTCCAGCAGCGCCGTGGCGGCCTCGCCGACCCGGTCCCATGTCCCCCGCCAGCTCACCTCCGGCGAGAGCCGGCCCGACGCCACGAAGGCGAGCAGTGTGGCGAGGTCGGGTCCCGGCTCGCGTACGTCGCCGAACGAGCTCACCGTCTTCGCCGGGCCGAGCGAGAACAGCGAGTACGGCGCGAGGACGGCGGGCTCGCCCGAGGCCCAGCCGATGGCCTGGATGTCGCCGCCGGGCGCGAGCAACCGCCAGGCGGCGGCGAGCTGGGGGCCGCCGACGTTGTCGAGGATCAGGTCCACGGGCTCGCCGACGCCGTCCAGGCCGATCACCACCTCGGCCGCGCCGAGTTCGGCCAGGCCGGCGGCGCGGGACGGGGAGCCGACCGAGGCGATGACGTGGGCGCCGCCGAGCGCGGCGAGCTGGACCGCGTAGCGGCCGACGCCGCCCGCGGCGCCGGTGACGAGCACGCGGCGGCCGAGGATGGGGTGGGTGCGCAGGGTGCGCAGCGCGGTGAGGCCGGCCATCGGGAGCGCGGCGGCGGCGGCCAGGTCCACGCCGTCGGGGACGGCGGCCACGGCCGTGACGTCCACCGCCATCCGCTGCGCCCACGCTCCCTCCCCGAACGCCACCACGCGCGTGCCTTCGGCCGGGCCGGCGCCGTCCGTCGCCGCCTGCCGGACGGTCCCGGCCGCGTCGAACCCGTGGACGGTGCCGGGCGGGCGGCCGGCGGCGCCGATGACCTCGCCGCGGTTGAGCGAGACGTGGTGGACGTCGAGCACGAGCCGGCCGGGACCTGGCTCCGGCTCGGGCGCGGTGCCGAGGCGCAGGGCGCCGGGAGCTTCGGGATCGGTGACGAGAGCGCGCATGGTCGAGCTGCCTCCTTGGCGGCGAAAGGGTAAGCGGACCGTCGGTCCGGATGGGTATGCACGCTAGCATAAACGGACCGACGGTCCGCGACAATGAGGGGGAGGAAGGACGTCATGACAGACGGGCGGACGGAGCAACTCGACGCCACGCGCGACCGGGCGGAGCAAGTCGGCGCCTCGCGCGACCGGGTGGAGCAGGTCGGCGCCTCGCGCGAGCGGGCGGAGCGGGTCGGCGCCGGGCGCGAGCGAGCCGGTGCCGGGCGCGAGCGGGCGGAGCGGGTCGGTGCCGGGGGCGGGCGGGTGGAGCGGGGGGATGCCGCGCGTAATCGGGTGGCGGTGTTGCGGGCGACCGAGCGGCTGCTGGCGGAGGGCGGCGGCGACCACGTGTCCATCGACCGGGTCGCGGCGCTGGCCGGGGTCGGGAAGGGCACGGTGTTCCGGCGGTTCGGCAGCCGGGCCGGGCTGCTGCAGGCGCTGCTGGAGGAGCGCTCGAAGGACCTGCGGGAGGCGGTGACCGACGGCCCGCCGCCGCTCGGCCCCGGCGCGCCGGCCCGTGACCGGCTGCTCGCCTTCCTCGACGGCCTGGGCGCGATCGCCGAGGGGAACGCGATCCTGCTGGCGGCGCACGAGCAGGCGTGCGCCGAGGACAAGTACGACGACCCGAGCTACCGCTCCTGGCACGGGCACCTCAGCGCCCTCATCGGGGAGGCCCGCCCGGAGCTGGACGCCGGCTTCGTGGCCCACGCCCTGCTGGCGGTCTTCGACGGGGCGCTGATCCGGCACGTGACGCCGCCGGAGGACCCGCGCAGGTTCACCCGCTCGGTGCGGAGCCTGGCCCTGGCGCTGCTGGGGGACGGTGCTGCTGGGGGAGGGTGAGGATGGCCGCCACCTCCGCGCCGAGGTGGCGGCCCGCGTGCCGGAGGACCGCTAGAGGGAGAGGGTCACTCCGGGTCCTCGGCCGGAGCGGCGTGCTTGCCGCGGCTCGGCCGCAGCTCGGCCGGCCTGGCCGTTTCCTTGCCCTCTTCTGGCTGGTCCTTGGGGGTGTGGGGCTTCTCGTGGCGGCCCACGCGACCTCCTTTGCCGTGCTCGGTTGCATGCGGTTACCGCAAGATTACAATCAGCACGGCCGAAAGGCGAACGCCGCACGGCGTCCGCCTTCCGGGAGGCGAAGGGTCAGCGCAGCTCGCGCTTGAGGATCTTGCCGGTGGCCGTCATCGGCAGCGCGTCACGGAACTCGATGATCCGCGGATACTTGTAGGCCGCCATGTTCTCCTTGCACCAGGCGATGAGCTCGTCCTCGGTGATCGTGGCGTCCGGCGTCCTGATGACGTACGCCTTGATCTCCTCGCCGTGCGACTCGTGCGTCACGCCCACCACGGCGGCCAGCGAGACGGCCTCGTGGGTCATGAGGACCTCTTCGAGCTCGCGCGGGTAGACGTTGAAGCCGCCACGGATGATCATGTCCTTGGCGCGGTCGATGATGGCGTAGTAGCCGTCGGCGTCGCGCGTGGCGATGTCGCCGGTGCGGAACCAGCCGTCCCGCATGACCTCGGCGGTGGCCTCGGGGCGGCCGTAGTAGCCCTTCATGACGTTGTGGCCGCGGATGGCGATCTCGCCGGGGCCCTCGCCCTCGACCGTCTTCCAGTCGCCGTCCACGAGCTTCATCTCCACGCCCCAGATGGGGGTGCCGATGGTGCCCGGCTTGGCCGGCCGGCCCGGCTGGTTGAAGCTCGCCACCGGCGAGGTCTCCGACAGGCCGTAGCCCTCCAGGATGCCGATGCCGAAGGTCTGCTCGAAGTCCTTCAGCACCTCGACCGGCGAGGACGCGCCGCCCGCCACCGCGATCCGCAGCGTGTCCGGCACCTCGGCGCCCTCGGCGTGGATCTTGGTGAGCATGCCCCAGTACATGGTGGGGACGCCCGCGAAGAACGTCACGCCCTCCTTGCGCATGAGCTCCAGGGCCTCGCCCGGCTCGAAGCGCGGCATGAGCACCACTGTCGCGCCGCGCAGGAACCCGGTGTTCATGACGGTGGTCTGGCCGAAGGAGTGGAACATCGGCAGCACGCCCAGGTAGACGTCGCCGCCCTCGGTGGCCGGGAACATGCGGTCGCTGACGATGGCGTTCATCAGCATGTTCTGGTGGCTGAGCTCGGCGCCCTTCGGCTGGCCGGTCGTGCCGGAGGTGTAGAGGATGACCGCGGTGTCGTCGGGCGCGGTCTGCACGGTCTCGAACGTGGCCGCCATGCCGCCGAGCGCCGCCCAGAAGGACTCGCCGTACTCCGACTCGGTGGCGAGCGGGGTGGCGGGCAGCACGAAGAAGTGCTCACAGCCCTCGGCCGCCTCGAAGCCGGCCTTGCCGCGCTCGCCGAGCGGCAGCTCGGGCGTGCCCTCGAAGCAGAAGAGCGCCTTGGCGTCGCTGTCGTCGAGGTGGTAGGCGATCTCGCGGGACTGCAGCAGCACGTTGAGCGGCACCACGGTCGCTCCGGCCTTGAGGATGCCGTAGTAGACGAACGGGAAGTACGGCAGGTTGGGGCAGGCCAGCGCGACCTTGTCGCCCTTGCGGATGCCGCGCGACACCAGCAGGTTCGCCACCTGGTTGGCCACCGTGTCGATCATCGAGTACGGCAGCCGCATGTCACCGAAGACGATGGCCGTGCCGTCCGGGTTGTTCCTGGCGCTGTCCTCCAGGACGATCGACAAGTTCAGCATGACGCCTTCCTCCTCTAGCCGGCTTTCGCGCCATCTTCGCAGCATGGGCATACCGACCGGTAGGTAACGCAGGTTACAACTGGATATGGACGTCCTCGCCTACGTGGCGTAAGCAAGTAGTCAATTACTTGCCCCCATGGAGGGAACCATGGAGTACGACTACGTGATCGTGGGCGCCGGCTCGGCGGGCTGCGTGCTGGCCAACCGGCTGTCGGCCGATCCGGGCGTGTCTGTGGCCCTGGTCGAGGCGGGCGGCCAGGACGACAAGCTGGAGATCCGCATGCCCGCGGGTTTCGCCAAGCTCTTCAAGACCGACTACGACTGGAACTACACCACGGCCAAGCAGGACGAGCTGTCCGGCCGGGAGCTCTACTGGCCGCGCGGCCGGGTCGTCGGCGGCTCGTCCTCGCTCAACGCCCAGATGTGGGTGCGCGGCTGCGCCCGCGACTACGACCAGTGGGAGGTGCCCGGCTGGTCCTACGCGGACGTGCTGCCGTACTTCACCAGGGCCGAGCACCGGATCGGCAGCAACGACGGCGGCGTCTACGGCACCGGCGGACCGCTGCACATCTCCGAGCTGCGCAGCCCCAACGTCACCACGGCCGCGTTCCTGCGCGCCTGCGAGGAGCTGGGGTATCAGCGGCTGCGCGAGCTGAACGGTCCCTCCAACGAGGGCTACTGCCCGACCCCCGTCACGCAGTACCGCGGCCGGCGCTGGAGCTCGGCCGACGCCTACCTGCGCCCGGCGCTCAAGCGGTCCAACCTGACCGTGATCACCGGGGTGACCGTCGAGCGGGTGCTGTTCGACGGACGCAGGGCGGTGGGGATCGAGCACAGCGGCGCGCAGCTGCGGGCGCGGCGCGAGGTCGTCCTGGCCGCGGGCGCGATCGGCTCGCCGCACCTGCTCATGCGCTCGGGCGTGGGCGCGGCCGACGAGCTGCGCGCGGCCGGCGTCGAGGTCGTGCACGACCTGCCCGAGGTCGGCGGGAACCTCCAGGACCACCTCGCCTCCGGCGTGTACGTCGCCTGCCTCCAGCCGGTCACGCTCACCAAGGCCGAGTCCATCGGCAACCTGCTGCGTTTCCTCGTGCTGCGCTCCGGCATGCTCACCACGAACGTCGGCGAGGCGGTCGCGTTCCTGCGCACCTCGCCCGAGGAGCCCGCGCCGGACATCGAGCTGGTCTTCGCGCCGGTCCCGTTCGTGGAGCACGGCCTCGTCCCGGCGACCGGGCACGGCCTGACCGTGGGCGTGGTGCTGCTGCAGCCGGAGAGCCGCGGCCGGATCACGCTGAACGGCCGCGACCCGGTCATCGACCCCAACTACCTGAGCGCGGAGGCCGACGTGCGGCGGCTGGTCGCCGGGCTGAAGGCGGCCAAGCAGGTGTTCACGACCTCGGCGATGCGGCCGTACGCGGGCGGGCCGATGGACCCCTACTGGGGGCCGGAGAGCGACGAGGAGCTGGCCCAGTGGGTGCGCGAGCGCGCCGAGACCCTCTACCACCCGGTCGGCACCTGCCGGATGGGCGCCGACGAGGGCTCGGTCGTGGACCCGTCGCTGCGGGTGCGCGGCATCGAGGGGCTGCGCGTCGCGGACGCGTCGATCATGCCGACGCTCAACCGCGGCCACACGCACGCCCCGGCCATCATGATCGGCGAGAAGGGGGCGGATCTGATCCTCGGGCGAAAGTGAGCGACCCTTGACGTAAGTGGTCACTTGCACAATGTTGGTGGGTATGACCCTGTCCACCGACGTCGACCTGTCGCACATCCCGTTCTGGGCCCTGCCGCAGGCCGAGCGCATGGAGGCCTTCCGCCGGCTGCGCGCGCTCGATCACCCGGTGTTCGTACGCGAGCAGGCCGTGCCGTTCGTCGGCGGCGGGCCGGGCTACTACGCCCTCGTCCGCCACGCCGACGTGACCGAGGCCAGCAGGAACGCGGCCGTCTTCAGCAGCGAGCCGTGCTCCAACAGCATCCCGGACATGCCGCGCTGGCTCAGCGTGTACTTCGGGTCGATGATCAACATGGACGATCCGCGGCACGCCAGGCTGCGGCGGATCGTCTCCCGCGCCTTCACCCCGCGCATCCTCGCCAAGATGGAGGAGGACCTCGCGCGGGCCGCCGCCGAGATCGTTGACCGGGCCGTCGAGGAGGGGCCGGGCGACTTCGTCACCCAGATCGCGGCCCGGCTCCCGGTCCGCGTCATCTGCGACATGATGGGCATCCCCGCCGCGTACCACGACATGGTGCTGCGGCGCACCAATGTCATCCTCGGCAACGCCGACCCCGAGTACACCGGCCTGTCGCCCGACTTCGGCCGGCTCAACGTGGCCCGCGGCCTGGCCAAGCTGCTGCACGCCGGCTACTCGCTCAACCGGCTGGCCGCCCGCCTCGGCGACGAGCGGCGCAAACGGCCCACGGGCGACCTCGTCAGCCTGCTGGTCAACGGCGAGGAGCGGCTGTCGTCGCAGGAGCTGGGGTCGTTCTTCATCCTGCTCGTGGTGGCCGGCAGCGAGACCACCAGGAACGCCATCGCCTACGGGCTGAAGCTGCTCACCGACCATCCCGAGCAGCGCGAGCTGCTCCTCGCGAACTTCGACGGCCACATCGTGGCCGCCTGCGACGAGATCGTCCGCTACGCGACCCCGGTCATCCAGTTCCGGCGGACGCTCACCCGCGACCACGAGATGAACGGGACGGCGTACAAGAAGGGCGACAAGGTGCTGCTCTTCTACAACTCCGCCAACCGCGACGAAACCGTCTTCGACCACCCCGACACGTTCGACATCACCCGCGACCCCAACCCGCACGTCGGCTTCGGCGGCCCCGGCCCGCACTACTGCCTCGGCGCCCACCTGGCGCGCAGGGAGATGACGGTGATGTTCCGCGAGCTGTTCACCCGCCTGCCCGGCATCCGCGCGGCAGGAGAGCCGGACTTCCTGCTGTCCAACTTCATCAACGGCGTCAAGCACCTGCGCTATACCGTCTGACCCGAATGCTAGGTTTCGCAGTCATGGAGATCAGGACTGTCCACGCCAACGGGCTGGAGTTCGCGTATCTGACCCTGGGGGACGGGCCGCTCGCGCTGTGCCTGCACGGCTTCCCCGACACCGCGCACACCTGGCGGCACCTGATGCCGGCGCTGGCCGAGCGGGGCTACCGGGCGGTCGCGCCGTTCCTGCGCGGCTACGCGCCCACCGAGATCCCGGCCGACGGGGCGTACGAGGGGGCGGCGCTGGCCGCCGACGTCCTCGCGCTGCACGAGGAGCTGGGCGGCGGCGCGGACGCCGTCGTCGTCGGGCACGACTGGGGCGCCTTCCCCGTCCACCAGTGCGCCGGCCGCTTCCGCCGGGCCGTCGCGCTGGCGGTGCCGCCGCCGGGCGCGCTGGCCGGCTCCTTCTTCGACTACGAGCAGCTCCGGCGCTCGTTCTACGTCTTCCTGTTCCAGACCCCGCTGGCCGAGACCGCCGCGGCGGCCCCCGGCTTCCTCGAGGGCCTCTGGCGCGACTGGTCACCGGGATACGACGCCGCCCAGGACCTCGCCTTCGTCCGCCGCAGCCTGCTCGACGACCCGGCCAACCTCGCGGCGGCCATCGGCTACTACCGGGCGATGCTCGGCACCACCCCGCCCTCCGGCCGCTACCCCGAGCCGGATCCGGAGGCGCGCGGGCCCGTGCTCTACCTGCACGGCGCCCAGGACGGCTGCCTGGGCGCCGGGCTCGTCAAGGACGCCGTCGCGCACCTGCCCGGCGGGTCGCGGGCCGAGATCGTGGCGGACGCGGGCCACTTCCTGCACCTGGAGCGGCCGGACGAGGTCAACCGGCTGATCCTCGACTGGCTCGGGCCCGCCTGACCCTCCCTACTCCTTCCTGAGCACCGCGATCAGGGGGTGCCGCCCCGACAGGCTCACCCGTACGGCCCGCTCCACGGCGAACCCGCGCGGCGGCCCGTCGTCGTGGACCAGCGCCACCGCGAGCCCGTCGTCGGCCAGCACCCGCCGCACCTCCCGCCACAGCGGGCCGAGCCCGCCGGCGAGCAGCCCCAGGGGCGGCACCTGGCGGCCCCACGGCGGGTTGACCAGCACCCGGTCTGCCGCCCCGTCCCGTACGGGGACGCGGCCGCCGTCGGCGCGCGCCCAGATGAACGCTCCACCGCCGCCCCCCGCGTTGGCCCTGGCGGCGGCGAGCGCGTCGGGCGCGTGGTCGAAGCCCAGGAAGCGGGCTCCCGGCGCGAGCGCGCGCGCCTCGATCAGCGTCGTGCCCGCGCCGCAGCACGGGTCCAGCACCGTCCCCGCACCGGCGGACAGACCCGCCAGGTCGGCGAGCTGTCCCATGGCGGCGGCCAGCGGCGGGTGCAGGGTGCCGCGGACGGAGGCCGTCTTGTAGGCGCGGCGGTGCAGCGGACGCCGGGCCGGCCGTACCGCGATCAGCGCGCGCTCGCCCTCGATGGTGACCCGCCAGGCCGTCGCCCCGCCGGGCGGCCGCGCGCCGTCCCGCCGCGAGTGGTACGGCACCCGCGCCGGCCGCGCCAGCTCGGCCCCCACCGCGTCCTCGACGTCGTACCTGGTGTAGTTGCGCCGGCCCACGAACGACGCCGACACCTCCACCCCTGCGGGGCCGGGCGCCGGCAGCGGCCCGGGGTCCAGCTCGCGCGCGGCCCGGGCGAGCCGCCGCAGGGCGGAGCGATCCCGCCCGATCCCGTCCACCACGGCGGCGGCCAGCAGCACGTCATCGGCCGTCCGCAGCACCGGCAGGCCCGCTGTGCCCGGGGTCTCGAACCACACCTCGCGATGGCGCAGCTCCCGCACCACGCCCGCGCCGGAACGCCGGATCTCCGTGGCCACCAGGGGTTCGATGCCGTGCACCGCCCTGGCCACGGCAAAAGTATGCACGTGTCCTTCTCCCACGTCGCGACCCGGGACGGCGCTGAGTCAGCCGTCCCGCATCGCCGGCGGTGGGTGCTCCGCGACCCGCCGGCGGATCGCTAGCCGAGGGCGAAGAAGAACGCGTACATGGCGGTCATTCTAGCCACAGGGCGGGGCCCGGTTGATCACGTACGTACGGTGTACGTCAGAACCATTGACGTAAGTGCCTGCTTTTCCAATGATTGCCTCATGAGCGTCCTCGACTTCGACCTGTCGGACCGCGACTTCTGGGCCAGGCCCATGGAGGAGCGCGAGCAGGCCTTCGACCGGCTGCGTGCCCGTGAGACCCCCGCGTTCTTCGAGGAGATGGACGTCGGCGTCGCCCCCAAGGGTCCCGGCTACTACGCGCTGGTCAAGCACGCCGACATCCTGGAGGCCAGCCGCAACCCGGAGGTCTTCTGCTCGGGCGACGGCGGCGCGACCAACATCCCCGACATGCCGAGCGAGTTCACCGAGTACTTCGGCTCAATGATCAACATGGACGATCCGCGCCACGCCCGGCTGCGCAGGATCGTCTCGCGGGCGTTCACCCCCAAGATGATCAAGCAGTTCGAGGCGGACGTCGAGTCGGCGGCCACCACCATCGTGGACGACCTGCTGGCCAAGGGGCCCGGCGTCGACTTCGTCACCGAGGTGGCCGCCCGGCTCCCCCTGAAGATCATCTGCGACATGATGGGCATCCCCGAGCGGGACTACACCTACGTCTTCGACCGCTCGAACGTCATCCTCGGCGGCTTCGACCCCGAGTACACCGGCGGCGACCTCGAACAGATCGCCACCCGCCTGCTCACCGCCGGCATGGAGCTGCAGCAGCTCGTCCAGGACCTCGCCGCCCACCGCAGCGAGAACCCGACGGGCGACCTCACCTCGTCACTGGTCAACGCCAACATCGACGGCGAGCGGCTGACCATGCAGGAGCTGGGCTCGTTCTTCATCCTGCTCGTCGTGGCGGGCAACGAGACCACCCGCAACGCCATCTCCCACGGCCTGCACCTGCTGACCAGGAACCCCGACCAGCGCGCCCGCTGGCTGGAGGACCTCGACGGGCGCGCGCCCTCGGCCGTCGAGGAGATCGTCCGGCTGGCCTCGCCGGTCAACTTCATGCGCCGCAAGGTCACCCGCGACTTCGAGATGAACGGCCACCTCTACCGCAAGGGCGAGAAGGCCGTCCTGTTCTACTGGGCCGCGAACCGGGACGAGGCGGTGTTCGAGGACCCGTACCGCTTCGACGTCACCCGCCACCCCAACCCGCACGTCGGCTTCGGCGGGCCGGGGCCCCACTTCTGCCTGGGCGCGCACCTGGCCCGGCGCGAGATCACGGTGATGTTCCGCGAGCTGCTGCGCCGGGTGCCCCAGATCGAGGGCGGCGAGCCGGACCGGCTGCACTCCTCGTTCATCAACGGCATCAAGCACATGGAGTGCCGCTTCTAGCCCAGCCTGAGCTGGTTCATCACCACCCGGATGTCGGGCAGGAGCTGCTTGCTCTCGGCCGGGATCGACACGAAGACGATGGCGGGCACGCTGCCGCCGGTGTTGACCGCCATCGTCACGATCGTGGCCTTGTCGGTGCCCGACGTCAGCGAGTACGCGATCAGCCGCCCGGTCTTGTCGCCCACCTTGATCGCCTGCTGGGCGACCTTGCGCACCTTGTTGTCGGACGGGAAGAACCGCTTCCTGGCGTCCAGCACGACCTGCTTGATCACCGGCTCCAGGTCGTCCTGGTCGTAGTACGACGCCAGCCGCTCCGGCAGCGGCCCCGACATGACCATGGCCGACTTGTCCTCGTTGATCGGGACGTACTGGCGGGTGTCGTAGCCGTAGGTCGCCTTGACCGTCGCGCGCTGGTCGAGCTGCCAGGTGCCGCCGAGGCGCGGGACGGAGATCCCGGCCGCCTGGTCGGGCACCCGGCCGATCACCGGCGAGGCCTTGCCGGGGTATTTCGGCAGCGGGCCGATCGAGGTGCCGGCCTTGGTCGCGCTCGGCTTCTGCGAGGTCGTGGGACCGGCGGCGGCGGTGCTCGCCGCCTCCTCGCCGGCCAGCGGCCCCGCCAGAAACGCCCACAGCAGCGCGGCCACCAGCGCGATCGCCACGGAGCCGCCGAGGGCGTAGATCCAGATCGGCTTGCCCTCATCGTCGTCGTCCAGCGGGTCGCGCCCGCCCGTCGCCTCGTAGTTGTCGCCGAAGACGGTGTTCCAGAGCTCCTGCTGACGCTCAGGGGGCGGGGTGCGCGAGCCGCTGATCTGGCCCGCGGTCACGAACCTGTTCTCCGGGTCGGAGGGGTCGCGGCTCAGGTTGGAGCCGGCGCGTGATCCCTGCTGGGGAGGCTGCCCGTGCTCGCCGGGGGGCGCCGGCGGGGCGCCGATGTGGGTCTCGCCGGGGCGGCCGTAGGTGATCGTGCGCTCCTCGGACGGCTGCGGCGGCGGGCCGTGCGGCCCGGACGGGCCCTCGTGCGGCAGGGTCCCGGCGGGCGCGGCGGCGGCCTGCCCGAACGAGACCGGCGCGGAGGCGGCCGGTGCGCCGTCGTACGAGACCGGGGCCGACGCGACCGGTGCGCCGTCGTACGAGACCGGGGCCGACACGACCGGGGCGCCGTCGAACGGGGCCGCAGCCGGGGCGTTGTCGAACGGGCGCGGCTCGGGCGCCTCGACGGGCTCCGGGGGGCGGGGCGGCCAGGGCGCCGGCGTGGACAGGTTGGCCCACGCGCCGGGGGAGGGCGTCGGCGGCTGCTGCCAGGCGGGCACCGGGTCGGGCACCCGATGCGGCGCCGCGTCGAACGCCGGCTCGGGCATACGGCCGGGGCCGGAGTTCATCGGGTCGGACATGCGGCCGGGCCCAGAGTTCATGGGGTCGGACATGCCGTTGGGGCCGGCGTTCATAGGGTCGGACATGCCGTTGGGACCGGAGTTCGGCAGTTGGCCGGGCGCGGGAGGACGGCCGTTGCCGCGCTCGCCGGCCCATGCCGGAGCGCCGCCGTCCTTGCGCGGCGGCTCGGGCCAGCCGGCGTCCGGGCGGGGCGGCTCGGGCCAGGACGGGCCGGGGTCCTGCGCGCCGTAGGAGCCCGGGGCGTCCGCGCGGCGGCCATCGCCGGCGGCGCCGTTCGGCCCGCCGTTTCGCGGGCCGTTGCCGTTCGCGCCGCCGTTCCTCGGACCGTTCCCGTTCGCCGCGCCGTTGCCGGCGCCGTGACCTGCGCCGTTGCCGGCGCCGTGACCTGCGCCGTTCGCGGGGCCGTTCGCTGGGCCGCCGCGGGACGGGCGGGGCGGCTCCGGCCAGGAGCTCTCGGGGCGCGGGGGCTCGGGCCAGGCGGGGTCGTGACCGGCCTGCCGCGGCGTCTCCGGCCACGACATGGGCACCTCGGCCGCGGGCGTTCCCGCCCAGGAGGGGGAGGAGTCCTGCTCGGAGGGCGTGCTGGCCCACGAGGATGGTTCCCTGCGCGGCGCCTCCGGCCAGGATGGGGGCAGGTGTGGTCCGGAGTTATCCGTTGCCATGTCTGCCGGTCCTCCCGAAGTTCTGTCCGGATCAACCCTTATATCCGGATTTGACGTACCAGGCATGATCTCATGGGATTTTCCAGGAGATGAGGGTGGTTCCGCAGCGAAACGAGCGAAGCCATGCGGATCGGTGGGCGGGTCCTGCATGGGCAGGCCGTCCTCCGGTCGATCGCGCTCAGCTGGGTATACCACGGCGACAAGGGTAATCTTCTGGGACGAATGAGGTCACAACGGATACATCACCATCGGGTCTCGTCAACCCTGAAGCGTCCATTGTGCCTGGGGCCGCCGATCGTCTGCCTGCATTCAGCCGAAGAGGTGCGCTAGGCTTGACACATGCGTTCCGCGACCCTGCTTCTTAGCGGGCCGCGACGGCCCTGAGATCTCGCCGTCGCGGCTACCCCTCGTTGTGCACGGGGGGTTTTCTTATGGGTCCGAGTCAATCCAGAAGGACAGTAGCCGTGAGTGAGTACGACCCGCAGGCACTGCAGGCCAAGTGGTTGCAGCGCTGGGAGGAGCAGGAGCCCTACCGGGCGAGCGAAGACCCCGCCGACCCCCGCGAGCGGCGCTACATGCTCGACATGTTCCCCTACCCCTCGGGCGACCTGCACATGGGCCACGCCGAGGCGTTCGGGCTCGGCGACGTCGTGTCGCGCTACTGGATGCAGCAGGGCTACAACGTGCTGCACCCCATCGGCTGGGACTCCTTCGGCCTGCCCGCCGAGAACGCCGCGATCAAGCGCAACGCGCACCCGGCGGAGTGGACCTACGCCAACATCGACACGCAGGCCAACTCGTTCAAGCGCTACGCGCTGTCCTTCGACTGGTCGCGCCGCCTGCACACCAGCGATCCCGACTACTACCGCTGGAACCAGTGGCTGTTCATCCGCTTCTTCGAGCGCGGCCTGGCCTACCGCAAGGGCGGCCTGGTCAACTGGTGCCCCAACGACCAGACGGTGCTGGCCAACGAGCAGGTCGTGGCCGGCAAGTGCGAGCGCTGCGGCGCCGACGTCATCCGGCGCGAGCTGACCCAGTGGTACTTCAAGATCACTGACTACGCGCAGCGGCTGCTGGACGACATGGACCAGCTCCACGGCTGGCCCGAGCGGCTGCTGACCATGCAGCGCAACTGGATCGGCCGCTCCGAGGGCGCCGACGTGCTGTTCGAGATCGAGGGCCGCGAGGAGCCGGTCCAGGTCTACACCACGCGCCCCGACACCCTGTTCGGCGCCACGTTCTTCGTCGTCGCCGCCGACGCCGCGCTGGCCGACGAGATCGTCACCGACGAGCAGCGGCCCGCGTTCGAGGCCTACCGCGCCGAGGTCGCCCGGCTGAGCGACATCGAGCGCCTGGCCACCGACAAGGAGAAGACCGGCGTCTTCCTGGGCCGCTACGCCGTCAACCCGGTCAACGGCGAGCGCATCCCGGTCTGGGCGGCCGACTACGTGCTGTCCGACTACGGCCACGGCGCCATCATGGCGGTGCCCGCCCACGACCAGCGCGACCTCGACTTCGCGCGCAAGTTCGACCTGCCGGTCAAGGTCGTCGTGCACACCGGCCTGGCCGACCCGGGCGAGACCGGCGTGGCCACGCCCGGCGAGGGCACGCTGGTCAACTCCGGCCCGCTCGACGGCCTGACCAAGGCCGAGGGCATCTCCCGGATCATCGAGCTGCTGGAGAAGGAGGGCAGGGGCACCGGCGCGGTCAACTACCGGCTGCGCGACTGGCTGCTGTCCCGCCAGCGCTACTGGGGCACGCCGATCCCGATCATCCACTGCCCCGACTGCGGCGAGGTCCCGGTCCCCGACGACCAGCTCCCCGTCACGCTGCCCGACCTGCGCGGCGAGGCGCTGGCCCCCAAGGGCGTGGCCCCGCTGGCCTCCGCCGCCGAGTGGGTCAACGTCTCCTGCCCCAAGTGCGGCGGCCGGGCCCAGCGCGACACCGACACGATGGACACCTTCGTCGACTCGTCCTGGTACTTCCTGCGTTACTGCTCGCCCGGCCACACCGACGGCCCGTTCGACGTCGAGCAGGTGCGCAAGTGGGGCCCGGTCGACCAGTACGTCGGCGGCATCGAGCACGCCGTGCTGCACCTGCTCTACTCGCGCTTCTTCACCAAGGTCCTGCACGACATGGGCATGGTGGACTTCACCGAGCCCTTCAGGCGCATGCTCAACCAGGGCCAGGTGATCAACGGCGGCAAGGCCATGTCCAAGTCGCTGGGCAACGGCGTCGACCTGGGTCAGCAGATCGACGCCTACGGCGTCGACGCGGTGCGCCTGACCATGATCTTCGCCGGTCCGCCCGAGGACGACATCGACTGGGCCGACCTCTCGCCGCTGGCCTCGCAGAAGTTCCTGGCCCGCGCGCTGCGCGTGATGTCCGAGGTCACCAGCGAGCCCGGCACCCCGGTCGAGGCCGGCGACGCCGAGCTGCGCAAGGTCGTGCACCACACGATCGACGAGGTCACCAAGCTGCTCGACTCCTACCGCTTCAACGTGGCGGTGGCGCGCATGATGGAGCTGACCTCCGCGGCGCGCAAGGCGATCGACTCGGGCCCCGGCCCCGCCGACCCGGCCGTCCGCGAGGCCGCCGAGACGCTGGCGGTCATGCTGTCCCTGGTGGCCCCCTACACCGCCGAGGAGGGCTGGGAGCGGCTGGGCCGCCCCGGTCCCGTCGCCTTCGCCGGCTGGCCGGTGGCCGACCCGGCGCTGCTGGTGCAGGAGTCCGTCACCTGCGTGGTGCAGGTGGCGGGCAAGGTCCGTGACCGCCTGGAGGTGCCGCCGGGCATCTCCGAGGAGGACCTGCGGGCCCTGGCCCTGGCCTCGGAGAAGGTCTCGGCCTACCTGTCCGGCATGCCGCGCAAGGTCATCGTCCGCGCGCCCAAGCTGGTCAACATCGTCCCCTAGCTCGCTCTAGAGGGACCTGAGCGCCGGCAGGAGCTCCTTCTCGGCCCAGTCGAAGAAGGGCTCCTGCTGGTCGTGACCGATCTGCACGAGCGCCACGTGGGTGTAGCCGGCGTCGGCGAACTTCTTCACGCTCTGCACGACGGCGTCCACGTCGTCGCCGCACGGCACGCTCTGGGCGACGTCGTCGGGCCGGACCGTGGTGGCCGCCGCGGCGAAGTTGACCGGTCCTGGCAGCTCGGCCATGACCTTCCAGCCGCCCACCGCCGACCAGCGCCACAGCTTGTGGGCGCGCTGCTTGGCGGCCTCGGCGTCGGTGCCGTAGGAGAGGGCGAGCTGGCCGTAGACCGGCTTGCCGCGTCCGCCCGCTGCGTTGAAGTGCTCGACGACCTGCGGCATCGGGTCGTTGATGACGAGCGCGTCGGCGAGCTCGGCGGCCAGGTCGGCCGACTGCCCGCCCGAGGCGGCGATGCCGATCGGCACCGGCCGGTCGGGCAGGTCGTAGAGCTTGGCCGAGTCGACGTCGAAGAACTCGCCCTGGTAGGTGACGTAGCCGCCGCCGAACAGCTCCTTGATGATCTGTACGGCCTCGGCGAACATCCGGTGCCGGGTGTCGACGGGCGGCCATCCCTCGCCGATGACGTGCTCGTTGAGGTTCTCGCCCGCGCCGAGGCCGAGGGTGAACCTGCCCTCGCTGAGCACGCCCATCGTCGCCGCCTTCTGGGCCACCACGGCCGGGTGGTAGCGCATGATGGGGCAGGTCACGTACGTCATGAGCGGGATGCGCTCGGTGACCTGTGCGACGGCGCCGAGCACCGACCAGCAGTAGGGCGAGTGCCCCATTTCCTCCACCCATGGGAAGTAGTGGTCGGAGATGACGGCGTAGTCGAAGCCGATCCGCTCGGCCGCCGCGGCATAGTCGACCAGCTCGCGGGCCGGTGTCTGTTCCGACATCAGGGTGTAGCCGATCTGTACCATGCGTCGGGACTACCCGTGTATGTCCGCTTTAGTGCCAGGGTGTCGACATCCTCGCTTGGCCAGCTCCTCCAGGACCAGCCCCAGCCCGATGCCGAGCAGCCAGACGTCCTTGGCCACGCCGAGGCCCTGCTGCGTCGGCCGGAGGCTGCCCTCGCGGCGCATGCCCGGCGTCAGGAGGTAGAGCCCCACCAGCCCGCCCGCGAACCCGGTCAGCGCCGCCCCGGCCACCAGCGACGGCACGAACGGCAGCGCCAGCGCGGCCCCGAGCGCGAGCTCGGCCCGCGACAGCAGGCGGGTGAACTGCACGGGCTCCATCGCGCCGAGGAAGGGGTAGGCGCCGGTCGCCATGCCGTGCAGGCCGCTCGCCCGCTCCTCGTCGGCGCCGACCATGTCGGCTCCCGAGTGCAGCATGATGGCGGCGGCCGCCAGCCGAGGCGGAAGCTGGTGGGTGCGGGCGAAGATCCTCATGTTCCCCTCCGTGATCCAGTCCGTGATCTGGTTGCTCGCCCACCTGCCCTCGCGTGTGCCGAACACCCCGTTCTTGGCATTCCCCGTACACAGTCGGTCCGCCAGGAGGAGAATTCTTGGGCCGGGTTTGGTGTCGCGCACTAGTGTTCAGATGTGACAAATGGCGCATACCTCAGATATCCGCATCTCCACGGTGACCTGGTCACCTTCGTCGCCGACGACGACATCTGGATCGCCCCCCTCAGCGGCGGACGCGCCTGGCGCTTCACCGCCGACCGCGTGCCCGTGAGCGAGCCGCGGTTCTCGCCCGACGGCACCCGCATCGCGTGGACCGGCGGCAGGGAAGGTGCGCCCGAGGTGTTCGCGGCCGAGATCGACGGACCCGAGGGCGAGCGGCTGACCTTCTGGGGCAGCGCCAAGACCCGGGTATGCGGCTGGAGCGACGACGGGCGGGTCCTCGCCGTCAGCTCGACCGGGGAGGGCTCGCGCAGCCGGACCTGGGCCTACGCGGTGCCGCTCGACGCCGGGCCGGCCGAGCGGCTGCCGTACGGCTGGGTCAGCGAGGTCGCGGTCTCCGGCGAGCGGGTCGCCACCGTCTCGCCCATCTGGCGCGAGCCGTCGCAGTGGAAGCGCTACCGGGGCGGCACGGCCGCCAAGATCTGGGTGGACGCGAACGGCGACGGCGAGTTCGCCCGGCTGTTCGCCGACAACCCCGCCCAGCACTGGGCGGTCAACTGGATCGGCGACCGGCTGGTCTTCCTCGCCGATTCCGACGGCGCCGGCAACCTCTACTCCGCCCTGCCCGACGGCTCCGACCTGCGCCGGCACACCGCGCACGAGGAGTTCTACGCCCGGCACGCCACGAGCGACGGCACGCGGATCGTCTACAGCCACGCCGGTGACCTTTGGCTGCTGGAGAGCCTGGACGCCGAGCCGCGCCCGCTCGACATCCGGCTCGGCGGGCCGCGTCCCGGCCGGGCCAGGCGGCCGGCGCCACTGCGGGTCGGCTCGTACGCGCCCGACGCCACCGGCCGGGCCAGCGCCGTCGAGGTCCGCGGCACCGCCCACTGGGTCGCCCACCGCGACGGCCCCGCCGGCACGCTGCGCGCCGAGCCCGGCGTCCGCGTACGGCTGCCGCGCGTGCTGAACGCCGACGGCCACGCCATCTGGGTCTCCGACGCGAGCGGCGAGGACGGGCTGGAGATCGGCACGCCCGGCGGCGAGGTCCGTACGCTGGCGGCCGGGCAGCTCGGGCGGGTCCTGGAGCTGGAGGCGGCGCCCGACGGCAAGCACGCGGCCGTGGCCACCCACGACGGGCGGCTGCTGGTCGTGGACCTGGAGTCGGGCGCCCTGCGCGAGCTGGACCGCACCTCGTACGGCGACCTCAGCGGGCTGACGTTCTCGCCCGACTCCTCCTGGCTGGCCTGGGTCCACCCGCACCAGGAGCCGCTGTCGCAGATCAGGATGGGCCGCGTGGACGGCACCTCCGTGATCGACGTGACGCCGGTGCGCTTCGCCGACTACGACCCGATGTTCACCCGGGACGGCAAGCATCTGGCCTTCCTGTCGATGCGCACCTTCGATCCCGTCTACGACGCACACGTCTTCGACATGTCGTTCCCGCAGGCGTGCCGGCCGTACCTGGTGCCGCTGAAGGCGGACACGCCCTCGCCGTTCGACCCCTCGCTCCAGGGCCGCGGCTTCAACGGCGAGGACGACAAGCCCGGCAAGGACGACAAGTCCGCCAAGGACGACACGCCGCCGCGGACCGAGGTGGACCCCGAGGGGCTCGGCTCGCGCGTGGTGCCCGTACCGGTGCCCGCAGGCCGCTACGGCAACCTGCGCACCGCCAAGGACGCCCTGCTGTGGCTGCGCCACCCGCTCGCCGGGCAGCTCGGCGACGGCAGCGACGCGCCCCACGAGATCGTGCTGGAGCGCTACGACCTGAAGAAGCGCGCCAAGGGCGAGCTCGGCAGGGAGATCCGCTCGTTCGAGGTCAGCGGCGACGGCACCCGCCTGGTCGTCCACGGCAAGAACGGCCTGCAGACCCGCGCCGCGAGCGAGGGCGACGAGGTCGTCACCATCGACCTCGACCGGATCACGGTGCAGCTCGACCCCGTCGCCGAGTGGCGGCAGGGCTACCGCGAGGCCGGCCGGCTCATGCGCGACCACTACTGGCGCGAGGACATGAACGGCGTCGACTGGCAGGCCGTGCTCGACCGTTACGCGCCGCTGGTCGAGCGCCTCGGCGCCCACACCGAGCTGATCGACCTGCTCTGGGAGGTCCAGGGCGAGCTCGGCACCTCCCACGCCTACGCCAGCCCACCCGCCGGCGGCTCCGACCCGCGCCGCCGCCAGGGCCTGCTCGGCGCCGACCTCGCCAAGGACGCCGACGGCGTGTGGCGGGTTGAGCGCATCCTCGCCGGCGAGTCCTCCGACCACGAGGCCCGCTCGCCGCTGCTCGCCCCCGGCGTCGCCGTCCGCCCCGGAGACGCCATCGTCGCCGTCGGCGGGCGTCCGGTCGATCCGGTACGCGGCCCGCTCGCCCTGCTCGCCGGCACCGCCAACCAGCCGGTGGAGCTGACCGTACGGCCGGGCTCCGGCGGCGAGACCCGCCGGGTCGTGGTGAGCCCCCTCGCCGACGAGACCGCGCTGCGCTACCACGACTGGGTGGAGAGCTGCCGGTCCCGCGTACGAGAGCTCTCCGGCGGCCGGCTCGGCTACCTGCACGTGCCGGACATGGTGGCCTCGGGATGGGCGCAGTTCCATCGCGACCTGCGTACCGAGATGTCCTATGACGGGCTCGTCGTGGACCTGCGGGACAACGGCGGCGGGCACCTGTCCGAGCTGGTGCTGGAGAAGCTCAGCCGCAAGGTCACCGGCTGGGTGCGGGCCCGCGGGTTCGAGCCGAGCCGCTACCCGGTCGACTCGCCGCGCGGCCCGGTCGTGGCCGTCACCGACGAGTTCGCCGGCTCCGACGGCGACATCGTCAGCGCCGGGATCAAGATCCGCGGCCTCGGACCGCTCGTCGGCACCCGTACGTGGGGCGGCGTGATCGGCATCGACAGCCGCTACCAGCTCGTGGACGGCACCCGGGTCACCCAGCCGCGGTACTCGTTCTGGCTGGAGGGCCACGGCTGGGGGGTGGAGAACCACGGCGTCGATCCCGACGTCGAGGTGGTCACCACGCCGCAGGACCGGGTCGCCGGGCGGGACCCGCAGCTCGACCGGGCGGTCGAGCTGGCGCTCGCCGCACTCGACGAGCACCCCGCCGCCACCCCGCCGGAGCTCCCGCCCCTGGCCTGACCGTCTGCCCGGCCCGCCTCCTTCCGAGGCGGGCCGGTCGCCGGGGATCAGGCCAGGCGGGACAGCCGGTCCAGGATCTCGGCGAGGACGGGCTCGGAGGTGGCGAAGTTCAGCCGTACGTACTCCGCGCCGCCCGGCCCGAACGCGGCCCCGTCCGAGAGCATGACCTTGGCCTCGCGTTCGACGACCTCCGCCATCCCGGTCCGCCCCGTGTGCAGCCAGGCCAGGTACGTGGCCTCCGGCATCCGGTAGCCGAACGTCGCCGGCAGCCGTTCGGCGATGGCCCGCCGGTTGCGGTCCAGCAGCGCCCGGACCTCCTCCAGCCAGGCGTCCCCGTGCCGCCAGGCGGCCACCGTCGCCTCGACGCCGAACAGGCTCGCCGAGCCGAACAGGAAGGGCGGCTGCGCCTCCAGCGCCTTGCGCACACCGTCATGACCGAGGTGGGCGACCGAGCAGCGGATGCCGCCCAGGTTGAACGCCTTGGTGGCGGAGGTGAGCGTCACCGTACGATGGGGGGCGATCGTGGCGAACGGGATGTGCCGGTGCGGCGCGAAGGTCAGGTCGGCGTGGATCTCGTCGGCGATGACGAGCAGGTCGTGACGCTCGGCCAGCTCGGCGAGCTCCTCCAGCTCCGCGCGGGTGAGCACGCGGCCGGTCGGATTGTGCGGGTTGACCAGCAGGAGCACCCGGCAGCCCGTCAGGTCGGGGATGACGAAGCGCCACGAGTCGCCGTCCGGCTCGGCCTGGATCGGGCGTACCGGCCGCTCCATGACCTCCATCGTCCCGAGGAACGGGTGGTAGGCGGGGGTGTGCAGGGCCACGCCGTCGCCCGGCCGGGTCCACAGGTGCAGCAGCACCTGGAGCGCCTGGTTGACGTCGGAGAAGGCGCGGACGTGGGAGATGTCGGGGGACCAGCCGTGGCGGGCGGCCATCCGCTCGCCGAACGCCTCCGCCAGCGGGCCCGCGTTCGGCTGGTCCAGCCAGGTCGGGTAGCCGAGGTCGCCGTCGGCGCGCCGGTGCAGGGCCTCGATGACCGCCGGGGCGGTGGGCAGGTCCATGTCGGCGATCCAGGCTGGGATGACTCCGGCCTCAGCTTTCGACCATTTGAAGCCGTCGTTCCGTGCTTTGAGGTCTTCAATGCTGTATGCCTTGTTCACCTAGGCATTCTAGGATTTGCATTGTCCTGAGGTGGTGTCGCGACCTGTGGCAGGCTGGGCGGCCATGACCCCCCACCCGAAGATCGAGGCGATCGTCGAGACGTACCTGTCGCTGGCCGACGCGGCGGCTCCCGGCCTGATCGAAGGGCTCTACCTGGAGGGCTCGGCGGCCCTCGACGACTACCACCCCGCCACGAGCGACGTGGACTTCGTGGCCGTGACCGCGGCGCCCCCGCCCGTCGAGGTGCTCGCCCGCATCCACACGAGCCTCGGCGCCCACCCGTTCGAGGGCGTCTACCTCACCTGGGACGACCTCCGCGGCAACCCCTGCGACCTGGACGTCCGGCCCGGGGCGCAGGCCGGCCGGTTCGAGCCGCGCCGCGGCGTCAACCCGGTCACCTGGCACACCCTCGCGCGGCACGGCGTCACCTGCCGTGGTCCCAAGCCGGGCGAGTTCGACATCTGGAGCGATCCAGACGTGCTCGCGGCGTGGACCGACGACAACCTCGACCGCTACTGGCGCCGCCTGGTGAGCCGGGCCGCCAGCCCGGTGCGCCCGTGGGGGCTCGCGGCGCTCGGCGGGTACGCGACCGTCTGGATCGTCACCGGGGTCTCCCGGCTGCACTACACACTGGCCACCGGCGAGGTGACCTCGAAGACGGGCGCGGCCCGGCACGCGCTGGCGGCGTTCCCCGAGCGCTGGCAGCGCGTGGTGCGCGAGGCGCTGAGGCTGCGTGAGGAGGACGACGCGCGGCCGACGTTCGGCGGCCTGCTGTCGGGGCTCGGCGAGCACTTCGGGACGCCCCGGCGGTCGCTGTACGGCTCGCCCTTCGACCGTCGCAGGGACGTGCTGGCCTTCGCCGGAGAGGCGATCGAGGCCGCGCACGCGCTGTACGTGGCGCGGTAGGACGTTTCGCGCGGCGACCTTTCCAACAGATGTTGGGAAAGCTACTATCCCAACATGCCTTGGGAAATTGGGTCACCTCGGCCGGCCGCCATCCGCACCAGCCCCAGCGCCCGTCCGTGGGCCCCGAGCTGACCGGGCGGGCGACCGCGCCGCTCCTGGAACCCGACGACGAGCGATGACGCGCCTCCTGCTGTTCTGCGCAGGCGGGTGTTTCCTGTCGCTCGGCCTGCTCATCCCCGCCATCCCCGCCCACGTCACCGGTGTCCTCGGGCAGGGTCCCGCCGCGGTCGGCGGCTGCCTGGCGGTCACGGCGGTGTGCGCGGTGCTCGCCAGGCCCCTCGCGGGACGGCTGGCGGACCGGCGCAGCAGGAGGTTCGCCGCGGCGACCGGCGCCGCGCTGCTGGCGCTCACGTCCGGGGCCGTGCCGTGGACGGACGGCATGCCGTCGTTCCTGGCCTGCCGCGCCGTCGCGGGCGTCGGCGAGGCCCTGACGTACGTCGGCCTGGCCGCCGCGGCCAGCGACCACGACCGGCCGGGCGCGGCGCTCAACGGCTTCTCCGTCGCGGTCAACGCGGGCCTGCTCGCCGGCGCGCCGATCGCCGCGGCGGTCGCCGCCCTGGCCGGCCCACGGGCCGTGTGGGCGGCGTCGGCCGCCGTGGCCGCCGTCGCCTTCGCCGCCTGCCTGTTCCTGACCGGCGACCGGGACGGCCGCGACGGAGCCGCCGCCGGCGAGCGGGACGGTCGTGATGGAGCCGCCGCCGGCGAGCGGGGCGGTGGTGATGGAGCCGTCGCCGGCGAGCGCCGCCGATCCGTCGCCGGCGTCCACCGGGCAGGGCTGGTGCCGGGGCTGGCGTACTGGGCGTCGGTGTGGGGATACACCGCCTTCAGCGCCTTCCTGCCGCTGCACCTGGCCGCGCTGGGCGGTGGCAGCGGCCCGCATTTCCTCGTCTACGGCTGCGTGCTACTCGCCGTACGGGTGGGCGGCCATCGGGCGCTCGCCCGGGCCCCCGCGCGCGGGACGGCGACCGCCGCGCTGCTGCTGACCGCCGCGGGGCTGGTCATGTTCGTGGCGTGGCCCACCGTCGGAGGGGCGTTGTGCGCCACGGCCGTCCTGGCGGCCGGGCAGGCGCTCGGCCTCCCGGCGTTCCTGACGATGGCGGTGATCGGCGTGCCCGCCGGGCAGCGTGGCTCGGCGGTGGCCACCACCACGGCCTTCTTCGACCTGGGTTTCCTGAGCGCGGCCCTCGCGCTCGGCGCCGTCGCGCAGGCCCACGGCCTGTCCCAAGGGTTCGCCGTCGCCGCCTGCGTGGCGGGCCTGGCGCCGCTGCTCCTGTCCCTTCATCCCGGTACGCCCCAAAGGAGAACGTCATGACCATCCCGTCCGCCGACCTGGCCGGCTACGCCGACGTCGTCTTCGACGTCGCCGTGCCGGTCGCCGAGGGCGACCGCGTGCTGATCAACGCCGAGATCGAGCACGCCCCGCTGGCCCGAGCCCTGACCGAGGCGGCATACGCCAGAGGCGCCCGCTATGTCGACATCTGGTACTTCGACCCCCATGCCAAACGCTCCCGGGTCCGGCACGCGGACGCCGCGACCCTGCACGAGGTGCCGTCCTGGCTGGACGCCCGCAACGAGGAGCTGGCCCGCCACTGCGGGATCCTGGTCAACATCCGCGGCGCCGCCGCACCCGACCTGCTCGCCGGGCAGGACCCGGTCAGGGCCGGCCGCGACCGCATGCCGCACCTGTCGTCCAGGCAGCGGCTCCAGCTCGGCAACCTCGTCCGCTGGGTCATGGTCCCGTGCCCGACGGCGGAATGGGCTCAGGCGGTCTTCGGCGAGCCCGACGAGGCCCGGCTGTGGCAGCACCTGCGCCCCATCCTGCGCCTGGACCGGCCCGACCCCCGCGCGGCTTGGCAGCGACGCCTCGCCGGCCTGCTCGAACGCGCCGAGACCCTCACCGCGATGCGCCTCGACGCCGTCCGCTTCGAGGGGCCGGGCACCGACCTGACCATCGGCCTGCTGCCCGGCGCGCACTGGACCGCGGCACGGCTGGAATCGGTCCGCGGGCACGTCTTCCAGGCGAACCTCCCCACGGAGGAGGTGTTCACCACGCCCGACTACCGGCGGGTCGAGGGCGTCGTCCGCGCGACGCGCCCGCTCGCCCTCGACGGCACCGTCGTGCGGGACCTGGAGCTGACGTTCAGCGCCGGCGTGGTGAGCCGGGTCCGCGCGAGCACCGGCGCGGACGTCGTCCGCACCCACCAGGCGACGGACGCGGGCGCCGCCCGGCTGGGCGAGCTGGCGCTGGTCGACGGCGCCTCACCGGTCGGCCGATCGGGCGTCACCTACCTGGAGACGCTCCTGGACGAGAACGCCACCTGCCACCTGGCGTGGGGCGCGGGGCTGCCTCCCGGCGTGCCGGAACGCCTGCGCACCGGGGACGCCGCCGCGCTCGACGCGGCCGGGGTCAACGTCTCCGGCGTCCACGTCGACTTCATGGTGGGCGGTCCCGAGGTCACCGTGACCGGCATCGGTCAGGACGGCGGCGCGATCGAGCTGCTGCGCGACGACGAATGGCAGGTGTGAGCGGCGCCGCGCCTGAAGCGTGTCGTGGGCGGCGCTCTCAGGACCCGTCTGAGGGAGTCGGCCCACGGTCGCCGGCCGAGGTGCCGAGGAAGGGCTCCGGCGCCGCGGCCGGCTCTTGTGCTTTGACGGGCAGTTTCCCGACCGGCGACTGACGGCCGGCGAGCAGGAAGAGCAGCCATGCCACGGCGCTGACGACGGCGCAGCAGACCAGCGCCGCGTGGTAGCCGAGTGCCTGGGAGATCCCGCCGGCGGCGATGCCGGACACCAGCGCCCCGGCTGCCGCGGTGTTGGCGAACAGCGTGGTGGCCCGGCCGGGAGCCTGCGGGAACAGGTCCTGCATGTGGCTGATGCCCAGCGCGCCCACGAAGGCGATGGCGACGCCTCGGGCGAGGTGAACGAGCACCAGTGCCACGGTCGAGGTGAAGGTCGCCAGGAGCACGAGGTGCACGGTCATGAGCGCCATGCCGAGTAGGATCGCCCGCCGCCTGCTCCACCGGCCGGGGAGCAGCAGGGCGAGCGCCGCGGGGATCTCGGCTGCCGCGCAGACGCTGAACATCCATCCGACCGCGTCGGCCGAGCCGTGCAGCTCTCGGGTGACGTACAGCGGCAGCACCACTGCCCCCGAGAACATCGCTGTATGGAACAGGGTGAAGGCGGCGATCGGCAGCGCGGCGGCGCGCGCGGACACAACCGGGCCCCTGTCCGTCCCGGCGGGTTCCCGTACGGCCGCGGGGCCGCCGCTGAGTCCGAGTACGGTCACGACCATCAGGCAGTACCCGGCGGCGGTGGCCGCGAGCACCGCGGTGTACCCGCCCCCGCCCAGCAGCGCGCCGCCCGCCAGGGGGCCGATCGCCCAGGCGAGCGACCACGTCGAGCGCAGCAGGGGAGTGCGCGCCCCTGATCCGGCCCCTGATCCGGATGCTGTCCGGTCCGCGTGGCTCCTGGCCAGAGCGAACAGCTGCGGGAACGCCGCACTGCCCGGGCCGATGAACAGCACGGCGATGAGGAGCAGCAGCGGATAGGGCGGGCCGGTCAGGAGCAGCAGGTATCCCGTCCCCGCCAGGGACGCGGCCAGCATGGCCGGCTGCCGCCCTGGCCGGCGGTCGTAGCGGCGGCCGAGCAGGATACTGACGGCCATGCCGCTCGCCGACGTCATGGAGACGAAGACGCCGATCTGGAGTGCCGACAAGCGGAGCCGCTCCGCGCCGAACAGGACGAGGTAAGGGCCGATCATGGCTTCGGTGACACCGAGCAGCAGAACGGCCATCAGGAGGGTGAGGAACCGACGCCGCGGCTTGGAGGCCGGAGTTGATCTCATCCGCGGCACGCTACCCAGCCGGCTCCGCCTGTGACCGCTCGCCTCGGTCCACCTGAACGGCTCGGCACTGCCGTCCCCGGCTCAGGTGAGGTCGAGGAGCAGCCTGGCGACGACACTCGGCCGCGCCAGGAAGGGGTGATGGCCTGTCGCCACCTCGACCACGTGGGTGGCCCGCCCGGCCTGGACGCGCTGCACCGCGGCGGGGGTGCCGTTGTCCTGCGCGCACACGACGTAGGTGGACGGGACATGTTGCCAGGCGGCGGCCTGGACCGGCCCGGTGATGACGGCAGCGATGACGGCAGCGCTCTGCCGGACCAGGCGCGCGTGCGCCTGCTCCACGGCCTCGCGGTCGCAGTCCTGCAGAAACGTCCGCGTGGCGACCTCGGCGCGCACGCCGAAGGTGCCGTCGGAGCCGAAGTCCAGATAGGGCGCGGGCGTTCCGTCGCCGAACGACGCCAGGCTCTCGCCCACCTGCGGGAGGAAACTCGCGATGTACACCAGATGGCGCACCTGGGCCAGCCCGGCCGTCGCGGAGCAGAGCTGAGGATGCCGTGGTTCCTCAGGTCGTCAGCGGCCCGATGCCACCACCACGCCCCGTCACGCACGCACGCCCCATGGACGAACACCACTCGCATCCCGGCCTCCTCACTCCTCCGGCTTGAACTCGATCGATGGCTCCGCGAGGCGCTTGCGCAGCTCGTCGTACACATCCGGGGGGAGCGGGCCCTTGCGGGCGGCTGCGACATTGGCCTGTACGTGCGCGACCCGGGTCGAGCCGACGAGCACCGCGTCCAGAGCCGGATGGCCGAGCAGGAAGCGGAGCAGCAGCTCCATCGGCGAGGCTCCGTCCGCCAGATCGTCCAGCCGGGCGGCGGTGAGCCGTTCGTGCAGGTCGGCGAGCGGCCGACGGATCGGTTCCGGGAGGACGTCGGGCGGGGGCGTGAGCGGCCGGGCGATCGAGCCGCGGGCGATCGTTCCCGCACCGGCGGCCGCGGCGGCGGTGATGAGGTCGCCGTGGGACAGGTCCAGCGGGGAGTACGGCACGAGGTACACGTCGAACACGCCCAGCGCGAGGTGGTCAGGAAGGTGCGGCAGCTCGCCCGACATCCCCGTGAAGCGGATCGTGCCTTCGTCCCGGAGAGCGAGCATCTCCGCGATGGTGTCCTCGCTCCGCATGACGGCGACGCTGGGGCTCAGGTGAACCATCAGGATGTCGAGGTGGTCGGTGCGCATGCGGCGCAGGCTCCGCTCGACGCCGGCGCGGATGTTCGTCCTGGTGTAGTCATGCGGTGGCTGTGCTCGTGGGTCGCCGCTCGCGGACATCGGGCAGCCGCACTTGCTGGACAGGACGAATTCCGCACGTCTGTGGGAGATCCAGCGACCGATGTGCTCCTCGGCGTCACCGTAGTCCGGTGAGGTGTCGATGAGGTTCATCCCCGAGTCGAGGACGGCGTTCAGCAGTGTGCCGGCTTGGTCGTCGGTGACCGGCGGGCCCCATGCCCGAGGTCCGCGGAGCTCCATCGCTCCGTAGCCGAGGCGGCCGACCTGGAGTCCGGTCCTGCCGAGGTCGGCGGTGGGCAGTGTCATGTCGTCACCCTGTCTTCGGTCGAGGCCCTCCGGAAGCGTTCGGCAGGCTGCTCAGAAGTCCATGTCCCCGGCGCCCGGCATGGCCGGGGCGGCAGGGGTCTTCTCGGGCTTCTCGGCGATGACAGCCTCGGTGGTGAGGAAGAGCGCCGCGATGGAGGCGGCGTTCTGCAGCGCGGAGCGCGTCACCTTGGCCGGGTCGATGATGCCCGACTCGAACATGTTGACGTACTCGCCGCTGGCGGCGTTGAGGCCCTCGCCCGGAGTGAGGTTGCGGACCTTCTCCACCACGACGCCGCCCTCGAGACCGGCGTTGACCGCGATCTGCTTGAGCGGCTCCTCCAGAGCCTTCTTGACGATCGAGGCGCCGGTGGCCTCGTCGCCGGCCAGCTCCAGCTTGTCGAACGCCTTGGCGCCGGCCTGCAGCAGCGCCACGCCACCGCCGGGGACGATGCCCTCCTCGACGGCCGCCTTCGCGTTGCGCACGGCGTCCTCGATGCGGTGCTTGCGCTCCTTGAGCTCGACCTCGGTGGCCGCGCCGGCCTTGATGACGGCCACGCCGCCGGCCAGCTTGGCGAGGCGCTCCTGGAGCTTCTCGCGGTCGTAGTCGGAGTCGGTGCGCTCGATCTCGGCGCGGATCTCGTTGACCCGGCCGGAGATCTGCTCGGCGTCGCCGGCGCCGTCGACGATCGTGGTCTCGTCCTTGGTGACGACGACCTTGCGCGCGCGGCCCAGCAGGTCGAGGGTGGCGTTCTCGAGCTTGAGACCGACCTCCTCGGCGATGACCTGGCCACCGGTGAGGATGGCGATGTCGTTGAGCATGGCCTTGCGGCGGTCGCCGAAGCCCGGGGCCTTGACCGCGACCGACCGAAGGACGCCTTTGATCCGGTTGACGACCAGCGTCGGCAGGGCCTCGCCCTCGACGTCCTCAGCGATGATCAGCAGCGGCTTGCCGGACTGCACGACCTTGTCGAGCAGGGGCAGCAGGTCCTTGTTGGCGGAGACCTTGCTGTTGACGATCAGGATGTAGGGGTCCTCGAGGACGGCCTCCATGCGGTCGGAGTCGGTGACGAAGTACATCGACACCATGCCCTTGTCGAACCGCATGCCCTCGGTGAGCTCCAGCTCCAGGCCGAAGGTGTTGCTCTCCTCGACGGTGATGACGCCTTCCTTGCCGACCTTGTCCATCGCCTCGGCGATGAGCGAGCCGATCTCGGGGTCGGCGGCGGAGATGGAGGCGGTGGAGGCGATCTGCTCCTTGGTCTCCACGTCCTTGGCCAGCTTGGAGAGCTCCTCGCTGACGCGCTCGACGGCGGCCTCGATGCCCTTCTTCAGGGCCATCGGGTTGGCGCCGGCGGCGACGTTGCGCAGGCCCTCACGAACCAGCGCCTGGGCGAGCACGGTGGCGGTGGTGGTGCCGTCGCCAGCGACGTCGTCCGTCTTCTTGGCGACTTCCTTGACCAGCTCGGCGCCGATCTTCTCCCAAGGGTCCTCGAGCTCGATCTCCTTGGCGATGGACACACCGTCGTTGGTGATCGTGGGGGCGCCCCACTTCTTCTCCAGCACGACGTTGCGGCCCTTGGGGCCCAAGGTCACCTTGACGGCGTCAGCGAGCTGGTTCATACCGCGCTCGAGACCGCGCCGGGCGTGCTCGTCGAATGCGATCATCTTGGACGTCATTCCTGCTCCTGTGCTCTTCGATGGGGGAGGCCCGGGACGGCGCCCGCGACGGACGGTCCGTCGAGGGCGGCCGGCCTGCCCTCGGGACCTCGCCGTCCCGGCCTGCGTCGGATGATGGGCGATGGGCGGGCTTGACTGCCGGCCGCCTGCCGACACTATAACCACATCTTGCGTGCCACGCATTATGTGCGTGCCACGCAATGAATGTAGAGTTCTGTCATGAATGACGACGCCATGAACCTGCGGGCGCGCCACAAGCAGGCCACGCGCGAGGCGATCAGCCATGCCGCGCTCCGGCTGGCCATCGACCAGGGGCCCCACGGGCTGGCGCTGGTCCGCGTCCAGGACATCGCCTCGGCGGCGGGGGTTTCACCGCGCACCTACAACAACTACTTCTCCAGCCGGGAGGAGGCGATCTGCTCCTTCCAAGCGGATCAGTCCAGACGCGCGGGACAGGCGCTGGCCGCCAGGCCGGCCGACGAGCCGCTGAATCGCGCCATCATCGCGGCCATGCTGGAGCTGTACACCGACCCCGAGCCCGACAGGGCCGGACTGCGGATGATCATGTCGACGCCGGAGCTGGAGGGCGAGGCGCTCAAGGCGTTCACCATGGCCGAGGGGCCGCTCGCCGAGGCGATCGCGGCCCGCGCGGGGATGGACCCGGAACGTGACCTCTTCCCCGCCGTCACCGCCGCCGCGGTCGCCGGGGCCATCCGCGTGGCGGGGCGGCACTGGCTCGCCCCCGGCAGCGCCGCCTCCTTCGCCGACGTCGTGCGCGACGCCCTCGCCTGTGTCGTTCCTCCCGCACCGGCTCCGCGGTCGCGTTCTTGACACCTTATATGCCACCATGGCTATATAGCTAGCCAGGCAAATACGACCCGGGGAGAGCCATGAGCACGCTCGGAACGGTGCACAGGACCGAAGACGGCCGCGTCGCCCTGCGATTCGAACGCAGACTCCGGCACCCGCAGGCCAAGGTCTGGCGCGCGATCAGCGAGACCGATCAGCTGCGTGCCTGGTTCGTGCAGCTCCTGGACTACGACCGGTTCCGGTTCGACCTCGTTCCCGGCGCCAGGATCGCCTTCGTCGACCGGCAGGGGACGATGGCCGGCGAGGGCGAGGTCGTCCGGGTCGATCCGCCGAAACTGCTGGAGTACACGTGGGGCTCGGAAATCCTGCGCTGGGAGCTGGAGCCTGACGGCGACGACGGATGCCGGCTGGTGTTCACGAACATCGTCGACGATCCTGACGCCGCACCCGCGCTGGGCGCCGGCTGGCATGCCGGGCTGGACGCGCTGGAGGCCCTGCTGCACGGCCGCCCGACCGATGCCTCCGTCAGTCACGAGCTGCAGGCCGCATATCAGCGGGCCTTGGCATGAAAACCGCCTTCGAGGTCCTGGCGGAGCCCCGGCGGCGGGAGATCCTCGACCTGCTGCGCGACGGCGAACGCCTGGCCGGGGACCTCGTCGGCCGGCTGGACCTTACACAGCCGGCGGTGTCCAAGCACTTGAAGGTGCTGCGCGAGGCCGGCCTGGTCGAGGTCCGCAAGGAGGCGCAGCGCCGCTGGTATCGGCTGCGGCCCGAGCCTCTGGCGGACATCGACGCCTGGCTGGCGCCGTACCGGCGGTTGTGGAGCGATCGACTTGACGCGCTTGAACGCCACCTCGACATGACACCGGACGACTGAGCGGAATCCCAGCATCATGTCCGGCTCGTAGCCGATCGGGCGAACAGGCGCTGATGACGATCTCCCCGGCGGTGCCCGGGGGCGCCGAGCGGGGGCCGGACCTGGGCAGGCCAGGGCCCGAGCGGGCCGGGACATGGGCGGACGTGAGGCGTGGGCGGGCCGGGACCCGAGCTGGCCAGGGGGCCTGAGCTGGCCAGGGGGCCTGAGCTGGCCAGGGGGCCCGAGATGGCCAGGGGTCCCGAGCTGGCGTGGGGCATGGGCGGGCGTGGGGCATGGGCGGGCGTGGGGCGTGGGCGGGCCGAGGCGTGAGCTGGCAGGGGGCCCAAGCGGGCCGGGACATGGGCGGGGCGTGGGGCGTGAGCGGGCTGGGGCCCGAGCTGGCCAGGGCATGGGTCGGCGGGGGCGTGGGCGGGCCGGGGTTGGCGGTGCGGTGCCGTACCCCGGTCCCCGGCGGGCCTCGGGAGCCTCAGCCATCTTTGAGTGTGCGCCAGAACAGGAAGGATCTCGGTGCCGCGGCGGGCGAGGTGCCCCGGCCCCGGCCCTTCGTTCGTCGCCCGCCGCGGTGTCCGCCGGTCGTCAGAGCCGGCGCAGGACCGCCACGACCTTGCCCAGGACGCTGGCCTCGTCGCCGGGGATCGGCTCGTAGTTCGGGTTGTGGGGGACCAGCCAGATGTGCCCGTCCTTGCGCTTGAACGTCTTGACCGTGGCCTCGCCCTCGATCATGGCGGCCACGATGTCGCCGCTCTCGGCGACCGGCTGCTGGCGTACGACGACCCAGTCGCCGTCGGCGATGGCGGCGTCGATCATCGAGTCACCGGCCACCTGCAGGAGGAACAGGGTGCCTTCGCCGACGAGCTGCTTCGGCAGCGCGAAGACGTCCTCGACGCTCTCCTCGGCCAGGATGGGCCCACCGGCGGCGATGCGGCCGACGAGCGGGACGTACGCGGCGGTGGGGCGGCTGACCGTCAGCTCCTCGTCGGTGGCGTCGGGGTCGACCCACATCACGGGCTCGCCCGGCAGACGCACCTCCAGAGCGCGGGGGCGGTGCGGGTCGCGCCTGAGGTAGCCCTTGCGCTGCAAAGCGGTCAGCTGATGAGACACGCTGGAGGTGCTCGTCAACTGCACGGCCTCGCCGATCTCCCGCATGGAGGGCGGATATCCGCGCTGCTGCACCGAGTCGCGGATCACTTCCAGGATCTTGCGCTGCCTGGGCGTGAGGCCCAGGGAGTCGCGTCGGCGCACCGCGAGGTCGCTGACCCCGTTCGCGTCATCCCGCTCGGTCATGCTGCTCCTCCTCGCCCGGATGCCTGCCTCACCGGCGAAGCTCCCGTTCTGTGGTCTTCATGTCGCACACCGCGACCGTATCCCGAATGAAGATCATCTTCAAACAATTGTTCGAGTCTTCCTCGAAATTGGCGCGAGTGTGGTGTACAACATCGTACGGGAGTTCGATCGACACCGTGTTCGATTTGCTGATCTTATTTGGCCTTTTCCTCGGGCCACACGGCGGGAGGTCAACCATGCGAACGACCACAAACACGGACACGACCAGCGAAGACGCCAAACGCCTCACGCTCATCGCCGACGCCACGCAGAGCAAGGACCGACGTCCAGACAATACGCGGGCGGAGGCCGGGGGCCGCGGAAATTCCGGCAAGAGGTTGGGGTTCCCTCCGGGTGGTTCGGGAAGGCGCGGGGGCTCTTCACCCGGCGCAGGTGACGGTGCCGCCCGAGACGCCGGTTTTGACGCCGTTCGGGGTGCCGTTCGCGGTGCCGGCGGCTCGGGGCAGGGGAGGCCCCGGCTGCGCCTGGTCCCCCCGCCCCGCCCGGACGAGGACGGCACCTGCGAGGAGCCGCCCCCGGGGCGTGACGACCGCCGGCGCGCGTCCGAACGTCGTCGTCCAGGAGCCGAGGGCTCGTCCGAGACCCGCGGCTCGCTGAAGGCGGTGCGGCGGGGGCCGCCGACGGGCCGCCGCATACCCGCCCCGAGGCGACCGGACGGCGCTCCCGCCTGGGGAGCGGACGCTGTCGAGGGGCCCACAGCCCCAGGCCGGGAGGAGCAGGGCGCTCAGGGTGAGGGACGGCGAGGGGCGAAGGCCGGTACGGGTCGGGGAGGGCCTGGAACCGGCAGACGCTTCCGCCTCGGCCTGAGACGCCCCCGCCGCCTCAGGAAAGGCGCGACCGCTTCGCTGCAGGCTGCGATCAAGTCCCGCAGGGGGAGAGCGGCGCCCGTTGACCGCGAGGCGGCTGGACGAGGCGCCGTCCTCCCGGCTCCGGTAGGCGATCTTCCGCGCTCGGCGGGCGGTGCGTCCGGTGGGCGCCGGCTCTCCTTGGCTGGGAGCGGTGTCACTGAGTCCTCGGGAGCGCGGTGCGGGCGCCCGGCTGGGGGAGCCGGGCGTCCGAGGGTGCGGCGCGGCCGGCTGGGCGGGGTTCGCCGGCGGGCGGAGGCGGCGCCCCCGGTGCGGTTGACGCGACGCGGGCGGGCCGTGGTGGTCGTGGCGATGGTGCTGCTGTCGCTCGGCGGCTACTGGCTCGGCACCCGGACGGCCAGTCATGCGGCGGCGCAGGCCCCTGCGCCTGGGCACGCCGCGCTCTTCTCGGTGGTGGTCCATGAAGGCGAGGCGCTGAGGAGTTTGTAGGAGTACGACGGTGCCCCGGGGTACGGCACTCGGCGGCGATCCGCCGAGTGGCGTCTCGGGGTGATGCGTGCCGGTCGCGGTCCCCTAAGCGCTCTCGCGACGGCGTCGGGCGGCGAGTGTCGGGTCATCCCTGGAGTCAGCGGCCGCCGCCGCGCCGCTGACGCGGCCGAGTCGCTGGGACCGAGTCGCTGGGGCCGAGTTGGTGGGGCCGAGTTGGTGGGGTGCGCTGTCGTGCCGCTGGTGGGGTCGAGCCGGTGGGGTCAGGCTGGTGGGGGTGCGCTGTCGTGCCGCTGGTGGGGTCGAGCCGGTGGGGTCAGGCTGGTGGGGTGCGCCGCCGCGCCGCTGGCAGGATCGAGCGGGTGGGGCCGAGCTGGTGGGGTGCGCATCCATGCCGCTGGTGGGGCCGGGCCGGTGAGGCCGAGCTGGTGGGGGTGCGCTGTCGTGCCGCTGGCGGGGTCGATCCGGCGGGGTCAGGCTGGTGGGGTGCGCCGCCGCGCCGCTGGCGGGATCGAGTCGGTGGGGCCGAGTCGGTGGGGCCGAGTCGGTGGGGCCGAGTCGGTGGGGCCGAGTCGGTGGGGCCGAGCCGGTGGGGCTGAGGAGGATTTGCTCGTCGGCGACGACGGGATCAACTCGGCCGTTCGCGCCCACCTCTACCCCGACGAGGACCCGCCGCCGTGGAACGACCTGGTCCTGTGGCGCGGCGTGACGTGTGGGCGAGCCGTTTCGCAGCGGACGATTCAGCATTATGGCCGGGGGCGTTCGGCGATCCGGTTGATGAGCGTCGCTGGTCCCGATGAAGTAGGCGACGGCGGTGCCGGTGGGGTCCGTGCAGCCGGGCGTCCGTGCCCTTCGACCTTTTTCGGATGCGTCTAACGCCATAAAAGGGCCTTTGGCCAGGGGAAGCGGCGAGGTGACCGGGCAGGCTGAGGTGTCCGGTACCGTTGTGAGGTTTGTTCACCACCGTGGCGGTCAGCAAGGGGTGTGACGCCCTCCGACGCGACACGCCGGGCCCCTCCGGGCGCGCGTGTGCTGATCAGCCACTTCGATCGGGCGGCGCCGCTCAACTTGCGTTCATGGTCGCTCGCTTCTACGGTTGGACCACAACATCTAGTAGTTACACCGATGTAGTTCACCACACCTTGTGTTTTCGTGACCGCTCCATGGTTCTCCATGGGGTGTGCGCGAGCGTCCCGTCATGGCGGTCCGGCGGTGCGTTGTGGTGGCCGGGTCTAGGAGGCGAGCGCGTGCACTGTCCGTTCTGTCGCCACCCTGACACCAGGGTCATCGACAGCCGCTCCACGGACGACGGCGCGGCCATCAGGAGGCGCCGCACCTGTCCGGAATGCGGGCGTCGCTTCACCACCCAGGAGACCGTACTGCTCATGGTGAGCAAACGCAGCGGGGTGACGGAGCCGTTCTCGCGGGACAAGGTCGTCGCGGGCGTGCGGCGGGCGTGCCAGGGCAGGCCGGTCAGTGAGGATTCACTGGCCCAGCTCGGGCAGCGGGTGGAGGAGGCCATCAGGGCCAAGGGCGCGGCCGAGATCCCGTCCAACGAGGTGGGCCTGGCCATCCTGGGCCCGCTGCGGGACCTCGACGAGGTGGCCTACCTGCGGTTCGCATCGGTGTACCGCGGTTTCGAGAGCCTGGCGGACTTCGAGGCCGAGATCAGGCAGTTGAAGGCGGAGAAGGGGGAGTCGTGACGGAGACGGCCAGCGGTTCAGTGGCGCGCGGGGGCAAGCGTCCGCGCAAGGGACTGAAGATGAAGCGGATCTTCACCAAGCCCGGCGTGCACCCGTATGACGAGATCCAGTGGGAGCGCCGCGACGTCGTCATGACCAACTGGCGCGACGGCTCGGTGAACTTCGAGCAGCGGGGCGTCGAGTTCCCCGAGTTCTGGTCGGTCAACGCGGCCAACATCGTGACCACCAAGTACTTCCGCGGCGCGGTGGGCACGCCGCAGCGCGAGTGGAGCCTGAAGCAGCTGATCGACCGGGTCGTGGGCGTCTACACCCGTACGGGCATCGAGCACGGCTACTTCGCCAGCGACGAGGACGCCGAGATCTTCGACCACGAGCTGAAGCACGCCCTGGCGCACCAGGTGTTCGCGTTCAACTCGCCCGTGTGGTTCAACGTGGGGACGCAGTCGCCGCAGCAGGTGAGCGCGTGCTTCATCCTCTCCGTGGACGACACGATGGAGTCGATCCTGGAGTGGTACAAGGAAGAAGGCGTGATCTTCAAGGGCGGCTCGGGGTCGGGGGTCAACCTGTCCCGGATCCGCTCGTCCAAGGAGCTGCTCAGCAGCGGTGGCACCGCCAGCGGGCCGGTGAGCTTCATGCGCGGCGCGGACGCCTCCGCGGGCACCATCAAGTCGGGCGGCGCGACCCGCCGGGCGGCCAAGATGGTCGTCCTCGACGTCGACCACCCCGACATCGAGGAGTTCATCGAGACCAAGGCGCGCGAGGAGGACAAGGTCCGCGCGCTGCGCGACGCCGGCTTCGACATGGACCTGGGCGGCAAGGACATCGTCTCCGTCCAGTACCAGAACGCCAACAACTCCGTGCGCGTCTCCGACGAGTTCATGCGCGCGGTGGAGAAGGGCGACAAGTTCGGCCTGCGCGCCCGTCTCACCGGCGAGGTCATCGAGGAGATCGACGCCAGGGACCTGTTCCAGAAGATGGCCAAGGCCGCCTGGGAGTGCGCCGACCCCGGCGTCCAGTACGACGACACGATCAACGACTGGCACACCACTCCCGAGACCGGCCGCATCACCGCCAGCAACCCGTGCAGCGAGTACGTCCACCTGGACAACTCCTCCTGCAACCTGGCCAGCATCAACCTGCTGAAGTTCCTGAAGGACGACAACACCTTCAACGTCGCCGACTTCGTCAAGCTGACCGAGCTGATCATCACCGCGATGGACATCTCGATCTCGTTCGCCGACTTCCCGACCGAGAAGATCGGCGAGACGACGCGGGCCTACCGGCAGCTCGGCATCGGCTACGCCAACCTGGGCGCGCTGCTCATGGCGACCGGCCACGCCTACGACTCCGACGGCGGCCGGGCCGTGGCCGCGGCGATCACGTCCCTGATGACCGGCGTGTCCTACCGGCGCAGCGCCGAGCTGGCCGGGGTCGTGGGCGCGTACGAGGGCTATGCCAGGAACGCTGAGCCGCACAAGCGCGTCATGCGCAAGCACGCCGCGGCGAACGACGACCTGCGCACGGTCGGCACCATGGACGCCACGATCCACGCCCAGGCGTCCCGCGAGTGGTCGGAGTGCCTCAAGCTGGGCGAGAGGAACGGCTACCGCAACGCCCAGGCCAGCCTGCTCGCCCCCACGGGCACGATCGGCCTCATGATGGACTGCGACACGACCGGCATCGAGCCCGACCTGGCGCTGGTCAAGTTCAAGAAGCTCGTCGGCGGCGGGTCCATGCAGATCGTCAACCAGACGATCCCGCGGGCGCTCAAGCTGCTCGGCTACCAGCAGGAGCAGATCGAGGCCATCGTCGAGTACATCGCCGAGCACGGCCACGTCGTCGACGCTCCGGGCCTGCGCCAGGAGCACTACGAGGTGTTCGACTGCGCGATGGGCGAGCGGGCGATCGCTCCCATGGGGCACGTGCGGATGATGGCGGCCACGCAGCCGTTCCTGTCCGGCGCGATCTCCAAGACGGTCAACCTGCCCGAGTCGGCGACGATCGACGACATCGCGCAGGTCTACATGGAGGGCTGGAAGCTCGGCCTGAAGGCCCTGGCCGTCTACCGCGACAACTGCAAGGTCGGCCAGCCGCTCTCGGTCGGCAACGGCGCCAAGAAGGAGGAGCCGGCCGCCGAGGTCGCCGAGCCGGAGATCAAGGTCATCGAGGTCAACCGGCCGACCCGCCGGCGCATGCCCAACCAGCGGCCGAGCACCACCACCCGCTTCACGGTGGGCGGCGCCAAGGGCTACATGACCGCCTCGTCCTACCCCGACGACGGGCTCGGCGAGGTGTTCCTCAAGATGTCCAAGCAGGGGTCGACGCTGGCGGGCGTCATGGACGCCTTCTCGGTCGCGATCTCGATAGGGCTCCAGTACGGCGTGCCGCTGGAGACGTACGTCTCGAAGTTCGTCAACATGCGCTTCGAGCCGGCCGGCATGACGGACGACCCGGACATCCGGATGGCCGCGTCCGTCATGGACTACATCTTCCGCCGCCTGGCGCTCGACTACCTGCCGTACGACGAGCGGGCCGCCCTCGGCCTGTTCTCGGCGGCGGAGCGGGCCGCGCAGCAGCGCGGGGAGGACCCGGCGGCGTTGCAGGAGGCGGTGGACCGCGAGGCGCTGGCCCAGTCGGCGCCGATCGAGGAGAAGCAGAAGCCCAAGCAGGCCGCCGAGCCGGAGTCGGTGGCGGCGGGTCAGGAGCTGACGCTGGAGAGCCACCAGCGCTTCGTCGCCGACGCTCCGCTCTGCATGACCTGCGGCACCAAGATGCGGCCGGCGGGCAGCTGCTACGTCTGCGAGGGCTGCGGCTCCACCAGCGGCTGCAGCTGAGGCGATCGCCTCCTCCGGGCCCGCTGCGGCCCGGAGGAGGCCGGCCGCGAGGCTGGTCGAGGGTAGGAGCGCCAGGCCGACGTCCCGTCATCAGGGGCGTCGGCCTTCGTTCTCCCCGATAGTTGACACGACATATATGTTGTGTCATTAATTAGGTATGGCACATGAACCCACACTGGTCTTCGTCCCCTGCTTCTCGGGTGCTCCGTGGGAGCTCGGGCGGCTCGCTCCGCTGGCGCACCGGCCGCTGCGCACGTACCGGCTGCCCGAAGGGGTGGACGACATGGAGGTCTACGCCGACCACCTCGCGGCGCAGGTCGCGGACCTGGACGACTACGTGCTGGTCGGCGACTCGTTCGGGGCGAACGTCGCGCTCGCCCTCGCCGTACGCCGCCCGGCCGGGCTGCGGGGCCTGGTGATGTCGGGCGGGTTCGCCGCCGATCCCGTGTCGTCGCCGCTCTGGAAGGGGGCGATGCGGGTCATGGGCAGGCTGCGGGGCGGGCTGTACCGGCAGGTCGTGCTGCGGGCGCACGCCCGGCGGCTGTCCTCGCCGCACGACGGGGAGGGGCAGGTGCCCTGGAGCGCGGCCGACAGCCGGCGGCTCTTCCTCGACAACACGCCGGCGGCGTCGTTCGGGGCGCGGGTGACGGCGGCGCTCGCCGCCGACTACACCGCCCGGCTCGGCCGGGTGGAGGCGGCCACGCTGATCATCACGCCGTCCCACGACGAGCTGATCGGCCCGGAGGCGGCCGGGATCATGCGGACCGGCATCCCCGGCGCCCGCGAGGTGGTGCTGGAGCGCACCGGGCACATGTTCCGGTTCACGCATCCGGTGACGTACGCGCGGGCGGTCGAGCAGTTCCTGGCCAGGGTCGGCGAGGTGGCGCATGCGGGCCGCTGAGGAGCTGCGCTACCTGATCCTGGCCGCGCAGAGGGAGGGCAACCGGCTGCTCGCCCAGGCCCTGCGGCCGCTCGGGGTGACGCCCTCCCAGGCCGAGGTCATCCGCGTCCTGGGCGAACACGGCCCGCTCAGCCTCAACGGCCTCGGCGAGCTGCTGGTCTGCGAGAGCGGCAACAGCCCGAGCCGGCTCGCCGACCGGCTGGTCACGGTCGGCCTGGTCAGGCGGGACGTGCCGCCGTACGACCGCCGCGCCGTCGAGCTGTCCCTGACCGAGGAGGGGGCCCGGCTGGGGCGGCGGATCGCGGAGGTCGAGGAGGAGCTCTACCGGTCCATCGACGCCGCCGCCGAGGGCCGCGACCTGGAGCCGGTCCTCGGCTTCCTGCGGGCCTTCGTCGGCGACCTGCCCGCGGGGCAGGCGCTCGCCCGCCGCCTCTGATCGGGTCAGGAGTCCAGGAGCTCGCGCAGCACGTCGGGGCGGTTGGTGATGATGCCGTCCACGCCTTGGTCCAGCAGGCGGCGCATGGCGCTCGGGCTGTCCACGGTCCAGGCCAGCGTACGCATGCCGAGGGCGTGGACGCGCTGGACGTACGCGGCCGTGAGCGCGGTGTGCGGCGGGTTGATGAGGTCGGCGAACCTGGCCAGCCGCGGCAGCTCGGCGGCCGGCGGCGTGCCGAGGAGCCCGATCGGCACCTGCGGCAGATGACCGTGGAGGGTCCGCATGGACTGCCAGTCGAACGACTGCACCACCAGCAGGCCCGGTGCCTGCCAGGCGGGGTGCCGGCGGAGCTCGTCGGCGATGCGTCGCTCGATGCCCGGGTAGAGCGCCGGGGACTTGACCTCCAGGAGGAGGCCCATGCCGGAGCCGGCCATCGCGTCCAGCGCGTCGCCGAGCGTGGGCACCGGCTCGCCCGCGTACCGGGATCCGGCCCAGGAGCCGGCGTCGAGGCGGCGGATCTGGGCGAGCGTCAGGTCGCCGACCCGCCACGGCGACAGGTCGGGATAGACGTCCTCCACGTCGGTGGTGCGGGACAGGGTGGTGTCGTGCATCAGGACCAGCTCGTGGTCCTTGGTCTCCTGGACGTCGAGCTCGAACAGGTCCGCGCCCAGGTCGTCGGCCAGATGGAAGGCGGCGATGGTGTTCTCGGGGGCGTACGCGGACGCGCCCCGGTGCGCGACGTCAATGGGGCTCGTGGTCGAGGTCTGGGCCCAGGCGGGGGTGGCGGCGAACGTCAGGGCGAGGGTGAGGACGAGGTGTCGGAACATGGGTCTCCTCCGTCGGGGAGAGGCCGATGAACCGACGGTGACAAGTGAGGGTGACTACAGGTTGAGTGCAGAGTAGACCACAGATGCCCAGGTGATGAGCATCCGACACGCCACAAAGCTCACACCGGCAGAAGGTGTCGTCACCGTTCGTTCAAAGGGTCGCGGATGCGGAGCCGAGTGCCGTCCCGTACAGGCGCGCCGCCCTGATCCGGATCACCAGCCGCCGGTCGGCGACCATCCGGCGCAGGAACGCTCCCTCGTCCGCCGGGTCGGCCAGCCCCGCCTGCATGGCGAGCAGTTCCCTGCCCACCTCGTCCCCCGGCTCGCTGGTGACCGGTGACAGCTCCGCCGAGCCCTCGGCCACCGCGTACGCGTCGAAGCCGTCGCTGGCGACGTACAGCGCGCAGCGCGGGTCCCGGTGGAGCCGGCGCACCTTGGCGCGGTCGGCGAGGGACGAGATGCGGACGACGCGCTGCTCGGCGTCCCAGCGGTACAGCACGGTGGACAGCTGGGGGCGGCCGCCCGCGTCGCCGGTGGCCAGCGCGCCGAAGCGCTGCCGGGCGAGCAGCGCCGACAGCTCGTCGTCGGCGAGCGGGCGGAACGCCGGGTCCGCGCCCGGCGCGTACTGCTCCGACACCTGCCACCCCCGTCCGGATTGCGGAGGTATCACCCTATCCCTAGCTGGCGGTTCAACGTCTGGGCATCGGAGATCACCCAGTATTCGGCGAACCTGCCGTCCTCGGCCCGCAGGAGGTCGTGTCCGCTGAAGGCGATCCTGGTGCCCGGCTCGGCGGTCGCGCCGGGCAGGCCGCCCCGGTACGTCCCGGCGAACGTCCACCGCGCGGCGACCTGGTCCCCGTCCACGATCGGCCCCACGTCGAGCGTGAGCGTGACGTCCTCGAACGGCGCGTGCCCCTGCCGCAGCGCCTCGGCCAGCCCGTCGGGGCCGTGGACGTCCATGCCGGGCCAGTGCCCGACGAAGCCGGGGGTGACCAGGTCGTGGACGAGCCCGAAGTCGCCGTTCCACATGTCGAGCAGCCATCGTCGGTACAGTTCGGCGATCATGCGGGGCCCCTACCCCCATACCGATAAGTTACGAGTCGTGAACCTTGCAATTACCAGCGGATATGTCGTGCCTGTCGACGGCGACCCCATCGACGGCGGCACCGTGCTCATCACGAACGGGAAGATCGCCGAGGTCGGCGCGGACGTCCGGATCCCCGAGGACGCCACGATCGTGGACGCCGCGGGCGCGTGGGTGCTGCCCGGGTTCGTCGAGGCCCACGGCCACCTCGGCGTGCACGAGGAGGCCGAGGGGTGGGCCGGCAGCGACACCAACGAGATGACCGACCCCAACGGCGCCCGGCTGCGCGCGCTCGACGCGATCAACCCCGCGGACCTGGCCTTCGCCGACGCCCTGTCCGGCGGCGTCACCACCGCGGTGATCAAGCCAGGCTCCGGCAACCCGATCGGCGGCCAGACCGTCGCCGTCAAGTGCTGGGGCAGGTCCGTCGACGAGATGCTGATCAAGGAGCCGGCGAGCGTCAAGAGCGCGCTCGGCGAGAACCCCAAGCGCGTCTACGGCGACCAGAAGAAGCTGCCCTCCACCCGTCAGGGCGTCGCCGCGGTGATCCGCGACGCGTTCATGAAGGCCCAGGACTACCGCGCCAGGAAGGACGCGGCGGCCCGCGAGGACAAGCCGTTCGACCGCGACGGCACGATGGAGGTCCTCGTCCGCGTGCTCGACGGCGAGCTGCCCTGGTGCCAGCACACGCACCGGGCCGACGACATCGCCACCGCGCTGCGCCTGGCCGACGAGTTCGGCTACCGGCTGATCATCAACCACGGCACCGAGGGGCACCTGCTCGCCGACGTCCTGGCCGAGCGGAACGTGCCGGTGATCATCGGGCCGCTGTTCACCAGCCGGTCGAAGGTCGAGCTGCGTCAGCGCTCGCTGCGCAACCCCGGCGTGCTCGCGCGGGCCGGCGTCGAGCTGGCGATCACCACCGACCATCCCGTGGTGCCGATCCACTTCCTCGTCCACCAGGCCACGCTCGCGGTGAAGGAAGGGCTCGACGCGGCCGAGGCGCTGCGCTCGATCACCGTCAACCCGGCCCGCATCATGGGGCTCGCCGACCGGGTCGGCGCGCTGCGCCCGGGGCTCGACGGCGACGTGGTGATCTGGTCCGGGGACCCCCTGGACGTGATGAGCCGGGCGCTGCGGGTGTTCATCTCCGGCAAGGAGGTGTATTCGTACACGGACGGTGAGGCTTCGGTGGCGGACCCGTACTACCGGGAATCAAGCAGCCGTTAAGCGCTTGTCGATGCGGGGGGCGCATAGTGGGCGGACCGAAGGGAAGAGAGGCACCACCATGACTGCACCGACGCTCGCGCAGCGCCCCAGCAAGGCTTTGCTGCTCGGTCTGGTCGTCTCCGGGCTCCTCGCGCTCATCACGCTGGCGGTCATGCTGGTCGCGGGCGGTCCCGTCGGGTTCGGGCTGTCCATGCTGCTCGCGTTCGCGCCCCTGCCGGTGCTGCTCGCCGCGGTCCTCTCCCTCGACCGGCTGGAGCCGGAGCCGAAGCTGCACCTCGCCTTCGCGTTCGCGTGGGGCGCGGGGGTGGCGATCGTCCTCGGCATCGCCCTGACCTTCGTCGGCCAGGAGTGGGTGAAGACCGGCTACGGCTCCGCGGTCGCCGAGAGCATCGGCACCGTCTACCTCGCCCCCGTGATCGAGGAGGCGCTCAAAGGCGCGGCCCTGCTGCTGCTCCTGCGCCGCCGCCAGGAGATCGACAACCTGACCGACGGCATCGTGTACGCCTCCATGGCCGGCCTCGGCTTCGCCGCCGTGGAGAACGTCGGCTACTACCTGCTCGCGTTCGGCGCGGACGGGCCGGGGGCGGCGATCCAGCTCTTCGTGGTGCGGGGGCTGATCGACCCGCTCGGCCATCCGATCTACACCTCGCTGATCGGGCTCGGCGTCGCCTACGCGATCACCCGCCGCACGACCTTCAGGTACGCCATGATCCCGCTGGGCTATCTCGGCGCGGTCTTCCTGCACGCGCTGTGGAACGGCGCGGCCAGCACGGGCTCGCTCACCTGGCTGGGCGGCGCCTACCTGGTGATCATGGCGACGCTCGTCACGCTGGTCGTCGTGACCGTGAACGAGCGCCGTCACCTCGTCGGCAAGATGGCTCTCTACCTGCCGATCTACCAGCACACCGGGCTGATCTCCGACGCCGACGTCCGCATGCTCACCACGCTCCCCGCGCGCAAGGCGGCCCGCAAGTGGGCCAGGCGGGCGGGCCTCGGCCGGGCCATGAGCGACTACCAGCAGGCCGCGACCGAGCTGACCATCCTCCATCTGCGGGCCGAGCGGAGGGAGCTGGACCCGGTCAGGTTCGCGGTGGAGCGGGACGCCTACCTGGGGGTCATGGCCCAGGCGCGGCGCTGGTGATCGGGCGGCGCTGGTGATAGGACCGGCGCCGGTGCCGGAGCGATCAGGCGGCCGGCCCAGCAGCCGACCGCGCAGCCGCCTGTGCAGCCGACCGTGCAGCCGCCCGTCCAGCCGCCCGGCTGGGCGACTGGCCTGACGACCGGCTCGACGACCGGCTCGATGACCGGGCGGCTGACCAGACGGCGAGGGCCGTCACGGCGGTGAGCACGACGCAGGCGCCGATCGCCACGTCCGCGCCGCGCGCCGGCCCCAGCGCCCCGACGACCGCCGCCACGCCCGCCGCCCCGAGGGACGAGCCGACATACCGGGCGGTGTTGTTGGCCCCCGACCCCATGCTCACCTGGTGCGCCGGCACGCTCTCGACGGCCAGGTGGGTGATCGCGGAGTTGATCAGGCCGGACCCGGCGCCGCTCACCGTCAGCCCCGCCACGACCAGCGGCAGCGACAGCGCCGCGCCCACGCCGAGCAGCGCGGCGAACCCGGCCGCCGTCAGCGCGAGCCCCAGCGCCAGCCGCGCGGCCGAGCTCAGCCGGACGTGCCGGGTCAGCAGCGAGCCCGCGAACGACAGCCCCGACCAGACCGCGAACAGCAGCGCCGTGTCCAGCGCCGTCAGCCCGTGCGCGACCTGCAGCACGGTGGGCAGGTAGTTGAGCAGCCCCACGATCGCGGCCCCCACGACCATCGCCGACCCCGTGCTCAGCAGGAACGCGGGCCGCCGGAACAGCGCCAGGTCCAGCAGCGGCTCCTCCCGCCGCCGCTCCACCGCCACGAACGCCGCCAGCAGCACCGCCGCCAGCACGAAGGCGCCCGGCACCACGGGCCGCGTCCAGCCGGCCCGGCCCTCGGTCACCCCCGCGACCAGCGCCGCCACGCCCAGGGTGAGCAGCACCACGCCGGGCACGTCGAAGCGGCGCCGCGCCGGCGAGCGCGACTCCTCCAGCCGGCGGGCCGCGGCGATCGCCAGCGCCGTGGCCGAGGCCGCCATCAGCGCGTAGACCGTACGCCAGCCGGTCAGCGCGGCGAGCGCGCCGGACAGCAGCGGGCCGAGCAGGGTGCCGAGGCCCATCATGGCGCCGTACCTGCCGGTGGCGCGCACCCGCCCGGGCCCCGGCGGGTAGGCGTGCCCGACGATGCCGAGGCTCGCGGCCAGCATCGCGGCGCTCGCCCCGCCCTGGACGAGCCGGGCGGCCACGAACACGGCCACCGACGGGGCCGCCGCGGCCACGGCGCTAGCGGCGGCCAGCACGAGCGAGCCCGCGACGAGCACCCGCCTGCGGCCGTGGTCGTCGGCCAGCCCGCCGGAGACCAGCAGCAGCGACGACAGCCCGAGCGCGATCGAGCCGAGCATCCACACCGGCCCGGTGGGCCCGGCGTGGAGGTCCCGCGCCATCTCCGGCAGCGTCACCATCGGCAGCGTGAAGTTGGACAGCACCAGCAGCGGCGCGGCGGAGGCCACGGCCAGGGTTCCGCGCCGCACGACCTGAGTCGGTTCGGTCAATGAACTCATAGTGCCGGACGGTATCACGGTTCGGTGAATGAACTAACATGGGGTGCATGGCGCTCGGCAAGAACTACGACGGTCAGGACTGCTCCTTCGCCAAGACCCTGGAGGTGCTCGGCGAACGCTGGACGCTGCTCGTGGTCCGTGACGCGATGTGCGGCGTGCGCCGCTTCGCCGACTTCCAGGCTCACCTCGACATCCCCAAGGCGGTGCTGTCCCAGCGGCTGAGCGCGCTCGTCGAGGCCGGCGTGCTCGAACGGCGCCGCTACCAGGACGCGCCGCCCCGCGACGAGTACGTCCTGACCCCCATGGGCCGCGAGCTGTGGGTGCCGGTGCTGGCCCTCGCCCAGTGGGGCGACCGTCACCTGACCGCGAACGGTCCCCGGCGGCTGTACGCCCACGTCACCTGCGGCTCACTCCTGGATCCCTACTCGGTCTGCGGGACGTGCGGCCGGAGCGTGCCGCTGGAGGAGGTCGAGGTGCGGCCAGGGCCGGGGCTGCGGGACGACAAGCGTACTGACCTGGTCAGTCTCGCCCTTCGGTCACCGCACAGGATGCTCGCCCCGATCCCTGACAAGATGGGGGAAACCCCTGAAGGGAGATCACATGAGCTGGGCGGAAATCGGGTCCGAGGCCGAGCTGCGCGAGCTGCTCGGTGAGGTCATGCCGAGGGCGGCGACCAAGGAGCGGGTGCGGCTGCACGAGCGCGACCGCCAGTGGCTGGCCGCCTCGCCGTTCTGCCTGATCGCCACCTCCGACGAGCACGGCGCGTGCGACGTCTCGCCCAAGGGCGACCCGGCCGGGTTCGTCCACGTGCTCGACGACGCCACGATCGCCATCCCCGACCGGCCCGGCAACCGCCGCGCCGACGGCTTCATCAACATCCTGCGCAACCCGCACGTCGGACTGATCTTCCTGATCCCCGGCCGCAACGAGACCCTGCGGATCAACGGCCGTGCCCGGCTCGTCCGCGAGGCTCCGTTCTTCGACGAGCTGGTCGTGAAGGGCCACCGCCCGCACCTGGCGATCGTCGTCGAGATCGAGCAGATCTTCTTCCACTGCGCGAAGGCGTTCCTGCGCTCGTCGCTCTGGAAGCCCGAGACCTGGGGCGACGACCTGCCCTCGCACGCGCGGATCACCAAGGACGTGCAGAAGGTGGAGGAGTCGCTGGAGGAGCTGGAGACATACTACGGCGCGACCTACGCCAAGAAGCTGTACGCCTCCTAGCGTCAGGCGGCGGGCGCCGGGCCGCCGGGGAAGCGGAGGACGTTGCGGCCGGTGTAGGCGCGCAGGTCGACGACCTTGGGATCTGCCTTGGGATCTGCGGGGGGCTTGCGGCGGTCTGCCGAACGGATGTCGCGGACCTTGTGCCTGGCGATGTGTGGCGGCACCACCACAAGCCTCTTCATCGTAAGCCCCCCGTGATGTTTTCGTTACTGATGTTATCTATCGATACCCCCGTAAGTTCGGTGTAAGAAGCAGGCAAAAGGACCCGGTCAGCGCGGCGGCAGCCGGCCTTGGCTCGCGGAGCCGGAGCCGGAACCGGGCCGCCGGTTCGGCGGCCCGGCTCCAGAGTGGCTCCAGCCCGGTTCCGGTCAGGCGCCGGGCGTGAGCCGGGAGGTCACGCCGACCCGGTTCCAGGCGTTGATCATCGCGATGGCCGCGATCAGCAGCGCGAGCTGCTTGTCGTCGTAGTGCTCGCGAGCCTGCTCCCACACCGCGTCCGGCACGGCCTCCCGGTCGGGCAGCCGGGTGGCCTCCTCCGCGAGCGCCAGCGCGGCCCGCTCGGCCGGGGTGAACACCGTGGCCTCGCGCCAGGCGGCCACCATCCACATGCGCTCGTCGCTCTCGCCGGCCTTCTTCATGTCACGGCTGTGCATGTCCACGCAGTAGGCGCAGCCGTTGATCTGGCTGACCCGCAGCTTCACCAGCTCCAGGGTGGCGGTGGGCAGCTCGCTCCCGTGCAGGATCTTCTCCACCTCGATGAGGTGGTGGTAGATGGCGGGCACGTGCTTGACGATGTTGATCCGCTGGCTCATGGCAGCCTCCCGTAGGTGTTTCGCGCTTACGGGTACTGGACGGGGCAGGCCGCCGCGATGTGACAACCTCGGGCCGGGAAATCTCAGCCCTTGCAGTTGCCCCAGCTCTGGCGGCCGCCCCACGCCTCGACGCGGTTGTCCGGGTCGCGGGTCCAGCCGGCGTAGCGTACGCACTTCCAGCTCCCGGCCAGGTGCCCGGTCTCGGCGTAGTAGCGGTATTTCTGCGCGTCCTCCGATTTGCCGCCGCCGCGCACCTCCAGATAGGCCCCGGTGACGGAGCGGACGCCCCGGAACGCGGTCTTGATCGCGGCGACGCAGTTCTGGCCGCTGCGCTTGTTGTACATCAGGTAGACGTGCCCGAAAACGGCTCCGCCGCGCGTCTTCATCGCGCGGTGGCCGTCGTCGACACGGTGGAAGCCGGAGCCGCAGATGCGCTCCGGCGTGTGCGCCGCCGTGGCGGCGTAGGCGGAGGAAGGAAGCGCGGCGAGCCCGGCGGTGGCCAGAGCGGCCGCGAGAACGGTACGTGCGAGCACGATCATCCCTTCGAGGGGGAAACAGGGTCGGCGACGATCTTTACTGGCTCTTGACCGTGATGGCAAACGGAGCCGGAATATGGCGGTTTCTTGGGAAAGGTGCGCACAGGATCCGGGTATCCCCCCCGGCGGATCGACTACCGAGGGGATCACCATGGCCATCTGCGAGACCTGCGGCAACGACTACGACATGGCGTTCGAGGTGCACGCGCAGGGCGCGGTGCACACCTTCGACTGCTTCCAGTGCGCGATCGAGGCCATGGCGCCGATCTGCGAGCACTGCGGCACCAAGGTCATCGGGCACGGCGTCCAGTCGGGCGAGCATTGGTACTGCTGCGCGCACTGCGCCCGCCAGGAGGGCAGCGACGGCATCGTCGACCGGGTGATGGCGGGCAGCGCCACCACCTGAGCCACGGCTAGGCCAGCAGGGGACGGAGCCGCGCGACGGCCTCCGCCAGCGGCTCCGCCGGCACCGGTACGGCCAGGTCGAGCGCCACGTCGCCGTCCCGGTGCTCCCACACGCCCGCGACCCGCCCCTCGTGCACGACGACGGGGGAGATCCAGCCCGCCTGGCGGCTCACCCTGGCCTTGAGCTCCGGCGGGATGAGCGGGGCGAGCGTGCGCGGCGCGCCCAGGATGTACTGGTCGAAGCCCGGCAGCAGGTGCACGGCCGTGGACGGGCGGCCGGCGGCCAGCTCGTCCACGTGCTCCGACAGCGTGAGCAGCCTGAGCCCGTCGTCGGTCTCGACCTCGGTCAGCTCGGGCGCGAGCGCGCGGAACCAGCCCTTCAGCACCGCCTTGCGCGCCGTCCCGCCGAACAGCCACCCGTCGAACATCTCCGGCGTCGCCGGACCGTGCGCGCCCAGGTAGGCGCGCGCCACCCGCACGCCCGCCTCCTCGTACGGCGGCAGCTCGCCCGGCCAGCCCGGCACCCAGCCCGCGGGGGTGGTGAAGGTCACCCGGCCCTCGCGCGGCGGGCCGTAGCACAGCTCGCCCAGGCGGCTGAGCGGCTTGAGCAGCGCGCCCCAGCCGGACGCCAGCGCCTCGCGCAGCCGGGTCCGGCCGGTCACCGTCACCACGGCGTCGACCAGCTCCTCCCGGGTCAGCGGGTCGCCCTTCAGCGCCTCGGGAACCGCCTCAATGATCAGGGCGATCTCGTCGGCCGTCACCCCGTGGCCGCGCTGCCACGAGCCCTTCTCCCAGAACCGCAGCGTCGCGAGCGCCGCGCAGTAGGAGGCCAGCTCGTCGGCGGGCACCAGGTGCAGCGTGCCGCCCCGCATGAGCCAGGTCTTGACCAGGGTGCGCTCGGACCACAGGGCGCGGGCCACCTCCCCGCGCTCCGGCTCGGCCTGGCGGACCGCCACCGCCAGCTCCGCGGACGAGGCCACCTGCGCCTGCACGCCGCAGAGCCGCCTGGCGACGCTCACGGCGTCGCCGCCGTCGGCGCCGCTCACGAACTGCCTGCGCAGCCGCCAGGCGAGGATCTGCCCCCAGCTCACCCGAATCGTCATCCGCCCTTTCTACCGGATCCGGCCGACATTCCCGCCGGCCGGATCACGGGCTCAGGCGGTGAAGCCGATGTTCTCGTAGTGCAGGTCGTAGAAGCCGCGCGCGCCCACGTTGGCCAGCGTCTCCTTCACGGCCACGTTCTGAGGCCGCTGGTAGAGGGGCAGGACGTTGACCTCCTGCCACAGCAGCCGGTCGGCGGCGTTGGCGAGCGAGCGCCCCTCGGCCGGGTCCAGGCTCTGCGCGGCCCGGCTCATGGCCTCGTCGATGGCCGCCGACCCGGTGCGGCCGAAGTTGGCGTTCCACGTCTTGCCGTCGGGCGCGTTCGCGTAGATGCCGAAGCTGCTGGAGACGGGGTACGGCGTGCCGATGTAGGAGAACGGCGTGATGTCGAAGTTGCCGGGGATGACGTAGCTGGTGAAGAAGTCGCCGCTGGGCACCGACCGGATGGTGAGCTTCACCCCGATCTGGGCGAGCATGCTCTGCGCCAGCTCCCCCTCCTGCTTGCTGATCTGCACCCCGGACGGCACGACGAAGCGCAGCTCCAGCGGCTTGCCGTTCTTCTTCCGCACCGCGCCGTCGAGCCGCCAGCCGGCCGCGTCCAGGAGCTGCCGCGCCCGCGCGGGGTTGTAGGCCCCGTGCTCGCCGGCGTTGTCCTGGTAGCCCTCCTGGGTGTTCATGAAGAAGTGGTTGTCGAGCAGCGCGATCGGCCAGTCGAGGCCCTGGAGGTCGGACTGCGCGATGGCCTGCCGGTTGATGCCGAGCTGAACGGCCAGGCGCACGTTGCGGTCGCGCAGCAGCTCGCTGGAGCCGTTGAAGGTGAAGTGCCGGAAGTCGGGGCCGGCCGCCTGCCGTACCTGGGCGCCCGAGGTGGCCCTGGCCCGCGCGTAGTCGGGCGCGGACGGGCCCACGTCGATGATGTCGAGCTCGCCGTTGCTGAACGCGCCGATCAGCGAGTCCTGCTCGGCCGCCCGGTAGATGATCCTGTCGAGCTTGGCCCGGTCGCCCCACCACGCGTCGTCCCGCACCAGCGTGACCGTCTTGGCCGTCTGGTCGAACCCGCCGAACTTGAACGGCCCCGCCGTCACCGGGATCCTGTTGAGCCACCCGGTGTTGAACGCCTCCGCCGAGGAGTTGGTGGCGGCCGGCAGCAGCGGCCCGAACAACGACTGCCAGTCGCCGAACGGCCGCGCGAACGTCACCACCACCTCGTGGTCGTCCTTGCCCCGCGCCACCTTCTCGATGTCCTGGTAGCCGGTCGCGGAGGCGATGCGGTAGGCGGGGTCCTTGCCGTTGAGCGCCCGCCACTGGGCCTGGTAGTCGGCCCAGGTGATCGGCTTGCCGTCGGACCAATGGGCCTTCGGGTTGAGCGTGTAGGTGACGACCTGCCGCGGCCGCCGCGCCGTGACCTCGGCTTCCAGCACGTAGTCGCGGTCGGGCGTGATCTCCGCCTTCTCGTCGGAGTAGAACGGCGCGGGCAGCAGCGCGTTGCTGACCGACGCCGCCACCGCCAGGTTGCCGTCGACGTGGTTGCGGTTCCACTGCGCGGGCAGCTCGTTGATGCCCCACCGGAGCGTGCCGCCGTCCTTGACCTGGTCGCGCGGGCGCGGGTTGATGTCGAACGCCCTGATCGTACGGTCGTCGCCCCGGCCTCCGGCGCCTCCCGCGCCGCCGCCGGAGCGGCCCCCGCAGCCCGTCAGGGCCAGCGGCGCGGCCACGGCCAGGGCGAGGACGAGACGTGCTGCTTTCATCGAGCGGTTCCTCCTGGTCTATACGACGACACGCCTCTCGGCGTAATGGCAGGCCGCGCCGTGGTCCTCGCCCAGCGTCCGCACATCGGGCTCCACCTGGACGCAGAGCCCGCGCTCTTCGTCGGTGAGCTCGCCGCGGAACTTGGGGCACCTGGTGCGGAAGCGGCAGCCCGTCGGAGGGTCGGCCGGGCTCGGCAGGTCGCCCTCCAGCAGGATCCGCCGCCGGGAACGCTCGCGCGCCGGGTCGGGCAGCGGGATCGCTGACAGCAGGGCCTGGGTGTACGGATGCATCGGGGTGTCGTAGACGGCGTCGACCCGGCCGATCTCGGCGATCCTGCCGAGGTACATGACCGCCACGCGGTCGGCGAGATGCCGCACCACGGCCAGGTCGTGCGCCACGAACAGGTAGGACAGCCCGAGCCTGGCCCGCAACGCGCCCAGCAGGTTGATCACGCCGGCCTGGATCGACACGTCCAGCGCCGAGACCGGCTCGTCCAGCACCAGCAGCCGGGGCTCCAGCGCCAGCGCCCGCGCGATGCCGACGCGCTGCCGCTGACCGCCGGAGAAGTCCTGCGGGTAGCGGGCGGCGTGCTCGGGATCCAGGCCGACCAACGCCAGCAGCTCGGCCACCCGCCGCCCCGGCCGCCGGTGCCCGTGCGTGCGCAGCGGCTCGGCGACGATGTCGTGGACGGTCATGCGCGGGTCGAGCGAGGCCAGCGGGTCCTGGAAGACCACCTGCAGGTCGCGCCGGATCGCGGTGCGCTCGGCCCGGCCGAGCCGGGAGGTGTCGCGGCCGAGCACGACGATGCGGCCGGCCTGCGGGGCGGCCAGCTCCAGGATCTGGGTGAGCGTCGTGGTCTTGCCGCTGCCGGACTCGCCGACCAGGGCCAGCGTCTCACCCTCGCGGATGTCGAAGCCGACCCCGGCGACCGCGTGCACGGTGCCCACCCGCCGCCGGAACACCGCGCCCTTGACCAGCGGGTAGTCCTTGACCAGACCGCTGACCTCCAGCACCGTCCGCCGATGCCGCGCCCGCGCCCCTTCCGCCCGCTCGACGCCGACCGCCCTGGCTACGGCGCCCGCACCGGCTGCACCGGAACCGGCGGCGTCGCTGGGGTCGGCGAGACTGGCGAGGACAGTGGAGCCGGCGGTGTCAGCGAGGACAGCGGGGCTGGTATCGGCGAGGCCTGCGGGAACTGCGGCGTCGGCGGGGCCGATCGGGTCGGCGAGGCCGGCGGGGCGGACTTCCTCCCAGCGGATGCACGCCGCCCGATGCCCCTCGCCCACCTCGTACAGCGGAGGCTCGCGCTCGTCGCAGGCGGCCACGTGCAGCGGGCACCGCGGCGCGAACGGGCAGCCGGGCGGCAGTGCGCCGGGGGAGGGCGGGCTGCCCTCGATCGGCGTCAGCCGCCCGCCGTGGCGGTCGATGCGCGGCACCGAGCCCAGCAGCCCCACGGTGTAGGGCATGCGCGGCCGGTAGTAGACGTCGTCGACGCCGCCGACCTCGACGGGGCGGCCGGCGTACATGACGAGCACCCGGTCGGCGAAGCCGGCCACCACCCCCAGGTCGTGCGTGATCATGATGATCGCCGCGCCGGTCTTGCGCTGCGCCGTCTTCAGCACCTCCAGCACCTGCGCCTGCACGGTGACGTCGAGCGCGGTGGTCGGCTCGTCGCAGATGATCACGTCGGGGTCGTTGGCGATGGCCATCGCGATCATCACGCGCTGCCGCATGCCGCCGGAGAACTCGTGCGGGAAGGCGAGCGCCCGCTCGGCCGGGCGCGGGATGCCGACCAGCTCCAGCAGCTCCACCGCCTTGACCAGGGCGTTCTCCCTGCTCACGCGCTGGTGTACGCGCACGGCCTCGGCGATCTGGTCGCCCACCCGGTAGACCGGCGTGAGCGCCGACAGCGGGTCCTGGAACACCATCGAGATCGTCCGGCCGCGCAGCGCGTCGAGCTCGCGGGCGGGCGCGCCGATCAGCTCCTTGCCGTGCAGCCGCACCGACCCGGTGACGCGCGCCCCCGGCGGCAGCAGGCCCATGACGGCCGCCGAGGTGACGGACTTGCCCGACCCCGACTCGCCGACGATGGCCAGCACCTCGCCGGGCAGCACCGCGTAGCCGACGCCGCGCACGGCCGGCACCCCGCCGAAGGTGACGCCGAGGTCGGTGACCTCCAGGACCGGTGGTCTCATCGCGCCCTCTTCGCCGCCGGGTCGAACGCGTCGCGCAGCGCGTCGCCGACGAGGTTGACCGCGAGCACCGTCACCACCAGCAGCCCGGCCACGAACCAGAACGTCCACGGCGCGTACATGGCCGTCCTCGACCCGTCGGCGATCAGCGTGCCGAACGACACGTCGGGCGGCTGGATGCCGAACCCGAAGTAGGACAGCGACGTCTCGGTCAGGATGGCCGCGCTGACGTTGAGCGTGGCGTCCACGACGAGCAGCGACGACAGGTTGGGGATCACGTGCCGGAAGACGATGCGCACCGGCGGCACCCCCATGTAGCGGGCGGCCTGGATGAACTCCCGCTCCTTGAGCGAGATCGTCATCCCCCTGACGACCTTGGAGGTCACCATCCACAGGAACAGCGCCAGCATGACCACGAACAACACCCACTGCCCGGCCCCGAACAGCGGTGACATGATCGCCAGCACCAGGAAGGCGGGCAGCACGAGCAGCAGGTCGGTGGTCCAGCTCAGCACGCGGTCGGTCCAGCCCAGGAAGTAGCCGGCGAACGCGCCGACGAGGGCCGCGAGCGCCGTGGAGACCAGCGCCGCCAGCAGGCCCACGACCAGCGACTTCTGCATGCCGCGCAGGGTGAGGGCGAAGACGTCGGCGCCCGTCTGGAGCGTTCCGAACCAGTGGTCGGGGGAGGGCGGCTGCAGGAACGCGGTGAAGTCCTTGTCGGTGTAGCTCCACCGGCTGACCAGCGGCCCGGCGAAGGCCAGCAGGAACATCGCCGCCAGCACCGCGAAGCCCGCGACCCCCTGCGGGGAGCGGAAGAACCGCCCGGCCACCACCCGCATCCGGGAAGGGACGCGCGCGGCCGCGCCGTCGCTCAGCTCCTCGGCCAGCTCCTCCTGCGACAGCGTCATGCGGACCGCACCCTCGGATCGAGCGCCGCGTGCAGCAGGTCGGCGGCGAGCGAGGCGCACAGCACCGCGACGCCCGCGAGCAGCGAGATGGCGGCGACGGTGTTGACGTCGTTGCTGAAGATCGAGTTGATGAGCTGCTCGCCCAGCCCGTGCCAGCCGAAGATCTTCTCGGTGAACGTGGCCCCGGTCAGCAGCGCCCCGAACGTGAACGCGAAGTAGGTCGCCACCGGGATCAGCGCCGTGCGCAGCGCGTGCCGGACCAGCGCCTTGCGCCGGCTCAGCCCCTTGGCCACGGCGGTGCGCACGTAGTCGGCGCCGAGCACGTCGAGCATCATGTTGCGCTGGTAGCGGCTGAAGACGGCGGCGAGCCCGACGGACAGCGAGATCGTCGGCAGGACGAGGTGCTGCACCCGGTCGACGGCCTGGCCCCAGAACCCGGCGGTCAGCCCGTCGGTGTACTCGCCGCTGACCAGCAGCACCTGGTGGCCGAACACCCGCCCGTTGGCCCAGGACGCCAGCAGGGTCAGCATGTTGGCCACCACGACCACCGGCACCGCGAGCACCACGAACGACAGGCCGGTGGAGAGCCGGTCGAACCAGCCGTACTGCCGGACCGCGGCGAGCGCCCCGGCCAGCACGCCGATCAGGCTGCCGCAGAACACCCCCAGGATCACCAGCCGGAACGTCACGCCCATGCGCCGCCTGAGATCGTCGCCGACCGGCGAACCGGTGATCGTCCTGCCGAAGTCGCCCCGGACCACCCCGCCCGCCCAGGTGGCGTAGCGCTGCAGCAGCGGGACCTTGTCGTTGAGGTTGAGCGCGGCGAGCTGCGCGTCGACCACGGCGGGCGGCGGCTTGGGCGTGCGGTCGGCGTAGTTGGAGCGCGGGTCGAGGGCGACGGCGGCCAGCAGATAGGAGAGGCTGGCGGCCACCACGACGAGCACGGTGTAGCCGAGCAGCCTGCGGACCAGGAACCCGGCCATCGCCCTCCCTCCGCCGAGCACGCTACGCAGTCATATAGCTACACCATGCGACGGGTGGGCGCACGCAGCAGGAAGAAGTCAGCGGCCGGAAAGTTCGTCCACGGCGGCGGCGACGTCCTCGCTCGTGATCGTGGTCAGCTCGGCCGCGCTGGCCGCCGAGCCGGCCCCGGCCTGCGCGGCCAGGCGTACGTCCCGGCGCATCGCGGCGCGCTCGAACAGCGAGCGGGCGAAGCGGCCGTTGCCGAGGCCGTCGATCAGCCGCTCCGCGCAGACCCAGGTGAAGACCTCGTCGAGGTTGCGCAGCGCGCCCTCGTCGAAGGTGTCGCCCGCCTTGGACGCGAGCAGGACCGCGATCTCGCTCAGCTCGGCGGGGGAGTAGCTGGGGAAGGCCACGCGCTGGTTGAACCGGCTGGCCAGGCCGGGGTTGGTGGCGAGGAAGCCGTCCATCTCGCGCTCGTAGCCGGCCAGCACGACCACGAGCCGGTCGCGGTCGTCCTCGGCCCGCTTGAGCAGCGTCTGCACGGCCTCGGCGCCGAAGGCGTCGCCGCCCTGGTAGCCGGGGTTGACCAGGCTGTAGGCCTCGTCGATGAACAGCACGCCGCCGAGCGCCCGGTCGATCAGCTCGTTGGTCTTGATCGCGGTGGCGCCGAGGTGCTGGCCGACCAGGTCGGCGCGGTGCGCCTCGACCACGTCGGGCCTGGCCAGCAGGCCGAGCGCGGCGAAGACGCGGCCGAGCACCCGGGCGACCGTGGTCTTGCCGGTGCCGGGCGGCCCCACGAAGACGAAGTGGCGCATCTGCTGCGGCGTCGGCAGCCCGCGCTCCTGCCGCATGCGGGCCACCTGGAGCTGCGCGGCGATGGCGTGCACCTGCCGCTTGACCGGGGCCAGGCCCGCCATGCGGTCGAGGTCGGCGAGCGCCTCCTCCAGCGTGGGCGTGGCGGCGTAGCCGCGGAAACGGGCGGTGAGGTCGTCGAACGCCTTGGTGACGTCGGCCGTGGTGGTCGTCACGAGGTCGGCGGTGGTCGGCGTGCCGCCCGCGCCCACCACGCGTACGTCGCGGGCCTGCGCGGCGGCCTCGACCAGGCTGCGGGCGAAGCGGGCGTTGCCCAGCTCGTCGACCAGGCCGCGGCGGTGCACGTCGTCGTACAGGCCGAGCAGGACGCGCCGGGTGTCGGGGCTCATCTGGTCGCCCCGCCGCCGCTGGAGCAGCTCGGTGACCTCGACGAGCTCCTGCGGGGAGTAGCCGGGGAAGCGCACGCGGGTGGCGAAGCGGCTGGCCAGGCCGGGGTTGCTGGACAGGAAGCCGCTCATCTCCTGCTCGTAGCCGGCCAGGATGATGATCACCCGGTCGCGGTCGTCCTCGGCCCGCTTGAGCAGGGTCTGCACGGCCTCGGCGCCGAACCGGTCGGGCTGGCCGTCGGAGGAGTTGACCAGCCCGTACGCCTCGTCGATGAACAGCACCCCGCCGAGCGCCCGGTCGACCAGCTCGTTGGTCTTGATCGCGGTCGCGCCCAGGAACTCGCCCACCAGGTCGGCGCGCTGCGCCTCGACCACGTAGGGGGTCTCCAGCAGGCCGAACGCGTAGAAGATCTTGGCGAGCGCGCGGGCCACCGAGGTCTTGCCGGTGCCGGGCGGGCCGACGAAGACGAAGTGGCGGGTGGGCCGCTCGCTGGCGTAGCCCGCCTCGGCCCGCAGCCGGGACGCCTCGATGGAGGCGGCGATCGAGCGCACCTGCTCCTTGACCGGGGCGAGCCCGATCATGCTCTCCAGCTCGGCGAGGGCGTCCTCGACGGAGATCTGGGGCGGTCCGCCCGCTTTGTCCTGGGCGGTCTCGGGGCGGCCCTCGCGGGCCCTGACCCTGACCTGCTCCTCGACGGCGTTCTCGGCCTTGGTCCGGCGGGCCAGCAGGAGGCGCTGGACGAGGACGGCGAGCGCGGCGGCGTAGCCGACCCAGACCGAGACGGTGGCGGAGACGGGGGACAGGGCCGCGGCGAGCAGGCCGGCGGGCAGCAGCGCCGTCAGGGTGGTCACCCACGGTGTCACCCAGCGGATGAGGTGCGCGGCGCCGGCGACCGGCAGGGCCAGTGCGACCATCAGGTGCACCGCGAACGAGCCCGCGGGGTAGAGCCGCGCGAACGCCTGCAGCGCGAGCGCCATCCAGCACACCACCACCAGCGTGGTGGCGGCGGCGCGGGGGAAGCGCATGGTGAGCGCGATGAAGGCGAGCGCCAGCAGGACGAGGGGGAAGGTGCTCAGCAGGTCCCAGCCGAGCGCCGCGCCCACTCCCATCGTCGCGACGAGCACGACCACGTAGAGCACCCGCCGCACCCCAGGGGGGATCCGGAAGTAGCGCTCCCGCACCTGTTCGAACAGATCCCGCGCTGCGGCCCGCCCCGCGGCCTGGGCCCTGCCGGACTCACGCATCACGCCTCCCCGGTCCGCCCCCGGTTATACCGCACTGGACGGACGATTAGGCGTTTCTGACACGCTGTGCCGAGGTCACGAAAGCGGCGATCTGCCGGCCGAGCTCGGCGCCGGCGTCCTCCTGGAGGAAGTGCCCGGCGCCCTTGATCACGGGATGCTCCAGGCCGGAGGCCCCTGCCATCGACTTGAGCAGGATCGGCCGCATGCCGCCGGTGATCGGGTCCCCGTCGGAGAAGGCCACCAGGAACGGCCGCTCCAGCGTGGTGAGAACCCGCCAGGCTGCGCGGTTGGCGGGCGCGGCGGGGTCGTCGGGGGAGGTGGGCACGAGGCCGGGCATGGCCCGCGGGCCCGCCTTGTACGTCTCGTCGGGGAACGGCGCGTCGTACGCGGCCCGCACCTCGGGCGGCAGCGGCGTCCTGCATCCGGCCTGGACGAACCGGGCGATGTCGAGCGCCGGGGCGTTGAGCACGGACGCGCGGAACCGGTGCCAGACCTCGGGCATGGGAATGTCACCCGTCGGCAACCCCGTGTTGGCGGCCACGATCCGGGCCACCCGCTCGGGGTGCTCGGCGGCGATCCGCAGCCCGATGAGGCCGCCCCAGTCCTGGCCGACCACGGTCATGCCGCGCAGGCCGAGCGCGTCGAGCAGCAGGGCCCTGGTCCATTCGACGTGCCTGGCGTAGGTGTGGTCGGCGAGGTCGGCGGGCTTGTCGGAGCGGCCGAAGCCGATCAGGTCGGGCGCGATCGCGCGCAGCCCGGCCGCGGCCAGCTCGGTCATGACGTGGCGGTAGAGGAAGGACCAGCTCGGCTCGCCGTGCAGCAGCACGACCGGCTCGCCGCCGGCCGGCCCGGCCTCCACGTACGCCATCCGCAGGCCGTCGCCCACCTCGGCGTAGCGGGGCTCGTAGGGGAAGTCGGGCAGTCCGGCGAAGCGCTCGTCGGGAGTACGCAGGATCCGCATAGAACAAAACTCTAGTCACCGGCGCTGGTGCCGCCCAGGGAACTCGCCCACCGACACCTGCTTGGGCGTCACCCGCAGCACGTCGGCGTCGGCGAGCGCGACGCCGCGCACCTCCACCCAGAACCGCCGCTGGAGCGGGTCGGCGGCGAACACCGCCACGCGCGGATCGGCCTCGATCGCCTCCCACGCCTCGGTCCCGGCGATCAGGCGCAGCTCGCCGGTGGAGGTGACGGAGGCGGCCGCGCCGGCGACCCGTGGGCCGCGGCCGTCGCCGTAGGACAGGACGACGTCGCGGGCGTAGGAGATGGTCCGGCGCGCCTCGGCGGTCAGTGCGGCCGACGGGCCTGATCCCATGGGCAGGTCGCACATGACCAGCGCGGCCCGCCACGGCCCCGGACCGCCCCGCCACCAGGCCCGCGCGGCCCGCGCCGCGAACACCGCCACCGCCGCCGCGAGCGCCCCCAGCCCGATCCGCCAGGCCCACGCCGAGCCCAGCAGCCCGCCGGCCGCGCACGCGGCGGCGGCCAGCACGACCAGCAGCGTCGCGGCCAGGAGCCACCGGTCGTCCGCGCGGCGGGCGCGCAGGCAGCCGCGCACCACCGGGTACGGCACCGCCAGCGCCGCCACGGCCGCCCGCGGCTCCACCACGAGCGCCCCACCCACCACCGGCACCAGCACCGACCACGTCCTGACGAGCACGATCCAGAGCGTGACCCCGACGTCGCGCCGCGCCGTGCGGTCGGGGCCGGCGAGCAGCGCCTGCTCCAGAGCGCGCAGCGGCCGGCCGCGCCAGGACTCCGCCATCGCCCGCACGCCGGCGAGCGCCGGCCAGCCGAGCACGACGACGCCCGCCAGCCCGGCCCAGACCGGGTCGAGCGCGCGGGGCACGGCGGGCGCCGTCCCGAGCACCAGCCAGGCGGCGAAGGCCGGCACCGACACCACGGCGGCCACCACGCCCGCGCCGAGCCACGGGTCCCGTCCGAACATGGCGGGCACGTACGACCAGACCCGGACCCGCCGCGCCTGCCGCACCGTGAGCGGCACCAGCAGCGCGAGCACCGCGAACCCGGCGAGCCGCGCCCGCGTCCCCCAGTCGAAGGCGAGCGCCGCCGCCGCGATGGCGACGGTGGCCACGGCGACCAGCAGCCTGGCCTGCCGCGACCAGACCTCCAGCGCCCGCCTGGCCCTGCCGGTGTCGCGCGGGTCCACGGGCCAGGCCGGATCGTGGTGCGGGCGAGGCCGTTCCCAGCGCAGCAGCGCCAGCGCCAGGTTCACCCTGGCCTGCGGATGGGCGGGGGCGACGGCCAGCGCCGCGCGGTAGCGGCGCATCGCGCCGGCGTGGTCGCCGCGCAGCAGCGCGAGGTCGCCCAGCAGGACCTCGGGGTCGGCCTCCTCGGGCGCGAACCTCCTGGCCTGCTCGGCGTGTTCGACCGCGTCCGGCCAGCGGCCGGGGCGGCGGCGCAGGACGGCGGCCAGGCGCAGGCGGGCGAGCCAGGAGCCGGGCGCCAGCGTCACGGCCCGCTCGGCGGCGGGCAGCGCGTCGGCGTCGCGGCCCAGCCGCTCGTGGGCGAGGCTGACGAGCCGGTACGCCCACTCGGCCCCGGGATCGAGGTCGGCGGCGCGGCGGGCGGCCTCCAGCGCGGATTCGGGGCGGCCGGTGTTGAGCCTGGTCAGCGCCTCGTCGCACCATTCGCGTGAGGACCTATCCTGAATGTCATCGTTCTTACCACTTGGATCGGTCCCCACCCCTCCATGATCGGTTGGGGGGCCGACGTTGGATAGATACCGACATATGGCTGTATCTCTCTAGAGAGGTGCGCCAGACCGTGGATCAGGCGATACCGCTATGACAAGCGCGTGCCATGGCCTAAGCTGCCACGCAAGCCGGAGCGCAAGAGCCGGGGCGCCGCCGTCCTGAAGGGGCGGGCGCGAGACCGTGGCGCGCGAGCGGCCGACCACCTGCGCGTGCGGGCCCTGTCAGCGGATCGGCCTGCAAGGAGGCCCATGACCGTCACACAGGCCGCACCGCTCGTCAAGACGTCCGCGAGCCGGCCGGGCGAGCGCCGCTGGTCCGTCCTGGCGCTGCTCTGCCTGGCGCTGCTGCTCATCACGGTGGACGCGACGGTTCTGCACATCGCGGTGCCCGCGCTCACCGCCGCGCTCGAACCGAGCGCGGTGCAGCTCCTGTGGATCATCGACGTCTACTCGCTCGTCGTCGCGCCGCTGCTCATCATGTTCGGCACGCTCGGCGACAAGTACGGACGCAAACGCCTGGTCCTGTGCGGTTTCGTGCTGTTCGGCCTGGCCTCGGCCGGGGCCGCGTTCGCCCCGACGCCGCTGACGCTGATCCTGGCCAGGGCGCTGCTCGGCGTCGGCGGCGCGATGATCATGCCGGCCACGCTCTCGCTCATCCGCCAGGTCTTCACCGACCGGCGCGAGCGGGCCGTCGCGCTCGGCATCTGGAGCGCGGTGGCCGCGGCCGGCGCCGCCGTCGGGCCGCTCGTCGGCGGGGTGCTGGTCGGCTTCTGGTGGGGCGCGGTCTTCCTGATCAACGTGCCGATCCTGCTCGTGCTGCTGCCCGCCGCCGTCCGCCTGCTGCCCGACTCGCCCGTACGCAGGGACCGCCCCTGGGACGCCGCCGGCGCGGCGCTGTCGGTCGTCGGCCTCCTCGCGCTGGCCTTCGGGCTCAAGGAGGCCGGTTCGGGCACCCTCATGCCGATGTGGGCGTCGCTGCTGGTGTTCCTGGCGGGCGCCGGGCTGCTCGTCGCCTTCGTCCGGCGGCAGCGGCGGCTGGCCGTGCCGCTGCTGGAGCTCGGGCTGTTCCGGCGGCGGGAGTTCACCACCGGCGTCACCGGGGTGCTGCTCGGCGTCTTCGCGCTGGTCGGGCTCCAGCTCATGCTCGCCCAGTACCTGCAGCTCGTGCTCGGCGACAGCCCGGTGCGCGCGGCGGTGCGCATGCTGCCGCTGGTGCTGTCGGCGATCTGCGGCGGGCTCGCGGCGGCCCACATCCTGCCGCGCCTCGGCCTGCGGGCCACGATGAGCGGCGGGCTCGGGCTGGTCGCGCTGGCCCTCACCCCCACGCTGAGCTGGGGCGTCGAAGGGCACCCCGTGATGCTGGCCGTCTGCTTCGTCGGCATCGGGTTCGGGGTGCAGGTGGCGCTGCTGGCCGCCTCCGACACCATCATGTCCGCGGTCCCCGAGTCCAGGGCGGGAGGGGCGGCGGCCATCGAGGAGACCGCGTACGAGCTGGGCGCCGGCCTCGGCGTCGCCGTGCTCGGCACCGTCACCGCCATCGCCTACGCCCCCGCGCTGACCGCCGTGCCCGGGGTCCCCGCGACCCGCATGGACGAGGCCCGCCAGTCCCTGGCCTCGGCCGCGCACGTCGCCCACCAGGTGGGCGGCAGCGCGGGCCGGGCGCTGCTCGACACCGCCCGGTGGGCCTTCGTCAACGCCCTGCACACGACCGTCGTCGTGAGCGTCGTCCTGCTGAGCCTGACGGCCGTCGCGGTGGCCGTGCTGCTCCGCCGTCCTTGAGGTGTGCCATGTCCCGTACCGGGCAGTCAACTAGCGTGAAACAGGTCTCCCGTGATGTCGCGGCCTTAGTCGCCCGCCTGTGCGTGGGCGGGATCTTCTTCGCCAACGGATGGGCCAAGCTGGAGGACGGCCTGAAGCTCACCGGCTCCAAGTTCCTGGAGCAGGGCGCGCCCGCGCCGCAGGCATGGGCCACGGTCACGATGCTCGCCGAGCTCATCGGCGGGGCGCTGCTGATCGCCGGGCTGGCGGTCTCCGTCACGGGACTGTTCCTCTTCGCCGAGGCGCTGGCGGTCTTCCTCGTCGCGCCGCCGCTCAACCCGATCACCGTGAACGAGATCGTCCTGCTCGGCGCGGCGTCACTGCTGCTGGCCGTGGTGGGGGCCGGGCGGGTGTCGGTCGACCACATGGTGGTGATCCGGCGGCGGGAGGCGGCGGCGGCCGACGAGTTCGCCGCCGACCACGACGCCGAGCGGGTCATCGCGTCCTTCCGCGACCCGGACGCCCCGGCGCGGCCCGCCGGCGAGGCAGGCGCGGCCGGGGAGGCCGGGGAGGCCGGGGAGCCCCCTGCCCCCGCCGAAGCACAGCAGGAGGCGCCGCCCGCCGACCCGCCCGCTGGGCGCTCCGCCACCGAGGACACCGCACCGCACCCGCGCCCGCGCGCCGCCGCTCCCAAGCGCACCGAGGAGCGGGCCCCCGCCCCGGGCGACACGCTGGTCGCCGGGCGCAAGAAGCCCGCCGCCCGGAGCAGGCGCACGTCCGACGAGTGAGGGCCGGGGTCACATCTCCGCGGTGAGCCGGGCCACCACCCGCATCTTGTTCATCGCGTCCAAGGCCGCCACCTTGTACGACTCCGCCAATGTCGGATAGTTGAAAACGGCGTTCACCAGGTAGTCCACGGTGCCGCCGCACCCCATGACGGTCTGCCCGATGTGCACCAGCTCCGTCGCGCCCGTGCCGAACACGTGCACGCCGAGCAGCCGCCGGTCCTCCGAGGACACCAGCAGCTTGAGCATGCCGTACGAGTCGCCGATGATCTGCCCCCTGGCCAGCTCCCGGTAGCGCGAGATCCCCACCTCGAACGGCACCTTCTCCCGCGTCAGCTCGTCCTCCGACTTCCCGACGAAGCTGATCTCCGGGATCGTGTAGATGCCGATGGGCGTCAGCTCGGCCAGCTCCTCGACCGGCTCGCCGCAGGCGTGCTGGGCGGCCACCCGGCCCTGCTCCATCGAGGTCGCCGCGAGCGCGGGGAAGCCGATCACGTCCCCCACGGCGTAGATGTGCGGGACGGCGGTGGCGTAGTTGTCGTCCACCTGGATCCGGCCGCGCCGGTCGGCCGCCAGGCCCGCGGCCTCCAGGCACAGCTCGGCGGTCTTGCCCTGGCGGCCGGCCGAGTACATCACGCAGTCGGCGGGGATCCTCTTCCCGCTCTCCAGCACGGTCAGCGCGCCGCTGCCGCGCCGCTCGACGGCCGCCACGTTCTCGCCGAACCTGAAGGTGACCGCCAGGTCGCGCAGGTGGTACTTCAGCGCCTCGACGATCTCCAGGTCGCAGAACTCCAGCATGCGCTCGCGCCGCTCCACCACCGTCACCTTCGTGCCGAGCGCGGCGAACATGGAGGCGTACTCGATGCCGATCACGCCGGCCCCGACGACCACCAGCGTCTCCGGCACCCGCTCCAGCCGCAGGATCGCGTCGGAGTCGATCACCGTACGGTCGTCGAACTCCACGCTGTCCGGCCGGGCCGGCGAGGTGCCGGTGGCGATCACGATCCGGTCGGCGGTGATCTTCATCTCGGCGCCGTCGTCGTCGCCGCTCACGCCGATCGTGTGCGGGTCGAGGAAGCGGCCGGTGCCGTGCAGCACGGTCACGTGGTTGCGGGCGAGCTGGCTGCGGATCACCTGGATCTCGCGGCCGATCACGTGCTGGGTGCGCATGCCGAGGTCGGTGACCGTGATCTCGTCCTTGACGCGGTAGCTGGCGCCGTACAGCTCGCGCTGGTTGAGCCCGGTGAGGTAGAGCACCGCCTCGCGCAGCGTCTTGGAGGGGATCGTGCCCGTGTTGATGCACACGCCGCCGATCATGTGCCGTTTCTCGATCACGGCGACGCGCCGGCCGAGCTTCGCCGCGGCGATCGCGGCCTTCTGTCCGCCCGGCCCGGAGCCCAGGACAACTACGTCAAAGTCCGCCACAACGTACAGTGTGCGGTCCGGCTGCACCGCGCGGAAAGCCCCGTCTGCCAGACTCCGGAGTATGTTGCGCGCCTTCGCCCAGGTCGACGTGTTCTCCGCCACTCCCTGTCTCGGCAACGCGCTCGCGGTCGTGCTGGAGGCCGACGGGCTCGGCACCGAGGAGATGCGGCGCTTCGCCGCATGGACCAACCTGTCCGAGACCACCTTCGTCCTGCCGCCCACCAGCCCCGAGGCCGACTACCGGGTACGGATCCTCACCCCGGCACAGGAGCTGCCCTTCGCCGGGCACCCCACGCTCGGCACCTGTCACGCCTGGCTGGAGGCCGGGGGCACGCCGCGCGACCCCGGCGAGATCGTCCAGGAGTGCGGGGCGGGACTCGTACGGGTGCGGCCGACCGGCGAAGGCCTGGCGTTCCGGGCGCCGCCGCTGATCCGCTCGGGCCCCGTGGAGGAGCCGCTGCTGGCGAGCATCGCCGAGGCCCTCGGCATCCCCAGGGACGACGTCGTGGACGCCGAATGGGCCGACAACGGCCCCGGCTGGGTGGCGCTGCTGCTCGCCGACGCCGAGTCGGTGCTCGCGCTGCGGCCGGGCACGGTGCCGTGCGACGTGGGCGTGGCGGGTCCTCACCCGGCGGGGTCGGACCTCGCGTACGAGGTGCGCGCCTTCTTCCCGCACCAGGGCGCCACCGTCGAGGACCCGGTCACCGGCAGCCTCAACGCCTCGCTGGCCCAGTGGCTGCTGCGCACCGGCCGCGTCACGGCCCCGTACGTCGCCGCCCAGGGCACCGCGATCGGCCGCGCCGGCCGGGTGCGGATCGACGCCGACGACAGCGGGAACGTGTGGGTCGGCGGGTCGACCGTCACCTGCATCGCCGGCCGCGTGGAGCTGTGAGCCGTCTCAGCGCTCCCGCCCGAGGGTGAAGCGCACCTCGTCGCCCGGACGGAGCTGCGCGGCCACCGCCAGGTCGGCCGCGCGCAGCACGGCGATCACCGGATAGCCGCCGGTCGGCGGATGGTCGGCGAGGAAGACGATCGGCTGCCCGCTCGGCGGCACCTGGACCGCGCCCGTCACCATGCCCTCGCTCGGCAGCTCGCCCGCCTTCGCCCGCGCCAGCTCCGGGCCGCGCAGCCGCACGCCGACCCGGTTGCTGTCCTGCGTCACGGCGTAGGGAGCCGTGCACAGCTCCGCGAGCGCCTCCGGCGCGAACCAGTCGTCGCGTGGCCCCGGCAGCACCCGCAGCACGGCCGGCCCGAGCTCCGGCAGCGGCGCGTAGTCCGCCACGAGCCCGCCCACGGCGGGCCCCACGGGCAGCCGCGTGCCCGCCCGCAGCGGCTCGGGGCCGAGCCCCGACAGCGAGTCGGTGGACCGGCTGCCCAGCACCGGCGGCACCGCGATCCCGCCCCGAACCGCCAGGTACGTCCGCAGCCCCCGCGAGGGCACTCCCAGCCGCAGCTCCGCCCCTGCCGGCACCCAGAACGGCGCCCCCATGCCCGCCCCGCGTACCGGCCCCGCCTGCACCGGCGCGCCCGCCAGCGCCGCCCACGCGCCCGCGAGGAAGCGCAGCCGCGCCGAGCCGAAGGTCAGCTCGATGCCCGCCAGCCCCTCGGGGTTGCCCACCAGGCGGTTCGCCAGCCTCAGACTCGCCACGTCGGCCGCCCCGGACCCCGGCACCCCCAGGTGGGCGAAGCCGGGCCGGCCGAGATCCTGGACGCTCGCGTACGGGCCGGGCGAGATGACCTCGATCACGCGGCCTCGAACCTCACCCGCGTGCCAGGACGGAACGGCGTCGGCGGATCGGCCGCCACGTCCCACACCCGCAGCGTGGTGTGCCCGAGCAGCCGCCACCCGCCCGGCGACGCGCTCGGGTAGACCGCCGAGTAGGGCCCGGCGACCGCCACGGACCCGGCGGGCACCGAGGTGCGCGGCGTGCCCAGCCGGGGCACGTGCAGCACCGGGTCCAGCCCCGTGAGGTACGCGAACCCCGGCGCGAACCCCAGCCACCCCACCACCAGCTCGCGCCCCGCGTGCCGGGCGACCACCTCGTCCACGCCGACGCCCGCCAGCTCCGCCACCTGCTCCAGGTCGGCCCCGTCGTAGACCACCGGGACGGTCACCACCGGCGCCTCGGCGGCCGGCCCGGCGTCGGGCGTCCTGTCGCGTTCCCTGGCCAGCACGTCCGCCAGCCGCTCGCGCAGCCGTTCGCGGTCGCCGCCGGGAGCCACCACCAGCACGGTGCCGGGCCCGGGGACGATCTCCACGACCCGGTCGGGCCGCTCGCGCCGCAGGGCGGCGTCCACGCGGTGCGACAGCTCCAGCGAGCCCGTCTCGACCAGCAGCCCGTGCTCGCCCGCCAGGCGGATCATGTGAACGCCTGCAGGACCACCCCGGCCGCCAGCAGCACGTCCCGCACCTCCTGCGCCAGCCGGACGGCCCCGGGTGTGTCGCCGTGGACGCAGATCGAGCGCGCCCCGATCGGCACGGAGCTGCCGTCGACGGCCGTCACCGCGCCCTTGACCGCCATCTCCAGTGCCCGCGCGGACACCTCCGCCGGGTCGTGGATCACCGCGCCCTCCTCCCTGCGCGGCACCAGCGTCCCCTCCGGCGTGTACGCCCGGTCGGCGAACGCCTCGCTCACCGTCGGCACGCCCGCCGCGGCGGCCACCTCGTGCACGACCGAGCCGGGCAGCGTGAGCACCGGCAGCGTGACGTCGTAGTCGGCCACCGCGTCGATCACGGCGGCCGCCTGCTCCCGGTCGCGCACGACACGGTTGTAGAGCGCGCCGTGCGGCTTGACGTACGACACCCGCCCGCCCATCGCCCGCGCGATGCCGTCGACCGCCGCGAGCTGGTAGAGGACCTCCGCGCACAGCTCCTCGGGCTCGACGTCCATGGCCCGCCGGCCGAAGCCCGCGAGGTCGCGGTAGGACACCTGGGCGCCGATCGCCACACCCCGGTCGACGGCCGCCGCGCAGGTGCGCCTGATCGTCACCGGGTCGCCCGCGTGGAAGCCGCAGGCCACGTTGGCGCTCGTGACGATGTCGAGGAGCGCGAGGTCGTCGCCGAGCCGCCAGATCCCGAAGCTCTCGCCGAGATCGGCGTTGAGGTCAATCACCATGGCACCATCATGCTGAGTCGCCGCCGTTCCGGCAGGCCGAACACCGGCGCGGACCGGCCCCGCCCGTCAGATCTCGTCTGGGATGTCGGCGATGTCGTCGAGGGCCGCGGCGAGCTCGTCAGGGTCGCCGCCGATCCGCTCGGCGATCTCGATGAGCACGTGCAGCACGTCGTGCCGGTCGTGGCCGAGGTCGAGCAGGCGCTGGGCGGCCTCCCAGAGCTGCGGCGGGTCGCCCTCCCACAGCCGGGTCGCGATCTCCTCGTGCCAGGCCAGGTGCTCCTGGTCGATCGCGCCGCCGTGGTCGATCTCCAGCAGCGTGCGCCGGTCGGCCTCGTCGGAGGGGTTGAGCTTGTCGAGGTCGATCCCGTTGTGCACGCCCTGCAGATAGGGGAACGCGAAGGCCCGCCTGGCCAGCGCCGACAGGTCGCCGTCGGGCAGCAGCCGCTCCAGCAGCGGCCGGTCGAGCCCGAACGTCGTCGGGTCGCGGTAGGCCTCGGGGAACTTGCCCGTCGCCTCCCACACGGCGTCGAGCGTGGCCCGCAGCCCCTGCTCGGGCAGGCCCGTGCGGCGCGCGGCGAAGCGCACCCACGCCGACAGCACGTGCGGCATGGCGTCCTGCTCGGCCGCGCTCAGCATGACCTTGCGCGGCAGCCAGTCGAGCAGGAACGTCTCGCACTTGGTCGGGCTGACCCGCAGCGGCCGGTTGAAGTCCTGCTCGCAGCCGTAGTCGATGATGTGGTCGGCGCAGCGCGAGGCCGCGGAGGGGTCGGACAGGTGCTCGGCCGCGTCGGAGGCCAGGAACTCGGCCGCCAGCATGGCCCGCCGCTCCCTGCTGTAGGGGGCCTCGATGTGCAGCGGCGCCGGGCGCTTGCGGCCCGGGGGCAGCGCCTTCAGCCGGGCGCGGGCGAAGGCGTGGTAGGCGCTGTAGCTGTCACTCACCGGCGGGGGCGTCTTGGGCTCCCTGGTGGCCTTCATGGCCGAGTCGAGCAGCGCCCTGGCCTGCTCGGGCTGGATCTCCTCGAACAGCAGCATCGGGTTGCCCGCCGCCTCGGCCCTCGCCTGCTCCAGCAGCTTGTCGACCTGGGAGGACACCCAGGCGTCGCGGGCCATGCCGCTCATGTTGTAGTCGACGACCACGACCAGCGCGTGCCGGTCGGTCGGGTCGGATGCCTCGTTCCAGCGGTAGGCGAAGGTGCAGATGACGGTGTCCTGGTCGCCGTAGGCGTCGCGGGAGACGTAGCAGCCGGCCGGCTTGACCGCGCCCACCTTGTCGGCCCAGCCGGGCCGCGCCACGCCCGACTCCATCATCGCCAGCGCCGCGCCCTCGGCCTTGGCGCCCTGGCGGGCGGTGCCGAGGTAGGCGAGGCAGATCAGCAACGTGAGCGAGGCGGGGTTGCCGGCCTTGGCGGCGTAGTCGACCAGCCCCTCGCCGAGCACCTGCTCCACGTCGCCGCCCCGGACCCGTCGGCCCCACCAGGCCCCGATCATGTCGGAGACCATCAGCTCCGCGTCGAGCGGCGTGCGCACGGCCAGCAGCTCGCGGGCCGCCGTCACCATCTCCTTGAACACGTCGTCGGGCGGGGTGCTCTCCCGGGGATCTCGTCGGTGTCGGCGCACACCCTCACTCTCTCGTATTCCAGGCGCAAACGGTGCGGAGAACTCGGCCTGGTAACCCCGATGTTATCGGGGATCTCAGCGTTTGCCGGAGTCTCGGTGTTGCCGGAGTCTCAGTGTTGCCGGAGTCTCAGCGCGGGTCGCGCGGCGGCGGCGCCGAGTTGACGATCGCGAGCAGGTGCTCGCGCGCGATGCGCTCCACGATCTCGGGCGTCGCCGAGACGCCCAGATGCCGGGCGCACGCGCAGACATCGGCCACGCAGCGGTCGATGATGTCCACGGGTACGGTCAGGAACTCTTCGGCCAGCCGGAGACTGACCGGTTCGCGCAGGAACCGTGTGGCCAGAGCGAGCATAGGTGTCAGATTCCTCTGGAAGCCCGGGGGCAAACCCTCAGGAACGTGTGCTGGGCGACTTGCGCTCTCATTTCATCCTTTCTCGGACGGGTGTCAAGCCTCCGCGACGCCTGTGTTCACTTCACCCGGCGCCCATCCATGCCAAGCTGTCTCCATGCGCATCCAGCTCGCCCAGAAGAGCGAGGCGGACGAGCTCCTCGGCCGCAATCCCCTCGCCCTGCTCGTCGGCATGCTCCTCGACCAGCAGATCCCCATGGAATGGGCGTTCACGGGGCCGCACACCATCGCCGAGCGGCTGGGAGGCGACCTCACGGCCGAGCGCATCGCCTCGTATGATCCTGAGGCGTTCGCCGCGCTGCTCGCCGAGAAGCCGGCCGTGCACCGCTACCCCAAGGCCATGGCGGCCAGGGTCCAGGCGCTCGCGGCCCACCTCGTCGAGCACTACGACGGGCGGCCCGAGAACATCTGGGCCGGGGCACCCGACGGCAAGGAGTTGTTGAAACGACTCATGGCCCTTCCGGGATACGGCAAGCAGAAGGCCCAGATTTTTTTGGCATTGCTGGGGAAGCAGTTGGGTGTTCAACCTTCAGGCTGGCGTGAGGCGGCGGGAGCCTATGGCGAGGAGGGTTCACACCGGTCGGTGGCCGACGTCGTCGACGCCGAGAGCCTGGTCCGCGTACGTGCCGCCAAGCAGGAGGCCAAGCGCGCGGCCAAGGCCGAGTAGCTGCGCTGTAACCTGATCTTGCTGCGCGACGTGGAGCGATTTTGACAGGATGCGTTGACCTTAGGGGCGACCGGGCCGCGGCGGGGGCTTCCGTCCGCACATGCCCATCGCCGATGATGTACTGCAGGATCCGGTCGCCCGGAGCTGTGCTACACCCAGACACGACTATGGAGATGTGCCGCGTGGGAGACCCTGGCACGCGACGGAGGTGCGGACGATGAGCGCCGAGACCTCCGTTCCCCGTCCCCGGGAGTCGGATGTGGACATCTCAGACTCCGCCCTCTTCCAGGGCATGCTGTCCGAGGCCGAGTTCGCCTTCGCGTTCTTCGACGGCGACGGCCGCGTCCAGCGCGTCAACGACGTCTTCTGCGGCGCCGTCGTCAACGTGCCCGAGGAGCGCCTGGTCGGCCGGCAGCCGGTCGAGGTGCTGACCGCAGACCTCAGCCAGATCATCACCCACGCCGTGCAGGCCGTCATCGAGACCGACGCGCCGGTCACCGAGGGGCGCGTCCGCGTGCGCTCGGCCGAGGGCGACACCCGGCACTGGTCGCTGTCGTTCTCGCCGGTCCACGACGACTCGGGCGAGCTGCGCGCCGTCGCGCTCGTCGGCATGGACGTCACCGAGAGCCGCCAGACCGAGGAGGCGCTGCGCCGCAGCGAGGAGCGCTACCGCTCGCTGGTCGAGGCGCAGTCCCAGCTCGTCTGGATCACCTCGCCCACGGGCGCCGTCGTCGAGGACGCGCCCCAGTGGCGCGCCATCACCGGCCAGGGCCTGGAGGAATACCTCGCCAACGGCTGGCTGGAGGTCGTGCACCCCGAGGAGCGCCAGCAGACCGAGGAGGCCTGGCGGGAGGCGCTGCGCGGGCGCACCATGTTCGAGTGGAACTACCGCGTGCGCACCCGGGCCAGCGGCTACCGGCACTTCGAGGTGCGCGCCGTGCCGATCATCCGGCACGGCAGGGTCGTGGAGTGGGTCGGCGCCAACACCGACGTCACCCCGCAGCGCGAGGCCGAGGAGATGCGCGGCAGGCTGACCGACCAGCTCGGCGCCGCCGCCCTGCGCACCGCCCGGCTGCAGGGAGCCACCGCCATGCTCGCCGAGGCGCTGACCGTCGAGCAGGTCGTGCAGGTCATCATCGACGTGGGCCGCACCGCCCTGGCCGCCGACCGCTCGGCCGTGGCGCTGCTCGACACCGACCGCGCCGCGCTCAAGCTCATCAACGGCGAGGGCATCCCCGAGGCGTCTGGCGCCTCCGGCGAGGAGATCCCGCTGTCCAGCTCCAGCGTCATGACCATGGCGGTCAACAGCCGCCGCCCGGTCTTCGCCGAGTCGCCCGACAGCCTGCGGTCCCAGCTGCTCGAGGCGGGCGGCGACGCGGAGGTGCTGGCCAACTACCTCGCGAGCAGCGACGAGCGGGCCTGGGTGGGCCTGCCGCTGCTCGCCGCGGGCCGCGCGCTGGGAGCGCTCCGATTCTCCTTCACCCGCCCGCAGAAGATCTCTCAGGAGGACGGCGTCTTCCTGGAGGCGCTGGCCGGCCAGTGCGCGCTGGCGGTCGAGCGGGCCACCCTGTTCGAGCGCGAGCACCGCACCGCCGAGACGCTGCAGCGCAGCCTGCTGCCCGACCGGCTGCCCGTGATCAAGGGCCTGGAGCTGGCCCAGCGCTTCCGCTCGGGCAGCCGCCACGTCCAGGTCGGAGGCGACTGGTACGACGCGTTCGTCCTCCAGGACGGGCGGGTCGCGGCGGTCGTCGGCGACGTCATGGGCAAGGGCGTCAAGGCCGCGGCCGGCATGGGCCGCATCCGCAACGCCATGCGCGCCCTGGCGCTGACCAACCCGCCGCCCGCGGCCGTCCTCACCGGCCTCGACCGCGTCTTCGAGGCCACCGAGGAAGAGGAGCAGGTCACCACCCTGGCCTACATGGTCGTCGAGCCCGTCACCGGTGAGGGCACGCTGGCGCTGGCCGGCCACCCGCCGCCCGTGCTGGTCTCGCCGCAGGGCACCGCGATCCTGTGCGACGGCGAGCCGGGCACGCCGCTGGGCTGGCCGACCAGCCGTCGGCAGTTCCGGTTCGTGGTGCCGCCCGGACACACCGCCGTGCTCTACTCCGACGGTCTCGTGGAGAACCGCAAGCGCGGGCTGGACGCCGGACTCGCGGACCTTTGCAGTGTTGTGACCGAAGCGCCGCCTGAGGTCGTGAAGAGTCCTCACATGTTGCTGGACTTCCTGGTTGACCGGATGTTGTCTGGATATGAACAGGATGATGACGTTACCGCGCTCGCAATTCACGTTCCGCCAGCCACGAAGAGTGACTGAATGAAACAGTCATAACGGTTGCTTTCGGGTATCAGTGCCCCGCTTACGTACGCACTACTGCCTTGGTCGGCCTAGGGTGGAGGTCAACCGCCGGGAGGTGGCCGTATGGAGTGCGGGGTCGTGCCACAATGCTGTGCAGGTCCGTCGCGGTCCGCACGGCCTCACCGATCTCCGAGAGAGGCAACAGCCCCCCAGCGGGCATCTGGGTCCATTGTCGCCACGCGTTCGTTCGAGAGGTGTTCGTGTCGCCTGCAAGTTCGACTCGCTCGAAGCCACAAGAGCTGAACGAGCCCGTCATTCAGCGACTGCTCGAGCGTGGGCGCTCGCAGGGTTTCCTCGAGTCTGAGGATGTCCGTCAGGCCTTCGAGGAGGCGGACATCCCCATGTCGCACGCCGCCGCGTTCTTGCGGAACCTCAGCAAAGAGGGCGTGACCGTGGTGGTGACCGCCGCGGATTCGGCTGCGCCGAAGAAGTCTCGTGGTCCAGCAAAGCGCCGCACCGCCGCCCCCGTCAAGACCAAGACGGCGGCGGCCGCCAAAGAGCAGCAGCCCGAGACCGTGACCGCGGTCGTCGGCGCCGCAGAAGCCGAGCCGGCCGCCAAGAAGGCGGCCCCCGCGAAGAAGGCCGCTCCGGCGGCCAAGAAGGCCGCGGCACCCGCCGCCGCCAAGAAGGCCGAGCAGAAGACCGCAGCTGGGCCTGCCGACACCAAGCCGAAGGCTCCCGAGGGCGCGCGCGGCGAGACCGACGAGGTCGAGGACCTCGAGCTTGACGGCGACGTGGAGCTGGAGGACCTCGAGGACCTCGACGTCGAGGACATCGTCGAGGAGGACTCCGACGCCGAGGGCGACAGCGAGGACTCCGACGACGAGGAGACCGACGAGCCCAAGGCCGCCGAGATCGCCGCGACGCAGAAGACCGAGGACGAGGTCCTCATCCTCTCCGACGACGACGATGACGCCCCCGTCGCCCAGGTGGCGGCCGCGGGCGCCACCGCCGACCCGGTGAAGGACTACCTCAAGCAGATCGGCAAGGTCCCGCTGCTCAACGCCGAGCAGGAGGTCGAGCTCGCCAAGCGCATCGAGGCCGGCCTGTTCGCCGAGGAGCAGCTGGGCAGCGGCGAGGCCGACGGCCTGCCGGTCGACGTCCGCGCCGAGCTGGAGTGGATCGCCGAGGACGGCCGCCGCGCCAAGAACCACCTGCTGGAGGCCAACCTCCGGCTCGTGGTCTCGCTGGCCAAGCGCTACACCGGCCGCGGCATGCTCTTCCTCGACCTGATCCAGGAGGGCAACCTCGGCCTCATCCGGGCCGTGGAGAAGTTCGACTACACCAAGGGCTACAAGTTCTCCACCTACGCCACGTGGTGGATCCGGCAGGCGATCACGCGAGCCATGGCCGACCAGGCGCGGACCATCCGCATCCCGGTCCACATGGTCGAAGTGATCAACAAGCTGGCCCGCGTCCAGCGGCAGATGCTGCAGGACCTCGGCCGCGAGCCCACGCCGGAAGAGCTCGCCCGTGAGCTGGACATGACGCCCGAGAAGGTCGTCGAGGTCCAGAAGTACGGGCGCGAGCCCATCTCCCTCCACACGCCGCTGGGCGAGGAGGGCGACAGCGAGTTCGGCGACCTCATCGAGGACTCCGAGGCCATCGTTCCGGCCGACGCCGTCAGCTTCACGCTGCTCCAGGAGCAGCTGCACTCCGTTCTCGACACGTTGTCGGAGCGGGAGGCGGGCGTCGTGTCGATGCGCTTCGGGCTCACCGACGGGCAACCCAAGACGCTGGACGAGATCGGCAAGGTCTACGGGGTCACCCGTGAGCGCATCCGCCAGATCGAGTCCAAGACCATGTCCAAGCTCCGTCACCCGTCCCGCTCCCAGGTGCTGCGCGACTACCTGGACTGAGCACTTCCGCCAGGCACACCAGAAGGGGGCTCCACCGGTCCGATGGCCGGCGGAGCCCCCTTCTGCTGTTCCCGGCCCCCGACATCGCCGGGGACCGGATCCGTGTCAGAAGTCGTCGTGGTAGTAGCCGGCGGCCCTGGCCTCCTTCCGCGTGCAGAAGAACCTCTTGTGGAACGGCGTCACCGCGTAGTCCTCCTCCCCGGGGACCAGGTAGCCCGGGGCCGCGCCGTCACTGCCGACGACGGGCAGGCCACCGCACCTGATCACGTGGTAGGGGTAATGGGTCATCCCGCCGACCAGCGGCGCGACCGGTGCGAGCGCGTACACCGCCACGGCCGCGACCAGCGCGCGCAGCCAGTCCGGCCGGAAGCGCAGCAGGGCGAGCAGGATCAGACCTGCGAGGTAGGCCAGCGTGAACAGCACCAGGTAAGCCACCGCGAACAGCGCCCACGACCGGCCACGCAACGCGACGATCACCGCGACCACGCCCAGTGCGGGCACCCCGATGACGAACGCGGCCAGCCACGCGCTCGCTCGTTGAAACGACCTCATGTGTGATCGGATGACCGGATTCGTTCGTTGGTTCTCGGGCGTGGCCAGGCCCTTCCTCGTGTCGGCGTCAGGACAGATGGACGTCCAGGGTCCAGGGACGCGCGGGCCGGGGTGGGGGAGTGAGCTCGACCGCGCGGCCGAGCTCGGTGAGGATCTTGGCCAGCTCCTCGGGCGACGACGGGACGGTGTCGTGCAGGAACAGGTCGCGGGCGATCTCGCCGCGGGTGGCCTTGGCCATGTGGCTGACGACCTTGCCGCCGCGGAAGACGCGCACCGCCACCGACCGCTCGCCCGGCTGCCACGCGCCCGCGTACGTCGCCGAGCGCATGTCCACCACCAGCCCCGGCACCGGGTCGAGCGCCTTGGCGAGCAGGGGCCGCCAGAAGGCCGACAGCCCGCCGAGCGGCGGCAGGCTCACGCCCATCGACAGCCGGTAGGGCGGGATCCGGTCGTCGATCCGCACCACGCCCCACAGCCCCGAGAAGATCAGCACCGATTCCTCGGCCCGCCGGCGCGCCTCGCCCTCCAGCGTGCCGAGCCCCAGGTTGTCGTACAGGACGCCGGTGTAGAGCTCGGCGGCGGGCAGCGTGGGGGCGGTCTTCAGCGCGGTGTTCTTGTCCAGCTCGCCGGCCAGGCCGGGCGTCAGCCCGAGCACGTCGAGGGCGTCGCGGCGCTTGGAAGCGCGGACGAGCGCGTTCAGCACCCGCCGGCGGGCCCGGTCGAGCGCGGGGAAGGACAGCTCGCCGACGGGCGGGCCGCTTCCCTCCGGGGCCTTGCCCTCGGACGGGGGCAGCAGTGTCAACACAGGTCACTAGCTTATGGGCGACCTGGTCCGGCCCTGGTCGTGACCCGTCGGCTACGCTGCGCTGGTGGATTTCGACCGACTTGTCCATGAAGCGTGGCCGGCGTACGAGCAACACGAGCACGACGGGTGGGTGCTCCGGTACGCGGGCGGCGTGACCAAGCGGGCCAACTCGGTGCTGCCGCTCGGCCGTCCGGCCGACCTGGTCGCCGCGATCGCGGCCGCCGAGGCGTTCTACGGCGACCGCGACCTGCGCCCGGCCTTCTCGATGGGGCCCGGCGCCATGCCCGGCCTGGACGAGGAGCTGGAGCGCCGGGGGTACGAGCTGGTCGATCCCACCCTTGTGATGACCGCCGGGTCGCTCGCCCCGTGGCGCGGGGAGCGTGTCAGGATCGAGGACCAGCCGTGGGCCGACTGGCTCGACACCTGGTGGGCCGTGGACGGCCGGTACGAGAGCGGCCTCGCCCACGCCGCCCGCGTCTGCGCCGGGGTCCCCGCGTGGTACGCCGCCTACGAGGAGCACGGCGAGACCCTGGCCGTGGGCCGGGCCGTCCCCCAGGGGGACACGCTCGGCGTCTACTGCATGGCGACCCGCCCGGAGGCGCGCCGGCGCGGCCTGGCGCGCACGATCCTGCGGGCGCTCGCGCACTACGCGGGGACCGGCTCCGCCTACCTGGTCACCACCGCGCCCAACGAGGCCGCCCAGGCGTTGTACCGCAGCGAGGGCTTCGAGGTGGCCGCGCGCTACCACTACCGGGTGCGCTGAACCCGGATGTGACAAGGATCACAGCAAGCAGAACGGCCACCCCGGGCAGACCCGAGGTGGCCGTTCTGTTGGATATATGCGGTTATGTCGAAACGACAGGCACTGTGGATCAGCGCTCGCCGTCGGGGGCGTTCGTCGGGGTCTTGCTGAGTCGAGCCGACTCGTCCAGGATGTCGGCGCCCTTCTCACGCAGCGCCGCGATGTGCTGACGCCCGTGGTGGGCGCAGAACAGCAGCTCCCCGCCTACCGGCAGGGTTGCGCGAATGTAGGCCTGGGCGCCGCAACGGTCGCAGCGGTCGAGGGCCGTCAGCGGCTTAACGGGGGCGAGTGCTCCAGTCACGTATCGCCTTTCGGGTCACCCCCGCCGAAGCGAGGATCTGGCGTCAGTCACTTGGAACAACATCTAACCGGACGTGGGCCTTCCCAACCTCCCCCGCTGTACGCCGAGAGCGGAATGTGTCCGAAAGTAATGAGGATCAGCCGGTTGGTAACGAGAAACATGCCGCCGTGGCAAGCTTGTACGCGTGCGCAAGGGAAGAACGGTAAGCTGCGCACACGTGTTCGGATGCTCAACACCCGGGGAGCTGGAGTGACGCTAGTGGAGGCGGGTTACACAGCTCGTCACCTGTCGGTGCTTGAGGGCCTCGAAGCGGTCCGCAAGCGCCCGGGCATGTACATCGGGTCCACCGACAGCCGCGGGCTGATGCACTGCCTCTGGGAGATCGTGGACAACGGCGTCGACGAGGCGCTGGCGGGCTACTGCGACCGCATCGAGGTCGAGCTCTACGCCGACGGCTCGATCGAGGTCCGCGACAACGGCCGCGGCATTCCCGTGGACGTCGAGCCCAAGACCGGCCTGGCCGGCGTCGAGCTCGTCTACACCAAGCTGCACGCGGGCGGCAAGTTCGGCGGCGGCTCCTACGGCGCGTCGGGCGGCCTGCACGGCGTCGGCGCCTCGGTGGTCAACGCCCTGTCGGCGCGGCTCGACGTCGAGGTCGACCGCGACGGGCGGGTCCACGAGATCAGCTTCCGGCGCGGCGTCACCGGCGTCTTCGACGGCGACGGGCCCACGGCGAAGTTCAGGAAGAAGTCCGGCCTGCGCCTCGGCGACAAGCTCCCCGCGGGCGCCACCGGCACCCGGGTGCGCTTCTGGGCCGACAAGCAGATCTTCCTGCCCGACGCCGAGGTCTCGCTCGACGAGATCCACGTGCGGCTGCGGCAGACCGCGTTCCTGGTGCCCGGCCTCACCCTGGTGGTCTACGACAGCAGGCACGAGGAGCGCATCGAGGAGGAGTTCCGCTTCGAGGGCGGCATCTCCGAGTTCGCCGAGTTCCTGGCCCGCGACGAGCCGGTCTGCGACGTGCTGCGGCTGCAGGGCGTCGGCCACTTCCACGAGACCGTGCCGGTCCTCGACGACCAGGGCCACATGACGCCCACCGAGGTCCAGCGCGAGCTGAGCGTCGACGTGGCGATCCGCTGGGGCAAGGGCTACGAGTCCACCGTGCGCTCGTTCGTCAACGTGATCGCCACCCCCAAGGGCGGCACCCACCTCACCGGCTTCGAGCGCGGCCTGCTGCGCACGATCAACGAGGTGCTGCGCGAGACCCGGCTGTTGAAGAACGGCGACGACCCCGTCACCAAGGACGACATCCAGGAGGGCCTGACCGGCGTCGTCACGGTCCGGGTGCCCGAGCCGCAGTTCGAGGGCCAGACCAAGGAGGTGCTCGGCACCTCGGCGGCCACCCGCATCGTCTCCCACGTGGTCTCGCGCGAGCTCAAGGAGCTGTTCGCCAACCCGCCGCGCGGCTACAAGCAGCCGCTGCGGGCCGTGCTTGAGAAGATCGTCGCCGCCGCCAAGGCGCGCATCGCGGCCCGCGAGCACCGCGACAACCAGCGCCGCAAGAGCGCGCTGGAGAGCTCGGCGCTGCCGGCCAAGCTGGTCGACTGCCGCAGCGAGGGCGTCGACCGCAGCGAGCTGTTCATCGTCGAGGGAGACTCCGCGCTCGGCACCGCCAAGCTGGCCCGCGACTCGGAGTTCCAGGCGCTGCTGCCGATCCGCGGCAAGATCCTCAACGTGCAGAAGGCGTCGGTGAGCGACATGCTCAAGAACGCCGAGTGCGCCGCCATCATCCAGGTCGTCGGGGCGGGCTCGGGCCGCTCGTTCGACATCGAGGCCGCCCGCTACGGCAAGGTCATCCTCATGGCCGACGCCGACGTCGACGGCGCCCACATCCGCTGCCTGCTGCTCACCCTCTTCTACCGCTACATGCGGCCGATGGTGGAGGCCGGGCGGGTCTTCGCCGCGGTGCCGCCGCTGCACCGCATCGAGCTCACCAACCCGGGGCGCGGCAAGGACAAGTACATCTACTGCTACTCCGACGCGGAGCTGCAGAAGGTGCTGCGCGACCTGGAGCGGCGCGGCAAGCGCTGGAAGGACCCGGTGCAGCGCTACAAGGGCCTCGGTGAGATGGACGCCGACCAGCTCGCCGAGACCACGATGGACCCGCGCCACCGGATCCTGCGCCGGGTGCGCATCGAGGACGCCGAGGCGGCCGAGCGCATCTTCAACCTCCTGATGGGCAGCGACGTCGCGCCGCGGCGCGAGTTCCTCGTCACCAGCGCGGCCGAGGTCGACCGCGACGCGATCGACGCCTGACACGCCGACCGCGACGCGTTCGACGCCTGACACGCCGAGCGCGACGCGTTCGACGCCTGAAAGGCCCTTCAGGTCGTCCGGAAAGTTGTGCCCCTCCCCAGGTGTGGGGGAGGGGCTGTTCGCGCGCTCACGACGCCCTGACGGCCCTGTCGGGCGATCTCCGGCGCGCCCGTCCGAGGTCGTTCAGTAGTCGACGGGGGAGAGCCGGCCGGTGCGGACGTCGTAGATGGCGCCGGCCACCGGCATTCCGGTCGGCAGGAACGGGCTCGTCCTGATGCGGGTCAGGTCGTGCCGCAGCGCCGCCCACTGGTCGGGCACCGTGTGGAAGTCGAGGCTGCGGGTGTCGACGCCGCGCTCGGCGGTGAGGTCGTGGATGTCGGCGTCGGTGACCTTGGTCATCCCGCAGTCGGTGTGGGGCATGACCAACACGCGCTCGACGCCGAGCACGTAGACGCCCACCACGAGGGTGCGCAGCACGTCGTCGGTGACGCGGGCGCCGGCGTTGCGGAGGATCTTGGCGTCGCCCGGTTTGAGCCCGAGCAGCCCGAGGGGGTCGATCCGGGAGTCCATACAGGTCACCACGCCCAGCCCACGGGCGGCGCGGCCGGTGAGATCGGAGCTTCCGAACTCCTTGGCGAACTCAGCGTTGGCGGCAAACAGGTCGTCGAACGCACTCATGGCACCGATGATCCCCCATGTCAGAAGGGTGGTCGTCACCGGGGGGCGGACGACACGCGCCCGACTTCGCAAACCTCCCACGAAAACATGTCACCATGCGTGATGATGTCGTAGCCCAAAGTGCGTAGCCCGCGTACTCAGCCCAATGGACGTGATCGAAGAAGGTCTGTCGTGAGTAGGTCAGAATCGCTCGCCGCGTATCTCCGTGCCCAGGCCCGGCGGAGCCTCGACCGGGTCGAGGCCAACGACGGCGGCCGCAACGCCCGGTGCGCGCTGGCCCTCCTCGACACCGCCGCCTACGCGGCCGGCCTGCCCGAGGACGACCCGCTGCTGCTCCTGCTGGAGGAGGCGGGCTGTTTCGGCCCGCTGGGAGGCGAGGAGTTCGATCCGGGGGAGGCCGGCACCCGGCTGATCCGGCGCTGGGAGGGCGGCGAGCCGCGGGAGCTGCTGCTGTCCCTGCCGGCCGTGATCGCCGTCTGAGCGGGATCCGGCCGGCGAGGTGTGCCGGATCACCGATCGGGTAACGGTTCCCGTCCCCCCGGCGGGACCCCTTCGACGCCTGAGAGGTGACCGATGAGCGGCATCGCGCAATTCCGTACCGTCGTGCTCGACACGCCCGACCCCAAGGGCCTGGCCGAGTTCTACTCCCAGCTGCTGGGCTGGCCGATCACGTCCGCCGAGGACGACTGGGTGGTGATCAGCGACGGCGGCGCGCCCAAGCGCCTCGCCTTCCAGCTCGCCCCCGACCTGCGGCCCAGCACCTGGCCCGACCCCGAACGGCCGCAGCAGATCCACCTGGACCTCCTGGTGAGCGACCTCGACGAGGCCGAGAAGCGGGTGCTGGAGATCGGCGCGGTCAAGCACGAGCACCAGCCGGACGAGGAGGACGATGATTTCCGGGTCTTCCTCGATCCGGCCGGGCACCCGTTCTGTCTCTGCCTGAGCTGACCCCCGCTAGCGGGCGGCCTGCGCCAGCAGGTCCACCGCCTTTCTCAGGTGGCCCGCGGCCAGCTCGTGGTCCGCGACCGCCTGCAGGTCGGGCCGCCGGCCCCCGTTCTGCGCCAGGTCCCTGGCCACCGAGACGACGGCGTCGGACTGGGCGAAGGCGGCCGTGCGGGAGCGTTCGAGCAGCGTGGCGGCCGTGCCCACGGCGGCGAGGACCGCGCGGGCGTCGCGGGCCGAGCCGTCCGCGTTCCAGTTCCGGCCGGCGAGAGCCGGCGTCAGCGCCGCCGCGGCGGCCCTGGCCGGGCCGTCGCCCGTGGCGAGCCGGTCGCGCGCCGCCTTGAGCCGGTCGCGGGCCGGGTCGGTGCGCAGGCCCCACCCGTACGGGAAGAGCGGGTCATAGGCGGCGTCGCCCACGTTGATCGGGATCTGCGCCGCCGTACGGAACCAGGTGAACGGCAGCCGCCCGGTGTACGGCACGGCCCCGAACAGCGGATCGGCCACGCCGTCACCCTCGGTGCCCGGCAGCCAGGCGGCCACCACGGCCTCCACGCCCGACAGGTCGCCCAGCAGCATCGGGCGGCCGGAGACGACGACCACGACGCACTTCATGGCCCCGCACACCCGGTCCACCGCCGCCCGGTCGGCGGCCGACAGCTCCAGCGTGCGGCCCTGGCGGCCGACGTCGCCGAAGCCCTCCGCGTACGGGGTCTCGCCCACGACCACCACGCCCACGTCGTGCCCGGCCAGCCCGGCCGAGGCGTCGGGCGAATAGGTCACGGAGGCGGCGCGGCCCCGGATCGCCTGAAGGATCGTCGTGCCGGGCGTGATCGGCCCGGACGAGCCCTGCCAGCTGATCGTCCAGCCGCCGCTCTGGTTGCCGATGTCGTCGGCGTTCGAGCCGGCCACGTACACCTTGGACGCGCGGCTCAGCGGCAGCAGACGACCGTCGTTCTTCAGCAGGACCTGGGACTTCGCGGCGGCCGTGCGGGCGACCGCGCGGTGCGCCGCGGAGCCGACGTCGCCGAGGTGGGTGCGGTCGGCGTACGGGCGCTCGAACAGGCCCAGGCGGAACTTCTGGGTCAGGATGCGGGCGACGGCGTCGTCCACCCGCGACATCGGCACCCGTCCGGCCTCGACCTCGGCCTTGAGGGTGGCGGTGAAGTCCGGGTAGGCGTACGGCACCATGACCATGTCGATGCCGGCGTTGATCGAGGTGCGCACGTCGCTCGCGTAGTCGCCGGGGATCTGGTCGATGGCCTGCCAGTCGGTGATCACGAAGCCCTTGAAGCCGAGCCGGCCCTTGAGCGTGTCGGTGAGCAGTTCCCGGTGGGCGTGCATCTTCACCGGCCCGGCGCCGAGGTCCACGCTGGAGAACGACGGCATGACGGTGGCGACCCCTCGCCGGACCGCCTCGGCGAACGGCGCCAGGTGGATCTCCTCCAGCTCCTTCCTGCTGACCCTGGTGACGCCCTGGTCGATGGTGTAGTCGCCGGTCGTGGAGGAGCCGTACCCGGTGCCGCCGTCGCCGGCGTAGTGCTTGGCGGTGGCCAGCACGCCGTTGTCCTGGAGGCCGTCGATGACTGTGGCCATCCGGCTGACCAGGGCGGGGTCCTCGCTGAACGACTCGTACGCGCGGCCCCAGCGGTCGTCGCGCGACACGCACAGGCACGGCGCGAAGTTCCACGGGACGCCGGTGGCCTTGACCTCGCGGGCGGTGACCTCGCCCGCCTTCTCGACCAGGCCGGGGTCGCGGGCGGCGCCCAGGCCGACGTTGTGCGGGAAGATCGTGGCGCCGACCACGTTGTTGTGGCCGTGCACGGCGTCCACGCCGTAGACGAGCGGCACCTGCAGCCGGGTGCGCCGGGTCTGGAGCTGGAAGGCGTCCACCATGTCGGCCCACGCGCGCGGCGTGTTGGGATTGGGGGTGGAGCCGCCGCCGGACAGCAGTGAGCCGAGGTGGTAGGCGGCGATGTCGCTCTGCCTGGCCAGCGCCATGCGCTCGGCCTGCGTCATCTGGCCGATCTTCTCCTCCGGCGTCATCCGGCCGAGCAGGTCGGCGACGCGCTCGCGTACGGGCCTGCGCGCGTCCAGGTACGGCAGGCCGTGCGCGTCGATCACGATGACCGGGGCCTCGGCGGGCGGCCGGACGCCCGTGCCGGACAGCTCGACCGGGATGGTCTCGGCCACCTCGTTCGCGCCGTCCTTGAGGATCTTGACGGTGAACGAACGGGACGACCCGGACGCCGTGCCGGCCGGGAAGGTCAGGGTGCCCTCGGCGGGGGTGTAGTCCGCGCCTGGGGTGGCGGTGCCGGAGCCGGTCCGGTAGGCGACGGTGAGCGCGTCCGCCAGCGGCGCGCCCGTGGCGGTGGTGACCGTGACGCTCACCTTGGCCTCGGACCGCTCGCCCACCGGGTAGACCGGCCGGTCGGTGCTGAGGCGGGCGGGACGCGGGGGAGCGGTGCCGTACAGCTCGACCTGGTCCCACTCCAGGGAGCCGGAGGCGGTGGGCAGGCGCATCCCGTAGCCCCACATGGCGATCAGGTCCAGCTCGCCGTCCGCGGGCGCGCCGCCCGGCTGGTAGTCGGCGCGGCGGGTGAAGTCCGCGAACGGCACCTTGACCTGCCGCCAGCCGGCCGCGTCGTCGGTGAAGGAGGACTCGAACAGCTCGGCCGCGCCGGGGCCGGAGCCGCCGTCCTTGATCTCGAAGAAGATGCGGCGGCCGGAGCCCTCGCCGTTCACCCAGAAGGAGAAGCCCTCATACAGGGACCAGTCCTGGCCGGCCGTCAGGTCCTGGGACCAGCCGCCCCACTGGCTGATGGCGTAGCCGCTCCTCAGCACCCGGTTCCCGCCCGGGGCGCCGGGGCGGGCGGCGCCCGGCTCGATCGTGAGCGTGGGGGTGGAGGCGGCGTCGTTGCCCCAGGCGGACACGCCGGCGGGGACGGCGTCGGACTCGAAGTCGGCGAGGACCGGCAGGTCGGCGGCGGCCCGCGCGGGTGCGGACGGCGCGGCGAGAAGCGGGACCAGCAAGGCCAGGGCTGTCGCCCATAAGGGGGGTCTGCTGCGGAACACGGGGATACCTCCCGATTCGGAGAGCGCTCTCTCCCTGTGTGATCGGTGGCCGCCCGGGTTTCATAACAGGCCGAGTCAGGACAGAGTGAGGATCTTCCACCCGTGCGCGGGGACGAGACACGGATCGCCGCCCGGCGCGGACGCCTCCGCGACGGCGAGTCCCGTCTCGTCCAGCGGGAAGCGGTAGGGCTCGTCGCCCACGTTGAGCAGGGTCAGGACGCGGCCGGGGCCCGCCGCCTCCAGCGCGACGGCGGTGTTGGTGAGATGAGGCAGGCTCGTACGGGCCCGCGCCAGCCACGGATGGCGGCGGCGCAACCCGATCAGCCGCTGGTGCAGCCGGTAGACCGGCCACCCCGCCGGGTCCAGCTCCTCCGGCCGCCCGGGGAAGGCGGGCCGGACCGTGTCGTCGCCGCCGGGCCGGTCCTCCTTCACCCCGCGAAAGCCCTGCTCGTCGCCGTAATAGATGCTCGGCAGCCCGGCCACCGTGAACAGCACGGCCAGCGCGTGGCCGAGGTGCCGCTCGTCGTCGAGGCGGCTGGCGAGCCTGGTCACGTCGTGGTTGCCGGCGAACGTCAGCGGCGTGAACGTGTCCAGCAGCTCGTCGTGCCGCTTCAGCGCCCAGGCCAGCTCGAAGAAGTTGCCGTCGTTGAGCGAGCTCCAGAGGGCCTTCCACAGCTCGTACTGGGTGACCGAGTCGAGGCCGCTCTCGGCCACGTAGGCGGCGTAGTCGCCGTGGATCACCTCGCCGCCGAACCACGCCTCGGGGTGGCGCGGGCGGACCCGCGCGAGCGCCCGCCGCCAGAACGCGGCCGGCATCGCGTACGCGGCGTCCAGCCGCCAGCCGGACGCGCCGCGCGCCAGCCAGTGGTCGAGGACGCCGACGACGTGGTCAAGCACGTCGGGATGCTCGTGGTTGAGCGTCACCAGGCCGTGGTGACCCTCGAACGTGCGGTGTCCCTCCCCCTCGGGGACGAACCAGTGGGCGTGGGCCGGATCGCCGAACAGCGGATGGCCGCGCCCCACGTGGTTGAACACGCCGTCGAGGACGACCCGCAGGCCGCGGGCGTCCGCGGCGGCCACCAGGCGGTCGAAGTCGGCGTCGTCGCCGAGGCGGGGATCGATGCGGAAGTGGTCGATCGTGTCATAGCCGTGGGTCTCGGAGGCGAAGATCGGGCCGAGCTGCAGGCCCGAGCAGCCGAGCTCCACGGCGTAGTCCAGCCAGCCCTCCAGGGCGCGCAGGCGGTGGCGCGTGGGGGCGCCGGGTGGCAGGGCCACGGCCTCGGCGGCGGTGAAGCCGAGAGGGTAGACGTGCCACCAGATCGCATGCTCTTTCCACGACGTCACCCCAGTGAGCCTAACTCCGCGCCCCCGGCCCGCGAGACGTCGCGGCGGGCCGGGGGACCGGCGGGGCTACTCGTCCTCCGCCCTCGCGTCGGACGGCGGGAGCGCGGGGCCGGAGGCGAGGGCGCCGCCGACGGCGCCGATGGTGTGGGTGAGGCGGACGCCGGAGCCGTCGCGCCGCCCCAGCTCATCCGGCAGCGGCACCGGCTTGCCCACGGACGAGACCGCCTTGGCCGGCGAGGGCCCGGCCCAGGCCAGCAGCAGCTCGTCCTCGCCCTTGAGGAAACGCTGCGCGCGTACGCCGCCGGTGGCCCGCCCCTTGGCGGGGAACTCCGCGTAGTCGGACATCTTGCCGCCGCCGACCTGCGTGCCGGGCAGCGCCGTGGACGAGCCGGCCACGGTGACCACCACGGCGGGCCGTTCGGGATCGACCGCCCCGAACCAGATCACCCGGGACCCGCCGTCGAGCCGGATGCCCGCCATGCCGCCGGCCGGGCGGCCCTGCGGGCGTACGAGGGAGGCCGGGTAGCGCAGCAGTTGCGCGTCGGAGGAGATGAACACGAGGTCGTGCGACTCCGACTCCAGCTCGACCGCGCCCACCACGGTGTCGCCGTCCTTGAGGGTGATCACCTCGAAGTCGTCGCGGTTGGCCGGGTAGTCGGGCACCACCCGTTTGACCACGCCCTGCTGCGTGCCGAGGGCCAGGCCGGGCCCGTCGGGGTCGAGCGAGCCGAGCCCGACCACCCGCTCGTCGGGCTGCAGGGAGACGTATTCGGAGACCGGGTGGCCGCCCGACAGCGACGGCGGGGCGCCCGTGGCCGGCAGCGTCGGCAGGTCCACGACCTGCACCCGGATCAGCCGGCCGAGCGAGGTGACCACGCCGACCTCCCCGCGTACGGAGGTGCGCACCGCCGAGACCAGCACGTCGTGCGCGGACCGCTCGCCCTCGCCGGGCAGCGGCGTGGCGTCGGCGGTGCGGGCCAGCAGGCCGGTGGACGACAGCAGCGCGAGGCACGGGTCGTCGGCGACCTGCAGCTCGACGACCGCGGTGCGGCTGACGCCGGCGGCGTCCAGCAGGACGGTGCGGCGCGGCGTGCCGTATTTCTTGGCGACGTCGGCCAGCTCGCCGGAGACGACCTGGCGCAGCTTGGTCTCCGAGGACAGGATCTCGGTCAGCTTGGCGATCTCGCCGGTCAGCGTCTCCTTCTCGGCGTCGAGCTCCAGCTTGTCGTAGCGGGTCAGGCGGCGCAGCGGCGTGTCGAGGATGTAGGCGGCCTGGATCTCGGTGAGGTCGAAGACCTCCATGAGGCGGGTGCGCGCCTGCGCGGAGTCGTCGGAGGAGCGGATGACCTGGATGACCTCGTCGATGTTGAGCAGCGCGACGATGAGGCCGTCGACCAGGTGCAGGCGCTCCTCGCGCTTGCGGCGCCGGAACTCCGAGCGGCGGCGTACGACCTCGACGCGGTGGTCGACGTAGACCTGCAGCAGCTCGCGCAGGCCCAGCGTGCGCGGCTCGCCGTCGACGAGCGCCACGTTGTTGATGCCGAACGACTCCTCCATCGGCGTCAGCCGGTAGAGCTCCTCCAGGACGGCCTCGGGGATGAAGCCGTTCTTGATCTCGATGACCAGGCGCAGGCCCTTGTGCCGGTCGGTGAGGTCCTTGAGGTCGGCGATGCCCTGGAGCTTCTTGCTGGTCACCAGCTCCTTGATCTTGGTGACGACGCGCTCGGGGCCCACGTTGTAGGGCAGCTCGGTGACGATGATGCCCTTGCGCCGGGGCGTGATCTGCTCGATCGTGCACTTGGCCCGCATGCGGAAGGTGCCGCGCCCGCTCTCGTAGGCGTCGCGCACGCCCTGCAGCCCGATGATCGTGCCGCCGGTCGGCAGGTCGGGGCCGGGCACGAACTCCATCAGGTCGTCGAGCGTGGCGTCCGGCTTCTTGATCAGGTGGCGGGCCGCGGCGACGATCTCGACGAGGTTGTGCGGCGCCATGTTGGTGGCCATGCCGACCGCGATGCCGCTGGTGCCGTTGACCAGGAGGTTGGGGAAGGCCGACGGCATGACGACCGGCTCGGTCTCCTGGCCGTCGTAGTTGGGCTTGAAGTCGACGGTGTCCTCGTCGATGGACTCGACCATGAGCATCGCCGCCGGGGCCAGCCTGGCCTCGGTGTAACGCATGGCGGCCGGCAGGTCGTCGGGGGAGCCGAAGTTGCCGTGGCCGTCCACGAGCGGCAGGCGCATGGAGAAGGGCTGCGCCAGGCGGACGAGGGCGTCGTAGATCGCCGAGTCGCCGTGGGGGTGCAGCTTGCCCATGACGTCGCCGACCACGCGCGAGGACTTGACGTGGCCGCGGTCGGGGCGCAGGCCCATCTCGGCCATCGAGTAGAGGATGCGCCGCTGCACGGGTTTGAGGCCGTCACGCGCGTCGGGCAACGCCCGCTGGTAGATCACCGAGTAGGCGTACTCCAGAAAGCTCGTGCGCATCTCGGAGGAGACGTCGATGTCGACGATGCGCTCCTCGAAGTCCTCTGGCGGGGGTGCTGTCGTGCGTCGGGCCATGTCGAACATTGTGCCGAAGGTATTCGGGTGCCCGCGACCGGCTCGCGGAACGAGCGCCCTTGACCAAGCAAGCGCTTGGGTCGTACGTTCGGGGCACCGGTTCCCCTGACCCCGGAGACGTCATGATCGAGTTCCGTCCCGTGACCAAGCACATCGGCGCCGAGGTGACCGGGGTCGATCTGCGCAAGCCGCTGTCGCAGGAAGAGGTCGCGACCCTGCGCGAGGGCTGGCTCAAGCACCTCGTGCTGTTCTTCCGCGACCAGCACATCGACGACGAGCAGCACCTGCAGTTCGCCCTGAACTTCGGCACGCTCAACCACCCCGCGTTCAAGAAGGACGCCGGCAGCCCCATCCACGTGCTCGACCAGACCTCGCCCAAGGGCGAGGGCGGCGACGAGTGGCACAGCGACAACACCTTCGAGCCCACCCCGCCGATGGGCTCCCTGCTGCGCTGCGTCCAGCTCCCCAGCGTGGGCGGCGACACCTGCTGGGCCAACACCTACCTCGCCTACGACTCGCTCTCCAAGCCGCTCCAGCGCCTGTGCGACGAGCTGACCGCCGTGCACGACATCACGATGTCGATGAAGAAGGCCATCTCCAAGGGGCACCCGTTCGACCTGGCCGAGATCCAGGCCAAGTGGCCGCCCATCGAGCGGCCGGTGGTGCGGGTGCACGCCGAGACCGGCAGGAAGGCGCTGTTCGTCAACCGCGCGTCCACGACCCGCCTGGTCGGGCTCACCGACCGCGAGAACGAGGCGCTGCTGCCGATGCTGATCGACCACATCCGCTCGCCCGAGTTCCAGTGCCGCCTGCAGTGGCGTCCCGGCACCCTCGCCTTCTGGGACAACCGCCCCACCCAGCACTACGCGGTCGCCGACTACACCGAACGCCGCCGCATGCACCGCGTCACCATCAACGCCTTCCCGGAGCACGCCGACCGGTAGTCGGCGGTCACGTTCCGGCGTGGAGGCGCGAAACGTCGGAGGGAGCTGGTAACAAGGAGGGCATGATTGATGCCCCCGACGCCGAGGTGTTGCGCGAAGAGGCCGAGGAGCGCCTGCGGGCGCTGGCCGGCGAGCACGCCGTGCTCCGTGACGACCAGTGGGCCGCCATCGAGGCGCTGGTCGTCGACCGGCGGCGGGTGCTCGTGGTGCAGCGCACCGGCTGGGGCAAGTCGGCCGTCTACTTCGTCGCCACCGCGCTGCTGCGCGAGCTGGGCGAGGGGCCGACGGTCATCGTCTCGCCGCTGCTCGCGCTCATGCGCAACCAGATCGCCGCCGCCGAGCGCGCCGGCATCAGGGCCGTCACCATCAACTCCGCCAACCCGGAGGACTGGGAGGAGATCTACTCCCAGGTCGCCGACGGCCTGGTCGACGTGCTGCTGGTCAGCCCCGAGCGGCTCAACAACCCCGACTTCCGCGACAACGTGCTGCCCGAGCTGGCCGAGAGCGCCGGGCTGGTCGTGGTGGACGAGGCCCACTGCATCTCCGACTGGGGGCACGACTTCCGGCCCGACTACCGCAGGCTGGCCCGGCTGTTCGAGGAGCTGCCGCCCGGCATCCCCGTCCTCGCGACCACCGCCACGGCCAACGCCCGCGTCACCCGCGACGTCGCCGAGCAGATGGGCGAGGACACGCTGGTGCTGCGCGGCCCGCTGGAGCGCGAGAGCCTGCACCTGTCCGTGGTCCGCCTGCCCACCGCCGAGCAGCGCCTGGCCTGGCTCGCCCAGACGCTGCACGAGCTGCCGGGCTCCGGCATCGTCTACACCCTGACGGTGGCCGCCGCCCACGAGGTGGCCGGCTACCTGCGCGAGCAGGGCCACGAGGTGGCCGCCTACTCGGGCCAGACCGATCCGGCCGAGCGGCTCGCGGCCGAGGAGGCGCTGCTCGCCAACAAGATCAAGGCGCTGGTGGCGACGAGCGCGCTCGGCATGGGGTTCGACAAGCCCGACCTGGGCTTCGTCGTGCACGTGGGCGCTCCGCAGTCGCCGGTCGCCTACTACCAGCAGGTCGGCAGGGCCGGGCGCGGCGTCGAGCGGGCCGAGGTCATCCTGCTCCCCGGCGCCGAGGACCGCGACATCTGGGCCTACTTCGCCTCGCTGGCCTTCCCGCCCGAGCCCGTCGTCCGCGCCACCCTGGCGGCGCTGGAGGAGCGCGGCGTCATGTCCACCCCGGCCCTGGAGACCGCCGTCGACCTCAGCCGGAGCCGGCTGGAGATGATGCTCAAGGTGCTCGACGTCGACGGCGCCGTCCGCCGGGTCAAGGGCGGCTGGGAGGCGACCGGCGAGGAGTGGTCGTACGACACCGAGCGCTACACCCGCATCGCCGCCGAGCGCCGCGCCGAGCAGGAGGCCATGCTCGGCTACCTCACCACCACCGAGTGCCGCGAGCACTACCTCCGCCGGCACCTCGACGACGACGCGGCCCACCCCTGCGGCCGGTGCGACAACTGCACCGGCAGGCACCGCTCGCCCGACATCGCCCCCCAGGCCGTCGAGCAGGCCCGCGAGCGGCTGAGCCGCCCCGGCGTCGAGCTGGAGGCCCGCCGGCAGTGGCCGACCGGCCTGTCCGACCTGTCCGGCCGGATCAAGCCCGAGCTGGGCGCCGAGCCCGGCCGCGCGCTCGGCCGGCTCACCGACATCGGATGGGGCAACCGGCTGCGCGAGCTGTTCCACGGGGGCGACGGCCCGGTGCCGGACGACCTGCTGCGGGCCGTGATCCAGGTGCTGGCCGCCTGGGATTGGCGGGACCGGCCGGTCGCCGTGGTCAATCTGCCGTCGGCGTCGCGGCCGCAGCTCGTACGCTCCTTCGCCGAACGCCTGGCGCAGATCGGCCGGCTGACCTACCTCGGCGAGCTGGGCTACCGGGCGGGCTCGCCGGGGCAGCAGTTCAACAGCGCCAAGCGGGTGCAGGCGATCCGGGCCACGCTCGCCATGCCCAAGGACCTCGCGGGGCGCGTCGCGGAGTGCGGCGGGCCGGTGCTGCTCGTCGACGACCGGGTCGACACCGGCTGGACGATGACGCTCGCCACGGCCCTGGTCCGGCACGCGGGGGCGCCCGCGGTGCTGCCGCTGGCCCTCGCCACGGTCAGCTGACGCCCACCGGCCCCCGGACGGGGGCCGGAAGGGCGGGCGGGCCCGTACGGCTCGGGCTAGAAGGGCGGGCGGGCGCCCAGGTGCATGATGGCCTTGGCGGCCAGGCGGCAGCCCGAGGCCAGTGACTCGGCCGGCGGCTTGCCCTCCAGCCACGGCGGCAGGAACCCGGCGCAGAACGCGTCACCCGCGCCCGTGCCGTCCACGATCTTCTCGACCGGCTCGGCGGCGGCGCGTACGGGGTCGGGGCGGCCGTTGCTGTACCACAGCGCGCCCTCCTTGTTCATCTTGATCACGACCTGCGGGAACCACGCGGTCAGCACCTTGGCCGCCGCCTCGGCGTCGTCGCGGCCGGTCAGCACCTTGGCCTGGTCGATGTTGGCGAACAACAGCTTGGCGCCGTTGGTCCACTCCAGGAACGGCTCGGCCCCGGTGCGCTCCAGCGGCGCCGACGAGGCGCAGTCGACGGAGATCGACATCCCGGAGCGCCTGGCCATGTCGAGCGCGGCGAAGCCAGCCTCGCGCGAGCCCTCGTTCATCAGCGTGTAGCCGGACAGGTGCAGGTGGGCGCCCGAGGTGAACAGGTCGCGCGGCAGGTCCTCGGGGGACAGCGCGGCGTTGGCGCCGGGGTCGGAGAGCATGGTGCGCTCGCCCTTGTGCGTCACCAGCACCACGCAGGTGCCGGTGGGCCGCTCCGGATCCATGACCAGGCGCGCGTCGACGCCGTAGCCCATCAGCTCCATGTCGCGGTTGCGACCGGTGATGTCGGCGCCCCTGCGGCCGATGAAGGCGACCTCGGCGCCCTCGACGGCCAGCCAGGAGGAGATGTTGGCCCCGGACCCGCCGCCGTGCATGGTGACGACCGCCGGGGTGTCGCTCGCTCGGGCGAGCGCATAACGGGCGCGCGCCACCGCGTCGGTCATGAGATCGCCCACCACGACGACCCGCGTCATGATGCCACCACCTTGCTGCCTTCAGAACGACCCTGGCCACGGCAAAACTAACAGCTTCCGGGCCGACCGTGGGGCTGACCGGCGACACGAGGTGGGAGTCGATGCACAAGCGTTGCCCAAAACAGCCTCTGGTCTTGGCATTTGGGATGCGGGTCTACGCTCGTTGCTGTGGAGGCACAGTATCCGGCCCACTGGGAGGCCGACGTCGTCCTGGCGGACGGCGGCACCGCTCACGTACGCCCCATCAGGCCCGCCGACGCGGACCGCCTTCGCTCCTTCTACTCACGCCTGTCCGACGAGTCGATCTACTTCCGGTTCTTCGGACCGCGGCCGCGCCTGTCGGACCGTGACGTGGAGCGCTTCACCAACGTCGACTACGTCGACCGCGTCGCGCTGATCGCCACGATCGGCACCGAGATGGTGGCGGTCATCCGCTACGACAAGACCGGTCCCGGCGAGGCCGAGGTGGCCTTCCTCGTCGAGGACGCCCACCAGGGCCGCGGCGTCGCGTCCGTGCTCCTCGAACACCTGGCGGCGACCGCCCGTGAGCACGGCATCGAGACCTTCGTCGCCGATGTGCTGCCCGCCAACATGCGCATGATGGGCGTGCTGCGCCAGGCGGGCTACACCGCGCAGAGCCGGTTCGCCGACGGCGTCGTCCGCATGACGCTCGACCTGACCCCCACCGAGACCTCCGCCGAGGTGACCACCTCCCGCGAGCACCGCGCCGAGTCCCGTTCCATCGCCCGGCTGCTCACGCCCGGCTCGGTGGCGGTCATCGGCGCCTCCCGCGAGCCGGGCGGGGTAGGCCAGACCGTGCTGCGCAACCTGCTGGCCGCCGACTTCACCGGCCCCGTCTACCCGGTGCACCGCGAGGTGCGGGCGGTGGCGGGCGTACGCGCCTATCCGAGCGTCACCGCGATCGACGGCGACGTCGACCTCGCCGTGGTGGCCGTGCCCGCCGAGAGCGTGCTCGACGTGGTCGAGGAGTGCGCCCAGAAGGGCGTGCACGGGCTGGTCGTGGTGTCGTCGGGGTTCGGCGAGACGGGCGCGGAGGGCCGCGAGCGGCAGGACGAGCTGGCGCGCACCGCCCGCTCGTACGGGCTGCGCGTGGTCGGCCCCAACTGCCTCGGCATCGCCAACACCGACCGTTCCGTACGGCTCAACGCCACGCTCGCCGCCACCGTCCCCGGCCGGGGGAAGGTCGGCTTCTTCAGCCAGTCGGGCGCCCTCGGCACCGCGCTGCTGCAGCGGGTGGCGCAGCGCGGCATGGGCATCTCGTCGTTCGTCTCGGCCGGCAACCGGGCCGACGTGTCCGGCAACGACCTCCTGCAGTACTGGGAGGAGGACGACGCGACCGAGGTGATCCTGCTCTACCTGGAGTCGCTGGGCAACCCGCGCAAGTTCACCCGCCTGGCCCGGCGCATCAGCCGGCGCAAGCCGGTCGTGGTGGTCAAGAGCGGCGGCACGCCCTCGGGGCACTCGGCCGAGGAGCTGGGGCTGCCCGACTCGGCGATCAGCTCGCTGTTCGCCCAGGCGGGCCTGATCCGGGTGGACGACCTCATCCAGCTCTTCGACGTGGGGCAGCTCCTGGCCTACCAGCCGCTGCCCGCCGGGCCCAAGGTCGCGCTGGTCACCAACTCCGACGCGCTCGGCCTGCTCGCCGCCGACGCCTGCCTCGCGGCCGGCCTCGAACCGCGTCCCCCGGTCAACCTGGGGCCCGCGGCGGGAGCCGCCGAGTTCGGCGCGGCGCTGGAGGGGGAGCTCGCCTCCGCCGGCGTGGACGCCGCCGTCGTGATCTACATGCCGCCGCTGCCGGGCGACGCCGAGGCCGTGGCCGCCGAGCTGCTGCGGGTGTCCCAGGGCTCGGGGAAGCCGGTGCTGACGACGTTCGAGGGGCATCTGGGGATGCATCCCGCGCTCCAGGTGACCGAGCCGGGGACCTCGCGGGAGCGGCCGGCGCCGGCGCGGGGGTCCATTCCCTCGTACGCGGCTCCGGAGGAGGCGGTCCGCGCCCTCGCCCAGGCGGCCAGGTACGCGGCCTGGCGCGCCCAGCCCGCCACCCCGCCACCCGCCCTCGACGACCTCGACCCGGCCCGCGCCCGCACCCTGGTCCACAACCTCCTGTCCGTCCCCGAGCCCACGCCCGCGCCCGCCTCGGGGCCAGTCTCCGAGCCCGCGCCCGGGGCCGCGTCCGTTCCCGGGCCCGCTGCGGACATCGCCGGGACGCGGCGCGGGGTGCGTTCGGCGGCGTTCGCCGAGCCGGGGCCGCCGGTCGAGATCGACGCGGCCGAGCTGCTCTCCTGCTACGGCCTGACCGTGTGGCCCGCCGAGATGGTCCGCTCGCCCGAGGAGGCCGTGGCCGCCGCCGAACGCCTCGGCTGGCCGGTGGTGCTCAAGGTGGCCGACCCCGGAGCCTCGCGCCGGGCCGGCACCGTACGCCTCGGCCTGACCGGCCCCGAGATGGTCCGCCACGCCTACGCCGAGTTCGCCGACCAGCTCGGCGAGAAGGTGCTGGCCGTCCAGCGGATGGCGCCGCAGCCCGCGGTCCCCACGGTGGTGGGGGTGGTCGAGGACCCGGCGTTCGGGCCGGTGGTGTCGTTCGGGCTGGGGGAGGTGACCGCGCGGCTCCTGCAGGACCAGGGCTACCGCCTGGCGCCGCTCACGGCGGAGGACGCCGCCGCCCTGGTCCGGTCGGTGCGCGCCGCCCCGCTGCTCTTCGGCCAGTACGGCTACCCGCCCGTCGCCGTCGACGCCCTGGAGGAGCTGCTCGTACGGGTCGGCCGCCTGGCCAACGACCTGCCCGAGGTGGCCCGTCTGGACCTCGACCAGGTGCTCGTCGGCGAGTCGAGCGTGATGATCCTCGGCGCCCGCGCGACCCTGCGCACGCCGGCGGGGCCACGGCTCGACGGGGGCCCGCGCAGGTTGTCGTGACCAGGGCCGTCCAGGGCCGCTATGGACGCGGGCGTCTTCGGCTTGCCGCGAAACAGGTGGCCGGTGTGCCCCTTGCTGCCTGTCCGAAAGACGTTATAGAGCGTTATATCCGGCGGGTGAGTGCACGGCCGACCCCTGGCAGGATGGAGCCATGAGGGAAACCCGAGTCTCAGCCGCGGGCCTGCGTGAAGCGATCGAGCGCAGCGGCTACTATCCCGACCTCGTCACCGATGCGGTCGAATCCGCGCTGGGCAAGGAGGCAGTGACCGCGTTCGTGGTGCACCACGAGGCCACGTTCGATCCTGCGATGGAGGTGCGCAGGCACGTCACGGTCCTGGTGCTGACGGGCACGCGGCTGCTGGTCTGCCACACCGACGAGCACCCGGCGGTCGAGGGCGTCTCGACCTCGCACGCCTCCACCACCACGGAGGCCGTCCGGCTGAGCCGCGTCCAGTCGGTCGCCGTCACCCGCGTCGTCCCCGACCCCGCCTCCTACGTCCCGGGCGTCCCGCCCACCGAGGTCACGCTCACCATCGGCTGGGGGGCCATCTCCCACGTCGATCTCGAACCCGCCACCTGCGGCGACGAGAACTGCGAGGCCGACCACGGCTACACCGGCGCCATCACCGCCGACGACCTGTCCCTCCGGGTCAGCGAGGCGGCCGACGGGCCGGAGGCGGTCACGCACGTCCTGGCCTTCGCCAAGGCCCTGTCCGAGGCCACCGCCCGCGCCGCCGGCGCCTGACCCACCCACCCAGCGACCGAGGCCCGCTCCGCCGTCCGTCGCGACACGCTGGTCGGTCGCGGCCGAGGGCCGGCTCCGCCGCGCGTCGTGAAAGCGGCCAGGGGCGCTCCGCTGCCCGTCGCGACACACCGCCGCGCTCGGTGGCCTGCTATGCCGTGCGCTGTGGAACGCCGCCGCGTCCGATGTCCCGCTACGCCGTGCGCCGCGGAAAGCCGCCGCACGTGGTCCCGGCCTGCCCGTGGCGGGTGCTCCGGCCGTCTCCCCCCGTACGGCTAGGATGTGGGCATGCTGCTGCCAGGCTACGGCGGGGGGTCGCTGGCCGACCTGCCCGGCGCTCTGCTGGCCGCCTTGGGAGTGCCCGAGCCCGCCCGTCATGAGAACGCCGGCCTGACTCTGGCGCCCGCCGACAGCGTCTGCCTGTTCCTCGTCGACGGCCTGGGCGCCGACCTGCTGCGCGCTCACCCCGAGGCCGCCCCGTTCCTGTCCTCCCTGACCGCCCGCACGCTCACGGCCGGGTTCCCCGCCACCACCGTCACGAGCCTGTGCTCGCTCGGCACCGGCATGACCCCAGGCGAGCACGGCATGCTCGGCCTGACCCTCGCCGTCCCCGGCACCGGCCACCTGTTCAACTGCCTGCGCTGGAGCCTTCCCGGCGGCCTGAGCATGGACCCCGAGCAGTGGCAGCCCGCCAAGACCGTCTACCAGCGGGCCGCCGAGGCCGGCGTCCGGCCGAGCTACGTGGCCCCCGCCGAGTTCGAGGGCACCGGCCTGACCAGGGCCGTCTACCGCGGCGTCCGCTACCTCGCGGCCGACACCGTGGACGAGCGGATCGCCCGCGTGCACGAGGCCCTGCGCGAGCCCCACGCCCACGTCACCGTCTACTACGGCGACCTCGACGCCGCCGGCCACATGGTGGGCTGGGGCAGCGACGAATGGCTGCGTCAGCTCGCCGTCGTGGACGACATGGCCGCCCGGCTGGCCGAGGGCCTGCCGCCCGGCTCCGCCCTCTACGTCACCGCCGACCACGGCATGGTCAACGCCACCGAGAAGGTCGACGCCGAGCAGGTCCCCGAGCTGATGGAGGGCGTCGCGCTGCTCGGCGGCGAGGCGCGGGCCAGGCACGTCTACGCCGAGCCGGGCGCCGCCCGCCACGTGCTGGAGGCGTGGGCCGAGACCTTCCACGGCAAGGCGTGGGTGGTCTCGCGCCAGGAGGCGGTGGACTCCGGCTGGTTCGGGCCCCGCGTACGCGAGGAGTGGCTGGGGCGCATCGGCGACGTCGTGGCGGTCCCGCACGACGGCCTGGCCATCGTCGCCCCTTCCCGCCACCCCGTCGAGGCGCTGTTCACCGGCTACCACGGCTCGATGACCGCCGCCGAGCAGAACGTCCCGCTCCTGGAGGTACGCCCGTGACGGGCCCGCTGATCACCGCCGCCGACCTCGCCGCGCTCGGCCCCGACGTGACGCTGCTGGACGTCCGCTGGCGGCTCGGCGGCCCGCCTGGCGTCGAGCTCTACCGCGAGGGCCACCTGCCGGGCGCGGTCTTCTGCGACCTCGACCACGACCTCGCCGCGCCCCCCGGCGGTGGCGGCCGCCACCCGCTGCCCGATGCGGAGGCGTTCCAGGCCGCGATGCGCCGGCTCGGGGTGCGCGACGGGCGGCCGGTCGTCGTCTACGACGACGCCGGCTCCACCTCCGCCGCCCGCGCCTGGTGGGCGCTGCGCTACTTCGGCCACCAGGACGTACGCGTGCTCGACGGCGGCCTGCCCGCCTGGACAGCCGCGGGCCTGCCGCTCACCAAGGAGACCCCCGGCGTCGCCGAGGGCGACTTCACCGCCCGGCCGGGCGGCATGCCGGTCCTGACCGCTGACGAGGCCGGCGCGCTCGCCACGGAAGGCGTGCTGCTCGACGCGAGGGCGGGGGAGCGGTTCCGGGGCGAGGCCGAACCGGTCGATCCGGTGGCCGGGCACATCCCTGGCGCGGTGAGCGCGCCCACCACCGAGAACGTCGGCCCCGACGGCAGGTTCCTCGACCCCGCGGCACTGCGGTCCCGCTTCGCCGCGCTCGGGGCGGGCGAGGGCGTGCCGGCCGGCGCCTACTGCGGCTCCGGTGTGACGGCGGCGCACGAGGTGCTGGCGTTGGAGCTGGCCGGGCTGCCCGCCGCCCTCTACGTCGGCTCCTGGTCCCACTGGGTGACCGACCCCGCCCGCCCGGTCGCGACCGGCGGCTAGCGCCGGGAACCGCGGGCGTTCGCCGCGCGGCGCTAACATCGGACCTCATGATCATCTGGATCAACGGCACCCACGGCGCGGGCAAGACGACGACCAGTACACTCGTGCAGCGGCTGATCCCGGACTCACGGGTGTTCAACGCCGAGAAGGTCGGCGAGGCGCTCATGGACATCACGCCGGGGCTGCCCGCGATGGGAACTTCCAGCACTGGCCACCGAGGCGGCCCGTACGTGGCTGCACGCCGAGGCCGAGGTCGTCGACACCACGCACCTCACGCCCGCCCAGGTCGCCCTGCGGATCGCGGAGGCCGTCAAGGGCTGAGTCAGTAGAGCGGCCGGTCGCCCGCGCCGAAGCAGGTGAACTCGTACACGCCGGTCTTGGCCGCGGCGGCGGCGAGGGCCGCGGCCGGCGGCTGCCCGACCGCGACGAGCTCGTGGAAGGCGGTCATCACCGCCCGCGCCGCCTCGTCCTGCACCGGCACCATCCCGGCGATCACGCACGACGTCCCCTGCGCCAGGAACGTCCCCGGCAGCCCCAGCGGCGCCCCCTCGACCGGCGCGCGCGACATGCCGGAGTTGCACGCCGACAGCACCACCAGCTCCGGCGCCCGATCCAGCGTCAGCAGGTCGTAGGCCATCAGCAGCCCGTCGTCCAGGGTGATGCCGGACATCAGAGGGCTGCGGGCGTGGAAGACGCCGTGCGCGGCCAGGTGCAGCACGTCCACCTCGCCGAGGGCGTCGAGGACGCGGCCGCCGCGCGCGGGGATCTCGGCGGCGACGCGATGGCAGGCCAGGACGTGCGCCACCTCGGCGTGCGCGTGCGTCAGCCCGGGCCCGGCCGCCGCGGCGACCCGGGGCGCGTCCGCGCCGCGCCGGTCGTGCCGCGCCCGTGCCCGCAGCCAGCCGGCGGCGCTGGCCGCCACGCCGACCGGACGTTCGCGCAGGCTGGGCAGCGCGCTCCAGGGCAGCGTGTGCAGGGCTCCGACCGGCACCACCACCAGCGGCCCGCCGCCCAGCTCGGCGTCCAGCGGCCCGAACAGCAGCCGGTCCACCTCCTGCGCCGCGACCTCCAGATCGTTCCCGCGGTCCGGGCCCGCGGATCCGGACCAGTCGCGCCGCTCGCCGTGCCGCCGCAGCGCGTAGCGCAGTCGTACGACCGCCTCCTCCACCGCCCGCACCCCGCCCAGCCAGCGCAGCAGCACCCGCTCCCCGCCGACCAGCAC
>NZ_BAAJOU010000011.1:0-119123 GCF_057536035.1 Nonomuraea sp. B208
CTTCCAGGTCGGGACTGGCGGCGCTCGCCGCTTCCCGGCCGGGCGCGGTGGCAGGCACCGCTTCCCGGTCGGACAGCACCCCGGCGATGTAGTCGGCGACGGCGGCGACGGTCGGCTGTGCCCACAGCAGCGTCGCCGGCAGCGAGCACCGGAACCGCTGCTCCAGCCGCCGCCGGACGACCACGGTCATCACCGAGTCGAGCCCCTGCTCGATGAGCGGCCGGTGCGGTTCGAGGTCGGTGGGGGCGAGCCGCATCTCCTTGGCGATCTGCGCGCCGACCTCCTCGACCAGGAACGTGCGCAGTTCCTCCGGCTCCAGGTGGGCGAACGAGTCGGCGGGCCGCTCACCCTGCGCGCCGCCGCTCCCGGCGGGGGCGGGCGCGTCGATCACCGGGTAGCGCAGGCCCGTCAGCCTGCCGACGACCGCGCCGGTGTCGTCGATGATCCGTACCTGGGCCGTGTCGTCGGCCTGCTCGTCGTCGAGCAGCACCTCGATGGTGACCGGGCCGTCCGGCACGCCCGAGGTGACGAGCCGGTCGATCCTGGTCACCATGCGCAGCAGCGGGTCGCCGGGGAACACGCTCGGCGCGACCGACATGGCCGCGTCCAGGACGGGCGTCCACGGCGAGGCGCCGGACGGGACCGGGCCGCAGCGGACGCGGGCGCGCACCGCGCCGTCCCCCAGCTGCAGCTCCTCGACCTTCCAGTCGAACCCCGTGTCCGGTACGCCGACCGCGGCCAGCCGGGAGGTTACCAGGCCGGGATCGGCGGGGGCGAGCGGCCGCGGCCGGGCATCGGGCGGGGCGGCCGGCGCGGCGGGGATCGCGGCGGTGGCGATGAGCTGCCAGGCGGCGTCCTGCTCGCCCGCGAGCCTGGCGGCCAGGCGCAGCTCGGCGCCCTGGCGTACGACCTGGATCTCGCGGCGGTCGGCGGTCAGCAGCGGAGCCGACATCGTCACGTCGGACAGCTCCTCGCCGCCGGCGGCGGCCAGGAACGTCGCCGTGAGGACCGCGGCCGGCACGATCTCCACGCCCTCGATGGCGTGGCTGCCCGGGTAGGGCCGGGTGTGGTCGTCGAGGACGGTACGCCACAGCCGGACGTCCGTCCCGGCGAGATCGACGTGGTCGCCGAGCAGCGTGTGCGTGTCCGGCTCGTGGCCCCGGCCGCCGGTGTCGGGCGGCGACGGCGGACGCCAGTGGGTGCGCCGCTGCCACGGGTACGCCGGGAGCGTGACCGGCCCGCCGGCCGGCTGCAGCCGGCGCCAGTCCACGTCGAGCCCGGCGCAGTGCGCGGCGGCCACGGCGGTGAGCAGGGCGGTCCGGCCGGGCCGGTTGCGGCGCAGCGATCCGCCCACGAAGACGTCCTCGTGGCCGCCGTCGCCCAGCGTCTCCAGCACCGAGTGCGTGACGACCGGGTGCGCGGAGATCTCGATGAACGCGCGGTAGCCGTCGGCCGCGGCGGCGCCGACCGCGTCCGCGAGGCGTACCGGGCGGCGCAGGTTGGCCGCCCAGTACGCGCCGTCGAAGCCGGGCCGCCCGCGCGGGTCGTCCAGCGCCGTCGAGTAGACGGCGATGCCGGGGGCGCCGGGCGTCAGGCCGGCCGCGGCGGCGGCCAGGTCCGGCATGAGCGAGTCCATCTGCGGGCCGTGGAAGGCGACGTCCGAGGCGACCCGGCGGGCCGGGATCCCCTCCTCCAGCCAACGGGTCAGCACCTCGGCGACGGCGTCGGGCTCGCCGGAGACGACCGTGGAGCCGGGCGACGACGCGATCGCGGCGACCACGCCCTCATGGCCTTCGAGCCGCCGTTCCGCCTCGGCGAACGGAAGCTGCACCATGGCCATCGCGCCCCGCCCCGCGACCCGGCGCAGCAGGCGGGAGCGGCGGCAGATCAGCCGGGCGCCGTCGAGGCGGCTCAGCGCGCCGGCCGTCACCGCGGCGGCGATCTCGCCGACGGAGTGGCCGATCACCGCGTGGGGGCGCACGCCGTACGCGCGCCAGACCTCGACGAGGCCGACCTGCATCGCGAAGATCATGGTCTGGACGAGGTCGACGTCGGTGAGCTCGCCCCCGCTCAGCGCCTCGCGCGGCGAGAACCCGATCTCCTCGGCGAACACCGGCTCCAGCTCGTCGATCACGGCGGCGAACGCCGGCTCGGCGGCCAGCAGGTCCCGGCCCATCCCGGCCCACTGCGAGCCGTGCCCGGAGAAGACGAACACCGGCCCGGGGCCGGGGTCGGCGAGCGGCCGTCCGGTGGCCACGGCGTCGTGCGGGGTGCCGGCCGCGAGGTTGCGCAGCCCGGCGGCCAGCGCCGTCTCGTTCTCGGCGACGACCACCGCGCGATGCGACAGGTGGGTACGGCGCAGCGCGAGCGTGTGCCCGAGGTCCGCCATCGTCACCCGGCCGGCCGCGCGAGCCGCGCCGGCCGGGTCGGCCACACCAGTCGGATCGGCCGCACCAGCGGCGCCTGCCGCACCAGCCGGGTCGGCCACCGCGGCGACGGCGGCGACGGCGGCCAGGTCGGACGCGGCCTGGCGCAGGGCCGGTCGGGTCGCGGCGGACACCGGGAACAGGCTTCCGGCGGCTCCCCCGGCGGGCGCGGGCGCCGGTGGTCCCTGTTCGAGGACCACGTGCGCGACCGTCCCGCCGTAGCCGAAGGCGGAGACCGCGGCCCGGCGTGGGTGCCCCGCCTCGGGCCAGGGCGTCGGCCGGTCGGCGACGCGCAGCCCGGCGGCGGCCCAGTCCACGGCCGGGGTGGGGGTGTCCAGCCGGCTCGGCGGGATCTCGCCGCGCTGCACCGCGAGGACGGCCTTGACCAGGCCGGCGATGCCGGCGGCGCCCTCCAGGTGGCCGATGTTGGACTTGGCCGAGCCGATCAGGCACGGCCGCTCCCTGCCTGCCCCGTAGACGGCGGCCAGCGCGGCGGCCTCCAGAGGGTCGCCGACCGCGGTGCCGGTGCCGTGCGCCTCGACGTAGCCGACCGTGCCGGGCTCGACGCCGGCCTGCCGCAGCGCGCGGCGCATGACGTGCTCCTGCGCCTGGCCGCACGGCGCCATGATGCCGGCGGTGTGGCCGTCCTGGTTGACGGCGCTGCCGAGGATGGTCGCGAGCACGACGTCCCCGTCCCGTACGGCGTCGCTCAGCCGCTTGAGCACCACGACCGCGGCGCCCTCGCCCCGGCCGTAGCCGTCGGCGGCGGCGTCGAACGACTTGCTCCGCCCGTCCGGCGCGAGGGTGCCGGCCGCGTCCAGGGTCAGCGTCTCGCCGGGCGACAGGATGAGGTTGACGCCGCCCGCCAGCGCCAGGTCGGTCTCCCCCGACCGCAGCGCCTGCACGGCCAGGTGCACGGCGACGAGGGACGCCGAGCACGCCGTGTCCACGGCCATGCTGGGGCCGCGCAGGTCCAGCGCGTACGACACCCGGTTGGCGACCGCGCAGGTGGCGGCGCCGATCCCGGTCCACGCCTCTATGTCGGGCAGGTCCTCGAGCAGCCGGTGGCCGTAGTCGCCGGTGCACACGCCGACGTACACGCCCGCGTCCGTGCCGGCCAGCGCGCCGGCCGGGATGCCGGCGTGCTCCAGCGCCTCCCACGCGGTCTCCATCACCAGGCGCTGCTGCGGGTCCATCAGCTCCGCCTCGCGCGGCGAGAGCCCGAAGAACTCGGCATCGAAGTCCGCCACCCCGTCGAGGAAGTGGCCGTACGGCACCGCGCGGCGGGCCGCCGCCGCGTAGGACGGGCCGCGGTCGGCGTAGGAGCGCCAGCGATCGGCGGGCGCGGGCCCGCTCGTGTCGCGTCCCTCGCACAGCAGGTTCCAGTACCGCTCCGGCGTGTCGGCGCCGCCGGGCAGCCGGCAGCCGATCCCGATCACCGCGATGGCCTCGAACTGTCGATCCGTCACGCGTCCCCTCCCCGAGCCCGCGACCAGGCGGGCGACTCCAGAATCTCCACGACGGCGGCCGAGATGGTCACGCCGGGGCCGTAGGCGAACATCAGCAGGTGGTCGCCGGGCCCGAGGTCGCCCCCGCGGACCAGGTGCTCCAGGGCGAGGACCTGGTCGCTCGCCCCGCAGTGGCCGATGGTGCGGCCGAAGTCCCAGGTCGAGCGGGACGCCGGGATGCCCAGCCGGTGCTCGCAGATCTGGTCGGCGATCTCCTGCGAGGTGTTCATGCAGGTCAGCCTGGTCACGTCGGCCGCCTTGACGCCCGCCTGCGCCAGGGCGCGGTCGATCACCTCGACCATGCGCTCGTCCAGGGTGACCAGCACCATGGTCCCTTCGCCGCCGGCGACCGCGCGGCGGCGGAAGGTGTCGTTGTGGGCGGCGAAGTCCAGCGGGCGGCCCTCGGTGACGCCGGGCGGGAACAGCGGTTCGGCGCAGCGGTGCATCTCCTCGGCCTTTGACACCGACGCCGAGCACACCGAGGCCAGGCGGGCGAACCCCGGCTCGGTGTCGAGCACGAGGGCGCTGCCCGCGTCGCCGGCGATCGCGCCGGGCAGCATCCGCCAGCGGTCGGCCAGCGGCGTGCCGTAGTTGTCGGCGGCGACCAGCAGGGCCGCCTGGCGTCCCGGCTCGGCCCGCAGGTAGCTGGCGGCCAGCTCCAGTGCCGCGAACATGCCGTTGCAGCCCTGCTTGAGCTGGGTCGACAGGACGCCGTCGCCGACCAGGTGGCGCTGCACGTACGCCTGGGGCGGCCAGCCCTCCGGGCCCTGGTGCCAGGTGGAGGTGTAGAGGAGCAGGTCGAGGTCGGTGGGCGAGCGGCCGCTGCGCGCCACCGCCGTACGGGCCGCGCGGAGCGCCATCTCCGGCGCAGGGACGTCGCCGGCCACCGCGACCGAGGCGATCCCGTGCAGCTCGGCCTCCTCGGCCGGGTACCAGCCGGCCGCCACCGCGTGATCCACGTCCACGGTGCCGGGCAGGTAGGACCCGACGCCGCTGATGTACATGTCCGCCGTCTCCATGTCGCCTCCTGGCTCGTTCGGAACAGGTCGGTGCGGCCCTCCTCAGGAGGCGTACTCGGGCGGGATGTCCAGGATCCGCAGCACGGCGCAGGCCAGGGTGGTGCCGGCGCCGAACCCGAGGAGCATCATGTGGTCGCGCGGGGCGAGCGCGCCGGTGGCGAGCAGGTGGTCGAGGGCCACGAACTGGTCGCCGACGCCCAGGTGGCCGACGCCGGCGCCGTACTCCCAGGTGGTGTCGGCCAGGGTCAGCCCGAACCAGTTGACGCCGCGGTGCTCCACGTCGTCGCGGCGTACGTGGGGGAAGGCGACCCGCGCCACGTCGTCGAGCGTGAGATCGGCCTCCTTGAGCGTGCGGTCGGCCAGCTCCAGCATCGCCGTCTGGATCGCCAGCATCACCTGGGCGCCGTCGCCGTGCAGCAGCCGGTTGCGGAACTCCCGGTTGCGCGCGGCGAAGTCCAGCGGCCGGCCCACGGTCGCGTCCGGCGGGAACATCGGCACGCCGCCGTCGTTGACGGCCTCGGCCTCGGGCACCACGCGTACGTTGACCGACAGCAGCTCGGCGAACCCGGTGTCGGTGGTGAGCAGCAGCGCGCAGCCGGCGTCGCCCATCACGGTGCCCTCGATCATCCGCCACCGGTCCACCAGCGGCGTGCCGTGGTTGTCGGCGCCGACGAGCAGCGCGCTGCCGCCGGGACGCAGGTATCCGGCGGCGAGCTGGAGCGCGTTGAACAGGCCGCAGCAGCCCTGCCGCAGCTCGACGGCCGGTACGTGGCCGCCGGTCAGGTGCTGCTGGAGGTAGTACTGCGGGGCCCAGCCCTCGGGTCCCTGGTGCCAGACGTCGCAGTACAGCAGGAGGTCGAGGTCGTGCGGCGACAGCCCGCCGGAGCGCTCGAACGCCTGCCGGGCGGCTCGCAGGCCGAGCTCGGGCGCGGGCACGTCGCCCGCCACCGCGGCGCCTCTGAGCTGGAAGTGCTCCACCTCGTCGGCCGGGTAGCGGCCCTCGGCGACGGCCGTCTCGATGCCGACCACGGGCGGCAGGTGGACGCCGATGCTGCGCAGGTACGTGCCGGAAGTACGCATCAAGCCTTTCCTCGGAGCAGCAGCATCGGGTCGTCCAGCTCGTACAGGCCGCACATCGGCGGGCAGGGCTCGTAGCCGAGCAGCCGCTGGACGTCCTCGGGGTAGCCGCGGACCACGTCCAGCGGGATGGACAGGTACTGGTTCTCCTCCTGGCGGAGGTTGCCGAGGTCGAGGGCGTACGACAGGCCGGTGCGCGGCCCGTCCGAGCGGTTGGCGCCGGCCCCGTGGTAGGTGCTGCCGAGCCAGAGCAGCGCGGACCCGGCGCGCATCTCGGCGGGCACCGCCTCGTCCTCGCGCGGCCCCCGTTCGTCGTCCCAGCGGTGGCTGCCGGGGATCACCCGGGTGGCGCCGTTGCGCGCGGTGAACTCGCTGGCCGCGATCATGACCTGGACGCGGCTCTCCGGGCCGGGGTGGGTGCGCAGGTGCGCGGTGTCGTCCCGGTGCAGGCCCTGGACGGGGACGCCGGGCTGGATCTGGATCGCCCGGGAGATGCCGAGCTGGATCGTCGGGACGAACGCGATGCGCTGCTCGCCGAGCCAGGCGCGGACCGGCCGTTGCAGGAAGTGCCGGGCCGCGCCGAGGAAGTGCGGCTGGCGCAGGACCGTGACCGAGTGCGCGCTGCGGCGGACCAGGCCGGGCAGGATGCGGGTCTTCTCGCCGACCAGCCGCCCGTCGCCGTCCGCGGTGCGCTCCAGGTCGGCGCGCAGGTCCGCCCAGAGGCCCGCGAGCGTCCCGGCGTCGATGAAGTCCTCGATGATCACTGCTCCGGCGGCTTCGACCGCTTCGATCGCCTCGTCGATCGCGGCCGAGGCGGGCAGGGTGGTCAGGGTCGTCAGGGTGGAATCGCTCATCCCGGCCTCCGCAGGGGGCTGAGTCGTGGTCGGACGGTCGTGACGAGAGGGTCAGACGGGCGGGCCGAACCACCGTTCGAGCGCGGCGGTCAGCGACGCCCCTCCGGCGGGCGTGCTCCAGGCGACGAAGCCGTCCGGGCGGACCAGCAGGGCGTCCGCCGGGGCCTCGGCGCATTCGGCGCTGACCACGTCCACCCGGTCGGCCCAGGGCTCGGCGAGCGCGCGCAGTCCGGGGTCCGCGCCGAGGTCGAGCAGCAGGGGCCGCCCGCCGCGCTGCAGCTCGGCGAGCCGCGCCGGGCCGTCGGCGGTCTTCAGCCGCAGGTCGGGGCAGAAGCCGCCGACCAGCGGGCCGGTCAGGGAGGGGTCGCCCATGTCGTACGTGATGTGCAGGTCGTCGATCAGCGCGGTCAGGTTCCGGTTCGTGTGCTCGTCGAGCAGCAGCTGGGTGAGCAGCCGGCGCAGCGCGTCCACGTGCGGGCCGGGGCGCATGAGCGCGATGGAGGCGCGCTGGACCTCCAGGGTCTGCGCGCCGACCGGGTGGCGTTCGGCGGTGTAGGTGTCGAGCAGGTCCTCGGGGCACCGGCCGCGGGCGACGGCGGCCAGCTTCCAGCCGAGGTTGATCGCGTCGCCGAGGCCGAGCCGCAGGCCGGGCCCGCTCCACTGTGACTGGACGTGGGCCGCGTCGCCGGCCAGCAGGACCCGGCCCTGGCGGTAGGTGGCGGCCTGCCGCTCGTTGTCCGTGAATCGGTTGATCTTGTGGACCCTGGTGACGGTCACGTCGGTGCCGCTGAGCCGGCGCAACGACTCCTGGAACTCCTCGCGCGTGATGGGCGCGTCCCTGTTCGCCGGGCGGCCGACGAACTCCAGGGTGATGAAACGGGGCGGCCCCTCCTCGTACACCAGGAGCCCGTTGTCCTTGCGGAACCAGCCGGGCAGGTGGAAGCCGGGGTCGTCGATGTCGGCGAAGGCGCGGTAGCCGGTCGTGACGCCGTCGGTGCCGGGGAAGGGGATGCCGGCCAGCTTCCTGACCGTGCTCCGGCCGCCGTCGCAGCCGACCAGCCAGTCGGCCCGCAGCTCGTACGGCCCGCCGGGGCCCTCGACGTCGAGCCGTACGCCGTCCTCGGCTGCGGTGAAACCGGTGAGCGTGTGGCCGCGACGTACCTCGACGCCGAGCTCGGCGGCCCGGCGGGCCAGCTCCCGCTCCAGCACCTGCTGGGGCACCAGCAGGTCGGGAGACTCCGGGCGGAGCACGAACATGGTGGCGAAGTGCCGCGCGTCGGGGAACGCCTTGGGCTGCAGGCTGTCGGGCCGCCGCTCGCCCAGGGCGATGCGTTCGCGCTCCTCGGGCGTCGGCTGCGCCGGGGTCCCGTCCACCCCGAGCATGAGGCCGCGGCGGTCCAGGATGTCGATGGCCCGCCCGGTGATGCCCTCGGCCTTCGGATGTTCCTCCATCTCGGGCAGTCGTTCGAGCACCACCACCGGCACACCGTGCAGCGCCACCTCGCAGGCGAGGAAGAGCCCGATCGGTCCACCACCGACTATCGCGACCTGTGTCATGCACACCTCTGCTGAGGGGGTGAGAATGCTGGGGAAATCGTCGGGTCACCGGCCGCTGACCTGCGGCGACGGCCGGTACGCGGTCCTGTTGCCGATGGGTTGACAGGTGACTGTTCTGTCAGCCGATGCCGATGTTAAGTCGATGATCAAAGAATTCCTAGTGGTGGAATTTTCCGTGTTTGTCATGCATAATCCCCTTCGGCCTTGATCAACAGCTCGCAGGGGAGGCCAACCCATGAGCGACGGCCAGACCGCCCAGTCCCTGGAAACCGACCGGCCCACTCCCTTCGACCCGCCCCTCGCGCTGCGCCGCCGCCCCCCGCTCAGCAGGCTGGCCTACCCCGACGGCCACCTCGGCTGGGTGTCCACCGGGTACGCGGAGACCCGCGCCATCCTGGCGGACCCGCGCTTCAGCACCCGGCGTGAGCTGCTGCACCAGCCGGTCGGCGGCGAGCGCGCGACCGAACGCCCGACGCCCGCCGAGCCGGGCATCTTCCCGCACATGGACCCGCCCGAGCACACGCGCTTCCGCCGCCTGCTCGCCCACCACTTCGGGCCCCGGCGGGTGGCCGGGCTGATGCCCGCGATCCGGCGGCACACCGCCGAGGCGCTCGACGGCATGGCGGGCGGCGGGAGCTCCGCCGACCTCCTGACCGCGTTCGCCATGCCGATCCCGGCGCTCGTCATCTGCGAGGTACTGGGCGTGCCGGTGGAGGACCGGCAGCGCGTGCAGGCGGCCACGGCGGTGATGAACGACCTCGACTCGCGCCCGGATCAGGTCGCGGCGGCCGTCATGACGATCACGGGGACGGTGCGCGACGTCCTCGCCCGGCAGGTCGCGGGCCCCGCCGAGGGCGGGCTGCTGGCGCACGCGGCGGCCACCGGCGGGCTGAGCGACGAGGAGCTCACCAACCTCGGGATGGTGCTGCTCGCGACGGGCCACCTGCCGACGTCGAGCATGCTCGCGCTCGGGGCGTTCGCGCTGCTGACCGACCCGGCCCAGCGGGCCCTGCTGGCGGCCGACCCGGAGCGGGCGGTGGAGGAGCTGCTGCGGTACCTGTCGGTGCTCCAGTTCGACGTACGGCGGACCGCGCTGGTCGACGTCGAGATCGGCGGCCAGGTCATCGCGGCCGGGGAGACCGTGGTGCTGGCGCTGCCGGTGGCCAACCGCGATCCGGGGCGCTTCCCCTGCCCGGACGCGCTGGACCTGTCCCGCTCCGCGACCGGACACCTGGCGTTCGGGCACGGCGTCCACCAGTGCCTCGGGCAGCATCTCGCGCGGGCCGAGCTCCGGGTGGCGCTGACCGCGCTCTTCGAGCGCTTCCCCGACCTGCGCCTGGCGGTGCCGGCGGGCGAGGTGCCGACCCGCGACCGCTCGGCGGTGTACGGCGTGGACCGGCTGCCGGTCACCTGGGGGCGCCCTTAGGGCTCGTCCACCTCGCCGCGGTCGCGGCGCACGACGCTGATCAGGCCGTTCGGCTCCAGGTAGGCGGACTTGACCTCGTCCAGGTCCTGGATCCCGTGCAGCCGGAGCTGGGTGAGGACCTCCTCGCGGGTCATGAACTCCCGGCGCATCACCTGGAGGTTGAGCCGGCCGTCGCTGATGAGCGGGCGCGGCCGGGCCTTCAGCACCCGGGCCGCGCGCGGCCAGCGGTAGGAGACTGCGTCCACGACGACGCTCCACAGCAGGATCGTGGCGACCAGCAGCAGCCCGTCGCCGACGGAGTGCGACGACCCGGTGAGGCCGCCCGCCGCGGCCTCGGCGACCAGGACGACCAGCAGCACGTCCGTGAGGCCGAGGCCGCCGGCCTCGCGCTGCCCGGCGACGCGCAGCATGAGCAGCAGCGCGAGGAACGTCACGGTCCCGCGTACGAAGATCTCGGCAACGGGCGTGCTGAGCAGGAAGACCGCTCCCCAGTCGGGCATACGACCTGGCTACCCGGGCCGGCCTGCGGCGAATCCCCACGTGAGGGGCCGGGGCCGTCGGTCAGACGGGTGCGATGTCCGTCCGTGCCGTCCGGCGCGCGGACGGCACGGACGTGCTGAACCTTGTGAGCTACCAGCCGGCGTCGCTGATGGGCTCCAACCGGAACTTCTCGTTGTCCTGGGTGCCGGGGTCGTACTGGTTCACGCTGGCACCGTAATCGAGGCTGGCGTTCTCGATGGCCAGGACCTTGCCCGAATGCTTGACGATGATGCGGACGTAACCGTCGCCGGCGTCGCGCAGCTCGAACTTCTCGTTGTCCTGGGTGCCGAAGTCGTACTGGTTCAGGCTGGCGCCCTGATTGAGGCTGGCGTTCTCGATGGCCAGCACCTTGCCCGAATGCTTGACCACGATCCGGACGTAGCCGCCGCCGGCGTCGCGCAGCTCGAACTTCTCGTTGTCCTGGGTGCCGGAGTCATATTGGTTCAGGCTGGCACCGTCCTTGAGGCTGGCGTTCTCGATGGCCAGCACCTTGCCCGAATGCTTGACGATCAGCCGGACTCGCGTGGGGAAAGGAGCCATGGCTACCTCCTTGGTAGGGGAATCGGGGGCAGGGCCCTGACACACGCCGGGCGGCGCGGCCCTGCCCATGGTCACCACATTGAGCCGGTCGACGCTCAAGGGCGAATACCGGCATAGCGGCTAAGAAAACCCGTGGTGAGTTGCCGAACCACGGCTATTTGCCCCTGCCGGAGCAGGCGGCGACGGCGCCATAACAACCCTCGCGGCGGGGGCAGAACTTTATCGGCCGACGTGGGCGCCTGAACTTCCAGGAGCATCCATAATTGGTGGGGATGAATCGGCCTCTGACTGTCAGCGCCTTGCTGGAATTTGAAAGCGCCGACAGGATCACGGGGCGGGCGCGAATTCGAAGGTGAATGCGCCCTCGACGTCGATCGCCGACCGTGGCTGCCTACTGATCAGGGTTTATGACAGCAGGAATGGCCATTTTCATCCCCTCCAGTCGACGATCGAGGCGGCGGCGCTTCGTTCGTCTCTATGAAACTTGATAGCGGGCGGGAAATCACCCTCCAGCCATGACCACATCCGGACAGGATTCAAGCCTCCACCGCTTGGCCCTCAGCTCGTCCGGAGTTTAAATTTGGTTTCCTTGGCTTTTTGGGCGACGTATACATAGGCCCATTGCTCGCGTTGGCCCGTGTCAGCACCAGGTCAGGGTGGAGTTGTTGCGGGTGACGTTGCTGATCGTGTTGTTGCTGCCCGTGCAGGGGCTCCAGCGGATGCCGGTGTTGCTGACCGTCAGGTTCTGGAACCTGATGCCCGACGACGGCGGGAACTCCGTACGGGCCGCGATCCTGACCTCGCCGCCCCCGCTGATCGTGCCGGACACGCCGGCGATGACCACGTTGTAGCAGTTCTCCACCAGGACCGAGTTGTTGCCGGTGTTGGCGATGTCCACCCGGTCGATGGTGGCGCCGCCGCTCTCGGAGACGCAGAAGACGCCCCGGCCGCCGCCGCGGGCCTTGACCGTGCCGACGCGGATGTTGTTCGGGTAGGAGCTGCCGATCCGGCCGTTGCGGTTGGCCATGCGGAAGGCGGCGTAGCCGGTGCCGGCGCCGGCGTTGTCGGCGTCCACGGTGCCGACCGTGGCGTTGACGGTCTGGTTGAGCAGCAGCCCGGACTCGCCGACGTTGCGCGCGGTCACGGTGCCGACGGTGAGGCCGTCCACGCCGTACGTCTCCATGGCGTGCGAGCTCGCGCCCTGGACGTACACGTTGTCGACCCGGACGTTGCGGGTCCACTGGCTGGTGTCGCCGCGGTTGTCGATGCGTACGCCGAGGCCCGCGCCGAGCCGCATGTCGAGCTGGCCGAGCCAGACGTTGGTGACGTTGCGCAGGAAGATGCCGTAGACCGGGGTGCCGGTGACGTTGAGGTAGGGGACCTCGATGTTCGTGGTGCCGCGGGAGTAGACGGGCGCGTAGTCGCCGGAGCCCGAGCCGGTGACGTTGATGGTGCCGCACACCGACAGTGACGTGTAGCTGGGCAGGGAGATCCGGGTGCCGGCGCTCATGGTGCCGTTGCCGCGCACCACGACCCGCTGGATGGAGGTGCGCCCGGCCGTGAGGCTGCCGATGCCGGCCTGGACGGCGGCTCGGAAGTCGGTGCCGCTGTAGACGGTGCCGCCGGCGCTGTCGCGGGCGGTCCAGGTGCTGCCGCTGACCGTGACCTGCGACTGGAAGGCGCCGTCGCCGCACGCGGCGGCGGACGCCGGGGTCACGCCGGGCACGACCGCGGCTCCGGCGGCGCCCAGCAGCACGGCGAGGGCGGCGGCGATCCGGTGCCGGCGCCTGGGCGAGGGTGACGAGGGGGTGACCGCTGTCATGACATCCTCCGGTGGGGGTGTTGCACGGCAAGAGAGCCGCGCATCACCGCCGAGGCGCGCCTCCGTTCCTAGAACGTTTGAATAGCGGTGACGCGGGTGTCAAGCGGCCTGTCAGGTTGTTGCAGCGAGCGTGCAGCCCCGGCTCAGCGGCCGGGAGGGGGCGCGAAGAGCGCGGCGAGGTCGTCGGCGAACACGGCCGGGAGGGCGAGCAGCGCGCCGCCCGCGACCGCCAGCGCCACGCCCGCAGGGTGCGGCTGCTCGGGGCCTCCGACCAGGACGGCCGCCGCGCCGGCGACGGCCAGCGCGGCCAGGGCGAGGTTACGTACGAGGTGCAGACGGCCGAGCGGCGACGGCGTCATGCCGAAGCAGCGGCAGGAGGCGCGGACGCCGGCGCGCAGCGCCCGCCCGATTCCTGCGGAGAAGGCCAGCAGGACGGCGGCGGCCAGGGCGAGCCCGGCGGCCGCCGTGCGCTCCACGGCCAGCAGGACGACGACGGCGCACTCGGCGGCGACCACCAGTGCGGGGAGCACGGCCGCTCCCCGTCGCAGCGGGACGAGCTCCGGCACCGACCGCCGGAACGCCTCGTACGCCGCCCGCCCGCGCACCTTGCCGATCACCGCCACCAGGAAGACGAGCCCCAGCGCGCAGCGCGCGGTCAGTGCGAGATAGTCCACGGAGGCGCCCCTTGCGGTCAGGCGGCCGGCTGCCGGTCGCGCCGCCGGGAGAGGCGCCGGAAGAGGCTGCGCGGCAGGAACAGGACGAGCAGCGCCGCCACGACGTGCGCGGCGATGAAGGCGTACGCCTCGGCCTTCGTCGCCGGATGGCCGATCCGCACGGTGATGTGGTCCGCCCACGCCCACACCTCGGGGATCCCGTCGAGCCGGCGGTTCATCGAGACCGCCACCAGGTCCTCCAGCCCGGACACGTGCAGGATCGACATGGCCGCCCCCGTACGCAGCACGCCCTCCCGCGACCCGCCGCCGATCCGGTACGCCACCAGCAGCGCGACGACGAGGAACGGCACGAACACCACGACGTGCAGGTAGAGGTCCTCGAAGGTGCCCGATCCGTCCTCGATGTCCATCGCCCTGATGAAGGTGGCGGGCACGAAGTACAGCAGGAACCCCAGGAAGAGCGCGGGAAGGGCGATCAGGTGCAGGCGCAGCCGGCGGGCCGTCTCCACGTCCAGCCAGGCGACCGCGACGATGGCGGCCAGTTGCGGGGTGAGCTTCACGAGGAAGCCCCAGAGGGTGGTGATGTCCTGCTCGTACGGCAGGACGAAACGGACCAGCCCGGCCAGTGCGACGGCCACGACGCCCATCACGAGCGTCACCAGGTTGGCTCTGATCACGGTAGGACTCCAAGGATCGGGGCGCCGTGGACGGGGCAGCGGCCGAGCGTGGCGGCGCCGTCGGGCACCACGTCGACCAGGACGGGCCTGCGCCTGCGCAGCGCGGTGACGGCCGGCGTGCCGTCCGCCGTCGTCCGCGCGTGGAAGCGTCGCCACAGCAGGTGAAGGTGGCCGCACCGGGCGCGTGCGGCGTAGTAACCGAGATGCGGGTCATGGGCCAGCTCCGCGTCGCCGCGCAGGCCGGCGCGGATCAGCACGCGGGTCTCGATCCCGGCGAGCGCGGGCAGGAACTCGGCCACGGCGTCGCGCTCGCCGACCAGGACCGCCCGCCCGGCGCCGGCGGCGAGGCGGAGCGCGGGCTCGTTGAGCTCGCGCCGCCGCCGCTCGTTCCTGACCTTGGCGCCCGCGGCCAGCAGCACGCCGTAGCGCCGGAACGGGCCGAGCGCGCGCCGGTCGAGCACCGCGGGGCGCACTTCCAGCACGGGCGCCCGCCCGCGTACGCCGGCCGTGCGGAGTGCGGCCCGCAGGTCGGCGGCGGGGCCGATCCACAGGCTGGGCTCCGCGCCCGCGTCGTACGGCGCGCCGAACGGGCACAGCCGGTGCAACTGCCCCGCGAGGTCCGCGCTGGGCGTGGGCTCGGGCTCGGCGAGCTCGCGCCCGGCCCGTACCCACTGGTCCCGGTAGAAGGGCACGCGGGCGAAGGCCGTCCGGACGGCCCGCCGGTAGGCCAGCCGCCACAGGACGCCGGGGAACCCGCCCGGCGACGCGCTAGCGGACATCTATCCTGATCAGCGCGTCGAGGTCGGGCGGCTCGCGGTCCACGACGTACCCCAGCTTGGCCCGGCACTCGGTGTAGGGCACGACGTGGTCGCCGGGCTTGGCCACCACGACCACCTCGGCGCCGTCCGGCAGCGACTCCAGCCCGTCGATGGAGACGAGCGTCCCCTCCGTGGGGGCGCGCAGCACCCGGACGTGGGCGGGGACGCGCCGGGCCGGGGTCAGGTCGGGACGCTCGCCGATCGCGAGTCGCACGGTGGCCTCGACCGTGTCGACGCCGTGCATGAGCCCGAGGGCCTCGCCCAGCCCGTTGCCGCCGATCCGCGCGCCCATCTCGACGAGGGTGACCTGCCCGCCGTCCACGAACAGATCGACGTTGAGCGGGCCGTCGCGGTAGCCGAGGTCGGCGCAGACGCGTTCGAGCTGCCGGACGACCTCCTTCTCCAGGACGTCGTCGGCGGGCGTCATGTCGTGGCCGACCGCGACCACGGCGGGCGGCGCGGTGACGCGCCTGCTCAGCCCGAGCAGGGCGATCCTGCCGTCCTGGAGCATGGCCTCGGCGCAGAGGTCCTCGCCGGTCAGCAGCTCCTCGATGAGGGCCCGCCCGGTCGGGGAGGCCTCCTTGGCGTGCGCGATCGCCGCCGGCAGCTCGCCGGGCTCGCGGCAGATCGTGATGCCGCGCGAGCTGCCGGAGTCCACGGGCTTGACGATGACGGGCAGCGGCGGCCGGAGCGCCGGGTCCGCGTCACCCTCGCAGTAGCGGGGCCCGGGCAGGCCGAGCCGTTCGCACACCTCGCGGAAAAAGAGCTTGTCCGTCGAGGCGCGCAGCGTCGCGTCCGTCAGTCCGCACGGCAGGCCGAGCAGGCGGGCCAGCTCGACCAGCGACGGGAGGTTGATGTCGCTGCCGGGGGCGAGCAGCCCGGCCAGGCCGTCGCGGTCGCGCAGGGCGGCCGCGACGGCGGGGACGTCGCGGGTGCTGACGTGCAGGAACTCGTCGGCCTCGGCGACGCCGGGCGCGTCCTGCCGCATGTCCACGCAGATGGTGGCCAGGCCCAGCCGCCGGGCGGCGCGGAAGGCACTGACCGTGCCGTCCGAGCCGCCCAGGATGACCAGGCGCCTCATCGCGGCGGGCTCCAGTGCGTGCCGCGGCTCTCGATGAACCAGTCGACGGTCTTGGCCATGCCCTCGGGCAGCGAGACGAGCGTGGCGGGGTCGATGCCGACCGAGCGCAGCGTCTGCGGGTCGGCGGTGACGGCGGTCTCCGGGGTCTCGCCGGGCCGCATGGGCAGGTCGACGATCGGGACGCGGTCGTAGCCGCGGTCCACGCACATGTCGATGATCATCTCGGCGACGGCGCGGATGCTGGTGGACTCGGCGGGGCCGACCTCGACGACGTGCTTGAGCGGGCCCTGCTCGGCCGCGGTCTCCAGCGCCGAGACGAGGCCCCGCGCGACGTCGCCGACCCAGACCATGTCGGAGATCTGGGCGCCGCCCCCGTAGAGCTCGACCGGCATGCCGGACAGCGCGCGGCAGACGACGGCGGGGGTGATCTTGCGGACCTTGCCGGGCGCGAACGGCGGCGCGGCCATCTGCCGCGGCCCGTAGGCGTTGACGACCCTGACCTGGTTGACGCGGGTGCCCCGGTGTGCGTTGAACATGCGCACGAAGCGCTCGACGGCGGTCTTCGAGATGGAGTAGCTGTTGTCCATCCAGTGGTTGCCGACGCAGATGTAGACGCCGGGCAGGTCGTACTGGGCGACGGCTTCGAGGAAGTTGAGGCCGCCGACGAGGTTGGTCTCGGCGGCGGGGCGCGGGTTGTCGATCGTCTCCTGGGTCCCGAGCACGGCCGCCAGGTGGATGATCGCGTCGGCGTGGGCGGCCAGCTCGACCATGGCCGTGGCGTCCCTGATGTCGCCGAGCATGAATTCGTACGTGCCCGTGCCGCGCTGGCGATGGTCGAAGACGATGGGAGTGTGGCCGCGGGCGGCTAACTCCTCGCATACGTACTGTCCGATGAAGCCGTTGCCCCCGGTGACGCCTACTTTCATGCTTTCCCCTGGTCAGTGCCGTGCGCTGCGGTGGTGCGCGGGCGGATGATGCGAAGCGCCCGATCGTGGACGCGGCGCTGATCAAATCAGACATATACTGCGATCGTTTATCTCAAATGACTCTGTTGCAGATTCGTTGTATTACGTGTCAGTCAAGGACGTACCGGTGAGGTTCGACTTCTTCCAGCCCGGCCGCGACCCCGAACCCGCCGGCTGGGAGGACTTCCGCCGCGCCAGGGAACTCACGGCGATCTGGTCGTACGACGTGATCCGCGCCTCCTTCGACGGCTCCTGGGCCCGGCCGCTGCTGTGCGTGGCCCGCGACGGTGAACGGGTGGTCGGCGCCGTCGGCGCGCTCCGGTCGGGCCGGGGGCCGTTCCTGCTCGACGTACGCCTGCCCGCCCACTCCAACGGCCCCACCTGGGTCCTGCCGGACGGCCCCGAGGGCCGCGCGGTCATCAGGGGCTTCGAACGGGCCGCCCGCGAGGAGTTCGGCCCGTGGCTGGCCGGAGTCGTCTACCGCATGGTCACCGAGCCCGCCCTGCCGCTAGTGGCCAGGCGCGGCGCGGTCGTCCGCCCCTCCCCCGGCACGACCCTGTTACCCCTGCGCTGGACGTCCGCCGACGGCTGGCTCGGCACGCTGAGCGGCAGCCGCCGCGCCTCGCTGCGCCGCCAGGCCCGGCGCATCGAGCAGGACGGCACGCTGCGCGTCGTGACCGGCGCCGGGCGCACCGACCTCGACCCCGCCGAGCTCGCCGACCTCCACGAGCGCCAGGCCGTCAGGATCACCTCGCGCCCCGCCCCCGCCAGGGGCCCGGCCGCCCTCGCCGGGCGGCTCCTCGCCCGGCCGGCCGCCGCGTTCGACCGCCGCCTGTCGCTGCCCGCCGCCTACTTCGCCGAGCTGATCCCCCGCGACGACGTCTGGACCGTCTCCTACCACGACGGCGACCGGCTGATCGGCCTCGCCGTCGTCTACGACCACCCGGTCACCCCGATGTACGGGCCGTTCGCGGCGCTGACCCCCGCCGAAGGCGGGCGCAAGGACCTCTTCTTCTACAGCTACACCCGGATCGTGGCGCACGCGGTGGCGGGTAAGGCCGAGAGCCTGTACGCCGGACGCGGCTTCGTTGACGAGAAACGCTCCCTGGGGTTCGAATACCTCCCCATGAGACTCGTGGCGGTGCCCCGGTGGGCGCTCGGATGAAGGTGGAGCTGCTGGACCCCCGGCACGACCCGGAGCCCGGCGACTGGGAGGAGTTACGCCGGGCCGCCGGGCAGCGGGTGACCTGGCGCTGGGACCTGCTGCGCGCCTACGCCTGGGCCGCCCAGGCCCCCGTCGTGCTGGCCGTGCTGCGGCGCGACGGGCGGGCGGCGGGCGCGGTGGCGGCCTCGCTGCGCGCCCCGAGGCTGCGGCGCGGCCGGTACGCCGACCCCCGGCGCTCCGTCGCGGGCCGGTACGCCGGCCCCCGCCGCTCCCCCGCGGGCATCGTGGACGTGCACGCGCCCGGCAACCGCTCCCAGAAGGGCTGGTGGTGGCGGGACGAGCACGACCCCGAGCTCCTGACCGCCTACCTCCGCGCGGTGCGCCGCGCGCTCGGCCCCGGCTGGCGGAGCACCGTCTGGCGCGAGGTGTCGGAGGGCGAGGACGCCCTGCTGCCCGGCCCGCTCCGGCTGCGCATCCCCACCGCGCCCCTCGCCAGGCTGGCCCTGCCCTGGCCGCGCCTGGACGACTGGTACGCCGTGCTCGACCCGCGCCGCCGCGACTCCCTGCGCAGGCGCGCGAAGACGTTCGCCGCCGAGCTGTCGGTGCGCGTCGGCCCGGCCCGCGACCTGGTCGGCGCGGACGAGGCCGCCCGCCTGCGCGCCGAGAACGACCTCAAGCACCGCAGCAGGCTCTCGCCCGCCCCGCCGCTCCCCCTCCCCTACCTGGAGACGCTGATCGGCAGCGGCGAGAGCGTCGCGCTCACCTACCGGGACGGCCGGCGGCTGCTCGGCCTGTCGCTCATCCTCGACCATCCCGACTGGCCCGTCTGCCTGAGCTGGGGTGCCGTCCCTCCCGAGGAGGGCGGCCGCAAGCACCTCTACTTCGACGGGTACGTCCGCATGATCGAATGGGCCATCCGGTCGGGCCGGCGCGGGCTGGTGCTCGGCAAGGGCCAGGCCGAGGTCAAGCGCGACCTGGGCGCCGAGCTGCGGCCCTCCTCCGCCCTGGCGGTGCCGCTGTGAAGGGGGCCGTCGCGGTGCGCTGCGTGCAGTGCGGGGACCCGCATCCCGTACGGCTGCGCGGGCGGCGCCGGTCGTGCCGCTCCTGCGGGGCCGTGTTCAGGGCGGCGCCGGTCGTGCCCCGGTCAGTGGCCGGGGATCCGCTGGAGCCGTACCTGCCGGCCCGGATGATCCGCTGGATCCGCGACAACGACGACGACTCCATGCCCGACCGGGCCGCGATGACCCGCTGGTACCGGGAGTTCGACGCGCTGGTGGAGCGGGCCAGGACCGACGAGAGCGCCGCCGGGCTGCTGGCGGAGGTCAGCGAGGTCCCGGCCGGCGACCTGCCCGCCAAGCCCGTCGCGTTCGCCCAGGTGTGCGCGGCCCTGCACGCCACCTGCTACGACCTGCGGCTGGCCCGGGCGCGGCTCGCGCCGGACGACCCGTGGGCGGCCGAGCGGCTGGGGCACGTACGGGCCTGGTTCGCCGGGCCGGGCCGCGAGGCCACGTGGGTGGCCGCGCCGCCGGTCGCCGCGCCGGACCCGGCGGCGGTGCGGAAGCTGCTCCCCCTGCCCGAGCGCTTCGAGTCCGGCCCGCTGCGGACGTTCTTCGCCGCGCTGTTCCAGGTGGAGAGAGGGCCCTCGCCGACCGGCGTGCTGGACCGCTTCGGCGCCGAGGCGGTCGAGGACGCCCTGCGGGCCCACCTGCGGGACGGCTCGTACCCGCTGCGCGAGCGCGTGATCGCCGACCTGGACGCCGGATGACCGCCGTCTCCCACCGCGTCGGCCTGTCCCGGCTGACGACGCTGCTGGCCGGCCGGGCCGTCTTCCGTCTCATGCTGTACGGCTCGGCGGCCCTGCTCGCCCTGGCCTGGAGCCGCCCCGACTTCAACGCCTACGCGGCGGTGATGGGCGCGGTCGGCTGGCTGTGCATGGTCGTGCAGTCCGGCGGCGAGAAGGCGGCGCTGAAGCTCATCCCGCGGGCCCACCGCACCCGCGACGACCTCACCGGGATGCTCCGCGCGCTGGTCGCCTACGTGCCGCTGCCGCCCGCGCTCGCGGCCGTGACCGCGCTGGCGCTCGCCCCGGACGCGCGGGTCACGCTCTACCTGCTGGGCGTCGCCTACTACGTGGGGCTGGGCTGCGGCATGCTGGGCGTGGCCCTGCACCGCGCGCTCGGCCACTACACCCGCGACACCGTGCACTTCGCCGTGCTGGGCGTCGGGATGGGCACGATGGCGGCGCTGGCGTTCCTGGCGGGGATCGGGCCCGCCGGCTACCTGACCGGGCTGCTGGCGCTGGTCACCGCGCTCAACGTCGCGCTGCTGCCGGGGCTGCCGCGCGTGCGGCGGCCCCGGCCGGGGGCGCGCCGCGTGCTGGCCGGGACCGTGCTGCTGATGGGCGCGGCCGACGTCATGAACAACGCGATGATCGGCGCGCTGTTCGTGGAGCTGGCGCTGAGCCCGTACGCGGCCCACAGCGGCGACCTCTACCTGGTGACGCTCGGCTGGGGGTTCGCGCTGTCGATCCTCTACACCGTGCAGCGCATCTACCAGCCGCAGCTCTCGCTGCGCGTGGCGGGCGGCGGCGTGGCCGGGGCGCGGGTGCTCGCCCGGCGCATGGCCGGGCTCGCCGCGCTGGGCGCGGCCCTGTGGCTGCTGACCGCCGGGGTCGTGCTGGCCGTGTGGGGGGTGGACGGGCCGGTCGCGCTCGCCGTGCTCGCCCTCACCCTGCTGCCCATGCAGGCGCTGGCGAGCGGCGCCACGTTCGTGGTCGAGCACACGAACCTGCGGGCCAACGCCAGGGCGGTCGTCGTCGCCCTGGCCGCCGTCGCCGGGCTGGGCGTGGTGGCGATCTCCCTGGCCGGGGCGGCCGGGGCCGTGTACGCGCTGGGGGCGAACCCGCTCGTCCTCGGCCTGGCTTTGTGGAGGGCGCGATGACGGGCGCACCGACTGGCGCACCGACCGGACTGACCGTGCTCGTCCCCTGCTTCAACGAGGGCGCGCAGGTCGAGGTGGCCTACCGGGAGCTGACGGCGGAGCTGGCCGCCGTCGAGGACCTGGAGATCCTCTTCGTGGACGACGGCAGCACCGACGACTCCCTCGCCCGCATCCGGGCGCTCGCCGAGACCGACCCGCGGGTGCGTTTTCTGTCCTTCACCCGAAATTTCGGCATCGAGGCCGTCATGGCGGCCGGGTTCCGGCACGCCGGGCAGCCCTGGACCGTCCAGTGCGACGCCGACCTTCAGGTCCCGCCGTCGCAGATCTGGCGGCTGCTCGACGGCGCCGCCGGCGGCCACTACGACGTCGTCTTCGGCCGCCGGGTGCGGCGGCGCGACCCGCTCGTGCGCAGGCTCGGCTCGGCCGGGATGCACTGGGCGGCGCGGGCGGTGTTCCGCATCGAGATGCCCAGAGGGGCGTCCACCTTCCGGCTCGTCCGCACGCCCGTCGCCCGCACGATCATGGACCTGCGGCTGCCGTGGTTCATGGCCGCGGTGCCGCTGGTGGGGGCGCGGCACACCCTGGTCGAGGTCAGCCATCGCGAACGCGACGCCGGCCGGTCCAAGCTGCGGCTGGCCCGGCTGGCGGGGCACTCCTTCGAGCTGTTCTTCGGGTTCTCCTGGCGGCCGTTGAACGTCGTCTACCTGCTGGCGGCGCTGGGCCTGGTCGCCGCGGCGCTGGGGCTGCCGGGCGCGCACCTGCTGGTGCCGGCGGTGACGCTGGCCGCCGTGGCGGTGGTCGGCCGCTACGTCCACCGCCTCGCGCCGCCCCGGCCCGCGTACTACGTCCGCGAGGCGAACGTGCCGCTGCGGCCCGAGGACACCCTCTTCCAGGGCGCCCCCACCCCGCCGCCGCCGCTCACGCCAAGTGCCGCGCCAGGTGGGCGATGACCTCGCGGGCGTCGTCCTCGATGCCGTGGATGAACGTGGACCTGCGCCGCCGCAGCAGGGGCAGGCCCAGCGCGTACAGGCCGGGGCTGTCGGCCACGCCGCCGTCGTGGCGCAGCCGGCCCTTCGCGTCGAGCACCGGCACGTCGAGCCAGCGGTAGTCGGGCCGGAAGCCGGTGGCCCACACGATCGTGCGAATCTCCCCGCTGCCCAGGTCGAGCTGCCAGCGCGCCGACTCGGGCACCCGGGTCGGCGCGAACCGCTCGGGCGGGCCGACCTCGCCGTCCCTGCCGTGCTCGCGGGCCCACGTGTCGAACGTGTCCAGCAGCCGCTCCATCTTGAGGTCGGCCAGCGAGAACACGTTGCGCAGCCCGCCGGAGAACAGCGCCCGGCCGTCCCGCACGCCCGCCCAGCGGCCCACGAGCTCGACGCCCATCGCGGTGAGCGCGTTGAGGTCGAGCGTCGTTCGTTCGGGCGTGCCCACGAGCTGGGGCGAGGGCAGCCGCCTGGCGCGTTCCAGGTCCTCGATCTCGTCGTGGCGCTGGTCCCACACGCCGGAGGCGTCCATCCACCAGAGCACGTCGCGCCCCCGGTAGGTGCGCGGCATGCGGACGTGCTCCCCCACCGACAGCGTCACCGGCCGGCCCGAGGCGCGCAGCTCGGCGGCCAGTTGCACGCCGGTGGCCGACGCCCCGACGACGAGCACGCCGCCCTCGGGGAGCCGGCCGGGCTCGCGGTAGTCGAACGGCGTCAGCTGCCGCACCGACGGCGGCACCGCCTCGCTGAAGGCCGGCACCGCCGGCAGGTTGCACGCCCCGGTCGCGACGACCACCGTCCGGCAGGCGATCTCGCCGTGGCCGGTGGTCACCAGGTAGCCGTCGCCGTCGCGCCGGACGGACGTGACGGCCGTGCCGGTCCGTACGGGCGAGCCGGAGAGCGCGGCGAAGCGCTCGATGAGCTGCGTCACCTCCTTCGTGGTCATGTAGCCGTCGGGGTCCGGGCCTTCGTAGGCGAGGCCCGGCAGGCGGCTCTGCCAGTTGGGGGTGAGCAGCCGGAAGGAGTCCCATCGTTCGCGGTGCCAGGAGTTGGCCACCTCGCCGCGCTCGATCACGACGTGGTCGATCGAGCGCGCGGTGAGGAAGTGGCCGGCGGCGAGGCCCGCGTGCCCCGCCCCGATGACGACCGTCGTGACCCGCTCGGTGATGGCTCGGCCCTCAGGCGACTTCGACGGTGACGTTCGTCGGGTTCGTCAGGGCGTCGAACACCGCCGAGCGCTTCTGGGACTGGGCCACCAGGGCCTCGATGTCCTGCCGCGAGGCGTCCGCGTCGATCTCGAACGTCACCTTGATGTCGTCGAAGCCGTTGCGTACGTCGCTGTCGGCGCCCAGGATGCCGCGGATGTCGTGGGTGCCTTCGAGCCGCGCCTCGACGGAGCGGAGCTGGATGCCGCGGTTCTGGGCGACGGAGGCGACGCCGGCCGTCAGGCAGCTCGCCAGGCCGACGAGCAGGTACTCGATCGGCGTGATGCCGTTGTCCTCGGCCGCGAAGACCTCGGGGTGGTCGGCGTCGAACACCGCCTCGCTGCGGTGGGAGCGCTCCTCCCCGAGCCCGAAGAACTCCTTGACCGTCGTCGTGCTGTGCACGCCGTTCCGCCAGGTGCTGGAGGCCCGCCAGACGAACCGCGCGGCGTCGGGCGCGTCCTTCAGCGCCTCGCGCGCGTCCAGCAGCGCCTGGACGTTCACGCCGTTGGAGACCGTGGTCATACCTTCCGCCCTTCGCTCACTACCCGCTATTCCGGTAGGTATTTGACCATACACCGGGCGTGGCGGCTACCATAAGCCCATGTCGCAGCCAGCCAGGACCCTCGCCGGCTCCGTGGGCGCTGTCGAGACCCGCTACCTCGACCTGCCCCGGCCCGTGCGGCTCGACTGTGGCCGCGACCTGCATCCGGTCCGGGTGGCGTACGAGACCTACGGCACCCTGTCGCCCCGGCGCGACAACGTCATCCTGGTCTGCCACGCCCTCAGCGGCGACGCCCACGCGGCGGGCGTGTCCACGGCGCCGGTCGAGGCGGGCACCCGCGACGGGTTCGGCGCCGAGGAGCGCGACGGCGCGGGCGGCAGGGCGCTCGGCTGGTGGGACGGCATGATCGGCCCCGGCAAGGCGTTCGACACCGACCGGTTCTTCGTCGTCTCCACGAACCTGCTCGGCGGCTGCCGCGGCACGACCGGGCCGTCCTCGGTGGACCCGGCGACGGGCCGGCCGTACGGGCCGGACTTCCCGGTCATCACGGTCGCGGACATGGTCCGGACCCAGCGCGCCTTCCTCGACGCCCTCGGCGTCGAACGGCTCGCCGCGGTCGCCGGCGGCTCGCTCGGCGGGATGCAGGCGCTCGAATGGGCGGTGCGCTACCCCGGCCAGGTGGACGCCGTCGTCGCCATCGCCAGCACGCACGCCCTCCACCCGCAGGGCGTGGCCTGGAACGCGATCGCCCGCGAGTCGATCCTGCGCGACCCGGCCTGGCAGGGCGGCCGCTACTACGGCACCGGCCGCGCCCCCGACGCCGGCATGGGCGTCGGGCGCATGGTCGGCCACATCACCTACCTGTCCGGGCCCGCGCTCAGCGAGAAGTTCGGCCGGCGGCTCCAGCACGCCGACGACCTGCGCTACACCATCACCGAGCCGGAGTTCGAGGTGGAGAGCTATCTGCGCCACCAGGCCGACGCCTTCGTCAAGCGCTTCGACGCCAACACCTACCTCTATCTCTCGCGCGCCCTGACGTACTTCGACCTCGCCAGGCGGCACGGCGGCGGCTCGCTCGCGCGGGCGCTGGCCGGCGTCGAGGCGCGGACGCTGCTCATCGCCTTCAGCTCCGACTGGCTCTACCCGCCGTCGGCCTCGGAGGAGATCGAGCGGGCGCTGCGGGCCGCCGGCAAGCCGGTGTCGTACGAGCTGATCGACGCCCCGTACGGGCACGACTGCTTCCTGCTCGAAGAGGCGCGGCAGACTCCCATCATCCGCCGGTTCCTCGGCGGAGCCGGATGACAGCGAGGAAGAGGTTCTTCTCGTGACCGACCAGTCCCCCCGCGACCTCCCCCGGGCCGAACAGGCCCGCGAGTTCGGCTTCGAGACCCGGCAACTGCACGCCGGGCAGCGGCCCGACCCCAACACGGGCGCGCGGGCGGTGCCGATCTTCCAGACCACCAGCTACGTCTTCGAGGACCCCGAGTCCGCGGCGGCGTACTTCAACCTCCAGGAGTACGGGAACACGTACTCACGGATCATGAACCCGACCGTCGCCGTGTTCGAGGAGCGGGTGGCCAACCTGGAGGGCGGCAGCGGCGCGGTGGCCTTCGCCAGCGGCATCGCCGCGCAGGCCGCCGCGCTCTTCACCCTGCTCCAGCCCGGCGACCACGTCGTGTCGTCCTCGGCCCTCTACGGCGGGACCGTCAACCAGCTCAAGCACCTGCTGCGCAAGATGGGCGTGGAGCTGACGTGGGTGGACCCGGACGACCCGGACGCCTGGCGGCAGGCGGTGCGGCCCACCACCAAGGCGTTCTTCGCCGAGACGATCGGCAACCCCGCCGGCAACGTGCTCGACATCGAGACCGTGGCGGCCATCGCGCACGAGCACGGGCTGCCGCTCGTCGTGGACAACACGTTCGCGACCCCCTACCTGTGCCGGCCGATCGAGTGGGGCGCCGACATCGTGGTCCACTCGGCGACCAAGTTCATCGGCGGCCACGGCACCAGCATCGGCGGGGTGGTCGTGGAGGCGGGCACGTTCGACTGGTCCAACGGGCGCTTCCCGGTGGTCGCCGACCCGTCGCCGGCCTACCACGGGCTGCGCTTCCACGAGACGTTCGGCGAGTACGGCTACCTGATGAAGCTGCGCGCCGAGACCCTGCGCGACCTCGGCGCGGCGCTGTCGCCGTTCAACGCCTTCCTGCTCCTCCAGGGTCTGGAGACGCTGTCGCTGCGGATGGACCGGCACGTCGAGAACGCGCGGGCGGTCGCGGCCTTCCTCGACGGGCACGAGCTGGCCTCCAACGTGACCTATCCCGGCCTGCCGGGCGCGAAGTACGCGCCCCTGGTGGAGAAATACCTGCCGCGCGGCGCCGGCGCGGTGTTCTCCTTCGACTGCGCGGGCGGCCGGGCCGGCGGGCAGGGCCTCATCGGCGGCCTGACGCTCTGGTCGCACCTGGCGAACGTCGGCGACGCCAAGAGCCTGGTCATCCACCCGGCCAGCACGACGCACCGCCAGCTCGGCGACGACGAGCTGCGGGCGGCCGGCGTCGGGCCCGGCACGGTGCGGCTGTCGGTCGGCACCGAGTCGGTCGCGGACCTCATCTGGGACCTGGAACAGGGCTTCGCCCGCGTCGGCGCGGCGATCGGGAAGAAGGCGGGGACGGCATGACCGAGCTCGGACGCTACCAGGACCCGCTGACGATCCAGCGGGTGCTCCACTCGACCAGGACGATCGCGATCGTCGGCCTGTCCGGCAACGAGCTGCGGGCCAGCCATTTCGTCGGCTACTACCTCAAGCGGCACGGCTACCGGGTGATCCCGGTCAACCCGCGCGAGAAGGAGATCCTCGGCGAGCCCAGCTACCCCAGCCTGCTCGACGTGCCGGTGCCGGTCGACCTGGTGAACGTCTTCCGCGCCCCCGACGCGCTGCCGGACCTCGCGCGGGAGACCGTGTCGATCCGGGCCGCCGCCCTCTGGTGCCAGTTCGGCGTGATCAACGAGGAGGGCGCGCGGATCGCCGAGGACGGCGGCGTGACCGTGATCATGGACCGCTGCCTGAAGGTGGAGCACGCGCGGTATGTGGGGCGGATGCACTGGCTCGGCTTCAACACCCGCCGCATCACCTCGGTCCGCTCGGGGCTCCAATAGCCGCGATGTTCAAGAATCACATCCCCGCGGATCACGATTATCAGTCCGGGCGGATGATTATCACGCTTGAATAATTTTCGCGTTGTTGCACGTCGGGGCGGCCATACGGGACTGTCTCGTCATGACAAATGACGACAAGGAAGAGGATGACGCGCCGAGCGTGGCGTCCGAATGCGGACGGACGGTCCGGGACGCCCTGGAAAGCAAAGCCCGGACCGTCCGCTTGTGCCTCATACTCGCCGTTCTCGGGACGAGTATGACCATCCCGCTGTTCATCCTCCTGATCGCCCTCAGGACGGTCGCCGGCGGGAACTGAAAGCAGCCTCCCAAGAGGCAGGAGCACCCTTCGTTCACCGGACGGAAGATCCTCCTCCCTTGGGGGGCTTTTCTCCTCCTGAATGGCAGCCATCCGCCGAAAGTGGATAATCCTCTACCTGAGCAGTCGAACACCGTATCGGGGCGTCCACCAGTCTTGCGAGGGGACCGTCATGGGGCCGGACGAGTACGACGTCTTCCTCAGTTACGCCGGCGACGACCGGGAGGAGGCGCGCGCCCTGGAGGACGCGCTGCGCGGGGCGAAGGTGCGCGGCCGGCCCCTGCGCGTCTTCCGCGACGAACGGTCGATCGGCCATCACGAGAGCATCACCAGGAAGATCACCGAGGGCGTGCTGAGGTCGGCCGTCCTGCTCGCCTACTACTCGCGGGCCTATCCGACGCGACCGGCCTGCCAGCTCGAGCTGACGTTCGCGTTCCTGCTGGCGCAGCGGAGCCGTACGGTGCGGGGGCGCGTCCTCGTGGTCAACCCCGAGGACGGCTCGGACCACATCGAGCCCGTCGAGTTACGCGACCTGAAGTACCGGCGGCCGCCCGCCTCCGAGCCCGAACGCCGGCGCTTCGCCGAGGAGGTGGCCGAGCGGGTGGCGGCGCTGTCCGGACCGCTCGGCGCGGCGGCGAGTGCCGAGCCGCCCCATTGGTGGCCGGGCGAGCCGCTGCCCGACCGCGAGGCCGTCCACCGGTACGCCGAGCTGTGGCGCCTGCACTCGGCCCTGCAGGCGGGCACGTCCGCGCTCGTCGCGCCGGGGCCTCGGATGGGCGTGGCGGTGGTCTCCGGGCTGCCGGGGAGCGGCAAGACCACGCTGGCGGCCCAGTACGCCCAGGAGTTCGCCGCCGCCTTCCCCGGCGGGGTGCACTGCTTCACCCTCGACCCCGGGAAGACGGGCCCCGACCTGCTGCTCGACTACCGCCGCCTGGTGCGCGACATGGCCGTCGCCACCGGGATCCCGCTCGCCGGCGTGCCCGACGACCGCCTCCTCCCGCATGTCGCCGCCCATTTCAGGGGGCGGGCGGAGCCGGCGCTGTGGATCGTCGACCAGCTTCCCGCCGGGATCTCCGACGAGACCGTCCGGAAGCTGCTGATCCCCTCCCGGTACGTACGCACGATCCTGACCTGCCAGGAGGACCGCTTCACCGACCTCGGCGGCCCCGTACGACTGGGCGGCCTGACGGAGGCCGAAGGGCTCGCCCTGCTCAGGGACGCGTACGGGCCCGGGGAGGAGGCCGAGGCCGCCGCGCTCGTCCGCGACCTGAGCGGACATCCGCACGACCTCCGCATGGCGGGCGCGGAACTGCGGACGGGCCGCGGCATGATCTCGCTCACCGAGTACCGCCACCAGGTCGCGGGCACGGCGGACAGCGTGCTGGCGGACATCCTGCGCGAGCTGGACATCCCGGCGTGGACGGTGCTCGGCCTGGCGTCGTTCCTCACGCCGGCCCCGCTCCCGCGAGCCCTGCTGAGCCGCGCGGCGGCACTGCTGCACGGCTGGAGCAGGCAGGAGACGCAGGAGCGGCTGCTGCCCGCCCTGGAGTCACTGACCCGCCGGTGCCTCCTCGCGGCGGCGGGCGACTGCGTGTCCGTGCACCCGAGGGTGCTCCGCGCCGTGCCGGAGCCGGCCCGGCGCGGCTGCCTGCCCGCGGCGGCCCGGGCCGTCGCCGAACACCTCACCGCACCGGAGCCGGGGCCTGAGGTCGTGGCGCACGCACGTCACCTGGTCACCCTGGAGGACCTGCCCGCCGACGTCGCCGAGACCCTGCTGTCCAGGCTGGCCGCGCTCGACGAACGGTCGTCGCCCCTGACGGCGCGGCTGCGTGAACGCCACGGCGACGACGACCCACGCACCCGCGCCGCGCTGCTCCTCGTCACCGTCGCCGACTACATCTCAGCCCGGACTCCATTGCCGCGCGGACGCGTCGTCCACATGGCCGCGGCGGCCGTCGCCGGACTGGTCGCCGGACTGGTGATCTTCGAGCTGACCCGCATCGGAGGACGTGGACTCTCCGTCGCCGCCGGGGCGGTGGCCGGGATGGCGTGCGTCGTGGTGGCCCGGATCCGCAACCGATCATCCCCGCCGGCCGAGGTCAAGCTGACATTCGTGGTCGATGACGAGAGCCGTGACGTCGCATGGAAGCTGTTCGTGGAGATCACCACTCGCGTGTCCACCCAGCCGTTGAACGACGACGAGGGCCTGACCCGCGAGGCGCTCTCGTCGCTCTATGGCCTGTTCGCCACCGTCCGCGACACCCTGAAGGCGGGCAGGCCGTCGGTGCCCGCTGGTGACCGGACGGTCGAGCAACTGGCGATCACCATGCTCAACCAGGAGCTGCGGCCCTTCCTGTCGAAGTGGCACCCGCGGCTGCGCGAGTTCGAGCAGGCGCATCCGGACATGCCCGAGCCGGCCTGGCCGGGCAACGCAGCCTGCCGCGTCGAGCTGCGGCAGGTGCAGGGACGCATCCAGGACTACGCGAAGGAGTTCGGCGAGCTGGCCGGTGTGAGCGGATGACGATTTTCATCGAACAGCGGAAACACGTGGCAATGTCACACTTAGCCGAGCCGGTGCTTCTCGGCAGGAACGTCGACGCCTGGACCGCCCGGCGGATGGGTCTGGTGAACCGGGTCGTGCCGGCGGAGTGCGTGATCGAGGCGGGGGTGGCGCCGGCGGAGGAGGCGGCGGCCAGGACAGTCCCGTCGCGACGACCTGAGGCGGCCCGCTCCCGCGCCAGGGCGGGCCCGGCCGTCGCTGACGCGCCTCGGTGGTGATGTTGCCGGTGGCCACCGGTGACCTGCAGAAGGTGTACGAGAGCTTCCTGATCCTCCGCTCCCTGTCCATTCCCACCATCGCCGCCGTGAACGGACCCGCGATCGGCGCCGGGCTGAACCTCGCGATGGCCTGTGATCTGCGCATCGCCGGTGCGGGAGCTCGGTTCGGCGCGACGTTCTCCCAGCTCGGTCTGCATCCCGGCGGCGGCTGCGCCTGGTTCCTGGTGCAGGCCCTCTGCTCGCAGCGCGCGTTGAAGCTGCTCCTGGACGGGGGCACGCTCACGGGCGCGGAGGCGGTGGAGGCGGGCCTGGCTCTGTCGGTCGAGGACGATCCGGTGGCCGCCGCCACAGCCTTGGGGCGTGCGTGCGCGGAGCTGGACCCCCGGCTGGTACGGCACATCAGAAGCGCGGTGCGGATCGCGGCGGCCGAGGGCTTCGACGCCACGCTCGAGTTCGAAGCCTGGGCGCAGGCGTACTCGGCAACCCAGCCACGCATCCACGAGGTCCTGGTCCGGGTGGTCAGGCGGACGGTTGCTGGAGCAGGGGGGCGACGAGGGTGGCGAACTCCTCCGGCGTCGTGATCGGCACGCCGAGTTGCTGGGCCTTGGTGTGTTTGGAGCCTGCCTTCTCCCCCGCCACCAGCAAAGACGTCCGGGCGGACACGCTGGAGGAGGCCTTGCCGCCGGCTCGCTCGATGAGCTCGTTGACCTCGTTGCGTGACAGCGCCGCGAGCGGCCCGGTCATCGTGCCGGTGACCACCACCGACATCGAGGCCAGCGGCAGTGTCGTCGTCATCACTGAATCCGCTGCCTGCTGGTCCGGCGTCGCTTCCGCGGCGGGCGGGGTGGCGCCGGGCTCGGTCATGTTGACGCCCGCGCGTACGAGCTTGTCGATGAGCGGGGCGAGCTCGGTCAGCTCGTCCACCACCACCGGCGCCTTCTCCGGGCCGATGCCGTCCACCTGCTGGATCGCGTCAGGGTCGGCGGCGCGGATCGCGTCCATGGTGGCGAAGTGGCGGGCGATGCGGCGGCTCATGGATCGGCCCGTGCCGCGTACGCCCAGCGCGCAGAACACCCGGCTGAGCGGCCGGCCCTTGGCCCGGTCGAGGGCGGCCAGGAGGTTGTCGGTGCTGGTGGCGCCCATGCGTTCGAGGCCGAGCAGCTGCTCGCGGGTCAGGAAGAACAGGTCGGCGAAGTCGGCGATGAGACCGGCGTCGAGCATCTGCCTGATCCGGTTTTCCGCCAGGCCCTCGATGTCGAGCTGGTCGCGGCCGGCGGCGTAGACGATGGAGGCGATCGCGCGGCATCCGCGCCCGCGCACGCACCGCCACCGCTCCTGGGAGGCGTCGATCGCGTCGCCGCACGACGGGCAGACCTGGGGGATGTCGATGGGCCGCTCGTCGCCGGTGCGCAGGTGCACGACGGGCGCCTCGACCCGCGGGATGACGTCGCCCGCCTTGTAGACGGTGACGCTGTCGCCGATCATGAGGCCACGGCGGGCGATGTCGGCGGGGTTGTGCAGGGTCGCGTACGTGACGAGGCTGCCGTCGAGCTCGACCGGCTCCAGCACGGCGCGCGGGGCGATGACGCCGGTGCGGCCGGTGTTCCACTCCACGGCCAGCAGCTTGGTGATCTTCTCTGTGGCGGGCAGTTTGTAGGCGATCGCCCAGCGCGGCGCGCGCGAGCTGAACCCGGCCTGCGCCTGGTCGGCGGCCAGATCGCACTTGATCACGATGCCGTCGATGCCGAACGGCAGCTCGGCCCGGACCGCCGCGATCTCGCCCACCCGCTCCTGGACGCGCTCCAGCGTGCCGGCGACGATGCCCGCGACCGGCGTGGCCGCCGTGGTCTGCACCCCCTGCGCGGCCACCCACTCCATGACCTGGCTGTGCGGCAGCTCGCGCAGCCGCGTGGCCTGCTCGGAGTCGTCGTCGGGCCGCGGCAGCGCGCCGTAGCCGAAGAAGGTCAGCTCGCACACGTAGGGGCGGTCCTGCGCCCGCAGCGTGCCCGCCGCAGCGCTGCGCGGGTTGGCGAACGTGGTGCCGTCGTGCGCCCGCCGCTTGGCGCACGCCTCCTCGAACTGGCTGGTGGTCATCATGACCTCGCCGCGCAGCTCCACCGTGACCGGCTCGGCCAGCCGGTCGGGCAGGCCGACGATGGTGCCGATGGCGTGCGAGACGTCCTCTCCCGCGACCCCGTCGCCGCGCGTGACGAGCTGCGCCAGCCGGCCGCGCCGGTAGCGGGCCGAGATCGCGAGGCCGTCGAGCTTGGGCTCCACGCTCCACGCCGCCACCGGACGGCCGAGCCGCCGCTCCAGCGAGGCCGCCCAGTCGGCGAGCTGCTCGGGGCCGAACACGTTGTCCAGGCTCAGCATGGGCACCGTGTGCGGCACGTCGCCCACGACGGCCCCGCCCGCCACCTTGCCGGTCGGCGAGGCGGGCAGCACCTCGCCCGGGTGCTCCTCCTCGTAGACGGCGATGCCGCGGACCAGCCGGTCGTAGGCGTCGTCGTCGAGCGTCGAGGTGCCGTCGGCGTAGTAGGCGGCGGCGGAGTCGACGGCGAGCTGCACGGCCTCGGCGTATGCCGTGGCGTCGGCGGGCACGGTGAAGGGGGGCGTCTCGGTCATGGCCCCATCATGGCGATCGCCACCGACAACTTCCGGCCCGCCGACGCGCGTGTGGACCGGGCCGCGTTCGCGATGGCCTGAAGGGCGTGGAGGGCATGAGGAGAGGGTCGCATCGGCGGACGGTGCGACCCTCTCGTTCTCTGTGGCGGTGATCAGATGTGGTGAGCGAGACGGCCGCGGCGTGGCCGGACTCGGCTCAGGTGATCAGTTCGGTTGGTCGGCTTGGTCGGTCAGCCGATCGGCTGGTGGTTGATCGGCTCGATTGAGTCGGTCGGGTTGGCTTGGTCGGTTGGCTTCGTCGTCGGTCGGTCGGCTTGGCTTGGCTTGGTCGGTCGGTCGGTCGGTGCTGATCGGGGATCAGCCGCCACCGCCGCCGCCACCTCCGCCGCCGCCACCGCCACCGCCGCCACCGCCGCCACCTCCGCCACCGCCGCCGCCGCCTCCGCCGCCGCCGGCGCGGTTGACGTTCTGGTTGTTGATGTCGACGTTGGCGCCGCCGCCACCGCCGCCACCTCCACCGCCGCCACCGCCACCGCCGCCGCCACCTCCGCCACCTCCACGGATGGCGCGGCAGCGGGCCGGGTTCCGGTGGAACCTGCAGGGACGCTGGGTGGTGAGGCTTTCCGTCGTCGTCGCGCTCTGAGCGGTGGGCTCAGCGGCGGCGGCCGGGGCCGAAGCCGCCACCGGGACGACAAGGGCCGAGGCCGTCATCGCTGCGGCCGCGAGGAGGTTCTTGACGCTGGTCATGTCAGTTCGCCTTCCGCTGGTGCTTGGGACGGAGGGCCATTCCGGGTCCTGACTAGACACCGGGTCTCGGCCCGAACTCGACTCCACGCTAGGGCGACGCCCCGGCCCGCTTGATCCCGTGGCGGCAAAGGCTGGGCTGCCCTTATTTTGAGCGCCGTAGGAGTACGGTGAGGTCCGTAAGAACCGGCATGACCGGGACAAAAGAGCAGGCCAACGACGGGCGGCGTTCGTCGAGGGATGCCGAAGTCCTCCGCGCGATGCATCGCGACAGAAGGAGAAGCCGGTAAAGGGGTCGGGGCCCGCGACGGCGGGCCGGGAGGCCGCCGAGCTTTACGACCTGAAGGCGGCGGTAGAGCAGGCGGCCTGCCCCGGTTGCGGTTGCGTGACCGTACCTGGCCTCCTGCGACGAGCTCTCCGATGCCGCTGAGTAGCGTCAGGTGAGCTGGTTGTAGTCCAGCTCGGACGTAGTTGGCGCCGCCTGCGAAGTGCGGCAACCCCTTGGCCCGGCGGATGACGTCGTAGCCCGGCCGGGGTGGCCTGACAGTCGCGGCGACGGCTGGGGCCACCAAGAGGACGACAGGGCTGATGGGAGCACTTGGATGCGCCACTCCCCTTCGGCGAAGCGTTAGCGCTAACATCAAGGCGCTGCGGCGGCCAGGGGTTCTCTAGGGGGCTTCAGGGGGAGCGCGGGAGCGCGGTGCTGCCTCTGGAGACCACTTCGGGCGAGATGAAGCGCCGGCCGACGGTGACTGCACGCACGCGCACGAGGTTCCCGCACCGCCATGGAGCCGAGGCGGTCGGGCGCGCTCTCGATGAACGAATACGACAGGGAGAGGGTCGCGGCGAAGTCGGCGGAGTAGCGGCCGACCCGGACACCCGTTGCCCCGCTCATAGGTGGCGGAAGGCAGGGTCGCCGCGGCCGTCTCGTTGTTGATCAGCAGGCCGGTCGCCGTCGAGCAGCCTTTGAGCAGGCGTCCCACGGCGGGCTGCCGGGACTGCCCGTAGACGCCGTGCAGGGTGACGCCGTGCAGGGTGACGCCGAGCCGGCGTCGCGGAGGCGTCACACCTACGCGCCACCCCGCTCCACCACGGCCGCGGGACGAGTCCCGGCCTCCTCGGAGTCCAGGTCGACCACGTCCAGGATGGCAGCTTGGCGTCCTCCTGGGCGATGTTCATGAGGACAGGCGCCGCCGACCATGCGGGAGCCGGTGACCCAGGCGCAGCACCCGCCCCCCGTCGGCCTCGGTGACCGGCAGCGTGTCACAGCCCAGGTCGCGGGCGAGCAGACCGAGGCCCTGGTCAGGGCGCCGGTGTCAGGGGCGGGTGACGAGGATGCCGTCCTCGTCGGAGAAGAGCTCGGCCCCCGGATGGAAGACCGCGTCGCCGAAGGTGACCGGGACGTCCCGCTCGCCGGCGCCCGTCTTGGCGCTCTTGCGGGGGTTCGAGCCGAGCGCCTTGACGCCGAGGTCCAGGTCGCTGAGGGCGGCGACGTCGCGGACCACGCCGTTGATCACCACGCCGGCCCAGCCGCTCGCCACCGCGATGCCCGCGATGACGTCGCCCATGAGCGCGGCGCGCAGGGAGCCGCCGCCGTCCACGACCAGCACGCGCCCCTCGCCGGGCTCGGACAGCACCGACTTGAGCAGGGCGTTGTCCTCGTGGCAGCGGACGGTCGCGATCCGACCGGAGAAGGCGCGGCGGCCGCCGTACTGGCGCAGTTGCAGGTGGCAGGAGTCGAGTTGGTCGCCGCGCTCGTCGTACAGGTCGGCGGTGGAGATGGTCATGATCGCGCCCTTCCGTCGGCACGACTCTACGAGGTGGGGCGGGCCGGCACGCGAACGCCCCCGGCGGCGAGGTCGGCGGCCGGGGGCGTCGGACGTTGGCGCTCCAGGCATCCCCGCTGGAGCGACGCCAGATTATCGGCTCAATGTCCGGTTTGTACAGGTTTTTTCGGTCAGTCGCCACGCCCGGCCGGTCGCCACACACGGCGAACGCCTCGGCCGCCATGACAGCCGAGGCGTTCTGTGGGCACTCGATCCCAATGGCCATATACCCACGTCGCCCGCCTTATATGCATATGTCCGTTTGATGTGGCGAGCCCACACCGGCGACCGCAGGCGACATGATGTATGCAACAGCTTGCGCATGAACCACCCTTGAGCCAAGAAGGCCGCCAGCCGATCAAGGAGTTGTATATATGTCGGCCGTGGACGACCTCAGAAGCCTCATCCTGGGCGGCCAGTACGCCCCAGGAGACCGGCTCGCCGAGGTCGAGCCGGCCGAGGTCCTCGGCGTCAGCCGCACCCCCGTGCGCGAGGCGTTGCGCCGGCTGGCCGCGGAAGGGCTGGTCGAGCTCATCGCGAACAAGGGCGCCAGGGTGGTCGAGTACCCCCGCGACGACCTGGAGTCGATCTTCGAGCTGCGGGCCAGGATCGAGGGGCTGGCCGCCCGCCAGGCGGCGCTCGCCGCCGCCCCGGAGGACGCCGACCGGCTGCACGCCGTCGCCGTGGAGCTGCGCGAGCACGCCGGCCGGGACGACCTCGACGCCGGCTGCCGGCTCAACGCCGACTTCCACCAGGGCCTGGTCCGGCTCGGCGGCAGCGCGCTGCTGGCCCAGCAGATCAGCATGCTCGTCCACTCCCCCGTGCTGCTGCGCACCTACGGCTCCTTCGACAAGGAGGCCATGGACCGCAGCGCCGGCCACCACCTGGAGATCGCCGCGGCCGTCCGCGCCGGCGACCCCGACTGGGCGGAGGCGGTCATGAGGGCCCACCTGTTCTCGGCCCGCGCGTCGTTGCTGGGTCCCCGGCACCAGGAGAGCGAGCCATGAGAGGACTCCCGCTCGGCGACGTCCGGGTCGTGGAACTCGGGCAACTGATCGCCGGCCCGTTCTGCGGCCAGTTGCTCGGCGACTTCGGCGCCGAGGTGATCAAGGTCGAGGACCCGCGCACGGGCGACCCCATGCGCCAGTGGGGCAGGGAGAAACCGCACGGCAAGTCGCTGTGGTGGCCGGTCGTGGCCCGCAACAAGAAGTCGGTGACCTGCGACCTGCGCACCCCCGAGGGCCAGGAGCTCGTCCGCCGCCTGGTCGCGAAGTCCGACGTGCTGCTGGAGAACTTCCGCCCCGGCACGCTGGAGCGCTGGGGTCTCGGCCCGGAGCGGCTGCACGAGCTCAACCCCCGGCTCGTCATCACGCGCGTGACCGGCTACGGCCAGACCGGCCCGTACGCCCCCCGCGCCGGCTACGGCTCGATCGGCGAGGCCATGGGCGGCATCCGGTACGTCACCGGCGACCCGTCGCTGCCCCCGTCGCGGGCCGGCGTCTCGCTGGGCGACTCGCTGGCCGCCACGTACGCCTGCCTCGGCACCCTCGTCGCGCTGCACGAGCGCGAGCGCAGCGGCCGCGGCCAGGTCGTCGACTCGGCGATCTACGAGTCGGTGCTGGCCGTGATGGAGTCGCTGCTGCCGGAGTGGCAGCAGGCCGGCTACCAGCGGGAGCGCACCGGCGCCGTGCTGCCGAACGTCGCGCCGAGCAACGTCTACCCGACCGCCGACGGCGACAGCGTCCTCATCGCGGCCAACCAGGACAGCGTGTTCACCCGCCTGGCCGCCGTGATGGGCCGCCCTGAACTGGCGGAGGACGAGCGCTACGCCACCCATGCCGCCCGCGGCGCGAACATGGCCGAGCTGGACGGCCTCATCGCGGCCTGGTCGGCGACGCTGCCCGCCCAGGACCTGCTCGGCCTGCTGCACGCGGGAGGGGTGCCGGCCGGGCGGATCTACCGCGCGGCCGACATGTTCGCCGATCCGCACTTCGCCGCCCGCGAGGCCATCGTCCGCGTCGCGCACCCCGACTTCGGGGAGCTGGCCATGCAGAACGTCGCGCCGAAGCTGTCGGACACGCCCGGCGCGGTCCGCTCCACCGGGCCGGAGCTGGGCCGGCACAACCACGAGATCTACCACGGCCTGCTCGGCCTCACCCAGGAGGAGACGGACCGGCTCTCGGCCGGCGGGATCATCTAGCGATCCAGGCGTCCAGCGGTCCGCAGGCGGGCCGCAAGCGCCCCGGCGCTCAATGGTGGACGTACCGCACGGACCGCCACCCGGGAGAGCCGATGAACCGTCACCTCCGCGCCCTGCTCGGCGTCACCGCCGCCGCCGTGCTCGCCACGACCCTCGCGGCCCCCGCGCACGCCGCCGGCGGGCGGCCCTTCCTGTTCACCTACACCTTCGCCGGTCATCTCAAGGTGGCCGGCGGCGATTTCACCGTCGGCGGCCGGGTGTACGTGAGCGTCAAGCACAGCAACGGCGTCCCGGCCTTCGGCAAGTGGGCGGTGGCCCGTACGCATCCGGTGACGCCGGGCGGGGCCGTCTACGTGGACACGCCACTCGCCTCCCCGTGCAACGGCGGCCGCAACGGCTACGCCGAGGCGTACGACGCCGTCACCAGGACGTGGTCCGCCCGCCTGCCGGTGACCGTGTGCCGCAGGATCGACTGAGGGTCAGGCGCACTTGCCCTTGAGCCAGGCCCGGTACTCCTTGGTGTAGTTGGTCATCACGCTGGCCGGGGCCGCGTCGAGCACGCTCTGCCAGCGGGCGGTGTTGCCGGTCCAGGACGGCGGCGGCTCCTCCCAGCCCACGCTGTCGGTCCAGCGGGCCGCGCCGCCCTTGAGCAGCGTGGGGTGGCGCTTGGCCAGCTCGGCCTGGATCCAGCTGTCGGTCGAGTAGACCAGGATGCGCTGCGCGCCCTGCCGCTCCTTGATCGGGTCGGAGATCTCCTTCCAGGCGGCCGCCGCGTACGTGGCGTTCGACAGGATGGGCTTCGTCTCGGGCTTGATCTCCAGGAGGGCGACCAGGCCGCGTGAGCGCACCTGGTCGAGCCATTCGCGCAGCGTGTAGACCCGCTCCCCCGTGTAGGGGCCGCGCGTGATGGTGCGGCTCTGCAGGTTGCCGGTGCCGGCGGCCCACCAGAGGTCGGTGATGTTCTGCTTGGTGCCGGTCAGGCCGTTGGTGGAGGTGTTGTGCCACATGACGGCCTTGGTGCCCTGCCGGGTGAGCTGTACGTCGCCCTCGACCCCGTCGGCGCCCCAGCTCTTCTGGTCGTTGAGCCCCCGCGGGTTGTTGGGCTGGCGGATCTTGTCCCGGTCCCAGGGGTTGGCGCCTGTCGGGTAGCCGCCGTGGCCGAAGACCTGGGGGCAGGCGACCGCCGCGCGGGTGGCGCTCGTGCCGGCGTGGGCGGGGAGCCCGGCGGCCGGGAGCGTCACGGCCACCGCCGTGGCCAGCGACATCGCTCTGGTCATCATTCTCATGGAGGTGCGACTCCCGCCTGTAGGTGATCCGGGGGAAGGCTACGCGCGGCGGCGTTCATGATCAAGGGGCGGTCAGCGGCGCAGGAAGGCGGCGATCTCCGGCACCAGCCGTTCGTGGGCGTCCTCCAGCACGTAGTGGCCGGCGTCCGGGTAGGCGCGCACCGTCGCGTGCGGCAGGCGGCGGCGCCACTCGCGCAGCATCGCGCGGTCGAAGACCGGGTCGCGCAGCCCCCAGCCGATCAGCACGGGCCGGTCGGCGAACGCGCGCACGCCCTCCGCGGCCCGCACCAGCAGCGGCCAGGCCCGGTCGGCCGGGCTCAACGGGATGTCGGTGACGAAGCGGCGGACCGCCACCCGGTGCCCCGGGTCGCGGCCCGGGGCGAGGAAGGCGGCGCGCACGTCCCTCGGCAGGCGGTGGCGCAGCCCGAACGGCGGCAGCGTGGCCAGCCGGGCGAAGGCGTGATGGCGCAGGAACAGGCGCTCGCCCGTCGCGGTCTCGCGCAGCAGCCAGAACGGCAGCCGCAGGGCGGGCCGTACGCGCTCGCCGTACGGGTTGGGGAACGCGGCGGTGTTGAGCACCACGAGCCGGGCCACCCGGCCGGGGTGGCGGGCGGCCCAGGCCATGCCGATCGGGCCGCCCCAGTCGTGCATCACCAGCGTCCAGCCCCGGTCCGGGACGCCCTCGTGCTCGACGAGGTGCGCGGTCAGCGCGTCCAGGTCGGCCACGCGGGAGGCCAGGGTGTGTGCGTAGCGGTCCTCGCCCGGCTTGTCCGACAGGCCCATGCCGATGTGGTCGGGGGCGAGGCAGCGGTGCTCGCCGCGCAGCGCCGTGATCAGCCGCCGCCACAGGTAGCTCCAGGACGGGTTGCCGTGCAGCATGAGCACCGGCGCGCCCGCGCCCTCGTCCACGTAGTGCTGGCGCAGGCCGTCCCGTACGAACCAGCGGGACGCGAACGGGTAGCCGGGCAGGCGGGAGGCGTCCACGCTCAGCTCCCCGCCGGGGCGGCCGCGAGGTGGGCGGCGAGCCGGGACAGGCCCTCCGCCGTCGTGACGCGCGGCGCGTAGCCGAGGTCGCGGCGGGCCGCCGACAGGTCGAACCAGTGGGACGTGGTCGCCTGCACGGCGATCATCCGGGTGAGCGGCGGGCTCGCCCCGGCGAGCCGGCACCCGTGCTCGACCACCCCGGCCGCCAGCCGCGCCAGCCGGGCGGGCACCCGCGGCCGTACGGGGCCGAGCCCGGCCGCCGCCAGCAGGCCGTTGACCCACTGCGCGATCGGGACCGGCTCGTCCTGGGCGACGAAGTAGGCGCGCCCGGCGACCGGGCTGCCGGGGGCGAGCGCGTCCAGGGCCAGCAGGCACGCCTCGGCCGCGTTGTCGACGTACACGGTGTCGATCAGCTTGCCGGGGGCGCGCGGCAGCAGCAGCCGGCCGCGCCGGGCCCGCGCGGTGAGCTGCGGCAGGAAGTGCGGGTCGCCGGGCCCCCAGATGAGGTGCGGCCGCAGCGCCACGGTGGCCAGCCGCGCGCCGCTCGCGGCCAGCACGATGCGCTCGGCCGCCGCCTTCGTCGCCGGGTAGGGGGCGAGGTGGCGGCGGGCGTACGGGACGGACTCGTCCACGCCCTCCAGGTCGCGGCCGTCGTGCACGACGCTCGGCGAGGAGACGTGCACGAGGCGGGCGATCCCGGCGCTCAGGCAGGCGTCGACCACGTGGGCCGTGCCGTGCACGTTGATCGTGCGGAAGTCGCCGGGCGCGCCCCACAGCCCGGCCAGCGCCGCGCAGTGCACCACCGCGTCGTGCCCGGCCACGACGGCGCGCACCCGGTCGAGGTCGCGAACGTCCCCGGTGCGCTGGAGCACGCCGTACGCGTCCAGCTCAGGACGCCGGCTGCGCTGGAACGCGGTCACCCGGTCGCCGCGCGCGGCGAGCAGCCGGCACACGGCCTGCCCGAGGAAGCCGCCGCCGCCGGTCACCAGCACGTTCATCGCCGGGCCTCCCCCAGCTCGCGGGCTGCCCAGCGGGCCAGCAGCGGGCGGCGGATCTTGCTGGCGTGCCGGACGTCCATCGGGAACCCCGGATGCGGCAGCACCTCGGCGACGGCGGGCGGGGCGTGCTCGCGGACCCGGGCGAGGACCGCGCGGCGCTCGCTCCCGGAGACGCCGGGCTCGCACTCCACGCAGAGCACCGGGCGGCGGCGGCCCTCCGGCCCCACGCCCACGAGGGCGGTGCGGCGCACGCCGGGCAGGTCGTTGACGATCGGCTCGACCTGGTCGGTGTAGAGGTCGCCGGCGGCGGTGCGGACCCGCTCGCCCTTGCGGCCGGCGAACCAGAGGCGGCCCCGCTCGTCCATCCACCCCAGGTCGCCCATGCGGTGCACGGGCGTGCCGCCGTCGTCGATGCGGGCGAGGGCGGTGTCGTACGGGCGGCCGAGGTAGGGGTCGCTCACCGCCGGCCCGGTCACGGTGATCTCCCCGACGGTGCCGGGCGGCACCAGCAGGTCGTCCGACCAGTACGGGACGGGCTCGTCCGTGACGGCGATGACGCGGACCCGGTTGCCCGGCAGCGGCGCGCCCAGGAACGTGCCCGCGCCCTTCGCCGTGTCCCCGGCGGTCGCGGTGAGCTCGGCCGCGTTCGCGGCGCTGACCAGGAGGCATTCCGTGGCGCCGTACACGGAGAGCAGCTCGGCCCCCTCCGGCAGGCACCGGAGGGCGCGGCGCAGGACCGCGTGCGGCAGCGGCGCGCCCGCGGTGAGCACGGTCCGCACGCCGTCCAGCGTGAGGCCGCGCTCCAGGCAGTGGCGGGCCAGCCCGTCCAGCAGCGCCGGCGCGGCGAACAGGCCGGTGACGCGGTGCGCGCGGATCGACTCCGCCATCGCGGCGGGGTCGCTGCGGGCGGGACGGCGCAGGTTCAGCCGGGGGACGACGGAGGCGCAGCCCATGACGGGCGCGGCGATCGCGAACGGCAGGAACGTGGACCAGACCGTCCCGCCCGGCTGCAGCGCACCCAGGCGTGCCAGCAGCTCCAGCTGCCCGGCCAGGTGCCGGTGCCGGAGCGGCACGCCCTTGGGCACGCCGGTGGAGCCGGAGGTGAAGGCCACGAACGCCGGGCCGTCGCCCTCCCCGCGCGGCGCGGGCCAGGAGCCGGGCGGCGACGGGCGGGCCAGCCGCAGCGTGCGCGGGCCCACGGTGATCGTGGTCCGTACGCTGCCGCGGGCCCAGCCCAGCAGCACGCGGGCGAGGTGGGCGAGGGGCACGCCGATGAACGCCTGCGGCGCGGCCTCGGCCAGGCACCTCCTCATGGCGCGCGCCCCGAGGCCCGGGTCGATGAGCACGGGGACGGCCCGCAGCCGGAGCAGGGCGTGGATCAGCGCGACCAGCTCCCGGCCCGGCGGCACCATGACGGCGGTCTTCGTCCCCGCGCCGACGCCCGCGCGCTCCAGGGCCAGGGCGGTGCGGCCGATCAGGTCGTCCAGCTCGCGGTACGTGAGCGTCTCGGGGCCTCGGCCGCGCCGTCCGTCGATGCGGCAGACGACGGCCTCGGGACGGGCATGCGGCCAGCGTCCGGTCAGCTCAGCCTCGGCGGCGAAGAGCCGGGCACCATCCATGAAAGCACTCCCTCCCGGTGTGTCGTGTTTTGGGCGATCCGTGTGCGGTAACTATTCGTAGCAATACGTTACTCAACGTGACTAGGAGTCCAAGACATGCGCCGATTCATCGCCGTCATCGCCGCCGGAACGGCCACAGCCGTGCTGCCGCTCGCCGCGTCGAACCCGGCCTTCGCCGCTCCCGCTCCCGACGTACCTGCGCCCGCTCCGATCGCGGCCGGACCCGCGCCCGAGCCCGCGCCTGCGCCGGAGCCGGCCGCCGCGCCCGAGCCGGCCGTCGACCAGGCCGCCGCACCCGAGCCCGCCGCCGACGAGGCCGCCGCGCCCGAGCCGGCCGTGGACGAGGCTGCGGCGCCCGAGCCGGCCGTGGACGAGGCTGCGGCGCCCGAGCCGGCCGCCGACGAAGCCGGCGCGCCGGAGCCGGCCGTGGACGAGGCCGCCGCTCCCGAGCCGGCCGCCGACGAGGCGGGCGCACCTGAGCCCGCCGCCGACGAGGCCGCCGCGCCGGAGCCCGCCGCCGACGAGGCCGTCGTGGACGCGGCTGCGGCGCCCAAGCCCGCCGTTGAAGAGGTCTCCGCGCCCGAGCCCGCCGCCGACGAAGCCGGCGCACCTGAGCCCGCCGCCGACGAGGCGGGCGCACCTGAGCCCGCCGCCGACGAGGCCGCCGCGCCGGAGCCGGCCGCTGACGAGGCCGGCGCGCCCGAGCCGGCCGCCGACGAGGCCGGCGCGCCCGAGCCCGCCGCCGACCGAAGCCGCCGTGGACGCGGCTGCGGCGCCCAAGCCCGCCGTTGAAGAGGTCTCCGCGCCCGAGCCCGCCGCCGACGAAGCCGGCGCACCCGAGCCGGCCGTGGACGAGGCCGCCGCACCTGAGCCCGCCGCTGACGAGGCCGGCGCTCCGGAGCCCGCCGCCGACGAGGCCGCCGCTCCCGAGCCCGCCGACGTGTAAGGCCCGAAGCCGCGTTGGCCAGGCCGATCCCGTGCCCGGCGCCGACATGTCCGCGCCCGGCGCGCAACGGGTCCCGGCCTGATCCGGCCCGCCCCAGCAGCCCGACGCTGCTGCTCCGCACGGGCGGCGCCTCCCGCGGCCGGTCGGTGGGCGGTCTCGGCTGAGCAGCCCGCCACCCGCCGGCCTCGGCGGCCCGGACCCGGCCCCGTCACCTGACGGGCGCCCGCCGGTCCGGAGCCCGCCGCCTCACAGACCCGGCCGGTCCCGGCTCACGTACTTGGTGAGCTGGACCGACCGGGTCTGTCGGCATGTGGTCAGGACGGTACGGGCGAGAAGATCAGGGTGGCATTGTGGCCGCCGAAGCCGAAGGAGTTGGACATGACCGGCGCGGCCGGCATGGGCCGGGTCTCGGTGACGACGTCGAGGTCGCACTGCGGGTCGAGGACGCTCAGGTTGGCCGTCGGCGGGACGGCGCGCTCGTTCAGCGCGGAGGACGGCGGCCACCGCCTCGATGGCCCCGGCGGCGCCGATCGCGTGCCCGGTCACCCCTTTGGTGGAGGTCACCGGCACCCGTACCGTCCCGAACACCTGGTTGATCGCCCGCGCCTCGGCCAGGTCGTTGAGCGGGGTGCTGCTGCCGTGCGCGTTGACGTGCGCGATCTCGCCGGGCGTCAGCCCGGCGTCGGCGAGTGCGGCGCGCATGCAGCGGGCGGCCCCGTCGCCCTGCTCGGGCGGCGCGGTGATGTGGTGGGCGTCGGAGGAGAACCCGAGCCCCGACAGCTCGCCGTAGATGTGGGCGTCCCGGGCGAGGGCGTGCTCCAGGTTCTCCAGGACGACGAACGCGGCCCCCTCCGCCAGCACGAACCCGTCGCGGTCCCGGTCGAAGGGCCGGCTGGCCCGTTCCGGCGCGTCGTTGCGCAGCGACAGGGCGCGGCAGCGTTCGAAGGCCAGCAGCACGGACGGCGTGATGGACGCCTCGGCGCCGCCGGCGATGACCAGGTCGGCGGTGCCGTCGCGGACCAGCCGGGCGGCCTCGGCGATGGCGTGGGCGCCGGAGGCGCAGGCGGTGGCCACGGACAGGCTGGGGCCGAGGATCCGGTGGCGGATGCTGATCGCGGCCGCCATCGCGTTGTGCATGACCATCGGGACGTGCAGCGGGCCGGGGTTGCCGCGGCCCGCGTGGCGGCCGGAGAGCAGCCCGGCCTCGTAGGTCAGGGCGCCGCCGAAGCCGCTGCCGGTGACGACGGCCTGGCGCTCGGGCGGCGTGCGCACCGGTCCCGCGTCGTCCACGGCGTCGTCCATCGCGTCGCCGGCCGCGCAGACCGCGAGCTGCGCCACGCGGTCCAGGCGGGAGGCCTGCTTGGGCGTCAGGTAGCCCTCGACGTCCAGGCCGGTGACCTCGCAGGCGAACGTGGCGCCGAGCCCTTCGGTGTCGAAGGAGGTGATGCGGCGCGCGGTGGAGCGGCCGGCGAGCAGCGCGTCCCACAGCTCCTTGGGGTGCGCGCCGGCCGGGGTGCGCACGCCCAGCCCGGTGACGGCCACCCGGGCGCGCGGCCTCGCCGCCGTCCCGCCGCCGGTCGCCGGGCTCATCCCAGACGCTCCGGCGCCAGCTCGCGGGCGCGGGCCAGCACGTCGCCCACGGTCCGTACGTCGGCGAAGGCCTCACGCGGCAGCGGCCCCCACTCGTCCTCCAGCGTGACGTGCAGCTCGGCCAGGTCGAGGCTGTCGGCCTCCAGGTCCTCGCGCAGCAGGGCGTCCTCGGTGATCCTCATGGGATCGACCTTCAGGATGTGCGCGCAGCGTTCGCGCACCACCGCCAGGATCTCTTCGTCGCTCACGTCGGGCTCCCTTTCGCGCAGGTCAGCGTGATGGCCGTGCCGCCTAGCCTGGCCGATGGCAGGAAAGATGATCACTTGTGACGCGAGGTCCGCCGTTAAGGAATTGATCAAGTCTGCCCGGTCGGCGGTGCGCGGTCCCGGCGGCCTCCGGCGCGCTCCCTAGGGTGGGCGTCCACGGGGACACAAGGGGGGAATGGGCATGCGCTACGCCCACGTGGCCGGGGTGGCCGTTCACCTGCCGGAGCGGACGCTCACCAGTGCCGAGCTGGAGGAGGAGCTCGCCGCCCGCAATCCTGGGGCGCACGTGCCGCGCGGCCTGATCGAGCACGCCACGGGCGTACGGCGACGGCATGTGGCCGAGCCCGGCCAGACGGTCGCGGGCCTGGCCGCGCGGGCCGCCCGTAAATTGCTGGAGGAGACCGGCCACACGCCGCCGGCCCTCGACCTGATCATCTTCGCCGGGGTGAGCACGGACGTCGTCGAGCCCGCCAACGCGCACATCGTGGCCGCCGAGCTGGGCGCGGACTGCCCGGTGTTCGACGTGCGCAACGCCTGCAACAGCGTGCTGAACGCGATCGAGCTGGCCGAGACGCTGATCACGGCGGGCCGGTACCGCACGGTGCTCATCGCCTGCGGCGAGCGGGCCAGCTCGGCCATCCGCTGGCGGATCGGCCCGGACGACGAGTTCAGCGCGGCGATCCCCTCCTACACCGTCTCGGACTCGGGCACGGCGCTGCTGCTGCAGGCGGCGACCACGCCGGGCGTGCTGGGGCACCGGTTCTGCGCGTACTCGCCGGCCTGGCGCTCGGCGCGGGTCCCGGTCACGCCGCTGCCGGAGGGCGGGCTGGAGATCGGCGTCTTCACCGTCGACTTCCCGGAGCTCGCCATCGGCATGTGCAAGCTCGACCTGGACGTGCTGCGGCGCCCGCTGACCGACCGGGGCCTGGACTGGGACGACCTGGCCGCCATCTGCGTCCACCAGGCGTCGCTGCCGTCCCTGCACGCCTTCTGCGAGCTGGCCGGGATCCCGGTGGGCCGGGTCGAGGTGACGATCGAGGAGCACGGCAACCTGGTGGCCTCCAGCCTTCCCGTGCAGCTCCACCAGGCGATCAGGGCCGGCCGCGTACGGCGCGGCGACCTGGTCGCCCTGGTGGGCCTGGCCGGCGGGGTGAGCGCGGGCACCGTGCTCCTGCGCTGGTGACCGGCCCGCCCCGCCGGTGACGGCCGGAGCCGCTAGTCCATCTCCACCACGGCCGCGGCGAACTGGGCGGAGTAGAGCCGGGCGTAGGCGCCGCCGGCCGCGAGCAGCGACTCGTGCGTGCCCTGCTCGACGATGCGCCCGTTCTCCATGACCAGGATGAGGCTGGCGTCGCGGATCGTGGAGAGCCGGTGGGCGATGACGAAGCTCGTACGGCCCTCGCGCAGGGTGCTCATCGCCCGCTGGATGAGCACCTCGGTCCGGGTGTCGACCGAGCTGGTGGCCTCGTCCAGGATGAGGATCGCCGGGTCGGACAGGAACGCGCGGGCGATGGTGATGAGCTGCTTCTCGCCCGCGCTGACCGTGCCGCCCTCCTCGTCGAGCACGGTGTCGTAGCCGTCGGGCAGGGTGTGCGCGACGCGGTCGACGTGCGCGGCCTGCGCGGCGGCCTCGATGCGCTCGCGGGTGGCCTTCTCGCCGCCGTAGCCGATGTTCTCCGCGATCGTGCCGCCGAACAGCCAGGTGTCCTGGAGCACCATGCCGATGTTGCCGCGCAGCTCCTCGCGGGACATCGTGGCGATGTCGACGCCGTCGAGCGTGATGCGGCCGCCGGTCACCTCGTAGAAGCGCATGATGAGGTTGACCAGCGTGGTCTTGCCCGCTCCCGTGGGGCCCACGATGGCGACCGTCTGGCCGGGCTCGACGGTGAGCGACAGGTTCTCGATCAGCGGCCGCTCGGGGTCGTAGCGGAAGGACACGTCCTCGAACGCCACCCGGCCCCTGACCTGCTCGGGGCGGGCCGGCTGGGCGGGCTCCGGCGACTGCTCGGGGGCCTCCAGCAGCTCGAAGACCCGCTCGGCCGAGGCGACGCCCGACTGCACCAGGGCCGCCATGCCGGCCACCTGCATGAGCGGCTGGCTGAACTGGCGCGAGTACTGGATGAACGCCTGCACGTCGCCCAGCGAGATCGAGCCCGAGGCCACCTTGAGCCCGCCGACCACGGCGACCAGCAGGTAGTTGAGGTTGCCGATGAACATCATCGCCGGCTGGATGACGCCGGAGATGAACTGGGCGCGGAAGCTGGAGTCGTACAGGGCGTCGTTGTGCCGGTCGAAGGTCTCGGCGGCCTCGTGCTGCCGGCCGAACACGCTGACCAGCGTGTGACCGCCGTACATCTCCTCGATGTGGCCGTTGAGCTGGCCGGTGGAGGCCCACTGCTTGACGAACTGCGGCTGCGAGCGCTTGCCGATCGCCGCGGTGACGTAGACCGTGACCGGCACCGTGACCAGCGCGATGAGCGCCAGCACGGGCGAGATCCAGAACATCATCGCGAGCACCGCGACCACGGTCAGCACCGACGAGACGAGCTGGCTCATCGTCTGCTGGAGCGACTGGGCGATGTTGTCGGTGTCGTTGGTGGCGCGGCTCAGCACCTCGCCGCGCGGCTGGCCGTCGAAGTAGCTGAGCGGCAGCCGGGACAGCTTGGTCTCGATCCGCTCGCGCAGCCGGTACGCGGCCCGCTGCACGACCGTCGTGGTCAGCCGGAACTGGGCGACGCCGAGCAGCCCCGCCAGCACGTAGACCGCGAGCGCCCAGGCCAGCACGTACGCGAGCGCGTCGAAGTCGATGCCCTGGCCGGGCACCACGTGCATGGCCGCGACCATGTCGGCGAAGGTGTCCTGGCCGCGGGCGCGCAGCCCGGCCACGGCCTGCTCCTTGGTGACGCCGGCGGGGAGCTGGGCGCCGATGATGCCGGAGAAGATCAGGTCGGTGGCCCGGCCGAGGATCTTGGGCCCGGCCACGGTCAGCGCGACGCTGGCGGTGCCGAGGGCGAGGACGACGGCGAGCAGCCTGCGTTCCGGGCGCAGCAGCAGCATCAGGTTGCGGAGCGTCCCGCGGAAGTCGGAGGGCTTCTCGGCGGGCCCGCTCATCATGCGGCCGGGGCCGAACGCGGGTTGCGGACGGCGCGCGGGCGCCTGCGCGGCGGTCATGCTGCCTCCTGTTCGGTGAGCTGGGACAGCACGATCTCCCGGTACGTCGGGCAGTCGTCCATCAGCTCGGCGTGGGTGCCGGTGCCGACCAGGCGGCCGTCGTCGAGCACGAGGATGCGGTCGGCGTCGCGGATCGTGCTGACGCGCTGGGCGACGATGACGATCGTGGCGTCGGCGATCTCCTCGGTGAGCGCGGCCCGCAGCCGGGCGTCGGTGGCGTAGTCGAGGGCGGAGAAGGAGTCGTCGAACAGGTAGATCTCGGGCTGGTGCACGAGGGTCCTGGCGATGGCCAGGCGCTGGCGCTGGCCGCCGGAGACGTTGGTGCCGCCCTGGGAGATGGGCTCCTCCAGGCCGCCGGGCATGGCCTCGACGAAGTCGCGGGCCTGGGCGATCTCCAGGGCGCGCCACAGCTCCTCGTCGGTGGCGTCGGGGCGGCCGTAGCGCAGGTTGGAGGCGACGGTGCCGGAGAACAGGTAGGGCGTCTGCGGGACCAGGCCGACCGCGCGGGAGAGCGCGGCCGGGTCGAGCTCGCGTACGTTGACGCCGTCGACCAGCACCTCGCCGGCGCTCGCGTCGAACAGCCGCGGGATGAGGTTGAGCAGGGTGGTCTTGCCGCTGCCGGTGCTGCCGATGATCGCGGTGGTGCGGCCGGGCCGGGCCGTGAAGCTCACGCCGGACAGCACCGGCTCCTCGGCGCCGGGGTAGCGGAAGTCGACCGAGCGCAGCTCCAGCTCGCCGATGCGGCGCTCCGGCGTGACGGGCTCGGCCGGCGGGCGCACGGTCGGCTCGGTGCCCAGCACCTCCTCGATGCGCTCGGCGCACACCTCGGCGCGCGGGATCATCATGAACATGAACATCGCCATCATGACCGACATGAGGATCTGCATGAGGTAGGAGATCACCGCGGTGAGCGCGCCGACCTCCATGTCCCCGCCGGCGATGCGGTGGCCGCCGAACCAGACGACGGCGACGCTGGAGAGGTTGACGACCAGCATGACGGTGGGGAACATCAGCGCCATCAGCCGGCCGACGCGCAGCGAGACATCCGTCAGCTCGTCGTTGGCGACGCCGAAGCGCTCGTGCTCGTGCGTGTCGCGCACGAACGCGCGGATGACCCGGATGCCGGTGATCTGCTCGCGCAGCACCTGGTTGATCCGGTCGATGCGCTCCTGCATCGTACGGAACAGCGGCCGCATGCGCGCGACGACCAGCGCCACGATGACGATCATCAGCGGCAGCGCGACCAGCAGCAGCGACGACAGCGCGACGTCCTGGTTGAGCGCCAGCACGATGCCGCCGACGCACATGATCGGCGCCGCGACCATCATGGTGAAGGTCATGAGGACGAGCAGCTGGATCTGCTGCACGTCGTTGGTGGTCCGGGTGATCAGGGACGGCGCCCCGAACTTGTTGACCTCCTGGACGGAGAAGGCCTGCACCCGGTGGAAGATCGCGGCCCGCATGTCGCGGCCGAGGGCCATGGAGGTGCGGGCGCCGTAGTAGACGGCGACGATCGAGCAGATGACCTGCACGAGCGTCACGCCGAGCATCACCAGCCCGACGCGCATGATGTAGGCGGTGTCGCCCTTGACGACGCCGTCGTCGATGATGTCGGCGTTCAGTGTGGGGAGATAGAGCGTGGCCAGCGTCTGCACGAACTGGAAGAGGACGACGAGCGTGATCTCTTTCCCGTACGGCCTGAGCTGGACCCGCAGGAGGCGGAGCAGCATCAAGGGGCGCTTTCTGTGGGTGGGGTGGGTAAGGGCCGCACGAGCAGCCCGTCGAGCAGGACGGAGACGGTTTCCTCGTCGTCCATGTCACCGAAGTCGCCCATGGCGAGGCCGTGGTGCACGCGCACCGCGATCAGCATGAGCAGCAGGTGCGCGGCGGCCTCGGGAGCGCGGCGCAGACGGTCGCGGTCGGGCTCCATGAGGGCGGCGAGGCCGTCCGCGATGCGGTTGCGGGAGTCGAACATCCGCTTGTGGAACTCGGGGTCCTCGGTCATCAGCTCGCGCGGGGCGGCCATGAGCCGGGCGTTGGCGTTCATGCCCTCGCGCAGCAGCGTGACCGCCCTGCACAGGCGTTCGCGCAGGTCGAGCGCCGGATCGATGGCCTTCAGCGCCTCCACGGCGGGCTCGGGGTCGAACGCGCTCATCAGCGCCGCCCGCAGCAGCGAGGCCTTGTCGGGGAAGACACCGAAGATCGTCCCCTCGGCCACGCCCGCGGCCTCGGCGATCTGCCGGGTGCTGAGCGCGGTGCCGTGCGCGCGCAGCAGGGGAACCGTGGCGGCGATGAGCACGGCACGACGGGCTTCCGGCGCCATGGCCGGCACTCTTCGCCGTTTCGTCATGGGTAGGAGTGTAATGAGCGAGTACTCACTCGTTCCACTCATTTATCGGGATGAGTCGTTGACAGGCCGCGGCCTCGGAAAATACGTTGGGCACGGAAAAGTGATCGATCACTTTAAATTGGTGTGAGGAGTGCCCGTGCCTTTACCGCCGACCCCGATCCGGGTCGCCGTCGCCGGAGCCGGCGGCATCGCGAGCGGCGTCCACCTGCCCGCCCTGGCCGCCGCGGGCGAGGCCGTCCGCGTCACCGCCGTCTGCGACCTCGACCCCGTCCGCGCCGGGGAGCTGGCGGACGCCCACGGCATCCCCGGCCGCTACACCGACCTGGCCGCCATGCTGGCCGCCGAGAGCCCTGACCTGCTCGTCGTCGCCACCCCGCCGGTCGCGCACCGGGAGGCGGTCATCGCCGGCCTGCGCGCGGGCGCGTGGGTGTGGTGCGAGAAGCCGCCCACGCTGTCGCTCGCCGAGTACGACGAGATCGCCGCCTGCGAGAAGGAGGGCGGCCCGTACGCGGCCTACGTCTTCCAGCACCGCTCCGGCAGCGCCGCGCGTCGGCTGCGCCGGCACCTCGCCACGGGCGAGCTCGGCCGGCCGCACGTCGCCGTCTGCAACACGCTCTGGTACCGCGGCCACGACTACTTCGAGGTGCCCTGGCGCGCGAAGTGGGCGACCGAGGGTGGCGGCCCCACCATGGGCCACGGCATCCACCAGATGGACCTGCTGCTCGACCTGCTCGGCGACTGGGACGAGGTGCACGCCGTGGCGGCCACGCTCGGCCGCCGCACCGAGACCGAGGACGTCTCGTTCGCCATCGTCCGTTTCGCGAACGGCGCGATCGGCTCCATCGTCAACAGCGTCCTGTCCCCGCGTGAAACGAGCTACCTGCGCTTCGACTTCACCGACGCCACGGTCGAGGTCGAGCACCTGTACGGCTACGACAACTCCCACTGGCGCTGGACGCCCGCGCCGCACGTCACCGACCAGGACAGGATCGCCGGCTGGCCGCCGGAGGAGGACGTGCCCAGCTCGCACCGGGCGCAGCTCGCCGAGGTGCTCGCCGCCATGCGCGCGGGCGAGCGCCCGCCCGCGTCCGGGGCCGACGGGCGCAGGGTGATGGAGCTGATCACCGGGATGTACCAGTCGGCCTTCACCGGCCGTCCCGTGACCCGGGCCGAGCTCGGCCCGCCGAACCCCTTCTACCACGCGCTCAACGGCGGCGACCCGGCCCGCGCCGCCGCCGTCCTGCGCCGTGACGAGCACGAGGAGAGCAGCGACCGTGACTGACCGCGAGCTGGGCGTCCGCGACGAGGGCACGGCCCTCGCCGTCACCGCCGGCGAGGTGGAGATCGCCCGTTACGTCCACCGGCCCGACGCCCCCCAAGCCGAGGCGCCCAAGCCCTACCTGCATCCCCTGCGCAGCCTGAGCGGCGCGCCCCTGTCGTCCTACCGGCCCTGGGACCACCGGTGGCACAAGGGTCTCCAGATGACCTGGGCCCACCTGTCGGGGCAGAACTTCTGGGGCGGGCCCACGTACTCGGCGGAGCGCGACTACCAGATGGAGGACAACCTGGGGCAGATGCGCCACGTGGACTTCACCGCCGCCTCCGCCGACGGCGACCGGGTCACCGTCGAGGAGACCCTGCACTGGGTGACCTCGGCCGGGGAGCACTGGATCACCGAGCGGCGGCGGCTGGCCTTCCACGGGGTGGACCCCGGGCGCGGGCTCTGGGCGCTGGACTTCGCCACCGAGCTGCGCAACGTCCGCGGCGACGTCCTGGACTTCGGCAGCCCCACCACGCACGGCCGCCCCCTCGCCGGGTACGCGGGCTTCTGCTGGCGCGGCCCCCGCTCCTTCACCGGCGGCACGATCCTCGCGGCCGGCGGGCGCGGCGGCCCGGAGATGATGGGCGAGCAGGCCGACTGGCTGGCCATGGCCGGGCAGCACGACGAGATCGACGGCGGCGCCACCGTGCTCGTCCTCGCCGGGCGCTCCAGCGCGGCCGTGCCGATCAAGTGGTTCGTGCGGCGGGAACCGTTCGCCGTGATCAGCCCCTCCCCCTCCTTCGACGAGGAGATCGCGCTGGCCCCCGGCGGCACGCTCGAACTCGCGCACCGGCACGTCTTCGTCGACCACGTGTGCGAGCGGGCCGAGCTGGACGAGCTGGGCGAGGAGTTCGCGCTGTGACTCCGCTCTTCCCCGGCGGCACGGCGATCAGCGACCTGTGCGTCTACGACTGGGCGTGCCCGGACGGCGGGCACGGCGGCACCCCGCACCTGCACACCGTCTCCACCGAGGCGTACGTCGTGACCGAGGGCCGTGGCGCGGTGCACACGCTGAGCGCCGCCGGCTTCGCCGAGGACCGGCTGGAGCCGGGCTCGGTGCTGTGGTTCTCCCCCGGCACCGTGCACCGGCTGGTCAACGAGGAGGGGCTGCGGCTGGTGGTGGTCATGCAGAACGCGGGGCTGCCCGAGGCCGGGGACGCCGTCCTGACCTTTCCCGCGGAGGTGCTGCGCGACCGTGAGGCGTACCTGGCCGCCGCCACGCTCCCCGCCGGAGGGTCGGAGGCCGAGCTGGCCGCGGCCGCCCGCGCCCGGCGTGACCTCGCGATCGCCGGCTTCGGGCAGCTCGTCGACGACGTCGGGCGGCGGGGCGGCGCGGCGCTGGCGGACCTGCACCGGCTCGCCGCCGACCTCGTCCGGCCCCGGGTGGAGACGTGGACGGCGCTGTGGAACGAGACCGTCGCGGCCGAGACCGAACGCACCCGCGCCCAGCTCGCGGCCCTCGCCGACGGCGACCCGGCCCACCTCGGCCAGGCCACCGTGGTCCGCACCATCCCCCGCCCGGGCCCCCGCGCCTTCGGCATGTGCGGCCGACTCAAGACATGGGCCCCTATCCCGGACTGACCTCCCGGGCGGCCTCCCCCGGACGGTACCTCCCCAGGCGGAAAGACTCTTCCCGGGCGGGCCTTCGCGGGTGGGTCTAGCGCGGTGGCGGGCCCGCGGACTCGCGGATGATGACCTGGTTGAGCGGGCGCGCGGCGGGCTCGGGGGCCGGCTCGCCGCGCACTTCGGCGACCAGTCTGGCCACCGCCTCGCGGCCCTGGACCTCGCGGTCCACGGCCACCGTCGAGAGCGACGGGGTGGCGAAGCGGCCCAGCTCCTCGTCGTCCCAGCCGAAGACGCTGACGTCTCCGGGGACCCGCCAGCCGCGGGCGAGCGCGGCCCGCACCGCCCCCATCGCGACGTGGTCGTTGGCGGCCACGATCGCGGTCACGCCACAGTCGTCGGGCAGGGCCTGGACGGCGTCGTAGCCGGACCGCGCGCTCCAGTCGCCGGCGGCGACGCCGTACGAGGTCAGCCCCCGGCTCTCGATGGTCTGCTCGTAGACGCGCTTGCGGTTGCGGGCGGAGGCGAAGCTCTGCGAGCCCGCGATGTGCAGGAAGACCCGGTGGCCGAGCCCGGCGAGGTAGTCGATGATCTCGGCGACCGGGGAGGCGTCGGCCAGCTCGTTGACGCCGCGCAGGTTGTCGTCGTAGTCGCCGGTGACGACCACGGGGACCGGGGCCCGCGCCGGGTCGAGGTCGAGCGGCGACAGCGACAGGATGCCCTCGACCTGCCCCGACGCCGCCAGCTCCAGCACCCGCTCGGCCCTCGCCGTGGCGTCGCCCTCGACGCTCACCACCTCCAGCTGGAAGCCCTCGGCGTGCGCGGCGGCCGAGGCGGCGCCGAGCAGGCGCACCGGCCACAGGTAGGCGGAGGCGGGCAGGGTGATCGCCAGCCGGTTGGTGCGGCGGGTGCGCATGGACCGGGCGACGAGGTTGGGCCGGTAGTTGAGCTCCTGGACGACCTCGTCGATCTTCCTGCGGGTCTCCGGCTTCAGCCCTTCGTTGTGGCGGAAGTAGCGGGAGACGGTCTGGTGGGAGACGCCGGCGCGCCGGGCCACCTCGTGGATCGTCACGCGCGGCGTGTCGGACCGGCCCATGGGACCCCCCTTCCGCGCCCTCGCGCTCCGTCCCGCCCAGCCTAGCGCCGCGTGTTCAGGTAGGCCGCCGAGCGCGCCCCGCGAGGACGCGCAGGCGGCGCGCCAGGTGGCGGTGCCACCGGGCGAGCCGGAGGTCGGGCCCGTCGTCCAGGCCCGCGCAGCCGGCCAGCCGCTCCCGCAGGAGCGCGCACCGCTCGTGCGCGGCGGCGAGCTTCAGCATGGCCTCCGACCTGCGCAGGGCCGCCGACCACACGCGCCGGGCGGCCTCGCCGGGATCGTGGCCGGGCAGCGGGAGCGGCTGCTCGCCCGGCTCGTACGCGCCCGCCCGGATGCGGACCAGCCGGTCCTGGATCAGCGCGCGGGCCTCCGCGGCCCGCCGGGCGTCGGCGGCGGCCGTCCTGGCCCGCTCGCCGTGACTCAGCGGCTCACGCCCCATCGCTCCTCCCGTACGCCAGGAAAAGCTCTCCGTCGTCATTCAGACACAGGCGGGAAGGCCTCGCAACCTCCTCGCCGGAATGCGCGCGGAAACGGGCCGCGGGCGGGGCGACGCCCGCGGCCCGGTCCTGTCACTGGACGTTGATCGTGTCCACCTCCACGGTGATGCCCTTGACCTGCGGCGTCGAGGTGGCCGTGGTCACCTTGCCGGCCCCCGCGCTGACGCCCTTGATCTTCATCGAGTAGGTCAGCGTCCCGCCGGGCGCGCCCGGCGTGCTCGTCACGACGAGGTCCTCGGTCGGCGGCCCGGAGATCTGGCTGCCGGCGGTGCCGTCGGCGTTCTCGGCGCCCACGGTCAGCCCCGCGCCGGCGGGCGGCGCGCCGGGCAGGTTGCCGGGGTCGTAGGCGTAGCTGATGTCCTCGGCGCCGTTCACGCCGATCCACTGCTGGAAGACCTTGAGGTCGCCGGTGCCGTACAGGTTGACCCGCCACTCGACGACCACCCACCGGTTGACGCCGTCCGTGAGGACGGTGGCGTAGACGCCGGGCGCGCCGGTGCCGTCGAGGTCGGTCCAGTAGGGGGCGAGGACGCCGTTCGGCCGCGCCGGGTCGGGCAGCGTCTGCGGCGTGAAGGAGATGTCGTCCGAGCCGGTCGTGCCGCCCGCGACGGTGTAGCCGTTGGAGACCACGCCGATCCTGTTGTAGGTCCGGCCGGCGAACGCGAACGCGGGCACGTTCAGGTTCACCGCCTGCTCGTCACCGATCGGGATCGGGGCGACGCCGAAGATGTCGAGCGGGATGTACCCGGCGGGGCCCGTGCCCGGCGCGATCACCGGCCGGTCGGGCTGCCGGGCGGCCAGCGTCGCCTTGGCGGTGGCGATCTGGGTGCCGACCTTGGTGGCCCCGGTCACGCTGTTGAGCCGCAGCCGCGCGTCGAGCGTGCTCAGCGCGGTGACCTCGGCCGCCTCCAGGCTGTTGTTCTGGACGGTGACGGTGCAGGTGGACTCGCCGGTGTTCCTGGCGATGGTCGCCGGCGCGCAGGTCTGCTCGACCGGGACGATGCCCTCCTGGCGGTAGAACGCCACCGGCAGGTGCAGCGCGCGCGAGCCGCCGACCTGCTTGAGGTCCACCTGCCCGAAGTACTGCCCGTCGGGCAGGTCGGGCGCGGTGATCACGACGTTGATCTTGGCGCTCTTGCCGGGCGCGACGGTGACGAGCGGCGGCACGACGGCGACAGCCGCGCCGCCCACCGTCCGGCCCGTGGCGGTGAAGGCGAGCGTCTTGTTCGTGACGTTCTTGACGGTGCGCTTGACGGTGATGACGCCCGGCATGACAGGGGCGTTCACCGACGGCAGGTTGAGGTCGATGCGGCCGGCGGGGTCGGTCGCGGAGGCGGCGAAGTTCGCGGCGCTCTCGTCCAGGGTCAGGCCGGGGTCGCCGGCCTTGGTCAGGTCGATGCGCCCGCCGCCCATGTCGAACGGGTCGGCCGGGGTGGTCCCGTCCGGCTTGGTGACCGACGTCTTGCCGGTGGTCTCCAGCGCCGACTTGACCTGGCCCGGCGTCCAGTCCGGGTGCAGGGCGAAGACGAGCGCCGCCGCGCCGGCCACGTGCGGGGCCGACATCGAGGTGCCCGAGATGACCTGGAAGGAGTTGCCGGGCGGCCCTTCGAGCGGTGACTCGGGGGTCGGGGTCATGCCGGCCATGATGTGCAGACCCGGCGCGGTCACGTCCGGCTTGAGGAAGTCGCCGCCGGGGCCGCGCGAGGAGAAGTACGTCATCCGGTCGCCCTGCCAGGCCGTCTTCGTGCCCTGGGTGAAGGAGGCGGTGGTGCCCGGGTGGGAGGACAGGAACGCCAGCAGCGCGTCCGCCTCCGGCTTGTCGAGGTGCACCGTCGGGAGCCAGTGGGCGTCGGTGAAGACGTCGAACGGTACGGCGTTGTAGAGGATCATCCCGGCCGCGCCGCCCTGCTTGACGTTGTAGCCCTTCAGCACCCGGTTGGGCCCTCGCTCACAGGCGACGATCTTGCCGGTGAACAGCCCGGGGGGCGCGGGCGCGTCGCACAGCGGCCGCGAGTACGGCGGCGCCGAGGCGAGCACCACGGGCAGCGGCGAGGCGAGCCCCGCGGTGATGGAGGCGCCCTTGACCGTGGCCGTCGCGCCGCCGCCGCTCAGCGTGAGCGTCGACTGGAACGTACGGCCCTGCGTGGACGCGGCGACCGTGGTGACCCACGGGCTGCGGTGGTCGGTGGTGTTGGCGCCGGGCCCGGAGTTGCCGGCCGAGGCCGAGACGAGCACGCCGGCCGCGTACGCGTCGAGGAAGGCCAGCTCGACCGGGTCGCTGTAGGGGTCGCTGCCGCCGGAGATGGAGAAGTTGATCACCCGGACGCCGTCGAGGACGGCCCGCGCGACCGCCTGCGCCGAGTCGGACTGGTAGCAGCCCTCCGCGCCGCACACCTTGTAGACCGACACGGCCGCGCCGGGCGCGATGCCGTTGATCGGGCCGCGGCTGATGCCGAGCGGGTTGGCGTCGGCCACCGGACCCCCGGCCGACGTGGTGGCGGTGTGGGTGCCGTGGCCGTTGGAGTCGCGGGCGCTGTCGGGGTAGACGTCCCCGCCGACGACCTCGTTGTACGTCTCCAGGAACGCCCGCCCGCCGATGAGCTTGTTGTTGCAGGTGAACGGGTCGTTGGCGGGCGTCAGCGGGTTGTCGCCGAAGTCGCACTCACGCGGCGCGCCGTCCTTCGTGGGCGGCGGGGCGGGCAACCCCGGCCGGGCGGCGAAGGACGGGTGCTCGGGCCAGGCGCCGCTGTCCAGGACGCCGACGATCACGCCCTTGCCGGCCGTGCCGCTGCCGCCGAGCTTCGGCCAGACGGTGTCGGCGCCGATGAAGGCCGGGCTGGAGTCGGTGAGCAGCTGCTCCAGCCTGTCCTCCTGGACGGCGGCGACGCCGGGCAGCTTCAGCACCTCGTCGGCCTTGTCGCCGGGGATGCGCAGCGCGATGCCGCCGTACACGGTCCTGATGCGCTGGCCGACGCTCGCGCCGGGCACCTTCGCGGCCAGCTCGGCGAGGAAGGCGTCCTCGACCTTCTGGATGTGGCCGGTGTACTTGCGGGCGTCGGCGCTGCCGGTGTCCAGGGCCTTGCCGGTGACGGCGGGGCTGGTGCCGGGCAGTCCGGGCAGGCCGCCGCGGTAGGCGGCGAGCGAGTCGTAGTCGAGCTTGACGACGACGTTGACGGGCTTCGTGGAGGTGCCGCGGAGCAGGGCGGCGTCGCTCTTGGCGAGCTTGCCGGACGGGGACTTGGCGCCGTCCACCAGCTCGGCGCCGGTGAGCGGGATGGCCGTCCACTTCCCGGGCGGCGACGGTGACGGTTGCGGGGTGGCGAGCGCCGCCGGGCTCAGGGCCAGGACGGCGCTCAGGCCCGCGGCGACCGCCACGAGCCTGCGCACACGGGGTAACTGGGCGCTGGATGACACGAGAACCTCCTCGTCGAGGGGCTGCGTGGACCTCGTCCTGCCCGCTCGCGGAGGCGTCGCGTCACCCGGCGCGAAGGCATGCCGAAGAGAGCGACCCCTCCCCGGTGGGTGACGAGCGGAGCGTCCGCCCCGGTGGGGGCGGCTGGGCTCCGGACTGGAGTGTAACCAGGGAATCTCCGGCCGAGAACACGGTAGATCGTTCTAATCTGCGGCGTCGTACGATGGTGGCCGGCAGGACCGGGGATGACGTGCGGCTTCCCCAGGCAGACGGGACGGGCACGGTGACGGACACGCTATCCGGTTCGCGGGCTGGCTCGGACGTGGGCGGAGCGCGGTGGGCGGCCGGGGCGCTGGCCGCGCTCGCGGTGACGCTGACCGTCGCGGGAACCGTCGTGCAGTTGTCGGTGCCCCGGGAGTGGGCGCCGTGGCCGCCGTTCGTGCCGGACCACGCGGCGGGGCTGGCGTTCCCGCTGACCGGGGCGTTCCTGATCCGGCACCGGCCGCGGCTGCGCCTCGCCTGGCTGATGTGCGTGGGCGGGCTCGGCTCCTCCGTCGCCGTCATGGCCGTCGGGCTGCAGAACGCCTCGGCCGCCGGCGGCGACCTGGAGAGCGCCGGCTGGCTGCGCGTCGCGGCCGTGGCGGGCTGGACGGTGGCCGCGTGCACGCTGTCGGCCCTGCTGCCGCTGCTCTCCCCCGACGACCGGCTGCCGTCGCGGCGGTGGCTGCCGGTGGCGGTCCTGGCCGTGGCGGTGAACCTCGCCGAGGGCGTGCGCGGCGCCGTACGGCCCGCGCCGCCCACGAGCCGCTACCCCGAGGTCGTCCCCAACCCGCTCGCCGTCGAGGCCCTGGCCCCCTACAACGCGAGCCTGCAGACCGGGCTGACGCTGGTGATGAACGCCTGCGTGGTGCTCGGGCTGCTGTCGCTGGTCGGGCGCATGCGGCAGGCGGCCCCTGCCGGGCGGCGGCAGATCGCCTGGCCGCTGTCGGCGTTCGTCGTCTACACCGCGTTCCTGCTGCTCGGGCAGGACTACTGGGCGCTCGTGACGATCTGGACGGCGGCGATCCCGGTGGCGATCGCGTTCGCGGTGCTGCGCCACCGCCTGTACGGCATCGACACCGTCATCAGCCGTACGGTCGTCGCGACCGGCCTCATCGTCACCGTCGGCGCGGTCTACTTCGGCGTCAGCGCGCTCGCCGGGCTGCTGCTGTCGGACTACGACCAGCTCGCCGGCCTCGCGGCCACGCTCGCGGCGGGCGCGCTGTTCCAGCCGCTGCGCGCCCGGCTGCGCCGGATGACCGACGCCATGCTGTACGGCCGGCACGGCCGCCCCGAGGAGCTGGCCAGGCGGCTCACGATCGAGGTGGGCGCCAGGGAGCCGGCGAACGCGCTGGCCGCCGTCACCTCCGTGGTGCGCGACGGGCTCGGCGTGACCGGCGTCGTCGTCGAGGTCGGCGGGGCGGGCGCGGACGGGCCCGCGAGGCCCGAGATGCGGGTGGAGCTGGGCGTGGCCGGGGCGGAGCCGCGGGTGGTGCCGCTGGTGTGGCACGGCGAACCGGTCGGCCGCATGCTCATCGGCCCGCCGGGGCCGCGCCGCTTCTCGGCCGCCTACACCGAACGGCTGATCGGGACGGCGGTCCCCTACGTCGCCGACGTGGCGCACGCCGTGCTGATGGCCGCCGACCTGCAACGTTCCAGGGAGCGCATCCTGACCGCCCGCGAGGAGGAACGCCGCAGGCTCCGCCGTGACCTGCACGACGGGCTCGGCATGGCGCTGACCAACATGGCGATGTCGCTCTCCATCGCCAGGACCAACCTGCGCCAGGCGCCCAGCGCGGCCGACGCGCTGCTGCTGGACCTGCGCAGCGGCATGGACGCGGTCAGCCAGGAGGTCCGCGAGCTGGTGTACGGCCTGCGCCCGCCCACCCTCGACGACCTCGGCCTGGCCGGGGCGGTGCGCGCGCTCGCCGCCGAGCCCGGCCCGCCCGTGGAGGTCGTGGCCGAGGGCGAGACCGACGCCCTGCCCGCGGCGGTGGAGGTGGCCGCGTACCGGATCGCGCAGGAGGCCCTCACGAACGCGCGCAAGCACGCCGCCGCCGGGCACGTCACCGTGACGCTGGCCCGCTCGGAGCGGGCGCTGGTCGTACGGGTGCGCGACGACGGCAGAGGGCTGCCCGCGGCGCGGCGCTCCGGCGTGGGCTTCGCCTCGATGCGCGAACGGGCCGCCGAACTCGGCGGCACCTGCCTCATCACCTCGCCGGGGACGGGCACGCAGGTGGAGGCGGTCCTCCCGCTCTGAACGCCGCTCCGGCGGGGGGCCGGTGCCGCGGCGCTCGTCGCGCGCCGCGGCCCGGCCGGGCTGCCGTCAGGAGTTGCAGCCGCAGGAGCAGTCGGATGAGCATGAGCAGGACGAGCCGTGACCGCAGGAGCAGTTCCCCTTATTCGTGTCCATGCCTCGTATGTTCCTTGGGCGGTGCGTGCTCGACCTCACTTTGGGAGCACATGTTGCCGCCGCCGAGGGCACATGGACCGAACCTGGGCCGGTGGCCCGTCACTTGCCGTGGCCCTTGGCGTGTCCCTTTCCCGGAGAGGCCGTCAGGCCCTTCTTGGCCTGGCCGGGCGGTACGAAGGGGGCGGCGTGCCTGCCGCGGGCGGACTGGCCCGGCGTGACGCCGGTGGTGGTCCTTCCGGTGCTCTCCCTGGTGCTCTTGCCGGTGTTCCGCCTGGTGTCGGTCCCCCCGGTCCGCTGGACGGCGACGGACCGTACCCGCAGGTCGGCTTCCCGCTTCGCACCCGGCTGGTCGGGGGTGCTGCGCTGGTCGGGGGTGCTGCGTTGGTCGGGGGTGTCGCGCTGTTCGGGAGTGCCGGTCTGCTTGGGGGTCGCGGGCTGCTCGGGCTTCTGGCGCTGGTCGGTGGTGGTCGCGGGCAGTGCCGCCTCGACCCGCTGCTCGACGCCGGCGGCGCCGGGCGGGCCGCCGTCGGCGGGCCAGCCGGTGACCGCGAGCACGGCCACGATCAGCGCCGCCACCCCCGCCACCTGCCGCAGTTGCCCGCTCCCGAGCCACCGCCCCAGCATCTCGGCCGCGCCGCTCCTGACGCCTCCCGCAGCGGCCACGACGGACTCGGGCATGACGCTGCCCGTCCTCGGGCCGGACAGCGGGAGCGCGGCGTGCTCATCGGGATCGGGGGCGATGGTCCCCGTCTGCGGGGGCGGGACAGGGAGGACGAGGCTCTGGGTCTGGGGGCCGGCGGGGGTGGCCGGCTGCGGCCGGGACGTGAGCGGGGCTGAGGGGTCGGCCGCGGCGACGCGGCGGAGGTGGCGGCGGGCGACCTCGGCGGTCCAGCGCTGTTCCGGGTCCTTCTCCAGAAGCCCCATGAGCAGCGGCGCCAGCGGCCCGGCCAGCTCGAACGGCGCCGGCGCGGTGGTGAGCACCGCGCTGATCGTGGCCAGCGCGTTCCCCTGTTCGAACGGCGAACGCCCCTCCACCGCCGTGTAGAGCGTCACGCCCAGCGACCACAGGTCCGCCTCGGGCGTCGGCGGCCCGCCGCGCGCCCGTTCGGGGGCGATGTACGCGGGCGTCCCCACCACCATGCCCGCCTCGGTGAGCTCGACCCGCCGCTCCACGCTGGTGGCCAGGCCGAAGTCGGTGAGCACGGCGTGACTCCCGCCGGAGTCGAGCAGGATGTTGGCGGGCTTGACGTCCCGGTGCACGATGCCTGCGGCGTGCGCCGCCTCCAGGGCGTCCAGCACCTGCAGGCCGAGCGCGGCGACGGCGGCGGGCGGCAGCGACCCGCTCTCGCCGAGCACGTCGGCCAGGGTGGGCGCCGGGACGAGCTGGAGCACGATCCACGGCCGCTCGTCGGCCACGACCACGTCGTAGACGGTGGCGACGTTCGGGTGGCTCAGCCGCGCCGCGAGGCGGGCCTCGCTCATGGTGCGCCCGAGCAGCGCCTCGCGTTCGGACGGCGGCCGCTGGTCGAGGGTGACCTCCTTGACCGCGACCGCGCGGTCGAGGAGTTCGTCGTGGCCGCGCCAGACCCGGCCCATGCCGCCGTGGCCCAGCTCGGCCTGGAGCCGGTAGCGACCGGCCAGCAGCAGGCCTTCGTAACGCGAATCGGACATAGCGCCCGGCCTACCCGATCAATGCCCGCCCATGCGCGAACCGCCATAACGTCCCGGCCGCTTCTAAGGCGGGAGTCATGACGAGCCCGGCGCGATGAGCTGGATGCCGACCAGACAGGTGTCGTCGTCGGTGTCGGAGTTGCTGTGGGTCAGCATGTGGTCGAGGCGGTGCTCCAGCGAGGCCGCCGGATGGCCGGCCGTCCGCAGGAGCTGCTGCTGGGAGTGCTGCAGGGAGCGGTCGCGGCGCTCGATCAGCCCGTCGGTGTACATGAGGAGCGTGTCGCCCGGCATGAGCTGGATCCGGCTCTCCTCGTACGTGACCTCCGACAGCGCCCCCAGCAGGACGCCGCCGATGAGGTCGAGCTCGGCCACCTCGTCGCCACGGATCAGGATGGGCGGCAGGTGCCCGCCCCGCGCCCAGCGCAGCACGCCGGTCTCCGGGTCGTACAGGCCGCAGATGGCGGTGGCCGTGACGTTCTCCGTCAGGTGGTGGGCCACCATGTTGAGCCAGGTCAGGAGCTGGCCGGGGCCGGCGCCGGTGGCGGCGAGGCCGCGCAGCGCGTTGCGCAGGACGACCATGCCGGTGGCCGCCTCGATGCCGTGCCCGGCCACGTCGCCGACGGACAGCAGGATCTGCTTGGACGGGAGGACCACGGCGTCGTACCAGTCGCCGCCGACCAGGTGCTCCTTCTCGGCGGGGCGGTAGCGGACGGCGATGTTGAGGTCGAACGCCTCCATCGGGCCGCGGCTGGGCGGCATGATGGCCTGCTGGAGCTGGAGCGCCAGCCGGTTGCGTTCGGCGGCCTGCTGCTCGGTGTGGGCGAGCTGGTCGCGGGTGGCGGCCAGCGCCACCTCCGTCCAGTGCTGGGAGGACACGTCCTGGTAGGCCCCCCGCACCGCGAGCAGCCGCCCGTCGGGCGACAGCACGGGCTCGGCCACCACCCGGATGTGGCGGGCCATGCCGTCGGAGCGCTGCAGCCGGAACGCGGTCGAGGCGGGCCGCCGGTGGTGCAGCAGCGTCCGCAGGAACCGGCCGATGAGCACGGCGTCGTCGGGGTGGGCGTGGTCGGCCAGCCGTTCGAGCGGGATGGGCGACTCGCCGGGCTTCATCCCGTACAGGTCGTAGAGCTGCCGGTTCCAGGTGATCTCGCCCGACAGCGTGTTCTCCTCGAACCCGCCGATGCGGCCGAGCCGCTGGGCGTGCTGGAGCAGGCTCGCCAGGCGGGTGATCTCGTCCTGGAGCCGCCAGATGAGCAGCACGCCGTCGCCGTGCCGGGTGATGCTGACGCTGGCGAGGCTCGGCAGCGGCACGTCGTCCACGAGCGCGGTGAGCGTCATGTTCTCCGCCTTGAACGGCTCGCCGGTGGCGTGCACGTTCTCCACCACGGAGAACAGGCCGCCCTCGTCGGCCGCCAGCGGGTACGCCTCCAGCAGCAGCGACCCGGTCACCGCGCCCTTGGGCCGGCCCGCCGGGTCCACGAAGTGCGGGTTGGCGTGCGTGATGCGGAAGTCGGTGAGCCGGCCGTCGGCGTCGAGGTGCGGCTGCAGCACGAGCGCGGCGTCCGGCAGCGCCTCGGCGAGGCCGATCAGCTCCGCCTGCCCGGCGCCGCCGCCCGGCTCGACGGGCCGTTCGAGGACGTGGGAGCAGAGCTCGGCCAGCGCCTCGACCTGCTTGTGGACCTGCGGCGGCTGCGGGCCGACCGGGCCCGGCCAGCCGATCTCCAGCACGCCCATGATGCGGCCGCCGGTGCCCGCGGGCACGGTCACCCGGCCCCCGTCGGGCGTGAGCGTCATCCCGATCGACGGCAGCCCGACGTCCTCGAGCGAGCGGATCCACACGGCCTGGCGCTCGACGAGCGCGCTGCGGGCCGGGGTGTTGACGCCGGGCGGCACGTAGCGCCACCGGTCGGCCTCGACGGCGCTGAAGCCGGCGCTGGCGGCCAGGGTGAGCGAGCCGTCGGAGCCGACCGTCCAGACGGCGACGTTCGTCGCGCCGAGCGGCTTCAGCGCGTGCTCCAGCAGCGAGGCGGCCACGGCCTGCGCGTCCGGGGCCTCCACCATGCCGTTCTCCGCCGAGCGCAGCCGCACGGCCACCTCGGCCGCCTCCGCCGCCTCCGCCTCGGCGGCGGCGCGGGCGGAGTCGAGGAACTCGCGCGTGGCCTCGCTGATGCGGTCCTGGGCGGCCTGGTTGATGATCTCGGCGGCCAGTTCGAGCTGGGTCACCCCGGCCTGCTCGGCGAGGAGTTCGAGCTGCTGCGCGGCCCCCGCCAGGCCGCACTGCAGCCGCTCGATGAGGATGCCCTTGGCCACCTCGATGAGCGCGCGGCCCTCGGCGGCGCGCTGGGCCTCCTGGATCTGCCTGCGCAACCGGTCGATGGTGACGGCCAGCCGCCCGAGGTTGCTCACCGCCGCGGCCTCGGACGGGGCGGGCGCCGGAAGGCCCGGCTCCTGCGGGCTGTGCACTGTGGGTCCCACTGTGGGGTCACTCCTCGCCGGTCGGGCCGGATGGTGGATGGTCGGGATCTCGTCGCGCGGTACGCCTATGAGCCGGGCTGCTCCCGCACGTCGAGCCAGTGCCTCATCCGGGTGAGCAGGTGGTCGGCGTCCACCGGCTTGGTGACGTAGTCGCTGGAACCGGCGCTCAGGGCCTTCTCCTGGTCGCCCGGCATGGCCTTCGCGGTCACCGCGATGATCGGCAGTTCGGCGTACTGCGGCATCTCGCGGATCTTGGCGGTGGCGACGTAGCCGTCCATCTCCGGCATCATCACGTCCATCAGCACGATGTCGATGTCGGGGTGGCTGAGCAGCGTCTCGATGCCCAGCCGGCCGTTCTCGGCGTGCAGGACGGTCATGCCGTGGATCTCCAGGATGCTGGTGATCGCGTAGAGGTTGCGCGTGTCGTCGTCCACGACGAGCACCGTACGGCCGGCGAGCTCGCCGTCCACCTCCTGGCGGGGAAGCGTGCCGACGGCCTCGGGCCGGATCAGCGGCAGCACGTCGCCGGGCTGCTCGGCCGTGAGGTGCAGGGCGATCCGCTCGCGCAGCTCGTCGAGGCTGGACAGCAGCTCCAGCGCCTGGTTCTCGGCGCGCTCGCGCAGGCGGGCCTTCTGCTGGGAGGTGGTGCGCCAGTTGCTGTAGGCGAGGACGGGCACGACCGCGAGCGCGGGGTCGCCGTCCATGGCCTCCAGGAGCTGGAACGCCGCCAGGTCGGGCATGTCGAGGTCGAGCACCATGCAGTGGCAGGGCTGGGCGGCGAGCGTGGCCGCGGCCTCCTCGGCGCCCGCGGCCCTGATGATCTCGACGGTGTCGTCCCTGCTGTCGGTCAGCTCGCGTACGACGCTCTCGGCGACCAGCGACAGCAGACCGCCCGCGCGCTGCTCGATCACCAGCAGCCGCCGGTGCTGCGTGCCGCCGCCCGCGTCCGAGCCGGCGCCGGACGCGATGGCCGGGCCGCTCTCCTCCGCGCCCTCCGGCAGCGCCGCGGCAGCGGCGGCGGCGCGGGCGGGGCCGTCGGTGAAGGCGGGGTGGGCGACCGGCAGGAAGAGCGTGAAGACGCTGCCCTGTCCCGGCGTGCTCTGCACGCTGATCGCGCCGCCGAGCAGGTAGGCGATCTCCCGCGAGATGGAAAGGCCGAGGCCGGTGCCACCGTACTTGCGGCTGGTGGTGCCGTCGGCCTGCTGGAACGCCCCGAAGATGACTTCGAGCTGCTGCTCGGGGATGCCGATGCCGGTGTCGATGACCCGCAGCGCGAGCGCCGGGCCGTTGGCCCGCACGGTCGCGGGCAGCTCGGCCGGGGCGGCGGGCTCGATGCGCAGCTCGACCCGGCCGGTCTCGGTGAACTTGACCGCGTTCGACAGCAGGTTGCGCAGCACCTGGCGCAGCCGGGAGTCGTCGGTCAGCAGCTCGTTGGGGATGCCGGGGGCGGTGGCGATGGTGAAGTCGAGGCTCTTCTCGCTGGTCATCGGCTGGAAGGTGGCCTCGACGTAGTCGAGCAGGCGGCGCAGCTGCACCCACTCGGGGTTGACGTCCATCTTGCCCGCCTCGACCTTCGACAGGTCGAGGATGTCGTTGATGAGCTGCAGGAGGTCGGAGCCGGCCGAGTGGATGATCTCGGCGTACTCGACCTGCTTCGGGGTGAGGTTGCGCGTGTGGTTCTGGGCCAGGAGCTGGGCCAGGATGAGCAGCGAGTTGAGCGGGGTGCGCAGCTCGTGGCTCATGTTCGCGAGGAACTCGCTCTTGTACTTCGAGGCGAGGGCGAGCTGCTGGGCGCGGTCCTCCAGCTCCTGCCTGGCCTGCTCGATCTCGAGGTTCTTGGCCTCGATGTCCTGGTTCTGGCTGACCAGGAGGCGGGCCTTCTCCTCCAGCTCGGCGTTGGAGCGCTGGAGCTCCTCCTGCTGGCTCTGCAGCTCCTCGGAGCGGGCCTGGAGCTCGGCGGCGAGCCGCTGCGACTCCTTCAGCAGCTCGTCGGTGCGGGCGTTGGCGACGATCGTGTTGAGGTTGACCCCGATCGTCTCCATCAGCTGCTCCAGGAACGCCCGGTGCACGGGCGTGAACTCCTGGACCGAGGCCAGCTCGATCACGCCGAGCACCTGCTCCTCGACGACCACGGGCAGCACGACGAGCGAGGCGGGCTCGATCCGGCCGAGGCCGGAGTCGATGGTGATGACGCCGGAGGGGATGTTCTCGGTCAGCGCGATCGTGCGGCGGCTGCGCGCGGCCTGGCCGATGAGCCCGTCGCCGAGCCGGAACCGGGGGGCGCGCTCGGCCTCCACCGGGTAGCCGTAGGCGCTGATCAGCTTCAGCTCGCTCTCCTCGGCGAGGAAGAACGCGCCGTACTGGGCCGAGACGAGCGGCGCGAGCTCGTTCATCACCAGCTCGGCGACCGTCGCCAGGTCGCGGTGGCCCTGCATGAGGCCGGACATGCGGGCGAGGTTGGACTTCAGCCAGTCCTGCTGCTCGTTGGCCGTGGTGGTCTCGCGCAGCGACTTGACCATCGAGTTGATGTTGTCCTTGAGGTCGGCCAGCTCGCCCTCGGCGTCGACGGTGATCGAGCGGGTCAGGTCGCCGGAGGTCACCGCGCTGGTCACCTCGGCGATCGCGCGCACCTGCCTGGTGAGGTTGCCGGCCAGCTCGTTGACGTTCTCGGTCAGCCGCTTCCAGGTGCCGGAGACGCCCTCCACCTCGGCCTGGCCGCCGAGCCTGCCCTCCGAGCCCACCTCGCGGGCCACGCGGGTGACCTCGGCGGCGAACGAGGACAGCTGGTCGACCATCGTGTTGATGGTGGTCTTCAGCTCCAGGATCTCGCCGCGCGCGTCCACGTCGATCTTGCGGGTCAGGTCGCCGCGGGCGACGGCCGTGGTGACCTGGGCGATGCTGCGCACCTGGTTGGTCAGGTTGTCGGCCATGGAGTTGACGTTGTCGGTGAGGTTCTTCCAGGTGCCGGCCACGTTGGGCACCCGGGCCTGGCCGCCGAGCTGGCCCTCGGTGCCGACCTCGCGGGCCACGCGGGTCACCTCGTCGGCGAACGCGCCGAGCGTGTCGACCATCGTGTTGATCGTCTGGGCCAGCGCGGCGACCTCGCCCTTGGCCTCCACGGTGATCTTCTGCGACAGGTCGCCCCGGGCCACGGCCGTGGCCACCTGGGCGATGCTGCGCACCTGGCTCGTCAGGTTGGAGGCCATGACGTTGACGTTGTCGGTGAGGTCCTTCCACGTGCCGGACACGCCGCGCACGGTGGCCTGGCCGCCCAGGTTGCCCTCGGTGCCGACCTCGCGGGCCACACGGGTGACCTCGTCGGCGAAGGCCGAGAGCTGGTCGACCATCGTGTTGATGGTCTCCTTCAGCTCCAGGATCTCGCCGCGCGCGTCCACGCGGATCTTCTGCGACAGGTCGCCCTTGGCGACCGCCGTGGTGACCTGGGCGATGCTGCGCACCTGGGCCGTGAGGTTGTCGGCCATGACGTTGACCGACTCGGTGAGCGCCTTCCAGGTGCCGGAGACGCCCTTGACGTCGGCCTGGCCGCCGAGGCGGCCCTCGGTGCCGACCTCGCGGGCCACGCGGGTCACCTCGTCGGCGAACGACGAGAGCTGGTCGACCATCGTGTTGAGGGTGTTCTTCAGCTCCAGGATCTCGCCTCGGGCCGAGACCGTGATGCGCTGCGACAGGTCGCCCCGCGCGACCGCGGTCGCGACCTGCGAGATGTTGCGGACCTGGTCGGTGAGGTTGCCGGCCATGAAGTTGACCGAGTCGGTGAGGTCGCGCCAGGTGCCCGCCACGCCCTTGACGTCCGCCTGGCCGCCGAGCTGCCCCTCGGTGCCGACCTCGCGGGCCACGCGGGTCACCTCGTCGGCGAACGACGAGAGCTGGTCGACCATCGTGTTGACGGTGTTCTTCAGCTCCAGGATCTCGCCGCGGGCGTCCACGGTGATCTTCTGCGACAGGTCGCCCCGGGCGACCGCCGTGGTGACCTGGGCGATGCTGCGCACCTGGTCGGTGAGGTTGCCGGCCATCGCGTTGACGGACTCGGTGAGGTCCTTCCACGTGCCCGACACCGCGGGCACCTCGGCCTGGCCGCCCAGCCGCCCCTCGGTGCCGACCTCGCGGGACACGCGGGTGACCTCCGAGGTGAACAGCGAGAGCTGGTCCACCATGCCGTTGAAGACCGAGGCGATCTCGCCCAGCAGTCCGTCGGCGTCCTCGGGAAGCCTGGTGCGGAAGTCGCCGTCCCTGACCGCTGTCAGGCCCGCGAGGAGCAGCCGCAGCTCGGACTCGCCGACCTCGGCGCCCGCGCGGGTGGTCGTGCCCGGCCCGCCGGCTGTCGTGTCACTCATGTCCGCCCTCGTCGTCGAGATTCTCTGACCAAGCGCCTTCGATGACCCGACAGCGGGCTTCCACACAGACCCGGAACTCGCCCGGTGATCATCACAGCTGGAACAGGACACACAGGCAGATGTCTCCGTGGATCCGTATGTGAGGTTACTAGATCAGGGCGACTGATGCGTTCGCATCATTTGCTATCCGGCAATTTGCCTGGTTCCTGTCTCATGCAACCGCTCGCACCGGGCCCCCGAAAGACAAAGGTGTGAGTGAGACGCGAAGCGCCCGGGTGACGGCCCCGCCGGTGACCACGGCCAGGGCGGCACGGGCGGTGGGGCTGGCGGCGCTGGCGGCCATGGTGGCCCTCCAGGTCGCCTCCGGGATCAGCGCGGAGCCGGTGCGCTTCACCGGGATCGTCGTGGCGGTGCTGGCGGTCAGCGCCATCGGGTTCGCCGCCGCCGGCTGGGGCACGCGGCGGACGCTCGCCGCGTTCGGGGCGGTGGTCGCGGCCGGGTACGCGGCCGAGGCCGTCGGCGTGCGCACCGGGTTCCCGTTCGGCGAGTACCACTACACCGGCCTGCTGTGGCCGCAGCTCGGCGGCGTGCCCGTCGTGGTGGCGCTGGCGTGGGGCGGGATGGGGCTGGCCGCGTACGGGGTGGCGGCGGCGGTCACGACCGGCGGGGCGCGGATCGCCGTGGGGGCGCTCGCGCTGACGGCGTGGGACCTCTTCCTCGACCCGCAGATGGTCGGGCTCGGCCTGTGGACGTGGGCCGTGCACGGCGGGTACCGGGGCATCCCCCTGACCAACTTCGCGGGCTGGCTGCTGGTGTCCGCGCTGGTCATGCTGCTGCTGGAGCGGATACTCGGCGGCGGGCGGTCCCACCAGGCCCGCCCGCCGCGCGGCCTGGCGGGCGTCTACACCACGATGGCGGTCATGGAGACGGCCGGGTTCGCCGCGGTGTTCCAGCCGCCGGACCCGCTGGTCGCCGCGGCCGGGGGCATGTCGATGGGCGCGTTCGCGGCGCTCGCGTGGAGGCGGCTGTGGCGGAAGTGATCGTGATCGGCGGCGGCGTCGGGGGCATGGCGTCGGCGCTGCTGCTCGCCCGCCGGGGGCACCGGGTGCGGCTGTACGAGCAGCTGCCCCGGCTCGGCGGCAAACTGGCCGAGCACCGGCGGGACGGGTTCACCTTCTCCATGGGGCCGTCGCTGCTCACCATGCCCGCGCTCTTCCGCGAGCTGGGGGTGGAGCGCGAGCTGGTCGAGCCGGCCGAGCTGTGCCGCTACCGGTTCGCCGACGGCTCCGCGCTGACCGCCCGCCGCGACCCGGAGCTCATGGCGGCCGAGGTCGAACGGCTCGCGCCGGGCGAGGGCGCGGCCTGGCGGGCCTTCCACGCCTGGGCGGAGGGATGCCTGCGGGCCGCGGGCCGTACCTTCTTCGCCGGGCCGCTCGGCCGCCCGCCCCGCGAGGCCCGGCCGCGCGACCTGCTCGCCGTCGCGCCCGCCCGCACCCTCGACGGGCTGGCCCGCCGCTTCTTCCGCGACCCGCGCCTGCGCCAGTACGTCGGCCGCTACGCCACGTACGCCGGGTCCAGCCCGTACCGGGCGCCGGCCGCGCTCGCCTGCGTGCCCGCGCTGGAGCACGGCCAGGGCGGCTGGTACGTCCCCGGCGGCCTGCCGAGACTCGCCGAGGATTTGGCGGCCCTGCTGAAGGAGGCCGGGGTCGAGGTGCGCCTGTCCGCGCCCGTCGAGGCGGTCACCGTGGACGGCGGGCGGGTCACCGGGGTGCGGCTCGCGGGCGGCGGCCACGAGCGGGCCGACGTCGTGGTGGCGAACGTGGACGCCGCCGCGCTCTACGGCCGCCTGCTGCCGGACCGGCGGCGGTTCCGGCGGCTCGCCGGGCTCGGGTTGTCGTCGTCGGCGTTCCTGCTGATGGCCGGGGTCGAGGGGCGCACCCCCGGGCTGGCGCACCACACCGTGTTCTTCTCGGGCGACTACGAGCGGGAGTTCGCCGACATCTTCGACCGGCGCCAGCCGCCGGACGACCCGACCGTGTACGTCGGCTGCTCCGCCGTCGACGACCCCGGCCAGGCGCCGGCCGGGACGGAGAACCTCACGATGCTGGTCAACGTCCCCGCCCGCGACCCCGGCCGGTGGCGCGTCGGCGTGGACGCCTACCGGGACCTGGTGCTGGAACGGCTCGCGGGGCGCGGGCTCGACCTGTCCGGGCGGCTCCGCTTCGTGGACGTCCTGACGCCCGCCGACCTGCGCGACCGGTACGGAGCCTGGGCGGGGGCGATCTACGGCAGCGCGTACCGGGGGCGGCTGGCGCCGTTCCTGCGACCGGGCAACCGAGGGCCGAAACGCGGCCTGTACGTGGTCGGCGGCACGGCCCACCCCGGCGGCGGCCTCCCCATGGTGACCTTGGGCGCCCACATCGTCACCGACCTCATCGGCCACGACTTCACCCACCCCCGCACAGCCCCTCCGAGGGAGGCGGGCCAATGAGAGGCGGGCTGGTGAGGGGTCGGCTGCTGAGGGGCGGGCTGGTGAAGGGCGGGCCGGTGAAGGGCGGGCCGGTGACACGCCGGCTGGCGACGGGTGGGCTGCTGGCGGGCGGGCTGATCAAAGCCGAGCCGCTGAAGGCCGGGCTGGCGACGGCCTGGCCGACGAAAACCGGGCCGGTGAAGGGCGGGCTGGTGGCCGTGGCGCAGGTGGTGGCGGCGGGGGTTGTGGTCGCGCGGCTGGCACGGGGGCGGCGGCGGCTTCCGGCGCTTGCGGCCGCCGCCGCGGCCCCCGCCACGGCTGCCGGGCGCGGGACGGCGACGCCTATCAGCGGCGAGCAGGGCATCTCCGTCGTGGTGCCCGCGCGGAACGAGGCGGCCAGGATCGGGCCGTGTCTGCGGGCCGTGCTCGCCGACCCGGACGTCGCGGAAGTCATCGTCGTGGACGACCGCTCCACCGACGGCACCGCCGCGCTGGCCGCCGGCCTGGGCGCGACCGTCGTACGCGGCGAGCCGCTCCCCCCGGGATGGGTCGGCAAGCAGTGGGCGCTGCGGCAGGGCGTGGCCGCCGCGCGCGGCGACGTCGTCGTGACCCTCGACGCCGACACGCGCCCCGAGCCCGGCCTGTTCGGCGCGCTGGCCCGCGCCCTGGACGGGCACGACCTGGTCAGCGCCGCCCCCCGGTTCGCCTGCGACGGCCCGCTCGAACAGGCGCTGCACGCCTCGATGCTGGCCACGCTCGTCTACCGGTTCGGCCCCGTCGGCCCGGCGACGCCGCCCCCGCCGCACCGGACCCTGGCCAACGGCCAGTGCCTGGCCTTCCGCCGGACGGCGATGACGGAGATCGACGCCTTCGCCGCCGTACGCGGGCACATGACCGACGACGTGGCACTCGCCCGGTTCCTGGCGGGACGTGGCTGGCGGGTCGGCTTCCTGGACGGCGGCGCGCTGCTGGAGGTCGACATGCACGACTCGACGGCCGAGCTGTGGCGCGAGTGGGGCCGTTCGCTGCCGCTCGCGGACGTGACCGGCGCGGGCTGGCGGGCCGCCGACCTCGCGGTGATCTGGCTGACGGCGGCGCTGCCGGTGCTGCGCCTCGCCGCCGGCCGGGCGACGAGGCTGGACGCGGCGCTGCTGGCCGTGCGCCTGCTGCTGACCGGCGCGCTGCGCGGCAGCTACCGCCGGCCGGGCCTCGGCCTGCTGCTGTCCCCGCTGCTGGACCCGGCCGCCGCCGTCCGCCTCACCCAGGCGACGCTCCGCCCGGTACGCGAGTGGCGCGGCCGTACCTACCCCCATCTCACCCCCGGCGGCCCGACAGCGCGGCCTGACCGAAACGCAGGCCGATGAGGCACATGAGCGCCCCCGTCCCCGCCACCAGCTCGGCCGGGACGAACAACAACTGCAGGACGGGCAGCCCGAACACCGCCACCCGCGCCCCCGCCGCGAACGACCGCGCCGCCAGCGCCACGGCCACCAGCACCGCCACGGCCAGCGCGAACCCGGGCGGGCAGATCACCGCGGCCCCGCCCGCGAAGGTCAGGATCGACCGCCCGCCGCGGAACCCGGCGAACACCGGCCAGGCGTGCCCCGCCATCGCCGCCGCCACCGCCAGGTACACGGGCAGGACGCTGTCCCCCGTCACCGCGCCGGCGGCGGTCGTGTGCCCGCCGCTGAACAGCAGCGCGGCCAGCCCCGCCAGCACGCCCTTCAGCGTGTCACCGGCGAACACCGGCACGGCGGCCCGCCAGCCGAGCTGCTCCTTGACGTTCCAGAAGCCGGGATTGCGGTCGCCCACGGCGCGCGGGTCGAACCCGTGCCCGCGCGCCAGCAGCACCGCCACCGGGACCGACCCCAGCAGGTAGCCGACGATGACCGACATCACCAGTACGTCCATGGCCTCGTTCCACCTCATCCGATATGACTCCGCGGACGCCATGCGTCACATGGCCTTCGACCGCCCGCTGCTGCGGCGCACCGGCGGGCTCACGTTCTGGCGGCTGCTCGGGACCGGGCGCGGCCGGGCGATGTCGCTGGGCGCGGACCTGCGCCGGTGGGCGCTGTTCGCGGTCTGGCGCGAGGAGGCCGACCTGGAGGCGTTCCTGCGCGATTCGCCCATCGCGGCGCGGTGGCGGGCGGAGGCGGTGGAGCGGTGGCAGGTCCGCCTCGCGCCGCTGGCCTCGCGCGGCACCTGGGGCGGCCGCGACCCCTTCCCGCGGCCCGCCGAACATGGCGCCCGGCAGGGACCGGTCGCCGTGCTCACGCGGGCCTCGATCAGGGCGCGGCGGCTGGCGGCCTTCTACCGGTCGGTGCCGCCCGTGGACCGGCTGCTGGCCCGGCAGGACGGCTGCCTGGCCTCGATCGGGGTCGGCGAGTGGCCGCTGGCCCGGCAGGCGACGTTCTCCCTGTGGCGGGACGCGGCGGCGGTGCGCCGCTTCGCCTACGGGGACGACGAGCACCTGCGGGTGGTGGCGCGGGTGCGCGCGCACGACTGGTACAGCGAGGAGCTGTTCGCCCGGTTCATCCCGTACGGGAGCGAAGGCACCTGGAACGGCGCCGACCCCCTGGCCTGACCCGGGGCGGGGCGTCACGCCGGTTCCAGAGCGGACAGGGAGTGGGCGACCACGCAGGCGCGGGCGATCGTGGCGGCGGTCGAGGAGCCGTGCGCGACGATCACAGTGCCGCGCAGCCCCAGCAGCGCCGCCCCGCCGTGCGTCTGCGGGTCGTAGCGCCGGGCCACCCGCGCGAGCGCGTCCGGCTCGGCGAGGCCGGCCCGTGCGACCATGGCGAGCGCGGTCCGTACGCACCCCTCGACGCTCTTGAGCACGACGTTGCCGGTGAAACCGTCGGTGACGATGACGTCCACCGCGCCGGACAGCACGTCGTGGCCCTCGATGTTGCCGTGGAAGCGCATCGGCAGGCCGCGCAGCAGCTCCTCGGCCCGCCGGGCCAGCCGGTTGCCCTTGCCCGGCTCCGAGCCGATCGACAGCAGCCCCGCCACCGGGTCGGGCACGCCCAGCACGGCGCGGGCGTACCCGGCGCCGAGCAGCGCGAACTGGGCCATCATCTCCGGCGTCGGGTCGGCGGTGGCGCCGGCGTCCACGAGCACGCTCGCGCCGCCGGGCAGCGTCGGCAGCGCGACGGCGAGCGCGGGGCGCAGGACGCCCTCGGCCCTGCCGACCCGCCGTACGGCCTGGGCGACCACCGCGCCGGTCGAGCCGGCCGACACGAACGCGGCGGCCCCGCCCCCGCCGAGCAGGCCGCAGCCCACGGCCAGGCTGGAGGCGGTCAGCGCGGCGCCGCCCGCGCCCCGCTCCGTCATGGGCACGACGTCGGGGGCGTGCACGACCGGGATCTCGCCGGCGGCGTCGTGGACGGCCAGCTCGCGAGCGAGGTCCGGCTCGCGGCCGACGAGGACGACCGGCACCCCGTGCTCGCGCCGGGCCGCCACCGCCCCCGCCACGATCTCGGCGGGCCCGTGGTCGCCACCCATCGCGTCCAGCACCACCGCGCCCGGCCCCATCGCGTCCAGCACCACCACGTCCGGCCCCACCGCGTCCAGCGCCACCGCGTCCGGTCTGCCCACGTCCGGTCTGCCCACGTCCGGTCTGCCCACGTCCGGCCGGCTCGCGTCCGGCCGGCTCGCGTCCGGCCCGCTCGCGTCCGGCCCGCCCGCGTCCGGCCCGCCAGCGTCCCGCCCGCCCGCCTCGATCGCGCCGTTCATGGCAGTTCCACGCGGACGCGGCGTTCGAGCCGGCCCGCCCCTGCGGAGGCCAGCAGGTGGCGGGCGAAGGCGACGGCCCTGCGGTGGCGCGGCACGCGTACCCGCCGTTCCAGCACCGCGAAGCCGCCGCGCTCGATCGCGACCAGGATCCCCCCGTACAGCTCGACGGCGGCCCGCACGCACGGCCGGGACGAGGGCACCAGCAGGTCGATGCCCCTCGCCGCGGCCCGGTAGTGCTCGCGGGCCCGGCCCGCCTCGAAGGCCAGCAGCTCGCGCACCGCCCGCCCGGTCCGCGACCGGCCCAGGTCGGCGGGCTCGACCCCGTACGCGGCGAGGTCCTTGGCGGGCAGGTAGACGCGCCCGCGGGCGTGGTCCTCCCGCACGTCGCGCAGGAAGTTCGTGAGCTGGAAGGCCAGGCCGAGCTGCCGGGCCGGCTCCCTGGCCGCGGCCTCCTCGCCGGGCAGCGCCTCCAGCACCGGCAGCATCATGGTGCCGATGACCGCCGCCGACCCCTCCATGTAGCCGAGCAGGTCGTCGTAGGTGGCGTACGAGGTGACCGACAGGTCGGCGCGCATCGCGGCGAGGAAGGCGTCCACGTCACCGCGCGCGATCCCGAACGAGCGCACGGTGTGCAGGAACGCGGGCAGCACCGGGTCCGCGACCGGCTCGCCGGCCAGCCCCCTGCCGGTGCGCTCGCAGAGCGCGTCGAGGGCCGCCCGCCGGTCGGCGGTCATGGTGAAGGAGTCGACGATCTCGTCGGCGTAGCGGGCGAAACCGTACAGCGCGTGGACGTGCCGGCGTTTCCACGCGGGCAGCAGCAGCGTGGCCAGGTAGTAGGACCGGCCGTAGCGGGCGTGCAACTGGCGGCAGCGTTCGTAGCTGGCGGTGAGAGTCAACGGATGCCCTTTACAAAGTCAGGATGCGTTCTGCGGCGAGCCGGCCGGAGATGAGCACCGGGGGGACCCCGACGCCCGGCGCGGTGTGCATGCCGGCGAAGTGCAGTCCGGGAACCCGCCGGGCGGCGCCGGACGGGCGCAGCCACGCCGTCTGGGTGAAGCGGTGGTCGAGCGCGAACGGGGTGCCCGCCGTGTGGCCGAGCGCGGCCCACGCGGGCGGGTCGAGGACGAGCCTGGGCGTCGCGGACAGGTCGCCGTAGCCGAGCGCGGCCAGCCGGGCGAGCAGGCGTTCCTCCAGGCGGGGACGGAGCCGGTCCCAGTCGGCGGCCTCCAGGTTGGGCGCGGGCTCCAGGACGCTGAGCGTGGCGTGCCCCGGCGGCGCGGCGTCCTCGTCCGTGGCGGGGCAGGTGACGAGCAGGCTCGGGTCCGGCTGCGGCCGGCCCGACTCCAGCGCCGCGAACGTCTCCCGCCACGCCCGCCCGAAGTGCAGCGTGTGGTGCGCCTGCCCGGCCGGCGGGCGCTCCAGCCCGGCGTGGACGACCAGACAGGACGGCGAGAAGCGGGGGCGGCGCATCCGCCAGTCGGCGGCCCGGCCGGGCAGCAGGCGGCGGGCCGCGTACCGGTCGCAGGCGACGACCACGTGCCCGGCGGGCAGGCGTTCGCCGTCCTCCAGCAGGACGCCGGTGACACCGTCCCGGTCGGTCTGGACCTCGCGGGCGGGGGCGGCGTACCGGACGGGCGCGCCCAGCTTCTCCAGCAGGGCGGCCAGCGCGGACGGGATGGCGTGCATGCCGCCGCGTTCGGGGAAGTAGACGCCGCCGACCGTGTCCATGTGCGCGATGACGGCGTAGATGCCGAGGGCGCGCTGCGGGGACAGGCCGACGTACAGGGACTGGAAGGTGTGCGCCTTGATCAGCCGCTCGTCGGTGAGGTGGCGGGCGGCGAGCCGGTCCAGGCGGCGGAAGCCGCCGAGCGCGGCGAGCCTGGCCAGCGCGAGCGGGCGGGCGAGGGCGCCCAGCCTGGTCATGTCCGCGTCGATGAACGCGGGCCACTCCGCCGCGAACAGCTCGCCGAGCAGCCGCCGGTACCGCAGGTAGCGGGCCGCCTCGGCGGGCCCGCACAGCTCGCGCACCCGCTCGGCCATGACCGCGCCGTCCGGGGTGAGGTCCAGGTGGGAGCCGTCGTGGAAGGCCATGCGGTACGCCGGGTCGAGCCGGCGCAGCGGCAGCCAGTCGCGCAGCTCCTCCCCCGCCGCGCCGAAGGTGTCGGCGAGCACGCCGGGCATGGTCAGCACGGACGGGCCGGTGTCGAACCGGTACGGGCCGAGCCTGGCGCTCCCGCAGCAGCCGCCCGGCTCGTCCCTGGCCTCGACGACGGTGACCTCCCGTCCGGCCGCGGCCAGCCGTACGGCGGCGGCGAGACCGGCGAGGCCGGCGCCGATCACCACGGTGGGTCCGCGCCGGGGCATCAGCGGCTCCTGTCGGTGGCGAGCACGGTCAGCTCGGTGAGCGCCGCGCGGGCGTCGCCGGGCAGGCCGGGCAGCGCGTCGAGGGCACCTACGGCCTGCGCGGCCAGGGCGGCGATGCGCCGCTCCGCCGCGTCCAGCGCGCCGCAGGAGACGATCAGCTCGCGGGCCACGACGACGTCCTCCTCGGTGGCGACCGTGTCGAGGAGGACGGCGTCGAGGAGGGCGGCGCCGCGCGGCCCGGTGCGTTCCCTGGCGGCGGCGACGAGGTGGTTGGGCTTGCCCTGGCGCAGGTCGGCGGCGGGCTTGCCGGTGCGGCCCGGGTCGCCGAAGACGCCGAGGACGTCGTCGCGGAGCTGGAACGCCTCCCCCAGCGGCAGCGCGTACGCGCTGAGCGCCCGCCTGGCCGCCGGCTCGCCGCCCGCCACCGCGTGCCCGAGGTGGAGGGGGCGCTCGATGGTGTACTTGGCCGACTTGTAGAGCGCGATCGTACGGGTCCGGCCGGTGTCCGCTCCGGCGGCGGTGCCGGCGAGGTCGAGCTGCTGCCCGGCCGTGACCTCCACGCGCAGCCGCGTGAGGACGCCGAGCGCGTCGGCGAGGTGCGGCCCTGACCCGAGCAGCGCGGCGTCGGCCCAGGCCAGGGCCAGCAGGGCGAGCAGCGTGGTCTGCGACTCGCCGTAGCGGGCCGGGTCGCCGCGCAGGCCCGCGCGGCGGTGCTCGGCGGCCAGCGCGACGTGCGCCGCCGGGCGGCCCCGGCGGCCGGGGGCCTCGTCCATGACGTCGTCCAGGAGCAGCGCCGCGACGTGCACCAGCTCGACGGCGCAGGCGGCGTTCAGCACCGCGCCGAGGTCCGCCGCCGTGCCGCCGGCCGCGCGGTGCCCCCAGTACACGAACGCCGGCCGCAGCCGCTTGCCGCCGTCCCGCGCGAACGCGGCGAGGTGGCGGCGGACCAGGCCGACGCCCTCCTCACCGAGGAAGCCCAGCCGGGCGAGCTCCTGGTCGAGCAGTTCGCCGAGCCGCTGGTCGACCAGGTGGCGCACCCGGCCGTTCCCTGCGCCGCCGGCCGGGGTGACGGTGTGCGAGGTCACGATTGTCATGCGTCCTGTCTCCTTGTCGGTACATATGTCTTCGCGAAGGCATCCCCCGCCGGTTGCATCCGGCGGTCGGCGGATCGCGAAAGGATGGTCACGGGTGTGCCGGAAAAGGGTCCGGACCAGCGGGGCGTCGGTGAGTGAGGAACGTTCGGTGAGTGAGGAAGAGGCCGGGTACGGCATCGGGGCCGTCTCGCGGCTGCTCGGCGTGCCCGCGCCCACGCTGCGCACCTGGAACCTGCGGTACGGGCTCGGCCCGAGCCGCCGCAGCGCGGGCGGCCACCGCCGCTACAGCGCCGCCGACCTGCACCGGCTGCGGGAGATGAAGCGCCTGATCGCCGAGGGCCTGCCGCCCGCCGAGGCCGCCCGCCACGCCCTCACCCTCACCGGCGAGCCGCCGACGCCCCTGGCCTCCCAGCGCACCTCCGCCACTCGCCCGACGGAGGCCGGACCCACGGGAGCCGGACCCGCGGGAGCCGGGCCCGGCCGAGCCGGGGTGACCTCGCTCGTACGGGCCGCGTTCGTGCTGGACAGTCACGCCGTCACCCACCTGCTGGAGTCCTCGCTGGCGGCGCACGGGGTCCGGCCGACGTGGGAGCGGCTGGTGCTGCCCGCCCTCGACGCCGTCTGCCGCCGCCAGGACGACTCGGGCGCGGGCATCGACGTCGAGCACCTGCTCTCCGACCGCGTCCTCGCCGCCCTGCACCGGCACGCGCTCCGGCAGGCCGCCCCGGCGGGCCGCCGCCCCGTGCTGCTCGCCTGCGCCGAGGACGAGCAGCACACCCTCCCCGTGCACGCCCTGGCCGCCGCCCTGGCCGAGGAGGGCGTGGAGACCCGTGTCCTCGGGGCCCGCACCCCCTACGCCGCGCTGGCGCACGCGATGCGCCGGCTGCATCCGGCGGCGGTGTTCGTGTGGTCGCAGCAGGAGCTCACGGGCGCGACCGCTCCCCTGGCCGCGCTGCCGCGGCTGCGCCCGGCGGCGTGGCTGATCGTCGGCGGCCGGGGCTGGCGTGAGGCTCTTCCCGAGGGCGTGATCAGGGTAGATACCTTCCGCGAGGCGCTGTCCCAACTCCGGCGGACCCTGCCTTGAGCGTGTCTTTCCCCCGATGACGTTGTGCCGTCCCGCTCCTCCCGTTATGAATAGGTTTTGAATAGGTTTTTCCAGGGGAGCGGGACGGACCATGGGGATGACTCCGACCACCAGCCATCAGCAGCGCTCAGGGCGCGACGACGAGGAGACCCTGAGCGACAGCTACCGCGCGCACGCGCCCGCCCTCCGCTCCTACCTGCGGCGCTTCATCTCCCCGCAGGACGTGGACGACCTGCTCCAGGTGGTGTTCGCCGACGCCTGGCGCTCCCGCGAGCGCTACGACCCGTCCAGGAGCCAGGCCGCCTGGCTCTACGTGATCGCCCGCCGCCGCGCCGTGGACCACCTGCGCGCCCGCCGCCCGTCCACGGTCCCCCTGGACGCCGCGACCGAGGCGGCCGTGCCCGCGCAGCGCCCGGCGGACGACGGCCTCGCCGACCGCGACCGCGTCCGCCGCGCCCTGGCCGAGCTCTCCCACGCCCAGCGCCAGGTCATCGAGCTCGCCTACTACGGCGGACTGACCCAGCAGGAGATCGCCGAACGCCTCCGCGTGCCCCTGGGCACCGTCAAGGCTCGCACCTCACGCGGCCTGCACAAGCTCTCGTCCCTGCTGGCCGCCGCCGAGGCCGCCTGACCCCACCGGTCACTCCGGAACAATGTTCGGAAAATGGACCAAGATTCGTCACATTAGGTGACATGCTAACCGTTACGTTCACGATCGGTGTGTTGACAAAGAGTCAACCCGCTATAAGCCTGTTTCTTCGCATCCGTACCTTGAAGTACATCTGCCCCATCGGCATAGTGGACGGACCTGTAAGGAGTAATCAGTCGTGACGGGCATCCTCGGGGGGCGATACCGGCTTCGCGGCTGCTCGGCGGAATTGGACATGATCGTATGAGTTCGCCCCCTCCGATCCGTGCCAAGCTGCTCCGGATCCTCTTACTCCCGCTGGTGTCGATGGTGGCACTGTGGGGCTTCATCGCCTACTCCAGCGTCCAGGAGATCGTGGACGTCTCGCAGACGCAGGACCGCTGGGAGGCCATCGGCTCTCCGGTGCTGCAGCTCATCGTCGAGCTCCAGCGCGAGCGGCAGCTCTCGGCCGAGGCGCCGCGCAGCACCGGCTCGTACGCGCCCCTCGTCGACCAGCGCCGCAACACCGACGCCAAGGTCGAACGGCTGCGCGAGGTCATCGGCACCGTGGACGTCACCGAGGGCGGCGAGGAGACCCCCGCCCAGGTGCGCGCGCTCGTACAGGCCCTCGACGGGCTGCAGTCGCTGCGCGCCTCCGCCGACGGCGGCGTCCTGGCCCCGCCGCTGGCCATCATCGACGCGTACAACAACGTCATCGCCGTCGCCAACCGGCAGTTCAACGACCGCGACGCGCTGAGCGACGTCTCCTCCTTCCGCTCGGTGCGCGGCATGGCGGCGTACGCGGCCACCGCCGAGTATCTGGGCCGCGAGCACGCGGTGCTCACCACCACCATCGTCCACCGCCGGATGTCGCCCACCGACCGGGCCGCGTTCGTGGCCGCGTTCACCGCCCGGCGGCTGGTCTTCGCCAACGCCGAGCGCGACGCCGGCCCCGAGCTGAAGGCCAACTACGACGCGCTCGTCGGCAGCCCGCAGTACCGGCGGCTGATCGAGACCGAGGACGAGCTGTTCACCTTCGACACCGGCGGGGCGCCGCCGGTCGAGGCCGCCCAGTGGAAGGGCGACGCCGAGGCGCTGCTCGGCCTCATCAACCGGGGCACCCAGAGCGAGCTGGCCCGCGCCGCCGAGGAGGCCGAGGCGCAGAAGAGCGGCGCCTACTGGCGGATCGGCCTGGTCCTGCTCGCGGGGCTCGCCGCGATGCTGCTGTCGCTCGCGCTGTCGTACCGGTTCGGCCGCTCGCTCATCTCCGAGCTGCGCAGGCTCCAGGGCTCGGCCGTGGAGCTGGCCGAGGAGCGGCTGCCCCGCCTGGTGGAACGGCTGCGCCGCGGCGACGACGTGGACCCCGCCACCGAGGCCCCTCCCCTCGACCCGGCCGACACCGCCGAGGTGGACCGCGTCGTGGACGCCTTCGCGGCGGTGCGCCGCACCGCGGTCGAGGCCGCGGTCGGGCAGGCGACGCTGCGCAAGGGCGTCGGCCAGGTGTTCCTCAACCTGGCGCGGCGCAACCAGGCGCTGCTGCACCGCCAGCTCGCGCTGCTCGACACGATGGAGCGCCGGGTGGACGAGCCGGAGGTGCTGGAGGACCTGTTCAAGCTCGACCACCTCACCACCCGCATGCGGCGGCACGCCGAGAACCTCATCATCCTGTCCGACTCCGCGCCCGCGCGCCGCTGGCGCGACCCGGTGCCGCTGTTCGACGTCGTACGGGCCGCGGTCCTGGAGGTCGAGGACTACACCCGGGTCACCGTCGCGCCGATGCCGCAGGCCCCGATGCTGGTCGGGGCGGCGGTCACCGACGTCATCCACCTCGTGGCCGAGCTGGTCGAGAACGCCACCGTCTTCTCCCCGCCGGACACCTCCGTGCAGGTGCGCGGCATGACCGCGGCCAACGGCTTCGCCCTGGAGGTGGAGGACCGCGGCCTCGGGCTGAACCAGACCACGCTGGACGAGCTGAACGCGCGGCTCACCGAGCCGCCGGAGTTCGACCTGGCCGACAGCGACCGGCTCGGGCTGTTCGTGGTGTCCCGCCTCGCGGCCCGGCACGGCATCAAGATCTCCCTGCGGCGCTCGCCGTACGACGGGACGACCGCGATCGTGCTGCTGCCCATCGGCCTGCTGGCCGGCATGGAGAGCCCGGCGCGGCCGGCCGAGCGGGTGGTCGCGGGCCGGCCCATGCGGGCGCTCGACTCCGCGCCCGGCGAGCCGCGGCACCGCGCGCCCGAGCCCCGCTCGCCCCTCGACCCGCCCCTCGACGCCAAGGTGCTCAACGGCCACCCGGTCCGCCTCCCCGACGACCTCAGCGACCTGCCCGGCGACGAACCGGAGGAGAAGGCGGCCGAGCGCGTGCCGGACCCGGTGGCGGAGGAGCCAGCGCGGCCCGAGCGCGGCACCTGGTTCGAGGCCGCTCCCCCGGCGCGCAACGGCAACGGCGCTCCCGCCGCGCCGCCGCCCGTGCCGCCGCCCGCGCGGCCCGCTCCCGCCGTCCCGCCGGGCCCGCCTCCGGGCTGGAGCGTGACCGTTCCGCCCCAGGAGGCCGACGAGGACCTGGACGGGCTGCCCATGCGGGTCCCGCAGGCCAGCCTCGCCCCTCAGCTCCGCACCGCGCGACGGACCCAGGCGCGTGGCGTCTCCGTACGCTCGCCGGAGGAGCTCGCACAGCTCATGTCGTCCATGCAGCAAGGCTGGCAGCAAGGACGCCGCCTGGCCGACGAGCCGCAAGGACAAGACGTGTGGAACCGAAAGGACGACCATCCCGATGCCCGACCCCAGAAGTGAACTGAGCTGGCTCCTCGACGACCTCACCCAGCGCGTCCCCGGCATCCGGCACGCCATCGTGCTGTCCGCCGACGGGCTCGCCATGGGCGGCTCCCGTGACCTGACCCGTGAGGACTCCGAGCACCTGTCCGCCATCTCCGCCGGCAGCCACAGCCTCGCCATGGGCGCGGGCCGGCATTTCGGCCTGGGCGGCGTACGGCAGACGATCATCGAGATGGAAGGGGGCTTCCTGTTCGTCACCGCCGCGGGCCAGGGAGCCCGGCTGGCGGTGCTCGCGGCGGCCGACGCCGAGCTCGGCATGGTCACGTACGAGATGGCGCTGATGGTCAAGAGGGTCGGCGAGCACCTCTCCGCGCAGCCGAGGGGAGCGGCACCGGCACCCGCCTGGAACGGCGCGAGACCGTGACAGGAGAGGATCCCGGCCCCCTGATCCGGCTGTATGGGCTGACCGGGGGCCGGGCGCGCCCGCAGGGGGAGACGTTCGACCTGGTGGCCATCGTCGCGACGGTCGCCGGCTCGCACGAGTTCGCGGACCTGATCCCCGAGCACCGCGCCGTGCTGTCGCTGTGCCGCCGGCCCACGCCGGTGGCCGACGTCGCGGCGCATCTCAGGCTGCCGCTCAACATCACCCGGGTGATCCTGGGCGACCTGCGGCGCGAGGGCCTGGTCACCATCGAACGGCCGCGCCCGGTGGCGCAGACGATCGACGAACGCATCTACAGGGAAGTGCTGCATGGGCTACGCAGCCTCTGAGCCGGGGTCGACGGCCGTCGCCTCGGCCTTGGCCATCAAGATCCTCATCGCGGGTGGCTTCGGCGTCGGCAAGACGACCATGGTCGGCACCATCAGCGAGATCCGTCCTCTGCACACCGAGGAGCTGCTGAGCGAGCGGGGCGTCGGGGTGGACGACCTGTCGGGCGTGGAGTCCAAGACCACCACCACCGTGGCGCTCGACTTCGGCCGCATCACGATCCGCGACGGGTTGTGGCTGTACCTGTTCGGGACGCCGGGGCAGGACCGCTTCTGGTTCATGTGGGACGAGCTGGCGCTCGGCGCGCTCGGCGCCGTGGTGCTGGCCGACACCCGCCGCCTCCAGGAGTGCTTCCCGGCCGTGGACTACTTCGAGCAGCGCGGCATCCCGTTCGTCGTGGGGGTGAACTGCTTCGACGGGGCCCGCAGGTACGACCCCGCCAAGGTCCGGCGGGCGCTCGGGCTGAACGAGACGACCCCGATCGTGCTGTGCGACGTGCGGCGGCGCGATTCGGTCAAGGAGGTGCTGACCACGCTCGTCACGTACGCGGTGGAGGGCGCCCGTTCCGCGCCGGGGCCGCGATGATCGGGTAGCCGCTCCGCTGGGTAGTGGCCGCGGATGTTCGACGACTTCGCGACCGACGTGATCGACGTGGGCGAGACGGAGCTGTACGTCCGGCACGGCGGCTCCGGCACCCCGCTGCTGCTCCTGCACGGCCACCCGCGCACGCACGCCACCTGGCACCGCGTCGCCCCTCTCCTCTCCCCTCACCACTACGTGATCTGCCCGGACCTGCGCGGCTACGGCCGTTCCGGCAAGCCGCCCACCACCCCCGACCACGCCCCCTACGGCAAGCGCGCGATGGCGCGGGACATGGCCGCCCTCATGCGGGCGCTCGGCCACGACCGCTTCGCCGTGGCGGGGCACGACCGGGGCGCGTACGTCGCCCACCGCCTGGCCGTCGACCATCCCGGCGAGGTCACCCGCCTGGTCGTGATGGACGCGATCCCCATCGGCGAGGCGCTGGCCCGCGCCGACGCGCGCTTCGCCGCGGCCTGGTGGCACTGGTTCTTCCTCGGCCAGACCGACAAGCCGGCCGAGCACCTCATCAGCGCCGACCCCGACGCCTGGTACCGGACCACGGAGGAGCAGATGGGGCCGGAGGCGTACCTGGACTTCCGCCGCGCCATCCACGACCCGGCCACGGTCCACGCCATGTGCGAGGACTACCGGGCCGGGCTCACGGTGGACCGGGCCGCCGACGACGCCGACCGGGCGGCGGGCCGCCGCGTCGCCTGCCCGACGCTGTTCCTCTGGTCGTCGAGGGACGACATGGAGGACCTGTACGGGGACCCGCTGGCCATCTGGCGCACCTGGGCCGACGACGTGACCGGTCATCCGATCGACAGCGGCCACCACATGGCCGAGGACGCCCCCGAGGAGCTGGCGGCCGCCTTGCTGGCGTTCATGAAGCGCTGAGGCGGAAATTCCCCGCGGGGTGGTCGTGTTGCCCGGACATGGGCAATGCTTTCGCGGACGAGAACGTCATCCGCCGGCTCCTCACCGAGACGCGGACGTGGGCCTTCGTCGGGCTGTCGGACAACCCCGACCGCACGGCGTACGACCAGGCGGGCCTGCTCCAGACGCGCGGCAAGCGGATCATCCCCGTCCACCCGGCCGCCGGGACGGTGCTCGGCGAGCCGGGGTACGCCACGCTCGCCGAGGTGCCGGAGAAAGTGGACGTCGTCGCGGTCTACCGGCGGGCCGGGCACGCCGGGCGGTTCGTGGACGAGGCCGTCGCGATCGGGGCGGGGGCGGTGTGGCTGCCGCTCGGCGTCGTCGACGAGGCCGCCGGGCGGCGGGCCCGCGAGGCCGGGCTCGACGTGGTGATGGACCGCTGCCCCGGCGTCGAGTGGGCCCTCCGCCGCATCCCCTGACCTCGCGGGGTCAGACCATCTGGCCGCTCGGCCCCCGGCGGATCACGCGGGTGGCCTGGCGGCGGTCGTCGGGCGGCTGCGGCGGGGCGGACACCAGCACGTCCGGCGGGTCCTGCCGGTAGAAGATGTCGATGTCCACCTCCTCGCCGCCCATGACCAGCGTGTCCCACGCCCCGCTGGCGAGGAACGCGCGCAGCGCCTCGGGGCTGAGGTCGCGCAGGTGGGCCCGGAGCGTGGCGTCGTCGGGCAGGCCGGGGATGCGGGAGGCCAGCCGGTCGCGGATCTGCCTGAGCCGGTCCATGAAGGCGTCCAGATCGGCCTCCCTCGAACCGGCCTCAGTGCCCGGCTCAGGAGGCGTGAGGCCGTCGGCGATCAGGTCCTTGATCGCCCGGGTGACGCCGTGGCCGTCCGTGGCCACCATCGCCTGCCACGCGCGGCTCTTGTGCCGGTACTGCAGCATCGACATGGCCGCCTCGTGCCGGATGAAGTCGGCGTCGCGGAACGGCCGGCCGCGCCAGCTCTGGCTGAGCGTACGCGCCAGCGAGATGGCCGAGGCCAGCCCGCTGTTGAGCCCGCGCCCCGGCCAGAAGTGGATGGCGTTGGCGGCGTCGCCGAGCAGGAACCCGTACGTGCCGGGCGTCCCGGCGGTCGGCGGGTGGAGCTGGGCGGTGAAGCGCGGCCGCTGGACCATGTCGAGCCGGAACGCGGTGACCGCGCTCAGGTTCTCCTCGGCGACGCCGAAGAAGCGCAGCCCCTCCAGCACCCGCGTCCACAGCCGCGAGCCTCTGACCAGCGCGGGCAGGAACAGCGTGCCGTGCGTGGAGCAATGGAACTCGCCGTGCTCGGTCCGGTCCATCAGGCACGGGCTGGCGGCGACGCACTGCTCGAACACGTGCCGGACCGGGTCGATGCCGATGACCTCCTTGGCCTCCTCGTCGGTCAGCCGCATGTTGAGGAAGCCCTCGCCGCGCAGGGCGTTCAGCAGGAAGCGGTTCTGTGCGACGGTGAGCAGCACGGTCATCGGGTCCGGCAGCTCGGATCTGACGCGCAGCCCGAGGACGACGTCCTGCAGGTGGTGGCCGTCGAGCGAGTAGATCGAGGTGTCGGCGTTGCCGAACTTGGCGGCGAAGTGGGCGCGGGTGCGCGAGCGCCCGCCCTCGCAGATGGCGAGCACGTGGTCGCGGGCGGTGGCCTCGCGGTGCTCGTCGGGCGAGAACCGCGCGGGGACCAGCCGGATCCGGTCGGGTCGCTCGTTCGCCAGCTCCAGCAGCGTGTCCTCGATGTAGGCGATGCGCAGGTTGCGCGGGCCCTGGCCGCGGATGGAGTCGGGGCCGGTGGGCCACATCTCGGTGTACGCGCCGGGCGCGAACAGCCGGGCTTGCGCCCGTTCCGGCAGGTTGAGGTACTGGCGGCTCTGGACGGTCACGACCTGCTGCCGCCGGACGTTGCCCTCCGCCCTGCCCTTCCACACGACGCGGGCGCCGTCGCTCTTCCAGCGGCCGTCGTACACGGTGATCGCCACCCGCTCGCCCATGAGCTGGTCGAGGAGCAGGGCGAGGCTGAGCCCGACGGGGCCGCCGCCGCTGATCGTGACGCGCAGGACCTGCCCGGGGTCCACCGCCCGTACGACGCTCCGCACCGTCCCGGGGTCCATGATGGTGTCGGCGTCCTCGCCCGCGAGCTCGAAGCAGAAGACCTCGTCGCCGACGGTGATCAGGTCGCCGGGGCGCAGCACGTGCGTGGCCACGCGGGCGCCGTTGACCAGGGTGCCGTTGCGGCTGCCCAGGTCGCGCAGGACGTAGCGGCCCTCCTCGTGGCGCACCTCGGCGTGCGAGCGCGAGGCCCGGCCGCCGGCGATCACCACGCCGCTGTCGCCCCTGCGGCCGAACGTCAGCGGCCGATCGCCGAGCGGGAACCGTCTTCCGGACTGAGGGCCCTCGAGCCCCACGATCACCGGCGGCATAGGTAACTCCCATTCCCTAGCCAAATGGACTGGAGTCCGTGCCGCTACAGCATGGGACGGGATGAACCTATTTACCAGTGAAAATTACTCAGACAAGAGAATCCTCACGTTTGCGGCGGGTACGTCTACGGTTTGGATATCCGGAGGGGAGTTGCGCCATGATCGAACTACGCCGTCTCACGGCGATACGGGCATGCTTGGCGCTGCCAAGCCTGCCCGGCCCGCCCTGGCCTGACGGCGGCGCCGACCAGGGCCGACGTCGCCGCCGTCGCCGCCGCTGACTCGCCAGGGTCACTTCCAGGGGAGTCTCCTCCCCTTGTAGGAGGGGTGCTTGGACTCCCAGTACTTCCAGCCCTCGAAGCGGGCCGGCACGTTGGCGATGCCCGAGGCGATCTCCACATGCCGGCACGTGGAAAGGACCGACCACGCCGACCAGCCGATGCGGTAGCCGAACACCCGGTACCACATGTTGCCGTACATTCCCTCTTTGATGTCGCGCGAGTACTCGTGCCCCGTGAACACCATGTGCCGCTCCTCCAGGTGCGGGATGCCGTTCTTGCGCAGCGCGCGGATCACCTCGCCGGGCTCGATGGGGTTGCTGGTCCTGACCCACTCCTTCTCCGTCTCCAGGAACGCGAGCACCTCGTGCTCCCTCGTCACCGACACCGTCATCGAGCCGCCGGGGCCGTCGGTGAAGCGGGTGCGCGGGACGAAGAAGTTGCGCGGTGAGACGTGCCCGCGCTTGAAGAAGATCCGCGGCGTGCACACGGGGTGGTCGGTGTCCTTGACGCGGTTGCGGTGACGGCGGCGGTTGTCGACGGTGTCCTCGGCGGTCTCGTCGGCGGCCTCGGCGACGGTGTTGTCGACGTCGTCGTCGTCGCCCGTCCGGCTGTCCGTCGGGTTGTCCGTCCGGTTGTCCGCCCATGCCGGAGCCAGCGTGGCGGCGAGGACGATCGAGAGCGTGCCGCACGCGGCGGCCTTCCGCATTCCGCGGCGAAGGTGAATGGGCGCGAACATGTGCTGTTCCTTTCGGAAATGCCTGCTGCACGATGCTCGCAGGAGGCACGAATCCCACCCGACCGCCACACCGGACTTGAATATCCCGTACCGGGCAAGAATTGGTGAAGAACGTATGGCGCACCCGTACGGGTACCATGCCTCCATGCCGCCCACCCGCGAACACGCCGAGCTGAAGCTGCAGCCGCTGCCGCAGGCGGGCCGGTCACTGGCCGAGCAGGTGATCTCCGAGGTGCGCCGGGCGGTGCACACCGGCGCGATGGTCCCCGGCCGGCTCTACTCCGTCTACCAGATCGCCGAGCAGCTCAACGTCTCCCGCAGCCCGGTCCGCGAGGCCATGCTGCGCCTGGTGGAGGCCGGGCTGGTGCAGGTCGAGCGCAACCGCGGGTTCCGGGTCGTGCTGCCGCACCCGCGCGAGATCGTCGAGATCTTCGGGGTCCGGCTCGCGCTGGAGCTGCCCGCCGTGCGGCGCGCGGCCGGGGCCGGGCCCGCCGGGCTGGGCGCGGCGCTGCGGGAGACGATGGAGCGGATGGCGGAGGCGGTCGAGGCCGGCGACGAGGAGCTGTTCTTCCACCTCGACCAGGCGCTGCACGACCGCGTGCTGGTCGCCGCGGGCAACGGGCGGGCCCGCGCGATCGTCGGCGGCCTGCGCGACACCATGCGCATCCTCGGCACCTCCACCGACGACGCCTCGCGCACGCTGCGTCAGGTCCACGAGGAGCACGAGCCGATCGTGGCGGCGGTGGCCGCGGGCGACGCCGGGGGCGCGGTGCGGGCGATGCGCGCCCACCTGACCAACACCGGGCTCATCCTCGCCGCGCAGGCGGCCCGCGCCCAGGGCGAGCCGGTGGACGTGGCCGCGCTCTGGGCCGCCGTCGTCGACGACCTCTAGCCGACCTCGCCGGGCAGGCCCAGCTCCTCCCGCACGCGGGCCAGCGACTCGGCGCGGATCGCGGCGTACAGCTCGTACGGGTCGTGCAGGGTCCGCCCGAGCACCCCGGCGAGCTCGTCGGGGCCGAAGTCGGCGCCGGCCGCCGTGACGTCCTTGGCGCCGTCGGAGGTGAGGTTCGACTGGAAGATCCCGGCGGCCGAACGCGGCAGGAAGTCCTCGTACACGATGGGCCGGGCGCTCACCCAGCCGCCCGCCAGCAGCTCGGCGAGCCCGGCCGGGGGCGGCCCCGAGGGCCGCTCCGGCGCGGCGTGGAAGGTGAAGTACGCCAGGTCCCGCGCGGCCAGCTCCGCCTCCGTGCGCGGCACCCGCGTCTCCCACAGCCCGGCGGCCACCGCGTTGCGCTCCTCCGCGTCCACGCGCCGCCCGGCGAGGGCGTCGTCCAGCGCGGCGGCCAGCTCGTCGTAGAGCGCCCGCCCGGCCGGGGTCACCGCGATCCCGCGCGCCTCGACCTCGCCGAAGCGCACCCGCAGGTCGTCCTCGGCGATCCGGCCGTCGTCCTCGCGGAACAGGCGGGGCTCGGCGAGCGCGCGGAAGGAGGTCTGGCGCAGCAGCAGGTCGGGGCCGGACCAGCGGGGCGGGCCCTGGATGGCGTCGATCATGGTGATGCCGCGCGCGGACATGCGGGCGTAGAGGGCGTCGATGTCGAGCACGCGCGGGGTCAGGTGGTTGACGTGCGTGCTCGGGACGCCGCCGATGTCGGCGGCCACGGCCGAGACCCGCTCCAGCTCGGCGTACCAGCCGCGCGAGACCGGCTCGCGCGACAGCTCGAACGAGCGCGTGGCGAGCGTCAGGAACTCCTCGGCCGCCGCGTCGTCCAGGCCGCCCTCGGCCTCGGCGCGGTCGGCCAGCTCCAGCAGCCGGGGCGGGAACAGCCGCCGCGCCTCCAGGAACGCCTCCAGCCTCCGCCGCAGATCCTCGCCGAAGAACCGCCGGTCGCCGGTGACCAGCATGGAGGTGAAGACGCGGAACGGGTTCGCGGCCAGCTCGCCGGCGTCCACGGGCCGGAACGCCGTCGAGACGACCGGCACCGAGCTGCTGGCCGCCTCCCGCAGGTCGTAGAAGCCGACCGGGTACATCCCCATCGCGCCGAAGATCCGCGCGACCTGGGCCAGCTCGGCGGGGGTGCCGACGCGGATCGCGCCGTGCCGCTCGGCGGTGACCCGGCCGATCGAGCCGAGCCGTTCGGCGTCCGCGCCCATGCGGGCCAGGACCTCGCGGTTCACCTCCTGGGAGACCTCGACGAGCGTGGTGTAGGCGGGGACCTCGGTGCCGTACATGGCCGACAGGCGCCGGGCGAAGGCCGCCCGCAGCGCGGTCGCGTCCACCATCGTGCCGTCCCTTCTCTGGGTCGTGATGGCTGGCATCGTACCCAAGTCGCATGTAACATGCTACGTATGGATCAAGCGGCGGCTCTCGCGAGCGACCTGCGCCGGCGCGGCGTCGCCGACGTGCTGACCGACGGCACCACCCGCGCGATCCACTCCTCCGACGCCTCCCTCTACCGGGTGCCGCCGCTGCTGGTCGCCCGGCCGAGGACCGCCGAGGACGTCCAGGCCGCCGTGGAGCTGTGCGCCCGGCACGAGATCCCGCTGACCGCGCGCGGCGCGGGCACCTCGATCGCCGGCAACGCCGTCGGCCCCGGCCTGGTGCTCGACTTCAGCCGGCACATGGACCGGGTGCTCGATCTCGACCCCGAGGCCCGCACGGCGGTGGTCCAGCCCGGCGTGGTCCAGGCCGCGCTCCAGCGGGCGGCGGCCCCGCACGGGCTGCGCTTCGGCCCCGACCCGTCCAGCCACACCCGCTGCACGATCGGCGGGATGATCGGCAACAACGCCTGCGGCTCGCGCGCGCTCGGCTACGGCCGCACCTCCGACAACGTGACGGGACTCCAGGCCGTGGCCGGCGACGGCACGCTTCTGGACCTGCCCGCGCAGGCCGGGCCGGCCGCGCTGCGCGACCTCGTGGCGGCGAACCTGGCGACGATCCGCACCGAGTTCGGCAGGTTCGGCCGCCAGGTGTCCGGCTACGCGCTGGAGCACCTGCTCCCCGAGAACGGCTTCGACGTGACCCGGCTGCTGGTCGGCAGCGAGGGCACGCTCGCCGTGCTCACCGAGGCGACGGTGCGGCTGGTCGCCGACCCCGCGCACCGCGTGCTGGTCGTGCTCGGCTACGCCGACATCGCCGAGGCCGGGGACGCCGCGCCCGGCCTGCTCGCCTTCCTGCCCACCGCGTGCGAGGGCCTCGACGCCCGCATCGTGGACGTGGTCCGCGCCCGCCGCGGCCCCGGCGCGGTGCCGCCGCTGCCGGGCGGCGCCGCCTGGCTGTTCACCGAGATCGCCGGCGACGACGAGGCCGAGGTGCGCGAGCGGGCCGCCCGCCTGGCCGCGGGGCACCCGGACGCGCTCGTCGTCACCGACCCGGCCAAGGCCGCGGCGCTCTGGCGGATCAGGGAGGACGGCGCGGGCCTGTCCGGCCGCAGCCCGGCCGGGCGGCCGGCGCACGCGGGCTGGGAGGACGCCGCGGTGCCGCCCGCGATGCTCGGCCGCTACCTGCGCGACTTCGAGGAGCTGATGGCCGGTCACGGGCTGACCGGCCTGCCGTACGGGCACTTCGGCGACGGCTGCCTGCACATCAGGATCGACCTGCCGCTGGAACGGCCCGGCGGGGCTCGGGTGCTGCGCGAGTTCCTGGTCGCCGCCGCCACGCTCGTCGCCGGCTACGGCGGCTCGCTGTCCGGCGAGCACGGCGACGGCCGCGCCAGGAGCGAGCTGCTGCCGCTCATGTACTCCCCCGCCGCGATCGGCCTGTTCGAGCAGGTGAAGGGCGTCTTCGATCCGGCCGGCACGCTCAATCCCGGCGTGCTGGTCCGGCCCCGCCCGTTCGACGCCGACCTGCGCGTCCCCGCGGCCCGCCCGGCCCCCGGCCGGCTCGCCCTGGCCTACCGGCACGACGGCGGCGACTTCACCCAGGCCGTGCACCGCTGCACGGGCGTGGGCAAGTGCCGGGCCGACAACACCGGGACCGGCGGCGTCATGTGCCCCTCCTATCTGGCGACCAAGGAGGAGAAGGACTCCACCCGGGGCCGGGCGCGGGCCCTCCAGGAAATGCTCAACGGCGGGGACGTCTCGGGCGGCTGGCGTTCGCCCGAGGTTCACGAGGCCCTGGACCTGTGCCTGGCCTGCAAGGGCTGCGCCTCCGACTGCCCGACCGGCGTGGACATGGCGGCTTACAAGGCGGAGGTGCTGCACCAGAGCTACCGGGGGCGGCTGCGCCCGGCCTCCCACTACTCGCTGGGGCGGCTGCCGCTGTGGGCGGGACTGGCGTCCCGGATGCCGCGCGTGGCCAACGCCGCCCTGCGCGTGCCCGCGCTGCGCCGCCCGGCGCTCGCGCTGGCCGGGGTGGACGCGCGGCGCACGCTGCCCGCGTTCGCGCCGCGCACGTTCCGCTCCTGGTTCGCGCGCCGGCCTCCGGCGGAGGGCGCGCCGGTGCTGCTGTTCGTGGACACCTTCACCGACCACTTCGCGCCCGAGGTCGGCCGGGCCGCCGTCGCCGTGCTGGAGGCGGCCGGCTACGCGCCCCGCGTCACCGCGCGGCGCGGCTGCTGCGCGCTGACCTGGATCTCCACCGGCCAGCTCGACCAGGCCAGGCGCATTCTCGGCCGGACCGTACGCGACCTCGCGGCGGAGGCCGGTGACGGCGTGCCGATCGTGGGCCTGGAGCCGTCCTGCACGGCCGTCCTGCGCTCGGACGCCCTGGAGCTGCTGGACGAGGACACCGCCGCGCCCGTCGCCCGCGCCACCAGAACCCTCGCCGAGCTGCTGGCCGCCACCCCCGGCTGGCGCCCGCCGCCGCTCGACGACGTGCGCGTGGTGGCCCAGCCGCACTGCCACCACCACGCCGTCATGACCTGGGAGCCGGACCTGCGGCTGCTGCGCGCGGCCGGCGCCGAGGTGCGCAGGCTCGGCGGCTGCTGCGGCCTGGCCGGCAACTTCGGCGTCGAGAAGGGCCACTACGACGTGTCGGTGGCGGTCGCCGGGCAGCAGCTCCTGCCCGCGCTGCGGGAGGCCGCGCCGGACACGGCCGTGCTCGCCGACGGCTTCTCCTGCCGCACCCAGATCGCCGACCTGTCCCCCAGGCGCGGCGTCCACCTGGCTCAGCTCCTCGCCGACCGGCTCACGCCAGAAGGGAACTGAATCGATGGGACGAGAACTGCCCCGGCGGGCCGCGGTGGTCATCATCGGCGGCGGCGTCATGGGGGTCAGCATCGCGTACGAGCTGGCCGCGGCCGGGGTGCGCGACGTGGTGCTGCTCGACAAGGGGCCGCTCGGCTCCGGCTCGACCTGCAAGGCGGCCGGGGGCGTGCGGGCGCAGTTCTCCGACCGGGTCAACATCGAGCTGGCCGTACGCAGCCTGGAGACGTTCGAGCACTTCGCCGAGCGCTTCGGGCAGGAGATCGACCTGCACCGCCCCGGCTACCTGTTCCTGCTGGACACGCCCGAGGCGGTCGCGGAGTTCGAGCGCAACGTCGCCGTGCAGAACGACCTCGGCGTGCCCAGCCGGATGATCCCGGTGCGCGAGGCCGCCGCGCTGTCGCCGCTCATCTCCACCGACGGGCTGCTCGCCGCCGCCTTCTCCCCCAGCGACGGCCACTGCACGCCCGAGTCCGTGGTGCTCGGCTACGCGGGCGCGGCCCGGCGGCTGGGCGCGCGGCTGCTGCCCGGCTGCGCGGCGACCGGCATCGAGGTCGCGGACGGGGCCGTCACCGCGGTGCTGACCGAGGGCGGCCGGATCGAGACCGAAACCGTGATCTGCGCGGCCGGGGCCTGGTCGCGCGAGGTCGGGGCGTGGGCGGGCGTGGACCTGCCGGTGACGCCGCTGCGCCGGCAGGTCCTGGTGACCGAGCCGGTGCCCGGCCTGCCGCCGACGGCGTTCACCATCGACTTCGGCACCACCTTCTACTTCCACCGGGAGGGGCCGGGGCTGCTGCTCGGCATGTCCGACCCGGACGAGACGCCCGGCTTCAAGCTCGACCGCTCCGACGCCTGGCTGCCGCGGCTCGGCGAGGCCATGGCCCGCCGCGCGCCCGCGCTGATGGAGACCGGCGTCGCCACCGGATGGGCCGGCCTGTACGAGGTGACGCCCGACCACAACGCGCTCATCGGCGCCGCCCCCGGCGTCGAGCGGTTCCTCTACGCCACCGGCTTCTCCGGCCACGGCTTCCTCATGGGCCCGGCGGTCGGCGAGGTCGTGCGCGACCTCTACCTGGGACGCGAGCCGTTCACGGACGTGTCCGGCTTCAACGCGCGCCGCTTCGCGCGGTCCGCGGCCCGTCCCGAGCTCAACATCGTGTGATCGTGAACAAGGAGCCTTTCATGATGCTGCCGAGCGCCGCCGAGCTGGCCGCGACCGCGCGGGAGACCGCGAAACGCTGCGGGGTGGACGTGGACGCGCTGGGCGACGGCGTCACCACGACCTCGCCGATCAACGGCGCGCCGCTGGCCCGCGTCGGCTGGGCCGGGCCCGAGGCGGTGGACGAGGCCGTCGCGCGGGCGCGGGCCGCGTTCCTGGCCTGGCGGGTGGTGCCCGCGCCGGTGCGCGGCGCGCTGGTCAAGCGCTTCGGCGAGCTGCTGACAACGCACAAGGCCGACCTGGCGACGCTGGTCAGCCTGGAGGTCGGCAAGATCACCTCCGAGGCGCTGGGCGAGATCCAGGAGATGATCGACATCTGCGACTTCGCCGTGGGCCTGTCCCGCCAGCTCTACGGCCGCACGATCAGCTCGGAACGGCCCGGCCACCGGCTCATGGAGACCTGGCATCCGCTCGGCGTGGTCGGCGTCATCAGCGCCTTCAACTTCCCCGCCGCCGTGTGGTCGTGGAACACCGCGATCGCCCTGGTCTGCGGCGACCCCGTCATCTGGAAGCCGTCCGAGCTGGCGCCGCTGACCGCGCTCGCCTGCGCGGCGCTGCTCGACCGGGCCGCCGCCGAGCAGGGCGCGCCCGCGCACCTCGGCCAGGTCCTGCTGGGCGGGCCCGACCTCGGCGAGGCGCTGGTCGACCATCCGGGGATCGCGCTGGTCAGCGCCACCGGCTCGACCCGGATGGGCCGCGAGGTGGGGCCGCGCGTGGCCGCCAGGTTCGGCCGCTCGCTGCTGGAGCTCGGCGGCAACAACGCCGCCGTGGTGTGCCCGTCGGCCGACCTCGACCTCGCCGTACGCGGCATCGTGTTCTCCGCGGCGGGCACGGCGGGCCAGCGGTGCACCACGATGCGGCGGGTCATCGCGCACTCCTCCGTCGTGGACGCCCTGACCGAGCGGCTGGCCGGCGCCTACGGCCGGCTGCCGATCGGCAACCCGCTCGCCGCCGGGACGCTCGTGGGGCCGCTCATCTCGGGGCGGGCGTACGAGGCCATGCGGGAGGCGCTGCGGGAGGCGGGCGAGCAGGGCGGCACGCTGGTGGCCGGGGGCGGCCGGCGCCTCGCCGACCAGGCGCCCGACGCCTACTATGCCGAGCCGGCGCTGGTCCGGGTCGGCGCGCAGGTGCCGGTCGTGACGCGCGAGACGTTCGCCCCCATCCTGTACGTGCTGCCGTACGAGACGCTGGAGGAGGCGATCGCGCTCAACAACGCGGTGCCGCAGGGGCTGTCGTCCAGCATCTTCACCCGCGACCAGGGCGAGGCCGAGCTGTTCCTGTCGGCCGAGGGCTCCGACTGCGGGATCGTCAACGTCAACATCGGCACCTCGGGCGCCGAGATCGGCGGGGCGTTCGGCGGCGAGAAGGAGACCGGGGGCGGCCGGGAGTCGGGGTCGGATGCGTGGCGCGGCTACATGCGCCGCGCCACGAACACCGTCAACTACTCCGGTGAGCTGCCCCTGGCCCAGGGCGTCGAGTTCACCGTCTGACCCGGCCGCCCGCTGGTCAGCTCTCGCAGGTGTCCACGATCTCGGCGACGCAGGTGTCGGTGCCGGGCCCGCCGGAGGCGCGGTCGGAGGTGCCCGCGCCGCCGAGCAGCGTGTCGTCGCCGCCGTTGCCGTTCATGGTGTCGTTCCCGCCGCCGCCGCTGACCAGGTCACTGTCCGAGCCGCCCTGGAAGAAGTCCGCGCCGTCGCCGAGGAAGACCAGCGACGGCAGGGCGGTGTTGTTGGTGAACAGGTCGGTGCCCGAGCCGAGGACGGCGCTCAGGTCGGTGACGCTCGCCGACGGGCACCGTACGGTGTGGGAGTCGACCTGCGTGCACGTCCCTCCGGGAGAGAGCGTGGTGAGCGTGTTCACCACGACGTAGTTCGTGCCGGACACGCTCACGGTGACGGCGTTGTTGGTGGTCGTCGAGCTGATGACCAGGCGGCCGCTCGAGTTGTCGACGGTGCCGGCGGCGCTCGCCGGCCCGGCGAGGACGAGCAGCGGCGCGGCCGCCGCCGCGCCGACGAGAAGCGCGCGCAGCCCCATGGCGCGGACGGCTCCGATGCGGTTTCGCATTGTGGGTCCCCTGTGACAGATCATCCCCTTTGGCGGGGAGGGGCGGTCTTCCGCCTACGCCGATTAGAGCGCACCGGGTCCCATCGGTTCTGTGGCGCAATACTCAGTACGGGCGTGCGTTGCGGCACTGCGCTCGTCGGTCAGGGCCCGGCGCTCAGGGGAGGATCAGCCGCCGGGCCTCGCGGCGGTTGCCGGCCAGCTCCCGCAGCGCCTCCGTGGCGCTGCGCAGGATGGCCGGCCGCTCCCCCGCCCCGTGCGCGAGGGCGCGGACCGTGGCGCGGAGCAGGCCGGGCAGGGCGAGGGTCTCCCTCGGGTCGCGCAGCCGGGAGTAGACGTCGAGGACGCGCCGCACCCCGCCGGGACCGTCGGTGAGCACCCGCAGCAGCTCGAACTGCACGGGGGCCAGGGCGTCACCGCGGCCGAGCAGGTTCGTCCAGTGGTAGGTGTGCACGCATTCGGCGTCGCGGCGGCGCTCCCACGCCCGTATGGCGTCGTCGAGCGCGGCCGGGTCGCCGATGACGCCGCCGGCGCGCTCACCGAGCAGCCGGGCGAACCGGATCGCGTCGCGGATGCCCTGGGCGGTGACCGGGTCCTTGAAGTGGCCGGCGTCGCCGACGAGCGCCCATCCCGGGCCGGACGAGCGGCGGAAGTAGGACGGGTGCGTGGTGGAGCTGACCACCTTCGTCGCCCTGGAGCAGCCGGACAGGCGCTCGGCGAGGCCCGGCACCAGGGTCACGGTCCGCTCGAACTCCGCCTCCAGGTTGCCGCGGAAGTCCGGCACCCGCTCGACCGGCGGCATCAGCAGCACCAGCGACAGACCGCCGTCGCAGGGGAAGGCGTTGCCCAGCTCGCGGCCGGTCAGCCACATGGCGGCGGTGTTCCGCCACTCCTCGCGCGGGTCCTCGTAGTAGGCGTAGTAGCAGGCCCGGCCGTTGGCGTGGGTGACGCGCGGCTGCTCGACGCCGAGCAGCCGGGCCAGGGTGGAGCGCCGCCCGTCGGCGCCGATGACCAGCCGGGCGCGGACCTCGTACTCGCCGGAGGCGCGGGAGCCCTGGGGGCCGGCCGAGCCTCGGGCGCCGCCGGACGCGCCGGAGCCACCCCGACCGCCGGACGAGCCGAAGCCGCCTTGATCGCCGGAGCCGGCTGACCCGCTCTGCCCGCCGGGCTCCTCCGGGTGGTCGCCGCCGGCGCGGGAGCGTACGCGGACGCCGACGGCCCGCCCGTTCTCCCAGAGCACTTCGGTGACGCGGTGGCCTTCCCTGACGTCCGCCCCGGCCTCGCGGGCGGCGTCGACGAGGGCCGCGTCGAGGGGCGCGCGGCGTACGCACATGCCGTAGTCCAGCCCGTCCACCGGCGTGTAGCCGCCGGCCGCGCCGTGCCCGGGGCCGCCGATGAAGGCGCGCGACAGCCGGGGCGCGCCGATCTTCTCCACCCGTTCCAGCACCCCGGCCCGCGCCAGCTCGGCCACGCCGCCCGCGAAGAGCAGGTGGGTGGAGACGGTGGTGGAAGGGAAGTGCGCCGGGTCCACGGCGATCACCCGCAGCCCCTGGCGGGCGAGGGTCGCGGCGGCCACCGCGCCCGCGCAGCGTGCTCCGGCGATGACGACGTCGGCCTGCTCGGCCATCGGACCCTCCCGGCGGACAGCCATAACCGACTGGAGTGTCGGTTACGAGGAACGTAAGCGCTCCCGAGACCGGAGTCAACGCCTCACGGACGGTAGGGTGCGGGACATGGCGACCAGCGAGCCGAAGAAGCGCATGCCGGGCACGGCCCGCCGGGCCCGGATCACCGAGGCCGCACTGGACGTCTTCGCCGCGCGCGGCTACCACGCCACCGCCATGGAGGAGATCGCGTCCGCCGCCGGGGTGACCCGGTCGGTGCTCTACGACCACTTCCCGTCCAAGCGGGTGCTGCTGATCACCGTCCTGCAGGAGCAGAACGCCGGGCTCGTGGCCCACGTCGGCGCCCGCATCACGGGCAGCGGCTCGCCGGGCAGGCGGCTGCGCGCCACGCTGGACGCCTACTTCAGCTTCGCCCAGGACCGCCCGGCCGCCCGCCGGCTGCTGTTCGACCACACCGACGAGGACGACCCCGAGATCAAGGCGGTGCGCTGGGGCATCAGGGAGGCCCGCACCCGCTCGGTGGCCGTCATGCTGGGCCGCGACCTGCGCAGGCTCGGCCTCGACCCGGACAGCGAGGCCGCCCAGGCGGTGGTCGAGCTGCTGATCTCCGGCACCGACGGCCTGGCCCAGTGGTGGGAGCGGCATCCGGCGGTGCCGCGCGACCGGCTCGTGGAGGCGGCCATGCTCGTGCTCTGGAACGGCCTGTCCACGCTGCCCGAGCCCGAGGCCCACTAGCGTCCTGGTCCGCACACCACACCCTTGACAGGTGTGATCCGGCCGTTCATCGTCACGGCTAGCTGAACCAACAGCAGTGTCGGTTAGCGGGTGCGAAGGGAACGGCCATGGAGCAACAGCAGAGCCGGGACGGCATCGGGCGGCGGCGGTTCGTGACGGGGGCGATGGCCACCGCGGCCGGCGCGGCGACCGGCCCGCTATGGGGCATGCCGGGCGCGAGGGCCGCCGCCCCGGCCCTGGTGAGCGCCGCGGCGGGCAAGAACGTGGCGATCTTCGGCGCCGGCATGGGCGGCCTGAGCGCCGCCCACGAGCTGGCCGAGCGCGGCTTCCAGGTCACCGTGTACGAGCGCAAGGCGCTCGGCGGCAAGTCGCGGAGCATCCCCGTCCCCGGCACCGGCGCGGGCGGCCGCAAGGACCTGCCCGGCGAGCACGGCTTCCGGTTCTTCCCCGGCTTCTACCAGAACCTGCCCGAGACGATGAGCCGCATCCCGTACGGCTCCGGCACCGTCCGCGACAACCTGGTCCCCGCGAGCCTGGAGGTGATCGCGTACAAGGGGAAGGAGCTGCGCGTCCCCATCCCCGGCGACCTCGGCGCGATCACCCCCGACGCCATCGGCGACTACTTACGCACCGCGCTGACGGCCCTCACCACGGTCCCGCTCACCGAGATCAATTTCTTCATCTCGAAGCTGGTCACGTTCATCACCAGCGGCCCGCGGCGGCGGCTCGGCCAGTGGGAGAACATGGGCTTCTCCGACTTCATCAAGGCGAGCCAGATGTCGCAGCAGTACCAGGACCTGCTGGTGCGCATGTTCACCGCCTCCCTGGTCGCCGCGCAGCCGGACCTCGCCAACACCCGCACCATGGGCCTGATGTTCGAGGCCCTCATCTACAGCGGGCTCGGCCTCGGCCCGTACGGCCCGCCGGACATGGTGCTGAACGGCCCCTCCAGCGACGTGTGGCTCACCCCTTGGATCGACCACCTCACCTCGATGGGCGTGCAGTTCAAGCTCGGCTGGACCGCGACCGACTTCACCTACTCCGGCGGCCGCGTCACCGGCGCCCAGGTGACCGGCCCCACCGGCGCCGCCTCCACCGTCACGGCCGACCACTACGTGGCCGCCCTGCCGGTCGAGCGGATCCGGCCGCTGCTGTCGTCCGCCATGAAGACGGCGGACCCGGCGCTGGCCCGGCTCGACCACCTGCAGACCGACTGGATGAACGGGGTGATGATCTATCTCAAGCAGCCCCGGCCGATCGCCGAGGGCCACCTCATCTACGCGGCCACGCCGTGGGCGCTCACCTCGATCAGCCAGGCGCAGTTCTGGACCACGAGCTTCCCCGCGACCTACGGCGACGGCACCGCCGTCGACTGCCTGTCGCTGGACCTGTCGGACTGGAACACGCCCGGCATCCTGTTCGGCAAGACCGCCAAGCAGTGCACCCGGCCGCAGATCGTCCAGGAGGTGCTGGCCCAGGTGCGCTCGGCCCTGCCCAACGGCGCGGCGCTGCTGCCCGACTCGATCGTGCACTCGTGGTTCGTGGACCCGGCGATCACCGGCGAGGGCACCTCGGCCGTGGCCAACGACGAGCCGCTGCTCATCAACAGCACCTCGTCCTGGTCCAACCGCCCGGACGCCACGACCGCGATCCCGAACTTCTACCTGGCCGCCGACTACGTACGCAACAGCATCAACCTGGCCACCATGGAGGGCGGCAACGAGGCGGGCCGGATGGCGGCCAACGCCATCCTCGACGCGGCCGGGTCCTCGGCGAGCCGCGCCCGGCTGTACGAGCTCTACCTGCCGCGCGAGTTCAAGCCCATCCACGACTCCGACGACATCCGCTACCTGCTCGGCCTGCCCAACCGGTTCGACCTGCTCGCCCCGTACTGGCCGGGCCACTGACCCCGAGCTCCGGGGGATCCATATCCATTCCGGCATGTCTTGAGGAACTTGCTCTTTCTCGTACGTACCTCCAAACGGCAACTATTCGGTTTCAGGAGGTACGTCATGCACCGCAGAGTCGCCCTGCTCTCCGCCGCCGCGATCGCCGTGGCCGGCGCACTCGTCCCGGCGGCCTCGGCCCAGGCGTCCAGCATCACTGGCAGCACCACCAGCGGGTTCGACCGCAACCCCGTCGGCTGGGCGGGCGCGGACTCGGCCTCGGAACGCAGGACCGTCCTGTCGTACTGGACGCCCCAGCGCATGCTGGCGGCGCAGCCGCTGGACACGCCCGAGATCCGCCGCTCCGGCGGATCCGGGCCCACCCAGGGCACCCCGTGGGCGACCCGCGGCGCGTCGTCCACCCCGACGCAGGGCCGCTCGTACGCGGTCCGCCCGGTGTCGGCCCAGCGCACGGCCGAGGTGCTGCAGAACAGCCCCGGCCTGCGCTGGACCGACGGCGGCGCGGTGACCCGCACCGTCGGCCGGGTCTTCTTCACCACGGCCGACGGCCGCAACTCCGCCTGCTCCGGCACCGCCGTCACCAGCGCCAACGAGAGCGTCGTGATGACCGCGGGGCACTGCGTGAAGCTCAACGGGGCCGCGCACCGCAACTGGGTGTTCGTGCCCGGCTTCGACAACGGCCGCCGCCCGTTCGGGACCTGGGTGGCGACCACGCTGCTGACCACCCAGCAGTGGAACGCCAACGAGAACATCAACTTCGACGTCGCCGCCGCCGTGGTCGCGCCGCTCCAGGGACGTTCGCTCACGGACGTCGTGGGCGGGCAGGGCGTGGCGTTCAACCAGCCGAGGAGACGGCAGATGTTCTCCTTCGGCTATCCGGCGGCGGCCCCGTTCGACGGCTCGCGGCTCATCTACTGCAGCGGGCGCGCCATCGACGACACCGTGCAGACCAGGGACCTCGGGCTGCGCTGCAACATGACCGGCGGCTCCAGCGGCGGCCCCTGGTTCGCCGGTTTCAACGCCTCCACCGGGCAGGGCTGGCTCAACTCGGTCAACAGCTTCAAGTACGACTTCGCGCCGAACTTCATGTTCGGCCCGTTCTTCGGCAACGAGGCGATGGCCGTCTACCGGGCGGCCCAGAACGTCGGCGCCCAGTAGCCGTGCTCACCCGGCGACCGCCTCCCGTGGCGTCTGGCTGCGGTAGGAGTGGCCCAGCTCGGCGCCGAGCCCGAAGTAGTGGCGGAAGTTGTAGATGAGCGGGCTCCACGCGGCCGGGTCCACATGGTCGGTGCCGGGGACGACGAGGCGCGGATCGGCGTGCACCCTGCCGACCGCGGCCTCGACGATGACGAACCCGCCCGAGACCGCCTCCCCCACCCGCTCGGCCCTGGCCTCCAGCTGGATGGGGCACTCGGCCACGCGCGGGGGCCGTACCGTGTCCGACGGTTCGGCCCGCAGCCCCGCCGCGCCGAACTTGTCGGGCTCGAACCGGCAGCCGGCGGGCTTGCTCGCCGGCACCGGGTCACGGCCGGTGAGCGGGGCGAGCCGCTCCACCGCCTCCCACTGGTGCGGGGCGGGCAGGTTGATCACCAGGCCGGCGCGCTCGGCGAGGTTGCGCGCGCTCTGACCCTCGGCGCCGAGCCCGAGCACCACCACCTGGCCGAGCGCCCACGCCGAGGAGATCGGCGCGAGGTTGGCCGAGCCGTCCGCGTTCTCGGTCGTCAGGAGCACGACCGGGGTTCCGAAGTACAGGATGCTGGGGTTGATGGCGATATGAGGTGCGGTCATGAAGGCAGCCTAGGAAGGCGACATTCAAGCCCCGGTCGAAGCGTCGCGCGCAGGCGCGCGATCGTGTGCAGGACCTCGGCCCGGTTCTTGGCGGTCTTGAGCCACGTCGGCAGCCGCTCGACCAGGCTGGCCGGAGCCCCGGCCACGACGTCCCCGCGTTCGCGCAGCTTCGCGGCGACGTAGGACTCGAGGAGGTCGAGATGCCGGACGTTGTACGCCCACAGCACGTGTCCGCGGCAGCTCGCCTGCAACCAGACCGGCCGCCGGAAGAAGGGATCGACCGGGCCGCCGACGACGACGGAGCCGTCCGGCTCGTCGTCGACGTAGCCGCACTCCCCGCAGCACAGGCGCACCTCGTCGATGAAGTCGTACGCGTACTTCCGCTCGCGCCGATCCCGGAACCGGTCACCTGTCACAGGATCAGCCTGCCAGTCTCCGTGCCGTGCAATCGATCGAAAGGACGACCGTCCTCGCGCCGGTTCTGCCTTTCGGCCGATATCCGCGCGGAGCCCCAAGATCGCAGAATCACCCCATGCGATCAGAGAGCACCCGTATCGCCGCGCTCGACGTGCTGCGCGGCTTCGCCCTGTGCGGCATCCTGCTCGCCAACATCCAGCCGATCGCCGGTGGCATCGACGCCTTCGCGGCGGGGGGCGCCCGCTCTGTGGGTCCAGGCATCAGGGTCACCCGCCGGCCCGGTCGTCCGGCTCGCTTCCGTCGTGGCCGGACTACTCCTCGCGGGCGTGTACGTATGCCTCGTCCTGCTGCTGCTCAGGACACCGCTCCGGCCGGCGCTGCAGGCCGTGTTCGCACCGCTCGGCCGCATGGCGCTGACCAACTATCTGACCGCCACGCTCCTCGTCCTGGCGGGCGGTCACCTCATCGGCGGCCGGCCGGGCGACTGGCCCTCCACGACGGTCATCCTGATCGCCGCCCCCATCCTCACCGTCCAGTGGTTGTTCTCCGCCTTCTGGCTGCGTCGCCACCACTACGGCCCCGTCGAGTGGCTCTGGCGCTGGGCCACCTGGGCCCGCCGCCCGCCGCTCGGGCGAGGATCCCGTGCCGACGCCGAGGTCTCCGCCTGAGCCCTCCGCGGCCCCGGCCCCGTCGGAGGGGGCCGGAGACCGGGGGTCAGTCCTGCAGAGCCTTGCGCAGCTTGGCCAGCACGGCGCGCAGGATGCGGGAGACGTGCATCTGGGAGATCCCGAACTCGGCCGCGATCTCGGACTGGGTCATGTTGCCGTAGAAGCGCATCAGCAGGATGTTGCGCTCCCGCTCCGGCAGGGCGTCGATGAGCGGCTTGACCGCGTGCGCGCCCAGCATGTTGTCCAGCGCGTCGTCCTGGGCGGGGATGAAGTCGCCCAGGTCGGCCGCGTCCTCCTCGCCGCCGACCGGCGCGTCCAGCGACAGCGTGTTGTACGCCGACGACGCGTCGAGCGTGAGCAGCACGTCCTCCTCGGAGATGCCCATCTTCGCGGCCAACTCGGCGACGGTCGGCGAGTGGCCGAGCGTCTGGGTCAGCTCGGCGGTGGCCTTGTTCAGCTCAAGCCGGCGCTCCTGGTAGACGCGCGGCACCCGGATGGCCCAGGTGCGGTCGCGGAAGTGGCGCTTGACCTCGCCGACCATGGTGATCATCGCGTAGCCGCGGAACTCGTGCCCGAGCTCCGGGTCGAAACCGTTGATGGCCTTCATCAGGCCGACGTACGCGGCCTGACGCAGGTCCTCCATGGGCTCACCGCGATGGTAGTAGCGGCGGGTGACCTCGTTGACCAGGCCGCTGTACATGTCCACAAGACGCTCGCGGATCCGCACCTGGTGCAGGTCGGAGGTCTCGGGCCGGTTCATCTCGACCAGAAGCTGCTCGGCCGTCATCTCTTCGAGTGCGATGTCCAGGACTGCCATCTGATACTCCGAGAGTAGATCTGAGGCGCCCCTGCGGACGGCAAAAAAGCCCAGGCAGAGGCACACCACGTTTGTCGCGTGAGCTGAAGCCCTCTGCTGGACTTCGTGAAGGGAGATTCCCAATCAGTTCTTTTTTATCACGGTTCCAGGTAACGAAACCATCACAACCGATCTCGTCCTTCTTGGTACCGAGTCCACTCTACCCCCATCACGCCAAGGATTGGCAAGCCCGCGGGCGCGGGCGTCGCCGCTAGGAGGTCTTGCCGCCCGGCAGGTCGTGCTGGGTGAACATGTCGATGAGCAGGCGGACCGGCAGGTTGGCCTCGGTCGGATAGCGGAAGGACTGGTCGAGGTTGAGGCTGTAGTGGTTGCGCCGGCCCACGCGCTCGCGCGACAGGTAGCCGGCGTCGTGCAGGTCGGACACGATGCCCTGCACCGCCCGCTCGGTGATGCCGATGGTGGCGGCGATGTCACGCAGCCGCGCCTCCGGGTCCCGCGCGATCTCCAGCAGGACCCGGGCGTGATGGGTGAGGAAGGTCCAGGTGGAAGGACGTTCCTGCGAGGCGCTCACCTGATCTCATGCTCCCGGCTCGGGCGGTGCCCCAGCCCTGTTCGAACGAGACTTGAGGCTCTTCTGCGGAAGATCCTATAACGAACTTCTCTTCCGGTATCAGCGAGCCACCGCGCCTGGCGGGGCCGGAGATGTTTCCGTGGCCGCAGCGCGGTAACACCTTCTTCCGGAACCGAAAGGAGTGCCGCATGGAGCGACCGGCTACCGACACGGGCACCAGGCACGTTTCCTGCACCCCTGCTCCGGCCGACCAGCTCTTCGAGATCACCGTGCTCGACCTCGCCGACGGCGACGGCCAGGGCGACTGGCACACGATCGGCTGGGGCGTGGACCGCCGGCACGCCGACAGCATCGCCGAGTCGTTCGTCACCCGTTCCCTCAGCCCCTACGCGGCCGCGCGCGTCCGCCACAACGGCCATCTGGTGGGCGAGCACCGCCGCCCCGGCTAGGTGCGGGGGTCCTGGGCGAGACCCCCGCGAGATCATCAGGTGCCGTCGATCAGGCGGACGGCGAGGGCCGGGCTGAACTGACCGGCCGGTGTGTCCGGGGCGATGCCGCAGTTGCCGTCGGAGTCGCCGGGGACCTTCACCCACAGCAGCATCTCGGTGCCGCCGTCGCCGCCGACCTGGGCGGGCGTGCCGAGCTGGCGGCCTGCGGGGTTGCACCACTCGCCGTTGGAGCCCTTGCCGTTGCGGCTGGTGTCGATCACCCACTTGGCCCCGCCGCCGAGCGCCCCGCTGACCGAGGAGGCGTAGGCGGCCGACTGGGCGGTCGGGTAGTAGTTGGAGACGTTTACGGCGAAGCCGCGGATGTTGCCCACGCCCGCGTTGCTCAGCCGGGTCGCCATCGTCCCCGCCGCGACCCAGCCGGCGTTGCCCGCGTCGAGGTAGGCCCAGGTGTTGGGCGCCTTGTCGCGGAACTGCTCGGTCGCGTACGTCAGCATGCGGTTGCGCGCCTGCACGGCGGCGTCGTCCATGCAGGCGAAGTCGCCCAGGGAGTCGGGCTCGATGATCACGACGGCGGGCCGGGCGCCGATGCCGGACGCGAACGCGGAGATCCAGTTCTTGTACTCGGCCTCGCTGCCGGCCCCTCCCCCGGAGTGCCCGCCGCACGCGTCGCGGCCCGGGATGTTGTACGCGACCAGCACCGGGAGCTTGTCGGCCGCGTCCGCCGCGGACACGTACGCGGACACGGCGGCCCCGACGTCGCCGCTCCAGCCGCCGATCCAGCGGGCCATCGGCTTGGACGCGATGGCCGACTGGATGCGCGCGGCCCGGGAGTCGCCGGGGTTGCTCCGCACCCAGGTCGCCGGGTTGGAGCCGGGGTCGACGTAGAAGCCGTCGGTCATGGCGACCGGCCCCGACGGGGACTGCTCGGTCAGCGAGACGTTGTCCAGGTAGAAGCTGAAGCCGGCGTTCTTGCCGAGCTGGAACGACACCTGCCCGGCCGTGGTGCCGAGGCCGGAGGTGAAGGGGAAGCTGAAGCGCTTGCTCGTCGTGGAGAGCGAGAGCGACCTGGTCAGCGTGTTGGTGTAGGGGGCGTCGGCGAGCTGCACGGTGGTGACCGCGGTGACCGCGGCCGAGGCCGAGGCGTCGAACGAGAGGGTGTACGCCTTGCCCTGGGCCAGGGGGATGTCGTTCTGGGCCACCATCGCGTCCCACGGGTTGGCGGTGCCGCCCGTCACGGTGACCCGCAGCCGGCCCGCGTCCACGGCCGTCGAGGTGTTCGCCGAGTTCCACCAGGGCGCGGTGCCGGCCGTGAACGTGCCGTTGACCACCAGCTGGGGCGCCGCGGCGGCAGGGACTGCGGACAACGCGGTCACGGTCGTGGCCACCGCGATCAGGCGGGTTAACAGTCGCACGAAGAGTTCCCTTCTGGGCGTCCTGAAAGTCGCGAAGCCCAGGATCACAGAGATCAGCAAATCTCGTGACAAGTCGGGAAAAGTCGTTACGCGCCAGCCGGAGCCCCCGTCAACCGGGACACGTCGGCGGGCACCGGCTTGGTGAGGGTGGTCGTCGTGGCGTCGGACGACTCCGTGCGGTAGCCCTCGGCCTGGTAGAGGCGGATGTTGCGCTCGCTCCTGGCGCCGGTGGACAGCACGACGCGGCGGCAGCCGGCCTCGGCGGCGGCTTCGGCCTCGTGCAGCAGCCAGCGGCCGACGCCCTGGCCGCGCAGGTCGGGGACGACGCCGAGGCGGCCCACGTGCCAGTCGTCGGCCACGCGGCGGGTGCGCACCATGCCGAGGAGCCGGCCGTCCCGCCACAGGCCCGTCGTCCGCCAGGTGGCCAGCCAGGCGCGCACCTGCTCCAGCGACTCCTCCAGCGCGGGGATGGCCAGGGTGTCGTTGGCCAGCGCCTCCTCCACCCAGCAGCAGCGCTGGAGCACCAGGACGTCCGGGGCGTCGTCGGGGGTCAGCGTCCGCACGTACGAGCCCGGCAGGGGCGCCGGCCGCGAGGCCGGGCGGACCCGCTCACGCATCGGCCGCAGGGCGTGGGCGAGGCGGACGAGCTCGTCGAGGACCCCGACGGCGGCCTTGTCGCGGCGGGCGTCCGGGCGCAGCCGCCCGCCGTCCACCGTGTCGGCGATGCGCAGGGCGACCGTGGCGCCCAGCGGCACCAGCCGCAGCGTGGTCACGACCTGCTTGGCGTGCTGGACCGACCGGGTGCCGGCCGAGGTGTTGCCGTAGCTGACGAATCCCATCGGCTTCCACGCCCATTCGCGGCCGAGGTAGTCGAGGGCGTTCTTGAAGGCGGCCGGCATGCCGTAGTTGTACTCGGGGGTGATGGCGATGAAGCCGTCCGCGGCGTCCACCGTCGCGCTCCACCGCTTGGTGTGCTCGTGCTGGTAGACGCCGGCCCCCGGCTCGCCCTCCTCGTCGAGGAACGGCAGGGCGAGGTCGCCGAGGCTCACCGGCAGGAGCTCCACGCCCAGCTCCGCGGCCTGCGGCGCGATCGCGTCGATGAGCCACCGGCCGACCGCCGGGCCGAGGGCGCCGGGACGGGTGCTGCACACGAGGACGAGGACCCGAAGAGGTTTCGTTGACATGGAAACGAACGTAGCTGGTATCTTGTTTACATGTCAACGAAGCGGTCCCACGAGACGGTGCGCTGGCTCGACGCGGACGAGGAACGCGCCTGGCGCGCCCTGCGCCGCATGATGATCGCGATCCAGACCCGCACCGCCCACGACCTGGCCGCGCTCGGCCTGTCCGAGCCCGACTACGAGGTGCTGAGCACGCTCTCCGAACGTCCCGGCCGCACCAGCACCCTGCACGAGCAGGCCGCCAAGATGGGCTGGTCGCGCAGCCGGCTGTCCCGGCACGCCACCCGCATGGAGGCCCGCGGCCTGCTGCGCCGCGAGCCCGACCCGGACGACGGCCGGGGCTGCTACCTCGTCCTCACCGAGCACGGCCTGGAGACGTTGGAGGACGCCGCCCCCGCCCACCTGGAATCGGTCCGCCGCCACGTCATCGACCGGCTCTCGCCCGCCGACCTGTCCGCCCTGGAAGAGCTCGCCCGCAAACTGGAAGAACCCTTCGGCGGCTAGCTGAGCAAGCCTCGGCGATACCCCTCGCCGACGGCCGCGGCGCGGTCGCGGACGCCCAGCTTGTCGTAGATGTGCAGCAGGTGGGTCTTGATGCTGGCCTCGCTGATGAAGAGCTTGGCGGCGGCCTGGCGGTTGGATGCGCCGTCGGCGACGAGGGCGAGGACCTGGAGTTCGCGGTCGGTGAGTGCGGCCTTGACCGGTTTGCGTACCTGGCCCATGAGGCGGCCGGCGACGGACGGCGACAGGACCGGCTCGCCGGCCGCCGCGGCGCGGACGGCGCGCAGGAGCTCGTCGGTGGGGGCGTCCTTGAGGAGATAGCCGGAGGCGCCGGCCTCGATGGCCGGCAGGACGTCGGAGTCGCCGTCGAAGGTGGTCAGGACGAGGGTCTTGATGTGGGGGTGGGAGTGGCGCAGGGCGGTGATGGCGGTGACGCCGTCCATCTCGGGCATGCGCAGGTCCATGAGGACGATGTCGACCTGGAGCGCGGCGGCCCGGTCGACGGCTTCGCGGCCGTTGCCGGCCTCGCCGGCGACGTGGATGTCGGGCTCGGCTTCGAAGGCGGCGCGCAGGCCGTGGCGGACGATGGGGTGGTCGTCGACGATGAGGAGGCGGATCACCGGGGGTTTCCTTGGAGGGCGGGGACGGTGGCGCTGACGGCGGTGCCCTCGCCGGGCGTGCTCTCGACCTCGAGGGTGCCGCCGACGCCGCGCAGGCGTTGTCTCATGCTGCTGAGGCCGAATCCGCCGCTGTCGGGATTGTCGATGCCGGTGCCGTCGTCGCGGATGTCGAGCAGCACGACGGCGCCGGTGTAGGAGAGGGTGAGGCCGGCGCGGGTGGCGCCCGCGTGCTTGGCGACGTTGGCGAGGGCCTCCTGGGCGACGCGGAACAGGGTGACCTCGATGGCCGGGCTGAGGGGGACGCGGTCGCCGGTCACCTCGACGTGGAGGTCGACGCCGGTGGTCTGGGCCCAGTTGCGGGCCAGGGTGGTCATGGCTTCGGGGAGATGGGCGTCCTCCAGCTGGTGGGGCTGGAGGGCGGCGACGGAGCGGCGGGCCTCGGTGAGGCTGTCCTGGGCGAGGTCGAGGGCGAGTTCGAGGTGGGTGCCCGAGTCCTCGACGCGCTGGGCGGCGCGGAGCTGGGTGATGATGCCGGTGAGGCCCTGGGCGAGGGTGTCGTGGATCTCGCGTGCCATGCGCTGGCGTTCGTCGAGGATGCCGGCCTGGTGGGCCTGGGTGAGGAGCTGGGCGTGCAGGTCGGCGTTCTCCTCCAGGGCGGTCTGCAGGTCGCTGACCGCTTTGCGATATTTGCGCTGCCGGTCCTCGATCCTGATGCCGGCGATGTGACCGCCGCCGATGGCGACGGTCTGCACGGCGACGATCGCCAGATGGAAGACGACGAGCTGAGGGGTGGCCTGGGTCCAGTCGAGCGTGGATCCGTACAGGACGACGGAGGTGGCGGCGACGGCGGCGAAGGTCCACTTGGAGGGAGCGAAGTGGGCGGCGAGGAAGTAGCCGGAGATGCAGTAGATGACGAAGATCGGGTCGTGGAAGCTCAGCAGCGCGGCGGTGGCCAGGACGCCGGCGAAGTGAACGGTGACGGCGACCCGCCGCCTGCGCAAGGCACGGAGCAGGGGGCGGGTGCCGAGCAGCCAGGCGAGGGCCAGCGCGGTGAGCGCGAGGGTGCGGGGGATCTCGTCCGCCGGCCGCTCGGGTGCGGCCAGGCTGATGACGAGGGAGGCGGCGAGGGTGATGTAGGGGACGATCTCGGCGACGCGCTCGAAGCGTCGTTCCCAGGTCGAGGGCGGGAAAGGGTCGTCCATGGGGATAGTGCCCCTTCTCTCGGATCGCTTCACCCGGTGGCGGTGGCCGACGAGGACGAGCTTAGGCGCATGGGGATCAAGATCGCGTAGCCGTACATGAGCAGCCCCAGGGCGATCATGAAGATGATCGTGGGCCATTGCCAGACCGGCGGGAGATGGAGGGCGAGGAACCACACGGGGTCCTGGATGCCGACGATCTTCATGACCAGGGGCACGAGTCCCTGGGGGAACAGGGGAAGCCAGGCGATGGTGTAGCAGACCGTGACGCCGATGCGGTGCTGGGTGGGCAGGTCCGCGGTGGAGGGTTTGTCGGCCTGGGGCGCCGGGCCGTGCTTCATGAGGTTGAGCAGCTCGATCCCGTGGCTCTCCAGCCTGCGGTGGGCGATCCGGCCGAACCCCCAGGCGCAGAGCACGCCGGTCAGCACCCCGGTGGCGATGCCGGCCCAGGGGTGCAGGAGGACGGCGGCGGCCGTGGGAAGGGCGGTCGTGGGGACCGCGACGAGCACGAGCCAGGCGAGGCTGGTCTCGGCGGTCTCGTCGGCGCCGGTGCTGAGCGGGTTGCCGCCGCGCTTGTGGGGGTCGGTGCCGGGGACGAGCGAGGTGACGGCGAGCAGGATGACGACTCCCGCGCCGCCGCCGAGGAGGGCGGGGAGCAGGCCGAGCACCCACGGCCAGGCCCAGGTCTCGCCGCTGACGAGGGTGCCGGCCACGGACAGGACGACGGCCGCCGGGCCCACGATGAGGAACCAGGCCAGCTGACGGCCGCGTACGTCGGCCCGCTCCGCCCCCGGCGTCATGAGGGTGAGCCACAGGGCGGTCCCGTCGGCGCCGTAGAGGTTGGCCGAGGACGCGGCGGCCATCACGATCGCGATGAGCCCCATGAAGGGGAACATGGCCCAGACGCCGATGGTGACGAGCAGGAGGGGGGTGACGATCGCGTAGGCGAAGGCGGTGGCGAGGAGCTGGATGCGGACGAGGTCGCGCCACCAGGCGCGCAGTTCCTTGGCGGCGACGACGCGGGCCCCGCCGGCGGTGGGGAAAGGCCGGGGCGCGCCGCGGCGGGGCGGCACACCGCCGCGTACGGCCGACACGACGCGCCGCGACAGCAGGGCGGCCCAGGCGGCGAGGAGGAGGGCGATCACGCCGGCGTTGCCGGCGAGGATGGCGAGGGCGAGAGGCCAGGACGCTTCCACGGCCGCCACCCCCCACCCGGAGGGCAGGACGCGGACCAGGATCTCGGACCAGGCGGCGGTGTCGGCACCGCCGAGAGCTACGAGGAGCGCCCAGCCGTTGCTGCACAGGGCGATGGCGGTGCCGGTCAGGACGCCCACGGCGACCGCGGTGGCACGGGACCTGACGAACAGGCCGATGAGCGCCACGATGACGCGGGAGACCATCACCATGGTGACGAGCGTGGCGACCGCCGCGACCAGGCCGATGAGCACTCCGGCCGGGCCGAAGCGCCAGCCGTACACGGGCAGGGACAGCAGGGCGACGAGGTTGACCGCGGGCGCGGGGCCCGCGAAGGCCCCGGCGAGCAGTGCCGCCGCGATCCGGCCCGGCGTGGCCGGGAGCATCGAGAAGTACTCGGGCCGCAGGGCCTCGTTGCCGCCGCCGATGAAGATGGGGCCGAAGATCCAGCCGGAGAGCCACACCGCCAGGGTGACGGGCAGGTAGGCGGGCCACAGGACGGCGACCGCGATCGTCCCGAAGGCCAGGACCAGCCCGAGCGAGGCGCCGCCGTAGAGGTTGGTGGCGTTGTCGCCGCGCAGGGAGTTGCGGGTGAGGGCCAGCCGCATGCGGACCATGTGCCGGGCCAGTGCGGCCGGGCCCGGGGTCACGAGGTGAGCCATGCCAGCCCCTCCGTTCCGCCGGCGCGGGCGCCGACGAGGTCGATGAAGGCGTCCTCCAGGGTTCCGGCGCCGCGTACGTCGGCCAGCGGGCCCGCGGCCACCACCCGGCCGTCGGAGATGACGCCGACGTGGTCGCAGAGCTGCTCGACGAGGGCCATGACGTGGCTGGAGATGATCACCGAGCCGCCGTTGGCCGCGAATCTGCGCAGGATCGTCCTGATCGTGGCCGCGGAGACGGGGTCGACGGCCTCGAACGGTTCGTCCAGGACGAGCAGGCGGGGCGCGTGCAGGAGGGCGACGGCCAGGCCGATCTTCTTGCGCATGCCCGTGGAGTACTCGATGACCAGGGTCCGCTCGGCGGCGTCGAGCTCCAGGATCTGGAGGAGCTCGTCGGTGCGGTCGGCGACCACGTCGGGCTGGAGGCCGCGCAGCAGGCCGAGGTAGGTGAGGACCTCGCGGCCGGTCAGCCGTTCCGGCATGGCGTTGCCGTCGGGCAGCACGCCGATCAGCCCCTTGGCCCGTACGGTGTCCCGCCAGACGTCCACGCCGAAGATCTCGGCGCTGCCGGCGTCGGGGCGGAGCAGGCCGACGGCCATGGCCAGGGTGGTGGTCTTGCCGGCGCCGTTGGGGCCGACCAGTCCGTAGAAGGAACCGGCGGGGACGATGAGGTCGATGTCGTCCACGGCCAGGTGGTCGCCGAAGGCTTTGCGGAGTCCCGTCGTGCGGAGGGCGGGCTCCTGGTGTGTTGGCATGCCTTGAGCATCGCGTGGGGGCGGGGGGCGGCGGATCGTCCGGGCGGGGACCGGGATGGTGGATGCCGCATCAACCGATCGGTTGATGCGAGGCGAAGGCGGCCGGTGTGTCCCGGTGCCGGGTGTCCGGGTGCCGGGTGTCCTGGGGCCGCGTGTCCTGGGGCCGCGTGTCCTGATGCCGCGTGTCCTGGCGCTGCCGGGCGGCGGCGTCGCGGCCCGGCCGTCGCTGGCCGAGTGCGACGCCCGCGGCGACGAGCAGGGCGCCCGCGACGTCGGCCGGGCCCGCCTGGCCGAGGCCGAGCGCGAGGGTGGTGAGCAGCGCGCCGACCGGTACGAGGCCGGCGAACAGACCCGCGCGGTCGGGGCCGAGACGGCGCAGCGCGTCGTACCAGAGGAAGAAGGCGGCCGCGGTGACGATCGCGCCGAGGTAGCCGAAGGCGGCCGCCTCGCCGAGGGTGGGCAGCCGCAGGGAGGCCGTTCCCTCCAGGACGAGTCCCGCCGCCAGCAGCATGGGGACGGACAGGGCGGCGGGATAGGCGGCCACCCTCAGGGGGCCGAGCTTGGGCAGAAGAGGGACGGCGAGCAGGGAGAAGGCCACCTCGCCGGCGAGCGCGCCCAGCGACAGCAGCAGGCCCTTCAGGCTGCCGGAGCCGAGGCCGGCCGCGACGGCCGCGCCGAGTGCCACCACGAGCGCGGCGCCGACGGTGCGGGCGGCCGGGCGCCGGCGCTCGATCAGGGGCCCGGCGAGGGCGAGCACGAGGGGGACGGCTCCGACCACGGTGCCGATCATGGCAGGGCCGGCATGCCGGGTGGCCTCGACGAGGAAGAGGTTGAACCCGGCCAGGCCGGTGGCGGCCAGTGCGATGAGGAGCAGGATGTCACGTGCGGTCAGGCGGACGCGGGGCAGGCGGCGGTGGCCGACGACGGCGAACAGGATCGCGGCGGCGAGCGCGTAGCGCAGGGCCTGTCCGGTGAAGACCGGGTAGCCGGCGATGGTGGCGGAGACCGCGGTCGAGGTGCCGACGAGCAGCATCGCCGAGGCCGCGCCCACGGGGGCGGTGGCGAATCTCATGCGGTGTGCTCCGGCGCGGCCGAGGAGACGGCGGCGGGGGTGGCGGACGAGGCAGCGGACGAGGCAGCGGACGGGGTGGCCGAGGGGGTCAGGACCTTGCGGGTGATGCGTTCGGCGATGGCGGCGACCAGCGTCCGGGGGCGGCGGGGCGTCAGGTGCGCGGCCAGGGCGTTGCTGAGCCCGGGCGCGACATAGCCGCGGTCGCGCTCCAGGGCGCGCAGCGCGGCGCGTACGACGGGCTCGGCAGTGGTCATGGAGCCGGTGACGGCCGCCTTGCGAGTGCCGATGGTGTCGAAGAAGGCGGTCTCGACCGGGCCGGGGCACAGGGTGAGCACGCGGATGCCGCGCCGGCGGTACTCCTGCCGCAGGGCCAGTCCGAAGTTCAGGACGAAAGCCTTGGCCGCGCCGTAGACGGCGAAGTAGGGGGAGGGCTGGAAGGCCGCGTTGGAGGCGACGTTCACGACCGCGCCACGGCCGCGCTCCAGCATGCCGGGCAGCAGCTCGTGGGTGAGGTCGACGAGCGCCACGACGTTGACCATCAGCTGGTCGTGGTCGCGGGCTGTGGGGATCTCCTCGAAGCGGCCGCAGGTGCCGAAGCCGGCGTTGTTGACCAGGAGGTCGACGGTCAGGCCGCGAGTGGTCAGCTGGCCGGCGACGCGGCGGGCGGCGTCCGGCTCGGCGAGGTCCTGGACCAGCACGTGGGCGCGGACGCCGTGCTCGGCGATCAGGCGCTGGGCGAGGGCGGCGAGCCGGTCGCCCGAGCGCGCCACCAGGATCACGTCGTGGCCCTGGGCGGCGAGCTGAGCGGCGAACTCGGCGCCGAGGCCGGACGACGCTCCGGTGACGAGGGCGGTGCTGTTCATGGTCACTCCTTCTGTGGGTGGCTAACTGGAAGGAGAAAGTATCAGTAATCCACAGAATTGCAACAGCATTGGTGCAGTTAGCTTCTGTAAGGCATCGACCATGTATCGTGTTCCTGGGAAAATGGACAAGCGGGAGGCCTGATGGGTGAGACGACGGCGCGCTCGCTGCGCGCGGACGCGGAGCGCAGCGTGCGCGCGATCCTGGAGGCGGCCGAGCGGGTGCTCGCCGAAGACCCCGCAGCCTCCATGGAGCAGGTCGCCGCGGCGGCGGGGGTGGCCCGCACCACGATCCACCGGCGGTTCGCCAATCGGCAGGCGCTGGTCGAGGCGCTGGCGTCGTCCGCGGCCCGCCAGCTCGCCCAGGCGGTGGACGACGGCAGGCCGGACACCGCGCCGCCGCTGGTGGCGATGCACCGGATCACCGCGAACGTGCTCCAGGTCAAGAGCGCCTGGGCGTTCGCCCTGGGGCTGCCGGCGGTCCCCGGCAGCGAGGCCGACGTCATCCAGCAGGAGATCGGCCGCGCCTGCACCGCCGTGCTGCGTCGGGCCCAGGCCGACAAGCTCATTGACCCGTCAGCCGATCTCGACTGGGTGCGCCGGGTCTACTACGCCCTCATCGGGGAGTCGCTGCACGGCGACGCGGACGGCGCCGACCCGGACACCCTCGCCGCCCGCATCATCGACACCCTGCTGCACGGCGCCGGCCCGCGCGCCTGACGTGGCGCCGGGAGCCGGCTAGCCCGGCTGGCGGGCGTACGCGATCCGCCTCGCCGGCCGCCAGCCGGCCACCAGGACGGCCGCCAGCAGGAGTTCGGCGAGGTCGCCGCCGTAGTACATGATCTCGGCGGCGCCGGTACGCTGCGCGGCGGGCACCGGCAGGTCCACCCCGAGCCCGGCGTACATGAGCTGGGAGAGCCCGGCGTGGGCCGCGACGGCCACGCCCAGCACGACGAGCCGCGCCGGCACCGAGGGGCGGCGCGGGGCGGGGTCAGGACCGGCGATCGCCCACGCGAACAGGCATCCCGACAGCAGGAAGTGCACGTGCACCAGCTCGTGCAGCCACGGTGTGACCAGGGCGGCGCGGTAGAGCGGCGTGCAGTAGAGCACGATCATCCCGCCGGTGCTCAGCACGAGCGCGGTGACCGGGTGCGCCAGCAGGTGCGGCACGCGGGCCCGCAGCAGTCCGCCGAGGCGGCGCGCGTACAGGCGGGGCAGCGCGCGCAGGAGCAGGGTCACCGGCGCGCCGAGCACCAGGCCCAGCGGCGCGAGCATGGCCACCAGCAGGTGCTGCGTCATGTGGCCGCGGAAGTCGGCCGCGGCGTACGCGGCGAGCGGCCCGGTGAGCGCGAACGCGGCGAGCGCCGCCCCGCCGGCGAACGCCGCCGTCCGCCACCGGCTCCAGCCCGGGGTCCGCGCCGCCGCCACGAGGTAGCCGACGAGCAGCAGGGCGAGCAGCACCGGCAGGGTGGCGGCGTGCTCGTGCTGGTGCGTCACCGCAGGGGGCCGGCCGCCGTACGCGGCTCGCACAGGTCGACGACCCGCGCCCCGCGCTGCAGACCCCAGCCGCCCGCCACGAGCAGCGCGCCGAACAGCAGGAACCCGAGGTCCCAGGCGAGCTGTCCCGGCCCGGTCCGTACGTGGTGGATGCCCAGCAGGTGGTGGTCCACGACGCCCTCGACCAGGTTGAACAGCCCCCACCCCACGAGGACCCAGCCCCACAGCGCCCGCGAGCGCCACACCCGCCCGCGCGAGGCGGTGACCCGGGAATACAGCAGCCCGATGCCGGTCAGCACCGCGAGCCAGGTGAAGGTGTGGAACAGGCCGTCCCAGAGGGTGTTCATCTGGAGGCCGGGCACGGTGGTCACCGGATAGTCGCGCACGCCGATGTTGTCGGTGTCCGTGCTGCTCAGCATGTGGTGCCACTGCAGGATCTGGTGCAGCAGGATCCCGTCGACGAACCCGCCGAGCCCGATGCCGAGCACCACGCCGGGCAGCGCGATGCGCCGCCGGTCGTCACCGCCCCTACTCTCCTCTGCCATGGCGACCCGCCTACCCCGCGGGCGGCGGCTCACGCCACGGGGGGCTCGACCGGCTCGGGAACGCGGGCATCCCGACGAGCTTCATCAACCGGCCCATCTGCTGCGGGACGTCACGGACGGCCGCGCGGCCCGAGGCGGCGAAGGCCGCGAGCGCCCGCAGGCCGGTGACGTCGGTGAAGCTCACCCCGCCGACGTCGACGACGAGCTCGTCGTCGATCCGCCGGGCCTGCTCCAGCGTGCGCCGCAGCTCGGCGGCGTTGCTGCGGTCGATCTCGCCGACGACCCTGACCAGCGAGGGGCCGGGACGGACGGTGCAGGTGACGCGGAGGAGGGGATCGACGTGGAGCAGGTGCTCGGCGGCTCCGCTCTCGTCGTGGCCGGTCGCACCCCGCCTCGTGTGCGCCCGGAGCGGATGCAGCACCTGCGTCATCACTGCCTCCTCGCCCGTGTCGTGGGACCCGGGGGGACCCGGCTGTTCCACGGTAACCGCGACGAACAATACACGAATTACTTTTCCGTATAAAATCTTCGCAGATTCCGGCCGGTGGCCCGGGAGGACGCTCCGGCGTAGGGTCTGGGGCGTGATCGATGATCGGACGGCGCCGCTCGCCGGGCTGCGGGTGGTCGAGCTGTCGAGCTTCGTCGCCGCGCCGCTCGGCGGGATGACGCTGGCTCAGCTCGGCGCGGACGTCGTACGGGTGGATCCGATCGGCGGCGGCCCCGACATCGGGCGCTGGCCGCTCGCGCCCTCCGGCCGGAGCCTCTACTGGGCGGGGCTCAACAAGGGCAAGCGCTCACTCACAGTGGACCTGCGCTCGGCGCGTGGCCGCGAGCTGGTCGCCGGGCTCGCCGCGGCGGCCGGCACGCTGGTGACCAACGCGCCGCCGCGGCCGGGGCTGACGTACGAGGAGCTGCGG
>NZ_BAAJOU010000012.1:0-19417 GCF_057536035.1 Nonomuraea sp. B208
AGGTTCGGCGGTCGGCGGCGCGCACCCGGTCGCGCGGCCCGGCGGCGGCGGTCTCTTCGGCGGCGGCTCGGGCGGCTCTTCCGGCGGGTCGAGCGGCAGGTCGAGCGGCGGGTCCGGTGGTGGCAGCCTGTTCGGTGGCGGCTCGCGCAACGGAGCCGGCCGGCGGCGGCTCGCGCGGCTCCGGCGGCCCCGCCCGCCCCTCCGGCGGCTCGCGCATCTTCGGCGGCTCCGACGAGCGGCCTCGCGCGCCTCCGAGGCCCCGCCTCTGTGGCTGCGCGGCAGCGGCCGGAGCGGCGGCTCCGAGGAGACGGCCGTGCCGTTCTGGCTCAAGCCGAACAGCTCCGACAAGGATTGAACAAGGACTCAACATGGCGCAGCCAGGTGACAGGCGGGGTGCCGCCTTCGCCGTCATCGTCGTGATCATCGCCGCGGTCGGCATCTACCTGATGTGGGCGGGCTGGGGAGATCCGCCCGAGCGGCAGCCGGAGGCCGCGCCGCCCACGCGCGTGGCGATCGTCACCCCGACGCCGCTCGCGACCGCGAGCAACGCGCCGTTCGACGTCTACGACTACCTGCCGATGAAGAAGGAGCAGCTGGCCGCGGCGGCGGACCTCGCCGAGCGCTTCACCGCCGTGTACGGCACCTTCCGCTACGACGAGGACGCGGCGGCCTACGCCGCCCGGCTGAAGGCGTACACGACGCCCGAGCTCCGCCGCCCCTGCTGACCCGCACGGTGACGTCGGCGGGCGCCGTCGAGCAGAACCGCGCGACGAGCTCGTCTCCCAGGCGACGGCCAAGCTCAAGGAGATCAGCAGGTCGGCAAGGGCTCGATCATCTTCGTCGTGACCGGCAACCGCCAGGTCACGGCGAAGAGCGGCGACAAGCTGCTCACCGAGGAGTACGCGGTGACCGTGAGCGAGTCCGGCAGCGACTGGCGCGTCTTCGACATCATGCCCGCCGACGAGGGCCAGGACGGTGACACCGGGTGAACGTCTCGCGCACACGCCTCGCCCTCCTCCTCGGGCTGGCTGGGGCGCTCCTGCTGGTGGCCGTGATCGTCTCGCCGATGCTGCTGATGTCGCTGCCCTCGTTCATCAGCGACGGCCGCACCTCGTTCGACTGCACCGACGACGCCCAGGTCGAGGAGGTCTCCGACACCGCGACCTCGGACATCCCGGACGACTACCTGAAGCTCTACAAGGAGTACGGCAAGAAGATCGGCGTCCAGTGGAAACATCCTGGCCGCCGTGGGCAAGCGCGAGACCGACCACGGCCGCTCCACGCTGCCCGGCGTCCGCAGCGGCACCAACTCGGCGGGCGCGGCCGGGCCCATGCAGTTCCTCATCTCCACCTGGGGCGGCAAGGCCAGGGTGCCGGTGGAGTCGCCGTTCACCGGGTACGCCTCCGACGGCGACGGCGACGGCATCGGCGACGTCTACAACCCGGCCGACGCGATCCTCGGCGCGGCGCGCATGCTCAAGCGCAACGGCGCGCCGGAGAACGTACGGCAGGCGCTGTTCGTCTACAACCGTGCCTGGTGGTACGTGGACCAGGTCGAGGAGATCGCCAGGAAATACGCCAAGTCCGGCGACGTGAAGGTGCCGCCGCAGGCGGAGGAGGAGTGCGACGAGCCGCTGATCGAGGGCCGCGCCGACCACCGTGGTTGCCAAGATCCTGGCGTACGCGCTGGCGCAGCCGCGGCAAGCCGTACCTGTGGGGCGGCACGGGGCCGGACGCCTTCGACTGCTCGGGGGTGATCTACGCGGCGTACCGGTCGGCGGGGCTGCAGATCCCGCGGACGACGTTCGGGCAGTGGCCGTTCGGCGTCCGGGTGACAGAGGGCGAGGAACAGCCCGGTGACCTGGTGTTCTTCAACGCCGGGCCGGGCACCTCGGCGAACAACCCGGGGCACGTCGGACTTGTCGTCTCCAAGGGCAAGATGCTGGAGGCCCGGTGCACGTTGTGCGGCCCCATCAAGGTGACCAGCTACTCCGCCCGCGGCAACCGCATCGGCTTCACCCGTCCGTTGCAGAACCCTGCCGTCCTCGACCAGCTCCAGAAGCTGCAGAATCCTGCCCTGTGAGGAACATCAACGCATGAGCGTGATCGTGGTCGTGGCCGCCGTGATCGTCGACCCGGACGGCCGGGTGCTGGCCGCGCAGCGGGCCGAGCCGCCGGCGCTCGCCGGCGGGTGGGAGTTCCCCGGCGGCAAGGTGGACCCCGGCGAGAGCGAGGAGGAGGCGCTGGTCCGGGAGTGCCGCGAGGAGCTGGGCGTGGAGATCACGGTCGGTGAGCGGGTCGGCGGTGACTGGCCGCTCTCCCCGGGGTATGTCATGCGCGTCTGGCTGGCCGCCCTCGCCTCCGGCACGCCCGAGCCGCGGGAGCATCTGGCGTTGCGGTGGCTGGCACCGGACGAGTACTACGACGTCGAATGGCTCGGGGCGGACCTGCCCGTCATGAAGACGGTGGAGAGCATCCTCCCGGCTGACTGAGTCCTCTCTCTCTGTGACACAATGGTTACTCGGCGTGATTATGGGTCATGTGTCACAGCGGGGGAGTTGGACGATGCGTCGTGGCTGGATGCTGGCCGGAGTGGTGATCCTGGCCGCCGTGCCCGCCGTTCCGGTGGCGGCGAGCGGGGTTTCGCTGGTGCTGGAGCGGGTGGGCGCGGTCCAGGACGGCGTGGGCACGTGGCTCCGTACGGGGGACACGCAGCGGTTCCGGGTCCGGGTCAACGGGATGTCGGTGCACGGCGGGCGCGTGGCCGTGGCGGTCAGTCCCGTCGCGGCGCTGTCGGTCACCTGCGGGGGTCTTGCGACGGCGGGGCGCGAGGGGTTCGCCGTGGGGGCGGGGGCGGCGCGGCTCGCCGACCGCGCGCTCACCCTGGCGGGGGTCGCCGAGCGGGATGACGCGGTGGTGTCGCCGGGGGCGCGGGTGTGCCGGCTGGGGAGCGCGGCGGACGCGCGTTCGGTGGACGTGACGGTGATGGCTCCGGCGGGGGTCGGCCAGGTGGTGCTGGCCGCCGTCGCCAAGATCCGTCCTGGGGAGGGCGGCGTTGCGGAGACGCTGGAGAAGGCGGTCGCCACGCCTGTCCAGAGCGCCGAGTCGGTGGTGGGAGGGCAGGTGCTCGCCGGACCGGTGGCCGGAGGGACGGGACTTGGCGGGTCGACGGTTGGAGAGCCTGTGGTCTCCGGGCCGGTGGTGTCCGGGCCGGCGGTCGAGGGCGCTGCCTCGGGGGTGGCCGACGGGGGGCGCTGGAGTCTGCCGGTCCTGGGCGGCTCTGACCAGATGGCGGCCGCCCCGGCCGACCCCCGCTGCTTCCCGGCGCACCGCTGCCCGTCGCCGCACCTCGACCGGCCCCAGCAGCCGACTGCTGAGGTCGCCGCGGGCAATGCCGAGCTGGGCTGGCTGGGCGGTGAGCGGTCGCTTCTGTCGGGCGGGGAGCAGCGGGTCCGGTCAGGCGCAGGGCAGCCGGTTCGGCCGGAGGTGGGGCAGCAGGTCGGGGCGGAGGTGCGACAGCAGGTCGGGCCCGTCGCAGGGCAGCAGGCGGGGCAGGGCATGCGCACCACAGAGACGTGGTGGAGCAGGCGTGCCCGGCAGGCTGGGCAGGTGGGGCCCGAGCAGGCGGGGCAAGGGCAGCAGGTCAGCGTGGAATCCCGCGCCCTCCCGCCGGCGCAGGTTGTCCCACCGGCGCAGGGAGTCCCACCGGTGCAGGGTGTCCCACCAGTGCAGGGAGTCCCGCCCGTGCAGGCTGTCGTGCCTGCGGGGACTGCGCCGCAGGCGCGGACCGCGCCACAGAGGCGCGCAGGGTCTAGAGGGCGGGCCGCGCGTTCCGCGCAGGCTGCCCCCAGAGCGCAGGCTGTGCCGCCCGTGCAGGCAGTCCCAAGAGCGCAGGTCGCGACGCCCGCGCAAGCGGTTCCAGGAACGCAGGCTGTGCCGCCTGCTCAGGCGGTCCCAACGGCGCAGGTCACCACGCCCGTGCAAGCGGCTCCGAGAGCGCAGGCTGTGCCGTCCGCGCAAGCGGCTCCAGGAACGGAGGCCACGACGCCTGCGCAAGCGGTCCCAACAGCGCAGGCCGTGCCCTCCTCGCAGGCTGTCGCGAGAGGGCGGGCCGTGGCTGCCGGGCAGAAGGCTCCGAGGGGGCAGGCTGGGACTGGCGCGCAGGCGGTGCCGCCCGGGCAGATGCCCGGGGTTCAGGGGGTCACCGGGCTGGGAGTGCCGCAGCAGGTTCAGGGTGGGCAGGCGGTGACAGGGGCCATGCCTGGGGCCGGGGTTCCTCAGGTGGCGGACGGGTCGGGGCAGGCGCTTTCTGGTTTGCGGTTGCCGGAGGTGGCTGGGGGCGACGGGATGTTGGATGTTCCGCCGGGCGTGGTCGGTGACCCTCCCGGGAACGTCCCGCTTGTGCCGCCGGCGGGCGGCGGGCTCGCGGCGCCTCTGCCCATAGAGGTACGAATGGCGCACGAACGACCGCGACCGGTGGCCGCGGTGGTCAACCCGTTGAAGGGAAGCCTCGGACACGTGCTCGCAGCGGCCGCTGTTGCTACGCTCCTAGCAGGGCTTTGGGGAATTGTCACGGTACAAAGGCGCACCAAGCGCAAGATACTGCGGTAAAACGGGCTTTACTGTTACTTTGACCCGACTAGTATTCCCTTGACCATGGTTCCGGGACTACGCGGAGGGCACTGGTGGCACGCACGCGAGCGACAGCCGTCTCCGCCATCGTCCTGGCGCTCGGCCTCGCCGGGGTCGGCGCGACGCCGTTCATCGTGCAGAGCGCCAGCGCCTCGGTGGCGTTCGACCCGGTCGAGCCCTGCGACGCCGGCGACACCTCGTGCCAGAGCGACCCCCAGACCACGGTCACGGTGACCACCACCTTAGGCACGCCGACGCCGACCGACGTGCCGGAGACGACGATCACCAAGACGGTGACGGCGACCCCGACGAAGAAGACCACCGCCCCCACCAAGAAGCCCACCACGGCCCCCGCGACCACGCAGGCGCCGGAGCCTCCCCCCCAGAACGTCGCGCCGCCGACCACCCAGGCCCAAGAGCCGCCTCCGGTGCTGCCCACCGCGACCGCCACGACGGAGGAGTCTCCGGTCCAGATCCCGTCCGTCGCCCAGGACACGCCGTCGGCCCCGCCGAGCGAGACGCAGGTCGCCTCCTCGGAGGAGGTGCCGCTGGAACTGCGGGCCGCGGCGCCGGAGTTCGACGAGAAGACGCTGACGCAGAAGCTCAGCATCCCGGCGCTGGTGCTGGTGCTGCTCGCGCTGTTCGCGGTGCTGATCTTCGAGGGTCGGCTGCGGCGGATGGCCCACGCGGCCGCCGTGCGCAAGGCGGGCCCGGTGGCGGGCGCCGCCGGCTATGCGCCCCCGCCGGGCGGCCCCGGCTATCCGCCTCCGCCGGCCGGCCCCGGCTATCCGGCCGGTCCCGGGTACGCGACCGCGGGCTTCACCGCTCCCGGCTATCCGGGCGGCACGGCGTACGCGCCGATCATCAGTTTCGTGCCGGTGCAGACGTACGCGAGCGGCCCTACGCAGTACGCCCCGGTCTACCAGGACCCCGGTCACCCGTACCCGCCGCAGGGCTACGAGCAGGAGCCGCCCATGGCTCCGTCCGAGCCGCCGCCCGTGGTGCTGCACCCCGACGACTACAGCCACGAGCCCGTCCAGGAGGTCCAGGAGGCCGAGGCGAAGGACTTCCGCGACCCGTTCGAGCCGCTGGTCCCGCCCGCTCCGCCGGCGGACATCCCGCCGGGCGGTGGCGCCCCGGTGGACGACGGCCACGAGCATCCGCTCGGCCCGGCCGCGGCGGCCGAGTCCGGCGACTCCGAGCCCTGGCAGCAGGCGCCCGCGGGGTCGCTGTTCCAGCCGGCGCAGCCGTACGTGCCCGCTGACGGGGAGACGACGATCGTCCAGCCGGAGCCGACCAGGGAAATGCCGGAGGAGAAGCGCAGGCGCTTCGGCCGCCACGCCAAGGACTGAACGCATGAGGAAGGGGGCCGGTACGGAAACCGGCCCCCTTCCTCATGCGCGGGTCACGACTTGGCGCGACGGAAGATCTTGTCGCCCAGCCACACCAGCGGGTCGTACTTCCGGTCCACCACGCGCTCCTTCATCGGGATGAGCGCGTTGTCGGTGATCTTGATGTGCTCGGGGCAGACCTCGGTGCAGCACTTGGTGATGTTGCAGTAGCCGAGCCCGTGCTCGGACTGCGCCGCCTCCTGCCGGTCGGCCACGTCGTACGGGTGCATGTCCAGCTCGGCGATCCGCATGAGGAAGCGCGGCCCGGAGAAGTTGGTCTTGTTCTCCTCGTGGTCGCGGATCACGTGGCAGACGTTGTTGCACATGAAGCACTCGATGCACTTGCGGAACTCCTGGGACCGCTCGACGTCGACCTGCTTCATCCGGTATTCGCCCGGCCGCACGTCGGCGGGCGGCGTGAAGGAGGGGACCTCCCTGGCCTTCTGGTAGTTGTAGGACACGTCGGTGACGAGGTCCTTGATGACCGGGAACGTCCGCATCGGCGTGACCGTGATGGTCTCGTCCTCCGAGAAGGTGGACATCCGGGTCATGCAGCCCAGCCGCGGCTTGCCGTTGATCTCCATGCTGCACGAGCCGCACTTGCCGGCCTTGCAGTTCCACCGTACGGCCAGGTCGGGCGCCTGCGTCGCCTGGAGGCGGTGGATGATGTCGAGGACGACCTCGCCCTCGTTGACCTCGACGGTGAAGTCCTCGAGTTTGCCTTCGCCGCCCTCACCGCGCCAGACCTTGAACTTTGCCTTGTAGCTCATGACTTCTTCGCTATCCCGTCGAACTCGGCCATCTCTTCGTCGGTGAGGTACTTCTTCAGCTCGTCCCGGTCGAACAGGGTGATCAGGTCGTCCCGCATGGGGGGCTGTTCCTTCTCGACCACCTGCACCGAGGAGCCGTCCTCGCTGGAGCAGACGAGCAGCTTGCGCCGCCACTGCGGGTCCATGCCGGGGAAGTCGTCGCGGGTGTGCCCGCCACGGCTCTCCTCGCGCAGCAGCGCGGCCCGCGCCACGCACTCCGACACGAGCACCATGTTGCGCAGGTCGAGCGCGAGGTGCCAGCCGGGGTTGTAGATGCGGGACCCGCCCGCCCCGACCATGCGGACGCGCTCCTTGAGCTTCTCCACGGTCTGCAGCGCCTCGGCGACCTCGTCGGCCTTGCGGATGATGCCGACCAGCTCGTTCATCGTCCGCTGGAGCTCGTGGTGCACCTCGTACGGGTTCTCGCCGCTGCGGCCCAGGGGCGCGAGCGCCTCTTCGCGGGCCGACTCGACGGACTCGGGGCTGACCTTGGGCCGGGCGGGGAGCCCGTCCACGTACGCGGCCGCGCCCGCGCCCGCGCGCCGCCCGAACACCAGCAGGTCGGACAGCGAGTTGCCGCCCAGCCGGTTGGAGCCGTGCATGCCGCCGGACACCTCGCCGGCCGCGAACAGCCCGGGGACGTCGGCCGCGCCGGTGTCGGCGTCCACCTCGACGCCGCCCATGATGTAGTGGCAGGTCGGGCCCACCTGCATGGGCTCGGCGGTGATGTCGACGTCGGCCAGCTCCTTGAACTGGTGGTGCATCGACGGCAGCCGCTTCTTGATCTCCTCGGCCGGCAGCCGGGTGGACACGTCGAGGAACACGCCGCCCTGCGGTGACCCGCGACCGGCCTTGACCTCGGCGTTGATCGCGCGGGCCACCTCGTCACGGGGCAGCAGCTCGGGCGGGCGCCGGTTGTTGGCCTGGTCGGTGTACCAGCGGTCGCCCTCCTCCTCGGTGGTCGCGTACTTGTCCTTGAAGACGTCCGGGATGTAGTCGAACATGAAGCGCTTGCCCTCGGAGTTGCGCAGCACGCCGCCGTCGCCCCGGACGGACTCGGTGACGAGGATGCCGCGCACGGACGGCGGCCAGACCATCCCCGTGGGGTGGAACTGGATGAACTCCATGTTGATGAGCTTCGCGCCGGCCAGCAGGGCCAGGGCGTGCCCGTCGCCGGTGTACTCCCAGGAGTTGGAGGTGACGACGTACGACTTGCCGATGCCGCCGGTCGCGAGCACCACGGCCGGGGTGTCGAAGAGGACCAGGTTGCCGGTCTCGCGCCAGTAGCCGAACGCGCCGGAGATGCGCTCGCCGTCCTTGAGCAGCCGGGTGACCGTGCACTCGGCGAAGACCTTGATGTAGGCCTCGTAGTCGCCGTGGTTCTCGTAGTCCTCCTGCTGCAACGCCACCACGCGCTGCTGGAGGGTGCGGATCAGCTCCAGGCCGGTACGGTCGCCCACGTGTGCGAGCCGCGGGTACTCGTGACCGCCGAAGTTCCGCTGACTGATCTTGCCGTCCTTGGTGCGGTCGAACAGCGCGCCCCAGGCCTCCAGCTCCCAGACCCGGTCCGGAGCCTCCTTGGCGTGCAGCTCGGCCATGCGCCAGTTGTTGAGGAACTTGCCGCCCCGCATGGTGTCGCGGAAGTGCACCATCCAGTTGTCGTCGGGGTTGACGTTGCCCATCGCGGCCGCGGCGCCGCCCTCGGCCATGACGGTGTGCGCCTTGCCGAACAGCGACTTGCAGACGATCGCCGTCCTCTTGCCCTGCTGCCGGGCCTCGATCGCGGCGCGCAGGCCCGCTCCGCCGGCGCCGATGACGACGACGTCGTATTCGTGACGTTCGATTTCCACTGGTTGATCCTTTTAGGCGAACGGGAAGGCGATGATGCCCTTGGCGACCATGCGGACGTAGAAGTCGGCGATCATGACCGAGAACATCGAGGCCCAGGCGAGCTGCTGGTGCTTGGCGTTGAGCTTGGAGACGAACGTCCAGGCCCGGTAGCGCAGCGGGTGACGGGAGAAGTGGTTGAGCCTGCCCGCGGTGATGTGCCGGCACGAGTGGCACGACAGCGTGTACATGTTGATGAGGACGGCGTTGACGACCAGGATCCAGGTGCCGAGGCCCTGCGGCTTGTGGATGAGCGCCAGGACGGCGTCGTAGGCCAGGACGAGGCCGATCAGGATGGCCGCGTAGAAGAAGTAGCGGTGGATGTTCTGCAGGATCAGCGGGAAGCGGCGCTCACCGGTGTACTTGCCGTGCGGCTCCTGCACCGCGCACGCGGGAGGCGACAACCAGAACGAGCGGTAGTACGACTTGCGGTAGTAGTAGCAGGTGAGCCGGAACCCGCCGGGCAGCCCGAGGATGAGCAGGCCGGGCGGCAGGGTGTACCAGTCACCGAACGGCGCCCACCCGAACAGCCGCGCGCCCTCCGGGCAGGAGGACGCCAGGCAGGGTGAGGCGAACGGTGCGATGTACGGATCGACGAAGTACGTGTTGTCGATGATCGCCCATACACCGTAGACAAGGAACGAGCTGAGCCCGAGGAATGTGACCAGTGGGGCCAGCCACCATCTGTCGGTGCGCAGGGTGCGCACCTTGACTTGCGCACGCTGCCTTCTGACCGGTGCTTCGGGCGTCGTCTGGGTCATCGCGGACCTCTCCACCTCCCGCGGACCCGTCGCGCTGGGGGGTCCGTGGTTCGTTTCACTGGGCGCGCGTGCCGGCGGTGCTCGCCGCTCCAGGCGCGCATTGGTGGGGGATACGTTACGACGGTCGCATCTCGATTTGTGAGCGGGGTCACTCACTTTTTCGATGACCGGCTGTGATTCCTGTCACGTAGCCCGTCAGGGCCGCTACCCGTGAGCCGGCAACTTAACCACAGTCACGAAAAAATCGTCTATCTGGCGGACAACCCGGATAAATTGCCCAAAATCGACAGGCTTGGTGACGTACGCGTTGGCGTGCAACCGGTAGCTGAGCAGGATGTCCTCCTCCGCCTCCGACGTCGTCAGGACCACCACCGGGATCGTGGCCAGCGCCGGGTCCGCCTTAATCTCGCTCAGCACCTCCAGCCCGCTCATCCGCGGCAGGTTGAGGTCGAGCAGGATGAGATCGGGGCACGGCGCGTCCGCGTAGCGCCCCTCCCGCCGCAGGAACGCGACCGCCTGCTCGCCGTCGTTGACCACGTGCAGCCGGTTGCGCACCTTGTTGAGGTCGAACGCCTCGCGGGTGAGCAGGATGTCGCCCTGGTCGTCCTCGACCAGCAGCACCTCGATCGCGCGTCCCTCACTCATCGGGTCTCACTCATCGGGGCCTCCCGCCGGCGGCAGCGTCCATCGGAACGTCGCACCCCCGCTCTTCCCGGCCGCGTCCAGCCAGAGCTGCCCGCCGTGGAACTCGACGATCTTGCGGCAGAGCGCCAGCCCGATGCCGGTGCCCGGGTACACGTCGCGGGCGTGCAGGCGCTGGAAGATCAGGAAGATGCGGTCGGCGTACTTGGGCTCGACGCCGATGCCGTTGTCGGCGCAGCTGAACTCCCACATGCCGCCGTCCCGCCGGGCCTCGACGTGCACCCGCGGCGGCTCCTCCGAGCGGAACTTCACCGCGTTCTCGACGAGGTTCTGGAAGAGCTGGGTGAGCTGCACCCGGTTGCCGTGGATCTTGGGCAGCTCACCCCTCGTCACCGTGGCCCCGGTGTCCTCGATCATCGCCGACAGGTTGTCCAGCGCCCGGTCGAGGGCCGCACCCGAGTCGACGGTGGTGCGCGAGCCGGTGACCCGGCCGACCCGGGAGAAGTCCAGCAGGTCGTTGATGAGCAGCTGCATGCGCTTGGCGCCGTCCACGGCGTAGTGGATGTACTGGCGGGCGCGGTCGTCGAGCTGCGGGCCGTAGCGCTGCTCCAGCATCTGCGTGAAGCTGGCGACCTTGCGCAGCGGCTCCTGGAGGTCGTGGCTGGCGACGTACGCGAACTGCTCCAGCTCGCCGTTGGAGCGGCGCAGCTCCTCGGCCTGGTCGCTGGCCGTCCGCCAGGCCGAGAGGATGCGCCCGCGCATGGCGTCGACGTGGCTGGACAGCTCCGCCAGCTCGGCCGGGCGGTCGACGTGCAGCGCGTGGTCGAAGTCGCCCGCCGCCACCGTGCGCACCTGCTCGGTGAGCTGGCGGATGGGCTTCAGCACGGCGTAGCGCACCATGAACGCGAGCCCCACCCCGCAGGCCAGCAGCACCGCGAACAGCACGATCAGCGCCACGTTGAGCCGCGCGACCTGCTCGTCCACCTCGGGGCTCGCCGACAGGGCCCGGGTGTCGGCGATCATCACCATCGTGGCCGCGACGCCGGCGGCGAAGGCCGTGCCCGCCACCGCGCCGGTGAACAGGAACCAGCGCGAGAGCGGCAGCCGGCCGAGCCCGGTCGGCTCCCTGGGTGGCGGCAGAGGGTTGATGATCATGAAGCTCTCCTGCTCACCACGACGACCGCGAGGTCGTCGCTCAGCGTGCCCGCGTTCCTGATCAGCCGGTCGAGGTCGACCGCGCCGTGCTCGCGTACGAGGCCGACCAGGCCGTCCACGCCCAGCAGCTCGTCGCGGGCGCCCACGGCCGCCTCGATCAGCCCGTCGGTGTAGAACATGATCGACCACTTGTCGCCCAGCGGCACGTCGATCACCGACCACTCGGCGTCGGGGAAGATGCCGAGCGGCGGCCCGGACGGCCCGCCCTCCAGCACCTCGACCGTGCCGTCGCGCACCAGCACCGGCGGCGGGTGCCCGACCACCCGCATCCGCGCGCTCCGCAGGTCGGGCGCGATCGTCGCGGTGCACAGCGTGGTGAAGATCTCCGGTGCCTTGCGCTCGGCCCGCAGCAGCGTGTCGAGCGTGCGCAGCAGCGTGTCGTCGGTCTGCCCGGCCAGCACCAGCGTGCGCCAGGCGATGCGCAGGGCCACGCCCAGCGCCGCCTCGTCGGGGCCGTGCCCGCACACGTCGCCCACCACCACGTGGAACGCGCCGTCCGGCGTCTGCACCGCGTCGAGGAAGTCGCCCGCCAGCGTGCCGCCGCTGCCCGGCAGGTAGCGGGTCAGGTGCTCGATCGCGTCGGACTCGATCAGGGGGCTCGGCAGCAGGCCGCGCTGGGTGCGGGCGTTCTCCTTGGCGATCAGCTCCGCCTGCACCAGCCTGAGCTGGGTCTGGTCGGCGCGTTTGCGCTCCATCGCGTAGCGGATGGCGCGGGTCAGCAGGGGCGCGTCGATGTCCTGCTTGACCAGGTAGTCCTGGGCGCCCGCCGAGACGGCCGCGACGCCGACGTGCGCGTCGCGCAGCCCGGTGAGGACCAGCACGGCGGCGTGCGGCGCCATGGCCAGGACCGCCTCAAGCGCCTCCAGCCGGGTGGCGTCGGGGAGCGACAGGTCGACCAGCACGCACTGGATCCCGGGTGTCAGCTTCGCCCGCGCCTCCTGGAGACTGCGCGCACGGAAGATGCGCGGCGGCGCCGCGGCCTCCTGGAGCAGCTCCTCGACGAGGAAGGCGTCGCCGTCGTCGTCCTCCACGAGGAGCAGCGTCAGCGTCTCGCTGAGATGTGCCGTCAACCTTCCGCCTCACCGCGCGTTCGGGATCGTCGTTGCTGCTCATTCTGCGATGAGCTCCACCCCTTGCGGAAGCGTGCCCTCGACCCCGGCCTCGACCACGAACGACAGCAGGACGCCGCGGAACGCCTGCGCCGCCGTCGTGGGCTCGACGTCCTTGCGGTGCGCGAGCGCGATCGTCCGGCTCAGCCCCGGGGGCGCGAGCGGGGTGCCGGCCAGCCCCGGCCGGCCGTCGAGCACCATGGACGGCACCACGGCCACCCCGAGCCCCGCCTCCACGAACCGCAGCACCGCGTCCATCTCGCCGCCCTGCACCGCGAAGCGCGGCTCGAAGCCCGCGTGCCGGCAGGCGGCCAGCGTCGCCTCGCGCAGGTCGTAGCCGCGCCGGAACATCACCATCGGCTGCCCGCGCAGCTCGTCGATCTCCATGTACGGCCGCCGCGACGGCTCGTGCGAGGGCGAGACGACCACGAGGTTCTCCCGCAGGATCTCCTCGGTCACGAGGGCCGGGTCGTCGCTCTGCAACGGCATGATGATCAGCGACAGGTCGAGCTGCCCGCGGGCCAGCGCCCGCACCAGGTCACGCGAGCCGCCCTCCTCGACCAGCAGCTCGATCCCCGGGTAGGCCCGGTGGAAGCGGGCCAGCGCGTCGGCCAGCAGCCCGGCGCAGAGCGACGGCGTGGCGCCGAGCCGCACCCGGCCCCGGCGCAGCCCGGCGAGCTGGGCGACCTCCTGCCTGGCAGTGTCGGCGTCGGCGAGCATGCGGCGGGCGAGCGGCAGCAGCGCCTCGCCCGCCGGGGTGAGCGTGACGTTGCCCCGGGCGCGGGAGAACAGCGGCGCGCCGAGGTCGCCCTCCAGGGCCTTGATCTGCTTGCTCAGGGAGGGCTGGGCGACCCGCATGCGCTCGGCGGCCTGGGTGAAGTGCCTGGTCTCCGCGACGGCCACGAAATAGGCGAGTTGTTGCAGCTGCATGTGATTTTCCTCGCACCGGCCGACCGTATGGTGATGAAAAGACCGGCCTTACCAGCATCATAGCTGACGGCTATCGAAACCAGATCGTCCATGACTTGGACGGATCGTACCTGCGTACGTACGGTTCGAAAACGTGACTGCCACGATTGAGCGCGGCGCCGCCACCGCGCCAGTTCCCGCTCCCAAGAGCACTCCAACGCGTAAGCGGTCCGGCGGGTTCCTCCGCTCGTCGAACGGCAAGAAGGTCGTCATGGCCGTCACGGGCGCCGTGATGGTGCTGTTCCTCATCGCCCACATGGTGGGGAACCTGAAGATCTTCCTCGGCAAGGACTCCTTCAACGAGTACGCGCACGCGCTGCGCACGCTGTTCGAGCCGCTGCTGCCGTACCGGACCGCGCTGACCATCCTCGAGATCGGGCTGGTCGTCTCGGTCGTCGCGCACATGTGGGCGGCGATCTCGCTGGCCCGCCGCGCCGGCCAGGCGAGGCCCGTCAAGTACGTCGCCAAGAAGTCGCAGGCGAACGGCTACGCCACGCACATCATGCGCTTCGGCGGCCTGACCATCGCGCTCTTCGTCGTCTGGCACCTGCTCGACCTCACCTTCGGCGTCGTCAACCCCAAGGGCTTCAACTCCGAGCCCGCCGACCGCATGGTCGCCGGGTTCGACCCGTCGCGCTGGTGGGTGACGCTCATCTACGTCGTGGCCGTCGTCATGGTCGGCCTGCACCTGCGGCACGGCATCTGGAGCGCCGTACAGACGCTCGGCTGGGCCAACCGCACCCGCTACAAGGCGCTCAAGGGGACGGCCGCGCTGGTCTCCGTCGTCCTGGTGATCGGCTTCCTGGCCCCGCCCCTCGCGATCACGTTCGGAGTTGTGAAGTGAAGTACACCGAAGGCGCGCCGATCCGGGACACCAAGGCGCCCGCCGGGCCCATCGAGGAGCGGTGGGAGAAGCGCAAGTTCTCCGCCCGCCTGGTCAACCCGGCCAACAAGCGCAAGCTCAACGTGATCGTGGTCGGCACCGGCCTGGCCGGCGGCTCGGCCGCCGCGACGCTGGGCGAGCTCGGCTACAACGTCACGTCCTTCTGCTACCAGGACTCCCCGCGCCGCGCCCACTCCATCGCCGCGCAGGGCGGCATCAACGCCGCCAAGAACTACCGCGGCGACGGCGACTCGATCTACCGGCTCTTCTACGACACGGTGAAGGGCGGCGACTTCCGCGCCCGCGAGTCCAACGTCTACCGCCTCGCCCAGGTCTCGGTGAACATCATCGACCAGGCGGTGGCGCAGGGCGTGCCGTTCGCCCGCGAGTACGGCGGCCTGCTCGACACCCGCTCCTTCGGCGGCGCGCAGGTCTCGCGTACGTTCTACGCCCGCGGCCAGACGGGCCAGCAGCTCCTGCTGGGCGCCTACCAGGCGCTGGAGCGGCAGATCGCGGCCGGCACCGTCACCATGCACACCCGGCACGAGATGCTCGACGTGATCGTCTCCGACGGTCGTGCCCGCGGCGTCATCGTGCGCGACATGGTGACCGGCGAGATCGAGCGGCACCTGGCCGACGCCGTGGTGCTCGCCACCGGCGGCTACGGCAACGTGTTCTTCCTGTCCACGAACGCCAAGGGCTGCAACACCACCGCCATCTGGCGGGCGCACGAGCGGGGCGCGTACTTCGCCAACCCCTGCTACACGCAGATCCACCCGACCTGCATCCCGGTCTCCGGCGACTACCAGTCGAAGCTGACCCTGATGTCGGAGTCGCTGCGCAACGACGGCCGCGTCTGGGTGCCGCTGCGCAAGAACGACGAGCGCGCCCCCGGCGACATCCCCGAGGACGAGCGCGACTACTACCTGGAGCGCATCTACCCGGCGTTCGGCAACCTGGTGCCCCGCGACATCGCCTCCCGGGCCGCCAAGAACGTCTGCGACGAGGGCCGCGGCGTCGGCCCCGGCGGCCTCGGCGTCTACCTGGACTTCCGCGACGCCATCAACCGCCTCGGCCGCGACGCCGTCGAGAAGAAGTACGGCAACCTCTTCGAGATGTACGAGCGCATCACCGGCGAGAACCCGTACGACGTGCCGATGCGCATCTACCCCGCCGTTCACTACACGATGGGCGGCCTGTGGGTGGACTACGACCTGCAGTCCACGATCCCCGGCCTGTTCGTCATCGGCGAGGCCAACTTCTCCGACCACGGCGCGAACCGCCTCGGCGCCTCGGCCCTCATGCAGGGCCTGGCCGACGGCTACTTCGTGCTGCCGACCACCATCGGCGACTACCTGGCCGACGGCCCGTTCGGCGAGGTGGACGAGGAGGCGGTCGCCGAGGCGGAGATCAAGGTCCGCTCGAAGATCGACCGGCTGCTCTCCGTGAACGGCACCCGCACGCCCGACTCCTTCCACCGCGAGCTCGGCAAGCTCATGTGGGACTACTGCGGCATGGAGCGCACCGAGGAGTCGCTGCGCAAGGCCCTGGAGCGCATCCCCGAGCTGCGCCAGGAGTTCTGGGAGAACGTCAAGGTCAGCGGCACCGCCGAGGAGCTCAACCAGGTGCTGGAGCGGGCCGGCCGGGTGGCCGACTTCTTCGACCTGGCCGAGCTCATGTGCCTGGACGCCCTGGTGCGCACCGAGTCCTGCGGCGGCCACTTCCGCGCCGAGTCGCAGGACGCCGACGGCGAGGCCCTGCGCGACGACGAGAACTTCGCGCACGTCTCGGCGTGGGAGCGCACCCCGGACGGCCCGGTGCTGCACAAGGAACCGCTCGAGTACGAGTACGTCAAGATGACCCAGCGGAGCTACAAGTGAACCTGACCCTCAAGGTCTGGCGTCAGAGCGGTCCCCAGGACAAGGGACGGATGGTGACGTACCGGGTGGAGGACATCTCCCCGGACATGTCCTTCCTGGAGATGCTCGACGTCCTCAACGAGCGCCTGATCCTGGAGGGCGACGACCCGATCGCCTTCGACCACGACTGCCGCGAGGGCATCTGCGGCATGTGCGGCATGGTGATCAACGGCGTCGCCCACGGCGAGCAGCGCGCGACCACCACGTGCCAGCTCCACATGCGCCACTTCGAGGACGGCGCCGAGATCACCATCGAGCCGTGGCGCGCGGCCCCGTTCCCGGTCGTCAAAGACCTGGTCGTGGACCGCAGCGCCTTCGACCGCATCATCCAGGCGGGCGGCTTCGTCTCGGTGCCGGCCGGCTCGGCCCCTGACGCGCACAGCGTGCCGGTGCGCAAGGACGACGCCGACTCAGCCTTCGACGCGGCCACCTGCATCGGCTGCGGCGCGTGCGTGGCCGCCTGCCCGAACGGCTCGGCCTCGCTCTTCACCGCCGCCAAGATCACCCACCTGAGCCTGCTGCCGCAGGGCCAGCCCGAGCGGCTGTCCCGGGCCAAGGCCATGGTGGACCAGATGGACAGCGAGGGCTTCGGCGGCTGCACGAACACCGGCGAGTGCACCGCGGTCTGCCCGAAGGGCATCCCGCTCGACACGATCGCGCGCATGAACGCGGACTACCTGAAGGCCAACTCCAAGTAGCCGGGCAGCGAATGATAGCTGCAACTAAGATAGTTGCAGCTATCATTCTCGTCCGGCCGTCCTACCTGCAGCACGCGCTCAGCCCGGCGGGACACGCGAAGGAGTGCACCCGTACCCGGCTGATTCTTTGCGGCAGTGCCCTGACCGGCGGCGGCGCGCCCTCGGCAGCACCCGTGCCTATCTCGAGATGTGCGGCGGATCGGGTCCCGCCGCCCGCGACGACTTCGACCGCTGCGTGCGGCGGCGGCTGCTCAACCCTGCCTCGGCGATGTTCCGGGAGGGTGGCCTTCTCCTGCGGGAAGAGCCGTCGATCTCCGACCCCACGTCCTACACCGCCGGTGCCTAATTAGTACGCTGCCCTGCATACTATTTAGGTGACACCTATCCACAAGCCGGCGCGAGTGCTGGCGCGCGACGCCGAGTGGGCGGCTCTCACCCAGTTCGTCCAGCATCGGGATCCCCGGCTGCGCCTCGGAGTGGTCTCCGGACGGCGGCGGGTGGGCAAGAGCTTCCTGCTGCGCGCGCTGGCGGAGGCCACCGGCGGTCTTTACGTCGCGGCCGTCGCGGAGGAAGGGGTCGTCGCCGCTCGCCGGCGCCTGGCCGCCGCCATCGCGCGGCACGCGGGAATCGGCCCCGAGCTCGTGTCCGACGCGAGTTGGGAGTCCCTGCTGTCCGCCGCCATCGAGCTGTCCTCCCGGCGGAGCGGCGGCGCGGGGCCCGGCGTGCTCGTGATCGACGAGCTGCCGTACTGGATGGGCCACTCGCCGGAGCTGCCAGGCCTGCTGCAGCTCCTCTACGACCGTTCCCAGACCGAGGAGGGTGCGCCCGGCGGCCGGGTCATCGTCTGCGGGTCGGCCATGTCGGTGATGAACGGCCTGTTGTCCGGGACGAAGGCACTGCGCGGGCGGGCGGCGATCGATCTTCGCCTGCACCCGTTCGACCTGACCACGACGGCGCGGCACTGGGGGATCGGCGACCCGGCCGCGGCCCTGCGAGTGCACGCCATCCTCGGTGGGGCGCCGGGCTACCGTAATCTCGCCAACGTCGATCCGCCACAAAGCGCGGCCGAGGTGGACGTGTGGGCTCCGGCCACCGTGCTGGACCCGCGGCAGGCGTTGTTCTCCGGCAGTGAAGCGGAGTACCTCCTGCGGGAGGACCCCAAGTTCACCGGCAGCGCCCTGCATTACGCCATCATCAACGCCGTAGCGAACGGCGCCACCAGCCCCTCGAAGATCGGCGGGCTGCTGGAGCAACAGCGCACTTCCCTGACACGGCCGCTGGAGGCGCTGACCAGTGCCGGCTACCTGCGCTACGACACCGACCCCCTGTGGGAACGGCGACCGGTGATCACGGTGGCCGACCCCATCATCCGGTTCCACAACCTCATCACCGTGGCACAGCACGATCTCGTCGAGATCGGGCAGTCGGCGGAGGCCTGGCGCCGGTCCCGGCCCACGTTCGTCGCCCGCGTCCTGGGGCCGCACTTCGAGAGCTGCGCCAGAGCCTGGCTCAGGGCGCGGGCCGATCCCGCGTTGCGGGGGCACGCCGGTCTGGTGACCTCGACCGTCGTGAACGACCGCAAGGGGCAGGCCAAACACGAGATCGACGTTGTCGCCCTCGACAAGCGGGCGGGGCGGGCCGAGATCGCCCTCGTGGGGGAGGCGAAGGCCACGCTGCTCCGGCGGAGCGTCGCGGACCTCGACCGGCTCGACCGGCTGAAGGCGCTGCTGGCCGAGCAGGGGCACGACGCGGGGAAGGCGGTGCTGGCGCTGTTCTCGATGGAGGGGTTTCAGCCGGACCTCGTGGACCTGGCGCGGCGCAGAGGAGACGTCCTGCTGGTCGATCTGGCCGCCGTCGCGGGCTGCGGCGAGCCGGCCGTCGTGCCGGGCGGGGTGTAACAAAGGGGCCGTTCGGACCACTTCGTGGTGTCAGTGGAACGCATCCGAACGAAGGGGCTGGGCGGTGGCGGATGATACGGACCGGTTCACCGGCATGTACGACGAATGCCGGCAACGCGTCTGGGCCTACGTGGTCAGCCGGGCGGGCCGGCAGGTGGCCGACGAGGTGGTGAGCGAGACGTTCGCGATCGCCTGGCGGCGGTTCGGGGACGTGCCGGAGCCGGCGCTGCCGTGGCTGCTCGGCGTGGCGCGGAACGTCCTGCGCGACAACGTGCGCGCCGAGGCCCGCAGGGAGGCGCTGGCGGCCGAGCTGCGCTCCTGGACCGAAGGGGACGTGGCCGAGCAGGTGACCGAGCGCCTGGGGGTGCTGCGGGCGCTGGCCGAGCTGTCCGACGACGACAGGGAGATCCTGCTGCTGGTGGCCTGGCAGGGATTGTCGCCGAAGGAGGCGGCCCGGGTCGTGGGCTGCTCGTCGGCGGCCTTCCGGGTACGCCTGCACCGGGCCCGCAAGCGGCTGGAGCGGGCCGTTCAGCATCCCGCGCCGGCGCCCCTGTCCCCCGTAAGGAACCTCACCCAGGAGTGGTCATGAACCCGATCGACGAGC
>NZ_BAAJOU010000013.1:0-85593 GCF_057536035.1 Nonomuraea sp. B208
TCTTGTAAATATCTGTGTTACCGCATTCCGAAAAATAACCGTGAGAAAGGGGAACGTGTACATGGGCGAACCCGGCACGTTGCAAGACCGCGAGTGGACCCTGTTGCCGGCCGCGGTCGTCAGGACCGCCGGGTTCCCCTGGGAGCTCGTCCAATCCCTGGCCTGCCCCAGGGCCGCGGAGACCGCGGCCGCCGTCGCGCTGCTGGAGACGCGGGCCCTCGGCCTGCTCGCCGGCGCGCCCGCCCGCCGCGAGGCCCGTCCGGCCGGTCCGCACGCCGGCCGGACGGACGCCCCCCGGCTGCCGCGCGGGCTCCGCGGCCGCCTGCGCCGCCTGCGGCCCCTGCCGCCCGGCACCCCGGGCCCCGAGGACTGGCTCGCCGACTGGAACCACGTCACCGGCCTGCTGGAGGAGGCGAGGCTCGCCCTCGCCGAGGTGGTCGCCGCCGACACGGCGCTGACCAGGGCGGCCGTCGCCGGCGTCGCCTCCGACGAGCGCTTCCTCGACGCCCTCGTCTGCTCCGCCCCCGCCGCCTACCGCGAGCTGCGGCGCGGCCCCGCCGATCCCGCGAAGCTCGCCTCCCACGTGCAGCGGCTGGCCACCCGGGCCGCCCCGACCGGCTTCCACGCCCCCACCGGCGCCGCCCGCGTCGAGCCCGCCCTCCCCAGCGGCTACACCTGGGCCGGATACCGCGAGCTCGCCGGCCGCCACGCCTACCCCGCCGCCCGCGTCGGCGAGGCGCTCCAGCAGCGCCTCCTCGCCGACCCCGCCGTCGTCGCCGGGCTCGTGCCCAGCCTGCGCGCCGGCGCGACGCCCCCGCGCGACGCCGCCGCCTTCGCCGCCCGCTGCGACGGCCGCCGCACCGTCGCCGAGATCGCCGCCGACTGCGGCATCAGCATGGAACGGGCCTCGGCCGCGCTCGCCGTCGCGGTGCGCCGCGGGCTGCTCACCCACGACCTGTGCCCGCCCGCCACCGTCCCCGACCCGGTCGGCTGGCTGCTGGCGCGGCTGCCCGGCGACGACGAGCCCGCCGTCCAGGAACACGGCCTCGTGGCCGCCCGCGGCGTGCCCGCCCAGGAGCGGCGGTGGCCGCTCGCCGGCCCCCGCGCCGCCGGCAGCACCGACCTGCCCGTCGCGCGGCGCGTCCGCGAGATCGCCGGCCTGCTGGAGCACTACCCGGCCGCGGCGCCCGAGGTGAAGCTGGCCGTGCAGAGCCGCATCGAGGCCCTCGCCGGCGGCGGGCAGCGGGCCGGGCGCGACGAACGCCTCATCGTGCACGAGGCCGCCGCCGGCACCCTCCGCCTCACCGCCGGCGGCCCGCTCGCCGCCGACCTGCGCGAACGCGTGCCCGCCGCGCTCGCGCTGCTCGCCGAGGAGGCCGAGCTGACCCGGCTGCGCACCAACCGGCTGCTCGCGGCCCGGCTCGGCGCCGGGACCTTCCCGCTGGCCGAGGCGCTGGGCGCGGCCGGCGACCTCGAGGTGTGCCACGGCGACCGGATCGCCGGGCTCGTCCGCGCTGCCCCGGCCGGCGCCGCCGTCCTCGACCTGGCCGAGGTGGCCGGCGAGCCCGTGCCGCCGGGCGCGCCCGTGCTCTGCGCGGCCGACGTCATGGTGGCGGCGGCGTCGCTGGAGGCGTACGAAGGGGGCGTCACCCCGCTGGTCATCGACGCGCTCCACGACGCGCCCAGGCTCGGCCCGTGGGAGCCGCCGCCCGTCCGCGACGGCGCCGCGCTCGTCGCCGAACGGGACGCCGCCGTGGCCCGCGTGCTCGACGGCTTCACCGCGCTCAACGTCGTCGCGCCGCGCGCCGACGGCCTGCCCCCGCTGGAGCTGCCCGGCCCCGTCCTGGAGCACGGCGGCGCGACGGCCGGTCCCCGGCGGCGGCGCCTCGGACTCGGCGAGCTCTACGTCCACAGCGACGGCCACCGGGCCGTGCTGCGCGCCAAGGGCACCGGCGAGACGCTGATGTTCCACAACAGCGGGCCGGGCCCGGGCAGCGCCCTGCGCATCGCGCTCGCGCTGCCGGGGCTCCGCCCTCCCGCCCTGCCCTGCCTGCCCGCCCTGCCCCGCATCACCTGGGGGAACGTGGTGCTCGCGCGGCGGCGCTGGCAGCTCGGGCGGGCCGCGTCCGAGCCGCTGCGGCACGCCTCGGGCTCGGGCGAGCGCGACCTGCTGCTCGCCATGGCCCGGCTGCGCGAGGCGCACGACCTGCCCCGCACCTTCTTCGCCGCCGCCGGCCGGCACCCCCTCTACGTCGACACCCGCGCTCCCTCGCTCATCGCCGAGCTGGCCGCCCTCGCCGAGGCCGCCGGCGACCGGCTCACGCTCACCGAGGCCCTGCCGGGACCCGACGACTGCTGGCTGCGCGAGGGCGGGCTGCGCTTCGCCGCCGTGCTCCGCTGCGTCTACCTGCGGCCCGCCCGGCGTCCCGGCGCCGGGCCGTGCCCGCGTCCCCGTCCCCGCCCCTGTCCCGGGACGGAGGAACACGCCTGATGGACGTGCTCGTCGTGCCTCCGCTGGCGGACTTCACCACCGTGGTGGCGCCGCCCCCGGGGATGGCGCTCCTCGACCTCAACGAGCACCTCGTCCGGCGGCTCGCCGACCCCGCCCGGCTCCGGGCCGCCGCCGACCGGCGTCCGGGAGGGCCGCTCACCGCGCTGATCGGGCGGGCGGCGGCCGCCATCCTGGCGAGGGGGGCGTACGACGACGCCCACGTACGGGCCGTCGGCGCCGCGCTGGGCCTGGCCGCCGATCCTGCCGTCCGGCTCGCCGTGGACGGGCTGGAGCTCACCGAGGGCAGCGAGGAGAGCAGCCGCGACCTGCTCGGCGCCGCCCGCCGGTGCGAGCTGTTCGCGCTCGAGATCGAGCTGGCCAGGGAGGTGACGCGCGGGCGGCGGGCGCACATCGTGATCGACCGCGCCGACCAGCTCCCGGCCGCGTTCGCACTGGTCGCCGCCCTGGGGGAGGGCGTGACCCTGTGCGGCCGCCACGTCGCCGAGCACCGGGCGGCGCTGCGGCGGATCCCCGAGCTCGCCGGGGTGAGATGGGACGCCTGGTCCCCCGAGCAACTGATCAGACCGCCCTGGTGCGAAACCGCCCGCGCCGGCACGCGGGCCACCTCTCCGGACGAATGGGCCCTGCAGGCCGACGGAGGGGAAACCGTCAGCTGGGGGCGCGGGGATGTGGGGGCCGCTTCTCCTGACGAATGGGTCCTGCGGGCTGGCGGAGGGGAAGCCATCGGCTCGGGACGCGGGGGCGTCGAGCCGGTGCGGTGGGTCGTGGGGGAGCGGCCGTTGCCCGGTGGTGGGGGGCCGTGGGCGGGGCGGCTGGACGTGGCGCGGGCGGCGGCGCTCCCGGGGGAGGCGCTGGCCCGGTGCCGGGGGCTGACGCTGATGCTCACCCGGGTCGACTTCCTGGGCGTGGCCACCGGCCTCACCGGCGGGGTCGCCGACCTGCGCCGCCTGCGGGCCGCGCTCCCGCCGGGCGTGCCGGTGACGGGCGAGCTGGCCGTGGGCGCGCCCGGCGTCAGCGCCGAGGCGGCGGAGGAGTCGATGGAGCTGCTGGCGGGCGGGCTCGCGGGCGTACGGCCGGCGGGGGTCCGGCCGTACCGGATAGGGGTACGCGCGCCCTGGACGGCGGGCGAGGTGCTGATGCGGCCGCCCCGCGCGGGCCACGACCTGGCCCGGTGGGCGGAGTTCGACGCGCCGGGCGGCATGTCGCCGGACGAGGTCGCGATCCTCCTGCGGCGGTGGGTGGAGCGGCTGCCGGGGGTGCCGGCCGGGCGGCTGGCGGCCTGCTCCGTCGCCGGGCCCGCCGCCCCCGGTCCGCCGGGGGGCGCCTGGGATCCCTGCACGGAGGTCGTCGCGGGCGCCGGCCCGGATGGGCGGGGGCCGGGGACGTTCGCCGTCAATCTGCGTTCCGGCCGCTCGATCCGGCTGCACCACCTCCTGGTCGCCCCGGTCAGCCGCCTGGCCGCCGACCCGCACGCCCTCGACCACCTGGCCGAGCCCGCCCGCCGCCGCCTGACGGCCGAACTCGCGGCGGCCGGCGTCCTGAGGTAGTGGGGAGGGGGTGACCGGGCGCGGCACCGCGTCGGGCCCTGCGGTCGCGGGGAGGGCGTGACCGGGCATGGCGCTGCGTCGGGCACTCCGGTAGTGAGGAAGGGGTGATCGGGTGCGGCGCCGTGTGGGGCGCTGCGGTAGCGGGTGGGGGTGACCGGGGGGCGGCAGTGCGTCGGGCGCCGCCGTAGTGGGGAGGGGGTGACCGGGCATGGGGGTGCGTCGGGCACCATGGAAGGCGTGACACTAGGCAGCACCATGGAGGCGTCACCCGGTGGGCTCGACGAGCTCGACGAGCTGGTCGGCCGGGGCGGGGTGGCGGTGCTGAGCGGCGCCGGGCTGTCCACCGAGTCGGGCATTCCCGACTACCGGGGGCCGACCGGGCGGGCGCGGCAGGCTGAGCCGATGACCTACCAGCGGTTCGTGGCCAGCCAGGAGGCGAGACGGCGTTACTGGGCGCGCAGCCACGTCGGCTGGCGGCAGATGGACCTGGCCAGGCCCAATGCCGGGCATCGGGCCGTGGCCGCGCTGGAGCGGCACGGCCTGGTCAGCGGCATCGTCACCCAGAACGTCGACGGCCTGCACCAGGCGGCCGGCGCGGACCGGGTGATCGAGCTGCACGGCGGCCTGGACCGGGTGATGTGCCTGAGCTGCCGCGAGCGCACCTCGCGCGCCGAGCTGGACCGCCGGCTGCGCGAGGCCAATCCCGGCTGGGCGGCCACCAGCGACGTGATCAACCCCGACGGCGACGCGGTGCTCACCGACGAGCAGGTCGCCGGGTTCCGCGTGGTCGACTGCACGGGGTGCGGCGGCCTGCTCAAGCCGGACGTGGTGTTCTTCGGCGAGAACGTCCCCCGCCCGCGCGTCGACGAGTGCTTCGCCGTCGTGGAGAGCGCCCGGGCGCTGCTCGTGCTCGGTTCCTCGCTGGCGATCAGGTCGGGGCTGCGGTTCGTGCAGCGGGCGGCGGCGCGCGGCGTCCCGATCGCGATCGTCAACCAGGGCCCGACCGGCGGCGACGCCGACGCGGCGCTGCTCGTGGACGCCCCGCTCGGCGCGACCCTGACCGCCCTGGCCCGCCGGCTGGGTGCACAATAGGGCGCATGCCCGCCCGACCGTGCCCCTGCGGCCTGCCCGCCCCCTACGACGACTGCTGCGGCAAGCTGCACCGCGGCGAGGCGGCGGCGGCCACCGCCGAGCAGCTCATGCGCTCGCGCTTCAGCGCGTTCGCCGTGGGCGACGCGGCCTACCTGCTGCGCACCTGGCATCCGGCGGGCCGCCCGGTCCGGCTCGACCTCGACCGGCGGCTGCGCTGGACCAGCCTGGAGGTCCTGGCCACCACGGGCGGCAGCGTCGTGCACACCGAGGGCACGGTCCGCTTCCGCGCCCACTACGTGGAGCGCGGCCGGCCGGGCGACACGGAGGAGCACAGCCGGTTCGTCCGGCTGGACGGGCGCTGGGTCTACGCCGGGGCGCTCTGAGCCGTCAGAGCTCGGGCTTGCGGGCCACCCCGCCGACGAACGTGTGGTAAGTGATGCCGGGCGTGGCGTGGTCGTCCTCGCCCGGCCGCCACTCCGGCAGCGGCACCAGGCCGGGCTCCAGCAGGTCCAGCCCGTCGAAGTAGGCGAGGATCTCCGCGCGGGTGCGCCACCGCCCGGTGCCCATCGTCTCGTTGAAGACCTTCTCCGCCGAGTACGCCTGCCGCGACACCTCGGGCAGCTCAGGCCCGGGGTTGTGGAAGTGGGAGACGGCGAGGTAGCTGCCCGGCACCAGGCGGTCCATCAGCCGGCGGGTGATGCCGCCGGGGTCCTCGTGGTCGGCCAGGTGGTGCAGGATGCCGAGCAGCAGCAGCGCCACCGGCCGGTCGAAGTCGATCAGCCGCCGGACCTCGGGGTTGTGCAGGATCGCCTCGGGGTCGAGCAGGTCGGCCTCGACCACGGTGGTGGTGTCGTCCACGGCCAGCAGGGCCCGGCCGTGGACGAGCACGATCGGGTCGTGGTCGACGTAGACGACGTGCGTGCCGGGCGCGACCGCCTGGGCGATCTCGTGCACGTTGCCCTGGGTGGGCAGGCCGGAGCCGATGTCGAGGAACTGCCGGATGCCGGCCTCGCCGGCGAGGAAGCGCACCACCCGGCCCAGGAACTCGCGGTTGGCCCGCGCCGCCTGGGGCGCGTCCGGCGCGACCTCCAGCGCCCGCCGCGCGGCCATCCGGTCGGCTTCGTAGTTGTCCTTGCCGCCGAGCATGAAGTCGTAGACCCGCGAGACGCTGGGTCTCGTCGTGTCGATCCCGCGCGGCGCGCGCTCCTGCTCGCTCTCGGCCACCCTCGGCTCCTCCTGCCTGCGACGTCACAGGGGACGTTGCCGATGATCGTACGACGCCGGACCCCGGAAGATCCCGACTTTCTGCCATTTATCCCGATCAGGCGGACTCCCGTACCACCAGCTCGGTCGGCAGCACCACCGGCTCCACGGGACCGGCCCCGTCCAGCAGGGCGAACAGCAGCCGCATCGTCTCCTGCGCCATCTTCGCGAGCGGCTGGCGGATCGTGGTCAGCGGCGGATGGGTCGAGACCGCCACCGCCGAGTCGTCGAACCCGCCCACCGCCACGTCGTCAGGCACCCGCCGCCCGGCCGCGCGCAGCGCCGCGAGGGCCCCGGCCGCCATCAGGTCGGAGGCCACGAAGACCGCGTCGAGGTCGGGGGAGCGCTCCAGCAGCTCGCGCATCGCCCGCTCGCCGCTCGCCTGCGTCCAGTCGCCGTGCGCGATGAGCCGCTGGGTGGCCTTGCGGCCCAGCACCTCGGCGAAGCCCTCCAGGCGCTGGATGCCGCCCGGCGTGTCCATCGGCCCGGTGATCATCGCGATCCTGCGGCGGCCCTGGCGGACGAAGTATTCGGTCATCTGCCGGGCGCCGAGGCGCTCGTCGGCGGCGGCGTACGGGATGACGTTCTCGTGGCCGATGACCGCGCCGACCGACACCGCGGGCGGCCCGCCGGAGCCCAGGGCCTGCACCAGCGGGTCGCCCGCGTGCGTGGAGACCAGCAACACCCCGTCGGCGTGGCCGCCGCGCACGTAGCGGACCACCCGCTCGCGGTCGCCCTCGTCGCCGGCCATCATCATCACCAGCGACAGGTCCCGCTCGGCCAGCATCCTGATCGCGACCCGGATCATCGTGCTGTAGTTGGGGTCCTCGAACAGTTTCTCGTGCGGCTCCGACAGCACCATCACCACCGAGCCGGTGCGCTGGGTGACCAGGCTCCTGGCGGCGCGGTTGACGACGTAGCCGGTCTCGGAGATCGCCCGCTCGATGGCCACGCGCGCCGCGGGGCTGACGTACTTGTCCCCGTTGAGCAGGCGGGAGACCGTGCCGCGGGACACGCCCGCGGCCGCGGCCACATCGTGGATCGTAGGGCGTTTCATTTCACGGCTCCGGAGGACAGATCGGTCCTCCAGTATCGCTGCATCGTGAGGAACAACGCGATCAACGGCACGATCGACAGGAACGCCCCGGTGAGGATCAGGTTGTAGAGCGCGGGCTGGTTGGCCCCCGCCATGAGCAGCGTGTAGAGGCCGACGGTGAGCGGGAACTTGCCGTCGTCGCCCAGCATGATGAACGGCAGCAGGAAGTTGTTCCAGATCGCCACGAACTGGAACAGGAAGATCGTCACCATGCCGGGCACCATGAGCGGCATCGCCACCCGCGCCATCAGCCGGCCCTCGCCCGCCCCGTCGATCCGGCCCGCCTCCAGCAGCGAGTCGGGGATGGCCGCCGAGGCGTAGATGCGGGCCAGGTAGATGCTGTACGGGTGCAGGATCTGCGGCAGCAGCACCGCCCAGTACGTGTCCGCCAGCCCGAACTTGCTGAACAGCAGGTACTGCGGGATGGCCAGCACCACGGCGGGCACCAGGATGCCGCCGATGAGGATGTTGAAGATGGCGTTGCGGCCGGGGAAGCGGTATTTCGCCAGCGCGTACCCGGAGATCGCCGAGACGGCGGTGGACAGCAGCGCCCCGCCGCCCGCGTAGAGCAGCGTGTTGCCCGCCCACAGCCAGAACACGCCGTCGCGGTAGGCGAAGAGCTGCTCGACGTTGTCGAGGAAGCCCGTGCCGAACGCCAGCGTCGAGGTGCTGAACAGCTCGCCCGGCGACTTGGTGGCCGCGATGAACACCCAGAACACCGGGAACAGGCAGTAGATCGCCCCGAGGAGCAGCAGCGCGGTCGGCGCGATGCCCCACGGTCCTTGAACGGCCGCGCTGCGGCGGCGGTGCGAGGTGGCGGTGACCCCGGCCATCAGCCCTCCCCGAAGGCGTGGTTGCGGACCACGCGCAGGAACCCGAACGACAGGACGAGCGAGACCGCCGCGATGACGATCGAGGTGGCGGCGGCCGAGTACAGGTCGCCGGTGACGAAGGCGTCCCGGTAGACCTTCATGAGCGGGCTCCAGGTGGAGCTGATCGTGTTGGTCAGCGGGCGCAGCGTGGTGGGCTCGGTGAACACCTGGATGGTGGCGATGATCGAGAACACCGTGGTGAGGATGATCGCCGGGGTCAGGATCGGGATCTTGACCCGGACGGCGATCTGGAGCTCCGAGGCGCCGTCGAGCCGGGCGGCCTCGTACAGGTCGCGCGGGATGGCCCGGAGCGTGGTGTAGAGCACGAGCATGTTGAAGCCGGTGCCGCCCCACACCGCCACGTTCGCCATCGAGTACGTGACCGTGGTGGCCCCGAGCAGGTCGGCGTCGAGCACGGAGCGGATCGGGCTGAGCGAGGGCAGGTAGAGGAAGCCCCACAGCAGGGTGGCGGCCACCCCCGGCACCGCGTACGGCAGGAAGATCGCGATCCGGGAGAAGCGCGCCAGCCGCACCCGCGCCGAGTCCAGCAGCAGCGCGAACAGCAGCGCGAGGCCGAGCATGACGACCAGCACCAGCGCGCCGTACCCGAGCACCCGCAGCCAGCCCTGCCACAGCTCGGCGTCGGCGAGCGCGGCGGAGAAGTTGTCGAAGCCGACGAACACCTCCCGCCGCGCCCCCTTCCCGAGCCCGAGCCCCGACACCTTGGTCCGGCGCATCGCGAGGTGGACCGTGTAGCCGATGGGCACGGCGAGGAAGAGCGTGAACAGCACGATCGCCGGGGTCAGGAAGAGGTACGGCCAGGCGCTCCTTCGTCCCTGGTTCATTGCGCGATCTGGAAGCCGGCCTTGCGCATGTCGGCGACCGTGGCGTCCTGCATGGACTGCACGGCCTCGGCGAAGGGCGACTTGTTCTGCACGGCCTTGTCGAAGGCGTCCTTGAAGGCGTTGTACGTCACGCCGACGTTGGGGCCGAAGGTGAAGCCGCGGGCGCCCGCGGAGACGGCGGCGGCCTGCTGCCAGAAGTCGGGCTGGTTGGCGAAGTATTCAGGGGCCTCGCCGAGCGACGACTGGGCCTTGGTGGCGGCCGGGTAGATCGCGGCCTCCTCGACCAGCAGCCTGATCGCCTCCGGGTCGGTGTTGAGCCAGGTGGCGAACCGCGCGGCGGCGGCCTTGTTCGGGGTCTTGGCCGACACGGCGGTGGACGAGCCGCCCCAGAAGCCGCTGACGTTCTCGCCGGCGTTCCACTGGGGGAGCGGGGCGGCGGCCCACTTGCCCTTGGCCTTGGGGGCGTTGCTCGACAGCACGCCCGGCGCCCACACGGCGGACGGCCAGGTGAGCAGCTTGCCGTCGTTGAGCGCCTTGTTCCACTCGGGGGTGAAGTACGGCATGTCGTCGATGGCGCCCTCCTTCACCAGGCCGCCCCAGTAGTCGGCGACCTTCCTGGTGGCCTCGTCGGCGATGTTCACCTTCCAGGACTCGCCCTCGATCGCCCACCACTGGGCGCCGGCCTGCTGGGCGTAGCCTGTGAACGCTCCCGGGTCCTTGCTGGAGAACGTGCCGAGGTGAACCTTCGGGTCCTTCTTGCGCACGGCGCGGGCCGCGTCGGCGTACTCCTGCCAGGTCTTCGGCACCTCGATGCCGTACTTGTCGAACAGGTCCTGGCGGTAGAAGAGCATCATCGGGCCGCTGTCCTGCGGGATGCCGTAGACGCCTTCGGTGCCGAGCGTGACCAGGCGCCACAGCCCTTCCGTGAACTCGCCCTGGACGGCGGCGGTCTCGGCCTTGATGTCGGCCACCGCGTCGGCGGCGATGAACGAGGGAAGGTGCTGGTACTCGGCCTGGACCAGGTCGGGCGGGTTGCCGGCCTTGGCGGCGGTGAGGTACTTGGCGGCCGCGTCGTCGCCGCCGGCCTGCTTGCTGACCGTGACCTGGATGTCAGGGTGCGCCTTGTTCCAGACCTCCACGATCTTGTCCATGTTGGGGGCCCAGGTCCAGTAGGTGAGCTTGACCGGTCCCTGGGCCGCCGGGGCGGAGCTTTGCGGCGCCGCGGAGCTCTGGGGGGCGGGCTCGCCGGACCCGCAGGCGGCGAGGGTGGCCGTGAGGGCGACGGCCAGCGCTGCTCCGAGACGGTTGGCGCGCATGCGTACCTCCGTAAGGTTCTGTGAACGTGCACAGAGTGGAGCAGCGCCGAAATGCCCGTCAAGAGGCGTTACGTTCTCGTTAACCCGTGGAAAACACCTGATCCGTCCCCGGCCTGTTCCCAACGGTGCGGAGAGGGATTACTGTGCACGTTCACAGAAGCTTTCCAAGGGGGATGGATGTATCCGGAGCGTCCTGCCGGCCTCGCCTTCGGCGGGGACTACAACCCAGAGCAGTGGCCGCGCGAGGTCCTGGAGGAGGACGCGGCCCTCATGCGGGAGGCCGGGGTCAACCTGGTCAGCCTGGGCATGTTCTCGTGGGCGCTGATGGAGCCGGCCGAGGGACGTTACGACTTCGGCTGGCTGGACGAGATCCTCGACCGGCTGCACGCGGCCGGCGTCGCCGTGGACCTCGCCACCCCGACGGCCGCGCCGCCCGCCTGGTTCGTCGCCACGCACCCCGACGTGCTGCCGGTGACCAGGGAGGGCGTGCGGATCGGGTTCGGCGGGCGGCAGAGCGCCTGCTCCAGCGCGCCGGCCTTCCGCGAGGCCACCGCGCGGCTGGTGCGGGCGCTGGGCGAGCACTACCGCGACCATCCGGCCGTGGCCATGTGGCACGTGCACAACGAGTACGGGGCACCGCTCGGCGAGTGCTACTGCGAGCACAGCGTGGCCGCCTGGCGGGGGTGGCTGCGGGCGACGTACCAGGAGATTTCCGCGCTGAACGACGCCTGGGGGACCACCTTCTGGGGCCAGACCTACACCGACTGGTCGCAGATCGACGCCCCCCGCTTCAACCACACGGTGGTCAACCCCGCCCAGCGCCTGGACTACGCCCGTTTCAGCGACGGCCAGCACCGCGAGCACTACGCCCTCCAGCGCGACATCCTGCGCGAGCTCACCCCGCACCTGCCCGTCACCACGAACTTCGCCGGCACCGTCAACTGCAAGTCCACCGACCTCTGGCAGTGGGCCCGCGAGCTCGACGTCGTCGCCAACGACCACTACCTGCGCGCCGAGCAGCCCGACAACCACATCGACCTGGCGATGTCCGCCGACCTCGCCCGCTCGGTGGCGGGCGGCGCGCCCTGGATGCTCATGGAGCACTCGGCGGGGGCGGTCAACTGGCAGCCGCGCAACCTCGCCAAGCGGCCCGGGGAGATGCGCCGCAACAGCCTCGCCCACGTGGCGCGGGGCTCCGACAGCGTGCTGTTCTTCCAGTGGCGGGCCTCCAGGTTCGGGGCCGAGAAGTTCCACTCCGGGCTGGTTCCGCACGCCGGGACCGACTCCGGGCAGTGGCGCGAGGTGGTCCGGCTGGGCGCCGACCTGCGGCGGCTGGCCGGGGTGCGGGGGAGCCGGGTGCGGGCCGAGGTGGCGCTGGTCTGGGACTGGGAGTCGTACTGGGCGCTGGAGCTGGACTGGCGGCCGTCGGTGGACCTGTCCTTCCGTGAGCGGATGGACGCCTTCTACGAGGCGTTGTGGCGGGAGCACGTCACGGTGGACTTCGTCCACCCTTCCGCTGATATTTCGGGGTATCGGGTGGTGGTGGCGCCCAGCGCGTACCTGCTGACCGAGGCCGGCGCCAAGAACCTGCACCGCTACGTCGAGGCGGGCGGGCACCTGCTGGTGTCGTACTTCTCCGGCATCGTGGACGAGCACGACGCCATCCACCCCGGCCCCCACCCGGGCGCGCTGCGCGAGCTGCTCGGCCTCTCGGTCGAGGAGTTCCACCCGCTGCGGCAGGACGAGACCGTCCCCCTGACCGCCGAGCCCGGGACGGAGGACCTGCGGGGGCGGATCTGGTCGGAGCGGGTGCGCCCGGCGGGGGCGGTCACCGTGCGCGCCTTCGCCGCCGGCCCCGACGCCGGCCATCCCGCCTTCACCCGGCACGACCTCGGCGCGGGCACCGCCTGGTATCTCAGCACCGCCCCCACCGGCGGCCGGGCGCTGCGCGACCTGCTCGGCCAGGTGCTCGACCGGGCGGGCGTGTCGCGCCCGCGCGGCCTGCCCGAGCACCTGGAGCTCGTCCGCCGGGGCCGCCACGTGTTCCTCATCAACCACGGCGACGAGCCGGTGACGGTCGAGGGGGTGACCGGCGTCAGCGTGTTCGACGGCGAGCGCTGCGACGGCCGGGTCACCGTCGCGGCCGGCGCCGTCACGGTCGTCGAGGAAACCCCCCGACCCGAAGGAGAACGCGCATGAGGCGCATCCTGACCGTCCTGTCCCTGCTGTTACTCACCGCCGCCTCCCTGGCGGCACAGCCCGCCCAGGCGGAACAGGCGCACGGCCCCGGGGCGCGGCTGGCGATCCGCGGCGCCGACGTCTCCAGCCTGGCCAAGTCCGAGGCGCTCGGCGGCGTCTACCGCGACGCGCTCGGCCGCCGTGCCGACGCCCTGCGCGTCCTGTCCCAGGCGGGGCTCAACTACATCCGGCTCAAGGTCTGGGTGAACCCGGCCGACGGCTACAACACCAAGGCGAGGGTGCTCGCCGTCGCCAAGCGGGCCAAGGCCCAGGGGCTGAAGCTGCTCGTCGACTTCCACTACTCCGACACCTGGGCCGACCCCGGCAAGCAGTACAAGCCGGCGGCGTGGGAGCCGCTGAGCTTCGACCGGCTCCGGCAGGCCGTCGCCGACCACACCTACGACGTGCTCGACGCGCTGCGCCGCCAGGGCACCCCCGCCGACATGGTCCAGGTCGGCAACGAGATCAACGGCGGCCTGCTCTGGCCCGACGGCTCCAACGCGAACTGGGCGAACACCGCCGCGCTGCTGAACGCCGGTTACGACGCCGTCAAGCGGGTCTCGCCCGCGACCAAGGTCGTGCTGCACCTGGCCAACGGCGGCGACAACGGGTTGTACCGGTGGTGGTTCGACAGCGCCGCCGCGTACGGGATCAGGCACGACGTGATCGGGGTGTCGTACTACCCGTACTGGCACGGGACGCTGGAGGGCTTCCAGGCCAACCTCGACGACGTCGCCACCCGCTACGGCAAGCCGATCGTCGTGGTGGAGACCGGCTATCCCTTCACCACCGCCGACGACGACGGCTGGGAGAACCTCATCGGCTCGGCCGAGCCGTACCCCGGCTACCGGTCCACGCCGCAGGGGCAGGCGGCCATGCTGGCGAAGGTCGCCGACATCGTCAGGCAGGTCCCGAACGGTCTCGGCCTCGGCCTGTTCACCTGGGAGGCGACCTGGACCGGGGTGCCGGGCAACGGCTGGGACCCGGCCGACCCGTCCTCCGGCAACGCCTGGGAGAACCAGGCGCTGTTCGACTTCGCCGACCGTCCGCTGCCCGCGATGGCGGTGCTCGGCGGGGTCTAGAGACGGTGACCTGAGAAGGCGGCCGGGCGGCATACCGTGGACGCATGCGCCTGACCGCCTTCACCGACATCTCCCTGCGCATCGTGATGCGGCTGGCCGTGGCGGACGCCGACGAGCTGCTGACCACGCGGGCCGTGGCCGACGCGCTCGCCGTCCCGTACACCCACGCGGCCAAGGCCGTCGCCAGGCTCAGCGAGCTGGGGCTGGTCGAGGCCAGGCGGGGGCGGGGCGGCGGGATGCAGCTCGCCGCGCGCGGCCGCGCCGCGACGGTCGGGAGCATCGTGCGCGCCCTGGAGGGCGGCGACGACGTGGTGGGGTGCGAGGACGCCGTGCCCTGCCCCCTCCGGGCCGCCTGCCGGCTGCGCGGCGCGCTGCGCCAGGCCCAGGAGGCGTTCTACGCCGCGCTCGACGACGTCACGGTCGCCTCGCTGGTCGAGGCGCCGACCGGGCCGGTGCTGCTGTCGCTCACGCCCCCCGGGGAACGGACCGCCCCTCTGGCCAAATAATATGCAGCCCAGATACCAATTTGAGGATCTGGGGGTTCATCCATGCTGTCCGAGGAGAGCGCGGCCGTCGTCCGCGCGACGCTGCCCGTCGTCGCGGCCCAGCTCGACACCATCACCGCGCGGTTCTACGACACGATGTTCGCCGACCGCCCCGAGCTGCTCGACGGCCTGTTCAACCGCGGCAACCAGCGCAACGGCGAGCAGCGGCGCGCCCTGGCCGGCTCCATCGCCGCCTTCGCGACCATGCTGCTCGACCACCCGGACGAGCGTCCCGACGAGCTGCTGTCGCGCATCGCGCACAAGCACGCCGCCGTCGGCGTCACCGAGGACCAGTACGTCATCGTCCACAAGTACCTGTTCGGCGCCATCGCGGAGGTCCTCGGCGACGCCGTCACCCCTGACGTGGCCGCCGCCTGGGACGAGGTCTACTGGCTGATGGCCGGCGCGCTCATCGCGATCGAGGCCCGCGTGTACGCCGCCGCCGGCGCCGAGGGCGGCCGCACCTGGCGGACCTGGCAGGTCGTGGAGCGGCGCGAGGAGACCCCGGACGCGATGTCCCTGCTGCTGCGCCCGCTCGGCGACGAGCCCGTGCCGCCCGCCCTGCCCGGCCAGTACGTGAGCGTCCGCGTCCGCATGCCCGACGGCGTCCACCAGCTCCGCCAGTACACCCTCTCCGGCGACGGCGACGACGGCCTGCGCCGCGTCACGGTCAAGCGGGTCGACGACGGCGAGGTCTCCGCCCTGCTGCACGCCACCGCCAGGGAGGGCGACGAGCTGACGCTGTCCGCGCCGTTCGGCGACGTCGCGCTGCGCGACGGCGCGGCCCCGCTCGTGCTCGTCTCGGCCGGCATCGGCTGCACCCCGATCACCGCCATGCTCGGCCACCTGGCCCGCACCGGCGACCCCCGCCGGGTGCTGCTCCTGCACGCCGACCGGGACGTGACGAGCCACCCGCTGCGCGCCGACATGGCCCGCCTCGCCGCCGAGGTCGGCGCCGAGCAGGTCCTCTGGTACGAGCGCGACGCCCCCGAAGGGGCCCGCACCGGCCTGATGGACCTGGACGGCGTGGCGATCCCCGAGGGCGCGGAGGTGTACATGTGCGGGCCGGTGCCGTTCATGCGGGCGGTCCGCGGCGGGCTCATCAGGGCGGGCGTGGCGCCGAAGGACATCCACTACGAGGTCTTCGGCCCCGACCTCTGGCTCGGCGCCGCCTGAGCCTCCCGGGCGCGGCGGGTTGGCATGATGGGCCCATGACACCCGACGAGCTGCTCACCACCACCCGCAGCGTCCGCAAGCGCCTCGACCTGACCAGGCCCGTGCCGATGGAACTCGTCCGCGAGTGCCTGGAGATCGCGCTGCAGGCCCCCAGCGGCGGCAACGCCCAGGGCTGGCACTGGGTCGTGGTCACCGACCAGGAGCGGCGCAAGGCGATCGGCGACTACTACGGCCGGGCCACCCGCGCCTACCTCGCCTCGAAGTCCTCGGCCGGCGCGCTGTTCCAGGACGACCCGGAGCGGGCGGAGGTGCAGCGGCGGGTCTCCGACAGCGCCGCCTACCTGGGCGAGCACATGGGGGAGGCGCCGGTCCTGGTGATCCCCTGCATCGAGGCGGCCAGGCTGCCCGAGGGCAACCAGGCCGGCCTGTGGGGGTCGCTGTTGCCGGCCGCGTGGAGTTACATGCTGGCCGCCCGCGCCCGCGGCCTCGGCACCGCCTGGACGAGCCTGCACCTGGTGTACGAGACCGAGATCGCCGAGCTGCTCGGCATCCCGGCCGACGTCCGGCAGGGCGCGCTCATCCCCACGGCCTACTACACGGGCGAGACGTTCAAGCCGGCCCGCAGGCAGCCGCTTGACGACGTTCTTCACCTGGACGGCTGGTGACGGGTTAAGATCACCGGCGTAATCCCCCCGTACCCCAAGGAGCCGGTGATGCCCGACAACGAGCAGGAAAGCGCACCACAGGGGATAGACACCAGCAGGCCGAGCGTGTCACGCGTCTACGACTTCCTGCTGGGCGGCACGCACAACTACGCCGCCGACCGGCAGGTCGGCGAGCTGGCGCTGAAGATCGCGCCGGACGCGCCGCAGGCCGCCAGGGCCAACCGGGCGTTCCTGCGGCGCACGGTCCGCCACCTCGCGGGCGAGGCCGGCGTCCGGCAGTTCATCGACGTCGGCTCCGGCCTGCCCACGCAGGGCAACGTGCACGAGATCGCGCAGGCGGTCGCGCCGGGCGCGCACGTCGTCTACGTCGACCACGACCCGATGGTGCAGGTCCACGGCGGGGCGCTGCTCGCCGGCGACGACACCACGGCCGTGGTGCACGCCGACGCGCGCGAGCCGGAGAGCATCCTCGCCGACCCGCGCACGCGCGACCTCATCGACTTCGACCGGCCGGTGGGGCTGCTGATGTTCGGGCTGCTGCACCACCTGGCCGACGAGGAGGACCCGGCCGGGATCGTGGCCCGCCTGACGGCGCCGCTCGCCTCCGGCAGCCACGTGGTCATCTCGCACTTCCACAACCCGGGCGCGGCCCACCCCGAGGTCGCCGCGCAGGCTGCCGAGGCCGAGAGGCTGTTCAACGAGCATCTCGGCACCGGCCGCTGGCGCACCCGCGAGGAGCTGCTGGCCTACTTCGACGGCCTGGAGCTGCTGGAGCCCGGCCTCGTGCCGCTGCCGGAGTGGCGGCCGGACGAGGGGGACGACGCCGGTCTCGGGATCACCTACCACACCTTCGTCGGCGGGGTGGGGCGCAAGCCGTAGCGGCTCACTCCGGCAGCTTGCCCGTGGCCACCACGTCGCGGTACCAGTGGGCGCTGTCCTTCCAGGTGCGCTCCATCGTCTCCCGGTCCACCCTGACGATGCCGAACCGCTTGGCGTAGCCGTGCGCCCACTCGAAGTTGTCCATCAGCGACCACACGAAGTAGCCGCGCACGTCCGCGCCGCCCGCGATAGCCTCGGCCACGGCGGACAGGTGCCGGCGCAGGTAGTCGACCCGGTCGGCGTCGTGGACCAGCCCGTCCTGCCCGACCGGGTCGGGGAACGCGGCGCCGTTCTCGGTGATCATGAGGGGCAGGCCCGGGTAGTCGCGGTGCAGGCGCAGCAGCAGCTCGGTCAGGCCGGTCTCGTCGATGTTCCAGCCCATCTCGGTGTACGGGCCGGGCTGGCGGACGAACTCGACGTCCTCGCAGGCGATCCACGGGGAGGCCGCCCCGTCCTGGTGGCCGTCGGCCGTCTCCTTCGGCCCGGAGCCGTCCCAGTGCCGCACCAGCGTCGGGTTGTAGTAGTTGACGCCGAGCACGTCCAGCGGCTGGCGGGCGGCGGCCTCGTCGCCGTCGCGCACGAACGACCAGTCGGTCACCGAGGAGGTGGCCTCGATGAGGTCGCGCGGGTAGGCGCCCTCCAGCATCGGCCCGAGGAAGGCCAGGTTGGACAGGGCGTCCGCCTTGCGCACCGCCACCGCGTCCGCCTCGGACACGCCGCGCACGTGGTGCAGGTTGAGCGTGACCGACATCCGCGCGTCCCTGGCCGCGGTCGAGCGCAGCGCCTGCACCGCCAGGCCGTGCCCGAGGTTGAGGTGGTGGACGGCGGCGAGGGCCGCGGCCGGGTCGGTGCGGGCCGGGGCGTGCACGCCGGAGGCGTAGCCCAGGTAGGCCGAGCACCACGGCTCGTTCAGCGTGATCCAGGTGTGCACGCGGTCGCCGTACCGCTCGCCCATCAGGCGGGCGTACTCGGCGAAGCGCAGCGCGGTGTCGCGGGCCGGCCAGCCGCCCGCGTCCTCCAGCTCCTGCGGCAGGTCCCAGTGGTAGAGGGTGGCCACGGGGGCGATGCCGCGGGACAGCAGGCCGTCGATCAGCCGGTCGTAGAAGGCCGCGCCCGGCTCGTTGAGCCCGCCCGAGCCGCCCGGCTGGACGCGCGGCCAGGAGATCGAGAAGCGGTAGGCGCCGACGCCGAGCCCGGCCAGCAGGTCGAGGTCGGACTCCAGCCGGTGGTAGTGGTCGCAGGCGAGGTCACCGGTGTCGCCGTTCGCGACCAGGCCGGGGGTGTGCGAGAAGGTGTCCCAGATGGACGGGCCGCGGCCGTCCTCGTTCCAGGCGCCCTCGACCTGGTAGGCGGCGGTGGCGGTGCCCCACAGGAAGCTCTCGGGGAAGGTCGTCATGCTGCTCCTTCAAGGATGATCTCGATCTCGTCGATGTCCGGCCCGGCGGTCGCCCGCGCGCCGCCGGCCAGCAGATTCCAGGACGTGGCCGCGCCCTCGACGCGCCGGGCCCGCACCCGCTCGCCGTCCCGCGACACCTCGAAGACCGCCCCTGTGCCCCCGTCCACGGTGGGAACGGTAACAGTGCGGTGATCGCCGTCCGCGAGCCGGTACGCCCGCAGGGTCACGCCGTCGGCGTAGTCGTAGTCGGGCCGGTCCTCGCGCGCGCCGACCGGCAGCACCGCGCCCGGCCGCACCAGCAGCGGCAGGCTGTCGAAGCCGTGCACCTCGGTGTGCCAGGCGGGGCCCGTCACCGTCCCGCCGTCCAGCAGGCGGGTCCACTCGCCGGCGGGCACGTAGTAGGAGACCTCGCCCCCGGCCGACAGCACCGGCGCGACCAGCAGGTCGGGGCCCAGCATGTACTGGGCGTCGAGGTGGTCGCAGGCCCGGTCGCCGGGGAACTCCAGCTGCATCGCCCGCATCACCGGCAGCCCGTCCGTGGTGGCGCGCACCGCGGCGCCGTACAGGTAGGGCATGAGCCGCGCCTTGAGCCTGGTGAACGCGCGCAGCACGGTCACCGACTCCTCGTCGAACAGCCACGGCACCCGGTACGACGAGCTGCCGTGCAGCCGGCTGTGCGACGACAGCAGCCCGAAGGCCACCCACCGCTTGAACACCGCCGGGTCCGGCCGGCCCTCGAACCCGCCGATGTCGTGGCTCCAGAACCCGAACCCGGCCAGGCCGAGCGAGAGCCCGCCGCGCAGCGACTCGGCCATCGCCTCGAACGTGGACTCGCAGTCGCCGCCCCAGTGCACCGGCAGCCGCTGCCCGCCGACGGTCGCCGACCGGGCGAACAGCACGGCGGGGCCGCGCTCGGCCAGCACGTCGTGGACGGTCTGGTTGTAGAGCAGCGTGTAGTAGTTGTGCATGCGCTCGGGGTCGGAACCGTCGGCGTAGGCCACGTCGGTGGGGACGCGCTCGCCGAAGTCGGTCTTGAACGCGTCCACGCCCATGTCGAGCAGCGCGCGCAGCTTGCCCGCGTACCACTCCCGCGCGGCCGGCGAGGTGAAGTCGACCAGCGCCCGCCCCGCCTGCCAGTGGTCGTCCTGCCACACCGTGCCGTCCGGGCGGCGCAGCAGGTGGCCGAGCCGCCGGCCCTCGTCGAACAGCGCCGACGCCTGCCCGATGTACGGGTTGATCCACACGCACACCCGCAGCCCGCGCTCCCTCAGCCGGCGCAGCATGCCCTCGGGGTCGGGGAACGTCTCCGGGTCCCACTCGAAGTCGCACCAGCGGTATTGCCGCATCCAGAAGCAGTCGAAGTGCAGCACGCTGAGCGGGATGTCCCGCTCGGCCATCCCGGACACGAACGACGTGACCGTGGCCTCGTCGTAGTCCGTGGTGAACGACGTGGACAGCCACAGCCCGAACGACCAGGCGGGCGGCAGCGCGGGACGGCCGGTCAGCGCGGTGTAGCGGCGCAGGATGTCGGCCGGCGTCGGCCCGTGGATCACGAGGTACTCCAGCTCGTGCCCCTCGACGCTGAACTGCACCCGCGACACCGTCTCCGACCCCACCTCGAACGACACCCGCCCCGGATGGTTGACGAACACGCCATAGCCGCGGTTGGTCAGGTAGAACGGGATGTTCTTGTAGGCCAGCTCGCTGGCCGTGCCGCCGTCGTCGTTCCAGATGTCGACGCTCTGCCCATTGCGCACCAGCGGGCCGAAGCGCTCGCCGAGCCCGTACACCAGCTCCCCGGCGCCCAGCCGCAGCTGCTCGACCAGGAAGTGCCGCCCGCCGGCGTCCTCCATGACGCCGAGGCTCCTGCCGTCGCCGCGGGTCAGCTCCCTGCCGCCCGCGCTGAACACCAGCTCCCACGGCGCGTCCCTGCGCAGCCGCGCGGTCAGCGCGCCGCTGGTCAGGCTCGCGTGTTCGGCGTCCACGTCGATCCCTGTCGTGACCGGCTCCCCGCGCAGCTCGAAGGCGGGGGAGTCCGGCACCGACCCGGCGAGGTGCACCACGCGGACGCTGATCACGTCCGGCATCGGCGAGGAGACGTCCACGCGCAGGACCGGGCCGTCGATGGTGGCGCCCCGGTGGGTGATCGGGCGGGTGGGCGCGAGGATCCTCAACGACCCGCCCGCTTGATCCGCTGTGACGTCGTGGGCCGCGCTCGCGTACGAGGCCCGCACCCCCGGCCGCACCCGCCAGTAACCGTCCTTGAACTTCATCCCGTCCGCCCCAGAGGTGAGAGTCAGGTGCGCCGGCGCAGCGCGGCGACCGCGCGCGGCGGCAGGGTCACGGGGCCGTCGGCGACGGCTCCGGTCAGCAGGTCCTCGCAGCGTCCGCCGGGGTCCACGCGGGCGGTCGCGGCGCCGTGGTTCAGCAGGAACAGCACCTCGCCGCGGCGTACCGCCTCGACGCCCGGCGGCAGCTCGGCGACCTCGCCGCGCACGCCCGCGTCCGCCAGCGCCCGCGCCATGACCTCGGCGAGGGCGGCGGGCTCCGGCAGGGTGGCGACGTACCAGGCGGCGCCGTCGCCGGCGCGGTGCCGCAGCACCGCGGGCCGCCCGGCCAGGTCGCCGCCGGTGAACTCGGCCACGGCCTCGGCTCCTTCGGCGGCCATCAGCTCGGTCCAGGTGTGCGCGGTGAACGCCTCCCCTTCGCGCCAGCGGCAGCCGACCTCGCCCGCCGCGGGCAGCCACTCCTCGCCGGAGGCGCCGAGCACCGCGCGCAGCGGCGCGGGGAAGCGTCCGGTCCGTACGTGCCCGTCCGGGTCCACCACGCCGGAGAACGGGCCGACGACCAGCGTGCCGCCGCCCCGCACGTACGCGGTCAGCGCGTCCGCGTCCTCGTCGGTGACGAGGAACAGGTTCGGCACCACGACCAGCGCGTACCCGCCGAGCTCGGCGTCCGGCGGCACCACGTCCACGGCGACGCCCCGCTCCCACAGCGGCAGGTAGTAGGCGAGCAGCTGCTCGTCGGCCCGCAGCCGGTCGCTCGGCCGGGCCGGCTCCTCCAGCGCCCACCAGCTCTCCCAGCCGAACACCAGCGCCACCCGCGCCGGCACCGGCTGCCCCGCCACCTCGCCGAGCCCGCGCAGCTCCCGCCCGTGCGCGCGCACCTCGCGGTGCAGCCGGGTGTCCGGGCCGGCGTGCGGCACCATCGCCGAGTGGAAGCGCTCAGCGCCGAAGCGGGAGGCGCGCCACTGGAAGTAGCACAGGCCGTCCGCGCCCCTGGCCAGCGCCTGCAGCGACTCCAGCCGGAGCTGCCCCGGTGGTTTGGGCAGGTTGTGCGGCCGCCAGTTTACCGCGCCGGCCGCCTGCTCCATCAGCAGCCACGGCCGCCCGCCCGCCAGGCCGCGCATGAGGTCGTGGACCAGCGCGGTGCGCGCCGGGGCGAGCGGGTCGCCCGGGTCGGGGTAGCAGTCGTTGGAGACGACGTCCTCCTCGGCGGCCCACTTCCAGGCGTCCACCGGCTTGAACAGCCCCATGAAGTTGGTGGTGACCGGGATGTCCGGCGTGTGCTCGCGCAGCACGTCACGCTCGGCGCGGAAGTGGTCGAGCAGCGCGTCGGAGCAGAACCGCTGCCAGTCGAGGCTCTGCGTCGGGTTCACCAGGTACGGGGCCCGCCGTGGCGGCAGGATCTCCGCCCAGCCGGAGTAACGCTGGCTCCAGAACGTGGTGCCCCACGCCGCGTTGAGCGCGTCCAGGCCGCCGTAGCGCCGCTCCAGCCAGGCGCGGAACGCCTGCGCCGAGACGTCGCAGTGGCAGACCTGGCCGTACTCGTTGCCCACGTGCCAGAGGGCGAGCGCGGGATGACCCGCGTAACGGGCGGCGAGGTCGCCTACGATGCCGAGCGCCCGCTCCCGGTAGACCGGCGAGGACGGGCAGAACTGGTTGCGCGAGCCGTACCAGAGCCGGTGGCCCGAGGCGTCCTCCGGCAGCGTCTCCGGCCGGAGATGCCCCAGCCACGGCGGCGGCGAGGCGGTCGGGGTGGCGAGGTCCACCGCGATCCCGGCGCCGGCCATCAGGTCCATGACCCGGTCCAGCCAGCCGAAGTCGCGCGCCCCCGGCTGCGGCTCCAGCCGCGCCCAGCTGAACACGCCGACCGTCACCAGGTTGACCCCGGCCTCGCGCATCAGCGCGGCGTCCTCGGCCCACACCTCCTCCGGCCACTGCTCGGGGTTGTAGTCGCCGCCGAACAGCAGGCCACGGCCCGCCGTGAGGCGCTCCAACCCGCTCATGCGCCGGCTCGCGGGGGACCCGAGCTGCCGCCGGGCACCAGCCGGCACGGCACCAGCCGCTGCCGCGGGGGACCGTCGTCCTGGAGCCGGTCGATGAGCATGCGCGCGCCGAGCCGGCCGAGCTCGGCGCTCGGCGGCTCCAGCGTCGTCAGACTCGGGTGGAACATCGCCGCCGCCCGCGCCGACGACAGCACCAGCACCACCGTCAGGTCCTCCGGGACACGCCAGCCGCGCGCCGCCACGCCCGCGAGCACGCCGGCCGCCGCGTGGTCGTCGGCCACGGCCAGCGCCGTCACGCCGGGGCGCTCGGCCATCAGCCGCTCGAACGCCCGCCTGCCCTCCTCGGCCGAGCCCGGACGGAACCCGTCCGCGTAGCCGATGCCCGCCTCGCGGGCGGCCGCGGCGAACTCCGCCGCCATCCGGGCCGCCGGGCCGTAGCCCTCGGCGTACCGGCCGGGGGAGAGGTTGAAGAAGGCCAGCTCGCGGTGGCCGAGCCCGGCCACGTGCGCGACCGCGTCGCGGGCGGTGGCGGCGAAGTCGATGTCGGCGTGGTCGATCGCGTCCGGCTCGCGGGTGCGGCCGATCATCGCGAACGGCACCCCGGCCGCGGACAGGAACTCCGTCCGCTCGTCGTCCAGCCGCACCTCCATGAGCAGCACGCCGTCCACCAGCCCGAGACCGGTGAGGTGGCGCAGCTCGTCGATGGGGTCGGCGCTCTCCGGCGACAGCAGCAGGTGGTAGCCCAGCTCCTTGGCGGCCTCGGCGGCGCCGGTCGCGAAGAGCATCTCCGTGTGGCCGAAGCCGCCGGACGGCGTGGGGAACAGCAGCGCGAGGATCCTGGTCCGCTTGCTCTGCAGGCCGCGCGCCAGCAGGTTCGGGCGGTAGCCGAGCTCGGCGGCGGCCTGCTCGATGCGCCGCTTGGTGGCCGCGGCCACCGGCCGGGTGCCGTTGAGCGCGGCGGAGACCGTGCTGACCGCGACCTGGGCCCGCTCGGCCACATCACGCAATGAGGACATCAGACCCCAGACGGGAGGTTGTCGAAACGTTTCGCATAACCTAAAGTCCGATTTGTGCGGATGTCAACGGGCTTAGTGCCATGAGCGGCCACTGGGTGGACACCTGGACCGCGACGCCCCAGCGGATCGAGCCCGGCGACCTGCCGCCCCCGCCGTACGCGGGCGGCGGCAGTCCAGGCGGGCCCGTCCTGGCGGACGCCACGCTCCGGCAGACCATCAGGGTCTCGGCGGGCGGCCCCCGCCTGCGGCTGCGGCTGTCGAACGCCTTCGGGACCGCGCCCCTGCCCGTGACCAGGCTCGCCGTGGCCCGTCCCGCCGGCGGACGGGCGGGCGTGAGCGCGATCGAGCCGGGCACCTCCCGGCCGCTGACCTTCTCCGGCCATGCCCACGTCGTCGTGCCGCCCGGCGCGCAGGCGGTGTCCGACCCGCTGGACATGCCGCTCGCGGCCGGCTCGGTCGTCACCGTCACCGCCTACCTCGCGGACGGCCAGCACGCGGCGGTCACCGGGCATCCCGGGTCGCGGACGACGTCCCATCTCGCCCCCGGCGACCAGTGCGAGGCCACTGATCTCGCGGGGGCGACGCCCGTGGACCACTGGTACCTGCTGAGCGCCGCCGAGGTGCACGCCGATCCAGGGACGTACGCGCTGGTCCTACTGGGCGACTCGCTGACCGACGGGCGCGGCTCCACCACCAACGGCAACGACCGCTGGCCGGACCGGCTCGCCGACCGGCTCGGCGGGGCCGGCCCTGCCATCGCGAACCAGGCGACGGGCGGCAACCGGGTGCTCGCCGACGGCCTCGGCCCGAGCGCGCTGGCCCGCCTGGACCGCGACGTGCTGGCCCGCAGCGGCGCCCGCTGGCTGATCGTCTTCGAGGGCGTCAACGACCTCGGCGTCGCCGAGCCCTCCCCGGCCGCGCAGAAACGGACGGCCGGGGAGCTGGTCGCCGGCTACGAGCAGATCGTGACCCGCGCGCACGCCGCCGGCCTCACCGTGTACGGGGCGACGCTCACCCCGTTCGGCGGGCACGACTACGACGACCCCGGCGGCTGCAGGGAGGCCGCCCGCCAGGAGGTCAACGACTGGATCCGCACCGGCGGCCGGTTCGACGCGGTGATCGACTTCGACCGCGCGGTCCGCGACCCGGCGGAGCCACGGCGGCTGCGGGCGGCCTTCGACGGCGGCGACGGCCTCCACCTGAACGCGGCCGGGTACCAGGCGCTGGCCGAGGCGGTGCCCGCCGGGCTGTTCGCGCGGTAAGGGTCAGCGGCGGCTCAGCGCCAGGCTGTGGACCGGGTGCTCGCCCTCGGTCTGCAGCCGGTACTCCCGCCCCGACTTGGCGCGGTTCTCCGCGATCACCCGCTCGGAGGCCGGCTGCTCGCCGCCCATGAGCGCCTCCTGCATCTTCTCGAACCGCTCGTGTGCCTCCTGGACGTAGCCGGTGCCGAGCGTCGTGTAGTCGATCTGGGTGGCCAGCAGGTCGCGCAGGTAGGCCTTGTTGGGCTCGAACGTCACCGGCTGCGGCAGCTCGGGCGCGCACACCTGCTCGGGGTCGCGGCCGTCGTACTTCTTGAACAGCTCGGCCGCCAGCCGCAGGTGCTCCAGCTCCATGTTGAGGTGCAGCTCCCAGATGTTCTTCACCTTGGGGTCGGACTCGGTCTCCATGAACGAGTGGTAGAGGTAGCACTCGTTGTACTCGTGGTTGAGCAGCATCTCCCACCAGCTCTCGCCCGGGTCCACCAGGGACTCGTAGTGGGTGACGTGCTCCTCCTCCACCATCCCGATCTCCTGGTAGAGCTGCCGGGCGATCGGCTCCATGTAGGTCGGGCCGACGTTCATGTAGAAGTTCATCGTCTGCTGCTCGGCAGCCATGATGGTCAGCGCGTGCAGCTTGGAGATCGGCGCGGCGCTGGAGCGGTCATAGGGCTCGCGCACGTTGTCCACGGGGTTGCGGTGATGCAGGTACGTCGGCCGCCCCGGCATGACCTCGGTCAGGTTGTCGACGATCTTCTCCGCCTTGCGGTGCTCGATCATCTCGTACAGGTTGGCGTAGCGGTAGAGGTGGTCGAAGTCCTCCAGCACCCCGAACTGGTAGGCCTGCTGCAGGTACGGATCCGGCTCCATGCGGGCCACCCACGCGGTCAGGTCGACGGCGACCTGCTCGTAGGAGATCGTCGTCTCCAGCACCGAGGACACGCCCGGCAGCAGCCAGTTGACCGCCTTCTGCTGCTGGGCCTCGATGTAGCGGGAGCGGGCCAGCTGCTGCTTCAGCTCGATGTCCGGGCAGTGCCGGGCCAGGTGGTGGCTGAAGAAGATCGCCTCGACCTCGATGCCGTTCATCGTGATGATGCGGCAGAGCGTGTAGGGGTCGCAGTGGTCGGGGTCGACGGGGGTCACGTTCAGCTCGCGCCAGTTGCGCAGCTGCTTGTCCAGCGGGATACCCCGCTCCTGCAATGGGTTGAAAGGCATGACGCCGGGCTCCTTGCGTTGGTCGGGAACATCCGGTTTCCGGCGTACCCGGCGCCTTTGCCGACAACCTCCCGTCCTGATCGGCTGAGAGGCTGGAGATGGTAATGCCGCGCCGCAGGTCAGGACAGGGTCATGAGGCGGTGCCGCTCGCCGTACCACTCGACGGTCATCACCGTGGCGTCGTCCTGCAGCCGGTCGCCCTGGTGCCGCAGGATCGTCTGGATGAGCCGGCGCAGCGTCTCCGGCGCCGACACGCCGTCGGCCTCGTGCCGCACCACGAAGTCGGTGAAGCGCTCCAGCCCGAACACCTCGCCGTCCGGGCTGCGCGCCTCCACGATCCCGTCGGTGTAGAGCAGCAGCCGGTCGCCGGGTTCGAGCTGGTAGCGCAGCAGCCCCCTGGCCATGCCCAGCCCGAAGCCCATCGGCGGGTCGGGCATGGGCAGGGTCTCCAGCGTCGCCACCCGCCGGCCGCCGCGGATCACCAGCGGCGGGTGGTGGCCGCGGTTGACCCAGTGCAGCAGGCCGGTCCGCAGGTGCAGCGAGGCGAGGAGGCCGGTCGCGTACCGGCCTCTGAACTGCTTCTTGATCGCGGCGTCCACCGCCTCGCTCACCTCGGGCAGTGCCATGCCCTGGCGCCGGTTGTGCCGGGACGCGGCCATCGCGACCGAGGCGGTCAGCCCGGCCGCCGTGTCGTGCCCCATCGCGTCGAACAGCGACACGTGCAGGACGTCCCCGTCGATCGCGTAGTCGTAGGCGTCGCCGCCCACCTCGTACGCGGGCTCCATGGCGGCGCTGACCACCACCTCCTCGCTCGCGAACGTGCCCGGCGGCAGCAGGCTCCACATGACCTCCGCCGACAACGTCATCGGCCGGGACCGCACCAGCCGGGCGTGGGAGTCGCTGTGCGGGCGCTTGCTGACGACCAGCACCGCGACCAGCGCGGCGAGCTGCGCGGCCCGCCACTCGGTGAGCGCCGGGTCCTCGTCCGGCACGTCCAGCCCGAGCACCCCGATCCGCTCGGTGCCGTCCAGCAGCGGCACCCACAGCCGGCGCGGGCCGCCGCCCGTGCCCGGCGTCGCGTACACCTTCGACACCGTGCGGAACGCCCGGCCCGGCAGCGTGGTGTCGATGCCGAGCCGCTCCGGCGGGCTGCCCGCCGCGTCGCGCTGCCCCGGCAGCAGCACCAGCGACTGCTGCTGCAGGTCCGCGACGTAGATCAGGGTGCCGGAGAAGCCCATCATCGCGGCGTGCTCGGCGACCAGGGCCGGCAGGTCCTCCATGGCGGCCAGGTGGCTGGCCTCCAGCAGGCCGCCCAGGGCGCGCTCGCCGTCGCTCCGCATCGACCTCTCCTTCCGGGGCGGATGGACGGCTCCTACCCGCGCGGTACGGGATCACCCGGCGGCGGGACCCGCCACCACAGGTGCGTGGCCGACGGGGCCCGCGTGACGCCGAGCCGTTCGAGGGGGACGGGCGCGCCTCCCGGGCGGTCGAAGAGGCGGACGCCGTCGCCGAGCAGGACGGGCGCGACGAACACCAGGATCTCGTCCAGGACCCCCGCCTCCAGGCACTGCCGGGCCACGTCCGCGCCGAGCACGTTGACGTACTTGCCGCCCGCCGCCTCCTTGGCGGTGGCGACGGCGGTGCCGAGGTCGCCGGCGAACACCACGCCGGGCACCGGCTCGGCGGGGGCGTGATGGGTCAGCACGACCTGCGGGCCGCTCCAGCCGCCGCCGAACGCCTGGCCCTCGCCTTCCGTGCCCCGGTGCGGGTCGTCACCGCCGAACGTGCGCCGGCCCACGAGCAGCGAGCCGATCCGCCCGGCGAGGTCGTCGGCGAAGGGATCGGGCCCGAGGTAGGGGGTCAGCCAGGACATGTCGCCGCCCGGCCCGGCGATGAAGCCGTCCAGGGACATCGTCGCGGAGTAGAGGAGTTTGCTCATACTCCATGGGACACCGCCCGCGCGGAGAACTCACCGCGCCCTACCAGCCGAGTTCGGCGTGGAACGCCGCCCGCGCCTCGGCGAACGCCTCCCGCTCCAGCACCGCCCCCGTGTACGGCCCCTCGGCGACCGGCTCCTCGTGCAGCCGCGCGGGCAGCTCCTCGCGGCCCGCCAGGCCCTCCCTGGCGGCGTAGACGCGCATCGCGTCCAGCCGCTCCTGCCCGGCCGCCAGCAGCTCCGCGACCGGGAACTCGCGGCCCAGCACGGCGGCGGCCAGCCCGGTCAGCCGGTCCAGCGTCAGCGGCCGGGTGGGGGAGGAGGCGAACAGGCACACGTTGAGCGCGTCCAGGGCGCTCCACAGCCGCAGCAGGCGGGCGGTGCGCGCGCCCCGCTCCGCGTCCAGACGGCCGGCCGGCGCCGGCTCCGCCCCGATCCTCGCCGCCTCGGGGAAGCAGTACGCCAGCCCCTCCACCGGGTCGAAGTCCAGGTCGTGCTCCAGGGCGTCGTAACGGGGGCCGCCGGGCGCGAGCGCGTAGCCGAGGCCGAGCCCCGGCTGGACACGCGGGTCGAAGCAGGGCAGCTCGGCGCCCTTGACCGTCATCGCGTACCGGGCGCCCTCCGGGCCCAGCGCGGCGGCCGCGCGGGCGGCGCCGTCGGCCAGCAGGTCGCCCAGCTCGCCCGTCCGGTGCGCCACGTCCGCGACCAGGCCGGGCAGGGCCGCCGCGGCGCCGAAGGCGGGCCCGCCGGGCAGCAGGCCGCGCCCGGCGCACTCCATGGCGAAGGCCAGCGTGCCGCCCAGGCTGACCGGGTCGAGGCCGAGGTCGTTGCAGAGGGCGTTGGCGGCCAGCACGGTGTCGAGGTCGTCGATGCCGAGGTTCCAGCCGAGCGAAGGGAACGCCTCCTGCCCGAGCCCGCCCGAGCGGCGCTCCGGCGCGGACGGCGGGGCGTACACCTTGAGGCAGTCGTTGGGGCAGCCCGGGCAGGCGCCGCGCAGCGTCACCGCGCGGCCCGCGTAGTCGCCCTCCTGCGGGGCGCGCAGACCGGTCGCCGCCGTGACGGAGAAGTTGCGCACGGCGACGTAGCCGGGCGCGGGCGGCTCGCCCGTCCACCCCGCGAACCCCGGCTCGCCGTGCTGCCAGGCCGCGAGCCGGTTGCCGGGCAGCGCGTCGCGGTAGAAGGCGGCGACGTCCGCCAGCGCCCCGGGATCGGCGACCGCCGCCTCGGCGTCGCCCACGCACACCAGGGCCTTGAGGTTCTTGGCGCCGAACACCGCGCCGATGCCGTACCGGGCGGCCGGGTGGGCGAGGTCGGTGACGACGCTCGCGTACCTGACCAGGCTCTCCCCGGCCGGGCCGATCGCCGCCACCGAGGCGTCGCGGCCGTGCCTGGCCCTGAGCGCGTCGGTGGTCGCGGCGGTGCCGAGGCCGCGCAGCTCCTCCGCGTCGCGCACGCTGACCTCGCCGTTCTCCACCAGCAGGTACGACAGCCGCGCCGCCCGCCCGGTCACCGCCAGCGCCCGCACCCCGGCGGCCCGCATCCCGGCCGCGAACGGGCCGAGCGCGTGCGACTCCCCGGCCACCCCGGTCAACGGCGACTTGGCCAGGAACACCGCCTTGGCCAGGCCGGGCGCGCGGACCCCGCCGAGCCGGCCGGCGGCCACGAACAGCAGCGCGCGCGGGTCGTACGGGTCCAGTCCCGGCGGCGTGCGCTCGGTCATCAACCGCAGGCCGAGGATCGTCCCGTCGTAGTGGCCGGGCTCGTCGTCGCGGTGCTCGCGTTCGACGGTTCCGCTGGTCAGGTCCACGATGGTCGGCACGGCACAGTACGACATCACACCTCGCAGCGCGGGCGCAAACCGGCGCGGGCGCAGGTGCCTGGTGCGGCCGGCGCCGATCCGGGCAGAGGAGAGCCCATGAAACGGTTCCTCAAGGTCCTCCTGGCGCGCCGCATGGCCGCGACCCCCATCGGCGCGGCGCTCCTCGCCCTCGGCTGGTTACTGAACCGCCGCCGCCGCAAGAACCAGTCCCGCCCCGGCCCCGCACCCCGGCCCGCCCGCTCCCGCCGCCGCTCCGATCGCCGCCTCTCCCACCGCTGACTACAGGAGCGTGGCTGGGTGGCCGGCTCAGCCGGTGCCGAGGCTCCAGAGGCGCAGCCGGCGGTCCGCGCCGAGGGTGGCGACGACCGGGCGGTTCACCGCCTGCTCGGTGAGCGCCAGCGCGCGGATGCCGCCGCCCTCGCCGGAGCCGAACTCGCCGACGATCTCCCCGTCGGCGAGGCTCCAGACGCGCACGAACGCGTCCCCGCCCGACGGCGTGTGCGCCACGACCGCGACCGGCATGCCGCCCAGGACGCCGGTCACCAGCGCGGCGGCGCCCCGGTCGTCGGGGCTGCGGTCGCTGAAGTCCCACTTCTTCCGGCGTTTGCCCGACTTGAGGTCGTACACGCGCAAGGTGGCGTCCTGATGCGTGGAGACCAGCACCGGCCGGCCCTTCAGCTCGTCGCACGCCAGGAGCTCGATGCCGCCGATCTCGCCGGTCTTGAACGTGCCCGACACCACGCCGGTGGACAGGGGACGCACCCGGATCCGGTTCGCGCCGTCGCCCGTCACCAGCACGTCGGCGTCGCCCAGGCGGCCGAAGGCCAGGCCGTTGACGCCCTGGAAGTGCTCGGTGCTCGTGGGGCCGATCTGCTTGCCGGTCGTGACGTCCCACAGGCGGACGACGCCGCGCAGGTCGCGCAGGCTGTCGTACTTCTGCGACACCGCGACCACCTGGCCCGCGGCCGTGACGGTCATCGCGATGATCGGGTCGGGGGCCTTGTGCGAGGCCAGGCTCTCGCCGGACGGGCGCCACAGGCGCATGCGGCCGTCGGCGTGCCCGGAGGCGACCACCGGCTCGCCCCGGCTGTTGCCGTACGCGAGGGCCGTCGTCGCCGCGCCGCCGTCGCCGAGCCTGCGGGCCGGGCCGGCGGTGACGTCCCAGGCGACGACGGAGCCGTTGCCGCCGCCGAGGGCCACGAACGGGCCGCGCGCCTCCATCACCGCCGACGGGGCGCCCGTGCCCGCGGGCAGCGCCGCCGGCTCCCCGATCATCGTCCCGAACGGCTCGGCCGCGACCGGCGTGGCGGGCGTTTGTGTCGGCGTCTGAAAGGACGGCTGAGTGGATGAGTGGCTGGCGGAACCGATGGGGGAGGGCATTCCGGTGGCGCCGGTGTCGGGAACGGGCGGCTGATTCAGCGTCCCGTCGTGGCCTGCCGCGCCGCCGTCCGGCCTGAGCGCGACGAACGCCGACACCGCCGCCGTCGCCAGCGCCGCCGCCCCGGCGCTCAGCACGGCCCGTCGGCTGACCCCCTTCCGCGCGCCCCCCGGCGACGTCTCCGGGCCCGGCATCCCACCGTGGTACGACCCCTGCGACCCCCGGCCCCGCCCACCAGGCCCGCGTCCCTCGACGGTCCCCTGCTCCCGACGCCCTCCGGAACTCCTGTGGCCCTCGGCAACCGGACGCCCACCGCCCCTCCCCGCCCCACCGGCCCCCGGCCAGGGCCCCACGGGATTCGGCACGGGCACGCCGCTCCCACCACCCGGCCCAGCGGCAGCAGGCATGGCGGCGTGGCCCGGCGATTGCATGCCCGGGCCGCTGGCGTTGCCCGATGGCACGCCGCTCGGCCTAGCCGTGCCCGGCACAGCGGCGGGGCCCGGCGGAGGCGCGCTCGGCCCGGAGGCGGCCGGCCTGCTCGCATGGTCCGACGGCACCCCGCTTGGCTGGGCGGCGTCCGGCATGGCGGCGTAGCCCGGCGCTTGCATGCCTGGTCCGGCGGCGGCCGGCCCGCCGACGTTGCCCGACGGCATCCCGCTCGACTCAGCCGCGCCTGGCAGCGCGGCGTGGCCTGCCGGTGGCGTGCCCGGTCCGGTGGTGCCCGGCGTGGGGGCGGCGTTTGGGCCGGTGGGGGTGGCGGGGTGGTCGGGGGTGGAGCCGGGCAAGGGGGAGGGGACGGCGGGGGCGCGGTGGGTCATCAGGCGCTTCATCAGCTCCGTGGGGGACGGCCGTGAGGCCGGGTCCCTGGCGAAGCACGGGCGCAGCACCTCCGCCAGCCGCTCCGGCACCCCGCCCAGGTCCGGCGAGCCGCTGAGCACGGCGTTGAGGATCGCCGGCACCGTCGCCCCGGCGTAGGCAGGCCGCCCGGTGGCCGCGAACACCATGGTCCCGGCCCAGCTGAACATGTCCGACGCCGGCCCGACCCGCTGCCCCTCGAACTGCTCGGGCGACATGTACGTAGGCGTCCCCACCACCCCGGACGCCATCGTCGTCGCGTCCAGCGCCTTGGCGATGCCGAAGTCGATGACGATGGGCCCCTCGGGCCCGATGAGCACGTTGCCCGGCTTGAAGTCGCGGTGAACGATCCCGGCCTGGTGGATGGCGGCCAGCGCGGTCAGCGTGGAGATCGCCAGCCGGTCCAGCGTCCCGCCCGTGCGCGGCCCCTCCGACCGGACGACCTGGTGCAGCGTGTCGCCCGCGACGTACTCGCTCACGATGTACGGCCGCTCGTCCGCCGTCCCCACGTCGAGCACCGCCGCCGTGCAGAACGCCGCCACCCGCCGCGCCGCCTCGACCTCGCGCAGGAAACCGCGGGTGATTGCGTCGTCGCCGATCAGGTGGCTGTGCAGCAGCTTGACGGCGACCTCGCGCCCGTCGTCGCCGACCGCCTTGTAGACCGTTCCCTGGCCGCCGGAGCCGAGCACGCCGACGAGCCGCCAGCCGGCCACCCGTTCGGGGTCGCCCGGCCGGAGCGGGCGGATCTGCGGCATCCCGCTCCTTCCGCGGACGTCTGTGTGAGCGTTCCACACGATAGCCAATATCCGCTCGGATGGGCCGATCGGGACGGATGGGTCAGCGGGCGCTGAGGGGGCGCATGTCGGTCCAGACCTCCTCGATGTACGCCAGGCAGTCGTCCTTGCCGCCGCGGAACCCGGCCGCCCGCCAGCCGGCCGGCACGTCCCGGTCCGCGGGCCACACCGAGTACTGCTCCTCGTGGTTGATCACGACCTGGTAGTCATCCATGCGTCCTCCTTGACCGGCGCCCCGCGTTCGCGCAGGGCCTGGAAACCGATGAGGTCGTCGGGCAGCGCGTCGGGCACCAGCGCGTCGAAGTCCCACAGGACCCGCCGCCGCCTGGCGACCAGCACGCAGGCGGCGATGGCGGCGCCGAGCAGCACGTACAGCAGGCCGATGCCGCGGCCCTCGCCGGTGCCGATGACCCGGCCGACCGTGTCCGCGAGCGCGCCGCCGTCGGCGAGCAGCGGTTCGAGGAGGGACGTGCCGAGCGGCGCGACGACGGCGTACCCGATGGGCAGCGTCGAGAACGCCACGAGCTGGTTGAGCGCGAACACCCGCCCGTGGTAGCGCTGCGGGATCTTCACCTGCACGATCGTCGTGTAGACGCCGTTGAGCAGCGTCAGCGACAGGAACAGCCCGAACACCCCCGCCGTGACCACCACGAGGTCCGGCCGCGCGCCGATCACCACGGCCGAGATCGCCAGCGTCAGGGTGAACATGAGCTGCCCCCGGAAGCGCCGCACCCGCGGCCCGCCCCACACCGCCATGACGAGCCCGCCGACGAACACCCCGAGCCCGCCGGCGAACGACACCCGCCCCACGTCGGCGATCGTCCCCGACGACAGCACCAGCGGCGAGATCATCAGGAACAGCGCGGCCATGAACAGGTTGACCACGGCGAAGAACGTCACCATCCGCCGGAAGCCCTTGTTCCCCCACGAGTAGCGCAGCCCGTTGACCAGCTCGGCGGCCACCGTCTCGCGGCGGCGCAGCGCCATCGTGGCGGGGAAGCGGATGAGCAGCAGGCTGCCGATGGCGATCGCGTAGCTGATCACGTCGAGGGCCAGGATGCCCTCCAGGCCGATGAGCGACATCAGCCCGGCCGCGGCGAGCGGCACGACGAGCTGCGCCACGCCGTTGATCATGCCGACCACGCCGTTGGCGTGGCCGAGGAAACGTTTCGGCACGAGCTGCGGCACGGCCGACTGGTACGCCACCCGCTGGAACGCCAGGGCCACCGACAGGCCGACCAGCAGCGGGTAGATGTGCCACACCTGGAGGTTCCCGGTCCACAGCAGCAGGCCGAGCAGCAGTTGCGTGCCGAACGCGCCCACGTCGCCGAGCAGCATCACGCGGCGGCGGTCGCTGCGGTCCACGATGGTCCCGGCGAGCGGCGCGACGATCATGCCGGGCACCAGCGCCAGCACCGAGAACAGGGCGAAGTCGACGAGGGAGTCCGTGGTCAGGTAGATCCAGAGGGGGACGGCGAACTCGGTCAGCGCCGAGCCGATGATCGACACCGCCTGCCCGGCCGCGACCGCGAAGAAGCGCCGCATGCTGGGCCGCGGCCCGGCCGCCTCGCGCCGGTCCGGTGTCCCGGTCGCTCCGCGCCGGGGCGGGATCCCGGCGGCCGCCCTCGCCTCGACCGCCGGGACGCCCGCGGCCCGCGACCCGGCACCGGAGGAATCGTCGGGAAGCGCCCCGGACGACTCTCCGCCGGTCTCCCCGGGAAACGCCCCGGAGGACGTCTCGGGAAAGGCCTCCGGGGTCTCGCGGGAGACCCCCTCCAGCCACCACGTCCGCCCGCCGTCGCCGCGCTCCAGCCCGGCCGTCTCCCCGGAGGCGAGCGCGGTGTGCGTCCGGGTCAGGATCTCGGCCAGCTCCCCGGCCCGGTACTTGACGAAGAAGTGCGCGGCCTCGTCCAGCACCGCGCACGCGGTCACCGGCGACAGCACGTGCCACTCGCGGAAGCGCTCCTGGTAGAACTCCATGATCGGGTCCCGCTCCCCGGCCACGGCGATGACGGGCGCGCCGAGCCGGCCGCCGTCCTCCTCGAACAGCCGGGTGAAGTAGCGTTCGGCGGCCCGTGTGCCCTCCCGCCGGTTGCGGACGATCAGCCGCAGCTCCTCGGGGCTCAGGTCCGACACGTCGAGGCCGGCCGCCGTGAGCGCGTTGATCCGTCCCTGGTCGCCGCGCAGGTCGTCCAGGCGGTCCCGGAGCCGGGCCGTCCGCCCGCCCGGCCGGGCGAACGGGAAGATCCCGCCCAGGTAGACCGCCTCAACCTCGCGTCCCGAGTCCTGCAGCCGCCGCGCGATCTCGGCGGTGATCATCGCGCCGAGCCCGCAGTGCCCGTACAGCACGACCGGGCCCTCGATCCCGGTCAGGATCTCCTCGGCGCAGCGCCGCGCGACCTCCTCCGGCGGCATCGACTCCTCGCCGAGCTCGTGCCCGGGCACGGCGATCGAGTACAGCGCCCAGTCGCCGGGCAGGGCGTCGGCCAGCGGCTTGTAGATCACCGCGCTGCCGCCCCCGTACGGCGCGCACACCAGCGTGGCCGCCGTCGCGGCGCGCGCGGGCGTGAGCCGCCGCAGCAGCCCGCCGTCCCCTTCGCGGGCCCGCTCGTCCCCGGCGAGCAGCGCCGCCGTCTCCCTGACGGTGGTGTGCGTGAACAGGTCCATGAGCGTGACCCGACGCTCCGGCGCGATCCTGCGCAGCCGCGCCAGCACCCGCATGGCCAGCAGCGAGTGCCCGCCCAGCTCGAAGAAGTCGTCCAGCGCCCCCACCCGGGCGAGCCCGAGCACGTCGGCCCACACCGCCGCGACGGCCTCCTCGACCGGCCCGTCCGGCGGGACGAAGGCGGCGCCGTCGTCCGGGCGGTCGTCCTCGGGGTCGGGCAGCGCGGCGCGGTCGACCTTGCCGTGCGACTTCAGCGGCAGGTGGTCGAGCCAGACGTACCGGGCCGGGATCATGTAGTCGGGCAGCCGCTCGCGCAGCCAGGCACGCACCTCGGCGGCCGGCGCCCGCGCGCCGGCCTCCACCGGCAGCAGGTAGCCGACCAGGCGGTCCCCGCGCAGCTCGGCCACCGCCTGCGCCACCCCGGGGAACTCGGCGAGCACGGTCTCGACCTCGCCCAGCTCGACCCGGTACCCGCGGATCTTGACCTGCAGGTCGCGGCGGCCCAGGAACTGGAGCGTGCCGTCCGGCAGCCACCGCCCGAGGTCGCCGGTCCGGTACAGGCGGGCGCCCGGCGGGCCGTCAGGGTCGGGCACGAACCGCTCGGCGGTGAGCGCGGGCCGGCCCAGGTAGCCGCGGGCCAGCCGGGTCCCGCCGAGGCAGAGCTCGCCGACCACTCCCACGGGCACCGGCCGCAGCCGCTCGTCGAGCACCCGTACCCGCGCGCCGGGCAGCGGCCGGCCGATCGGCAGCGTCGTCTCCCGCGCCGGCGGCTCCGGGTCCACGGCGAACGTGGTGATGCCGACCGTCGCCTCCGTCGGCCCGTAGTGGTTGACGACGGCGCAGCGGCCGCGTCCCGGGGCCTCGTACGCCGCCAGCTCCCGCGCCCACGCCCACGAGGACGCCTCGCCGCCGAGGATCAGCAGCCGGCGCGGCAGCAGCTCGGCGGGCCCGGCCTCGGCGAGCAGCGCGGCCAGGTGCGACGGGGTGATCTTCAGGTAGTCGGCGGGGCTCGTCCGGAAGTGCTCGGCCAGCTCGCGCGCCGACGTACGGGACGGCAGCAGGTCGAGCCGGCCGCCGGTCATCAGCGCCAGATAGAAGATCGTCACCCCGAAGTCGAAGGCCAGCGACTGCGGCAGCGCGAACGACGCCCCGGGCTCGACGCCGAACCGCTCACGCACGCCCGCCAGGTACGTCACCACCTCCCGGTGCTGCACCGCGACCCCCTTGGGCCGCCCGGTGGTGCCGGAGGTGTAGATCACGTACGCGAGGTCCGACGGCCCGATCCCGGCCTCGGCGGGCGGGTCCCCGTCCGGCACCCGGCCGGGGTCGATCTCGATCAGGCCGGCGGGCAGCGCCCCGCGCGCCCCCTCCGAGGTGATCGCCGTGCGCACGCCGGCGTCCTCGACCAGGTACGTGAGCCGCGCGGCCGGCTGCTCGGGATCGAGCGGCACGTACGCCGCCCCGGCCGCCAGCACGCCGAGCAGCGCCACCGCCGTCCCCGCCGACTGCTCCAGGCACACCGCCACCCGATCGCCCGGCCGCACCCCGTGGGCGCGCAGGTGGGCGGCCAGCCGCCGGGCCCGTCCGGCCAGCTCGCGGTAGGTCAGCCGGTCGCCGCCGTAGGTCACGGCGGTCGCGTCCGGGGTCCGCCCGGCCTGCGCGAACACCAGCTCGTGCAGCAGCTCCGCCTCCGGAGGCGCGGGCGGCGCGGCGGTCTCCAGCGCGGCCAGCCGGGCCCGCGCGGCCTCCGGCAGGATCTCCAGGCCGGACACCGGCGTGCCCGGCGCGGCCACGGCCGAGCGCAGCAGCGCCTCCAGCGACTCCGCCATCCGCTCGGCCGTCCCGGCCTCGAACAGCGCCGTGTTGTAGACGAACGTCCCGTCCAGCCCGCCCCCGGCCGCCTGGTGCAGGTACAGGCTCAGGTCGAACCGGCTGGCCACGGTGTCGGCGTGGAACCACTCCAGCTCCAGCGGCCCCGCGTCCACCGGCCGGGCGGTGTAGTTCTGCAGCGCGAACATCACCTGGAACACCGCCGGCCGGCTGACGTCCCGCGTCACGTTCAGCTCGCCCACGAGCTGGTCGAACGGCAGCTCCTGGTGGGCGAACGCGTCCAGCGCCGTCTCCCGCACCCGCGACACCAGCCCGTCGAACGCCGGGTCGCCCGACAGGTCGGCCCGCAGCGCGAGGGTGTTGACGAACATGCCGACCAGGCCGTCCAGCTCCGGCAGCCCGCGCCCGCTCACCGGGCTGCCCACCGCGAACGAGCTCTGCCCCGACCACCGGCCGAGCAGCGCCTGGAACGCGGCGAGCAGCACCATGTACGGGGTCGCCCCGAGCGACTCGGCCAGCGCCCGCACCGCCCCGGCGAGCTCCGCGTCCAGCCGGAACCCGTGGGCCGCCCCCGCGAACGTCTGCTCCGCCGGGCGCGGCAGGTCCGTCGGCAGCTCCAGCGCCGGCACCCCGGCGAGCTGCGCCCGCCAGTAGTCCACGTCCGCCCGGTACGCGGCCGAGCCGGTGCGCTCGCGCTGCCAGAGCGCGTAGTCGCCGTACTGGACGGGCAGCGGCTCCGGCTCGCGGCCGGCCAGCAGCGTGAACAGCTCGCCGAGCACCACGTCCCAGCTCCACCCGTCGGCCACCGCGTGATGGGCCGCCAGCATGAGCACGTGGTCGTCACCGGCGTCCGAAGGGAGCCGGATCAGCAGGACCCGCAGCAGCGGGCCCGTCGCCAGGTCGAACGGCCGGGCCAGCTCCGCCGACACCAGCGTCCGCGCCTCCTCCGGCGTCCCGGCCGCCGCGACCAGGAACTCGGGCGCGGGCTCGGGGTCGATCACCAACTGCGGCGTGCCGTCCTCGGCGGTCGTGAACCGGCTGCGCAGGCTCTCGTGCCGGGCCGCCACCTCGCGCACCGCGCGGCGCAGCGCCCCTTCGTCCAGCTCGCCGGTCACCCGCGCGGTGCAGGAGACGGTGTAGGCGGCGGTGCCGGGCGCGTACTGCTCCAGGAACCACAGCCGCTCCTGCGCGTGCGACAGCGGCGGCGGCGTGCCGGGCGGGCGCGGCGGCACTGTGGTCGCGGCGGCCCGCCGCCGCAGCCGCTGGGCCAGCAGCGCCTGCTTGGCGGGCGACAGGCCGCCGGGGGAGAGCGTGGTCACAGTGCCTCCGTGGGGTCGAGCAGGCGCAGCGCCTCCTCCTCGGACAGGCCCTCCAGCTCGGCCAGCAGGATCTCCTCCGTCGCCGCCGCGAACCCGGCCAGCGTGCGATGCGTGAAGAACGTCCTGATCGGCACGTCCACGTCGACGGTGGCACGCAGCCGGGCGGCGGCCCGTACGGCCAGCAGGGAGTGGCCGCCGAGCCGGAAGAAGTCGTCGTCCACGCCGACCCTGGCGACGCCGAGCAGCTCGCCCCAGACCTCGGCGACCAGCGCCTCGGCGTCGGTGCGTGGGGCGACGTAGGCGGGTCGGGCGCCGGCCCCGGCGGTGCCGACGGTCGGCGCGGCGGGCAGGCGCTCCAGCCGCCCGTCCGGGTGCCGCCTGACCCGCTCACCGGTACGGATTCCGCCCCGCCACAGCTCCCCGACCGCGTCCGCCGGCACGGGACGACCCCACGGATCCAGCACCCGCTCGCCCGCTTCCGCCGGCCCGCGCGGTCCGTCCGGGGCGGGCAGTTCGGACAGGCGCAGGGAGGGGTCCTTCGCCACGGCTTCGAGCAGCGCCAGGAACCGGGCGGCCAGCCGGGCCGCGGTGGCCGCCGTCAGCACCGCCGCGTCGTGGTGGAAGGCCAGGACCAGGCCGTCGCCGTCCGGCCGGGCCTCCAGCGCCAGGTCGTAGGCGAGGTCGGCGGGGCTCGGGGCGAACGGTTCGCCGAAGGCGGCCTCCGGCGGGGCCTGCTCGCGCACCGTGAGCGTGGTCTGGAACAGCGGCTCGCGGCCGGGGTCCCGCTCCACGCCGAGCGCGGTGACGAGCCGTTCGGGGGAGAGGTCGGCGTGCTCGTCCGCCTCCCGCTCGGCCTCCCGCGTACGCCGCAGCAGCTCGGCGAAGCCGGGGTCGCCGGACAGGTCGCCGCGCAGCACCAGGTGCCGGGTGAGGTGCCCGGCGACCCGGGAGAGCTCGGGCCGCTCCCGTCCTGGCACCGGACGGCCGATCATGAACCCGGTCTGCCCGGCCTGCCGGGCCAGCAGCACCTGGTACGCGGCCAGCAGCACCGTGGAGAGCCCGCCCCCGGCGTCCGCGCCGAGCCGGCGCAGCTCCCCGGTCAGGTCGCCGCTCAGCCGCACCTCGTGGCACGCGGCGGTCCGGGAGGTGACGGCGGGCCGGGGCCGGTCCAGTGGCAGGTCGAGGACCGGGGCCCCGGCCAGCCGGGCGCACCACTGCTCCAGCGCCGGCTCGGCCAGCCGCTCGCGGCGCGCCCGCCACAGCGTGACGTCGCCCGCCTGCACGGGCGGCGGGGGGAGCTCCCGGCCCTCGTACAGCGCGGCCAGGTCGGCCAGCAGCATCGGCAGTGTCCATTCGTCGGCCGCGATAGGGTGCGCGGCCAGGCACAGCACGTGGTCGTCGGCGGCCAGCCGGATCAGCGCCGCCCGCACCGGCGGCGCCGCCCCCAGGTCGAACGGCTCATCGGCGATCCCCGCCACCAACTCCTCGGCGGTTCCCGGCCGCGCGGTCAGGTCGTGGCGGGTGAGCGGCAGGATGTGCCCGTCCAGGACGACGGCGCGCGGTCGCCCCTCGGCGTCGGACTCGTAGCGGGTGCGCAGCGCCTCGTGCCGGGCGGGCAGCGCCGCGACGGCGGCGGCCAGCGCGTCCTCGTCCAGAGGGCCGCGCAGCCGGCGCGCCTGGCTCAGGTGGCCGGAGGTGTCCCCCTCGAAATACGAGTGCAGGAACCAGAGCCGTTCCTGCGCGGGCGACAGCGGCGGCGCCGTCCCGGCCTCGCGGGGCCGCGGCGGGACGTCCTCGCCCGCCCGCGTCCCCGGCACGGGCAGCGCCGCGCGGTCGATCTTGCCGTTGGGGGTGAGGGGCAGCGCCTCCATGGGGACGACGAGCGAGGGGATCATGGCGGCGGGGAGCCGTTCGGCGAGGCGTTCCCGCACGTCGGCGGGGGCGTCGCCGGCGACGTAGGCGATGAGGGTGTCCTGGTGGACGGCGGCGACGGCCTGCCGGACGCCGGGCAGGTCCTCCAGCGCCGACTCGATCTCGCCCAGCTCGATGCGGTGCCCGCGGAGCTTGACCTGATTGTCGGTGCGGCCCACGTACTGGAGGGCGCCGTCGGTGCGCAGCCGTACGACGTCGCCGGTCCGGTAGAGCCGCCCGCCCGCCGCACCGAACGGGTCGGGGACGAACCGTTCGGCGGTGAGGCCGGGCCGGCGGTGGTAGCCGAGCGCCAGGCCGTGCCCGCCGAGGTGCAGCTCGCCGGTGTGCGCCGGCTCGCCGTGCTCGTCCAGCACGTAGACCTGGGTGTTGCCGATCGGGCGGCCGATGAGGACGTGCCCGGCGTCCGGCGGCACCTCCCACGCGGTGGACCAGATCGTCGTCTCGGTGGGGCCGTACACGTTGAACAGCCGTCCCGTACGCGCCCGCAGCTCGCGGGCCAGGGGCTCGCTGAGCGCCTCCCCGCCCGCCAGCGCGGTGACCTCGGGGGCGGTGAAGCCCCCGGCGAGCAGCACCCGCCATCCGGAGGGCGTGGCCTGCACGTGCGTGACGCCCTCGGCGCGGACCAGCCCGGCCAGCAGCGCCCCGTCCAGGGCCGCCTCCGGTCCGGCGATCACCGTACGGCCGCCGGTGACCAGCGGCAGGTACAGCTCCAGCCCCGAGATGTCGAACGACAGCGACGTGAGCGCCAGCCAGGCGTCGTCCTCGCCGGAGCCCAGGAGGTCGCGCATGGCGACGAGGAGGTTCAGCAGCGCCCGGTGCGGCACCACGACGCCCTTCGGGCGGCCGGTGGATCCGGAGGTGTAGAGCAGGTAGGCGGGATCGTCCGGCTTGATGGTCACATCCGGCTTTGCCGCACTGTATGCGGATAAATCAGCATCGAGGGACAGTGCGACGGCGGCGTCGACGGCGGGCAGGCGTTCCCGCAGCTCGTCAGGGACGAGCACCGCCCGCGCGCCGGAGTCCTCCAGCACGAACCGCACCCGCGCGTCCGGATAGTCCGGGTCGAGAGGGAGATAGGCGGCTCCGGCCTTGAGCACCGCGAGCATGGCGGCCAGGGTGCGGGCCGAGCGGCCGGCGTACAGGGCGACCACGTCCCCGCGTCCGACGCCGGCCTCGGCCAGGCGGCGGGCCAGGCGGTTGGCGGCGGCGTCCAGCTCGCCGTAGGTCCAGCGGGCCGCGCCGTCCACCACGGCCACCCGGCCCGAATCCTGCGCTTCGATCAGCGGCAGGAGGCCGGGCACGGCGGGCAGCGGCATGGCGGTGTCGTTCGGGCCGCGTACCAGCCGCTCCCGCTCCTCGCCCGTCACCCTGGTCAGCCGCGACAGGCGCGCCTCAGGGTCGGCCACGGCGGCGGTCAGCAACGCGGCGAAGCGGCGGGCCAGGCCCTCGACGGTCGCCGCGTCGAACAGCGCGGCCTCGTACCCGAAGACCAGGTCCAGCGCGCCCCCGGCGGGCCAGGCGTCGAGCGTCAGGTCGAAGCGCGCCGGCGCGTACGCGGCGTGGAACACCTCGGCCGTGGCCTCGCCCAGCCGCACCGGCGCGCCGTCGTCCTGCGTGTGCAGGATCATCAAGGTCCCGAACAGCTTCCGGCCGTCGCCCACCCCCAGCCGCTCCATCGGCACGTCCCTGTGCGTGAGCGCGCCGAGCACCGACTCCCTGGTCCGCGCCAGCAACTCGGTGAAGGCCGGGTCGCCCGACAGGTCGGCGCGCAGCGCCAGCGTGTCGGCCAGGAAGCCGACCAGCGGCTCCAGCTCCACCCGGTCCCGCCCGGCGACCGCCGTGCCGACCGTCAGGTCGTCCTGCCCGGCGTGCCGGCCCAGCAGCGCCTGGTACGCCGCGAGCAGCACCATGAACAGCGTCGTCCCCGTACGCCGGCCGAGCTCCTCCAGCGCCGCGACCGTCTCGCGCGGCAGCCGCGCCCGGTGGAAGGCGCCCCGCCGGACCAGGCCGGGGGAGCGGGGCCGGTCGGCGGGCAGCTCCAGCGGCGGCGCGCCCGCCAGCCGCTCCCGCCAGTACGCCAGCGCGGCCTCGCCCGCGCCCGCCGCCTCCCGCTCGCGCCGCCAGTGCACGACGTCCCCGTAGCCGACCGCCAGGGCGGGCAGCTCGCGGCCGGCGTAGCAGGCGGCCAGGTCGGACAGCAGCACGTTCTGCGACCAGCCGTCGCCGATCATGTGGCTGATCACCACGCACAGCACGTGCTCCGCCGCCGAGAGCCGGATCAGCGTGGCCCGCATCGGCGGCGCGGCGGCCAGGTCCAGGGGCGCGTTCACCCGTTCGGTCACCAGCCGCAGGGCCTCGGCCTCCCGCTCGTCCTCCGGCAGCGCCGACAGGTCCAGCCGCTCGACCGGCACCGGCCCCGGCGGCTCGACCACCGCGACCGGCATGCCGTCCACCTCGGGGAAGCGGGTGCGCAGCGGCTCGTGCCTGGCCGCGACGAAGGTCAGCGCGTCCGTCAGGCGGCCGGCGTCGAGGGGGCCGCGCAGCCGCCGCGCCAGATAGATGTTGTAGGAGGCGTCGTCGGGGTCGAGCCGGTACATGAACCACTGCCGCTCCTGGTTCGGCGACAGCGGCGGCGCGGTGCCCTCGGGGCGCGGCCGGAGCGGCACCGACGGGGCCGCCCGCTCCTCCAGCGCCCGCGCGAACCCCGCCACCGTCGGATGCTCGAACAGCGCCGCCACCGGCGCCTCGACGCCGAGCCGCCGGGTGATCCGCGCCGCCGCCCTGGCCGCCAGCAACGAGTGCCCGCCCAGCAGGAAGAAGTCGTCCTCCACCCCCAGCTCCGGGGGCAGGCCGAGGACCTCGGCGAAGACCTCCGCCACCGCCCGCTCGGCCGCTGTCCCCGGCGCGGCCCCCGCGCCCGCCTCCGGCGCGGCGGGCTCCGGCAGGGCCTTGCGGTCCACCTTCCCGTTGGGGGTGAGGGGCAGCGCCTCCATCGGTACGACGAGCGACGGGATCATGGCGGCGGGGAGCCGTCCGGCGAGGCGTTCCCGTACGTCGGCGGGGGCGTCGCCGACGAGGTAGGCGACGAGGGCGTCCCGGTGGACGGCGGCGACGGCCTGCTTGACGCCGGGCAGGTCCTCCAGCGCCGACTCCACCTCGCCCAGCTCGATGCGGTGCCCGCGCAGCTTGACCTGGGTGTCGGTACGCCCAAGGTAACGCAGCCCGCCGGGCTCCACGCGCACGAGGTCGCCGGTCCGGTAGAGCCGGCTCCCCGGAGGCCCGAACGGGTCGGGGACGAACCGCTCGGCGGTCAGGGCCGGGCGGCGGTGGTAGCCGAGTGCCAGGCCGTGGCCGCCGAGGTACAGCTCGCCGGTCTCCGCCGGGTCGCCGTGCTCGTCCAGGACGTGGACCTGGGTGTTCGCGATCGGGCCGCCGATGGAGACGTCCGTGGGCTCCTCGGGGACCTCCCACGCGGTGGACCAGATCGTCGTCTCGGTGGGGCCGTACACGTTGAACAGCCGTCCCGTACGCGCCCGCAGCTCGCGGGCCAGCGGCACGGTCAGCGCCTCGCCGCCGACCAGGGCCGTGACGTGCGGGTCGGCGTACCCGGCGGCCAGCAGCACCCGCCAGCCCGAGGGGGTGGCCTGCACGTGCGTGACGCCCTCGGCGCGGATCAGCCCGGCCAGCCGGTGTCCGTCGCGGGCGGCGGCGGGCTCGGCGATCACGGTCCGGCCGCCCGTGACGAGCGGCAGGTACAGCTCCAGCCCCGAGATGTCGAACGACAGCGACGTGAGCGCCAGCCAGGTGTCGTCCTCGCCGGAACGGAGCAGATCGCGCATGGCGACGAGGAAGTTCAGCAGCGCGCGATGCGGAATGGCGACGCCTTTGGGGCGGCCGGTGGATCCGGAGGTGTAGAGCAGGTAGGCAGGATCCATCGGATCAACCGCCACCTTTACATTTACCGCGCTATATGCGGATAAATCGTCGTCAAGGGATAAAGCGGACGCCGTGCTGCCCGTGGGCAGGCGTTCCCGCAGTTCGTCCGGCACCAGGACGGTCCGCGCTCCGGAGTCCTCCAGCACGAACCGCACCCGCGCGTCGGGATAGTCCGGGTCGAGAGGCAGGTAGGCGGCTCCGGCCTTGAGCACGGCGAGCATGGCGGCCAGGGTGCGGGCCGAGCGGCCGGCGTACAGGGCGACCACGTCCCCGCGCCCGACGCCGGCCTCGGCCAGGCGGCGGGCCAGGCGGTTGGCGGCGGCGTCCAGCTCGCCGTAGGTCCAGCGGGCCGCGCCGTCCACCACGGCCGGCCGGCCCGGGTCCTGCGCCTCGATCAGCGCCGTCATGGTGTCGTTCGGTTCGCGGAGTTCGCGCATGCGCCATCCTTCGTCGGACAGGCGGGGGACAGGCGGAATTCATGGGAACGCTCCCACGGCCTCGTCAGCGTAAGGAGGCTTTCCGGTTGTGGTCAACGACAGTTGAAAATTTGATGGAAATAACTCACGAAACCGGACGATAACCCTTCTAGCTGCGGTTCCTTACAAGCCAGTTTCGGAAACATTACAGAGACTGTTCCCTTGACAATGATGTGTCGTGATTCCAGGCTCGTCGTGGGGGCGTTCCCGGGGTCTGAATTGGGAGCGCTCCCAACAGGACAGCCCTGCCCTCTGAACCTCCGGAGTACGGCAATGACACCGACCGAGGAAGCCGTCATGGGGATCTGGACCGGTCTCCTGAGCACTCCTCCGCGCTCCCTCGCCGACGACTTCTTCGCGCTCGGCGCGCAGTCGCTCACGGTCGTGCGCTTCCTCGCGGAAGTGCAGGACAGGTACGGCGTGGAACTGCCCGTGGACGAGCTGTTCGCCGGTGACTTCACCGTCGCGGCGGCCGCCCGGCTCATCGACGAGACGCTGCTCGGCGAGATCTCCGAGGACCAGCTCGCCGAACTGCTCGACGAGCTGGAAGGCATGTCCGAGGACGAGGTGCGGGCCCTGCTCGACGAGGGCACCCCGCTCGGCGAGTCCTCGCCGTGACGCCCGGCGGCTCGCTCACCCGCGTCCTGCTGGTGGCGCACGGCAGCGACGGCGACGTGCTGCCGTTCGTCCGGCTGGGCGGCGTGCTGCGCGAGCGCGGGCACGACGTGACCCTGCTGACCCACGCCCCCTACCGGAGCCGGGTGGAGGCGGCGGGCCTCGACTTCGTCCCCATCGACACCCACGACGCCTACGCCCGCTACGCCGCCGACACCGCCCTCCTCCCCGACGGCCTCGGCACCCTCGACTGGCTGTCGTTCTACCGGCGCAACCGGCTGTTCGAGCAGTTCGCGGCCGAATGCCGGGCGCTCGCGGCCCGGGTGATCCCGGGGCGGACCGTCCTCGCCGGGCGGCACACCTCAGCGCTGTCGGTCCTCGCCGTACGCGAGCTGACCGGCGCGCCGGCGGCGTGGATCGCCGTCGCGCCGATCCAGCCCCTGGCCGCCGAGGTCGCCCGCCACCTGCACCAGCACGTACTCGCGCCCGGCATCGACGCGGTGCGCGGCGACCTCGGGCTGCCCCGCGTACGCGACTGGCGGGCCTGGTTCTCCTCCGCCGACCTGCGGCTCGGGCTCTGGCCGCGCTGGTTCGACGAGGCCGGCCCGGCCACCGGTCCCGCGACCCGGCTGACCGGCTTCCCGCTGCCCGACGACGGCGCGGCGGACCCCGTGCCCGCCGAGGCGGCCGCGCTGCTGAGCGGGACGGTACGGCCCGTGCTGATCACCGGGGGTACCGGGCGCATGCTGCGGCCCGGGTTCCACGACGCCGCGCTGGCCGGCTGCCGGCGGGCCGGGCTGCCCGCGCTGCTCGTCGCCCCGCACGACGAGACGGTCCCCCGGCCGCTGCCGCCCCACGCGCGGCGCTTCGCGCGGCTGCCGTTCCGCGAGGTCGTCCCCCAGGTCGCGGCGGTGCTCCACCACGGCGGGATCGGCACGCTGACCCGAGCGCTCGCGGCCGGAACCCCGCAGGTGATCCTCGCCCACGGGGCCGACCGGCCCGACAACGCGGCCCGGCTGGAGCAGCAGGGACTCGCCCGGTGGCTGCCCGAGGAACGCTGGGACGCCGGCGAGGTGGCCGGGGCGCTGAACGCGGCCCTCCGCGACGGCCGCCACCCGCCCAGAACGGGACCCCGCGACGCCGCCGACGGCCTCGCCCTGGCCGCCGCCCACCTCGAACGCCTCCTCCACGCCCCGGCCCGTCTCGGCGACCCCCTTCCCGATCAGGAGCCGCGGGGTGAGGCCGGGCGCGGGGACACGGCGAGACGGCTGGCCGCGCTGCCCGCCGAGCGGCGCAGGCTGGTGGCCGCGCGCCTGCGGCGGCGGGCGGCCGAGCAGGAGGCGTCGTGAGGATCCTGCTGGCGCAGAACCTGATCCACCTGCCGTCCCACGGTGGGGCCAACAAGTCGAACCGCCTCCTCATGGAGCGCCTCGCCGCCCGCGGCCACGAGGTGCACGTGGTGTCCCCCCTCTCCGGCGCCCTCGCCACCGCCCCATCGCCGGTTCCCGGCACCGGCCCGTCGCCGGTTCCCGGCACCGGCCCATCGCCGGTTACCGGCACCGGCCCGTCGCCGGTTCCCGGCACCGGCCCGTCGCCGGTTCCCGCCAGCGGCCCGTCGCCGGTCTCCGGGGCCGGCGCGTCGTCCGGCACTGGCCCGTCGTCCGGCACCGGCGCGTCGTCCGGCATCGGCGCGTCCTCCGGCATCGACGCGTCGTCCGGTGCCGGTGCTTCACTCGCCCTCGACGAGCTGACCCGCCGGGGTGCCACGCTGGTCACGTCCGACGACCCTGACGAGGTCACCTACCTGCACCGCGGGGTCGTCGTCCATGCCGTGACCGATCCGGCCGCGCTGCCCCGGCGGATCGCGGAGGTGGCGGCGCGGCTCGTGCCCGACTGGACGCTGGTCCCGTCCGACGACCCCGGCCTGGTGGTCCTGGGCGCGGCGCTGCGGGCCACCCCCGGCCGGGTCGTCTACCTGGTCCACACCCTTCAGCAGCTCCCTTTCGGCCCCGGCGCGTTCTACCCGAGCGCGGCCGGCACCCGGATGGTCCGCCGCGCCGCCGGGGTCGTTTCGGTCAGCCGCGCGGCGCGGGACTACTGCCTGCGGCACGCCGGCCTGCACTCCACCGTGATTTATCCGCATATATACGGTGACGCCGCCCCGCCAGCGGCGGCCCCCACCGCCCCGTACGTCACCATGATCAACCCCTGCGCCTACAAGGGCCTGCCGATCCTCCTCGGCCTCGCCGACGCCTGCCCCGCCGTCACCTTCCAGGCCGTCCCTACCTGGGGCGCCACCGCCGACGAGCGCGCGGCCCTGGCCAGCCGCCCCAACATCCGCCTCACCCCGCCCGCCGACGACCTCGGCCCGATCCTGGCCGGCGCCCGCGTCCTGCTCATGCCCTCCCTCTGGGACGAGACCTTCGGCTACACCTGCGTCGAGGCAATGCTGCGCGGCGTCCCCGTCCTCGCCGCCGACGTGGGCGGCCTGGCGGAGGCCAAGCGCGGCGTGCCGTACCTGCTGCCGGTCGCCCCCATCGAGCGGTACGAGGCCGCCCCCGGCCACGCCCGCCCCGTCCCGGTCGTGCCCGCCCAGGACCTGACCCCGTGGCTGGCCGCCCTGCGCCGGCTCATGGACGACCCCGCCCACCACGCCACGCTGGCCGAACGCTCCGCGGACGCCGCCCGCGCGTTCGTCCGCGGCCTGGACCCGGACGCGCTGGAGACGTACCTGACCGCGCTGAGCCCGGCGGCCGGGAAAGAGCGGCAGGACCCGCACCGGCGGGCCGCGCTGGCGAGGCTCGCCGCCGCCCGCGCCGCCGCGAAGGGAGCAGCCCGATGACCGGCACGATCGTCGAAGGCGTCGAGCACGGCCGCCCGAGCCCGCCCGCCCCCGGCGACCTCGACCGCCTGCTGCTCATCAGGCACTTCGAGAACGCCCTGCTCCGGCTGTTCGGCGAGGGCCTGCTCAGCGGCACCACGCACACCTGTCTCGGCCAGGAGCACGTCCCGGTCGCGCTCAACCCCCTCCTGCGCGAGGACGACTTCACCTTCAGCCACCACCGCGGCCACGGCCACTTCCTGGCCCGCTACGGCGAGGAGGCCGGCGCGCTGCTCGCCGAGATCATGGGCCGCAGGGGCGCGCTCTGCGACGGGGTGGGCGGCAGCCAGCACATCTACCACCGCACGTTCATGTCCACCGGGGTGCAGGGCGAGAGCCTGCCGGTCGCGGTCGGCATGGCGCTGCGGCTGCGCAGGGCCGGGCACGGCGCGCTGGCCTGCGCCTACCTCGGCGACGGCACGTGGGGCGAGGGCTCGGTCTACGAGGCGCTCAACCTGGCCGCGCTGTGGGGCGCGCCGCTGCTGGTCGTCGTGGAGAACAACGGCATCGCCCAGTCCACGCCCACCGAGCGCGGCATGGCCGGCACGATCGAGGGCCGGGTGGCCGGGTTCGGCATCCCGTACCTGCGGATCGACTCGATCGACCTGGCCGCCGTGCGGGCCGCGCTGGCCGGGCCGGTCGCCGCCGTCAGGAAGGACGCGTTCCCGCTGGTGGTCGAGTTCGTGACGCGGCGGCTCGGGCCGCACAGCAAGGGCGACGACACGCGCACCGCCGACGAGCTGCGGCGGGCCAGGGCCGGCGACTGGTACGAACGCTACGCCGCCGCCTTCCCGCGCCGCTTCGCCGAGGCCGACGCGACCTGGCGGCGGCACGTGGACGACCTGGTCGCCGAGGTCTCGGCGCGGCCCCCGGCGCAGTGGACGGTGCGATGAGGGAGCCCGTCCGCGCGGAGCGGGTGTCGGAGCACCTGAACCGCGCGCTGCACGACGTCCTGGCCGCCGACCCCGCCGTCCACGTGCTGGGCGAGGACATCGCCGACCCGTACGGGGGCGCGTTCAAGATCACGAAGGGGCTGTCGTCGCGGTTCGGCGAGCGGGTGCGCTCCACCCCGATCAGCGAGGCCGCCATCGTCGGCGCGGGCGCCGGGCTGGCGCTGGGCGGCGACAAGGCCATCGTCGAGATCATGTTCGCCGACTTCGCCGGGCTCGCCTTCGACCAGCTCGTGAACTTCGCCAGCAAGTCGACCGCCATGTACGGCCGCCCGGTCCCGATGCCGCTGGTCGTCCGCTGCCCGTCGGGCGGCCGGCGCGGCTACGGGCCGACGCACAGCCAGAGCCCGCAGAAGCACTTCCTCGGCGTCCCCGGGCTCTCGGTGCTGGAGCTGACCCCGTTCCACGACGCCCGCGCCCTGCTGGAGGACGCCTTCGCCGCCGGCCGGCCCGCCCTGCTGTTCGAGGACAAGGTGCTCTACACGCGGCGCATGTTCCGCGACGGCGTCGTGGACGAGCTGTTCCGGTACGAGCTCGTGGACGGCCTCGCCCGCGTGGCCGTCGAGGGCGTGGACGGCCACGACTGCACGATCATCGCCCCCGGCGGCATGGCGCACCGGGCGCTGGAGGCGATGCGGGAGCTGCTGCTGGAGCACGACGTGCTGTGCGAGCTGCTGGTGCCCGCCCGGCTCTACCCGTTCGACCTCGGGGGCGTGCTGCCGCGTGGCCGGCACGTGTGCGTCGCCGAGGACGGCGCGGCCGGGGCCACGTGGGGCGCGGAGGTGGCGACCCGGCTGTACCCCGTCCTCTGGGAGCGGCTGGAGCGGCCGATCACGCTCGTCAGCGCGGCCGACAGCGTCATCCCCGCGGCGCCCCACCTGGAGCACGAGGTGCTCGTGCACGCCGACACCATCCGCCTGGCCGTCCTGGAGGCGCTGGCATGAACGCGGTCGTCGTCCCCAAGATCAACAGCAATGACGCTCGCTACCTGCTGGTGGAGTGGGTGGCCGGCGACGGGGCCACGGTGCGGCCCGGCGACGTCCTGGCCCTCATCGAGACCTCCAAGACCGTGGAGGAGTTGGCCGCCGAGCGTGGGGGCGTGCTGCGGCACCGGGTGGCGGCGGGCGCCGAATGCCTGCCCGGCCAGACCATCGCCGACCTCGCGGACCCCGCCGACCCGGCCGTGCCCGCTTCCGGGGGCGCGCCGGCGGGCGAGGACCCGCCGGAGGACGGGGTGGTGATCACCGCGCCGGCCCGCCGGCTGATGGCCGAGCTCGGGATCGGCGAGGACGCCGTACGCGCCCTCGGCAGGAAGATCATCCGCCGCGACGACGTGACCGCCCTCGCCCGGCCCGCCCGAACCCAGCCCGCCCCCGTCGAATCCGCCGTCGAATCCGCCCCCTCCGACCCCGATGCCGAGGAGATCATCTTGCCTGTGTCGCAGCGCCGGGTCGCCGACGTGGTGGCCCGCGCCCACCGGGAGGTCCCGGCCGCCTACACCGTCGTCAAGGTCGACGTGGAGGACGCCCTGCGGCTCGCCCGCGAGCTCACCCCCGCCCTGCGCACCCTGATCGGCCTGCCGGAGCTGCTGGTCAAGGCCGTGGCGGGACTGGCGGGCCGGTTCGAGCTGCTGTTCGCCACGCCGGTCGGCCCCGGCCGGGTACGCCGCGCCGCCACCGCGCACGTCGGCGTGACCATGGACGTCGGCAAGGGCCTGTCCGTGCCCGTCGTCCACGACGCCACCGGCCGCACGCTGCGCGAGATCTCGAAGACGCTGATGGCGTACCGGATGGCGGCGCTGCGCGGCGGCCTGCGCGAGGAGGACCTGTCCGGCGGCAACATCACGCTCACCCTGCACAACGAGAGCACGGTCACGCTGGCCGTCCCCATCGTCTTCCCCGGCCAGCTCTGCGCCCTGTCCCTCGCCGCCCCGCAGCAGGAGCTCGTCCCCGCGGAGGGACCGGCCGGGTTCGCCGTCCGGCACACCGTGCACCTCGGTCTCGCCTACGACCACCGCTACGTCAACGGCCACGACGCGATCGTCTTCCTCGACGCGCTCCGCGCCGCGCTCGAAGCGCCGGCCGGCCTGGCCGCGGACCCCACGTGACGGGCCCGAGCCAGGTGCCCGCCGACCGGCGGGAGCTGATGGCCCGGCTGCTCGCCCGCAAGGCCGCCGCCGCGGCCGTCCCCGTCCTGCCGCGCACCGGCGAGCCGATGGAGTGCTCGCACGAGCAGCGCCGCGGCTGGCTGGCCGCCCGCGCCGCCCCGGAGACCGCGCCGCCGAACGTCACCCTGGGCCTCGCCCTGACCGGCGAGCTGGACCTGCCGCGCCTCGCCGCCGCGCTCGCCGCGCTGGTGTCCAGGCACGAGGCGCTCCGCACCCGGTACGTCGCCGCCGACGGCCTCCCGCGCCAGGTGATCCGCCCGGCCCAGCCGGTGCCGCTGGAGCTCGTGGACCTCACCTGCCTGCCGGAGCCCGAACGCGAGCCCGAGGCGCTGGCCCTCGCCCTGGCGGCGGCGGGGGAGCGGTTCGACCTGGAGCGCGGGCCGCTGCTGCGGCTCACCGTGTACCGCGTCGGGCCGCTCGAACACCGCCTCCTCCTGGTCTGCCAGCACATCGCCTGCGACGGGGCCGGCGTGGCGCTGGTCGCGGCCGACCTCGCCGCCGCCTACGCGGGCGAGGAGCTGCCGCCGCCGCCCGCCCCCCAGTACGCCGACTACGCCGCCTGGTCGGTGCGCCGGGCGGCCGAGCGGGCGCCGAAGCGGCTGCCGTACTGGAGGGAACGCCTGGCCGGCATCGAGCCCCTGTTCCCGCGCCTGCCCGCGCTCCCGCCCACCGCCGGCCCGATGTCGGCCACGGCGCGGGTGCGGGTCGGGCGGGCCGTCGTGGAGCGGCTGCGCGGCGGAGGGGGCGACGGCCCGGCGGGGGGCGGGCCCGTCACGACCTTCGCCGCGCTGCTGGCCGCGTACCTGGTGCTGCTGCACGAGATCAGCGGCCGGAACGACCTCGTGACAGGCGCCGTCACCTCCGGCCGTGGCCGCCGCGAGCTGGAGCCGGTCGTCGGCTCGTTCGTCAACCTGGTGCCGCTGCGCGTCGGGCTGGACGGCCTGACCGGCTTCCCCGCCCTGCTCGCCCGCGTCCGCGAGAGCGTGGCGGGGGCGCTCGCCAACGAGATCCCGTTCGACGCGCTCGTCGCCGGGCTCGGGGCGCATCGGCTGCCCGGCGTGCACCCCTCCTTCCAGGCGGCCTTCGTGCACCGGGGCGATCCCGCGCCGCCGGCCGGCTGGGCCGGTCTCGACGTACGCGTGTGGGAGCACGAGGTGGACGACGGCGGCTTCGACCTCGCGCTCACGGCGACGCCGCGCGGCGGGACGCACGAGCTGGCGCTGACCGGCCGCCTGGCCCGCTTCACCGCCGCCGACCTGGCCGTACTCGCCAAACGCCTGGCCGCTGTCGTGGAGCGCCCGTCCCTGCCGTACTGACCTGGCCACCCGGCGCGCGACTGCCGCAACGGCGAGGCTCGGCTACAGTGGATGAAATCGGTCAAATGTCTACGACCTAGGGAGGCAGAGCCCGTCCCGGCGGGCTCGTTGTTGTGACAGGTCTCATGAGCGGCCTTGGACAGGACGGAGCCGACGCCCTGTGGCGTGGCTCCCCGCACCCGGTTCTGGTGGCCGACGCCGCGGGCCTGATCACCCGGGTCAACGACGCCGCCCTGCGGCTGCTGCCGGCGGCGGTGCCCGGCGCGCTCCTGGCGGACGCCGCGCCCGCCTGGCTGTCCCACGCCCACGTGCACATCCGTGCCCACGCCGGCCCTCCCCTCGACGACCTGCGGGAACGCGGCCCCATCGGGCCGGCCACGTTCGAGGCGCGACCGGTGCGCGAGGGCGACGCCGTCGCCTGGTGGCTCGCCGACGTCACCGACCTCGACCGCGCCACCCGTGCCCTGCGCCTCGAACGCGAGCGGACCGCCTTCCTCGACACCGCCTCCGGCGAGCTGCTGTCCTCGCTCAACCTCGACCGCTGCATGGAGGTGACCGCCCGCCTGGCCGCCCGCCACCTGGCCGACGCCGCGATGGTCATCCTGCCCCCGTACCGTCGCCGGCACCCGATCGCCTACTGCGGCCCGGACGGCACCGTCGTCCGCGAGGAACTGGCCGTCGACCCCGAGGCCGTGCCGGGCCTCGCCGAGGCGCTGCAGGGCTACCCACCCCTGCCCTCCCGCTGGATCGACCCCGCCGCCGCGCCCGGCTGGCTGGCCCGCGACGGGATCGGCGAGGTCGGCTCGATGGTGGTGAGCGCGCTCCCCGGGCACGGCGTCCCCGCGGGCGCGCTCGTCCTGCTGCGCCGCGGCGGCCAGGCCGGCTTCTCGGAGGGCGAGGAGGTCTTCGCCCGGCTGTTCGCGGCCCGCGCGGGGGCCGCCATGTCCGCCGCCCGGCTGTACGCCGAGCAGGCCGCCATCACCGAGACCCTCATGCGCGAGCTCCTGCCGCCCCGCGTCCGCAGCCTGCACGGCGTCGAGGTGGCCGCCCGCTACCGTCCCTCCGAGCAGGCCGCCCGCGTCGGCGGCGACTTCTACGACCTGCACGCCCCCGCCGAGCCCGACGGGGAGTCGCTGGTGGTGCTCGGCGACGTGGCCGGCAAGGGCCTGGAGGCCGCCGTGCTCACCGGCAAGATCCGGCACACGCTGCACGCGCTGCTGCCGCAGGCCGGCGACCACCAGCGGGTGCTCGAATCGCTCAACAGCGTGCTGCTGACCGGCGGCGACCGCACCCGCTTCGTCACGCTCGTCCTGGCCTCGCTGCTGCGGGTCGGCAACCGCGTACGGCTGCGCCTCACCAGCGCCGGGCACGCGCCGCCGCTCATCGTGCGCGCCGACGGCCGCGTCGAGGAGGCCCGTACCAGAGGCACCCTCATCGGCATGCTGGAGCGCGTCACCAGCGTCACCGACACCGTGCTGCTCGAACCCGGCGAGACCTGCCTGTTCTACACCGACGGCATCAGCGAGGCCATGGGCGGCCCGCTGGGCGACGAGATGTTCGGCGACGAGCGGCTGAAGGAGGAGCTGCGGCAGTGCGGCGGCATGCCGCCCGAGGCGATCGCCGAACGGGTGGAGATGCTGGCCTCCCAGTGGGTAAGAGGTGGCGATCACGACGACATGGCCGTCATCGCCATCACGGCGCCGCGCGGCGCGCACCTCAGCGCGGTGGGAGGCAACGGCCGGGGAAGGTTCACCGCATGACGCACACAGACGAGCTCGCCTACGGCCTGCCGGCCTGGCGGGAGAAACTCTGGGACGCCGCCGTCGAGGGCGACGAGTACGCCGCCGCCGACGCCGCGCTCGCCGCGCTCGACTCCGGCATCCCGCTGGAGACCCTGCTGCTGGAGGTCGTCGCGCCCGTACAGGGCCGGGTCGGCAGCGAATGGGAGGCCAACCGGCTCACCGTGGCGCAGGAGCACGCCGCGACCGCCGTCAACGAGCGGGTGCTGGCCGCCGTCGCCCACCACCCCGTGGCCCGCGCCGCCGCCTCCGGCCCGCCCGCCGGGCGGATCGCGGTCGCCTGCATCGACGGCGAGTGGCACGCCATGCCCGCCAGGATCCTGGCAGAGGTGCTGCGGCTGCGCGGCTGGCGGGTCGACTACCTCGGCGCCCAGGTGCCGACGCCGCACCTCATCGCCCATCTGCACCGTACGGCCTGCGACCTGGTCGCGCTGTCCAGCTCCATCCCCGTCCGGCTGCCCGCCGCGCACGCGGCCATCACCGCCTGCCAGGCGACCGGCACCCCCGTGATGGCCGGCGGCGCGGCCTTCGGGCCGGACGGCCGCTACGCCCGCCTGCTCGGCGCCGACGCCTGGGCCCCGGACGGCGGGGCCGCCGCCGACCGCCTGGCGTCGGGCCCGCTGCCCCGCCCGCCCGCGCCCCGCCAGGCCGTGGACGACCTGCCGCACCTGGACGACCAGGAGTACACCATGGTCAGCCGGTCGGCCCGGCGGCTGGTCAGGGACGTCATGAGCGGCCTTGAGGAGCGCGTCCCCGCGATGGCGGCGTACACGCCGCAGCAGCGCCGGCACACCGCCGAGGACATCGCGCACATCGTCGACTTCCTGGCCGCCGCGCTCTACGTGGACGACCCCGAGCTGTTCGGCCGTTTCCTCGGCTGGACGGCGGGGGTGCTGGTCGCGCGCGGCGTCCCGGCCGGTACGCTGCTACCCGCGCTCGACCTGCTCGGCGGGCGGCTGGAGGACTTCCCCCGGGCCGTGGCCGTGATCGCGTTCGGACGGGACGCCGTCCGCGCCGCGTCCCCGTCCCCCGAACACCCCGGAAAGCTCGCATGACCGCCTTCGCACCCCTCCCGCTGACCCTCGTCCTGGACACGCCCCGCCCGGGGGCGCTGCGCGTCGCGGTCGGCGGCGACCTCGACTACACCACCGCCGAGGAGCTGCTGACCACCGTCGTCGCCGCGCTGGACGGCGGGAGCCTCACCGACGTGCACCTCGACTGCGGCGAGCTGCGCATCTGCGACTCCAGCGGCCTGTCGGCCCTGCTGACCGTCCACCGGCGGGCGGCGGCGGCCGGGGCGCGGCTGCACCTCGACGACCGGCCGCCCGCGCTGAATCGGCTGCTGGACGTCAGCGGCACCTACGAGCACCTGACGGGCGAGCCCGCCACGTCGGTCCGGTGGCGCTCCACCACCACCTCCTCCGACTGAGGCCCCGGCACGCCGCTGCCGGGGCATGATCCGGGTAGGTTGGCCCACCATGAAGGACCTCCGACCCCCGAACAGCGCCCCGCACGCCGACAGGGGTGCCGGCCCCGCCCGTGGCCGCCGCCCGGTCCGCCTCGCGCTGGTGGCCGCGACGGCTCTCGTCACCGGGCTCAGCGGCTGCGGCGCGACCTCGCCGGCCGATCCGGCCGGCACGTCCTCATCGGCCGGCCCGGCGGAATCGCCGGCCGCCCGCCCGGACGGAACGACGGCCGGGACGAGGTCCGGGGAGCCGTCGGGCGGGCCGGCCGAGACGCGGCCGACGGAGGGCGCAGGAGCCGCCCGCGCGCTCCCCGCCCCCGGCGAGCCGCTTCCCGCCACCCCCGCCAAGCTGGCCACCGCCCTGAGCGAGACGACGGCCGCGCTGAACGCCGCCATCGACCGCTGGAAGCCCGCCAAGGGCGCCCCGCCGCGTGACGTCGAGCTGCTGGCCCTCTACCACCAGCGCCTCTACCGCCACGCCGCCCGCCACCGCTCCCTCGCCGACCGCGCCTTCGCCCGCCTCCCCGCGGCCCTGGCGGCGCAGGCCAGGGACAACGTCGGCGCCATCCGCGAGCTGCTCGCCCTGGCCCGCCCCATCAAGCCGGCCGCGGTGTTCAAGGTCCAGCCGGCCCGCCCGGCCGCCGAGCTGCTCGCCCACTTCAAGCGCGGCGAGCGCCGCTTCGGGGTGGAGTGGGAGGTGCTGGCCGCGGTGATGCTCGCCGAGACGAAGTTCGGCCGGGTCCGCTCCGACAGCCATGCGGGCGCGCAGGGCCCGATGCAGTTCATGCCGGCGACCTGGCGGGCGTACGGGATGGGCGGCGACGTCCAGGACCCCGGCGACGCGATCATGGGCGCGGCCAACTACCTCCGTGCCAGCGGCGCGCCCCGCGACTACCGGCGGGCCCTGCACGCCTACAACCCGTCCCGGGCGTACGTGAACGCCATTCTCCTGCACGCCCGCCAGATGAAGCGCGACCCGCGCGCCTACTACGCCTACTACAACTGGCAGGTCTTCGTCCTCACGACCGAGGGCGAGCGCCGCCTCACCGGCCCGAAGTAGCGCGGCTCAGCCTGTCGTGACCCCCGCCGGGCCGTCCAGAGAGGACAGGGCGCGGGCGGCGTGCACCAGCGGCACGTGGCTGAACGCCTGCGGGAAGTTGCCGACCAGCCGCCCGTAGCGGGGGTCGTACTCCTCGGCCAGCAGCCCGACGTCGTTGCGCAGCTTCAGCAGCCGCTCGAACAGCTCCGTCGCCTCCTCCTTGCGCCCCTGCATCGCCATCACCTCGACCAGCCAGAAGCTGCACGCGAGGAAGGCGCCCTCGCCGCCGGGCAGGCCGTCCACGTCGTTGTCCTCGGCGATCGGGTAGCGCAGGACGAAGCCGTCCGACATGAGCTCCTTCTCGATGGCGGCGACCGTGCCCACCACGCGGGGGTCGTCGGCGGGCAGGAAGCCCACCATGGGGATCATCAGCAGCGCCGCGTCCAGCTCGGACGACCCGTACGACTGGGTGAAGGTGTTGCGCGCGCAGTCGTAGCCCTTCTCGCAGATCTCCTTGTGGATGACGTCCCGCAGGGTGCGCCACTTCTCGACGGGGCCGGTGCGGCCGAAGCGCTCGACGTACTTGACGGCCCGGTCGAGCGCCGCCCAGCACATCACCTTGGAGTGGACGAAGTGCCGGCGCGGCCCGCGCACCTCCCACAGGCCCTCGTCGGGCTCGTCCCAGTGCTCCTCCACGTAGCCGAGGAGCTGGCGCTGGATCGTCCAGGCCCGGTCGTCGGGGGGCAGGCCGCGGGTGCGCGAGACGAACAGGCAGTTCATCACCTCGCCGTACACGTCGAGCTGGAGCTGGCGGACCGCCTCGTTGCCGATCCTGACCGGGCGGGAGTCCTCGTAGCCGTCGAGCCAGTCGAGGCGCAGCTCGGGCAGGCGGCGCTCGCCGGCGACGCCGTACATGATCTGCAGGTCCTGGGGCCGGCCGGCGATGGCCCGCAGCAGCCAGGACCGCCAGTCGGCCGCCTCCTCCAGGTAGCCGTTGGAGATGAGCGCGTCGAGGGTCAGCGTGGCGTCGCGCAGCCAGCAGAAGCGGTAGTCCCAGTTGCGCACGCCGCCGAGGTCCTCGGGCAGCGAGGTGGTGGGGGCCGCGACGATGCCGCCGGTCGGCGCGTACGTGAGCGCCTTCAGCGTGATGAGCGAGCGGTTGACCGCCTCCCGGTAGGGGCCGCGGTAGCTGCACCGCGTCATCCAGTCCCGCCAGTACGCCTCGGTCTCGGCGAGCTGCTCCTCGCAGTCGATCGCGGGCGGCATCTCCTCGTGCGAGGGGTGCCAGGTGAACACGAACGGCAGCCGCTCGCCCTCCTTGACGGTGAACGTGGCCCGGTGCGCGTAGTCGCCGCCCTTCAGCGGCACCGGCGCGTGCAGCCACACCGAGTCGGGCCCGCCGATCGCCTGGAGGTGCCCGTTCGTGCGGCGCACCCACGGCACGATCCGGCCGTAGTCGAAGCGCACCCGCAGCACGGTGGAGATCTCCACGGTGCCGCTGACGCCCTCGACGATGCGCACCACGTCGGGGTTGCGGTCACGGGGCGGCATGAAGTCGATGATCCGTACGGTGCCCGTGGGGGTGTCCCACTCGCTCTCCAGGATGAGCGTGTCCGGGCGGTAGCGTCGCCGGTCGGCGTGCTTGCGGCCGGTGGGGCCGAGCCACCAGTGCCCGTTGCGCTCGTTGCCGAGCAGGGACGCGAAGCACGCGGGGGAGTCGAACCTGGGCAGGCACAGCCAGTCGATGGAGCCGTCCCTGCCCACGAGCGCGGCCGACTGCATGTCTCCGATCAGGGCGTAATCCTCGAGGCGCATGCTACGACGCTACTCGCCGCGCGGGTGGTCCCGCGTCGGCGAGAGCGGGAACCAGCGGGTGAACAGCTGCGTGAGCGGGCCGATGGCCAGCGCGAACACGAGGGTGCCGAGGCCGGCCGTGCCGCCGAGCAGCCAGCCCGCGCCCAGGGCGGTGATCTCGATGAGGAAGCGGGCGAGCCGTACCGACAGGCCGAGCCGGGTCAGCCCGGTCATGATGCCGTCGCGCGGTCCCGGCCCCATGCCGGCGCCGATGTAGAGGACGGTGGCGAGGGCGACCGCGCAGACGCCGGCGGCCAGGTACAGGGCCTGGAGGGGGAGCGCGTGCGGGGTCGGCAGCAGTGCGATCGCGGCGTCGGCGAACAGGCCGAGGAACACCACGTTCGCGATCGTCCCGAATCCGGGGCGCTGGCGCAGCGGGATCCACAGCAGCATCACCAGCGCGCCGACGGCGATGATGACCGCGCCGATGGACACGCCGGTGCGCATGGCCACCCCCTGGTGGAAGACGTCCCACGGGCTGTTGCCGAGCCCGGACTCCACCTGGAGGGCGATGCCGACGCCGTACAGGGCGAGGCCGCCGTGCAGCTGGGCCAGCCTGGCCGGGAGGGAACGCGGCAGGGGAAGGGTGATGCTCTCGCTCATAATGGACCCAGAGTGGCAGGGTTCGGCTTGCCAAAACAGGGCCAATCGCGGAAAGTGGCCCTTATGCGGCATCTCTCGGCGGCCCAGGTGGCCCGGCTCGCCGGCGTCGACCCCGGCGCCCGCCCCTACTACCGCGCGCTCGCCGACGGCGTGCGCGCCCGCATCATGGACGGCCAGATCCCGGTACGCGTCCGCATGCCCGCCGAACGCCACCTCGCCGAGGCGCTGCGGGTCAGCCGCACCACGGTCACCGCCGCCTACGACCTGCTGCGCGAGCGCGGCTACCTGGAGAGCCGCCAGGGCTCGGGAAGCTGGACGGCGCTGCCCGACCCGGCCTCCACCGCCGAGAACCCCTGGCTCAGCACCGGCGGCGACGGCCTCATCCAGCTCCACAGCGCCGCCCCGCCCGCGCCTGGGGCGCTGCGCGAGGCGATGCTGGAGGCGGTCGAGGACCTGCCGCGCCACGGCATGGGCAACGGCTACGACCCCATGGGCCTGCCGCTGCTGCGGGAGCGCATCGCGGCCCGCTACACCGCCCGCGGCGTGGCCACCCGCCCCGAGCAGATCCTCGTCACCGCCGGCTCCCAGCACGCCCTGCACCTCGTGCTCGGCCTGCTCGCCGGGCCGGGCGACGCGGTGCTGGTGGAGTCGCCGACCTACCCGCACGCGATCGACGCGGCCCGGCAGCGCGGCGCCCGCATCGTCCCGGTCGGGATCTCCCACGAGGGCTGGCGGCCCGACCTGCTCACGGGCGCGATGCGGCAGTCCGGGGCCCGCCTCGCCTACCTCATGCCCGACTTCCAGAACCCGACCGGCGCCCTCATGGACGACGCCACCCGCGCCGCCGTGACCGCCATGGCCCGGCGCCACGACGCGCTGCTGCTCATCGACGAGACCTGGCAGGAGCTGGCCGTCGACGAGGTGCCGCACACCTCGCCGATGGCCGCCTTCGACACCGACAGCCGGGTGATCAGCGTCGGGTCGGCGTCCAAGCTGTGGTGGGGCGGGCTGCGCGTCGGCTGGGTCCGCGCCACCGCGGCGCTGGCCCGCCGCCTCGCCCTGCACCGCGCGGTCGTCGACATCGCCGGCCCCGTGCTGGAGCAGCTCGCCGTCGCGCGGCTGTTCGACCGGCTGGAGGAGACCCGCGCCGAACGCCGCCGCGCCCTGCGCGCCTCGCGCGCCGCCCTGGTGGACGGGCTGCGTGAGCACCTGCCCGAGTGGACGTTCACCGTGCCGCGCGGCGGCGGCACGCTCTGGGTCCGGCTGAACGGCGACGCCGCGACCCCGCTCGCCGAGGCCGCCGCCGGGCACGGCGTCCGGCTCGCGCCCGGCCCCTGGTTCGGCCTGGAGGGCACGCTGGAGGGCTACCTGCGGCTGCCGTTCACCCTGCCGCCCCAGGTGCTGACCGAGGCCGTCGTCCGCCTGCGCGCCGCCCGCGAGCACGGCCCCGCCGGCCCCGCCCCCGTCCCGGACTCGCTCAGCGCGATGGTGTGAGCCGCGCGCTCACTGGGCGACGCCCCTGGCCATCGGGAAGCGCCAGTTGAACCGCATGGACGTGATGCGCAGCCCGAAGGCCAGCAGCGCCGCGGCGAGGGTGGCGGGCCAGCCGTGCAGCCCGTACGACGACAGCGCCGCCATCACCCCCGACCCGAGCATCGCCGGCACGGCGTAGAGCTGGCGGTCGTAGAGCAACGTCGGGATCTCCCCGGCCAGCACGTCCCGCAGCATGCCGCCGCCGACCGCCGTGACCACGCCCAGCAGGGCGGCGTGCAGCGGGTTGAGCCCGTACTCCAGGGCCTTCTCGGTGCCGACCGCGCAGAACAGCCCGAGCCCGGCCGCGTCCAGCACCAGGATGGCGGGCATCACCCGGGCCACGTGCGGGTGCCAGAAGAAGACGATCACCGTGGCGGCCACCGGCACCAGGACGTAGCCGAGGCTCTGGAACGCGATCGGCCGCACGTTGAGTATGAGGTCGCGGACCACCCCGCCGCCGAGCGCGGTCATCGAGGCCAGCACCAGCATGCCCACCCCGTCCAGCTTCTTGCGCACGCCCATCAGCGCGCCGGACAGGGCAAAGACGAAAATTCCGACAAGATCCAGGATTTCTGACACGGTGGATTTCTACCGGATCGAGGAGGGAAGGGCCTCCGCGTGGTAGTGCTCGGCCATCAGCACCCGCAACCGCCGCGTGAACATGAACAGCGCCACCCCCGCCACGATCGCCATGACCGCCAGCACCAGGTAGTACGCCGGCTCCGACAGCACCGCGCCGAGCCGCCCCGTCTGCCCGCCCACCGCGTCGCCCACCGACACCGCGATGAACCACACGCCGAGCATCTGCGCCTTGAACGCCTCCGGCGCCAGCTTCGTCGTCACCGACAGCCCGACCGGGCTGAGCGACAGCTCGCCGAACACCTGGATCGCGTACACCAGCACCAGCCACCACACCGACACCCGCCCGGCCTCGGCCAGCGCCGCCGCCACCGCCATGACCACGAAGCTCAGCCCCACCATGACCAGCGCGAAGCCGAACTTCTGCGGCGTGCTCACCCGCGTGCCCAGCCTGACCCAGAGCGCCGCGAACACCGGCACGAAGATCATGATGAGCAGCGGGTTGAACGACTGCGTCGTGGCCGGCTGGATGTGGACCCCGAACAGCGACAGGTCGGTGTGGTCGGCGGCGAAGGCCAGCAGCTTGCTCGGCGCCAGGTCGTAGATCATCCAGAAGATGGCCGCGGCCACGAAGAGCCAGATGTAGGCCTTCATCCGGTCCCGCTCCTCCTGGGACAGCTCGTGGCTGCCCAGCATGATGTACGAGAAGTAGACGATCGGCACGATGAGGATGACCACGGTGATCGCGATCGTCAGCCGGTCGATCGTGAGCGTGCCGCTCGCCGCCCACGCCACCAGCGCGGCCACGACCACGGCCGCGCCGAGACCCGCCAGCCGGCCGAAGCGGCGCCGCTCGGCGGGCGTCAGCCGCAGGCCCGGCCGCTCGCCGACGCCGCGCAGCGCCCGCCTGCCCCACACGTACTGGACCAGGCCGAGCGCCATGCCGACGGCCGCCGCGCTGAAGCCGAGGTGCCAGCGGTCGCCGGCGGCCAGCCAGCCGACCACGATCGGCGCGAAGAACGCCCCCAGGTTGATGCCGAGGTAGAACAGCGAGAACCCGGCGTCGCGGCGGCCGTCCTCGTCCTCGGAGTAGAGCCGGCCCACCATGACCGAGATGTTCGGCTTGAGCAGCCCCGTGCCGGCGATGATCAGCAGCAGCCCGAGCCAGACGAAGAACGGCGTCGTCACCGGGATCGCCATGCTGATGTGCCCCAGCATGATGACGAACCCGCCCCAGAACACCGACCTGCGCGCCCCCAGGATGCGGTCGGCCACCCAGCCGCCCGGCAGCGCCACCAGGTAGATGAGCGCGCCGTAGACGCCGACGACCGCCTGCGCCGTCGCGGGCGGCAGGCCCAGCCCCTGGTGGGCCGGCGAGGCGGCCATGAAGGTGTAGAGGATCGCGCGCAGGCCGTACCAGCTGAAGCGTTCCCACATCTCGGTGCCGAAGAGCGTCGCCAGGCCCCACGGATGGCCGAAGAACGTCCTGCCGCTGCCCCGCATCGCCCTGCCCCCAATGTGACGGCCCAATATGACAGATCGCATCCGATCCATCACTCTACGTCAGAGATGCCGCTCTTTCCGGGCAAGGTCTTGCCGCTGTCCGGCCCCTGTGGTGCGATGCAAGCCATTCATGCAAGTGAATACTGACTGGAGGCGCGCCATGGCCGAAGTCCTCGAGGTCCGGGCCGAGATCGAGCAGCAGATCGCCGGCCGTACCGTCTGCAGGCAGCTCGCCGAGCTGGCCGAGCGGCACCCCGACGCCCCCGCCTACTCCGACCCCGGCGAACCCGACTCCGGCGAGGACTGGCGCACGCTCACCTACGCCGAGGCCAGGCGGCGCGTCCTGGAGATCGCGGCCGGCTTCGCCGCCCTGGGCCTCGGGCGCGGCGAGTCCGTCGCGATCATGATGGTCAACCGCAGCGAGCACGTCCTCGCCGACCTCGGCGCCGTGCACGCCGGGGGAGTGGGCTGCACGATCTACAGCACGTTCGCGCCCGAGCAGATCGAGTTCGTCGCCGGCGACGTCGGCGCACGCTTCGCCGTCCTCGGCGGCCCCGCCGAGCTGGCCCGCTGGCAGCCGGTGCTCGACCGCCTCGGCGGCCTGCGCAGGATCATCATGCTGGAGGGGGCGCCCGCCGGCGACGAGCGGTTCATGGCCTGGGCGGACTTCCTGGAGCTCGGCCGCGCCCGGCTCGCCGCCGACCCCGGCGCCGTCGAGGAGCGCCTGCGCGCCGTCACCGCCGGCGACGTGGTCACCGTCCTCTACACCTCCGGCACCACCGGGATGCCCAAGGGCGTCCCGCTCACCCACACCAACGTCTTCTACGAGGTCGCCGCCACCGACCGGCTCACCGCGCTGCCGACCCTCGGCACCCAGATCTCCTACCTCACCTACGCCCACATCGCCGAGCGCATCCTCAGCCTCTACCTGCCGCTGGTGAAGGCGTCCCACGTCTACTTCTGCACCGACCTCGCCAACCTCGGCGCCACGCTGGGGCAGGTCCGGCCGATGATGTTCTTCGGGGTGCCGCGCGTGTGGGAGAAGATGATGGCCCGCCTCCTCGCCGTGCTCGCCGGGCAGCCCGAGGAGCAGCAGGCCGCGGTCCGCGAGGCCATGGCGGCCGGCCGCGCGTACGTCGAGGCCGGCCAGTACGGCCACACGATCACACCCGAGATCCAGGCCGCGTACGACAAGGCCGACGCCGCCCTGCTCGGGCTCATCCGCGGCATGATCGGCTTCGACCGCGCCCAGTGGACCGCCACCGGCGCCGCCCCCCTCCCGTCCGAGGTGCAGAACTTCTACGCCGGCCTCGGGCTCAAGGTCATCGACGTGTACGGCATGACGGAGACCACCGGCGCCTTCACCGGCAACAGCCCCGCCTGCTACCGCCTCGGCACGGTCGGCAGGGCCGAGCCCGGCGTCGAGGTGCGCATCGCCGAGGACGGCGAGCTGCTCACCCGCAGCCCGCTCAACACCCTCGGCTACCTCAACCGCCCCGAGGCCACCGCCGAGCTCATCGACGCCGACGGCTGGCTGCACACCGGCGACATCGGCAGCGTGGACGACGACGGCTTCTACCGCGTCGTGGACCGCAAGAAGGAGCTCATCATCACCGCGGGCGGCGAGAACATCTCCCCGGCCGAGATCGAGAACCACCTCAAGCAGCACCCGCTCATCGGCCAGGCGCTCGCCTACGGCGACCTGCGGCCCTACCCGGTCGCCGTCCTCACCATCGACGCCGAGGTGGCGCCCGGCTGGGCGCAGGCGCGCGGCATCACGTACGGCTCGCTCGCCGAGCTCGCCGCGCACCCCGACGTGCTGAAGGAGGTGGAGAGCGCCGTCGAGGCCGCCAACACCAGGCTCGCCCGGGTGCAGCAGGTGAAGAAGTGGGCGCTGCTCGGCACCGAGTGGACCGCCGAGACCGAGGAGCTCACCCCGAGCCTCAAGCTCAAGAGGCGGATCATCCACGCGAAGTACGCCGACGTCATCGAAGGTCTCTACTCCGGCTGATCCCGTTTTTCCGGGGCTTTGCCACCAGAGGCGTGTGTCGAGGGTTTGGCCATGACCGGGCGGTTCCTACCGTCTCGATCATGACCAGAGGACTGCTACTCGCCTCGCTCGCGGCGGGGACGCTCGTGGCTCCCGCGTCCGCGTCCACCGCCGCCGCCGGGGTGCCCGCCAAGGTGCCCGTCTCCGCGCCCGTGCCCTCCTCGGAGGAGGGGCCCATGATCCGCGCCATCACCGTGCGCCCCGCCGAGCCCGTCGTCGGGCCGCGCGGCTCCGTCCGCCTGGTGATCGACGTGATCGCCAAGGGGACGTCGGGCAAGAACGGCGTCACCGTCAAGGTCGAGCCGGGCGCTCCGCCCGGCCCGGTACTGGCGTCCAAGCCACTCCCCGACGAGCCGGCGGAAACCCCCACCCCCGCCGACTCACCGGCCGAATCGCCTGACCTGGAGCCCCCGGCCGAACCCACGGAAGCGCAGTCCCCGTCGCTGTCTCCCGAACTCGGATACCCCACCCGACCCTCCGGGGCGAACACTCCCGACGACCTGGCCGGGCTGAACACTCCCGACGACCTGCCCGAGCTCGACGCCCCGGCGGCGCAGACGGGCCGGGCGGCGCGAAGGGACCGGACGGCGCAGACGGACCAGGCGGCTCAGACCGACCGGGCGGCTCAGACCGGCCGGGCGGCTCAGACCGACCGGGCGGCTCAGACCGGCCGGGCGGCTCAGACCGACCGGGCGGCTCAGACCGACCGGGCGGCTCAGACCGACCGGGTGGCTCAGACCGACCGGGCAGTGCCGGCCGCCCCGGCGGCACCGGCTGACTCGGCACCGGCTGGCCTTCTGGCCCCAGGCCGCCCAGCGGCGCAGACGGACCGGGTGGCTCAGACCGACCGGGCAGCGCTGGCCGCCCCGGCGGCACCGGCTGGCTCGGCACCGGCTGGCCCGGTGGCACCGGCCCGTCCGGCGGTGCAGGGCCATCCGGGGACGGCGCATGCGGCGGCGCCGGTCGACCCGCTGGCGCAGGCCATCCCGCTGGCGCAGGCCAAGCCGACCGCTGCCGCGGTGCCGCCGCACCCGGCCCCTCTGGCCCCTCTGGCCCCCCTGGCGGCCGCGACCGGGCACGCCGACGCGACCCCCAAGGCAGGAGGCCTGCACCTGCTCCCGCTCACCCGCGCCGTCGCGCCGAGGCCCGCCGCGCAGCGCTCGACCGACGGCTGGGAGACCTGGCGCTTCCTCCCGGACAAGAGGCTCAGCCGCTACTACCCGACCGGCACCTGGACGGTGGCCGCCACCGCCCACGGCAAGGACGACCGGACCGTGACCGAGTACGCCACCTTCCGCTTCCGCCGCGCCACCCGCCTGTCGCCCGTCCGCGTCGAAAAGGCCGGAGCCGGGGCCGGCGGCGCGGTCCGCGTACGCGGTTCGCTGACGCGCGTCGACCCGCGCGGCCTGACCGACTACGGCCCGTTCGGCAAGCAGCGCCTGGAGATCCTCTGGCGCCAGGACTGGCACTCCGACTGGCAGCAGGTCGCCGAGACCGTCACGGACGCCGCAGGCGGCTTCGAGACCAGGATCTACGGCCGGCCGAACGGCTACTGGCGCGTCCGCTTCCCCGGAACCGCTCACTACGCCGCTTACACCTCCAGATCCCGACGAACCATGAGGTAAGGGACTTGTAGCCGAATCGTGACACCCTTTGCCGCAACTTTCCTTGACCTTTACGAGTCAATGGTTGACGTGCCCTATTTGGGGCGCGTAAGTGACGGGGAAGGAATCATGAAGATGCGACGAATCGCAGCCGGTCTGGCGGCCGCCGCCCTGGGCGCCTCGGTGCTCGCCACCGCGGCCACGCCCGCGTTCGCGGACGAGCCGGACACGGACTTCGTCGGCGGCAACACGAGCCTGGCGCTCGACGCCAACCCCGAGCCCGCCTGGCGCGGGAAGCCGATCCGCCTCGACGGCAAGCTGTCCGTGCAGTGCGAGGAGGACTACATCAGCGGGTTCGTGCAGGTCATCCACTCCGACGCCTGCAAGAAGCAGGAGCGCTGGCACCGGCTGGCCTGGAAGCGGATCGTGATCCTCTTCCGCCCGAACGGCACCGGCAAGTGGGAGTACGTCGACTCGGTCAGGACCGGCCGCGACGGCTACTTCCACACCCGCGTCCCGGCCCGTACGTCGGGCACCTGGCGCGCCGTCTTCGAGGGCGCCAGGCACCTGGAGCCGTCGGAGGCCACCGACTACGTCAAGGTGATCGGCCGCCGCCACCACTGAGACACCCACTGGGGCACCACTGGGGCTCGGCCCGCCGGACGCCCGGCCGCTTCGGCGGCCGGGCGTCCGGCGTTCCCGGACATGCGGCGACAAGGTGGTTTTGAGTACGGCCGGAACCACGTCGTAGGCTGGCTCTCTGGCGAACGGACTGGAGGTGACGCCCGGTGTTGCGAGACTCGTTCGGACGGGTGGCGACGGATCTGCGGGTGTCCCTCACGGACAAGTGCAACCTGCGCTGTACCTACTGCATGCCTCCCGAGGGCCTCGACTGGCTGCCGAGCGCCCAGCTCCTCACCGCCGACGAGATCGTCCGCCTGGTGGGCGTCGGCGTCGAGCGCCTCGGCATCACCGAGGTCCGCTACACCGGCGGCGAGCCGCTGCTGCGGCGCGAGCTGGCCGACATCGTGGCCCGCACCGCCGCACTGGAGCCGCGCCCGCAGATCTCGCTGACCACCAACGGCATCGGCCTCGCCCGCCTGGCCGGGACGCTGGCCGACGCCGGGCTCGACCGCGTCAACGTCTCACTCGACACCCTGGACGCGGCCACGTTCAAGCGCCTCGCCCACCGCGACCGGCACGCCGACGTCATCGCCGGCCTCGCCGCCGCCGACCGCGCGGGGCTGCGCCCAGTCAAGATCAACTCTGTGCTCATGCGCGGCGTCAACGAGCACGAGGCCGTCCCGCTGCTGCGCTGGTCGCTGGAGCAGGGCTACGAACTGCGCTTCATCGAGCAGATGCCGCTCGACGCGCAGCACGGCTGGAGCCGCGAGGCCATGGTCACCGCCGACGAGATCCTCGGCCTGCTGTCGGAGGCGTTCGACCTGACGCCGGACGACCAGGAGGAGCGGGGCAGCGCGCCCGCCGAGCGTTTCCTGGTCGACGGCGGGCCCGCGCGGGTCGGCGTCATCGGCTCGGTCACCCGCCCGTTCTGCGGCGCCTGCGACCGCGTCCGGCTCACCGCCGACGGCCAGATCCGCAACTGCCTGTTCGCGACCGAGGAGTCCGACCTCAAGACCGCGCTGCGGGCCGGCGCCACGGACGAAGAGCTCGCGGCGCGCTGGCAGGCGGCGGTCGCCCGCAAACGGGCCGGCCACGGCATCGACGACCCGTCCTTCCTCCAGCCCTCCCGCCCGATGTCCGCCATCGGCGGCTGACCCCCGTGCCCACCGACCCGTACGACGGCGCGGAGACGGGCGCCCCGCCCGGCGGTCCCGAACGTAAGCGGTCGGCCGACGAACCTGAAGGTGAAGGGCTGGCCAGCGGACCTGAATGTAAGGGGCCGGCTGGCGATCCTGGATGGGAGCGGTCGGCCGACGGACCTGAACGTGAGGGGTCGGCGGACGGACCTGAAGGTGAGGGGTCGGCCACCGGACCTGAACGTAAGGGGTCGGCTGGCGGTCCTGGACGTGAGTGGTCGGGCGGCCGTCCCGGACTTCGGGGGCCGGCCGCGGGCTTCGACGCCGTGGTGCTGGCCGGGGGCGAGGCCAGGCGGCTCGGTGGGCGCGACAAGCCGGGCATCACCGTCGGCGGCCGATCCCTCGTCGAGAACGTCGTCGCCGCCGCGTCCGGCGCCCGCCGCACGATCGTGGTCGGCCCCGAGCGCCCCCTTCCCGGCGTCCGGTTCGCGCGTGAGGACCCGCCGGGCGGCGGGCCCGTCCCCGCCCTGGCCGCGGGCCTGGCACACGTCACAGCCCCCTGGGTGGCGCTGCTCGCCGGGGACCTGCCGTTCCTCACGCGGACGCACGTCGCGGCGCTGCTGGAGGCCGCACCGCCGGGCGCGGGCGCGGTGATGGTGGACGACGGCGGGCGAGAACAATGGCTGGCGGGCGTCTGGCCGGCCGCCGAGCTGCGGCGCGCGCTCGCCGCCTACGCGGGCCGCTCGCTCCGCGGCCTGCTGGCCCCGCTGGTCGGCGCGCGCCTGACGCCGCCCGGACGCCCCTGGTTCGACTGCGACACGATCAACGACCTGGAGGAGGCACACATGCACGTGCTCAACGAATGGACCGCCCTGGCCTGCAAGGAGCTGGGCATCGACCCGGCCGCCGTGGACCGCGACCAGATTCTCGACCTCACCAAGGAGGTCGCCCACGGCGTGGCGCGCCCGGCCGCGCCGCTGACGGCGTACCTGCTGGGCCTGGCTCAGGGCGCGGGCACCGCGCCCGAGGACGCCGTCGCCAAACTGACCACTTTGGCGAAGAACTGGCCGTCGGCGGCCTCCGGGACGCTGACAGACGGCTGACACTCGAACGAACTCTTGAAGTCAAGCTGACTCCCGCCTGAAGATTTCCTGTGAATAACAGGAGGGGCGGGAGTGAAAACGATTTCGGGAAAGCAGCCCTATCCGACCGGGCCGGCGCCGCCGTTCTAGATCATCTGCTGAAGCAGGTTTGACCAGGAAAAGGGCGACGCCGGGTGGTTACGGGGGCAAACCACCCGGCGTCGCTTCATCGGCGTTCCGACGGGGGCCCGGAACGCCGGCACCAGCACTCCGACGGGGGACCGGAGCGCTTGGCTAAAGCGTACACCTACAACCCATGGGATGCGTCAAGACTTAGTCACGACCCGATCTCGCGTCGATGCAGCGGTATCTCGCTTTGGTTAGCCTCAGGGTCCTGAAAGGTAGGAGGCGGGGCGGGCTCGCCCCTCTCATTGGCCCCGATTACCGCTATGTATGGCAAAAACACGGCGCCGGCGATGAACAGCAGCCTGAACGGCCACGGCACGGGCACCACCACCGCGAGGATCAGGCACACCGTGCGGATGCCCATCTGGACGAGGTATCTGATCTCCCGCCGGTGGATGTCCGACGTCAGCGACGGTTTGGCGTCGGTGACCTGGTGGACGTCCACGTTCTTGCGCCACCGCTTCATACCTTCCACGGTAGTCCTCGGAGTACGAGCTCGGGACGGCGCACCCGGGCGGCGGAAGGGGTCATGCGATCATGGCCTTCGGGTAAGGAGGAGAGGGATATGTCGGACCGAACGTACCGGGTCACCGAGATCGTCGGGACCTCGGGAGAGAGCGTCGACCAGGCCATCCGCAACGGGATCAGGCGGGCCTCGGAGACGCTGCGGCACCTGGACTGGTTCGAGGTGACGGAGATCCGCGGCCACATCGACGCGGGGGAGGTCGCCCACTTCCAGGTGGGCATGAAGGTCGGCTTCCGCCTGGAAGACGCCTGAGCGCCCTCTGAGCCCCGCCCACGCCCCACGCTGGGGAGTGCGACGGCCCACGCTGGGGAGTGCGACGGCCCACGCTGGGGAGTGCGACGGCTGCCCTTGCCGACGCTCAGGCCGCGCCGCCAACCCACCGCCGCTCGGCCCCGGTACCTGGGCGAGGCCCCTGGCCGCCGCCCGCCGCAGGCCCGGTCGTCAGGGAGTTCAACAGGCAGGCGCTGACCCGGTCGGACCTGGCGCAGGCGCGGGCAGGAGGCGCGCCGGAGGCCCGGACCCGGCCGACCGGCCCGCCCGGCCGTTCGGCGTTGGCCTGGGGCAGCGTCACCGGACCCACCTGGACACCTCAGGCGGGCGCCCGACCGGGCCCGTCTCCCCGGCCCTCAGGCTGGTGGCCACCCGGGTCTGTGGTTCGGCACGACCCGGGCCCGCCTTCGCGACCCTTCACCCGGGTCGCCTTCCGGCTCTCGGGACCGGGCCCGAGGGCCGGCTCGGCCCGGGGGCAGGGGGTCAGCTTGCCTGGCTCACGGTGGACATGTTGAAGTCCGGCACTCGGACCGCCGGCATGATCGTGCGCTGGAAGTAGTCGTTCCACTCGCGCGGGAGCGTCCGTCCCTCCGCCCCCACCTCGGAGACGCGTCCGAGCAGGTCGACCGGGCTCTCGTTGAAGCGGAAGTTGTTGACCTCGCCCACGACCTCCCCATGTTCGACGAGGTAGACGCCGTCGCGGGTCAGTCCGGTGACGAGCAGCGTCTGGGGGTCGACCTCCCGGATGTACCACAGGCAGGTGAGCAGCAGCCCGTGCCGGGTGCCGGCGATCATCTCCTCCAGCGACGGCGACGGCGACGCCCCGCCGGCCGGTCCGCGCATGATCAGGTTGTCGACGGCCGGCGTCACCGGCAGCCCGCTCAGCTCCGCCGAGTAGCGGGTCTGGTGCAGCGCCTCCAGCCGCCCGTCCCTGATCCAGTCGGTCGGCCCCAGCGGCAGCCCGTTGTCGAAGACCGAGCTCTCCCTGCTGGAGGCGTGCGCCATCACGAACGGCGCGCACGCGATGCCCGCCGCACCCGGATCGCTCGACAGCGTCACCGGCAGCGCGCCGAGCTGCTCGCCCACGCGGGTCCCGCCGCCGGGCTTCGAGAACACCGACCGCCCGTCCAGCGCGTCGCGCGCACCCGCCGACCAGAACAGGTAGATCATCAGGTCGGCCACGGCGCTCGGCGGCAGCAGCGTCTCGTAGCGCCCCGCAGGCAGGTCCACCCGGTTCTTCGCCCACTCCAGCCGCTGGGCCAGCGACGCGCCGAGCGCGTCGACGTCGACGTCGGTGAAGTCCTCCGTGGACACGCCGGTCCAGGCCGACCGCTTGAGGTCGCCCGACTTGGCGTTGAGCTCCAGGCGGCCGGTCGGCTGGTCGTGCCGCAGCCGCACGCCCGTGGACGTGCCGAGGAACGTCGAGGTCAGCCGGTGCTCGGCGAAGCCGTAGAGCCTCCTGCCGCCCGCCTCGGCCGTCGCGAACGCCTCGCCGAGTGCGGGCGCGAACGCCTCGAACACGCCGATGTCGGTGGGCCGTACGTCCTCGTCCCAGTGGGCGGAGGCGGGACCGGCCTCGACGAGGGGGCGCGCGTCCTCGGCCGGCTGGGCGTCCCTGGCCGCCGCGTCGGCCGCCGCCACGACGTCGGCGAGCTGCTCCTCGCGCACCGCCGCCCGCGACACCACGCCGGCCCGGTCGCCCGCGATCGAGATCACCGTCAGCCGGGACGAGCGCGCCACGCCGTTGGTGGTCAGCGTGTTGCCGGCGAAGCGCAGGTTGGCCGTGGACTCCTCGTCCACCAGCACCACGCAGCCGTCGTTCGTGGAGAGCGCCAGGGCCCTTTCCACCATCTCCTGGGGAGTCACTTCCCGCCCTCCTGCACGGTGTTGAGTATCCGTACGCCCCTGAACAGCGCGGACGGACATCCGTGGCTGACCGGGGCCACCTGCCCCGGCTGGCCCTTGCCGCAGTTGAACGCGCCGCCCAGCACGTACGTGCCCGGCCCGCCGACCGCCTCCATCGACTGCCAGAAGTCCGTCGTCGTCGCCTGGTAGGCGAAGTCCCTGACCTGCCCGGCCAGCTTCCCGTGCGAGATGCGGTAGGCCCGCTGGCCGGTGAACTGGAAGTTGTAGCGCTGCATGTCGATCGACCAGCTCTTGTCGCCGACGATGTAGATGCCCCGTTCGACCCCGGCGATCAGCTCGTCGGTGCCCGGTCCGTCAGGCGCGGCCTGGAGCGAGACGTTGGCCATGCGCTGGATCGGCATGTGCCCCGGCGAGTCGGCGAAGGCGCACCCGTTGGAGCGCCCGAACCCCTTCATCAGCGCCATCCGCCGGTCGAGCTGGTAGCCCACCAGGATGCCGTCCTTGACGATGTCGAAGCTCTGCCCCCGCACGCCCTCGTCGTCGTAGCCGACGGTGGCCAGGCCGTGGGTGACGGTGCGGTCGCCGGTGACGTTCATCAGCGGCGAGCCGTAGACCAGCTCGCCGAGCTGGTCGAAGGTGGCGAAGCTGGTGCCCGCGTAGGCGGCCTCGTAGCCGAGCGCCCGGTCGAGCTCGGTGGCGTGGCCGATCGACTCGTGGATGGTCAGCCACAGGTTGGACGGGTCGATCACGAGGTCGTAGTCGCCGGCCTCGACCGACGGCGCGGCGAGCTTCTCGGCCAGCAGCTCGGGCAGGCGGGCCAGCTCGCCCTGCCAGTCCCAGCCGGTGCCCGTCAGGTATTCGTAGCCGCGCCCGACGGGCGGCGCGATCGTCGACATGTCGTCGAAGCCGCTCTCGCCCGCCTTCATGGCGTTGAGCCTGGGGTGCACCCGCACCCGCTGCTGCGTGGTCACCGTGCCGGCCGTGTCGGCGTAGAACTTCTGCTCCTTGACCTGCAGCAGCCGCGCCGAGACGTGGTCGGCGCCCTTGAGCAGGCCCGCCGACCAGTCGGCCAGCAGGGCCACCTTGTCGGCGGACGGCACCTCGAACGGGTCCACGTCGTACGCCGACACCCACACCGCCTCGGCGTGCACCGGCTCGGGCGCCAGCTCGATCGGCTCCCTGTTGATCGGCGCCGACACCTCGGCCACCCGCACCGCCTGCTCCGCGACCCGCGCGGCGGCCTCGGGGGTGAGGTGGATCCCGGCGGCGAACCCCCACGTGCCGCCCTTGACGACGCGCACCGCGTAGCCGAGGTCGTCGGCGTCCGTGGCGCCCTCCAGACGGGCGTCGTACAGGCTCAGCGTCTCGGCGCGGACGCGTTCGAGCCGGAAGTCGGCGTGCTCGGCGCCGAGGTCCCGAGCGCGTTGCAGGGCGGCGTCCGCGAGCTGCCTGAGCGGCAGTTCCAGGAAGTCGGCATCGATCTGGCGCATGTCCACGATCCTAACCCTGTGATCTTGTCTCACCCGGACAACCGGATACCCGCCGGTAGGGGATAGCGTCTGGTGTCATGGCACGCTCTGTACTCGTCACCGGGGGCAACCGAGGCATCGGCCTCGCGATCGCCCGTGAACTCGCCGCGGAAGGCGACGCCGTCGCGGTCACCTATCGATCGGGGGAGCCTCCCGAGGGCCTGTTCGGCGTGCGCTGCGACGTCACCAGCACCGGCGACGTCGAGGCCGCCTTCGACAAGGTCGAGGCCGAGCAGGGCCCGGTCGAGGTCCTCGTCTCCAACGCGGGCATCACCAAGGACACGCTGCTGGCGATGATGAAGGAGGACACCTTCACCGACGTCATCGACGCCAACCTCACCGGCGCCTACCGCGTCGCCAAGCGCGCCATCCGGCCCATGATGAAGCTCAAGCGCGGCCGCATCGTGCTCATCTCCTCGGTCGTGGGCCTGTCCGGCCAGGCGGGCCAGGCCAACTACGCCGCCTCCAAGGCCGGCCTCGTCGGCTTCGCCCGCTCCCTGGCCCGCGAGTACGGCTCCCGCAACATCACGGTCAACGTCGTCTCGCCCGGCTTCGTCGCGACCGACATGACCTCGGGGCTCGACCAGGACAAGATTGTGGCCAACATCCCCCTCGGCAGGCAGGCCGCCCCCGAGGAGGTCGCGCGCGTCGTCCGCTTCCTGGCCAGCGACGACGCCTCCTACATCACCGGAGCCGTGATCCCGGTCGACGGCGGACTTGGAATGGGGCACTGACGTGGGCATTCTCGACGGCAAGCGGATTCTCGTGACGGGCGTGCTCACCGACGCCTCGATCGCCTTCTCGGTCGCCAAGCTGGCCCAGGAGGAGGGCGCGACGGTCGTGCTGACCGGGTTCGGGCGGCTCAGCCTGGTCGAGCGCATCGCCAAGCGGCTGCCGACCACGCCGCCGGTGCTGGAGCTCGACGTCCAGAACACCGAGCACCTCGACACGCTGGCCGACCGGGTCGGCGAGCACGTCGACGGGCTCGACGGCGTGGTGCACTCCATCGCCTTCGCCCCGCAGACGGCGCTCGGCGGCAACTTCCTCAACACGCCGTGGGAGGACGTCTCCACGGCGGTGCAGATCTCGACGTACTCGTACAAGTCGCTGGCCGTGGCCTGCCTGCCGCTCATGAAGGAGGGCGGCGCGGTGGTCGGCCTCGACTTCGACGCCTCCAAGGCGTGGCCGGTCTACGACTGGATGGGCGTGGCCAAGGCCGGCCTGGAGTCGTGCAACCGCTACCTCGCCCGCGACCTCGGCAAGCACGGCATCCGGGTCAACCTCGTGGCGGCCGGTCCGCTGCGCACGATGGCCGCCAAGTCGATCCCGGGCTTCAAGGAGTTCGAGGACAGCTGGCCGGACCGGGCCCCGCTCGGCTGGGACCTCGCCGACACCCTGCCGGCCGCCCGCGCCTGCGTGGCGCTGATGTCCGACTGGTTCCCGGCGACCACGGGCGAGATCGTGCACGTCGACGGCGGCGTCCACGCCATCGGCGGCTGACACCCGCCACTTTCGAGGCGGCCGCCACCTTTCAGGCGGCCGCCGCCTCCCCGGCGCCGCCGGCTCTCAGGCGCCCGCCGCCTCTCCCTTTCGGACGGCCGCCGGGGCTTCGCGTCAGGCGAGGCGCTGGCGGCCGCCGCCCGCGCGGGCCGGCTCGAACGGGATCGACTCGACCGGCTCGGTGCGCTGCCGCCGCTGCTGCACGATGCGCGTGGCGAGCACCGCCGAGCCGAGCAGCGCGATCGTCAGCACGGTGCCGAGCACGTCGGAGGCCGGGGGAGTGGGCCGGACCACCCGCTGGTCCCGCAGCGGCACGGTCAGCTCACGGGCGAACGGGTTGGGCCACAGCAGCTCCACCCGTGGCTCCTCCGGATCGGCGGCGCGGGCGCTCTCCTCGCGCTCCTCACGGCCGTCGTCACCGGCGGGCCGGGGGCGGGCGCTCCCCGAAGGCGGCGCGGTCACGCCCGGCACGGCCGACGCGGTGGCCGAGGCCGTCGGCGTGGTGGCCGGCTTCTTCACCGAGGGCGAGGCGGAACGGCCGCGCCGCGGCGGCGCCGAGGAGGTCGTGCCGGCCCTCGGGACCGGGTCGCCGGCGCACGCGTCCGGCGTGTCGCACTCGTCGTCCTCCTCCTGGCCGTGGGACTTGGTGGTGCGCGTGGCGTCCGGCGAGGGCGCGGCGGTCTCGCCGGAGGTGTCCGCCCGCCCGGTGGGGACGGCCTCGCCCACCCGGCCGAGCACTTCGTCGGTGGTCTTCTCCACGGGCTTGGTCACCGGGTCGGTGAGGCCGCCCGTGAGCGTGTCCACGGTGCCCGTGAGGGTGCCCACCACGTCGCACAGGGTGTTGGTGACCCCGGACAGCAGCCCCCCGTCCCGCGTGCAGTCCTGGGCGCCTGCCGTCGCCGCCACGGCGGGCCCCGCCCCGGGGACGGCCACCAGTGCCACCGCGAGAACTCCGGCCGAGATCGCGGTCCTGCTCCCCATCCGTCCCCTCCTGCGTTGCTTACGGGGAAAATCTTGATGGACGCCGCCCTCGGGCGCACCCGTTCGGCAGGGGAAGTTGCGATTCGGTATCCACTAGTGATACGCGAGAGAGCTTCTTGTTCCCCTCAGTCGAGTGACGAGACGTCGTCCAGTGCCTCACGGATCTCGATCGGCAGCACGACCTCCTCGGCCGGGAGCACGCCCTTGAGCTGCGCGTGCGTACGGGCCCCCACGATGGCCGAGGCCACGCCGGGCTGGTCGCGCACCCACGACAGCGCCACGGCCAGCGGCGAGACGCCGAGCCCGTCGGCGGCGGTCATCACCGCCTCCACCACCGCGCGCGAGCGCTCGTCGAGATAGGGGCGGACGAAGTCGGCGAAGTGCGGCGTCGCCGCGCGCGAGTCGCCCGGGATGCCCGTGCGGTATTTGCCGGTCAGCACGCCCCTGCCGAGCGGCGACCAGGCCAGCACGCCGACCCCGAGGTGCGCAGCGGCGGGCAGCAGCTCGCGCTCCGGCTCGCGGGCCAGCAGGCTGTACTCGGCCTGCGCCGAGGTGATCGGGATGCGGCCGGGGATCGACTTCTGGGTGACCGCGGCGGCGGCGAGCTGCCAGCCGGTGTAGTCGCACACGCCGGCGTAGACCGCGCGGCCGGAGGAGACGATCGCGTCGAGCGCGGCCAGCGTCTCCTCCAGCGGCACCTCGTCGTCGTAGGTGTGCAGCTGCCACAGGTCGACGTAGTCGAGCCCGAGGCGGTTGAGCGAGTCGTCGACCGCGGCGATGAGGTGGCGGCGGGAGGCGTCGCGCGTGCGGCGGCCGGCGGGGGTCACCACGGCCTTGGTGGAGATCACCAGCTCCGAGCGGGGCACCGACTCGCGCAGCAGCCTGCCGAGGAGCCGCTCGGCGTCGCCGCCGGTGTAGACGTCGGCGGTGTCCACGAGCGTGCCCCCGGCGTCCAGGAACGTGCGGAGCTGGGCGGCCGCCTCGTCCGCGTCGGTGTCACGACCCCAGGTCATCGTGCCGAGCCCCAGCCGGGACACCGACAGGCCGCTGCGGCCGACATAGCGCTGCTCCATGATCCCGCCAGGTTACCGCCCTGGTGGCCGCGACGTCGTGATAGACGCCGTACGGGGCACGGACGCGCTCTCCGGGCCCGCCCGTCCCGGTGCCGGGCCGGATGCCGGTTTCGACACTGTGATCGAGGGCTGCGACACTTGCCCGGTGACCACGCTGCTTCTGGCCCGCCACGGGCTGACGGACCTCACCGGCCCGGTGCTGGCCGGCCGGACCCCGGGCGTGCGGCTGAGCGAGGCGGGGCGGGCGCAGGCCGTGGCGCTGGCCGGGCGCATCGCCGGCGTCCGGCTCGACGCGATCGTCTCCAGCCCGCTCGAACGCTGCCAGGAGACGGCCGCGGCGGTGGCGGCGGGCCGCGACCTGCCGGTGCGGACGGACGAACGTTTCATCGAGTGCGGCTACGGCGAGTGGACCGGCCGGCCGCTGAAGGAGCTCGCCAAGGAGCCGCTGTGGCAGGTCGTGCAGGCCCACCCGAGCGCGGCGGCGTTCCCCGGCGGGGAGTCGATGGTGGACATGCAGCACCGGGCCGTCGCGGCCGTGCGGGAGTGGAACCGGCGCCTGGGGGAGAAGGGCGTCTACCTCGTCTGCAGCCACGGCGACGTGATCAAGTCGATCGTCGCCGACGCCCTGGGGCTCCATCTCGACCAGTTCCAGCGGATCACGGCGGACCCGGCGGCCCTCACCGTCATTCGCTACGCCCCCCTGCGTCCCTTTGTTCTCAGGCTCAACGATATGGGGGAATTGCGGCTTCCTGAGGATTCGGAGGAGAAAGACGGGGGAGAAAATCACACCGGGAGCGATGCCGCCGTCGGCGGCGGACCCGGAACCACGTAAGGTCAGGCTATGCCGGTCTTCGACTACGACCCACCAGAGAGGTTCGTCGCCGGCGCCCTGGGGCAGCCGGGCGCACGGGTCTTCTATCTGCAGGCCAGGGCCGAGGGCAGACTGACCACGGTGGCGCTGGAGAAACTGCAGGTCGCCGCGCTCGCCGGCCGGCTCGACGAGCTCCTCGACGAGGTGCTGCGGCTCAGCGGGGGCACCGCCCACGTGCCCGCCGTGGCGCCGGCCGAGCTGACCGACGACGCCCCGCTCGACGTGCCCCTGGCCGAGGACTTCCGGGTCGGCACGATGGCGCTGGCGTGGGACGCCGAGCGGTCGCAGGTGGTGATCGAGGCGCAGGAGGTCGTCGACGAGGACGACGTCGACGGCTCCGATCCCGCGATGCTCCGCGTGCGGATCAGCGCGGGAGCCGCGCGCGCGTTCACCAAACGGGCCCTGCAGATCGTCGCGGCGGGCCGGCCGCCGTGCCCCCTGTGCGGGCAGCCGCTCGACGCCAAGGGACACATCTGCGTACGCCTCAACGGATATCGCGGGGGTGAGGCGGCTTCATGACCGCTCCGGAGAGCGAACCGGCCGTCAAGCCGTCCAGTCCACCGGGCATGAACGAGGAAGAGGCCCTCGCCCTGCTGCGCGACGGCCGGCTGGAGGTGGCGGGCCGCCTGGTCGAGGCCACCAACATGACGCTCTACTGCTCGGTCACGCTGGGCGAGCGCACGGCGGCGTGCGTCTACAAGCCCGTACGCGGCGAGCGCCCCCTGTGGGACTTCCCCGACGGCACGCTGGCCGCCCGCGAGGTGGCCGCCTACGAGGTCTCCCGGGCCACCGGCTGGCGCATCGTGCCGCCCACCGTCTACCGCGAGGGCCCGTTCGGTCCCGGCATGTGCCAGCTCTGGATCGACACCGAGCGCGAGATCGACCTCATGCGCCTGGTCAAGAGCCGCAACCCGGTCGTGCGCCGGATGGCGGTCTTCGACGCGATCGTCAACAACGCCGACCGCAAGGGCGGCCACCTGCTGCCGCTGCCCACGGGCCACGTCTACGGCGTCGACCACGGCGTGTGCTTCTCCGTCGAGGACAAACTGCGCACCGTGCTGTGGCAGTGGCGCGGCAAGCCGCTCTCCCGCGAGGCCGTCGCCGTGCTGGCCAAGCTGGAGCGCGACCTGGAGTCGGGCACCCTCGGCCGGCGGCTGCGCGAGCTGCTCACGCTGGCCGAGGTGGAGGCCACCTGGCAGCGGGTGCGGCGGCTGCTCGACACCGGGGTGCATCCCTACCCGTCGGAGGGCTGGCCCGCCGTCCCCTGGCCCCCGATCTGACGCACATTTCGGCATTTACTACCCTTTGCCCATGTGCACGCTGATCGTACGGACGGGACGCCCCCTGACCCTCATGGGCGTGCGGGACGAGTTCACCGACCGGCCCTGGGAGGGGCCGGGGGAGCACTGGCCGGACTACCCGGGCGTCGTCGGCGGGCGCGACCTCAAGGCCGGCGGCACCTGGCTGGCGGTCAACCCGGCCGCCCGGCGCGCCGCCGCCCTGCTCAACGGCCGTGGCCGGGCCGCCGCCGAGCGGACCAAGGTCTCGCGGGGCGATCTGGCGCTGCGGGCGGCGTACACAGGGGAGGGGCCGCGCGGCGACCTGTCCCGCTACGACCCCTTCCACCTGGTCCTGGCCACACTCGACGGGGTCCGGCTGTTCAGCTGGGACGGCGAGCGCCTGACCACGGCCGACCTGCCGGACGGCACCAGCATGGTGGTCAACGAGGGCCTCGACCCGGCGAGCCCGCGCGTGCTGGCGCACCTGCCGCGCTTCGAGGCGGCGGAGACCTGGCGCGACCTGGCCGCGGCCGAGCCGTCGGCCGACCCCGGCGCGCTCATCGTCCGGCACGAGCTGCCCGACGGGCGGATCTTCGCCTCGCTGTCGGTGATGGAGGTCGCGCTGTCACCGGACGAGGTCACGTACGACTTCACCGACCTGACACAGGAAACGGACGGATAGGCTCAAAGGCATGAGATCGTGGTCTGCCCAGAACGTCCCCAAGCTCCCCGGTGAGAGCATTCCGCTGCGTCTCTACGACACGTCCGCCAAGCAGGTCAGGCAGACCGACCCCGGCCCGACCGCCAGGATGTACGTCTGCGGCATCACCCCCTACGACGCCACCCACCTCGGCCACGCCAACACCTACCACGCCTTCGACCTGGTGGCCCGGATGTGGCTGGACGCCGGCCACGAGGTCCACTACACCCAGAACGCCACCGACGTGGACGACCCGCTGCTGGAGCGGGCCGCCCAGACCGGTGTCGACTGGCGGGAGCTGGCCGAGCGGGAGATCGAGCTGTTCCGCGGCGACATGGAGGCCCTGCGCATCCTGCCGCCCCGCGAGTACGTCGGCGTCACCGAGGTCGTCGACCGGGTGGCCGAGTCGATCGCGCGGCTGTCGGACAAGGGCGTCACCTACGACCTCGACGGCGACGTGTACTTCAGCGTCGCCGACGCCCCCAAGTACGGCCAGGTCTCCGGCTACGACGAGGACGAGATGACGGCGCTGTTCGCCGAGCGCGGCGGCGACCCCGACCGGCCCGGCAAGCGCCACCCGCTCGACTGGCTGCTGTGGCGGGCCGAGCGGCCGGGCGAGCCGGCCTGGGACTCCCGGCTGGGCAGGGGACGTCCTGGGTGGCACATCGAGTGCACCGCGATCGCGCTGGACAACCTGGGCGCCGGCTACGACGTCGCGGGCGGCGGCTCCGACCTGATCTTCCCGCACCACGAGTGCGGCGCCTCCGAGGGCCACGCGCTGACGGGGGAGTGGCCGTTCGCCAAGTTCTACACCCACGCGGGCATGGTCGCGCTCGACGGCGAGAAGATGTCGAAGTCCCGGGGCAACCTGGTCTTCGTCCGGCGGCTGCGCACCGAGCACGACCCGATGGCGGTCCGCCTGGTGCTGCTGGCCCACCACTACCGCGCCGACTGGGAGTACGTGCCGGAGCTGACGGCCGAGGCCGAGCGCAGGCTGGCCACGTGGCGCGCGGCCGTCGCGCGGGAGTCGGGGCCGCCCGCCGAGGACCTGCTGACGCGGGTGCGCGAGCGCCTGGCCGACGACCTCGACACTCCCGGCGCGCTGGCGGCCATCGACGCCTGGGCGGCCGACGCGCTGGCCGGCGGCGGCTCGGACCCCACCGCCCCGGCCCTGGTCGCGGACCTGACCGACGCCCTGCTCGGCGTCACACTCCGAACCCCCGCCTGACGGCCCTGTCCGGCTGCTCTGTCCGGCTGCTCTGTCCGGCTGCTCTGTCCGACGGTGATCCCCGCCCGGCGGCTCTGCCTGGCGGGTCCCGCCGACGGTCCCGCCGGACGGTCCCCGCCCGTGACCCCGTTCGCGACTGTCAGAAGGCCCGCTCCAGCCGGTCCTCCGCGCCGAGTTCGGCGCGGAACCACTCGATCGTGCGGCGCAGCCCCTCCTCGGCCGGCACCCGCGCCCGCCAGCCCAGCCGCTCGGCGGCGAGCGTGGTGTCGGGCCGGCGCACCTTCGGGTCGTCGGCGGGCCGGTCGATGAAGGTGATCTCCGAGGACGACCCGGCGAGGTCACGGACCAGGGTGGCCAGCTCCAGCATGGTCACCTCGTCCGGGTTGCCGATGTTGACCGGGCCGGCGAAGTCGCTGCGCGCCATCGCCATGATTCCGGAGACGGTGTCCTCGACGTAGCAGATCGAACGGGTCTGCGAGCCGTCGCCGGTGACCGTGATCGGCTCGCCCATGAGCGACTGCCGGATGAACGTCGGGATCGCCCGGCCGTCGAACGGCCGCATGCGCGGGCCGTAGGTGTTGAAGATGCGTACGATCCCCGTGTCGGTGCCGCGCGCGTGCCGGTAGGCCGTGGTCAGCGACTCGGCGAAGCGCTTGGCCTCGTCGTACACGCTGCGCGGCCCCACCGGGTTCACGTTGCCCCAGTACGTCTCCTTCTGCGGGTGCTCCAGCGGATCGCCGTACACCTCGCTGGTGGAGGCGAGGACGAACCGGGCGCCCTTCTCCCTGGCCAGGCCGAGCGCGTGCAGGGTGCCGACGCTGCCCACCCGCAGCGTCTCGATGGGATAGCGCAGGTAGTCGGCGGGCGAGGCGGCCGAGGCGAAGTGCAGCACCAGGTCCAGCCGGTCGGACACGTGCACGAACCCGGTCAGGTCGCTCTCGACCAGCCGGAACCCCGGGCGCTCCAGGAGGTGCTCGACGTTGCGCGGCCCACCGGTGAGGAAGCTGTCCATGCAGACGACCTCCGCGCCCTCCTCCAGCAGCCGCTCGCACAGGTACGAGCCGAGGAACCCGGCGCCTCCCGTGACCAGAGCCCTCATGACGTCACCTCCAGGGCAGCTTCGACGACTTCGGAAACCTCGATCTTGAGCAGGCCGGGATGCGGCCGTTCGCCGTGCGGGTCGCCGTTCTCGCCGGCCCACAGCGCCACGTGCCGCCAGCCGGGCGGCGGCCCCCACAGCGCCGGCGAGACCGGCCCGAACAGCACCACCGACGGCACGCAGAACGCGGTCGCGAGGTGCGCCACGCCGGTGTCGCCGCACACGACGAGCCGGGCCCGGCCGATCAGGTCGATCAGGTCGGCCAGCCCGGTGCGCCCGGCCAGCACCCGCTCCTGCGGCAGCCCGGCCAGCTCGGCGACCCGGCGGGCGATCGGCACCTCCTGCTCGTCGCCGGTGACCACCACGTCCTCCAGCGCCGCCGCGACCTGCGCGAAGCGCTCGGGAGGCCACCGCCGCGCCGGGAACGACGCGCCCGGATGGACGATCGCCGGGCCGCTGCGGTCGGAGATCCCGAGCGTCAGGTCGGCCGGGTCGGCCGGGATGCCGTGCCACTCCAGCAGCTCGCACCAGCGGCGCACCTCGTGCACGCCCTCGCGCCACACCGGTCCTGTGCCGTAGCTGATCAGCCGGCCCGGCCGCGTGGCCCGCAGCGCCTCGATGCTCTGCGGCCCCTTGCCGTGCAGGTTGACGGCGATGTCGGGCCGCTCGTACGGCAGCTCGTCCACCGGCACCGGCCCCGGCCCGGCGACGTGCACCTGGCCGTCCACCGCGCCGATCAGCGGCAGCAGCGGCTCCAGCGCCCGCGGCGCGGCGAGCGTGACGCGGTGGCCGGGGAACGCCTGGCGCAGGGCCCGCAGCGCGGGCACGGCCGTGAGCAGGTCGCCCAGGCCGAGCCCGCGCAGAGCCAGGAGCTCTAGGGCCATGACGTCTCCGTCGAGGGGCAGACCACGAGCTCTCTCACCTCGCATCCGGCCGGCTGCCGCAGCGCGAACACGACGGTCTGCGCGACGTGGGCGGGGTCGTTGAGCCCGGCCTCCGGGCCCGGTTTGTACTGCTCGGGACGGCCGTCGAAGAAGCTCGTCCGCATGCCGCCGGGGACGAGCAGGGTGACCCCCACCTCGCCGCGCAGCTCGACGGCCAGCGCGCGGGTGAGGCCGACGACGCCGAACTTCGAGGCCGAGTACGCCGAGGCGTCGCTCAGCGGCCGCAGCCCCAGCGTGGAGGCGCAGGTGACGATCCTGCCGCGGGTGTGCTTCAGGTACGGCAGCGCCGCCCGGATGACCGACGCCGTGCCCAGCAGGTTGACCTTGACGACCCGCTCCCAGTCGTCGGCGGGCACGTCCTCCATCCGGCCGCAGACGTCGATGCCGGCCGCGGTGACGACGCCGTCCAGGCCGCCGGCCCGCTCGGCCAGCTCGCGGACCGCCCGCTCGGGCCTCGCCCCGGTCGGCCAGGTCGGCCGTGACGTGCTCGAAGCGCTGGTCCGGCGGGCGTACGTCGACGACGAGCGCCCGCCAGCCCTCCTTCTCCACGGCCTCGGCGGTGGCCAGGCCGAGTCCGGAGGCTCCCCCGGTAATCAGAATCTTCACTGGATCTCCCTGATCAGGTTGGTCGTGGAACGCCCCGGCAGCGTGCTCAGCACGACGATCTCCGCGCCGAGCCTGCCGAGGACCTCGGACTCGGGCAGGAACTCCCCCTCGTAGTCCCCGCCCTTGACCCACACGTCGGGGCGCAGCAGCGCGATCGCGCGGTCCGGGGTGTTCTCCTCGAACACCAGCACCGCGTCCACGCAGCTGAGCGCCCGCAGCACCTCGACCCGGTCGCGCACGTCCACGACGGGCCGCTGCGGGCCCTTGAGGCGGCGTACCGAGTCGTCGGAGTTGACGCAGACGACGAGCGCGTCGCCGAGCGCCCTGGCCCGCCGCAGCAGGCTCACGTGGCCCGCGTGCAGCAGGTCGAAGCAGCCGCCGGTGGCGATGAGCCGCCCCCCGTTGGCGCGGGTGAACTCGGCCACCTCCAGCGCCGTGCGCGGCCGGTCGCCGAGCTGCTGCTCGGCGACCTTGACGTTGGCGGCGCCGCCGCGCTCGACGAAGCGCGAGGCCTCGCCCACGCCGATGGTCACCGCGTCCCTGACGTCGAGGCCGTCGCGCAGCGCCAGCGCCGCGGCGCCGGCGAAGCGGTCGCCCGCGCCGCACGCGTCCCGGCCGCCGGCCTGCACCGGCGGCGGCACGTGCGCGAACGGGCCGCCCTCCACGGCGAGCGCGGCCCCGTGCGCGCCCGTCGTCACGGCCACGGCCCGCGCCCGCAGCTTGCGTACGAGCTGCCGGGCCGCCTGCTCGGGCCCCGCCCACCCGGTCGGGCACAGCGCCCGCGCCTCCGCCTCGCTCGGCGTCAGCAGCGCGCAGCCGGGCATCGGCTGCTCGCCCCGGGGATGCGGGTCCCAGACCACCGGCACGTCGATGCCGTACAGCAGCTCGCGCGCGA
>NZ_BAAJOU010000014.1:0-391999 GCF_057536035.1 Nonomuraea sp. B208
GGCGCCGGGCGGTGGTGCGCCGGCTTGCGCGGCGCCGGGCGGTGGTGCGACGGCCTGCGCGGCGCCGGCGTACACGGTGTCGGCGTACACCGCCAGCATCCGGTCCACCGCCGGCGCGAACCCGCCCACCGCGAGCCCGGCCACGGCCAGCACCGCCGCCGGCCCCGCGAAGGCCCACCCGATCCGGCGCGGCCGGGCGGGCGTCACCGCCGGCTTGGTGGCGAAGACGCCCCGGAGCAGCCGCAGCGTGTACGCCGCGGTGAGCGCCGAGCCGAGCACCAGGCCGCCGAGCACGACCCGCTCCACCGCCGAGCCGTGCAGCAGCGCCTCGAAGATCGCCTCCTTGGCGACGAACCCGGCCGTCGGCGGCAGCCCCGCCATCGACGCCCCCGCGAGGACGGCGACCGCCGCCAGCCACGGCGTACGCCGGCCGAGCCCGCTCAGTTCGCGCAGGTCCCTGGTGCCGGTCGAGCGGTCCACGACGCCGACGACGAGGAAGAGCGTGGCCTTGAACAGCGCGTGCGCCAGCAGCATCGCCGTGCCCGCGAGCGCCGCGTCGCGGCTCCCCGCCCCGAACACCGCCATGAGCAGCCCGAGCTGGCTGACCGTCCCGTGGGCGAGCAGCAGCTTCGCGTCGTGCTGCCGCAACGCCGTCCACCCGCCGACGAGCATGGTGAGCGTGCCGGCGACCAGCAGCACCGCCCGCCACGCCGTCGCCTCGCCGAACGCGGGCGTCATCAGCGCGGTCAGGAACACCCCGGCCTTCACCATCGCCGCCGCGTGCAGGTAGGCGCTCACCGGGGTGGGCGCGGCCATGGCGGCGGGCAGCCAGAAGCTGAAGGGGAAGATCGCCGACTTGCTGAGCGCGCCGAGCAGGACGAGCAGCAGCGCCACCGTCAGATAGGCGCCGTCCGGCAGCGCCCCGGCGAGCTGCGACCACCGGTAGGTCCCGGCGTGCTGCCCGAGCATGACGAAACCGGCCAGCATCGCCAGCCCGCCGAGCGTGGTGACGAGCAGGGCCTGCGTCGCGGCCGCCCGGCTCGCCCGCCGGGCCGCGTCATGGCCGATCAGCAGGTACGAAAGGACGGTGGTCAGCTCCCAGAACACGTACAGCACGAGCAGGTTGTCGCTGACGACCAGGCCGAGCATGGCGCCGGCGAACGCGACGAACAGCGCGGCGAAGCGCCCGAGCCGGTCGTCCCCGGCGGCGAAGTAGCGGGCGCTGTAGGCGAGGACCAGCGCGCCGACCCCGCCGACGAGCACGATCATCAGCCAGCCGAGCGCGCCCACGTGGACGGCGAGTTCGAGGCCGAGCCCCGGCACCCACGGATAAGCTCCGGCGACGGCGCGGCCGGCGAGGATCGGGCCGGTGTTGGCCAGCGCCCACGCCAGCGACGCGGCGGGGACCGCCGCCAGCAGGTAGAGGGCCCGCCGGCCGAGCCGGCGGACCGCGAGGGGCGCGGCCACGGCGGCGAGCGCGTGCGCGGCGACGAGCAGGAGCGCTCCCGGCGCGCCCAGCAGCAGGTGCGGTGCGCTCATGGGGGCTCCGTCAGGGCGGCGAAAGGCGTTCCGGCGGACGAGAGGGCAGTGGCGGGTGCGGCAGTCGCGGATGCGGCAGTGGCGGGTGCGGCGATGGCGGGTGCGGCAGTGGCGGGTGCGGCGATGGCGGGTGCGGCGGTGGCGGGTGCTGCGGTGCCGGGTGCGGCGATGGCGGGCGGCGGAATCCGGGCAGGAAGGCGTCGCTCGGGGTAGATCCTCGGTCTCCGATCCTCAGATGACGTGTTGCCGGCTTACGGGCGGGCCTCGGGGACGAGGGAGGCCAGGCGCCGCTCGATCTCGCTCAGCCGGTCCGTGAGCGGGCGGCTGTGCAGCAGGTCGGCGAGCTGGTCGGCCTCCTGCTGGTCGAGCTCCACGGTGTGGGCCGGGGTGTCGGGATCGGCTCGGTCGTACAGGACCAGGGAGTGTTGCCCGGTTCGGGAGACGATGACGGCGAGGCGGTCACCCTCCCGGGTATCGAGGTGGTGGACGGTTCCGATGCCCGGGACGGTAGCGTGCGTGATGTGCACGGTTGAACAGCTCCTTTCGTCGCATGGTCGTGCGGCCGCCTCGGCAGCGTGCGTGGGCGGATCCGCCCTGCTTCCAGTGTCGTCGCGGGCCGTCGGCGGCACCATCGGGTCCAACACCCATTTCCGGGGGTGGCCACCATGTAGCCGGCCATGGAAGCGGCCGCTGGTTGGACAGATCCCGGCGGCGTCGGTGAGGCTGGAGACATGAGCTCGCCGACCAGCGGAAACCAGGAGGCACACCGGGAGACGCGCCGGGAGACGCCGCGTGCGCCGCGTTCGCCGGCGTCGGCGCTGTTCCGGCGCCTGTTCCTGTTCAACGGGCTCGTCTTCGCCACCGGGCTGACCGCGCTGGCGCTGTCGCCGGCCACGGTGTCCTCGCCGGTCCTGCTGAACGAGCTGCCGATCCTCGCCGTCGGCCTCGCGGCGATGCTCACCGCCAACGCGCTGGTGCTGCGCACCAGCCTGGCCCCGCTCGGCGCGCTGACCGTCCTCATGGAGCGGGTCGACCTGGTGCGCTCCAGCGACCGCATCGCCTCCAGCGGCAACGGCGACCTCGGCAACCTGATCGACACCTTCAACGCCATGCTGGACCGGCTGGAGGCCGAGCGCAGCTCCAGCGCCGCCCACGCCCTCGCAGCCCAGGAGGGCGAGCGTCAGCGCATCGCGCGGGAGCTGCACGACGAGATCGGGCAGAGTCTCACCGCGGTCCTGCTCACCCTGAAGCGCGTCGTGGACCGCGCGCCCGCGGAGCTGTGCGACGAGCTGCGCGCGGCGCAGGAGACGGTCCGCTCCAGCCTGGACGAGGTCAGGCGGGTCGCCCGCCGGCTGCGGCCCGGCCCGCTGGAGGACCTGGGCCTCATCAGCGCCATGAACTCCCTGGCCACCGACTTCTCCGCGCTGAGCGGCGCGACGGTGACCCGGCTGCTGGACTCGCGGCTGCCGCAGGTGAGCGGCGACACCGAGCTCGTCATCTACCGCATCGCCCAGGAGTGCCTGACCAACATCGCCCGGCACGCCGGCGCCACCCGCGTGGAGCTGTCGCTGCGCGCCGAGGACGGCGCCGTCGTGCTGCGCATCACCGACGACGGCGTGGGCGGCCCGATCCGCGAGGGCGCCGGCATCCGCGGCATGCGCGAGCGGGCCATGCTCATCGGCGCCGACCTCGCCATCGAGAGCGCGCCCACGCGGGGCACCCGCGTACGCCTCACGGTGCCCGTCCCCGTTCCCGAAGCCGCCGATTCGCGAGAGTGAGTGCATGCAAGCGCAGCCGACCCGGATCCTGCTCGCCGACGACCACGCCCTCGTACGCCACGGGCTGCGGCTCATCCTGGACGCCGAGCCCGACCTGACCGTCGTCGCGGAGGCGGGCGACGGTGCCGAGGCCGTCGAGCTGGCCACCCGCGGCCAGGTCCCGATCGACCTGGCCATCCTCGACATCGCGATGCCGCGCATGACCGGCATCCAGGCCGCCCGCGAGATCTCCCGCCGCGCGCCCGGCGTCCGGCTGCTGATGCTCTCGATGTACGACAACGAGCAGTACTTCTTCGAGTCGCTCAAGGCGGGCGCCAGCGGCTACGTGCTCAAGTCGGTGGCCGACCGCGACCTGCTGGAGGCGTGCCGCGCGGCCATGCGCGGCGAGCCGTTCGTCTACCCGGGGGCGATCACCGCGCTCATCCGCGACTACCTCCAGCGGCACCGGCAGGGCGAGCCGGTGCCCGACACCGTGCTCACCCCGCGCGAGGAGGAGATCGTCAAGCTCATCGCCGAGGGCCACTCCTCCAAGGACATCGCCGGCATCCTGGTCATCAGCGTCAAGACCGTCGAGCGGCACCGGGCGAACATCCTGGCCAAGCTCGGCCTGCGCGACCGGCTGGAGCTGACCAGGCACGCCATCAGGGCGGGCCTGGTCGAGCCCTGACCCCTGCCGGGTCAGCGGAGGGGGTCGAACTCGGCCAGCGCCCCGGGCTGCTTGCCCGTGGTGATCTGCTCGGCCAGCAGCCGCCCGGTGATCGGGCCGTGCGCCATGCCCCACATGCCGTGGCCGCCCGCCACGTACACGGTGGGGGCCGTCGTCGCGCCGACCAGCGGCCGGCCGTCGGCGGTGACCGGGCGCGGCCCCACCCACGTGTCGCTGCGCTCGTCCAGGCGCACGCCCCGCAGCAGCGGCCGTACGGAGGCGATGAGGGCCTCCAGCCGGGCCGGCACCTGCGGCGCGTCCGGGTCACGGAACTCCATGGTGCCCGCCACCCGCAGCCCGCCCTGGTACGGCGTGCACGCCACGCGCACGCCGGGCAGGTAGACCGGCCCGTGGACGGGACGCTCGACCGGCACGGTGAAGGAGTAGCCGCGGCCCGCGCGCAGCGGGACGCGCACGCCCCACTTGCCCGCCAGGCGCGGCAGCCACGCGCCGGTGGCCAGCACCACCGCGTCGGCGGACAGCACCGTGCCCTTGGCCGAGCTGACGATCGCCTTCCTGCCGTCGGTGCGCACGTCGTCGACCTCGACGGCGTACACGGTCGCGCCGCGCCGCATCACGGCCCGGCCCAGGGCGTGCACGAACGCGCCCGGGTCGACGTAGCGCTGCCCGTCGATCCGCACCCCGGTGGTCAGCGCCTCGCCGGCGAGCGGGACCTGCTCGGCCAGCCGGTCGCCGTCCAGCACGGCGTGCTCGACGCGCTGCCCGATCGCCTCCAGCCTGCGCAGCTCGCGCAGCAGGCCCTCGGCCTCGGCGCGGGTGCGGAACGCGGCGGTGATCGGCGCCGCGACCACGGGCGCGGACACGCCGCTGCCGGCCAGCACCTCGTACGCCTCCACGCACTCGTCGTTGAGCGGCAGGTTGGCGCGGGCCGCGCGGGTCCACGACCGCCAGCGGCTGTTGGCCGCGAAGCGGGTCAGGAACGTCCACAGCCCCGGGTCGAGGGTCGCGGGCACGTGCAGCGGCGCGGCTGGGTCGAGCAGCGAGCGCAGGCCGTAGCGCACCACGGCCGGCTCGTTCAGCGGGATGGCCAGGCCCGGCGCGATCCAGCCCGCGTTGCCCCAGGACGCGCCGGCCGCCAGGCCGCCGCGGTCGACCACGTCGACCTGGACACCGCGCTCCTGCAGGAACCACGCGGTGGACAGGCCCACGATGCCCGCGCCCACCACGATCACCGAACGCGGCCAGTTGCCGACCATGCCACCCTCCGACGTAGAACGACTCTCGCTGTCCCAGCCAGGATGGCCCCTGCGGCGACCTGCGGCGTTGTGGCCGGACGACAATTTCGGCGCTCCCGTTGTGGCGCGCGCACAACGGGAGGGGGCGGCTCAGGGCCGGTCGTCGTCGCCGGACGCGGCCAGCATGATGGTCATGGCCAGGCGCTGGCGGGGGTCGTCCAGGTCCAGCGGGGTGAGCTCGTTCATCTTGCGCAGCCGGTTGCGTACGGTGTTCGGATGCACGTCGAGGCGCTCGGCGGTCCAGGCGAGGTCGCCCTGGCTCTCCAGCCAGGCCCGCAGCGTGGCGACGAACCGCGTGCCGTGCAGCGTGTCGTGCCGGCGCAGGGTGCTCACCGGGCCGCGTGCCGGGGTCCGCCCGCCGCGCGCGGCGGCGCGCAGCCGCAGCAGCAGGATCTCGTCCCAGGACTCGTCGTAGGCGGGCGGCACAGAACCCAGGCCGGCACCCTGGCCGGAACCCAGGCCGGCACCTTGGCTGGCACCCAGGCCGGCACCTTGGCCGGCACCTTGGCCGGAACCCAGCCCACCGCCCGCCCCCGCGCCCTCGTGCAGCGCCAGGCACTCGTCGGCCTCCTGGCGGCCCGCGGGCAGGTCCGTGACCTCGGCGGGCGCGCCGATCCCGGCCGCGACGCGGACCGGCGCGGGCAGCTCCGCCTGCAGGTCCCTGACCCACTGCCGGGCCGTCTCTGCCTCCTCGCCGGGCAGGAGCGTGTAGAGCGTGTCGCCGAGCAGCGCGCTGCGGCCCGGCCTGGACCAGCCGAAGCCGGTCGTGGCCTGCTCGAAGGCGAGCAGCAGCGCGGCGTGACGGTCGTCGGGGGTGAACGCGCGCACGGCGACCACCCGCATGGCGCGCGGCGCCAGGCCGAGCCTGCTGGCCGACGTCGCCGCGTCGGCGCCGCCCTCCAGCAGCCGGCCGACCAGGTCGGACTCCACCTGCCGCTCCAGGTCGGCGCTGGCGCGCGAGCGCAGCAGGTGCAGCGCCACCACGCGCGCGCCGTCGGCGAGGGCGCGCAGCCGCTCGCCGGTCAGCGGGGCCGCGCAGCTCACCCACACCGAGCCGAGCAGCTCGCGCCCGGCCCGCACCGCGACCGCCATCCGCCCGGTCAGGCCCTGCTCGTCGTCGGCCGCGACGAACACCGGCTCGTCCGTCGCCGCCAGCCGGGCGAACACGCCGCGCCGCTGCAACCGCTCGCGCAGCCTTTCCGGCACGCGCCGGCCGAGTATGGTCGCCAGCCGGGCGGGGTCGCCCGCCTGCTGGCTGCGGGAGTAGGCGAGGACCCGCGAGTGCCGGTCCTCGATGGTGACCGCCCCGCCGATGACGTCGGCGAGGCTGTCGGCGAGGGCGAACAGGTCCGTCGGGCCCCGCCCCGAGGCGGTCTCCCTGCTCTCCAGGACCAGTCCGTACACCACGCCGGCGAGCTGGCTCCACGACACGGCGGGGTCGGCCAGCAGCACCGCCACGCCGTGCCGGTCCCTGAGGGCGGCGGCGTCCTGCTCGGCGCCGCCGCCCTCGGGAGGACGGACGAGGACCGCCGTGGCCTGCGCCGCCGCCGCCCACCGCACCGCCTCCGCGGGCGAGGACGCGCCGACGGCCAGCAGCAGGTCGCCGGTGACGTGCCGGTCCGTGGCGTCCGGCATGGCGACGCTGCGCAGCACGGCCGAACGGGCCTCGGGGCGGCCGCAGAGCCGGACCCCGTACCCGCCCAGCACGTTGACCAGGCGGTCCAGCGTGATCATGATCACCTCCGATGGGTGGAAGGGGCCGCGCCCCCGAAGGTCACGCGGCCTCGTGCCTGCGCTGGCAGTCGATGCAGGTGCGGGCCAGCGGGCGGACCTTGAGCCGCTCGAACGGGATGCCCCGCTCGCAGTGGGCGCAGCGGCCGTAGGTGCCGTCCGCCAGCCGGTCGTAGGCCTGCGACAGCTCGGCGACGGCCCGCTCGGCGGCGGTGATGGAGGCGAGCAGCTCCTGCCAGGTGCCGTCGGCGCCGCTGCCGTCGCGCTCCTGCTCGCGCAGCGCGTCGAGCTGCCGGCTGCGCTGTTCGAGCTGCTCCTGCAGGTCCTCGCGGAGCGACTGGAGCTGCACGGTGCTGAGGTGGGCCCCCGGGAGCACGTTCTCGATCATGGTGGGTCCTTTCTTCGATGACGTGTTCGTCGTTGGAGATCAGTGGGCGGCGGAGGCGAGGCCCGCCGCCAGGTCCGGCTGCAGGCACAGCCGCATCAGGCCGCGGACGGTGGCGTACTGCGGCTGCGCGGCCACCTCGACCGGCAGCCGCAACGTGCCGCGCAGGCGGCGCAGCAGCAGGTCCTCGCGCGCGCCGCCGCCGGTGACCAGCAGGCCGCGGGCGCGTACGGCCGGCAGCCTGCGCACCAGGCCCGCCGTCATGTCGACGACGCCCTCCAGCGCGTACGCCGCCAGCCCCAGCCCGGTCGTGGCGCTGAGCTGCAGGGCGGCCGCGTCCACGACGACGCCCTCGCTGATGGCCACGACCTCGACGATGCCCGCCCCGACGTCCAGCACCAGGCACGGCCGTGGGTCGAGCACGTCCAGGCCGGCGCCGACGGCGGCCGCCAGTGGCTCCTCCACCAGCGTCACCTCGCAGCCGGCGGCCTCGGACACCGCGACCCGCACCGCCCGGCGGTCGCTCGGCGACGCCGCGAGCGGCACCCCGGCCAGCACCCGCGCCGGCGGCCGGCCGTCGTAGAGCCGGGTGTCCTGCACCACCAGGCGGACCAGCCGCAGGCACGCGCCGGGATCGGCCACCATGCCGTGCCGGAGCGGCCGTACCACCTCCGGCGAGCCGGAACCGGACGGCCGCCCCATGACCGCCGACGCCCGGTCGGCGATGGCGTGCCCGCCCACGGCCAGTGACCGGGTGCGCGCGGTGCCGAGATCGAGCGCCAGGAAACGCCGCACCGCGCTCATTCCGGCGGGCGCTGAACTGACAACAGGCATGACGATGATCCGCTCCTGGGCGAAGTCGGTGGAGAACGGCGGTCCGGCACAGGGGCCGGCCGCCCTGGGGACGGACGGTCGGAGAACGCCTCACAGGCACGCGCGACGGCACCCGCCGCCTTCACCGGGTGGGCGCAGGCACGGGGACGGACGCGACGGGCGGGTGTGTGGACGCGCGGTCAGGCTCCGCGGCGTACGTGGCCGTGGAGCCCGTCGGGGAAGACGTCGGCTAGACGGCCGGCGGGCTGCGCGAGCCCGCGGTGCGGTGCGCGAGCTGCTGCGGATCGCGGAAGGCGTCCGCGTCGGAGCCCGGCGACGGCGACAGCGCCAGATGGGCGAGCGTGTCCTGGCTCGCGCCGCGCAGCGGCGGCCACAGCGACAGCACGTGGTGCTCGCACACGTTGTTGCCCTGTGGGGGCAGGCCCTCGGGGTCGGCGTCGAGGCCGCCCACGCTCCACACGGGAGCGGCGGCCGCCTGCGCGGCGGACGAGCCGCCCGCCCAGCCGAGGACGCCCGAGGGCAGCAGCGACAGGGCGACCAAGGACAGCACGACCAGGGCCATCACGCCGGTCGGCGCGATGGACCCTCGCGATGCTCTCCACGGTCCCCTCACAGGCCCGACCATAGCCCACGCCACAGGAAAATGACATTTCCCGTCCCGGCGGCTTGCGGGTAGCGTGGCCCGCAATACCCACGCATTACCCCTTACCCGCTCATTACCCTTACCCATTCATGTCCGGACAGGAGGAGACGTGCGCAGCAGACTGTCCGCCGTCCTGCTCCTGTTGTCGGCCTTCCTCCTCGGCCCCGGGCCCGGTATCCACCCGCCCGCGTCCGCGGCGACCGCCGTGGCCTCCGCCGGGTGGTGGTGGGGCAGCCCCGCCGCCCATGACAACCAGGACCTGGTGCTGCTCGGGCCGCACCAGGCCCGCGGCGTGCCCGCCCTGCTGCGCCCGCACCCGCTGCGCGGTGCGGCGGCCGTGCTGCCGCTGTGGCTGGCCGTGCTGCCCACCGGCGGGCAGCACGGCCCGCGGGCGCTGCCCATGGCCGCCCCTGCCGACGCGCCCGCCCCGGAGCCACGGCCGGCCGGTCGCCGCGCTCCGGCACGGGCGCCCCCCTCCACGACGCGCTGACGTCCTTTTCCCTTTTTTCGACAGCCCGTGGAGGCTTTCATGTCACGCGCGCCCGTTTGGCGTGCGGTGGCGGCGCTCGTTCTCGTCGTCACCGCATCACTACTCACGGTGATGAACTCGCCACGCCTCGGCCTCGACCTGCGTGGCGGCACCCAGCTCGTCTTCGAGACCCAGGACTCGCCCACGGTCAAGGCCGACGGCGAGTCCACCGACCGCGCCCTCGACGTGCTGCGCCGGCGTGCCGACGCGCTCGGCGTGGTCGACCCGACCCTGCTGCGCTCCGGCGAGCGGCGCATCATCGTCGAACTGCCCGGCGTGCTCGACCCGCGCCAGGCCGCCGCCGTCATCGGCAAGACCGCCCAGCTCGCCTTCCACTCCGTGGCCGGGGAGGCCGGCGAGCCCACCCCGACCACCGGCGAGTCCGGACCGGTCCTGCCCGACGAGTCGGGGCAGCGCCTGCGGCTCGGCCCCGCCGTGATCACCGGCGACGGCGTCACCGGCGCCGACGCCCGCAACGACCCGCAGCAGGGACCGGCCTGGTCCGTGAACGTCGACTTCCGCGACGCCGACGCCTGGCAGAAGCTGACCGGCGACGCCGCCTGCCACGCCCCCGGCGACCCCCGGCGGCGCGTCGCCATCGTCCTGGACAACGAGATCATCTCCTCGCCGCAAGTGGACACCGGTCTCGCCTGCCGGGTCGGCATCCCGGGCGGGAGCACCCAGATCACCGGCTCCTTCACCTTCCAGGAGGCCACCGACCTGGCCGTGCTGATCAAGGGCGGCTCCCTGCCCGTCCCGCTCACCCTGATCGAGCAGCGGACCGTCGGCCCCACCCTCGGCGCCGAGGCCATCGAGGCCAGCGCCAAGGCGGGCATCGCCGGCGTGCTGCTCACCGCGCTGTTCATCGCCGTCATGTACCGGCTGTCGGGGCTGATGGCGACGATCGCGCTGGCCGCCTACGGGCTGCTGTCCTACGCCGCCCTGCTCGCCCTGGGGGCGACGCTCACGCTGCCGGGACTGGCCGGGTTCGTCCTGGCGATCGGCATGGCGGTCGACGCCAACGTGCTCGTCTTCGAACGGGCCCGGGAGGAGTACGCCCGCGCGCCACGCCGGGGCCTGCGGCACGCCCTCGACCGGGGCTTCAAGGGCGCCTGGAGCGCCATCGCCGACTCCAACATCACCACGCTGCTGGCCGCCGGGCTGCTGTTCTGGCTGGCCTCCGGACCGGTGCGCGGCTTCGGCGTCACGCTGGCCGTCGGCGTCCTCGCCTCGCTCGCCTCGGCCATGCTCATCACCCGCGTCCTGACCCACCTGCTCGTCGCCCGGTCCGGGCCGCGGCTGGCCCGGCTGTCCGGGCTGACCACGCAGGGCCGGGTCAGGACGTGGATCACGCGCCGCAACCCGTACCTGATGGGGGCCGGGCGGCGCTGGCTCGCGGGGGCCGCGCTCCTGGTCGCCGCCGCCGTGGCCGGGCTCGTCGCGCACGGGCTCAACTTCGGCATCGAGTTCACCGGCGGCCGGATGGTCGAGTTCACCACCACCCAGGCGGTGGACGCCGACGCGGCGCGGCAGGCCGTGGCCGGGGCCGGGCACCCGGGAGCGAGCGTCACCGTCTCCGACGACGCCGTGTCGATCCGGGCCGGCCAGGTCAGCGCGGACGACGTCGTCGCGATCGAGCAGGCGCTGGAGTCCCGCTTCGGCGAGGTGACCAAGCAGCGCGACGAGCTCATCGGCCCCAGCCTGGGCGAGGAGCTGCGCCGCAACGCGTTCATCGCGCTCGCCGTGGCGCTCGCGGCCCAGCTCGTGTACCTGGCCTTCAGGTTCCGCTGGACGTTCGGCGCCGCCGCGGTGCTGGCCCTCGTCGTGGACACCCTCGCCGTGCTCGGCCTGTTCGCCTGGCTCGGCAAGCCCATCGACGGGGTCTTCCTGGCGGCCATGCTGACCATCATCGGATACTCGATCAACGACAAGGTGGTGGTCTTCGACCGGGTCCGCGAGCTGTGGCAGGGCAAGCGGCAGGGCCGCTTCGCCGGCATCGTCAACACGGCGATCCTGCAGACCGTGCCGCGCACCGTCAACACCGGGCTCGGCGCGCTGTTCATCCTCGCCGCGCTGGCCTTCTTCGGCGGCGACACGCTGCGGGACTTCGCGATCGCGCTCATCGTGGGCATCGTGGTCGGCACGGCGTCGTCGTCCCTGGTGGCCGGGCCGCTCGCGATCGAGTTCGAGCGCTTCAGCAAGCAGCCCCCGCCCCAGCCGCCCGCGCCGCGCACCCGCCGGCGCGAGGGCACGGGCGCCGTCCTGTAGCGGTGGCCAGGTAGCCGCTTCCCCTAACGGGGGAGCGGCTACCAGCCCTCCACGACCCGGATGATCGTCCTGCCGCGGACGCGCCGACCGGGCGCGAAGGCGTCGGGCGCCTCCTCCAGAGGGCGTACGGCTCCGACGACCGGGCTGAGCCGCCCGTCCCGGACCCGCCGGGCCAGGTCCGCGAGCCGCGCCCGGTCGGGTTCGACGACGAAGAAGATCGCCCGGCCGTCCTCCGGCCGGACCGTGGGCGGGCGGGCGATCGTGACGAGCGTGCCGCCGGGACGCACCAGCGCGGCCGAGCGGTCCAGCACGTCGCCGCCGATCACGTCGAACACCACGTCGGCAGGACCGGCCTCGTCCAGGGAGCCGCCGTCCAGATCGACGAAGGCGTGCGCCCCGAGCTCGCGGACGAGATCACCGTCGCCGGCCCTGCCGGTGCCGACCACCCGCGCGCCCGCCTCGCGCGCGAGCTGCACCGCGAGGCAGCCGACCGCGCCCGCGGCGCCGTGGACGACGACGGTCTGGCCCGCGGCCAGGCGCGCGTGCTCGAACAACCCCTGCCACGCGGTCAGCCCCGACACCGGCAGCGCGGCGGCCACGGTGTGCTCGACGTCCGCCGGCAGCGGCGCGAGATTGCGGGCCTCCACGGCGACGTACTCCGCCAGCGACCCGTTGCGCGCCCAGTCGGTCAGCCCGAACACGCGCTGGCCGACCGTCAGCCCCGTCGTGCCGTAACCCAGCTCGGCCACGACCCCGGACACGTCGTGCCCCGGCACGCTCGGCGTGCGGTCGCGGCCCGCCCGGTCCTGCCACGTCGCCGGCCAGTCGAGCTCGCCGCGGGTGAAGCCGGCGGCGTGCACGCGTACGATGACGTCGTTCTCGGCGGCGTGCGGAAAGGGCTCCTCCGTGAGGCGGAGCCCCGCAGGGCCAGCCGATCGATCTCGTACGGTGACGGCCCGCATGGGTCCTCCTCCTCCGGGCGGCGCGGTTGGACTCTCCCCCCGTGGGAGACCCCAAGCTACCGCTGAGCGCCAAGGAGAGACATGACCATCCTGCAGGACATCGAAGCCCGTGGCACGCACCACTGCGAGACGACGACGCTCGGGGTGTTGCTGCGGCACGAAGGACTCGACCTGAGCGAGCCGATGCTGTTCGGGCTCGGCTCCGGCCTTTCCTTCCTCTACTGGGACGGCAAGGGGATGCCGTTCCCGTTCCTCGCGGGGCGGGTGAAACCCTTCGAACTCACCAGGAACCTGGCCGCCAGGCTGGGGCTGGCGCTGGAGGTCAAGGAGACGACCTCGCCGCGCAAGGCGTGGGAGAACGCGGCGGCCGTCGTCGACGCGGGCCGGCCGGTCGGCCTCCAGCTCGACTCCTACCACTTGGACTACTTCCGGACGAAGGTGCACTTCGGCGGCCACGTCGTCGCCATGTACGGCTACGACGAGCACGACGCCTACCTGGTGGACACCGGGCAGCAGGGGGGCGCGGTGCGTACCGGCAGGGAGAGCCTGGCGCGGGCGCGGGCCGAACGCGGCCCGATGACCGCGAGGAACCGCTCCTTCACCCTCGCCCTGCCCGCGCGTCCCCCGCGCTGGCAGGACCAGATCCTCCCCGCCGTCAGGCAGTGCGCGGACGCCTTCCTCGCCGCCCCCATCGCGAACCTGGGCCACCGCGGCATCGCCAAGACGGCCGAGCGGGTGCCCGGCTGGCTGCGGCGCGCCGCCGACCCGCGACAGGACCTTCCGCGCGCCGCCCTGCTCATGGAGGAGGCCGGCACCGGCGGGGCGCTGTTCCGCGCCCTCTACCGCGACTTCCTGGGCGAGTGCGTCCTGCTGACCGACGACGCCCGCCTCCGCACCGGGCACGACCTGTACGCCTCCGCTGCGGGCCTGTGGACGGACGTGGCCGCGCTGATCACCAAGGCGGGGGAGAGCGGCGACACCGGCCCGCTGGACCAGGCCGCCGCACTCCTGCGCGACCTCGCCCGCATCGAACACGACGCCATGACGGCACTGTCACAGGCCGGCCGCTGAGGCCGCGTCCCGCCCGTGCCTCTCGGCAGCAGTACCGGCAGCGCCACCAGCGCCGGCAGGACCGGCGGCCTGCCGAAGGCGGACCTGACGCGCGGTACCTGTCGCTTCCGGCTTTCCCGGCGCATGCCGCCCCGGCCGGCCACTTCGACGAGGCCGCGGCCTGAGGGTGCTGCGGCTGTGTGAGCAGGGCCGGGTCGCGCAGGATCGTGCCCGGGTTCCCGCGACTTGGGGCATGTCTGTGACCTGCGCGGCAAGCCGGACCGAGGCTATTCAAGCGGATCAGGCGGTCCACAAGGGCGATGCGCCACTCTCACCAACAGTCCCAGAAGGGCGGGAAGCGCTCGTCCTCCTCCTGGAGAACCGGCCGGTCGTGGCGCACCTGGCCCCAGGGATGCGCGCACCATCCTCGTCCCATGCCGCGCCTGGCGCGTGGCAGCAGCTTCGGAGAGTCTTCCTTGACCTGGTCGCTCAGCCGTGCTCTCGCAAGTCGGATGACGTTCACCGCGATCATCGCGTTGCTCGGTCCCCTCGCCCTGCCCCCGTCCGCGGTCGCCGCGCCCGCGGCGTCACCGTCCCCCACGGGTGGAGCGGCGCCCACCGCCTCCAAAGCCAGGATCATCGACCTCGGCCCCCTCAACAGCAACATGGGCGTCGTCACGGCGATGAACAACAAGGGCGAGGTCGCCGCGGCTCCCTGGGAGCCCACCAACGGGGGCGGCAGAGCCGCCCTGTACAGCGCCGGATCCGTCGTCGACGTCCACGCGAGCCTCGGCGCCGACGTGCGCTCCAGCGTCGCCATGGACGTCAACGACGACGGCACCGTGGTCGGCACCTTCGACGGCCGTCCGTCCTTCCTCTTCAAGAACGGCAAGGCCACCCGCATCGAACCGGGCCTGGCCAGGGCCATCAACAACAAGGGGCAGGTCGTCGGCCCCGACTGGATCCGCGACCCGGACGGCTCCGTACTGAGACTCTCGGCGTACAAAGACCAGAGGGTGGATGCCTCCTCGCTGAACGAGCGCGGGCAGGTCGCCGGCGGCATGGACACGAACACCGACAAGTACGACAAAAAGTACCGCGCCTTCCGCACCAGGCCCGGCGAGCCTATCGACGTCAAGCGGGACCGCTTGGAGTACAAGGACTCCACCGTGGCCTTCGACATCAACGACCGCGGTCAGGTCGCCGGCTACGGGACGGACGAGAACGGCGGTTACGTCCCCCTCATCTGGGATGAGAACGGCAGGGCTCAGCCGATGGACACACCCTTCGGCGGCATGGTGGATGCGATCAACAACACCGGCATCGGCGTGGGAAGGATGTACGACAAACAAGGCTGGCTCCATGCCGGCCTGTTCGAGAACAATGTCGGAATCTACCTGCACACCATGGTGCCGGGCTGGACCCTGAAGAGGGCCACCGACATCAACGACCTCGGCCAGATCACCGGCGTCGGGATACCTCCGGGAGACAGCCTCGACCACGCCTTCCTGCTCGACCTCGGGGACGCCGACCCCGTCATCCACTCGCTCACCTTCGCGACGCAGATCTACCCGTCCGTGGAGTGGGTCGAGGTGCCGGAGGCGGAGACGATCGACGGCAACCGGGTCCGCGTCTCCGTCTCGATCTTCAACCCCGGTGACCGCCCCGTGTCCACACGGCTTCGCCTGGTCGAGGAGGTGTCCGGAAAGGTTCTGCCCGGCGGGGAGATCGACGAGATCCTCGATCCTCGAGAGTCCGTCACGGAAGAGGTGATCTGGGACACCGCGGGCTTCGCCTGGCACAAGGGCGAGGTGGAGTCGCGGCGAAAAGTGACCGCGACGCTCGTCGCCGGTGGCTTCGTCCACAGCAGACTCACCGAGTCCTACGAGGTCCGGCCCAAACCCGTGGCCCTGGTGCACGGCTACATGAGTGACGCGCAGAAGGCATGGGGCACGTATCCGGCGCTCATGAAGAGAGTGAGTCCCCTGCTGGAGGGGTACGCGGTCGGCGACGGGAGAATTCCCGGCGAACTCCACACCGGTAACGCGTCGAACCCCTTCGAACGCACCAGGACCCTCAGGGACAACGCTGTGCAGGAGGCGGTCTACATCGAGGCCCTGCGCAGGGGGACGGGCGCTTTCCACGTCGACGTCGTCGCCCACTCCATGGGCGGATTGATCACCCGGCAGTACATCCAGACCGAGATGCCCGACTCGCCGGACGGCAAGCCGGTGGTGAGCCGGATGATCCAGCTCGGCACCCCCAACAGGGGGTCGCCCTGTGCGGACAGGCTCATGGATCTGGCGTTGTGGAACTATCCCATCCCCTTCATGCCGGCCACGCAGCAGGTGAGCGTGCCGTACGTGGACGAGATCTTCAATCGCAAGGTCGCCGACCTCAAGGGAGTCACGGCCTCCAACCTCGTGGGCGTGGGCCGGCCCGTGCCCTGTTACCTCCCCTGGCAGGACGCCGAGGACGGCGACCGGTACGTCCCGGAGTCGAGCGCCCAGTTCACCTACACCGACATCCCCTACACCCAGACCGCTCACACGGAAATGACCGAATCGTGGCAGGACTTCCACGACTACGTCGTCCCGAGGCTCTCGTCGACGCTGGTGAACACCGGCAATCCGGGTGGCGTGGAGTCGCTGCGCAAGGGCATCGCCGCGCGGCCCGGGACGGAGGCCGGCGCCGATGCGGCTTCGACGTTCGCCGCGCCCTCGGTCAAGGTGGAGGCGGGCAAGACGGCGACCGTGCCGCTGGAGGTCCCGGCGGGCACGGGGTTCGGGGTCACCGGAGCGTTGCCGCCGACCGTCGGGCTGCTGCTGCGCGACCCGTCCGGGAAGCCGGCCGCGCAGTACGACGCCGGCAGCGAGGACGCCGAGCAGCCCATCCAGGGGCTGAGCGTTTCCAGGCCGACGGCGGGCCAGTGGAAGCTGGAGATCACGAATACGGCCGCAGGACCGGTCGAGGCGGCCCTGGTCGCCTGGGTCGCGGGGAACCCGGTGAAGGTGGCGGTCGAGTCCCGGCAGTCGTCGGAAGACGGCCGCGCGCGGGTGAAGGCCACCGTCACCGATGACGGGAAGCCGGTCGCCGGGGCCGACGTGCGGGCCGTCCTGATGGACGAGGACTCCGGCCGCCACGAGGTGACCCTGAAGGACGACGGAGGAAGCGATGACGGCGCGGCCGGCGACGGTGTCTACGGCGCCGCGACCGACCCGCTCCCGGACGGCGGGTACAGCGTCGGCGTCCGGGCCGACACGCCCGCCGGCATGCGCACCGCGCAAGACGCCGTCAAGATCCAGAAGGCCGACACGCGCGAGTTCGAGTTGGAGCTGTCGGCGCAGCCGGGTGGCTCGGTGACCGCGTCGCCGGCGCAGGATGCCTATCGCGCCGGGACCACGGTGACGGTGACCGCCACCGCCGAGGCCGGGCGCATCCCCCTGGGATGGATCGTCGACGGCGGGGAGCGGCCCCCCGGGACGCTGACGATCACCATGGACCGCGCCCACACGGTGGTGGCCAAGTTCGGCTCCTACACCGTGACCGAGCTGGGCGCGTTGCCCGGCTACAAGGCCGATCAGACCAAGGCGGTCGCGCTCAACGACCGTGGTCAGGTCGCCGCCACCGTGGAGAGCTACATCGGGCACGAGGACGACCGGGCTGTGCGCTGGGAGGCCGGTGTGTTCACCGACCTGGGCGGCCTGTCGTGCGAGGGTTCGGGCAAGGCCCGCTGCCCGTCGGGCGCCACGGGCATCAACGAGGCCGGCGACGTGTCCGGCTGGGCTCACAAGTGGGAGGACAACGGGTCCTGGCGGCATGCGGTGGTCTATCGCGGCGGTTCGATCACGGACCTGCACCCGGGGCACGACTCGTCGCCCAACAGCGGAGCTGCGGACCTGAACGACAGTGGTCAGGTGTTCGGCTGGACAGACAGGTGGAACAGGAATGCCGACCACGTGATGTGGACCAATGGGACCGCCAAGCAATTGCCGGCGACGCCGCCGTACGGGGCGTACTCCGCCCTCCAGGGCGGGAGCGACCGTATCAACGGCAAGGGCGCCGTCGCGGGCGCGTACGTGACGGCACGGGACGGCATCGGCATCCCCGTGAGGTGGCAACCTGCCCTCTTCCAGAACGGCGTGACCACGCCGCTCGAGCTTCCGGAGTGCGAGTACCAGAGCGGCAGCGCGCACGACGTCAACGCCACGGGCCTGGTGGTCGGCCAGGCGACCTGCAGCACGCGTGAGGAGAGCACCACGCGCGCCTTCGCCTGGAAGGACGGGCAGCGCACGGACCTCGGCCAAGGCATAGCCCTGGCCGTCAACGACCACGGTCTGGTGGCCGGCTTCACCGGTGCGCCGAAGACCGACATACCGACCCTTTGGCTGGATGGGCGGCGTTACACCCTGGAGGACCTGCTTCCCCTGCCGAAGTGTGCCCATCAGAACGACCCGTGCATGACCGTGACGTCGCTGTGGGATGTCAGCTCCTCGGGCCAGATCCTGGCACGGGGCGTCGTCAGCGGGGAGTCCGGCCGGGAGGAGCGGTCGCTCCTGCTGACTCCGTCCACCGCCCGTGCGGATCTGAAGGTGACCCACACGGTCTCGTCGGCCGAGCCCGGTCCGGGTGCGACCGTCACGTGGACCAGCACGGTGACGAACAAGGGGCCCGATCCCGCGACCGACGTCCGGCTGGACGTGCTCGTCCCTCCGGCCGCGGGAACGGCGGCGTGCGAGACCTCACGGGGCCTGTGCACCGCTCTCAAGGGCGGGGGCGGGTTCCGCAACAAGGTCAAGGTTCTGGAGCCGGGCTGGAGCGCCACCGTCACGGTGACCGCCACGATCCCCTCCGGCACCGCCGAAGGCACCGAACTCGCGACGCGGGCCGGCGCCTCCAGCCTCGCGGTCACCGACCCCGAGCTCGGTGACAACCAGGCCGAGGCCACGGCCACGGTCCTGCACGCGCTGAACCGCTCAGGAATCAACTTCGCCGATCCCGTCCGGGTGGGCGCGACCAGCGCATACCCGGTGGAGGTGACGTTGACCAACCGCAGCGGCGGGTCCATGCCCGTCACGGCCGTCGCCGTCGAGGGCCCCTTCCGGCAGACCAACGACTGCCCGGTGCAGCTTGAGCCGGGGCACAAGTGCACGATGGGGGTGACGTTCGCTCCGACCCAGGTGGGAGCGGCGAGCGGGAAACTCACCATCACCACTGACGGCGACCAGCCGTCCTATGTGGTGACCCTGTACGGCCAGGGCATCGTGGCCAACAACGCCCCCGTCGTCGAAACCCCGGACACCACGACCCCGCTGCGGGGTGAGGTGGGCAAGCCGTTCACCCTGAGCGTGCCGTTCGCCGACGCCGACCCCACCGACACCCATACCGCGGTGGTGGAGTGGGGCGACGAATCCGTCGTCAAGGCCCAGGTGACCCCGAAGGCCGGCGGCGGTGGCGGCACCGTCACCGCGACCAGGACCTTCGACGAACCGTTCGTGGGCATCGCGATGATCGGAGTCATCGACAGCAAGGGCGACAGAACCGACAGCGGCGGCATCGCCTACGTCATCGACGACGAACCGGCCGCCAACACCGCGCCGGTGGTGGCCGCGGGCGGAGACGTGAAGCTGACGGTGAACGAGAAGCTGCACCGGGTGGTGTCCTTCTCCGACCCCGATTCCACCTCCTGGACGGCGGCGGTGGACTACGGCGACGGCGCGGGGCCGGTGCCGGTGACCCCCGACGGGCAGAAGATCACCCTGGAGCACCAGTGGGCCACGGCCGGGACCTACGCGGTCACGGTGACGGTCCGCGACAATGGCGGCCTGCAGACCTCGGCGAACTTCACCGCCACGGTCGTCCCCGCGCAGACGCCGAACCAGGCGCCTCAGGTGCAGCTGTCCGGGCCCGGCACGATCACGGAGGGGGCCGCGTGGACCGGTGAGGCGACCGTCACCGACCCGGACTCGGCCGCCTGGAGCGCGAGCGTCGACCACGGCGACGGCACCGGACCCCAGGCGCTGCCCGTGGAGGGCGAGCAGCTCGGGCTGAAGCACGTGTTCGCCGACGACGGCGAGCGTACGGTCACGGTGACGGTCACCGACGACAAGGGCGCCACCGGCACCGCACAGCTGAAGGTCCAGGCCGCCAACGCCGCCCCCGAGGTGAAACTGGAGGAACCGGCCGCCGGCACCGTCGTCGCGGTGGGCGCCCCGATCGCGCTGAAGGCGTCCTTCACCGACCAGGGCACCGCCGACACCCACACGGCCACGTGGACCATCGACGGCCAGACGGTGGACGCGGCGGTGGCAGAGCACGAGGGCAAGGGCACGGTCACCCGTACGCACACCTTCACCAAGGCCGGGCGTCACCCGATCGCGGTGACGGTCACCGACGACGACGGCGCCACCACCACGGTGGACACAGCCGGGGGTGACAAGGCGTACGTGATCGTGTACGACCCGGCCGGCTCGCTGGTGGGCGCGGGGGTGGTGGCCTCGCCGGGCGGCTCCTGCAAGCTGAGTTCCGCCTGCGACAGGGCGGGCGCGGCGGCGTTCGCCGTCGCCGCCGGTTACCCGCGCAAGACGGCCACACCCGTCGGCGAGCTGAGCTACCAGGCTCCGGGGTTCCATCTCCGTGACACCACCTGCACGGTGCTCGCGGCCGGGGGCGGCAAGGCGATCCTGCGGGGCAACGGGAGAGTCAACGGCACCACGGACGTCACGTTCGAGATCACAGCCGTCGACTCCGGCAAGCCGTTCGACCGCACCGACCAGCTCAGGCTGAGGGCGTGGCGCAAGAACGGCGAGCTGGTCTACGACAACCAGCGCACCGGCCCGCCGCCGACCGTGACCGGCATCGTCCGCATCAGCGGCCGGAACTGACAGTCCCGCGGGCTTCCGCCCATCCGGGTGGAAGCCCGCGGGCACCTGCCCCGCCCCATCGCCGCTCTCGGAGACCACGAAGACCCCGCCGGGCAGACCCGCCGGGGTCTTCGTGATGTGGTGAGGGTCGCGCCGCAGCGTGCTCGCCTATGCGAGAAAGCCGCCGTCGACGTTGAGTACGGCCCCGGTGATGTAGGAGGCGGAGGGACCGGCGAGGAACGCGATCGGGGCCGCGATCTCCTCGGGGCGGGCGTAACGGCCGAGGGCGATGCCCGGGAGGAACCCGGGCGCGTACACGCCGTCGGCGGGGTTCATGTCGGTGTCGGCGCAGCCGACCTGGACGACGTTGGCGGTGATGCCCCTGGGCGCGAGGTCCCGCGCCACCGCCCTGGTGTAGGCCGCCGCGGCGCCCTTGGTCGTGGCGTAGTCCGCGACGCCCGGCCATCCGGCGCGCATGCTGACCACGGAGCCGACCGTGATGATCCGGCCGCCGTTCTCCATCACCCTGGTCGCGGCGCGGATGGTCGCGACCACGCCGCTGTAGTTGACCGCCTCCTGGTGGGCGTACGCGGCGGCGTCGCCGGCGGGTCCGTCGACCGGGCCCAGCACGAAGACGGCGGCGTTGTTCACCAGGATGTCGAGCCGGCCGAAGCGCTCCACGACCGCGCCGATCAGTGTCTCCACCTGGCGAGGGTCGGCCTGGTCGGCCCTGAACGCCGCCGCGCGCACGCCCCTGGCCTGGAGCTCGCCCACCACCGCCGCGGCCTTGCCGGCCGAGGTCGTGTAGCTGACGGCCACGTCCGCGCCGTCGTCGGCGAGCGCGCGGGCCGTCGCTGCGCCGATGCCGCGCGATCCACCGGTGACCAGCGCGACCTTGCCTGTGAGTCCGTTCATGCTGCTGCTGCCTTTCTCCCGGTCCGCTCGCGGGAGGCTGGTTCCTACGGTGGTGTCGGGGACGGGAAAGCCGGGCGCCGACTCGGCGCCCGGCTTCCTCCGGCCGGTTCAGGGGCGCTCTGGCCGGGCCGGGAAGGACCCGAGGTGGTCGAGGACCACCGCCGCGAGGTCGCCGATCGAGCGGCCCTGCAGGAACACCGCGGTCGGCAGGGTGACGTCGAGGTCGAGCGTGACGCGGTTGCGCAACTGGACCGCCATCAGGGAGTCGAGGCCCAGCCGGTGCAGGCGCTGCGCCGGGCCGACCTGCTCCCGGGGAAGCTGGACGATGTCCGCGATCTGGGCGCAGAGATAGGCCGTGACGAGGCGTGCCGCGGCTGCGGCGTCGTGCTCGGCGAGCATGCCGCGGGTCAGCCGGGATGCGTCGGCGGCGTCCGGTGCAGAGTCCGCCACGAGTTCGCCGAAGAGAGAGGAGGAGCGCAGGGCGGGGAAGTAGTGCGTCCACATGACGGGGTCGAAGGACATGACGCCCGCCTGGGAGGGCGGGTCCGTGAGCAGGCGCTCGAGGGCCGTCAGGGCGTCTGCGGGATCGAACCCGGCGAAACCGCGCTCGTCCAGGCGGAGGTCCTTGCCGGCCTTGGCGACCTGTCCAGTGCCGCTCCACTGCCCCCAGTTGACGCTGAGGGCGGGCAGGTTGTTCGCCCGCCGATGCCATGCCAGCCCGTCGAGGTAGGCGTTGGCGGCGGAGTAGTTGCCCTGGCCCGGCGAACCGATCAGGGAGGCCGCGGAGGAATAGAGGAGGAAGAAGTCGAGGGGCAGGTCACGGGTGAGCTCGTGCAGGTTCCACGACCCGTCGACCTTGGGCGGTATCGGGGTGAAGAAGCGGGTGCGGTCGAGTTGCGCGAGCGTCCCGTCGTCGAGGACGACGGCGGAGTTGACGACTCCGCGCAGAGGCGGCATGCTCCGGCCGATCTCGTCGAGCAGGCCGGCCAGCCGAGCCCGGGAGGTGATGTCGGTCGCGGCGAGGTGGACGCGCACGCCCTCGTCCGTCATCGCGGCGATCCGATCGGCGGCCTCGGCCGGCGCGCCGGTCCGGCCCACGAGTACGAGGTGGCGGGCGCCGTGCCGGACGAGCCATTCGGCGGTGAGCAGACCGACGCCGCCGAACCCGCCGGCGACGAGGTAGGTCGCGTCGGAGCGGACGGGGACCGGACGCGCGGCGGGCAGCGGCCGGTGCCGGAGCCGCGCGGCGTACCTGCGGCCGCCCCGCAGGGCGATCTCGGTCTCCGCCCCGTCGGCGCTGATCTCGGCGTGCAGGGCGCGAAGCTCGTCGGGGCCCGGGTCCGAGGAGAGGTCGACCATCGAGCAGCGCAGCTCGGGGTGCTCGTAGGGGACCACGCGGCCGAGGCCCCATACGGCCGTCTGCCCGGGGTCGACGTCGCCGGTCCCGTTCGGGGCCTGCGCGGCGGTGGTGACCAGCCAGAGGCGGGAAGCGGGTTGCAGGCCGAAGGTGGTCATGGCCCTGACCAGGCACAGCACGTCGAAAGAGCTCTCCAGGGAGCCCGTTCCCCAGCTGGGGGCGTCCGCGGCGGCCAGGTGCACGAACGCCTTCGGCGGCCAGAGGCCGTCGAGCTCCCGCTGCTCGACGAGCCTCTTCCAGTCGGCTTCCGACGCGGGATCCAGCTGGTAGTGGTCGGGGCCGAGTCGCCGGTAGCCGTCGCCCGGCTGCACCAGGACGGTGTGACCCCCGCGGGCGGCGAGAGTGGCGCGCAGCCGGGCCCCGAGGGCGGAGCCGTCGGCCACGACCAGCCAGTTCTCCCGCTCCGCCGCCGGGCCGGTGAGCGGTTCCAGCTCCGTCCACTCCACCCCGTGCAGCAGCCGCCGCGCCTTCTGCTCGGCGACCTCGGGCGGATCCGTGACCAGCCTCCTGAGCCGGAAGCCCTCGACGGTCGCGAGCGGCCGGCCGGTCTCGTCACCGATCAGGACGTCGAACTCGACCAGGTCGTCGTCGAGCGGCGCGGACGTCCGCACGGCACGCGACCACAGGCGGCGGCCCGCCTCCGGCCGGGCGTGCACGCGGCAGCGCGCGGTGCGCACCGGCAGGTAGGTGTCCCGCGCGGCGCCGGTGTCGCCGAGCAGGGTCATCACCGGCTGGAGGGCCGAGTCCAGCAACGCCGGATGGAAGACGTAGCGTTCCAGGTCGCCCACGATGTCGTCGTGCACGGTGAGCTCGGCGGCGACGGCTCCATCGGCCCGGCGGAGGGCGGCCACGCCCGCGAACGGCCCCGTCTGCTCGATGCCACGATCACGCTGGGCCGCGTAGTGCGCGGCCACGTCGACCGGCTCGCAGTGACCGGTGAGGTCGGGGACGTCGGCCACGCCGTCCCGCGAGTCAGGCGGGCACGGGCGCAGCAGCGCGGCGGCGAGCCGAATCCACTGCGCGGGCCCGCCGGGGGAGGAGCCGGGTTCGGCGGCGAAGCACGCCCAGCGGCGGCTCCCGTCCTCGGCCGCCGCGTCCAGGCGGGCCTGCAGGCGGCGGGGGGTGCCGGCGGTCAGGAACAGCGCGCGTTCCATGAGCAGGTCCTCCACCTGGAAGGGCTGGTCGGGATAGGCGTCCTGGCCCGACGCGAGAGCGAGCTCGTGGTAGGTCGTGCCGGACAGCATCGGCATCCCGTGCACGCGGTGGTCGTTCAGGTAGGGCAGCCGATCGAGGTCGAGTTCGAGCTCCCACAGCAGGTGGTCGTCGGGCGCCAGCCGCAGCGGCGTGCCGGTGATCGGGTGGCCGGTGCGGTCCTGGCCGGCGGGCCCACGTGCGGCCCGTGCCGGGTCGGCGTGTCTCCAGTGGCGCCGGTGCTGCCACGGGTAGCCCGGCAGGGCGACGTGGTGCGGGCCGTAGGGCTGCATCAGGGCGAAGTCCACCTTGCGGCCGGTGACGTACAGCTCGGCCGCGGCCTCCAGCAGGGCGGTACGGCCGGGCGTGTCACGGGTGAGGGCGGTGACCACGATCCCGTCCCGGCCGGTGTGGCGCAGGTTCTGCCGGACCGCCCTGGCCAGCAGGGGATGAGGGCTGAACTCGACGAAGGTGTCGAACCCCGCCTCGGCCAGCTGCTGGACGGCGTCGGCGAACAGCACCGGCTCGCGCAGGTTGTCGACCCAGTAGGCGGCGTCCATGTCCCCTCCCGGCAGGAAGCGGCCGGTGACCGTGGAGCACAGCGGGATGTCGCCCTCTCGGGGCCGCAGGGGGGCGAGAAGCTCAAGGAGGGGCTCGCGCAGCGGGTCCATCTGCGGGCTGTGCGAGGCGAAGTCCACCTGCACCCGCCTGCCGAACACGCCCTCGGCGTCCAGGTCGCGCAGGATGGCGTCGATCTCCCGCGGCTCGCCGGCGAGCACGCACGAGGTGGGGCTGTTGCTCACCCCCACCACCACCCTGCCGCCGTACCCGGCCACCCGCTCCCGGGCGCGCTCGTACGGCAACTCGACGGCGGCCATCGCGCCGTGCCCACCGGCGATGGCGCGGGCGAGCCGGCTGCGGCCGCAGATGATCCGGGCGGCGTCGTCGAGGTCGAGGATCCCGGCCACGTGCGCGGCGGCCACCTCGCCCATCGAGTGCCCGATCACCGCGTCGGGTTCGAAGCCCCAGGAGCGCCACAGGCGGGCGAGCGCCACCTGCACCGCGAAGATGACCGGCTGGGCCACGTCCGCCCTCGTCAGCCGGGAGGTCTGCGGAGCCGCGGTGAGCTCGTCGGTCAGCGACCAGTCGACGTACGACCGCATGGCGCGCTCGCACGAGGCGATCGTCTCGGCGAAGACCGGTTCGCTGTCGAGCAGGTCACGGCCCATGCCGGCCCACTGCGCCCCCTGCCCGGGGAACACCCAGGCGGTCCGGCGCCGCTCCGCCGTCCGACCGGTCTCGGTCTCGCCGCTGTACGTCCCGTCCGAGGGGCCGTCCGCGGCGAAGGCGTCCAGCCTGGCGGCGGCCTCCTCCCGGGTGCCCGCGACCACCGCGCACCGGAAGTCGTGGTGGGTGCGCCGTACGCCGGCCGCGGCGGCGACCTGCTCCAGCGGCGTGGAGCCGGTACGCAGCAGGTCGCGGTAGCGTCCGGCCAGGGCGGCCAGCGCCTCCGGATTGCGCGCGGACAGCGGCAACAGGACCGGGCGGTCGTCGCCTTCGGCGGGCGCCTGAGAGGTGGCCGGCGGCTCCTCCACGACGATGTGGGCGTTGGTGCCGGTGATGCCGAAGCTGCTGACCCCGGCCCGCCGAGGGCCGGGCCCCTCCGGCCACGGCCGGCCCGTGTCGCAGACCCGCACCCGCAGGCGGTCCCAATCGATCGCGGGATTGGGGGTGGTGAAGTTGAGGCTGGCCGGGAGCCAGCCGTGCTTGACGCACAGCACGCTCTTGATCAGACCGGTCACACCGGCCGCGCCCTCGGTGTGGCCGAGGTTGGTCTTGACCGAGCCGACCAGGAGCGGCCGATCGGCCGGCCGGCCCCGGCCGAGGACCGCGTCCAGAGCGGTGATCTCCACCGGGTCGCCGGCGCTGGTGCCGGTCCCGTGCGCCTCCACGTACGCGACGCTCAGCGGGTCCACCCCCGCGTCGCGGTAGGCCGCCTTCAGCCCGGCCGACTGCCCGGCGATCTGGGGGGCCATGAAGCTCTCCCCGTGGCCGTCGTTGCTGGCGGCGCCGCCACGCACCAGGGCATGGATCCGATCGCCGTCGGCCAGCGCCCGCGTGAGGGTCTTCAGCACGACGACTCCCGCCCCCTCGCTGCGGACGTAGCCGTCGGCGCGGGCGTCGAAGGTCTTGCACTGGCCGTCCGGCGCCATCATCGACCCCTGCGAGAACCCGATCGCGTGGTCGGGGGTGAGGATGAGGTTGACCCCGCCCGCGAAGGCCAGGTCGCATGATCCGGCGCGCAGTGACTGCACGGCGAGCTGGATGGCCACCAGTGAGGAGGAGCAGGCCGCGTCGAGGGCCACGCTCATGCCCGACAGGTTCAGGGCGTAGGAGATGCGACCGGCGTTGCCGCCGCGGGTGCTGCCCGTGACCGTGTGGACGTCCAGCTTGTCGGGAACACCCGACTGCCGGTCCCAGTAGTCGCTGGTGATGACGCCGGTGAAGACCGCCCCGGTCAGGCCGGGCATCTCGTCGAGCGTGAGGCCGGCGTCCTCGAACGCCTCCCAGGCCACCTCCATCATCATGCGGTGCTGCGGATCCATGGCCGCGGCTTCTCGCGGCGAGATGCCGAAGAACTCCGCATCGAACTGGTCGACGCCGGTGACGAACCCGCCGTAGCGGGACGACAGCTTCCCCGAGGTGCCGGGAACCGGGTGGTAGACCTCCTCGACGGGGAACCGGTCCGGGGGGACCTCGGTGATCATGTTCTCCCCGCGGCGGAGCAGCTCCCACAGCTCCTGCGGGGAACGGGCGCCGGGCAGCCGGCAGGCCATGCCGATCACGGCGATCGGTTCGGAAACGGGCTGAGCTGCGCCGATCGAAGTCATCCTGGAGGCCCCTTTGTTGCTGGTGACGGAAAGCTGAGGAGTCCACGGGCGCACACCTGAAGGCGGCGCGGTCATGGAGAGCACGGGGTGGGGGGCGAGGCGAGCCTGTCGTGCCGCCGAGCGATGCGCCGACGGAGGTCTCTCCCCTGGAGCAGTCCTCCGGGCACGGACCACGATGCCCGCCGGCACAGGGAAACGGCTTGGGGCTCTTGCGGACAAGCAGATGACCTTGTCAGCGGCTGGGCGCACATGGGGACAGGCACGTCACGGTGCTGCTGCGCGGGGAGTCCGGAGGCCCGGCCCGCCCGGCGCCGCCGGCAAACGAATCCCAGGATGCCCAAGGACGACAAGCGAATCGTGAGCGCGGCGGCTCAGCCTGACGGGGTCTCAACCGATCGGCTCGGCACCTCGGACCGAGCCGTTTCACAAGGAGAGTGACGATGCCCTTCATCGAGCCGGGACTGAGCCTCAACCACAACGAGACCGTCCTGTGGGACGACCGCCCCCAGGACGACGCAACGCCCGGCCTGATCATGAATCACAACGAGACCGTCGTGACGGACACTCCGGGCCTGAGCCTCAACCACAACGAGACCGTCCTCGCCTGACCCGCATGTAGCAGTCCGAGGCGGGCGGGCCGGCGCTCCGGCGCGAACGCCCCCGCCCGCCTCGGACCAGGAGAAGGCGAGAACGACAGATGCAATCGGTGCCGGTGCGCGGCCTGATTCCCCAACTTCCCCGGCGGGCGTGGCTCATCCTCGGCGGCGACGCCGTCTCCGCGCTCGGCACCGGGCTGACCCTCCCCTTCTTCCTCATCTATCTGAATCAGGTGCGCGGGATCGAGCTCGGCACGGCCGGGCCGATCCTGTCGACGGTCGCGGCCATGGGACTCGTCGGAAATCCCGTCGGCGGCCTGCTGACGGATCGCTTCGGAGCGCGGTGGCCCGCCGTGACGGGTCTCGTCCTCGCGGCGGCCGGCACGGCGGCGATGATCGGTGTCAGGTCGGCCTGGCAGGGATTCCTCGCGGCCGGCCTGTACGGGCTCGGCGCCGCGATCACCGAGCCGTCCTTCCAGGCGCTTGTCGGCACGTCGGTTCCCGCCGACCGGCGCTCGCAGGTGTTCGCGGTCCGGCACGCCTCCCTCAACGTCGGGCTCAGCGCCGGGGGGCTGCTGGCCGCGTTCACGGTGACTTTCTCCTCGGCCCAGAGCTTCGTCACCATCTATCTTCTGGACGCGGCCACGTTCCTCGTCCTCGCTGTCGTGATCTCCCTCGCGACGCGCGGACACCGGCAGGCGTCGCCGATCGCCGCCGGCGACCGGCGAGTCCCGCCGGAGCCCCGGGCAGCCCGTGGATACCGGGAGATACTCACCGACCGGGTCCTGCTGCCCATCTGGTTGTCGGTGGTGGGGGTGTTCGCCTTCGGGTACGCACAGCTCTACAGCGCGTACCCGATATTCGCCACCCGGACCGGCGGGCTCGACGCGGCCGGGCTGCAACTCACCCTCGTGGTGAACACGGTCACGGTCATTCTCGCGCAGCTCGTCGTCCTCCGCCTCATGGACGGCAGACGCCGCACCCGGGGGTTCGCGCTCTCCGCCGCGCTGATGGCGGCCGCGTGGCTGATCGTGCTGTGGGCCGCGACGGGAACGGCCGGATCGTCCGCGCCGGCCGGCTTCGCCGTCGCGATGTTCGTGTTCGCCGTCGGGGAGACGCTTCTGTCCCCGACCCTCCCAGCGATCGTCAACGACCTGGCTTCGGACTCGACGCGCGGCCGGTACAACGGGGCCTACAGCCTCGCGGGGACGGCCGGGGTCGTCATCGGACCCGCGGTGGCGGGGACCGTGCTCGGCGCCGGTCACGGACCGGCTCTGTTCGCCTGCATGGTCCTGGTGCTCGGCCTCGTCGCGCTGCGGGCGTTCCGGCTCGAACGCCTCCTGCCCGCCTCGGCGAACCTCGTCGCCGCGACCCCGGCCGGCTCCGCCGTCCAGGTGGGACAGGGAGAGGGGACGCATGATGGATGACGGCCCCCGGAACGGCGTGACGGAGCCGGCCGGGCCGGACGCCCGCCTGCTCCTGCTGACCGGGCTCGGGGAGTCGCTCCGGCGAAGCGGCCGCTACCGCGATGCCGAGACGACGCTCAGGAACGCGCTGACCCTCGCCGAGGAGGCCTTCGGCCCTGACTCCCTGGACGTGGGGCGGGTCTGCAACAGCCTGGGCGTGCTCTACAAGTACATCGGAATATTCGACGAGTCCGAGCGGTCGTACCGGCGCGCGCTCGGGATCGTCGAGGCACACCTCGACGTGGCACACCCCTTCGTCGCCGACATCAACCACAACCTCGGCGGGCTGAACCACGCGCGTGGGACGCACGCGCGGGGCGAGCCCTTCGCCCGCCGGGCGCTGGAGATACGGCAGCGGGCATGCCGCCCCGACCACCCGCGGGTCGCCGCCGACAAGGCGGCGCTCGCCGCGATCCTGCACGAGCTCGGCCGGGACGAGGAGGCCGAGCGCCTGTTGCGCGACGCCCTCGCCGTCTTCGAGAGGGAACTCGGGGCCGATCACTACGAGGTCGCGTCCGCCCTGAACAACCTCGCCGCCATCCAGTACGCGAGGGGAGAGCTGGACGCGGCCGAGTCGGCGTACCGCAGGGTCCTCATGATCAAGGAGACGCTGCTGGGCCGGTCTCACCCCGAACTGGCGGTGGCACTGAACAACCTCGCCATGACCGTCTGGAAGCGCGGCAGGCCGCGGACGGCCGCGTCGATCCTCCGGCGGGCGGTCGCCCTGCTCCACCACGAGGTGGAGCGGGAGCAGCCGGTCCGGCTGGCGTGCCTGCGCAATCTCGATTCCTGTACGCGGTCACTGGAAGGCGGAACGGCCGCCGACGACGCACCGCCAAGCTGACCGCCGACGGTCCCGGGTCAAGTCGGGATGAACTTTGACAAGGAGGCCAAACGAGCCACAAGGGCGATGGGGCACCCTGATCGCTGTCCCGCGGATCCGGCACTGCGACACGCAGCGCCGGCAGTCCACGGAAACCACCAAAGGCGGGCCCTCGCCTCTACGTCCCCCCGGCCGCGCCTGGTGCGCGGCCCTGCTCTGGAGAATCTTCCTTGACGTGGTTACTCAGCCGCGCCCTCGCGAGGCGGGCGGCGATTCCCGCGCTGGTCGCGATGCTCAGCGCCCTCGCCGTGCCCGCACCCGCGAGCGCCGCACCCACACCGTCACCGTCCCCGGCCACTGCGGCGGCGTCCGCCGACCCCCCGGCCAAGATCACGGATCTCGGCTCCCTCGTGGGCACGGGCGGTACCGTCACGGACGTCAACAACAAGGGTGAAGTCACCTGGGCGGTCGGGGACCCCAACTGGGACAACGGTCGTCCTCAGGCCAGGCTGTCCTCCGCCGGATCTGTGACGGATCTTCATGCGCTCCTCGGCCTCGATCCCAGTAAGGACGTGAGCACTCCCTGGGAGGTCAGCGACGACGGCTCGGTGGTCGTCACCTCGTTCGGCTACAAAGACGACGTCGGACAAAAGGTGTATCTCGTCAAAGCCGGCAAGGTCACTCCCCTGGGCAGATGGGCGGTCGCCATCAACGACCGCGGTCAGGTCGCGGGCGATCATGTACGCGATCCCGACGGCTCCGAGCTCAAGCTCGAAGCGTTCAAGGGTCAGTACGTGGAGGCTTCGGCGCTGAACAACTCCGGATCCGTCGTCGGCTGGGCCGACATGGACCCCGACGCGCCCACCCTCCTGCGTGCCTTCCGGAGCAGGCCCGGCGAGCCTCTCGATCTCGACCGGGACGAGCTCGAGGTCCCCGGCGCCTACAAGACCCGGGCCCTCGCCGTCAACGACAAGGGCGAGGCCGCCGGCTACGTGGACGAGACCCCGTTGGACGTTCCCATCATGTGGGACAAGAACGGGGGGTCCCACAAGCAGGACATTCCCCATGCGTACGGCGGCCAGGTGAAGGCGATCAACGAGGCCGGCGTCGGCGTGGGGATGATCAACATCAAGGAGGGCAGCGGCAGCTACTCCGCGCATGCCGCTCTGTACCAGGGCGGCGCGGGAACCGACCTGAACACCCTGTTGCCGCCGGGTTCGGACTGGACCCTGAAGGATGCCACCGGCATCAACGATGTCGGCCAGATCGTCGGCATCGGCCGGCCCGCGGGATCGGACGTGGACCACGCCTTCCTGCTCGACCTGGGGTCGGAGAAGGTCCAGATCGAATCGCTGGAACTCGACACCGTGGTCTACCCCTCCAACAGCTGGGTCCCGGTGCCGGAGCAGGGAGCGGTCGAGGGCAACCTGGTCCGTGCCACGGTCACGCTCCACAACCCCAACGACATACCGGTGCGCCGGACGCTGGAGGTGGTCGAGGACGGGACCGGGAAGGTGGTGCGTGACGGAAGGTTCGAGGTGACCGTCCCACCGAAGGACACGGTCACCAAGCGGGTGTCCTGGGACACCACGGGTCTGGCCTGGCGTGATGGTCAGCCGTATTCGAACCGCTCGGTGACCGCTCGGGTCCTCAAGGATGTCGAGGACGAGAGCAAGGCGACCAAGCCGATCGTCGTCCGGCCGCTGCCTGTGGTGATGGTGCACGGCTGGAACAGCAGTGCCCTCACCTGGGGTAAGTACTCGGCGTTCCTGAAGTCCGCGCATCCGCTCTTGACGGGCAAGGCGGCCGGCACTCTCAGCACCGGCATCAAGGCCCTTCCGAACCTGGCGACCTATCCTCTGCCGTTGAACGCCGCGATGCTGGGCCAGACGATCGACGAGGTACGCACCGCCGAGGGCGCGCACCATGTGAACCTGATCGCTCATTCGATGGGCACGACGATCAGCCGTGAGTACATCGCCCGGGAGATGAAGCCGGTCGAGGACGGCAAGCCGGTGGTGCGCCGCCTGATCGCGATGGGCGCCCCGAACGCGGGAAGTCCTTGTGCCGACAAGCTGGTCCAGTTCACGCATAAGGCGGGAAAGAGCGTTCCTTGGTACCCCGCGACGTGGGAAAACACCATGGAGTACATGCAGCATGACTTCAACCCGAAGACCACGAATCTGAAGGGTGTGCTGTTCTCCAACATGGTGGGCACGGGCAAGCCGCTTCTGTGCGGCTGGAAGGAGGTCCCCGAGCCCGATGCCGATGTGCGCAACGACGGTGACAGGATCGTGCCGGCGTGGAGTGCCCGACACGGGGTCGAGGACACGCCGACCATGGAGATCGCCCACACGAGCATGACCGGCTCGCAGGAGGCGTTCAACGACTATGTCAGGCCGCGGCTCGTGTCGTTGCTGTCCGATGACCTGCCCGGGCTGCGTGGGGAGGCTGCCGCTGCCGGTGAGGAGAAGGCCGAAGCCACCGCCGGTGGTGAGAGCTCGATCTTCGCCTCGCTCGAGGCCACGGTGGAGCCGGGCAAGACGGCGAGCGTGCCGGTGGAGGTGCCGGAAGGCACCGAGTTCGGCGTCGTCGGAACGCTGCCGGAGACGGCGGGGCTGGCGCTGCGGGACCCGTCGGGCAAGGTGGCCGCGCAGTACGCGGCGGGCAGCGAGGAGGCCATGGAGGTCGTCCAGGGGCTGAGCGTCGATGCGCCGCAGGCGGGGGCGTGGAAGCTGGAGATCACCAACACGGGTGCCGAGCCGGTCAAGGCCGAGCTGGGTACCTGGATCGTGGACAACCCGGTGAAGGTGACGGCCACGGCCGAGGCGTCGCAGGACGGCAAGGTCGCGGTCAAGGCGGCCGTGACCGACGGCGGCCAGCCGGTGACCGGGGTCGCGGTGCGGGCTGTTCTGACCCTGGGCGACGGCACCCGGAAGGAGGTGCCGCTGAAGGACGACGGGAACAGCGGGGACGAGGCCGCCGACGACGGCAAGTACGGCGGTGTCACCGAGGAACTGGCCGACGGCTCGTATCCGGTCACGGTCGTGGCCGGGACCGGTAAGGGCGAGCGGTCCACGCTGGTGCCGGTGACGGTGGCCAAGCCGGACACCCGTGAGTTCGCGCTGAAGTTGTCGGCCGGGCCGGGTGGTTCGGTGTCGGCGTCGCCGGCGCAGGACACCTACCGGGCCGGGACGAAGGTGAAGGTGACCGCGACCCCTGAGGACGGGTACCTCCCGATCGCATGGGTCATCGATGGTCAGGAGCGGGGCGCGGGTGAGCTGACGGTCACCATGGACGGCCCGCACACGGTGGAGGCCAGGTTCGGCGCCTACAAGGTGACCGAGATCGGCGCGCTGCCCGGCTACACCGCCGATCGGACCGAGGTGGTGGCGCTGAACGACCGTGGTCAGGTCGCGGCCACGGTGGGAACCTCTGGTGGCGATGACCGGCGGGCCGTGCGCTGGGAGGCCGGTGCGTTCACCGACCTGGGCGGCCTGTCGTGTGAGGGTTCGGGCGAGGCCCGCTGCCCGTCGGGTGCCACGGGCATCAACGAGGCCGGCGACGTGTCCGGCTGGGCCGAGAAGTGGGAGAACAACGGGTCCTGGCAGCATGCGGTGGTCTACCGCGGCGGTTCGGTCACCGACCTGCATCCGGTGCACGAGCCGTCGACCTACAGCTTCGCAGAGGATCTGAACGACAACGGTCAGGTGCTCACCGCTGTGTCCAGGTGGCACGACTTAACCTACGGCTACTCCGGGATCTGGGAGCGGAGCGGCTTCGAGCGGATTCCCGACACGCCGCTGCGCTTCCTCGGCGGTGCCGTCAACGACCGGGGCGTCGTCGCCGGTTCCGTCGTGAAGGAACGGGACCCCACCGGCAACGTCGTCGATCGTGAACCGGCCGTTCACGCCAACGGTGTGACCACGCTGCTGGAGATCCCCAAGTGCACCACAGACGAAGGCGCCGCCGTGGACGTCAACGCCGGCGGCCTGCTGGTCGGCTACGGCACGTGCTCGGCGGACGGGAACTACGCCGAGCATGCCTATACGTGGAAGGACGGTCAGCGCACCGACCTGGGTGAGGGCAGCGCGGTCGCCGTCAACGATCACGGTGTGGTGGTCGGCTACCACGGCGCGCACGACTCCGCGAGGCCGGCGGTGTGGATGGATGGCGCGCGTTACCACCTGGAGGACCTGCTTCCCCTGCCGAAGTGCGCCGGGAATGTCATGCCCTGCATGGGCGTGACCTCGATCGCGGACGTCAACTCCTCGGGCAAGATCCTGGTCCGCGGGTTCATCAAGGATGGGACTTCGCAGGGGGATCGGTCCTACCTGTTGACTCCGTCCACTCCGCGGGCGGACCTGGAGGTCACGCACAAGGTCTCGCCGGCCGTGCTCGGTCCGGGTGCGACCGTCACGTGGACGAGCACCGTGACCAACAAGGGCTCCGACACCGCGACCGGCGTCCAGCTGGATGTGGTCATCCCTGCGGCCGCCGAAGGGGCGGTGTGTGAGACCTCGCGGGGTCTGTGCACCCCGTTCAAGAGCGGCAGCGGGTTCCGCAACACGGTGAAGGTTCTGGAGCCGGGCTGGAGCGCCACCGTCACGGTGACCGCCACCATCCCCTCCTACGTCGCCGACGGTGTCGCGATCAAGACCTCGGCGACGGCGTACACCATGGAGGTGACGGATCCCGCGAGGGGCAACAACAAGGCCGAGGCGACCGTGACGGTCCGCCACGCGTTGAACCGCACCAAGCTCACCTTCGATGATCCTGTGCGGATAGGGGCCACCAGCCTCCCGCTGGAGGTGAAGCTGACCAACCACGGCACCGCCGACATGCCGGTCACGGCGGTCACGACCGATGGCCCGTTCGGGCAGACCAACGACTGCCCTGTGTCGCCCAAGAAGCTCGCGCCGGGGAAGTCGTGCACGATGTGGGTGACGTTCAGCCCGACGCAGTTGGGGGCGGCGAGTGGGAAGCTCGCCGTCATCACCGATGGTGATCATCCGTCGTACGTGATGACTCTGGCCGGTCGGGGGATCGAGAGCAACGCCGATCCGGTGGTCGGGGCCCCGGCGGGTGAGTTGACGGGGGTGGTGGGTCAGCCGTTCACGTTCACGGTGCCCTACACCGACGGAGACACGGGCGACACCCACACCGCTGAGATCTGGTGGGGTGTGGAGTGGGGTGACTGGGAGCCCCAGAGCGAGGTCAAGGTGACGCCGAAGGCCGGTGGTGGCGGCACCGTCACCGTGACCGGGACGTTCACGGCCCCGACCGAGGGGCGGGCCCTCGTGATCGTGACCGACAACAAGGGCGGCTACGGCGTCAGCGAGGAGGGCATCCACTACGTCGTCGAAGCCCCGCCGGCCGCCGACATCGCCCCGGCGGCGACCGTGGGCGGGGATGTGAAGCTGACGGTGAACGAGAAGCTCCAGCGGGTGGTGACCTTCTCCGATCCCGGTTCGGCCGCCTGGACGGCGACTGTGGACTACGGCGACGGCGCCGGACCGGTGGCGGTGACCCCCAAGGGCGGCCAGATCAGTCTGGAGCACCTGTGGGCCACGGCCGGGACCTACCCGGTCACCGTGACGGTCCGCGACAACGGCGGCCTGCAGACTGCGGCGAAGTTCACCGCCACGGTCGTCGCCGGCGAGACGCCGGACCAGGCGCCCAAGGTGCAGCTGTCGGGGCCCGGCAAGGTCACCGAGGGCGGCACTTGGCAGGCGACCGGGTCGCTGACCGATCCCGGGTCGAAGGCGTGGACGGCGAGTGTGGACTACGGCGACGGCACCGGACCGCGGGCGCTGCCGGTGGAGGGCGAGAAGCTGAAGCTGGAGCACGTGTTCACCGACAACGGTGAGCGTACGGTCACGGTGAGGGTCACCGACGATACGGGCGCCACCGGCACCGCGCAGCTGAAGGTGAACGCCGCCGGCGCCGCCCCTGTGGTGAAGCTGGCGGAACCGGCCGCCGAAACCGTGGTCGTGACGGGCACCCCGGTCACGCTGAAGGCGTCCTTCACCGACCTGGGCACCGCAGACACCCACACGGCCGTCTGGACCGTCGACGGCCGGAAGGTCGCCGGCGCTCTGGCCGAGCGCGAGGGCAAGGGCGGCACCACGCGGACGCACATCTTCACCAAGCCCGGGCGTCACTCGGTCACGGTGACGGTCACCGACGACGACGGCGCCGCCACCACCAGCAAGAAGGCCTACGTGCTCGTTCAGGCCAAGGGCGCTCGCTGAGCGGTGAGGGCCGGTCCTCCGGCCAGGCACCGACCATGAAGGGCGTCATCCGGATCGACGACGACCACAGCTGAGTGTGCCAGCGGGCTTCCGCCACCCAGGCGGAAGCCCGCGACTCAGCCATCCGATCGCCGCTCCCAAAAAGCCGCGATCAAGCCGTGGCGGTTCGCAGCCGATAGACGTGGGTCTCGATATTCAGGCTGATCTGGCACTCCGTGGCGAAATAGTGCTGCTGCGCCTCTTCGAAGATCTCCGCGCAGCCGGGCTGTGTGCGCACGAAAGAGAGCAGACTCCATGCGTCCGCTTTCCCGAGCCGGATCTCGTCCTCGCCGAAAACCGGCCGGGCGCCTCCGCCGTCGCGAACCGTCGTCGAGAACTGCCGGACGAGCTCGAAGCCGAATTCCTGGGCCCGCTCCGGCAGGTCGTTCAGGATCAGCCGGTCGCCGGCGTACGCCTGGTTGTAGGCCTGCATCATCCGCCGGACGACCTCCGGGCCGGTGAAGGTGGCGTCGTTGACGTCCACGACGTACAGCAGGCCGCCGGGCCGGAGAATCCGTCGCATCTCCAGAAGTGCGAGATCGGGGCTGCGGAGATGGACGAACACGAAGTTCGCGGTGATCACGTCGTGTGACGAGTCCGGCTCGTCGGTGGCGTACGCGCTGCCTTCGCGGAAGTCGAGTTCCGGGTATGCCGCCCGGGCCCTCGTGAGCAGCTCGGCGGCGGGTTCGACGCCGCGCACCTGATAGCCGGCGAAGGGCGCCGCCTCGGCGACCGCGGCCAGGTAGTCTCCCGGCCCGCTTCCGATGTCCAGCAGTGACGCGGGTGCGGGCGGGAAGGGCGTCATGGCCAGGCGCTGTCGCTGCTCGGCGAGCATCACCTGGCCCTGGGAGGCCAGGCGGGGCGCCTCGGTCTCAAGGCGTAGCTGTCGCAGATAATGGTTCTCCGCCCCCAGACCGGTCACCGCCAAGAGGTCCGCGCGCTTGTTCTCGGCGAGAAAGCGGACCAGGGAGGGCACGGGAATGCCGCCGGCGGCCGAGTATTTCCTGGTGAGATCCCGATGTTGCAGGTAGAACCTCTCCAGCTCCTCTTCGCCTTCGACCTTCATCACCACCACCGTGTCCGCGCCCGAGCCGACCTGGGCGTGATAGCTGAAGTTCCTTCTCGCGTAGCGGTCGACGAGGTGCAGGAGCGTGTCGGCGTGCACGTAGACGAAGAACCGGGACGGCAGCAGCGATTCGCTGATCTGCCGCAGCATGGAGGTTCCGATTTCCGCGGTGAGCAACCGGCCCCGGTATTCCGGGAGTTCCACCCGCATGCCTATTCCGACGCTCGGCCCCTCCACCCTGGACAGTTCCAGCGCGGCCAGCTCAGGGGCGCCCGGCTCGTAGACGTACGCGGAAATGGCCGAGACGATCTCTCCGCCGGCCACGGCGCAGAGGTGGAGGCCGTCCGGATCCCGGTCGCGATGGATCCTCTTCTCCGGCCAGCTCATCTCGTCCACGAACACACGCCTGCGCAGGGCGAGCATCCCATCCGCGGCTTCGTCCCAGGTCAGCCACTGTGCCGTCAAACTCCTGCCGTCATCCATTTCTGCGGGCCTTCCGGTAGCGCTTGGAGGGAAAGAAAGGGGCCACTCGTCGATCAACCCGCCCTCGTTCCCGTGGACGCCGTCGGCTCGGCCTCGTAAGGCAGCTCGTAAGGCAGAGGGAAGGCGCGGCACAGCTCCCGGACGGAGGCGGTCACCCGCTCGCGCACCGGGTCCGGCAGGGTGAGCCCACCGTCGGGCAGCAGGACGACGTGGGCGAGCACCGTGTCGATCAGTTCGGCGCAGCGCTCCATCTCCGACGGGCCCATCCCGCGGAGCGAGACGCTGTTGCTGCCCAGACGGACCCCGCTCGTCGTCGTGGCCCCGCGGGTGTCGCCCGGAATCTTGTTCTTGTTGACCAGAATGTCGCAGAGCTCCAGGGCCCGCTCGGCAGTGGCGCCGGTGAGGCCGCCCGGCACGCGGAACAGCACGATGTGGTTGTCGGTCCCGCCGCCCACCACCTCGTAACCGCGGCCGGCCAGCGACCGGGCGAGCGCGTCGGCGTTGGCGCGGATCCGCCGGGCCAGGTCGCGGAAGGCCGGGTCCAGCAGCCGGCCGAGCGCGCGGGCCTTCGCGGCGATGGTGTGCACCTCGGGAGAGCCTTGCAGCAGCGGGAACACCGCGCTCTGGACGCGCTGGGCCAGGGTGCGTACGCCGTCGTCGCTGAGCGCGTCCGCGTCGCGGCCCATCATGATCAGCCCGCCTCGCGGACCGTACAACTGCTTGAACGTGCACGTCGTCGTGAAGTGCGCGGCGTCGATGGGGCTCGGGTGCAGACCGGCGGCCACCAGTCCGGCGATGTGGGTGACATCGGCCAGAACGTAGGCGCCCACGTCATCGGCGATGGCGCGGACACGGTCGAAGTCGATCAAGCGGGTGTAGGAGGTGGTGCCGCAGACGATCAGCCGGGGCCGGTGCGCGCGGGCGAGATCGCCGAGCTGCCGGTAGTCGATCACGCCCTCGTCGTCGACCCCGTACGTGTGCGCCTTGAAGAGTCTGCCGCTCAGGTTGACCTCCGCCCCGTGGGTGAGGTGGCCGCCCTGGTCCAGGGACATGCCGAGGATGGTCTCGCCCGGCCGGAGCAGCGACTGCATCACGCTGTGGTTGGCGAAGCTGGCGCAATGGGGCTGGACGTTGACGTACCGAGCGCCGAAGACCCGCTTGGCCCGCTCGATCGCCAGCTCTTCGACCTGGTCGACGTGACGACATCCCGCGTGGTAGCGCCTGCCCGGGTATCCCTCGGCGGTGACGTTCACGATGCTGGACCCCGTCACCGCCAGCACACTGGCGTCGGTGCCCCCGCTGGAGGCGACCAGGGACAGCGACTCCGTCTGGCGGCGGTGCTCGCTTTCGAGCAGGTCGAACAGCAGGGGATCGTCACGGCGTAACTTGTCGACGCCCTCGCTCAGGCAGCGGCCGAGCGCGCTCTCCTTCATACGTGCCTCCCTGTGCTTCCGGCTCACCAGGCGTGGTCGATCTCGGGCATGGCAGGGTGGCGCCCGGTGTCGACCCTGGGGGGAGGGGCGCAGCCGCGCCGCGCGGACCGCCAGGGGCGAAGGTAGGGGGGCCGGCTTGTGGCCGGCTTGTGACCGGGGACCCCACCGGCGTGCGCGAAACAAGGTTTCACAAGCGGACCGCCACCGGCCTCGATGTCCTCATCGCCGAGAAGACGCTGTGGCCACATGTGAGCCACAAGGCCGATGCTGAACAGTCGTCCGCATGGAACCCGACGCCTTCGCCCTGGGCCGGCCCCCGTGCAGCGCGGCGCCGAGCCTCGCGCGGGGACCAGTCGTCGGCGGCGCGCTCGCGTAGGAGAGCGTGGCGCCGAGGATCTGCGGCGCACGTACAAGGGCCGCCGCTGACTGCTCACGCCATCAGGCGGAGCAGGTCGTTCAAGCGGGCGCAAGGGGTGACAAGGTGCTGAAGAGAAGCACAAGCGGCGCCCGCGAGACTGTCGGCAGGCCATAAGGCATGGCCTGTGCAACCAGAAGGGGGAAATGCCGTGCGTGGCATTCTCAAGATCGACGACCTTCCTGCGGGTGTTTCCGAGCTCTCCGGCTCGGACCTTGACACCGTCGCGGGGATCGACATCGTGCTCGACGACGGCTCCGTGATCACGGCCGGCATGGAGCCGGGGACGGGCTTCACCTGCACGGCGTTGCGCAACGGCAAGAGCGGGGACTGCAAGCAGAGCTGACCGTCGTGAAAGTCGCGGGGAAGCCGGCGTCCGTGGACGCCGGCTTCCCCGCGTGACGACGAAGGAGCACTTCAGACTGTGTTACTGATCATTAGCGACCACGGCGACGACTCGGTCCACGCCGTCCTGTCCAAGCTGCGTGAGCGCGGCGTGCCGACGCTGTGGTGGGATGAGGCGGACTACCCGGAAGCCTCGACCCTCACCACCAGCTACCGCGACGGCCGCTGGCGGCAGACGCTGACGTACCGGGGCGAGGAACACGACCTGTCGCGGGTGAGGGCGGTCTGGCACCGCCGCCCCGGCCGGCCGTCGGCCCCGGCCGTGCGGGACCCGTCGCAGCGCGAGTTCGCCGAGCACGTGGCCGGGCACGCGCTCGCCGGCGCGTACGACCTGATGACGCGGGCGCGGTGGATGCCCGCCCGACCGGCGCACCTCCAGGCGATCGACAACAAGCTGCTGCACCTGTACCGAGCCGTTGAGCTCGGCTTCACCGTGGTGGACACGGTGGTGACCAACGATCCCGGTGAGCTCGCCCCGGCCTGGACCAGGGCCGGCGGCCGGCTCATCACCAAGGCTCTGAGCTTCCGGACGTTCACCTGCGACGGAGAGTACGGCCACCTCTACACCGCCATGGTGCCGCGCCGATGGCTGGCCGGTCGGCACCGGTTGCGCCATGCGGCGTCGATGCTGCAGCCCTATGTGCCCAAGGCGTACGAGCTGCGGGTGACCGTCGTCGGCGAGCGGGTCTTCGCCGCGCGCATCGACTCCCAGGCCTCGCGGCTGACGACCGTCGACTGGCGGCACTACGGCGATCCCAAGGTGGGTTACTCGGCCTACGATCTCCCGGCGGAGGTCGCGGAGCGGTGCGTCCGCCTGGTCGCGGAGCTCGGCCTGAGCTTCGGCGCACTGGACTTCATCGTGACCCCGGACGGCCGGTACGTCTTCCTGGAGCTCAACGTCGACGGGCAGTGGGCCTTCATCGAGACGCTGACCGGCCTGCCCATCGCTGACGCCATCGCCGGCTGGCTCACCACCCCGACCGGCTACGAGGAACCCATCGATGTCCACTGAGCAGATCACGCCCTCCTCCGAAACCCGCGCCGCCTTCGCGACGGAACTCGCCGAAGCGGTGGCGCTGTTGCGTCAGCTGCCGAAGAACCTGCCCGACGAGGCGCGGCGACGCGTACGCACCTGGTCGGAGGAGCGGCCGTGGCTGAGCGCCGAGCTCGTGGTCGATCAGCCGCCGGGATCCACCAGAGCCGGCTACGACCTGCTCCTGGAGCACCCCGCCGGCGGTACGGTCGCCCTGTCGACCGAGGTGGACGACGGCATCCCCTGGCTGGTCGACCACTCCACGCACTGGGCGGCGGGGCAGGTCCTCCGCGTCGACGGGCACGACCTGTCGATCGCCGCCGCGCTGTCCACCATCCGCGCCTTCGGCGCCCGCGACCGGCAGATCCACGAGCGGCTGGTGGACCATTGCATCCTGCTCGGGGAGATGAGGAGCGGCGAGGGGCCGCTCACGGACGCCGAGACGCAGCGGGCGGCCGATGAGTTCCGCCGGCGTCGCGGGCTCGACACCCGGGAGCGGACACTGACCTGGCTGGCCGAGGCCGGCCTGTCCGAGGAGGCGTTCTGGCATCACGTCAGGGCGCAGGCCTACGTCGCACGCGTCCGCGACCGCTTCGCGGGCGAGCCCGCCCGGCGTCACCTGGCCGAGCACCCCGAGGAGTTCACGCTGCGGCGTGCCGCGTGGGTGACCGGGGTGCGGCCGGAGGTGGTGGGCGAGCTCGCCGACGGCCCGGTGGACGGGTTCCTGGATCGGGCCGCCGCGGCGGTGCGCTCCGCACGCGTGCGCCTGGAGGCGTGCACGGCCCTCACCCCGCGGCTGCCCCGGCCGATACGCGAGCTGCCGGCCGGGCAGGCGGTGGGGCCGGTTCCGGTCGAGGGCGGATACCTGGCCGGCGTCGTGTACGAGGTCGTCGCGCCCTCGCCCGGCGACCCGGAGGTGCTCGACGCGGCGCGGGACGCGGCTTACCAGGCGTGGCTGGACGAGCGGCGGCGCTCCGCGGACATCAGGTGGTTCTGGCTGTGAGCCGGCGGGTGCCGCTGCGGATGCAACTGACCCGCAGCGAGTGCGGCGCGGCCTGCCTGGCCATGGTGCTCAGCGCGCTGGGCCGTCGCACCGGTCTCACCGAGATGCGCGAACACCTCGCCGAGAGCGTGGACGGGGTCAGCCTGCGGGAGATGATCCAGGCCGGCGCCCGGTTCGGGCTGCGGCTGCGCGCCTGCCGCGCCCCGCTGGACGCCGTCGCGCAGTTGCCCGCACCGTTCATCGCCCTGTGGAACGACAACCACTTCGTCGTGGTCGAGCGCGTGACGGCGCGCGGCGTCACCGTGCTCGACCCGGCCCGCGGCCGGCGCCGGCTGCCGCACCAGCGGTTCGAGGCCGGCTACTCCGGCACAGTGCTGCTCGCCGACGCCCCTGCCGGGCTGGCGCCCGCCGCCGCACCCTCGCGTCCCTGGACCGTGCTGCGCCCGCTGCTGACCCCGGTGCTGACGAACCGCAAACTGGTCGCCGCCGTGCTGCTGTCCTCGCTGGCGGCGCAGGCCCTCGGCCTGGCTGTGCCGGTGTTCACCAAGCTGGTGGTGGACCGGCCGCTGTCTGTCGACGTCACGGCGCTCGCGGCGGCGGCCTGCTGCGTCGTCGTCACGCATGCGCTGATCGCATGGGTACGCGCCCGGATACTGATCGCGTTGCAGACGTCGGTGGCCGCGGAGGTCATGCGCGAGCTCGTCGGTCACACGCTGGCCCTGCCGTACCGCTTCTTCCAGAGCAGGTCCAAAGGCGACCTGCTGAGCCGGCTGGGCGGCGTGGCGGTGCTGCGCGACCTGCTCACCGATCAGTCACTGGCCTTCCTGTTCGACCTGCTGACCGCGGTGTCGTACCTGACGCTGCTGTTCGTGGCCGCGCCCTGGCTCGGGCTGCTGACGCTGGTGACGGCTCTCGCCCAGGCCGCCGTCGTGCTGGGCACGGCCCGTCGCGGGCGGCATCTGGCCCTGGCCGCCGTGCACAGCGGTGCCGCCACCCAGGCCGCCCTGGTGGACAGCCTCGCGGGCATCGAGGCGATCAAGGCCACGGGTGGGGAGGCCGCCGCCGTCAGCCGCTGGCGTGAGCAGCACGACGAGGAGCTGACCACGAGTGCGGCCCGCAACCGGCACGTGGCCGGGGTGCAGGCCGCGAGCAACGCGCTGGGGATGGCGCTCGACCTGGGGTTGCTGGTGGCCGTGTTCGCCACCGCCGGGCAGGGGGCGTCGCTGGGCGACCAGCTCGCCCTGGTGACGCTGGCGGCCGCCGCGATCACGCCGCTGAGCTCGTTGCTCGGCATCACCTACCAGCTCCAGCTCGCCGGCGCCCACGTCGGGCGGATCGCCGACCTGATGAGCGCGACGCCGGAACGCGTGGGCGGGACCCGGCCGGCGGGCGGGCTGCGCGGCGGCGTGGCCGTCTCCGGTCTGTCCTCCGGCTACGACTCCCGCGCCCCGGTGCTGCGGGACATCTCGCTGCACGTCCCGCCGGGCGCGCGGGTCGCGATCGTCGGCGCGTCGGGATCCGGCAAGACGACGCTCGGCCGGGCGCTGGTCGGGCTGGTGGAGCCCGCCGCCGGGCAGATCCGGTTTGACGGGATCCCGCTGGAGGAGATCGACCTGCGCTGGCTGCGGAGGCAGGTGGGAGTCGTCACCCAGCAGCCGCACCTGTTCGCCGGAACGATCCGGGCCAATATCGCCGGTTTCGCTGAGATGAGCCGGCAGGCCGTCGAGGAGGCCGCCCGCCTGGCCGAGATCCACGACGAGATCGTCCGGCTGCCGCAGGGCTACGACACCGACATCGGAGAGGGCGGTGCGCGTCTGTCCGGCGGGCAGCGTCAGCGGATCGCGCTGGCCCGCGCGCTCGCCGGCCGGCCCAGGATCCTGCTGCTCGACGAGCCGACCGCCAGCCTGGACGGCGTCACGGAGGAACGCATCCGCCGCAATCTCCTGCACCTGGGCCAGACGCAGATCGTCATCGCCCACCGCCTGTCCACCATCCGGGACGCCGATCTGATCGTCGTGCTGGACCGGGGCCGCCTGGTCGAGGCCGGCACCCACGACCGGCTCATGGCGTACGGCGGCTACTATGCCGGCCTGGTGCGCTACCAGCACAGAACGGCGGGGCAGCAGGTCCACTCCCCGGCCAGGTGAGGACCGCTACCGGCATGCCGCCGACGGCACCGCAACCGGCTCGTCGAGCAGGAGTGCCGTCTCTCTCGCCCGCGTGCTCCACCAGGTGAGCCCGTTGCGGGCGGCAAGGCCGGCCAGCGTGGCCAGATGCCGGGCGGCCGCGTCGCGGTCACCTGCGGCCTCGGCCAGCCGGGCCAGGAAGAAGTCGACGGGCCCCAGCGTGACCACGGCGGAGCTGACCGCGATGGTGCCGCTGTAGGGCAGCAGTTCGGCGTAGGTCGCCCGGCAGGCGCGGACGTCTCCGACCGCAGCCTGCGCCGCGCCCTGGAGGCAGGTCATGGTCAGCCACGACCAGTCCCGCACCCGTTCGGGCCAGCCGCCCGCCGCCAGCCGGCGCGCCTCGGCGGTCCGCCCCTGCCGGATCAGCAGCAGGACCCGCATGTCGTGGTCGGCAGAGGGATGAATGCCCGCGATCGCCTCGACGAGCGGCCCGGCCTCGGCCAGGGTGCCCCGGTGGTAGTGCAGGATGAGCCGCCCGGCGGTCACCACCGCTTCGCCGTGCCACACGCCCAGCCGGCCGGCCAGCCGGCCTGCCTCGCGGTACTGGGCCTCGGCGTCGTCGAACCGGCCGGCCAGGACGAGCCGGTTGGCCCGCCACAGCGTGTGCTGGAAGCGCGGCCAGGGCAGCGGCAGCCGCTCCAGCAGCGTGTCGCAGCGGGCCGCGGCGCGGTCCGCGCCCGCCACGTCGAACGCCTCCAGACGGTGGTGACTGAAGATCATGTGCGCGAGCAGCTCGAAGTCCGGTTCCCCGGCCCGTACGGCCGCGTCGAGTAGGTCGGCGGCGATCTCCACCGGTTCGGTGGCGTGGGCGGGCAGCGCGGGCAGCGACAGGTAGCGGGCGTTGAGCATCCGCACCAGCAGGCGCGGATCGCCCAGCCGGCGGGCCATCTCGACCGCTTCGACGGCCAGGGCGTCGCGGCGCGGGTCGTCGGTCGCGTCGTACAGCTCCTCGGCCAGGACGCCGAGCAGACGGGCCCGCGTGGGGCTGTCGGTCGCGGGCAGGTCGCGCAGCGCGGACTCCAGGCGGTGCACGAGCCGCAGGTCCACCGCCTCGTACGGGTCGCGCAGCGTCCAGATCGCGGGCGCGTCAAGAGCGGTGAGAGCCCGGGCGGTCGGCTCCGGCCCCGCCGCCGCCCTGTCGGCGGCGTGGATGGCCCGGGCCCTGGCCTGCCGCGCGCCGACCGCGTCCCCGGAGTCCAGCAGCGCCCGTACCTGACCGAGCAGCAGCTCCAGATGGTCGAGCGGGTCGCCGGCGCGGGCGCCGTGCGCGGTGATCGCCCGCTTCCACCACATCGCGGCTTCCTCGTAGGCCAGGCGCAGGCCGGCCTGCTCAGCCGCCGCGCGCGCCCATCGCACCGCCTCGCCGTAGGCCGCGGGACCGGCCTCGACCGCGTGGTGCGCGATGACGGCCACGTCGGCGTTCGGCCGTGAGGACAGGGAGACCATCACGCCGCGGTGGATCGCCGCCTTGCGCAGGGGCGGGAGGTCGTGCACCAGGGTGTCCCGGACCAGGTCGTGCGCGAAGGCCATCCGGCCGTCGCGCGGGACGACCAGCCCGGCCCGGGCCGCCTGGTCCAGCAGGTCGCAGATTTCCTGATCGTCAGCGACCTCGGATCCCCCGCGATGGGGAGCGGCTTGTGCGCGGCAGATCTCGGCGACCGCCGCGGGGTCGAAGTCGCGGCCGAGCACCGCCGCGACGCCGAGCACCTCGCCCGCCCGCCGCCCGAGCGCGCCGATCCGCTGGCGGACCACGGTGGCGACCGCGTCGGGCACCGCGTCGAGCGGGCGGCCCTGGGCGAGCAACCGGACGCTTTCCCGGACGAAGAACGGGTTCCCTCCGGTACGGTCGGCCAGCCGCCTGGCGGTGACCTCGTCCACCGTCGCCTTCATGCCCGCCGCGATGGCCCGCACGGCGTCCGTGTCGAGACCGTCCAGGTGGACGCGCCGCAGGTCGTAGCGGACGAGGCGGGTCAGCAGCTCGTCCACGGGCAGCCCGGCGCCGGCGGTCCGTGACTCGTCCCGGTCGCGGAAGGCCGCCACGATCTTGAGGGGCGCCCTCGCCGCCGGCCTGCTCGTCAGCATGATCAGGTCTTTGAGCAGTTCGAGCGAGGCCGGGTCGGCCCAGTGCAGGTCGTCCAGAACGACGATCATCGGCTGGCTACGCGCCGCCGCCAGCAGCCAGTCCGCGACGGCCTGGTTGCGGCGCAGCAGCGCGGCGGAGGTCGGGCCTGCGGGCTGCTCGTCGTCAAGGAGACCGGCCAGCGCTGCCCGGTCGGCGGGCGGGTGATGGCGGGCGAGCGTGTTCAGCACCTGCAGCCACGGCCACAGCGGAGGCGCCCCCCGCAGATCGGGGCAGTCGCCCCACAGCACGAGGTGGCCGAGGCCGGCGCAGTGCTCGCCGAACGCCTCCAGCAGGAAGGTCTTGCCGATGCCCGGCTCGCCGGTCACCGCGGCCACGGCCACACCGCCCTCGTCGAGCAGCTCCCGAAGGGCCGCGAATTGCCGCTCCCGGCCGGGTACGGGCCGGCGCCGCTCGGACGGGGCCGCCGCGGACAGCACCGCGGCGGCGCGTACGGGGTCCAGGGAGTCCACCTGCCGGAGGATGTCCTCCTCCAGTGCCCGCAGCTCCGGTCCGGGGTCGAGCCCGAGCTCTTCGGCGAGCCGCTCCTTCACCCGGCGCAGCACGGCCAGCGCATCGGCCTGACGCCCGGTGCGGTACAGCGCCAGGGCCAGCAGACTCCACAGCCGCTCGCGCAGCGGGTGCTCGAACGTCTCCGCCTCCAACCCGCCGATCACGAGATGGGGACGGCCCAGGTCGATCAGCGCCTCGGCCCGGCGTTCGACGGCGGTCATCCGCAGCTCGCACAGCCGGGTGACCTCGGCGAGCGCCCACGGCCGGTCGGCGAACTCCTCATAGGGGACGCCGCGCCACAACCGCAGCGCCCTGTCCAGGTGGTCGAGCCTGTCCTCGGACGACTGCACCTCGGCCCGCTCCACCAGCCCGGCGAACTCGATCGCGTCCACGTCCCCGGTGGCGAGCAGGTAGCCGGGCTGCCGCGCGACGAGGAGCTGTGGCGGCACGCCGCGAGGCCGCTCCGGCTCCAGGACGCGGCGCAGATTACTGATGTACGAATGCAGCGTCGGCAGGGCGGTGGCCGGCGGCGATCCGTCGTACACGTCCGCGATGAGCGCATCCGTGGAGACCACGGCGCCCCGTGCCAGCAGAAGCCGGGCCAGCACCGCACGCTGGCGGCGGCCGCGCAGCTCCACCCGGCCCCGGTCATCGTCGTAGGCCTCCAGCGCTCCGAGCACCCGGAACCTCACGCGCGCTGCCCGCATCGCCGATCTTCCCCCATCATCGTCTCCGCGCGCCGGCGCGCCGCACGACACCCCCCGCAGATGCCACTGGTGCCGGAGCCTGCTAACCGGCCAGTGACGTCCGGCACGGCAACCTATTGTCTACAATTCCGCCAGACCGGCCGGAACGGGGTCGTTCTCCTCAGAGGCGTGTTCGAGCGCCTGCGGAGGCAGGGCGGCGCTGACGGTGGTGCCCTCGCCGGGCACGCTGTTGACGCTGAGGCCGCCGCCCAGCGCACCGAGATCGGCTCGGCTCGTCAGCAGGCGCGCCTCCAGCGCTTCGCAAGCTCTCACCGTCATGCCGCCGCCGTCATCACTGATCGTCAAGCGCAGCCCGGTGCGGGCCGCGGTGAGAGCAAAGCCGACGGTACGGGCCTGCACGTGCTCCCGGCGCCCAGCTCGCCGGCGGCCAGCAGCAGGGCCATGGCGTCGTCGGAGACGGTGTCGGTGTCGACGACCAGGGGAAGAGGCAGCACGATCAACCTCATCTAATCGTTTAGAATGCTGTGCAGGCTCTATCTAACCGATTAGATCCGAGAATGTAAAACCGTTATGGCACCACGTCGTCGAGCTGCCCTTCGATCGTGTCCTCGACCAAGCGCTAGGCGGCCTGGTAGCCGGGGATGTCCTCCACCCGGTGGTAGACGGGCACGCCGCGCTCGGTGGCGATCCGTACGTCCTCGTCGGCTGTTCGCGAGCGCTCCTGGCCAGTTCGGAGAAGATCGGCGCAGCCTCCCGTTTCGCCGTTCTGCCGTTGGCGGGCGTCGCTGGGGTCGACACCGACGCCGGCGGTGAGAACGCCGCCGTACGCTCACTCGGCGCGCCGCTCATCCATGCCTGACCGTGCGGCCACGGGTCGTGCACGATTCTGCATGTTTGCTCGCAGTCGCGACCAGCGACCGTTCGGTCCTGCCGCTGCCGATCAGTGACGCGGCTCACCGCAGAGGTCTGATGGTTCGGGCACGTCACTCATCGAGGGCGCGGCGGCGAAGGGGCACCGGGTCGGTGGCGAAGCGCGCGGCGCGTGGCGCGCGTTCGTCCCCGAAGCGGCGGGTGAGGATGTCGTACAGCTCCGGGCGCCGTCCCTGCATCCAGCGCCGGCCCGTCGAGAGCGGCAGCAGGGTGAGATCGAGGTCGGCGACGACCAGGTCGTCGCCCGCCTTCCAGGTCTCGGCGAGGATGCGGCCGTAAGGGTCGATGATCATGGCGTTCCCGGTGCGGATCTCGCCGTCGTCCTCCCCGACGCCGTTGCTGAACACGACGAACACCCCGTTGTCGTGCGCCCGGGAGGGCAGCCAGCGCATCAGCCACTCGCGCCCGCTGGGGCCGCGCAGCTCGGCCTCGATCGCCTGCGGGTCCTGGTGCCGGCCGCGCCAGAGCGGTACGGGGATCGACCGCATCCCGTGCGGGCTGCGGGAGTCGGTGCCACCGGTCTGGTGGGGCGCCAGCAGCACCGAGGCGCCCATCAGTGCCGTGGCCCTGACGTTCTCGACCAGGTTGTTGTCCCAGCAGATGAGGACACCCATGCGTACGCCCCAGGGCGTGTCGAAGACGGTGTAGGCGTCGCCGCTGTCAATGGCCGGGTGCTCGAAGGCGTGCAGCTTGCGGTGCCGGTGCACCCGCCCGTCCGGCAGGCAGACGGCGTAGCTGTTGAACAGCCGGCCCTCCTCGCCGGCCTCCAGGAAGCCCACGCCCGCGGCGACCCCCCGCGCGAGTGCCAGTTCGCGGACCGCGGCGACGGACGGGCCGTCCACCGGCTCGGCCAGCGCCCGCAGCCGCTCGGCCGGATGCCTGCGCAGATGCCAGTACCCCAGCAGGCACATTTCGGGAAAGGCCACGACCTGGGCCCCCTGCTCCGCCGCGGCCCGCAGGTGCTGCTCGATCTGGGCCAGGTTGTACGCCTTGTCGTCGGGCCGAAGCTCGAACTGCACGCTGGCGCAGCGCAGGGCCGCCGCGGAACCGCCGCCCATGTCGTCGCTCCGTCTCATGAACACTCTCCCGTTCTCGCTTCCAGTGCACCAGCAGACCGCATCGCCCTCCCATGCGTCCAATGAATCATTTGTGGCGTTCGATAGATTGGGCGAATGGATCTCGGCCTGCTCCGCGCCTTCCTCGCCGTCACCGAGCACCGTCACTACGGCCGCGCCGCCGACCGGCTCAGCATCACCCAGCCGACACTCACCAAGCAGATCCAGACCCTGGAGGCGCAGGTGGGCGGCCGGCTGTTCGACCGTGGACGGCACGGCGCCACGCCGACGCGGCTGGGCGCCCTGCTGCTGCCCGAGGCGCAGTCCCTCGTCCGGCACGCCGACGCGCTCACCCAGCGGATGACGAGGATGGCACGCGGCGAGGCCGGCACCCTGACGGTCGGCTTCGGGCTGTCGAGCATCGACCTGGTTCCCCGCCTGGTCGCCGCCTTCCGGCAGCGTTGTCCCGGCGCGCACGTCACCCTCGACGACATGTCCTCCCAGCGGCAGCTCGACGAGATCAGGGCGGGCCGGCTCGACGTCGGCTTCGTCCGTCCGCCCCGCGAAGCCGGCTGGGAGCACCTGCCCGTGGGCACCGACCGCCTCGCCCTCGCCCATGCCGGCGAGCCTCCGCCACGGCCCGCGGACCTTCCCGGATGGGTCGCCCGCCATGACTTCCTGCAGTTGGCGCAGGTGAAAGGGCCGGGGTTGGCAGGGCAGATCGACCGCTTCTGCGACGCCACCGGGATCCGTCCCACCGTCATCCAGGAGGCGCACGACCTGCAGACCGTCCTGGCGCTGGTGGCGGCGGAGGCGGGCGCCGCGTTCGTGCCGGCCAGCGCCGCCCGCATCGCGCCGGCCCCGGTCACGATCACGCCGATCGGGCATCCGGCCGCCGCGTGGCAGATCTCGGCGGTGTGGAACCGTGAGCACATGCACGCTCTGACAGCCGGGTTTCTCGCGCTGATCCGCGAACAGCGGCCGGCGACCAGCCGTGACGCACGCAGGGAATAGCCGGGGCCTTCGGGGGATCAGGGGCGAGGTGGCGATGCGGCCCTGGCACCCGCGGGGCTTCTGGGGGAGAGTAGAGCAAGATCGGCGCAGGAGGAGGCGGCAGTGCGGCTCGGATTCAGCATCGGCACCCTCGGCCCCGTGGCGGCCGGCCACGACGCCCAGCTCACGCTGGTACGCGAGGCCGAACGGCTCGGCTACGACTCGGTGTGGGCGTCGGAAGGGTACGGCGTCGACCCGGTGACCACGATGGCCTGGCTGGCGGCCGGCACCGAGCGCATCGGCCTCGGCACCGGCGTGCTCCAGGTGACCGGCCGCACCGCGATCGCGGCGGCGATGGCCGCGACCACGGTCGACCGGGTCTCGGGCGGCCGGTTCCTGCTCGGGCTCGGCGCGTCGGGACCGCAGGTCGCCGAGGGCTGGCACGGCCAGCGCTACGAGCGGCCCCTGGCCCACCTGCGCGACTACGTGGCCGTCGTCCGCACCGCGCTCGCGGGCCGCCCGGTCGAGCACGCCGGCCCGGAGATCGTGCTGCCGCTGCCGGACAGCCGGGGCAAGGCGCTGAGCATGACGGTCTCGCCCGTCCGGCAGCCGCTGCCCGTCCACCTGGCCGCCATGGGGCCGAAGGCGGTCGCGCTGGCCGGGGAGATCGCCGACGGCTGGCTGCCCATCCACTTCCCGCCCGAGCACCTCGCCGAGACGATGGAGCACCTGCGCGCCGGAGCGGCCCGCGCCGGCCGCAACGCCTCCGAGGTGGAGGTCTCACCGATGGTCATGGCCATGGTCGACGACGACGCCGACTACGCCCGCGACCTGATCCGCCCGATGCTCGCGCTCTACCTCGGCGGCATGGGCACCCGGCAGGTCAACTTCTACAACCGGCTCGCGCACCGGCTCGGGTTCGGCCCGGCGGCGGCCCGCGTACGCGACGCCTACCTCGACGGCGACCTCGGCGAGGCGATGGAGGAGGTCCCGGACGACCTGGTCGACGCCCTGACGCTGTGCGGGACGCCCGCGCGGGTGCGCGAGCGGCTGGAGGACTACCGCAAGGCGGGCGCGACCCGGCTCATCGTCGGGCTGAACGCGCCCACCGTGGACGACCGCGCCGACCAGCTCGGGTGGCTGGCCGAGCTCAACACCTGAGCCCGGCCGACCAGGGTCACGCCCTGCCTCACGCCGGGGCGGGGGCCTGCGGCATCTCCTTCATCCGGGGGATCGGCGACATCGCCAGCACGATCATCGGCACGATCGCGCCGATCAGCGCGGCGGCCAGCACCACCGGCCGCATCCCCACGGCCTCGCCGAGCAGCCCGGCGACCAGCGCGCCGAGCGGCGCGGGCACCAGCCCCATCGCCCAGATGGTGGCGATGACCCGGCCGACCAGCTCGCGCGGCGTCGCCGACTGCAGCACGGTGATGTTGTTCACCACGAACACCTGCGTGCACAGCCCGACGAGCAACTGGGAGAGAGCCAGCACGCCGATCGCCAGCCAGAGCGGCCCGCCCGCCAGCGGCACCAGGATGAGCGCGCTGTTGCCGATCACCGTGGACCAGAACATGGTGGGCCCGGGCCCGGCCCGCTTCATCAGCCGCACCGACAGCCACGCCCCGGCGATGGCCCCGACCCCGCCGACCGCGAGCACCCCGCCGACCCAGCCGGCCGGCACGCCGGGACCCTCGATCAGGTACGGGATGAGCAGCGTCTGCAGGATGCCGATGTCGAAGAAGGAGTACACGGCGCTGGCGATGGCGAGCGGCCGGACCACGGGATGGGCCATCACCCAGCCGAACCCGGCCCGGATGGCCGCGATCATGGAGCCGCCGTCGTCGGGCGGCGGCGGGTCCTCGCGCTTGCGGATGGAGACGAGGAACAGCGCCGACAGGACGTAGCTGACCGCGTCCACGATGATGACCAGCGGCGCCGACCGGGTGGCGATGAGGAACCCGGCGAGGCTCGGCCCGACCGCCTTGGACACCGAGTCGCTGAGCTGCAGCTTGCTGTTGCCGTCACCGAGGTGCTCGGGAGCCACCAGCGCCGGCAGGTACGACCGGTAGGCGATCTCGAACAGCACCCCGAAGACGCCCATCACGAGCACGACGACGTACAGCCACCACAGCGTCAGCAGATCCATGACGAACAGCACCGGCACCGTGGCCAGCATGAACGCGCGGATGACGTCGCTCCAGATCAGCACCGGCCGCCGCCGCATCCGGTCCACCCAGACGCCGACGACGAAGAACAGCACCATCGGCAGCCTGGCCAGCGCGCCGAGCACGCCCATCTCGGCGACGGAGGCGTGCAGCCACAGGTAGGCGACGACCGGCATGGCGAGCACGGTCACCTGGGAGCCGACCAGCGACAGGCTCTCGCCGCTCCACAGCTTGAGGAAGTCGCGGTCGCGCCACAACGTGGCTGGCTCAGTCGTGGGGGGTGAGGCCATGGTCGATGCTGCTCCTCAGTTCGGCGGCCGCGAGGGCGACCCGGGGCTCGTACATGACGGTGAAGCGCTCGCCGTGGATGGGCGAGATGCGCAGGCGGCCGGTGACGACGTCCCGCCAGCCCATGTCGTCGGGCGGCACGCCCTCCGCGGCGGGGGAGAACAGCAGCACGTCCCCGTCGTAGGGGGCGTGCCGGTAGTGGCCGACGGCGTGCGCGTTGGCGCGGAAGACCTCGACGAACCGGCGGGCCTGGCGCAGGTCGGCGGTGTCGGGCTGCAGGGTGCCGGCCCGGGAGGCGGCGTCGATCACGGCCAGCAGCCGCTCGTCGGGGTCCATCCGGTGCAGCTCGTCCAGGTCGACCTGGACGTTGCCGCCGGCCAGGGCGTGGGTGAGCAGGACGGCGTCGTCCTCCAGCGAGGCGCGCAGCACCGGCTCGTCGGCGTCGCTGTAGAACAGCACGACGAGCGGCACCTCCTCGCCCAGCTCGCGCAGCCGGCGGGCGGTCTCCAGGGCGATGTTGCCGCCGATGCAGTAGCCGCCCAGCACGTACGGCCCGTGCGGCCGGACCTCCAGCAGGTGGGCGGTGTAGTCGTCCACCATCTCCGCCAGCGTGGCGTGCGGCCGCTCGCCGGGGGCGAGCCCGGCCGCCTGCACCGCGTACACGGGCTGGTCGGGGCCGAGGTGCCGGGTCAGCGGCAGGTAACGGAAGACCTGCCCGCCGAGCGCGTGGAACAGGAACACCGGGTCGCGCTCGCCGGTCGGCCGCAGCGGCACGATCCGCCGCGGCGCGCCGTCGTTGTCCTGCGGGCGGCGCAGCTCGGCGGCCAGCAGGGCGACGGTCGGCGCGGTGAGCACCGCCGACAGCGGCACCTCACGGCCCAGCTCCTTGCGCAGCCGCATGGTGAGGCGCAGGGCCAGCAGGGAGTGGCCGCCGAGGGCGAAGAAGTCGTCGTGCACGCCGATCGCGTCCACGCCGAGCGTCTCCTCCCACAGCGTGGCGAGCCGGGCCTCGAACGGGTCGCGCGGCGGCAGGTACGGCGCCCGCCCGCTCTCGCCGGGATCGGGCAGCGCGGCCCGGTCGAGCTTGCCGTTGGCGGTGACGGGCAGCGCGTCCAGCCGTACCCAGGTGGAGGGGACCATGTGCTCGGGCAGCCGCCTGCGCAGCGCCGGGGCGGGATCGACCGGCCCGTCGCCCTCGGGGACGACGTAGCCGACGAGCCGGTCGCCGCGCAGCACGACGACGGCCGCGCGGACGGCGGGGTCGGCGGCCAGCAGCGCCTCGATCTCGCCGAGCTCGACCCGCTGCCCGCGGATCTTGACCTGGAAGTCGGCCCTGCCGAGGTACTGGACCTCGCCCGAAGGCAGCCAGCGGGCCACGTCGCCGGTTCGGTAGAGGCGGGCGCCGGGCGGCCCGTACGGGTCGGGGACGAACCGTTCGGCGGTGAGCGCGGGCCGGCTCACGTAGCCGCGGGCGAGCTGCACGCCGCCCAGGCAGAGCTCGCCCGGGGTGCCGACGGGCACGCGGCGGCCGTCCGGGCCGAGCACCTCCAGGCGGGTGTTGGCGACGGGCCGGCCGATGGGCACCAGCGGCTCGCCCGGCTCGTACGGATGCCAGGTGACGTCCACGGCCGCCTCCGTGGGCCCGTACAGGTTGTGCAGCCCGGTGCCCGGCAGCCGGTCGTGGCAGCGCGCGGCCAGCTCCGCGCCCAGTGCCTCGCCGGAGCAGATGAGCCGGCGCAGCGGCGGCAGCTCGGGCTCGTCCAGGAACAGCTCCAGCATGGACGGCACGAAGTGCATGGTGGTGACGCCGTGGGCGGCGGCGAGCCCGGCCAGCCTGGCGCCGTCGCGGTGCGCGTCCGGCTCGGCGACCACCAGCCCCGCGCCGGTCATCAGCGGCCAGAACAGCTCCCACACCGACACGTCGAACGACAGCGGCGTCTTGTGCAGCACGCGCTCGTCCGCGCCCAGCCCGAACGCCTCCTGCATCCAGCGCAGCCGGTTGGCGATCGCCCGGTGGGACACGCCGACGCCCTTGGGCCGGCCCGTGGACCCCGAGGTGAAGATCACGTACGCGAGCGCGTCGGGAGCCACCCGCACCGGCGGCCGGTCCTCCTCCCCGAGACCGTCGAGGGACAGGGCGACCCCCTCGGGAAGGCCCGCCGCGCCGCCGGTCAGCACCGTGCGCGCCCCCGCGTCCTCGATCATGTACGCCACCCGCTCCGCCGGCAGCCCCGGCTCCAGCGGCAGGTAGGCGGCACCGGCCCCGAGCACGCCGAGCAGGGCGGGCAGCAGGAGGGGGCCGCGTTCGAGATGGACGCCGACGACGTCGCCGGGCCGGACCCCGGCCGCCGCCAGCCGCGCGGAGACGGCCCCGGCCCGCCCGGCCAGCTCCCGGTAGCTGATCCACGTGCCGTCGTAGCAGACGGCGGGCGCGTCGGGGGTGCGCGCCGCCTGCTCGCCGATCAGCTTGTGCAGCGTCGCCTCCGGCCAGTCGCGGGCGGTGGCGTTCCAGCCGTCGATCGCGGCGGCGTCCCGCCCCAGGTACGGCTCGGCGGGCCGCGGATCCGCGGCCGGATCGGCGGCCTGGCCGAGCGCGGTCAGGTAGTGCTCGCCGATCCGCGCGATCTGCCCGGCCCCGAACTGCCCCCGGTCGTAGGTGAGGGTGAGGTCGAAGCCGCCGTGCTCGCGCGAGCGGCTGAACGCGGCGGCGAACGGCACGTCGGTCTGCTCGAAGAAGTCCTGCCCCACGATCTCAACGCCGGGACCCGCCCCCGGCAGGCCCTGGTAGACGTGGAAGTCGCGGAAGTCGAACAGCACGTCCAGCAGCGGGGACCGGCCCGCGTCCCGCTGGATCTCGAACAGCGGGTAGCGCCGGTGCGGCAGCAGCGCCACCTCCGCCTCGAACACCTGCCGCGCCAGCGCCGCCCACGTCGGCGCGGTCACGTCCAGGCGCAGCGGCACGGTGTTGAGGAACAGCCCGAGCACCTCCTCACCGGCCTCGCGCTCCGGCCGGCTGTGCGTGACCAGGCCGGTCATCACCTCGCTCGCGCCCGTCACCAGCGCGAGCACCCGCAGGTGGGCGGCCAGCAGCAGGGTGCGCAGCGGCACCGCCAGCTCCCTGGCGGCCGCGCCGAGCCGCTCCAGCAGCTCCGCGGGCAGCGGCAGCCGCAGCACCTCGGCCCCCGGCTCGCCGTGCGGGCCGTGCGGGCCCGGCAGGCGCGGCAGCCGCGTGTCCGGCGCGTCCGCCACCCGCTCCCGCCAGAACGCGCGCGTCTCGGGCGCGGCCACGGCGGCGCGCTCGTCGGCCACCAGCTCGCGGAAGGCCGCGCCGGGCGGGGCGACCGGCAGCGGCTCGCCGGTCAGGTGCCCGTGGTAGCGCCGCAGCAGCTCGGTGACCAGGGCCGCGACGCTCCACCCGTCCAGGATGGCGTGGTGGAAGCTCAGGCTGAACGCGAACAGCTCCGCCGCCAGCACGTGCACGTGCGCGCGGGCCAGCGGCGGCGACGCCCAGTCGAACGGCCGCCGCTTCTCCGCCTCCGACCACGCCGCCAGCCGCCGCCCGGCCTCCGGGTCGCCGGACAGGTCCGTCACCTCCAGCGGCAGCGTGGCCGCGCGGTGCACGAGCTGCAACGGCTCGCTGAACCCGGTCAGGTCGAACGAGGTGCGCAGCACGGGATGGCGGGCGGTCACCTCGGCGAGCGCCGCGCGGAACGCCCCGGCGTCGAACCGGCCGCGCAGCGTGATCGTGGTCAGGTCGTGGTAGGTGGCGGCGTCCGGCTCGTACGCACTGTGGTAGAGCATCCCCGCCTGCAGCGCGGCCAGAGGGTAGGCGTCCTCCAGGCCGCGCGCGGCTCCCGTCGTCACGGTCATCGCGCCTCGCCTTCCAGCAGTCGTGCCAGGTCCTCGGGGTTGAGCAGGCCGAACGGCCGCTCCGGTGGGGCTTGCGCGGGCTCACTCGCCGGCTCACTCCTTGGCGCGGTGCCCAGCCGCCCGGCCAGCTCCCTGACGGTCTGGTGGCGGAAGAGCTGTTCCAGCCGGACCGCGTACCCGGCCTCGCGCAGGCGGGCGACCACCTTGAGGCTGCGGATGGAGTCGCCGCCGACGGCGAAGAAGTTGTCGTGGGCCGAGACCCGCTCCAGCCCGAGCACGCCGCGCCAGGCGGCGGCGACCGCCCGCTCGGCTGCCCCCTCCGGTTCGGCGTGCCCGGCGGACTCGGCGGCGCGCGGGTCGGGGAGCGCGTTCCTGTCGAGCTTGCCGCTGCGGTTGAGCGGCAGCTCGGCGAGCACCGTCCACGTCCTCGGGATCAGGTGGTCGGGCAGCGTGTCCCGCAGTAGCGCCTCCCATCCGCCGCCGGGATCGGCCGGGTCGGCGGGCACCACGTACCCGGCCAGGCGCAATCCGGCGGGGTCGGCGACGGCGCGGACGGCGGCGGCGCGCACGCCCGGCAACGCCGCCAGCGCCGCCTCGATCTCGCCGAGCTCGACCCGCATGCCGCGGATCTTCACCTGGTGGTCGGCGCGGCCGAGGTATTCGATCTCGCCGTCGGGCCGCCACTGGGCCAGGTCGCCGGTGTCGTACAGCCGCCCGCCCGGCGGACCGTACGGGTCGGGGACGAACCGCTCGGCCGTCAGCGCCGGGCGGCCCACGTAGCCGCGGGCGAGCTGCACGCCGCCGATCCACAGGGTCCCCGGCACCCCGACGGGAACCCGGTTCATGCGCTCGTCGAGGATCTCCAGCCGGGTGTTCGGCACCGGCCGCCCGATCGGGACCGTGCGCTCGCCCGGCTGGTACGAATGCCAGGTGACGTCCACGGCCGCCTCCGTCGGCCCGTACAGGTTGTGCAGCGAGGCGCCGGGCAGCGCGGCGGCGAAGCGGGCGGCCAGGCCGGCGCCCAGCGCCTCGCCCGAGCAGACCACGGTGCGCAGCGCGCCGAGCCGCGCGCCCAGGCCGGGCTCGGCGAGGAAGGCGTCCAGCATCGACGGCACGAAGTGCACCGTGCTGACCGACTCGCGCTCCAGCAGGTCCGCCAGGTAGGCGGGGTCGGCGTGCCCGCCGGGCCGGGCGACCACCAGCCCCGCCCCGGTCATCAGCGGCCAGAACAGCTCCCACACCGACACGTCGAACGAGTACGGCGTCTTCAGCGCCACCCGGTCGTCCCCGGTGAGCCGGAAGGCGTCCTGCATCCAGCGCAGCCGGTTGACGATCGCCCGGTGCGAGACGCCGACGCCCTTGGGCCGCCCCGTGGACCCCGAGGTGAAGATCACGTACGCCAGGTCGTCCGGATGCGGCCGGACCTCGAGCGGCCCGCCGTCCTCGGCGGCGATCGCCGCGGCGTCCCGGTCGAGCAGCACCGCCGGGTCCGGCAGCCGGTGGGCGAGGGCGCCGGTCGTGACGGTCAGCCGCGCGCCCGCGTCGGCCAGCATCCCTGCCAGCCGCCCGGCCGGGTGGTCCGGTTCCAGCGGCAGGTACGCCGCCCCGGCCGCGACCACCGCGTGCACGGCGACCACGAGGTCCGTCCCGCGCTCCAGGCACACCCCGACGACCTCCCCGGGGCCCGCGCCGAGCGCCCGCAGCCGCCTGGCCAGCCGGTTCACCCGGCCGGCGAACTCCGCGTAGCCGATCCAGCCGCCGTCGCAGCCGACGGCGGGCGCGTCCGGCGTGCGGGCGGCCTGCGCGGCCAGCAGCTCCGGCAGCGTCGCGTCAGGGACGGCCGCGCCGGTGTCGTTGGCCCGCCGGATGAGCTCCAGCTCGGCCGGGGTGAGCAGCGGCAGGTCGGCGACCGGCCGGTCCGGCTCGGCGAGCGCGGCGGCGAGCAGGGCGCGGAAGTGGTCGGCGAAGCGCTCCATCCGGTCGTGGTCGAACAGGTCCGTCGCGTAGTGCAGCACGCCTGTGAGCCGGTCGCCGGCCTCCTCGATCACCAGGTGCAGGTCCGCCTGCGTCACCCCCGGATCGACGTCGAGGGTGCGCAGGGCGATCCCGGCGACGTCCGGCGGCGCGGGCGGCACGTTCTGGTAGGCGAGCATCACCTGGAACAGCGGGTTGCGGGCCAGGTCACGCTCCTCGGCCAGCTCCTGCACCAGCACCTCGAACGGCAGCTCGGCGTGCTCGTGCCCGTCCAGCACGCGCTCGCGCACGCGGGCCAGCAGCTCGGCGAAGCTCGGCGCGCCGGACAGGTCGCCGCGCAGCACCAGCGTGTTGAGGAAGAGCCCGGCCAGCTCCTCGACGTCCGGGTGGGACCGGCCGGAGACCGGCGCGCCGACCGGGATGTCGGCCCGGCCGGTGTAGCGGGCCAGCACCGCCTGGAACGCGGCCAGCACCACCATGAACGGCGTCACCTGCCGCTCCAGCGCCAGCGCGTGCGCCGCCGCCGTCGTCTCCGCGTCGATCGGGAACGTCAGCCGCCGCCCGTCCCCGCTCGCCCGCCCCTGCCGCTGCCGGTCGGCGGGCAGGTCCAGGCCGCCGGGCAGCCCGTCGAGCGCGTCCTTCCAGTACGCCAGGTCCGCCGACCGCTCCGCGACCCGCGCCCGGTGCCAGGCGGCGAAGTCCAGGTAGCGGGCGGGCAACGCCGGCAGCTCCGCGGGGGAGCCGGTGACCCGGGCCCGGTAGAGCTCCATCAGGTCGCGCAGCAGGATCGACAGGCTCCACCGGTCGGCGACGACGTGGTGCAAGGTGAGGTACAGGTCGTGCTCGTGCGCGCCGCGCCGGACCAGCGCGGCCCGCGCCAGGGGCCCGGCGGCCAGGTCGAAACGGTGCCGCGCCTCCTCCCGGCCCACGTCCTGGCCTGACAGGACGGCCAGCCGGGGCCTGCGGTCGCCCTCGCGCAGGACGGGCTCGCCGTCCTCGTCCGCGACGACCAGGCGCAGGGCGTCGTGCCGGTCCACCAGGTCGCCGAACGCGGCCGTCAGCGCCGCCACGTCCAGCGGCCCGGTCAGCCGCTCCGCCCAGGCGACGTTGTAGGCCGGGTTGCCGGGGTCGAGTTGGTCGAGGAACCACAGGCGGGCCTGCGCGTGCGAGGGCCGTACCGGCCCGGCGGGCGCGGGCGGGATCGGCTCCGGCTTGCCGCCCGCGCCGCCCAGGAGCGGGGCGAGGGCCGCGACGGTCGGGGTCGCGAAGCAGCGCCGCAGCGTCACCTCGGCCCCGTACGCCTCCCGCAGCCGCACCACCAGCCGCATGGCCAGCAGCGAGTGCCCGCCGAGGGCGAAGAAGTCGTCCTCCACCCCGAAGTCGTCGCGGCCGAGCAGCTCGGCCCAGACGCCGTGCAGGACGCGCTCGCCCGGCGTGCGCGGCGCCACGAACCCTCCGCTCTCCGTCGTGGCCCGTGGCGGGGGGAGCGCGTTGCGGTCGAGCTTGCCGCTGGGCAGGACGGGGAGGTCGGTGAGGGTGACGAACGCGGCGGGGATCATGGCGTCGGGCAGGCGGGCGCGCAGATGCGCACGCAGATCGGCCTCTTCACCGGCACCGGTGGTGTAGGCGACGAGTCCGCGTCCGCCGGGGGCGTCGTCGCGTACGGTGACGACGGCGCGGTGGACGGCGGAGTGTTCGGTGAGGACGGCGGCGATCTCGTCGGGTTCGATGCGGACGCCGCGGATCTTGACCTGGTGGTCGAGTCGGCCGAGGTATTCGAGGTGGCCGTCGGGGTGGCGGCGGACGAGATCGCCCGTGCGGTAGAGCCGTCCTCCCGGCGGGCCGAACGGGTCGGGGACGAAGCGTTCGGCGGTGAGCGCGGCCCGCCGGTGGTAGCCGCGGGTGACCCCGGCCCCGCCGAGCAGCAGCTCGCCGGGCACCCCGACCGGCACCGGCCGCAGCTCCCGGTCGACCACGTACGCCGTCGTGTTGGCGACCGGCCGGCCGATCGAGCCGCCCCGCCCGTCGGTGACCCGCCGCCTGGTGGACCACACGGTGGTCTCGGTGGGGCCGTACAGATCCCACACCTCGCCGGCGACGCCGAGCAGGCGGTCGGCGAGCGGGCCGGGCAGCGCCTCGCCGGTGCTGATCACGCGCGGCACCCCGTGGGCGAGCGCGGGCAGCAGCCCCTCCAGGACCGACGGCGTGGCCTGCACGGTGTGCAGCCCGCCGCGCCGGATCAGCTCGTGCACCCGCTCGACCTCGGTCGCCGAGGTGAGCACGACCGTCCCGCCGGTGACCAGCGGGCCGAAGAGCTCGATCATCGCGATGTCGAACGACACCGACGTCAGGAACAGGAACCGCGCGCCGGGCTCCAGTCCGGGCCGCTCGCGCACGTCGCCGAGCAGGCTCACCAGCCCCCGGTGCGGCACCACGACGCCTTTGGCCCGGCCGGTGGAGCCGGAGGTGTAGATCAGGTACGCGGCCTGATCAGGATGGAACTCCAGCGCGGGCCCCGGACCGGCCTCCCAGACCGCCTGGTCCAGGAGGAGGACCCGCGCGGTGCCCGGCAGGCGGTCCCGCAGAGCCGCGACGGTGAGCACCAGGGCGGCGCCCGAGTCGGTGACGAGCTCCTCCAGGCGGCCGGGCGGATAGCCGGGATCCAGCGGCACGTAGCAGCCGCCCGCCTTCAGCACGGCCAGCAGCGCCACCACCAGGTCAGGGTCGCGCGGCAGGCACACGCCGACCCGCGTCTCCCCGCCGACGCCGAGCGCCCGCAGCTCGGCGGCCAGGCCGTTCGCGCGGGACTCCAGCTCCGCGTAGGTGAGGACGGCCCCGTCCTCGCCCTCGACGGCGCACGCGCCGGGCGAGCGGGCGGCCTGCTCGGCGACCAGGTGGTGGATGCCGCGCTCCGGGTAGGGGACGGCGGCGCCGTTCCAGGCGTGCAGGGTGTCGTGGAGCTCGGCCGCGTCCATGAGCGGCAGCTCCGACAGCCGCAGGTCCGGCGCGGTGACGGCGGCCCCCAGCAGCGTGCGCAGGTGCGCGGCCAGGCGGCGGGCCCGGTCGTCGTCGAACAGGTCTGTCGCGTAGTCGAGCACGCACAGCAGCGAGCCGTCCTGGCGCTCCTCCACGATCAGGTCCAGGTCGAACATGGCGGTGCCGGGCCGCACGTCCAGGCGTTCCAGGCGCAGGCCGGGCAGCTCGGCCGGCGGCGCGGGCGTGTTCTGGTAGGCGAGCATGACCTGGAAGAGCGGGTTGCGGGACAGGTCCCGGCCGCTCGACAGCTCCTCCACCAGCGTCTCGAACGGCAGCCCCGCATGGTCGAACGCGTCCAGCGTCCGCTCCCTCGCGCGGCGTACCAGCTCGGTGAAGGCCGGGTCGCCGGACAGGTCGCCGCGCAGCACCACCGTGTTGAGGAACAGGCCGACGGTCTGGTCCAGGGAGGCGTCCGGCCGGGTGGAGACCGGCGTGCCGATCGGGATGTCGGGCTGCCCGGTGTAGCGGGCGAGCAGCGCCTGCATCCCGGCGAGCAGCACCATGAACGGCGTGGCGCGCTGCCCGGCGGCCAGGGCGCGGAGGCCGGCGGTGAGCTCGGCGTCCAGCTCGAACAGCAGGCGGCGGCCCCGGTTCGACTGCATCGGCGGGCGCGGCCGGTCGGCGGGCAGGTCGAGCGCGTCGGGCAGGCCGCCGAGCGCCGCCCGCCAGTAGGCCAGGTCGCGCTCCCGCGACGGGCGGTCGCGCTGCCAGGCCACGTAACCGGCGTACGGCGCGGGCGGCGGAGGCATCGGCTCGCCGCTGTAGAGCCGGAACAGGTCGCGGAACAGGATCGCCACCGACCAGCGGTCGGCCAGGATGTGGTGCAGGGTCAGGATCAGCCGGTGCTCGCCGGGGGCGACGCGCAGCAGGCGGGCCCGGGTCAGGGGGCCGGCGCTCAGGTCGAAGGCGAACCGGGCCTCCTCGCGGGCGGCGGCGTCGGCCTCGGCGGCCGACATCTCCTCGACCCGCAGCACGGGCCGCACGGGGCCGGGGCCCTGCCGGGGCTCGCCGTCACGGGTCTCGACGACATGGGCCAGGATCGGGTGCCGCTCCACGAGCGCGTCGAACGCCGCCGCCAGCGCGGCCGCGTCCAGCTCGCCCACGATCCGGTACGCCCACGACAGGGTGTAGGCCGGATTGCCCGGATCAAGCTGATCGACCACCCAGAGCCGCCGCTGCGCATCCGACAGCGCCCCGTCTGCTGGAGCCCCGTCGGGGAGCGTCCCGCCCGGCGACGCCAGTGCTCCGCCCGCCGGCGCCTCGACAGGGGACTCGGCGTCCGGGCCGGGTCGCTTGCCCGCGCGGGCGCGCGCGAGGCGGGCCTCCAGTGCGGCGCGCTGTTCCGGGCTGAGCCCGGCCAGCCGCGCCCGTACCCCGTTCGCGTCGCTCACCGCTCCTCCTCCAGCAGTTCCAGCAGGCCGGCCTCGCTCAGCCCTTCTTCGAGCACCGCCAGCGCCTGCTCCTCGACGGTCGTCGCGTCGAAGCAGCGCCGCAGCGGCAGCTCCACCCCGAACGCCGCGTCGATCCGCCCGATGAGCCGCACCACGAGCAGCGAGTGACCGCCCAGCGCGAAGAAGTCGTCCGTCACCCCGACCCGCTCCCGCCCCAGCAGCTCGGCCCAGATCCCGGCCAGCGTCTCCTCCATCGGCGTGCGCGGCGCCACGAACCCTCCGCTGTCCGCCGTGGGGCGCGGTGGGGGGAGTGCGTTGCGGTCGAGCTTGCCGCTGGGCAGGACGGGGAGGTCGGTGAGGGTGACGAAGGCGGCGGGGATCATGGCGTCGGGGAGGCGGGCGCGCAGATGCGCACGTAGATCAGCCTCGTCGCCGGCACCGGTGGTGTAGGCGACGAGTCCGCGTCCGCCGGGGGCGTCGTCGCGTACGGTGACGACGGCGCGGTGGACGGCGGGGTGTTCGGTGAGGACGGCGGCGATCTCGTCGGGTTCGATGCGGACGCCGCGGATCTTGACCTGGTGGTCGAGCCGCCCGACGTACTCCAGCTGACCGTCCGCATGACGGCGCACGAGATCGCCTGTGCGGTAGAGCCGTCCGCCGGGCGGCCCGAACGGGTCGGGGACGAAGCGTTCGGCGGTGAGCGCGGCCCGCCGGTGGTAGCCGCGGGTGACCCCGGCCCCGCCGAGCAGCAGCTCACCGGGCACCCCGACCGGCACCGGCCGTAACTCCCGATCCACCACGTAAGCCGTCGTGTTCGCCAATGCCTCCCCGATCAGCATCACGTCAGGGGAGCGCGGCACCCGGTACGCCGTGGACCAGATGGTCGTCTCCGTGGGCCCGTAGAAGTTCCACAGCTCCCCGGCGACCTCCAGCAGCCGCGCCGCCAGTGTGACGGGCAGCGGCTCGCCGCCCAGGATGACGCGCGGCACCCCCGGCGGCAGGTGCTCCACCGCCAGGCTCGCCACCGACGGGGTGAGCTGCACCAGGTGCGCGTCCTCGGCCGCCCGGCGGAGCTCCTTGGGGGTGCGGGCGGCGTCCTCGGGCGCGATCACGAGCGTGCCGCCGGACAGCAGCGGCGTGAAGATCTCCAGCGCCGCGATGTCGAACGACAGCGACGTCAGATACAGGGCGCTGCCGCCGCCCAGCCGCCGGATCACGTCCGTGACCAGGTTGACCACGCCGCGATGCGGCACCTGCACCCCTTTGGGCCGCCCGGTGGAGCCGGAGGTGTAGATCAGGTAAGCGAGGTGATCGGGCCCCACCGACGACACGGGAGCCGTGGGCCGCGCCGGCTCGGGCCCGTCCAGCAGCAGCGCCGGCGGCCGCTCCACCGGCAGCCGGTCGAGCTGCGCCGACTCCGTGACCAGCAGCGCCGCGCCGGAGTCGGCCAGCAGGTACGCCAGCCGCTCCGCCGGGTACGCCGCGTCCAGCGGCAGGTAGCACCCGCCCGCCCGCAGCACCGCGAGCAGCGCGACGACCTGGGGCACCCCGCGCGGCAGGCACAGCGCCACGCACGTCTCGGCCCGCACGCCCGCCGCCGCGAGCCGCCCGGCCAGCGCTACGGCGCGGGCGTCCAGCTCGGCGTAGGTCAGTTCCTCGCCGTCCGGCCCGCGCACCGCCACCGCGCCGGGGGTGCGGGCCGCCTGCTCGGCGACCAGCTCGTGCAGGGTCCGCTCCGGGTATGCCGCCGCCGTGCCGTTCCAGCGGGTCAGCAGCTCGTGCCGCCGCTCCGCCGTCATCAGCGGCAGCTCCGACAGCCGGGTGCCGGGATCGGCGGCGGCGGCCTCCAGCACCAGCAGGTACGCCTCCGCCAGGCGGGCGATCGTGGCGGCGTCGAACAGCTCGGTGCTGTACTCGAAGTAGACGCCGGCGCCGTCGGCGGTCCTGACGACGTCCACGTTCAGGTCGAGCTGGGCGGTGCCGTTCGGGAACTGGCCGCGCGTGCTCATCGGCAGCAGGTTGAACCCCACCTGGTAGAGCGGCGTGCGGCTGGTGTCGCGTACCGGCTGGAGCGCCTCCACCAGCCGGTCGAACGGCGCCTCGGCGTGGTCGAGCGCGTCCAGCACGGTCTCGCGCACCCGATCGAGCAGCTCGCCGAACTCCGGGTCGCCGCCGAGGTCGGTGCGCAGCACGAGCGTGTTGACGAACATGCCGAGCAGCGGCTCGAACTCCGGCAGCTCGCGCCCGGCGACCGGCGTGCCGACCACGACGTCGTGCTGGCCGGCGTACCGGGACAGCACCGCCTTCAGCCCCGCGAGCAGCACCATGAACAGCGTCGCCCCGCGCCGCCTGGCCAGCGCTTCGAGCGCGCCGGTCAGACCGGCGGGCAGCGCCAGGTGGTGCTCGGCCCCGGCGTGCCCGCGCACCGCCGGGCGGGGCCGATCGGTGGGCAGCCCGAGGTCGGCCGGCAGGCCGGCGAGCCGGTCCCGCCAGTGACCGAGCTGGGCCGCGAGCACCCCGCCCGCCAGATGCTCGCGCTGCCAGGCGGCGTAGTCGGCGTACTGGACGGGCAGCTCGGGCAGCCGGGGCGGCCTGCCCTCGGCCCAGGCCGCGTCCAGCTCCTCCAGCTCCGCCGCGAAGTTCGTGGCCGAGCGGGCGTCGAACACGGCGTGGTGCACCACGAACACCAGCCGCTGCGCGGCCCCGCCCGGCATCCGCACCAGGTGCGCCCGCCACAGCGGCGCCCGCTCCAGCGCGAACGGCCGCCGCGCCAGCTCCCGCGCCAGCGCGCCGAACTCGCGCTCGGCCCGCTCGGGCGGCAGGCCGCGCAGGTCGGTCCGGGGGAGTGCGACCGGCAGCTCGACCTGGACGACCTGGACGAGCTCCCCGTCCTCGACGGCGAGGGCGGTGCGCAGCGTCTCGTGCCGCCGGACCAGCTCGCGCAGCATCCGCTCGCAGCGGTCCGGATCGTCCCGTTCGGGCAGCTCGATCACGGCGTTGATGTGGTACGCGGGCGCGCCGGGATCGAGCCGCGCCAGGAACCACAGCCGTTCCTGGGCGAACGAGGCGGGAAAGGCGTACGTGCCGGTCACCTGGGCCGCTCCTCTACTGCCCCAGGGCCTCGCGCAGGCTGCGCGGGCGCATGTCGGTCCAGACCCGTTCGACGTGGTCGAGGCAGTCCTGCTTCGCCCCCGAGAAGCCTTCCTCCCGCCAGCCCGCAGGCAGCGGGCGGTCGGCGAACCATATGGAGTACTGCTCCTCGTCGTTGACCACGACCTTGTACGTGCCGTCCGTCATGTCAGCGCCTCTCCTCTCGGGGCAGCCTGGTGATCGTCGCGGGCCGTGCGGGGGCGTCCTCGCCGCGCAGCTCCTCCACCAGCGCGGCCATCCCGGCCACGGTGGGCACCTGGAAGAGGCTGCGCATCGGCAGCCGGACGCCGATCTTCTTCCTGATGAGCGCGATGAGCTGGACCGCCACCAGCGAGTTGCCGCCCAGCTCGAAGAAGTCCTGCTCGACACTGACCCGGCGGGCGCCGAGCACCTCGCCCCACAGCCCGGCGAGCGTGCTCTCCAGGTCGTTGCGCGGGGCCACGTGGTCGTCGTCGGCGGCGCCGCCGTCGCCGGTCGCGGCGGCTGCGTCCAGCTCGTCGGCCACGGTGTCCTGGGTCAGCTCGCGCACCCCGGCCACGAACTCGGGCAGCGCGGTCGCGTTCACCACGACCTGGCTGCCGAGCCCGGCGGCGAGCAGCCGGCGGAACGCCTCGGCGCCGTCGGCGGGCGGGATGCCGCGCCTGGCCCCGTCGAGGTCGAGGGCGACGCCCGCGGTCGCGGACTCCTCCTTGACCGGCACGGCCTCGGCGGCGTTCCTGGCGCCCTCGCCGACCGTCCTGGTCATCGACTGCCGGTCCACGCGCCGCAGCACGAAGTCGGAGATGTCCACCACGGGCTCGCCGGCGTCGTCGTACAGGGTGAGGTCGGCGGCCAGCACCTCGCCGCCGCCGGTGTCGCGCAGCCGCGCGTGGCTCCACAGCGTGGCGGGCAGCGGGCCGCGCACGGTGATGCGGCCGTAGCCGAGCGGCAGGTAGCTGTGCTCGCCGGAGACGGCGACGAACGCGGTCGCCTCGTCCAGCAGCGCCGGGTGCAGCGGCAGCGCGGCCAGCTCGGCGGCCACGTCGGGGACGGCCACCAGGTGGGCGAGCTGCTCGTCGCCGCCGAGCCGCACCTCGCGCAGGCTGCGCCAGCGCGGCCCGAACGTGACCAGCCCGGACGCCGAGGCGAACGGGTCGGCCGCGCCGGAGCCGTACGTGCAGCGGGCCCGCACCTCGGCCAGGTCCGCGGCGGGCTCGCCGGCCGCCACCCACGCCGCCGAGCCGCGCGCGTGCGTCACCGGCTCGCCGCCGGCGGAGCTGACCACCTCGAAGTCCATGCCGTCGCCCGCCGGCGTGAGCAGGACCCGCAGCTCCGCGCTGGTGCCCTCGGCGACCGGCAGCGGCGCGACGAAGGCGACGTCGCGCAGCTCGATCGCGTGACCGGGCCCAGGGCTCGGCACGGCCGCCTCGAACGCCGCCCGCGCCGTCTCCAGGTAGCCGGTGCCCGGCATCACCGGCACCCCGGCCACCCGGTGCTCGCCGAGCACCCAGTGCGTCTCCGGCGACAGGGTCGCGGCGTACCAGGGGCGGCGGCCGGCGCTCTCGTGCCGGTGACCGAGAATCGGGTGCTCCAGCCGGGTGACCCGGTCGCCGCGCTGCAGGGCACGGAACGCCACCGGCGCGGCCACCTCGGCGGCCATGCCGACCTCCAGCCAGGCCCCCCAGTTCACCGACACGACCCGGCCCGGCCAGACGTGCGCGTACGCGTCCATGAACGCGTTGGCGCCGCAGTAGTCCACCTGGCCGAACCCGCCCGCCACGGCGGTCACCGAGGAGCAGAGCAGCACAAAGTCGAGCGGCAGGTCGCCGAACACCTCGCGCAGCGCCGCCGTCCCCGCGAGCTTGGGCCCCATGACGGCGTCGGCGGCCCCCCGCTCCTTGACCTCGGCCATGCCGCCGCCGGGCACCCCGGCCGCGTGCACGATCCCGTCGATCCGGCCGAATCTGGCGAGGGCGTCGTCCCGGACCCGGCGCAGCGACGCGGGGTCGGTCACGTCGGCGGACAGCACGACCACCTCGGCGCCCGCCCGCTCCATCCGGCGGACGGCGGCCACCGCGCGCCTGGTCCGCTCCGGCGCGCCGTCGAGCGCGTCCCACTCCTCGCGGGGCGGCAGCCCGGTCCTGCCGAGCAGCACCAGCCTGGCCCCGGCGCGCCGGGCCAGGTCCTCGGCCAGCGTCAGGCCGATGCCGCCGAGGCCGCCGGTGATCACGTACACGCCGTGCCGGCGCAGCGGATCGTCCTGCGGCGGCAGCGGCACCGGCGCGAACGCGCGCACCCAGCGGCGGCCGGCGCGCAGCGCGACCGGGGACGGCGGCACGCCCTCCTCCGGCTCGCCGGGCTCGGCGGCCAGCTCGGCCAGCACTTTTCCGGCGTCGTACGGCCCCGGCTCCAGATCGACGTGCCGGGCCGTCAGCCAGCGGGCCTCCAGCGGGACCACGCCCGTGATCCCGGCGACCGTGGCGTGCTCGGGCCGCGACACGTCCCCGCCGATGACGCCCTGCGTGCCGGCGGTCACGATGTCCAGGTGGACCGGCGTCTCCCGCTCGGCCCCCGCCATCGCCTGCACCAGCGCCAGCAGGCTGTGGAAGCCGAGCTCCTGGGCCGCGGTGACCTGCTCGGCGGTCGCGGCGGGAGCGCCGTCCAGCGCCCAGGCGTGCACGACGCGGGCCGGCACGCCGGTCGCGGCCAGCAGCGCCTCGTAGTCGTCGCGCTCGGCCGGCCGGACGGTGACCGTCCCGTCGGGGGCGACGCCGTACGCCTCACCCGGCACTACCCGGACCGCGTCCGCGCCGGCCGCCCGCAGCCCGTCCAGCAGCGGTTCGGCGGCCGGTCCGGCGAACACCAGGCAGCGCAGCCCGGCGAGCGCCGCCGTCCCGGCCGGGGCGACGGGCTCCTGCCGCCAGGCCGGCACCGAGAACCACTCCTCCAGCGGCAGCGCCCCCGCGCGCGGCGGCCGGGGGAAGACCAGCTCGGGATCGAAGTCGGTACGCACCCAGTGCTCGGCCCGCTCGTACGGGTACGCCGGCAGCGGCACCCGGCGGGCGGGCTCGGCCAGCGCGTCGGTGTCCAGCGGCACGCCCGCCGTCCAGAGCGCCCCGGCCGTCGCGTAGAGGACCTCCAGGTCGGACTTGCCGTCGGCGGGGCCGGGCAGGCTGGCCAGCGGGCGCGGCGCCGTCTTGGGGAGCTGGTTCCGCGCCAGCCCGGCGAGCTGCCGCCCCGGGCCGCACTCCACCAGCCGCCACTCGCCCTCGGCGGCGAGCGTCGCCACGCAGTCGCCGAACCGGACGGCCTCGCGCACGTGCCGCGTCCAGTAGGCGGGGTCCGTGGCCTGCTCGGCGGTGATCCAGGCGCCGGTGACGTTCGACAGGAACGGCAGCGCGGGCGCGTGCCTGGCCGCGGCGGCGACCGCCTCGTGGAAGTCGCCGAGAATCGGGTCCATCATCGCCGAGTGGAAGGCGTGCGAGGTGCGCAGCGCGGTGTGCTGGACGCCGGCCTCGTCGAGACTGGCGGCGTAGGCGGCGACCAGCTCGCCGGGACCGGCGACGACGCACGTGCCGGGGCCGTTGACGGTGGCGATCGACAGGCCGTCCGGCAGGTCCCCGCGCACCTCCGCCTCGTCGAGGCGCACCGCGAGCATCGCGCCCGAAGGCACGCTCTGCATGAGCCGGCCGCGGACGGCGACCAGGCGCAGCGCGTCCGGCAGGGAGAAGACGCCCGCGACGGTCGCGGCGACGTACTCGCCGATGCTGTGCCCGATCATCGCGGCGGGCTCCACGCCCCACGAGCGCCACAGGGACGCCAGCGCCCACTCCAGCGTGAACAGCGCCGGCTGGGTGAGCTCCGTCTGCCGCAGCCGCTCGTCGGCGGCCTCCCGCTCGTCGTCGCCCGGGAACAGCAGGGTGCGCAGGTCCAGGCCCAGCTCCTCACGCAGGATCGCGGCGCACTCGTCCACGGCGGCCGCGAAGGCCGGCTCGGTGCGGTAGAGGCCCGCCCCCATGCCCGCGTACTGCGCGCCCTGGCCGGAGAACAGCCAGGCCACCTTCGGCGTGCCCGCCCGGCCCTTCACCACCCGGCGCGGCGTGGTCAGCGCCGCGACCGCGTCGGCCGTGTCGGTGGCCACCACGGCGGCGCGGTGCGCGTACCGGCGGCGGGACCGCAGCGTGTGCGCCACGTCGGCCAGGTCGAGCTCCCGCCCCTCCAGATGGCCGGCCAGCCGGGCCGCCGTGGCCTCCAGCGCCGACGGGGTCCGCGCCGACAGCAGCAGCAGGTGGGCCGGGCGCGGCTGCGCCGTGGGCAGCGGCGCGGGCGGCGCCTGCTCGACCAGCACGTGCGCGTTGGTGCCGCCGATCCCGAACGAGCTGACGCCCGCCCGGCGCGGGAAGCCGTTCGTCTCCCACTTCGTCAGCGACGAGACCACCCGGAACGGGTTGGAGCCGAAGTCGATGCGCGGGTTCGGCGTCTCGAAGTTGAGGCTCGGCGGGATCAGGCCGTGCTCCAGCGCGAGCACCGTCTTGATGAAACCCGCGATGCCCGCCGCCGGGCCCAGGTGGCCGATGTTGGTCTTGACCGAGCCGAGGCCGCACCAGCCCGCCTCGTCGGTGCCGGCGCCGAGCACGCTGGACAGGGCCGACACCTCGATCGGGTCGCCCAGCGAGGTGCCGGTGCCGTGCGCCTCCACGTACGTGATGGTCCGCGGGTCGATCCGCGCGACGCCGAGCGCCTGCGCGACCGCGGCCGCCTGGCCCTCGGCGCTCGGCGCGGAGAAGCCCATCTTGGTGGCGCCGTCGTTGTTGATCGCGTTGCCGATCACCACGGCCCGGATGTGGTCGCCGTCGGCGAGGGCGTCCGACAGGCGCTTCAGCACCGCCATGCCGCCGCCCCCGCCCCAGATCGTGCCGGCCGCGGCGGCGTCGAACGCCCGGCAGTGCCCGTCGGGCGCGTAGATGCCGTCCTGGTGGAACTGGTACCCCCACTCGGCGGGCAGCTCCAGCGAGGCGCCGCCGGTCAGCGCCATGTCGCACTCGCCGGTGCGCAGCGCCTCGCACGCCACGTGCAGCGCGACCAGCGACGAGGAGCACGCCGTGTGCAGGGTCACGCTGGGGCCGCGCAGGTCCAGCTTGTACGACACCATCGTGGCCAGGTAGTCGGGGTGGTTGCCGGTGTAGACGGCGAGGTTGCCGACGGAGGCGAACACCTTCTTGTTCGGCCGGATGTACATCCACTGGTACTCGTCGGAGCCGATGGCCCCGTACACGCCGATCTCGCCCGGATAGCGGGCCGGATCGTAGCCCGCGTCGTCCAGCGCGCTGCTGGCCAGCTCCAGGAACATGCGCTGCTGCGGGTCGCGCAACTCCGCCTCGCGCGGCGACATGCCGAAGAAGGCCGCGTCGAGCGCGCCGTAGCCGTCCGCGATCGAGCACGCCCTGACGAACGTCGGATCGTCCAGCAGGTAGTCGGGCACGCCGAGCGCCGCCTGCTCCTCGCGGGTGTAGAAACGCACCGACTCGACGCCGCCGACCAGGTTGCGCCAGTACGCGGGCACGTCCTCGGCGCCCGGGAGACGGCAGGCCAGGCCGACGACCGCGATCGGCTCGACCCCTGGCCCCTCGTCGTCGTGGTTCAGCTCAGCGGTCATCAGTCACTCTCCCGTCTGGCCCGGTGGGGCCGAGTTGAGGGGCGTGCCCTGCGCGCCGCGACCCGCCGCGCGGCGCGCTCCGCACCCGGCGTACGCCGCTCGCCGTCGAGGTGCGCGGCGAGCGTCCGTACGGTCGGGAAGCGGAACAGGTCCACGATCGGCACCTCGCGGCCGAGTGCGGCGGCGAGGCGGGCCTGGACCTGAGCGGTGGCGAGCGAATGCCCGCCGATCTCGAAGAAGTTCGCGTCGGCCGCCACCCGCGGCAGGCCAAGGACCTCCCGCCAGACGCCGGCGACCAGCCGCTCGGTCGCGGTGGCCGGCTCCTGCCCCGGCCCGGCCGCGGCGCGCGGGGGAGGGGCGGGCAGGGCGGCCCGGTCCACCTTCCCGTTCGGCGTCAGCGGCAGCGCCGGCAGCAGCACCAGCTCGGCCGGCACGGCGTAGTCGGGCAGGCGGGCCGCGAGATGCCGGCGCAGCTCCCCGGCCTGCACGGCCGCGCCGGCGGGCACCGCATAGGCGTGCAGCACCGGCCCGCCGGGCTGCTCGGCCGCCCGCGCCGCCGCCGCCAGGACACCGGGATGCGCGGCCAGCGCCGCCTCCACCTCGCCCAGCTCGACCCGGTGGCCGCGGATCTTCACCTGCCCGTCGGCCCGCCCGGCCGGCACCACCCGGCCGTCGGGGTCGTAGCGGCCGAGGTCGCCGGTGCGGTAGCGGGCGGGCCCGCCGCCGGGCTCCCTGCTGAAGCGGCTCCTGGTCAGCTCGTCGTCGCCCGCGTACGCCTGCGCCAGGCGGCGGCTGCGCACCACCACCTCGCCGAGCTCCCCCACGGCCGCGGGCGCGCCGCCGGCGTCGAGCACCAGCAGCTCCGCCCCGTCCACGCCGTGACCGACCGGGACCGGGTCGCCGCTCGCGCCCACCTGGCCGGTGAGCTCGTGGACGGCCTGCGCCTGGGGCGTCTCGGTGGTGCCGTAGGCGTTCACCAGGCGGGCCTTCGGCGCGACCGCCGCGAACCTGGCCACGTCCGCGAACGTCAGCCGGTCCCCGCCGAACACCACCAGCCGCAGGTCGGGCAGCTCCACCCCGGCCGCCGCGATCAGGGTGGCGAGCTGCGGCGTCACATGCGCCACCGTGATCGCCCGCTCCCGCAGCCACGCCGCGAGCCGCGCCGGGTCCCGCACCCGGTCCTGCGCCGGCACGTGCAGCGTCGCCCCGAGGGTGAGCGGCGTCCAGACGTCCCGCAGCAGCGGATCGTGCGCCAGCCCGGCCAGCAGCGCGAACCGGTCGTCGGCGGTCAACGCGAACTCGGCCGCGTACCAGTCCAGGAACCGGGCCAACGGCTCCTCAGCCGCCACCACCGGCTTCGGCTCACCGGTGGTCCCGGACGTGAACGCCAGATACCCCCGCTCCGCGAGCGTCACCCTCCCGACCCCCTCACCGGCCGAACCGTCAGAGCCGGGGGACTCGGTGGTGGGCCCGGGGTATCGGTCCGGCTCGGGCGACTGGGCCAGTTCGGGGGACGAGGTCGGTTCGGGGGACCGGTCCGGCTCGGACGAGCGGGCCAGGTCGGGGGACCGGGTCGGTTCGGGCGAGACGGCCAGTTCGAGGGGCCCGGCCGGCTGGGGCAGCCAGGCCAGCTCGGGCAACCAGGCCAGCTCAGCCGGGACGGTGACGCCGGGGCAGGTGATCAGTGCGCGGGCCTCGGCGGCCCGCGCCTGGGCCGCGAGGCGCGCGGCCGGCAGGGCGGGGTCCAGCACGGCCCAGCGCCCCCCGGCCCCCAGGACGCCCAGCATCAGCGCGGACAGCTCGCACGTCCGGGCAGCCAGGATCGCCACCACCGCCCCCGACCCCGCTGCGGTGGCCACGGACTCCGCGACCGCGCCCGCGAGCCGGACCAGCCCGGCGTAACTGAGCGCACGATCCTCACCGGCCACCGCCACCCGGGCGCTCCCGGCGTGGCCGAGGACCCGTTCCACCACGCCGGGCCCGCTCCAGCCGGGCAGGGGACGGGTGCCGTCCGGGAGGCGGACGCGCTCCGCTCCGGGCGGAGGGCGGAGGGACGCGCGCCGCACCGGCAGCTCAGGAGCGGCGACCAGGTCGCCGAGCAGCCGCAGGTAGCCGGCCAGCAGCTCCTCGATCCGCTCCCGGCGGAACAGCCGCGGGTTGTACGCGGCCTGCAGCACGTACCGCCCGTCGCGTTCCCCGACGTACAGAGTCAGGTCGAACAGCGCGCCCGGCAGCCCCGGCGGCAGCGGGACGGCCGTGACGCCGGGCAGCTCCAGCCGCGGCTCGGCGAAGTCGTACATGTTGAACAGCACCTGGACCAGCGGGTTCCTCGACAGGTCGCGGCCGGGCCCGAGCCGGTCGACCAGCCGCTCCAGGTGCACGTCGAGATGGGCGAGCGCGCCGGACAGCGTCTCCTGGCAGCGCGTCACGTGCGCCGCGAAGCTCGCGCCGTCCTCGACGCGCAGCCGTACCGGCAGCACCTGCACCAGGCAACCGACCAGCGGGTGGAAGGCCGGGTCGCGCCGGTCGGCGACGGGCGAGCCGACGATCAGGTCGTGCTGCCCGGTGAGCCGCCGCAGCACCTGCCCGAACGCCGCCAGCAGCACCGCGTACGGCGTGCTGCCGAGCCGCGCGGCCAGCGCCCGCACGCCCTCGCTGACGGCCGCCCCGGCCTCGGCCGCCGCGCCGGCCCCCTCGAACGTCTGCACCGCCGGGCGCGGATGGTCGCGCGGCAGGTCGAGCACGGCGGGCGCGCCCTCCAGGTGCCGCCGCCACCACTCCAGGCTCGCCTCGCCGTCCCGCCCGCCGAGGTAGGCGGTGTATCCGCCGAACGGGGTGCGCAGCGGCGCGAGCGCCGCCTCCCGGTAGGCGCGCCCGAGGTCGTCGTAGAGCACCCGCTGCGACCAGCCGTCGAACACCAGGTGGTGCGCCGTGATCGCCAGCACGTGCTCCTCGGCGGCGACGCGCAGCAGCCGGGCCCGCCACAGCGGCCCCGCCGCCAGGTCGAAGGCGAGCCGGGCCTCCTCCGCCAGCCGCTCGCCGACCTCCGCCTCCGTCACGTCCTCCACGGGCAGCGGCACCGGGCCGGGCGGCGACACGGCGACGGCCGGCACGCCGCCGGACTCCGGGACGCGCCACCGCAGCACCTCGTGCCGCTCGGCCACCGCCGCCAGGGCGGCCCGCAGGGCGGCGACGTCCAGCGGCCCGGACAGGCGCTGCGCCATCGCGATGTTGTGCGCGGGCGTGCCGGGCGCCAGCCGCTCCACGAACCACATCCGGCGCTGCACCGCCGACAGCGCGGCCGGCGCCGCGGCGAGCGGTTCGTCCCGCGCGGGCGGGGCCAGCTCGGCCAGGCGGGCGATGCCGGCGACGGTACGGCCCGCGAGCACGTCCCTGACCTCGATCTCCTTGCCGAGCCTGGTCCGGAGCAGCGCGGCCAGGCGCATGGCCACCAGCGAGTGACCGCCGCACGCGAAGAAGTCGTCGTCCGGCCCCGGCTCGGCCCCGGCCCCGAACGCCTCCGCCCACGCCGCCGCGACCCTCCGCTCCACCCCGCTCCCGCCGGCCTCCGGGGCCGCGCCGCCCGCTGGGGACTCCTCGCGCCGGGCGCGCAGGGCCGCCATGTCGATCTTGCCCGCCACGGTCAGCGGCAGCGCCGCCAGCCGCACCACCCGGGTCGGCGTCATGTACGCCGGCATGCTCTCCAGGCAGTGCGCCCGCACCTCCTCGATGCCGGGCGCGTCCTCGGGCGTCAGGTACGCGGTCAGCTCCTTCAGCCCCGTGGCCCCGTCGGTCACGTCCGCGACCGCCTGACGCACGCCGGGATGCGCCCGCAGCACCGCCTCGACCTCGCCGATCTCGACGCGCTGGCCCTGGACCTTCACCTGCCGGTCCAGCCGCCCGATGAAGCCGATCCGGCCGTCGTCCTCCAGCACGACCTGGTCGCCGGTGCGGTACATGCGCGCCCCCGGCCCGCCGTACGGGTCCGGCACGAACCGCTCGGCCGACAGCCCCGGCCGGCCGAGGTAGCCGCGGGCCAGTTGCGGGCCGCCGATGCACAGCTCGCCGGGCGTGCCCGGCGGGCAGGGCCGCAGCAGGTCGTCGAGGATGTACGCCCGGCAGCCCGGCAGCGCGTGCCCGATCGGCAGCGGCCGGTCCCAGACGCCCGACAGCTCGGTGCCGACGACGCACACCGTGGTCTCGGTGGGGCCGTACCAGTTGTGGAAGCGCCGCCCGCCCGCCGTCCAGCGGGCCACCTGCTCCGGCCCGGCCGGCTCGCCCGCGGTGAGCAGGTCGCGCAGCCACGGCAGCCGCTCCGGCTCCAGCAGCGGGAGCAGCGCGGGCGGGATCGTGCCCCAGGTCACCTGGTGCCGTTCCAGGAACCGCTGGAGCCGGGCGGCGTCCACCCGGTCCTCCTCGGGGATCAGCATCACCGACCCGCCGCGCGCCAGCGGCGCGAAGACGTCCAGGACCGACACGTCGAACCCGAGCGCGGCGAACCCGATGGACCGGCACCCGGCGTCGAGCCCGAACACCTCACCCGCCATCGTCACGAACGACACCGCCGAGGCATGGCTCACCACGACCCCCTTGGGCCGCCCCGTCGAGCCCGAGGTGTAGAGCACATAGGCCGCCGCACCTGCCGGCACGACCCGCGCGACCACCCCGGCCCCTCCGGCCCCCAGCGGCCCGGTCTCCGACGGCTGGGTCTCCAGCGGCCCAGCCTCCGACTGCCCGGTCTCCAGTGGCCCGGTCTCCAGCGGCCCAGCCTCCGACTGCCCGGTCTCCAGCGGCCCGGTCTCCAGCGGCCCGGTCTCCAGCGGCCCGGTCTCCAGCGGCCCGGTCTCCAGTGGCGCGGTCTCCAGGCGCACGGGCAGACCGGCCAGCAGTTCCGCGCCGGTCTCGTCCGCGACGACCGTGGTGATGCCGGCGTCCTCGATGACGCCGGCGAGCCGCCGGCGCGGATGCGCAGGGTCCAGCGGCACGTACGCGGCCCCGGACATCAGCACCCCGAGCACGCGGACCAGCAGGCCGGGCGTGCGGCGGTGGCAGATGCCGATCCGCGTCTCGGGGCCCGCGCCGAGCTCGCGCAGCCGGTGCGCCAGCACCGCCGCCGCCGAGACCAGCTCGCGGTAGGTCAGGCTCCGCTCGCCCTGCCGTACGGCCGTCGCGTCCGGAGTGCGCCCGGCCTGCGCCAGGACGAGGTCATGAAGAAGCGCCCCGTTGGTCACTCGTGTCTCCCCGCTGTCTCCTCGCCCGCTCCCCGTCACCTTGCTCGTTCCGGCGGCAGGTCGACGCTCAGCCGCACCCCGTCGCGGGGTACGGCGACCGCGGCCAGCGCCTCACCCCGGGAGGTGTGCAGCGCCAGGTGCGTGATCCGCCACCGCGACAGCCGGTCCGGCTCCTGGCCGGGCTGGACGCGCCAGGGGCCGGGGTCGGCGAGGTCGGGAAACCCGATCGCCGCGGGGTCGGCGGTCCCGCCGTCGGCGGCCATCAGCGCCCGCTTCGCGGTGACGGCGCGCAGCGCGAGCCACCCCCGGTCCTCCTCGGCGGCCTCCTCGACCTGCTCCCGCTCGTCCGCGCTCAGCTCGACCGGCTCGCCGAGGTCCCGCGCGCGCAGCACGCACACCCCGATCCCCGGCCCGCTCCCGGCGGCCACGGCGGCCAGGTCGCCGGCGTCACTCGTGGCCACGGCTCCCCAGGCCGCCTCCCGCCCCGCGTGCCGGCGCAGCACCGCGTCGCGACCGGCCGCCGGCCCCGCCCAGAGGTGCACCTCGTCCGCCTCGGCGGGAACCTGCCCGGCCGTGAGGTCGGCGGTGATGAGCCCGGCCAGCTCGTCCGGCCGGTCCTTGACGAACAGGTGGCCGCCGCGGATGGTCCGCAGTCGGAAGCCCGCGCTGGTGTGCCGGGCCCAGCCGAGCATCTCCGCCACCCCGGCCTCCCCGTCGTCGAGCCCGGCGAAGGCCACGATCGGGGTGGCGAGCGGCGGCTCGGGGGCGAAGGCGTAGTTCTTGATCCAGGCGAAGTCCGAGCGCAGCACGGGCAGCATCAGCTCCCGCAGCTCCGGCAGGTCCCTGAGCTCGGGCAGCGCCCCCGACCTGCGGATGAGCTGGTCGATGAAGGCGTCGTCGGGCAGGTCGGCGGCGGCCGCCAGCGGCACCCGGCGGTCCGGGGGATGCGCGCCGCCGACGTACAGTATCGACGGCTCGCGCAGGCCGCGCCTGCGCAGCTCGCGGGCCACCTCGAAGGCCAGCCGGGCGCCCATGCTGTGGCCGTACAGGACGTACGGCTCGCCGGTGGCGGGCGCGACCTCGTCGGCGATGTCGCTGATCGTGAAGGCGGGCGGCTCGCCGATGCGGTTCTCCCTGCCGGGAAGCTGGAGGGGGACCACGGTGAGGCCGGTGAGCCGGCGGAGGAGCCCGGCATAGGCGCTCGCGCCTCCTCCGGCGTAGGGCAGGCAGATCATCGTACGGGCGGCGCACGGACCGGTGGGGTGGTGGTCCCGCGTCGCCGCGGCTAGCTGGCCACTGATCGCCCAGCACCTCCCTTGCCGGGAGTCGCCGTCCGCGGCGCACGCGGTCTGGACAGGGGGGCGGGCTGGGGGTTTCGTCGCTGAATACGGAGGTCGTCAACCGCCATGTTACGGCGCTCCTCGACAAATGCCGCGAAACAACACCGAAATGTGAGTGGGTGCGAAATGTCGGACAATGCGTGTGATCTCACGCCGTTGCACGACATGAACCTTATATCGACGCGGCAGGGTGGCGTCAATGAGCGATCCGGCCGGCCCACGTCAGCCGTCATTCGCCCGAAGAGCCTCTTGCACAGCGGGTCGCGCGGTGATAGATGGGAGGGCTCACCTGAGGACCGTAACCAAGATTCGGACGTCCGAAACCGCCCGTCGCACCCGCCGGCCACGGAGGGAAAAGATGTGCGCGGGCCGGTGCCCGGCCCCGCCTGCCGCCGTTCTCCGGCGGCCATTCGCCAAAAGCCGCCCACGCCCTGCGGCGCGAGGGCCCGGCGGCGCGTCCACTCACCTCCGGACTCTCTTGTCGCGGACTTTGTCAAGGTGCCATGAAACTTTCAAGTATCGGCCCGACCGTTTGCCTGATCACCCTAATCCGCGCTCGTGACACGCCGAAACTCCCGGCTCGACGTGCGCGGTTGATTATTCATCGGGAAATGAGTTCGATTCACGATCAACCGACGAAAGGCGAAACTGCCCGCCGGAGAAGTCAAGACAAAAGTCGCGCCGCTCAACCGGCCGCGGAAAGGCGTAAATCGCGCACGCGGTTCCACCGCTGCCCCGTGACGATTCTCGCGGTCAAATCGTCGAGGTCGTAAACGATCGACCATTGGGTGTGCGGCTGGGCGACCTTCCGGAGCAGTTTCATCGCCTCCGTGCCGCCGCCCTCGGCGAGGAGCCGGTAGCGGCGGTCGGCCATTCTGGCGGCCCGGTCCGTGCCGGTCATGGTGATGTTGGTGAGGTAGCGGTCGTCGATGACGTTCATGCGGCCCTCGGCGTACTCGACGACCGCCGACCTGCCGGCGCGGTCCGCGATCAGGTAGTGGAGCTGCGGGCCGCCGGTGAAGTCGAGGTCGTAGCGGCGCATCAGCTCGATCGCCTCCGGCACGGTCGCGGCCCTGTCCAGCATCAGCCGGATGATCCGCACCCCGCTCACCGTGACGCGGCCCGCGCCGGGCGCGGGCAGCTCGGCGTCCGGGGCCTGGGCCAGGCCGACGACGAGCCCCTTCTCGTTCATGCCGTCGAACGGGATCAGCACCGCGTGCGCGAGCCGCCGCCGGTCCTCGGCCTTGGTCAGCTTCGGCTTGATCCGCGGGTAGAACAGATAGGAGACGTCCACCAGCGAGATCGAGGCGTAGCCGCCCGGCGGGCGGTTGTGGACGACCATCGCCGGGTTGGGCTGCCAGTCGAAGTTCCTGCCGAACTCGCCGGGGCGGTGGAACAGCGAGCAGGCCCAGCCGTCGCCCTTGCGCGCCAGCTCCGCGTCGGTGAGCGGCGCCTCGGCGTCGTAACCGCCGTGGTAGGTCATCTCGTACAGCGGCAGGTCGTCGAGGAGGCGCATGCTCGCCGACGTGCGGGCGATCTCGTCGGCCGTCTGCCGGAGGATGCCCTGCGGGGTCGTGGGGGAGGGCTTGGGGGGCGGCGAGGCCGGGGCGGGCGCGCACGCCACCGCCGCGGCGAGAGCCAGAGCCGACAACACCGCCACGGCAGGGGTCCGCATGCCAGTAGTGTGCCTCACCTCACAAAAGGTGTCACCCCGCACAAAAGGTCGCGCGCCCCGGCCGCACGGCGGCGTCCGGGGCGCGCGGGGCGCGGGATCAGGCGTACGCCTCCACCGGCGCGCGGGGCTCGGGGTCAGGCGTACGCCTTCACCTCCAGCAGCCCGACCGACCCTTGACCGCTCTGCAGCACGACCCGCAGCCGTGTGGTGCTGACGGAGGGGAAGCTCACCCGATTGTAGGCGTCGGCCGCCACCGGGTACGTCCCCGGCACGTCGGCGTAGGCGCTGCCCGTCCAGTACTGGAGCTTCCACGACGCCGGGACGCGCACGCCGCCGCCGTCGTCGAAGAAGTACACGTCGGCGGAGCTGATCGTCTGCGTGGCCGGCCAGGTCAGTTCGGCCCACTGCGTGCCGGTCTGCGGCCAGGTGCCCCAGCGGCGGTTGACGGTGTCGTTCGAGCGCGGCGGGTCGATGCCGTCGTTGATCGCCGCCACGCTCTCCCACGCCGAGGTGTAGGAGGCCGACGGGGTGGCCGAGCGGGCCAGGTTCGACGGGGCGGTGCCGGTGACCGTCAGCGTGTACGTCCTGGTCACCGGCGTGCTGAGCTTGTCGTAGTCGCGCAGCCTGACGGTGAAGGTGGACGTCCCGGCCGCCGTCGGGGTGCCGGTGATCGCGCCGGTGAAGCGGTCGAGACTCAGCCCGGCCGGCAGCGACCCGCCGGTGACCTGCCAGTCGTAGAACGGCACGCCGCCCTTGGCCTGGAGGGTCTGCTGGTAGGCGGTCCCGGCCGCGGCCTGGGGGAGCGAGGTGGTGGTGATCGACGGCGGCAGGAACGGGGTGAGGTTGCGGTTGAGCTTCCAGCCGGCGTTCTCGGCGACGAGCAGCGCCAGCTTGGTCAGCATCCACCGCCGGGTCGGGAACAGGTGTGTCCAGCCGCCGCTCTGGCCGCTGAGGCGGTCCCAGTTGGGCTGGTCGCCGGGGATGTGGTAGCTGGAGTCCAGGGGGACCGCACGCCCCTGGTAGGCGACCACGTCGGGGTCGGTGCCGCCGGAGGCGACGTAGGCGCGCATCCCGGCCCAGTCGCTGTGGAAGGCGACCGCGTGGCCGTACTCGTGCATGACCAGGCCGTGCACGTCGAGCACGGAGCCGGCGATGTCGGTCTTGTACCAGTCCTCGTCGGCCAGGGAGGTGAACAGCTGCTTGCCCGCCTCGTCGTACTCGAAGATCATCGCGGTCGAGCGGTGCAGCGGGCCGGCGAGCTGCTGGCCGCCCCGGGTGCTGTAGCGGCCGTTGGCGGCGGGGTAGCCGGTCGAGTACGGGGTCTGGATCCCGCGGAAGAACACGTACATGCCGTTGTAGGCGGCGTTGTTGGTGACCGTGACGGAGTTCTGCCAGTCGTTGCCGGGCAGGTGGTTGGTCTCCGCGCCGGCCGCCACGGTGTCGAAGGGCGCCATGTCGAAGAAGCGGAACCAGTCCTTCACCGCCTCCTCGGCCGCCGTCCGGAAGGCCGGGGCGTTGAAGTAGCCGGTGATGGTGTCGTAGCGGTAGTCGAACGTGAGCGGCAGCGAGGGCTCCAGCGCGGTCTTCTCGTCCTGCTGGACCCGGATGGGCATCGACTGCTGGTACGTCGCCCCGCCCGCGTCCCTGATCGTCAGCCGCAGCGTGTGCAGCTCGTCGGCGCCGGGCCCGCGCTTGGAGTGGATGGCCAGCCGGAACGGCTTCTCCTCCGAGGCGGAGGCGAAGGTCAGAGTCTTGGTCGCGCCGGTGGCGGTGAGCTGGCTCGGCAGGTCCATCATCAGCCGGGAGGTGCCCTCGGCCTTGAGGTCGACGGTGATCGGGTAGCGCACGTCGGCGGGCGGGCGGACGGTCAGCTCGACGTACGGGTTGGCCAGGTAGCCCTGCCAGTCGACGAGCTTGACGCCGTAGTCGTTGACGACCCGGCCGAACATGTCCACGACCTGCGCGGTGGGCGCGGCGTGCGCGGCGGGCGGCGCGGCGGTGAGGAAGGACGCGAGAAGGACGGTGAGAAGGGTGGCCAGCACGGCCGGTCGTCTCATCGGCGGCACCTCTCTGTGTTAGCGCTAACAAAAAGCGCGGCGGGACGAGCGGGGGGAACAGGTCCTGCGGGTGGCGCCCGGGTGCGCGTGCGGACGCCAGCGTGCTCGAAAATGACTGAAAGGTTTTCGGCAGCAAACCGCACCGTCAACCCCACTGTCAAGAGCCGACTGCAACTCCAGCACAAAGGTTTTCGGTGGAACGGGGCCCAACGTGCAGCGCAACCGTTTTCTCTTGGCGCCTCACTGCCCCTGAAGTCGGCGGTCTGCACCGGTGCCTCTATTGACGAGTGCTGTATCACACCTTACATTGCCTGCGAGAAAACCTATTCTCAGTTCGACGAGGAGCTCGATGTCCGGCTTCCCCGACCCTGTCCGCCCCGACCCTGCCCGCGGGCCGCTCGCCCCCAGCACCGGAGTCCTGCGGCCGTTGGGCGTGCACGACGTCACGATCACCGGTGGCCCGTTCGCCCGCTGGCAGGAGATCAACCGATCGGCCAGCATCCCGCTCGGCCTGGAGCAGATGGAGGCGTCCGGCGCGCTGCCCAACCTGCGCCTGGCGGCGGGGGAGGGCGAGGGCGACTTCCGCGGTTACCGTTTCCAGGACTCCGACCTGTACAAACAGCTCGAAGCGATCGCCTGGGAGCACCTGCGCGCTCCCGACGCCGCCTACCCGGAGTTCGTCGCCGGCTCGGCCGCGCTGCTGGCCCGCGCGCAGCGCCCCGACGGCTATCTCAACTCGCACTACCAGGTGGTCAAGCCCGGCAAGATCTTCGCCGAGCTGGAGTACAGCCACGAGATGTACTGCGCCGGCCACCTGTTCCAGGCGGCGGTCGCCGCCTCCCGCGCCGGGTGCGGCGACGACCTGCTCGCGGTCGCCCGCCGCTTCGCCGACCTGCTGGTGGAGCGGTTCCTGACCGGCGGCGACGACGGCATCGACGGGCACGCCGAGGTCGAGACGGCCCTGGTCGAGCTCTACCGGCACACGGGCGAGCGCGCGTACCTGGAGCTGGCCCGCAAGCTCGTCGACAACCGGGGCAAGGGACTGATCGCCGACAGCGGCATGGGCCCGCTCTACTCGCAGGACCACCTGCCGGTCCGCGAGGCCGACACCGCCGCCGGCCACGCGGTGCGCCAGCTCTACCTGGAGGCCGCCGTCGTCGACCTCTACCTGGAGACGGGCGACGAGTCGCTGCTGGAGTGCTCGGTGCGGCGCTGGGAGGACATGGTCGCCACCAAGACCTACCTCACCGGCGGCCTCGGCTCCCGCCACGACGGCGAGGCGTTCGGCGAGCGCTGGGAGCTGCCTTCCGACCGCGCCTACAGCGAGAGCTGCGCCGCCATCGCGAGCGTCCACTGGAACTGGCGGCTGCTGCTGGCCACCGGCCAGGGCCGCTACGCCGACCTCATCGAGCGCACCCTCTACAACGCCTTCGCCGCCTCCACCTCGGCCGACGGCGTCCGCTTCTTCTACGTCAACCCGCTGCAGCGCCGCGCCGACCTGTTCGAGGACCGCTACCTGGGGCGGCGCAGGGAGTGGTTCGCCTGCGCCTGCTGCCCGCCGAACATCATGCGCCTGGTCGCCTCGCTCGGCCACTACGTCGCCACCACCGACGACGAGGGCCTGTCGGTCCACCAGTACGTGCCCGGCGAGATCCGCGCCGGGGCAGTCACGCTGGACGTCGAGACCCGCTACCCGTGGGACGGCCGGGTCCGGTTCACCGTCAGGGAGACCCCCGGCGGCCCGTGGACCCTCAAACTCCGCATCCCCTCCTGGAGCGAGGGCGGGCTCGTCCCCGACGCCGACGGCTATGCCCGCGTCCGGCGCGACTGGAAGCCCGGCGACGTGTTCGACCTCGACCTGGACCTGACGCCCCGGCTGGTCGTGCCGCACCGCAGGATCGACGCGCTGCGCGGCTGCGCCGCCGTCGAGCGCGGCCCGCTGGTCTACTGCTTCGAGCAGATCGACCAGGAGGCCGACCTCGAGGACCTGGCGCTCGCCGCCGAGCCGCGCCTCCGCGCCGTCGAGCGCGACGTGCCCGGCCTCGGCCCGACCGTGGTGATCGAGGCGGACGCCGTCCGGCTGCCGCCCGCCCCGGCGGACGGGCTGCCCTATTTCCCCTCGACCGCTGCCGCCGACCGGCAAGCGCCCGCCCCTGTCACCGCGACCGCCGTTCCCTACTACCAGTGGGACAACCGGGACGGCGGCGTCATGCGGGTCTGGACCCCCCACCTGTAAGGAAACACGCCCATGAAGAGAAGAGACCTGTTCAGGATGGGCGGCCTGGCCGCCCTCGGCGCCGCCGCCGCGGCCTGCGGATCGGGGGGCGGGACGGCCGGGGCGGGGGACAAGCGGCTGCAGTTCATGTACTGGGGCTCGACGTTCGAGAAGACGGCCGTGGAGAAGATGCTCCGCTCCTTCGCCGAGAAGAACCCCGGCGTCGAGGTCAAGCCGCTGTTCACGCCCGACGAGTACGACGTCAAGCTCAACAGCCTCATCGCCGGCGGCAACGTGCCCGACCTCGGGTACGTGCCGATGTCGATGTCGTTCCGCCTGGCCGAGCAGGGCAAGCTCGTCAACCTGTTCCCGTACCTGAAGAAGTACCCCCAGCTCGCCGGCTACCTGCCGGACGCCTACCTCTGGTACGGCCCCGACAAGCTGCACGGCGTCGCCACCGCCAACGAGATCGAGCTGCTGTGGTACAGCAAGGCCGCGATCGCCGAGGCCGGCATCACCGCGCCGCCCGCCGTCGCCTCCTCCGCCTGGACCTGGGACCAGTTCGTCGAGAACGCCTACAAGCTCACCGTCGACCAGAACGGCAAGCACCCCGACGAGTCCGGCTTCGACCCCAAGCAGGTCCGCCAGTTCGGCGTCTCCGTCAGCATCACCTACGCCGCCGCCTGGTACGGCTTCCTGCGCAGCAACGGCGCCGACTTCGCCGACGAGGCCGGCAAGCGCTGCCTGCTGGACACCCCCGAGGCCGTCCAGGTGTTCCAGAACCTGCAGGACCTCATCCACAAGCACCGCGTCGCGCCCGGCCCCGGCCAGCTCGCCGCGACCGGCGACGACGTGCCCGGCACCAACATCCTGCTCAAGACCAAGCGGGTGGCGATGGTCGTGGACGGCCACTGGGCGCTGCTCGACATGAACGAGAGCAAGGTCGACTACGGCATCGGCGTGCTGCCGACGTACAAGGAGCCGTTCACCACCTCCCAGGTGGCGGGCGCCTCGTCGGTGTTCGCCGGCGGCAAGCACGTCGAGGAGGCGGTCGAGCTGTTCGCCTTCCACATCGACCCGCGCTACGTGGACCTGTACCGGCAGGGGCTGTGGATGCCGCAGGAGCGCACGTACTACGAGGACCAGGCCGCCATCGACTCCTGGACGAAGAACGACGGCCACCCGCCGGAGTTCCGCACCGCCGTGGTCGACTACGCCCGCGACCACGGCGTGCCCGACCTGCGCAACCGCGTCAAGAACCTGTCGGCGATCTCCAGCGACGTCCTCACCCCGGCGCTGCAGGAGATCGAGTCGGGCAAGCGGCCCGCCGCCGAGATCCTGAAGGCCGTCACCCCGAAGATCACCGGCATGCTGCAGGGCTGGCAGCACGTCCAGGAGGTCTGACATGGCCGGCCTGTCGGGTCAGCGTCGCCTGGAGCGGCGCTGGGGCTGGCTCCTGGCGCTGCCCGCCATTCTCGGGTTCCTGATCTTCACGGCGGGGCCGATGGTGGCCTCGCTGGTCTTCAGCCTCACCGACTGGCAGGTGGGCGGCACCCCGTCGTTCGTCGGGCTGGACAACTACACGAAGATGGCGGGCGACGAGCTGTTCTGGACGTCGCTGGGCGCGACCACGTACTACACGCTCGGCGCGGTGCCGCTGGTGCTCATCGTGTCCTTCGCGGTGGCGATGCTGCTCAACCAGCGCGTACGCGGCCTCGCGCTGTGGCGCACGATCTTCTACCTGCCGACGCTGGTGCCCTCGATCGCCAACGTGGTGCTCTGGATCTGGATCTTCAACCCCGACTTCGGGCTGCTCAACTCGCTGCTGCGCCAGGCCGGGCTGCCGGCCGGGCAGTGGATCTACGACGAGTCGACGGCGATCCCGTCGCTGATCGTGATGAGCACCTGGGGCTTCGGCAACACGATGGTGATCTTCCTGGCCGGGCTCCAGGGGGTGCCGCGCCACCTGTACGAGGCGGTCTCCATCGACGGCGGCGGCGCCTGGCGGCGCTTCTGGCACGTGACGCTGCCGATGATGACGCCGACCATCTTCTACAACCTGGTCGTCGGCGTGGTCGGCACCTTCCAGGTGTTCAACCAGGCGTACGTGATGACCGAGGGCGGCCCGAACAACGCCACCCTCTTCTATGTCTACTACCTGTTCCGCAAGGCGTTCAGAGAGAGCGAGATGGGCTATGCCAGCGCGCTCGCGTGGGTGCTCTTCATGATCATCGTGGTGATCACGTTCCTGCTGTTCAGGAACGCCCGCCGCTGGGTCCACTATGAGATGGCGGGCGCGAGGTGACCGCCGTGGCCGCGCCGCCCCGCGAGCGCCGCACCGGACGGGTGGCGCCCACCGGCGGGCTGCGCCGGCGGCGCCCGTACGGCAAGGCGCTGCTCTACCTCGCGCTGGTCGCCGGGGCGGTGCCGACGCTGCTGCCGTTCGTCTGGCTGGTGCGCAGCGCGCTCATGGAGGACGCGCAGATGTTCACCGCGCCGCCGGAGTGGATCCCGCGGCCGTTCCAGTGGTCGAACTTCGGGGAGGCGCTGACCGCGCAGCCGTTCGGGCTGTACTTCGTCAACACCGTGATCGTCGCGGTGATCAGCGTGCTGGGGACGGTGATCACCTGCTCGGTGGCCGCGTTCAGCTTCTCCCGGCTGCGCTGGCGCGGCCGGAACGTGGTCTTCGCGCTGCTGCTGAGCGCCGTCATGCTGCCGTACGCGGTCACGCTCATCCCGACGTTCGTGATGTGGCAGGAGCTCGGGGCGCTCGACAGCTTCGTCCCGCTCACCGTGCCGAGCTGGTTCGCCGGGGCGGGCGGCGGGGTGTTCAACGTGTTCCTGCTGCGGCAGTTCTTCCTGACGATCCCGTTCGAGCTGGACGAGGCCGCCTACATGGACGGCGCCTCGCCCTGGCGGGTGTTCTGGACGGTCGTCATGCCGCTGTCGAAGCCGGCGATCGTCGTCGTCACCATCTTCACCTTCATCGGCACCTGGAACGACTTCCTCGGCCCGCTGCTCTACCTCAACGACGAGCAGAAGTACACGCTCTCGCTGGGGCTGGCGTCGTTCCAGAGCATCTACATCACGCAGTGGGGCTACCTGATGGCCGCCTCGGCCGCCGTCATCGCCCCGATCATCGCGCTGTTCTTCTTCCTGCAGCGCTACTTCATCGAGGGCGTCACCCTCACCGGCATCAAGAACTGAGGGCGGCCCGCTGGGAAACAGATTTCCCAGCGGGCCGCCGTCAGATGCTGCGCCGGGTCGAGGCGCGCGGCACGAGCGCGGCCGGGACGGTGTGGACGCCGGACGGGACCGGCTTCCCTGCGATCGCGTCGAGCAGGTAGCGGGCGGCCAGCCGGCCGATCTCCCCGAGGTTCATGTCGACCGTGGTGAGCGGCGGCCGGCAGCCGAGCGCCATCGGCTCCCAGTTGTCGAAGCCGGCCAGCGCCACGTCGTCCGGCACCCGCCGCCCCCGCTCGCGCAGCGTCTCGGCCACCCCGCGGGCGATCTGGTCGCTGCCGCAGAAGACCGCGTCCACGTCGGGGGCGGCGTGCAGCAGGATGTCGGCGGCCTGCCGCCCCCATTCCTCGCTCCACTCGCCGAACAGGATCTCCCCGGCCGGCTCCAGGCCCGCCTCCGCCAGCGTCGCCGTGAGGCCCGCGGCGCGCTCGCGGGCCGCCTGGAACCCCTCGGGGCCGGTGACGTGCCCGACGCGCGTGCGGCCAGTCGCCAGCAGGTGGCGGGTGGCGAGGACGCCGCCGCCCCGGTCGTCGGGGATGATCGAGTAGTCGGACTCGTCGGTGGACTGCGTCATCGCGTACACCACCGGGACCGGCAGGTCGTGGCCGATGCTGGGGCGCGGCTCGGTGCGGCGGCCGGTCACGATGATCCCCTCGACCCGGCGGGCCAGCAGCCGCTCCAGGTAGTGCCGCTCCCTGATCGGGTCGTCGCGGGTGTCGCAGAGGAAGACGGAGATCTGCCCGGCGCCCAGCGCGTCCTCCGCGCCGAGCATCACGGGGATGCTGAAGCGGCCGTAGCTGTCGCCGGTGACCAGGCCGACGGTGTACGTGCGGCCGGCCAGCAACCCCTGCGCGAGCGGGTTGGGCCGGAAGCCGAGCCGCTCGGCGGCGGCGAGCACGCGGTCGCGGGTCTCGTCCCGCATCCTGCCCCGGCCGTTCAGCGCCTTGGAGGCGGTGCCGATCGACACGGCGGCCGCGGCGGCGACGTCCCTGATGGTCGCCGGGCGCGCCACCTGCTCTGGAGGGCTGGCCAATCCTGGATCCTTTGCGTACGCGGGGCGGGGTGCTGTATGACACTCTACTCCGACCGTGCGCAAAGGTATTCCCACTTCTCTATGATCTACATTGTAAAGGCGTTCGGCCGGTTGACGCGTGAAATCCACCTTTTGTCCCGCTTTGGTGGGGATAGTACTTCTTCTTCTCCTTCTGCCAGAGAGACTGGAAGCGCTCGGAACGTACGTGAGATCTGCTTCGATCGCGCCGCGGGCCAACCCCGCCGGCACGAGAGATTCGGGGGACACTGTGAAACGAGTGCTTCTCGCGGCGGCGCTCGCGCTGACCGCGGCCACCGCCGGGACCAGCGCGGCCTCCGCCCGCACTCCTGAGCCCGAGGGCTCACCGGCACCGGAGATGACCAGCATGCCGGAGGAGACCTCGCCGGACGGCGGCATGCCGGAAGAGACCACACCCGGCGAGACCGGTGAGCCCGGCGCTCCCGGCGGTCCGGAGGCGACGGCGACAGGGGAGATGACGCCGGGCGCGACCACCAGCCCGATGGGGCCGGGTTGCGCGGCGATGAAGGACAGCCTCTCGGGCGTCGCCGATCAGCCGGCCGGCACCGCCCTGACGAAGATCCCGGACCTGTCGAAGCTCTCGCAGGCGGTCAAGCAGGCCGGACTGGAGGAGAAGCTGAACTCCGCGAAGGACATCACGATCTTCGCGCCCAACGACGCGGCCTTCAACGCGGCCCCGACGGACGTGCAGGACGCGATGTCCGACAAGGCCGCCGCCACCAAGATCCTCTCCTACCACGTGGTCGAGGGGAAGGTGAGCCCGACCGACCTGAAGGACGGCGACATGCTCAAGACGCTCCAGGGCGGCGAGCTGTCCGTGAAGGGCTCCGGCGAGGACATGACCATCAACGACGCCAAGATCGTCTGCGGTGGCATCCCGACCAGCAACGCCACGCTCTACGTCATCGACAAGGTCCTCATGCCCAAGTGAGGCACCCGCCCGCCTGGACGGACGGAAAGGGCACGGCCACCGCGCTGAGCGGTGACCGTGCCTTCCTGCGTGGCGGGGACGCGCCGGATTTGGCCCTGACGCGGGGTCAACCTCCCACCATGGGCGCATGACGACGACCCCCACGCTCCGGCAGCACACGATCCACCACGACGGCGTCACCATCCCGGTGTCGCGCGGCGGCACGGGACGACTGCTGGTCCTGTGCCCCGGGCTGAGCTCCACCCAGGCGGACCTGGGCGAGCTGGCCGCGCTGCTGCGGCGCGACCACGACGTGGTCACCTTCGACCTGCGGGGCCACGGCCTCGCCTCGCCCGCGTCCCGGTACTCCTTCGCGGCGTTCGGCGCCGACCTCGCCGCCGTGCTGGCGGACCTGGCGCGCCACGAGCCGGGCGTGGCGCCCGTGCTCGTGGGCTACTCGATGGGCGCCGACCTCGCCGTCCACCACGCCGCAGACCGCGCCGCCGATCACGCCGCCGACCACCCTGTCGCCGGGCTGGTGCTCATCGACGGGGCGAACCCGGTGCCGGAGCCGTTCCTCACCGATGACCTCCTGCCACGGCTGCGCGTGATGTGGGAGGACCAGGCGGCGCGGCAGGAGGCCCTGCGGGGCACCGCGCGCCAGGTGCTGCTCACCGCCCCCGAGATCGAGGCGCTGAACGCCGAGATCGACGCGGTCCGCTCTGCCGTCCTCGGCCGCTACCGCAGGATCGGCTGCCCGATCAGCATGATCATGTCCACCGCGATGGCCGGCCACGGCGACGAGGAGCCGATGCCGCGGCTCAACCGGAACTGGCGCTCCGGCGTCGAGCGGCTGACCCGCGACCGGCCGCGGGTCGCCGTGTCCTGGCTCGACGCCGATCACGGCCTCGTCCACACGCACGCGCCGGAGATCGCCAGGATCATCCGTGGGAGGCTGGAACGGTGCTGACCATCGGGGAGCTGGCGTCGTACGCGGGGGTGTCCGTGCGCACGGTCCGGCACTACCACGCCAAGGGGCTGCTGCCGGAGCCGGAGCGGGACCACCTCGGCTACCGCAGGTACGACGCGGGCGCCGTGGTCGAGCTGATCAGGATCCGCACCCTCACCCGCGCCGGGGTGCCGCTGGCGCGGACGCGGGAGCTGCTGCGGGCCGGCGAGGAGGAGTTCGCCGCGGCGGTCGCGGACATCGACCGGCGGCTGGAGGCCGAGATCCGGCAGCGGCAGCGACGCCGCGAGCACCTGGCCGGGCTCACCGCCGGTGACGGCCTGGCCCTGCCGCCCGAGGTGGCGGGATACCTGGCCCGGCTGCGGGCGCTGGGCGTCGGCGAACGGCTCGTACGGGCCGAGCGCGACGGCTGGGTCCTGCTGGCCGCGCACGCGCCCGGGCGTGTCGCGGAGTGGATCGCCCGCAAGCGGGAGCAGCTCGCCGACCCGCGGCTCGCCGGCTTCTACCTCACCCTGGGCCGGGCCCTCGACCACCCACCTGACGACCCGCGGACGGCCGAGCGGGCCGACGAGCTGGCCGCCTGGCTCACCCGGCTCGCGGAGGAGAAGGGCGAGGACTACCTCGGCGACGTCGACCTGGACCCGCCGCTGATCACGCTGATGGACGCGCGGGCGCTCGACACGCTCCCCGCGGCCGGCCGGCTGATCGAGCTGCTCAGGGAACGCGGCTGGACCGGCTGGTCGAAGCTCGAACGCCTGCCCCCGTGAAACCGGTTTGCCCGCGGAGAGCGGGGTGTGCGAGCCTTTGGATCACCTCACCTCTCCGAAAGGGCTGGTCGTGACGCTCGGCATGGTTCTCGGCGACGCCGTCTCCCGCGCTTCGACGCGGGAGCGGTAGCCTCACCTGCCCTGACCCACGCGCCCGTGCCGTAGCACGGGCCGTTCGTGCTGCTCCTCGTCGAAGTGCTCTTCGTGTCCCCGCACGTTCGACCACGAGGAGTACGACGTGTCCACGATCCACTGGACCGAGACGAACACCCTCCGTTCCGCCCGCTGGCGTTCCGAGAGCGCGACCCCGCCTCCCCGCCGGGTCGTCCGCGCCGACGACCGCATGAAGGCCGACACCGCTTACCGGCTGGCCTGCGAAGGAACGGCCCTGCTGTGGTGGGGCGACTTCCCCGGCGCCCGTCAGCTGCTGGCGGCGATGGGCCGCCGCGTCGACAGGAGACCTCCCCGGCGGGGCGGCAGCCCGGCGGAGTCCTTCCACCTGCACCGCAGGGCCCGCGGCCACCGGGCCCGCGTGCTCGGCAGGCTTCTCGTCCTGCTGGAGGACGACTACCGCCTGAACCTGCGCCGAGCCCCCGACGTGCGGCAGGCGTGCATCGAGGCGTACGGTCCGCCGTCCGGGCCGACGGCCGTCTCGCTCACCGAGCTCCTGGGCGTGATGGGCGCGCACGAGTGGCGCGCGAAGGGGGTGGAGGTGCCGGCCCTCGGCGCTCGCATCCACCCGCACTACGGCGTGTTCTCCCCGGTGCGGGGCGAATACGTCGATCTCGTGGCCCGCGCGCCGCTCCCCGCGCCGGCGGCTCGCCGTACCGCGTTCGACCTCGGGACCGGGACGGGAGTGCTCGCCGCCGTCCTGGCCCGCCGGGGGATCGGCCGCGTCGTGGCGACCGACATCAGCCCGCGTGCCCTGGACTGCGCACGCGACAACGTCCGCCGGCTGCGCCTCACCGGGCAGATCGACGTCGTCGGCCCCGGCCTCTTCCCTGACGGGCGAGCGGGCCTCGTGGTCTGCAACCCGCCCTGGATCCCGGCCCGGCCCACCTCCGCCCTGGAGCTGGGCGTCTACGACCCGGGCGGCGGCATGCTCCGCGACTTCCTGGCCGGGCTCGGCGCGCATCTCGAGCCGGGCGGTGAAGGATGGCTCATCCTGTCGGACCTGGCCGAACGCCTCGGGCTCAGGACGCGCGGCGAACTGCTCGCCGCCGTCGAGGCGGCGGGCCTGCGCGTGGTGGGCAGGACCGGCATCCGGCCGCGGCATCCACGGGTGCGGGACACCGCCGATCCCCTCCATGCCGCCCGGGCAGCGGAGGTCACCTCGCTCTGGCGTCTCGCCGGCGCCTGACGGCGGGTCGTCACCGGGCGCGTCCGGCGAGACCTGGGGCTTTTCGCGGTTTATGTTGGAAACATGCAGGCAGATGGGCGCCGGGGCGACCCCCGCTACCTGCCGATCGGCGAGCACGGGCTGATCGGCGATCTGCGTACGGTCGCGCTCGTGGGCACCAACGGCACCATCGACTGGTACTGCTGTCCCCGTTTCGACGCCCCGTCGGTGTTCGGCTCGATCCTGGACGCCGACCGGGGCGGCTCGTTCGAGCTGGCCGCCGACGTGCCGTACACGACCAAGCAGTTCTACTTCCCCGACACCAACGTCCTGATCACCCGGTTCTTCGCCGACGACGGCGTGGGGGAGATCCAGGACTTCATGCCCGTGGAACGGGACAGCACCGAGGTCGACCGGCACCGGCTGATCCGGCGGGTCACCGTCGTACGCGGTCGGCTGCCCTTCCGCGCCCTGGTCGCGCCCCGCTTCGACTACGGCCGCCTGCCGCACACCGTCACCCAGGACGGCGGCCTGACCGTGTTCACGTCACCGACGCTCGGCCTGACGCTGTTCTCCAGCGTGCCCGTCGAGCACGACGGCCGCGACGCCGCCGCCCGGTTCGTGCTGCGCGAGGGGGAGCGGGCCGTGTTCGCGCTCGACCGGGCCGCTCCCGGCGTCGAGCCCCGCGGCTGCCCGCTGGAGCAGGCCGAGGAGCTGTTCACCGCCACGGTCGGGTTCTGGCGCAAGTGGCTGTCGGCCTCCCGCTACCGGGGCCGCTGGCGGGAGATCGTGCACCGTTCGGCGCTCACGCTCAAGCTGCTCACGTACGCGCCGACCGGCGGCATCGTCGCCGCGCCGACCACGAGCCTGCCCGAGCAGATCGGCGGCCGGCGCAACTGGGACTACCGGTACGTGTGGGTGCGCGACGCCGCGTTCTGCGTCTACGCCCTGCTCCGGCTCGGCTTCACCGAGGAGGCCGAGGCGTTCATGGGCTTCCTGGACAAGCACGTCCGGATGGACGGCAGCTGCCCCGCCGGGCCGCTGCAGATCATGTACGGCATCGACGGCCGCCGCGAGCTGCCCGAGGAGGAGCTGCCGCACCTGGAGGGCTACCGCGGCTCGCGTCCCGTCCGGGTCGGCAACGACGCGGTCGGCCAGCTCCAGCTCGACATCTACGGCGCCCTGATCGACTCGGTCTACCTGTACAACAAGTGGGGCACGCCCATCTCCAGCCGGCGCTGGGACGAGCTGTGCACGCTGGTCGACTGGGTCTGCGCCCACTGGGACCAGCCGGACGAGGGCGTCTGGGAGACGCGCGGCGGGCGCAAGAACTTCACCTACTCCCGCCTGATGTGCTGGGTCGCGATCGAGCGCGCCATGCGCATGGCGATCCAGCGGGGCCTGCCCGCCGACATGCCGCGCTGGCGCGAGAGCCGCGACGCGATCTACCGCGACATCATGGAGCACGGCTGGTCGGAACGGCTGCAGGGGTTCGTCCAGCACGCCGGCGAGGAGGTGCTCGACGCCGCCGTGCTGATGATGCCGCTGGCGAAGTTCGTCTCGCCGACCGACCCCAAGTGGCTGTCCACGCTGGACGTGCTCGGCGACGCGCTGGTCTCCGACTCCCTGGTCTACCGCTACGACCCCGAGCAGAGCCCGGACGGGCTGGAGGGCCCCGAGGGCACGTTCTCGATCTGCTCGTTCTGGTACGTCGAGGCGCTGTCGCGGGCCGGCCGCCTCGACGAGGCCCGCCTGGCCTTCGAGAAGATGCTCACCTACGCCAACCACCTGGGCCTGTACGCCGAGCAGATCGGGCAGACCGGCGAGCAGCTCGGCAACTTCCCGCAGGCCTTCACCCACCTGGCGCTCATCAGCGCGGCCTTCAACCTGGACCAGGCGCTCGGCTGATCACCCGGCTTGTCACTGGGCTGATCACTGGGCTGATCACTGGGGGGCGAGCAGGCAGAACTCGTTGCCGTCGGGGTCGAGCATCTCCACCAGGCCGCCGCCGCGCCGATCGCCGCCGGCGAGGCTCGCGCCGAGGGAGAGCAGCCGCTCGATCTCGGCCTGCTGGTCGCCGCCCTCCGGGGGAGCGAGGTCGAAGTGCAGCCGGTTCCTGCCGTGCTTCGCGGCGACCGGCGGGCCGCCCCACGTGATCTTCGTGCCGCCGCGCGGCGACTGGATGGCGGTCTCCTCGTCCTGGTCCCAGACCAGCGGCCAGCCGAGCGCCTGGCTCCAGAAGTAGCCGACCGCCTGGGTGCCGTCGCTGGCGAGCGCGCCGATGAACCCGCATCCGGCGAGGAACTTGTTGCCCGCCTCGATCACGCAGAACTCGTTGCCCTCGGGGTCGGCGAGCACCACGTGGCCCTCCTCCGGGCGCTGCCCGACGTCGATGTGCCGCGCGCCGAGCTCCAGGGCCCGGGCCACCGTCCGCTGCTGGTGCTCGGGGGAGTCGCTGGTCAGGTCGAAGTGCGCCTGGTTCTGGCCGACCTTCTTCTCCAGCGTCGGCAGGCAGCGGATCTCGAAGCCGGTCTCGTCGTCCGGCGGGAGCACGACGCCGTCGTGGCGGCCGTCGGTGAGCTTCCTGCCCAGCAGACCGGCCCAGAACCGGCCGAGTCCTACGGGGTCGTGCGCGCCGAAGCAGAGCGCGGCGAGCTGCGAACTCATCAGATCTCCCATCTGGCGGAACGGCGGGCGCGGGCGGGCACACGTCTCCGCCCCGCGCACGTCACGCTAGCCAGCCGCCGATCCGCGGCGCCAATGCTTTTCCGCCCGGGGTCAGAGCCCCTGCCCGGTGCCCATGCCGCGCAGCAGGGTGTCCACCAGCCGCGCCGCCAGCGCCTCGGGGTCGCCGTCGCGGTCCTGCGCCGACTCGTGGAGCAGCGCGTAGTAGACCCGCCGCGCCCAGCTCAGATCGACGTCGGCGCGCAACGTCCCGGTCTCGCGGGCCCTGGCGAACAGCCGCTCGCAGCGCTCGGCCACGTCGGCGTGGACCTGGGCCGCCGCGTCGGTGGTGAACGCCAGGTTCATGGCGAAACCCCAGTCGATCTTGACGCGCAGCACGTTGGCGGTGACCTGGTAGAGCGCGACGAGCGGCGGCGTGGTCTCGGGATGGGCGGCGTCCACGGCCTCGGCGAACTGCCGGGTGGCCCAGGAGGCCAGCGCGGCCACCAGCGCGTCGCGGGAGGCGAAACGGCGGTGCACGGTGGTGCGCGCCACCCCGGCGGCCTCCGCGATCTGCTCCATGCTCGCCGCCGGGTTCCTGCTGAGCACGCGCTCGGCCGCGGCGAGGATCGTCCTGACCGTGCGTTCGGCGTCGGACCTCAGCGCCCGTGTCGTTCCGCTCATCCGTACAGGTTACGCCACGGTCGCCACTCAACCCTAACTTGCATCATTGATGTTGCAAGTCCTAAGGTGATCGCATCTGGAGTGACGCGACTTTGCGAAGGAGAACGTCATGGATCTGCGACTCACGGGCAAGACCGCCGTCGTGACCGGCGCCAGCAGGGGCATCGGGCTCGCCATCGTGCGGGCGCTCCGCGACGAGGGCGTGCGGGTCGTCGCCGCGGCCCGCACGATCACGCCCGAGCTCAAGGAGACCGGGGCGATCGCGCTGGCCGCCGACCTGTCCACCCCTGACGGCCCCGCCGCGCTGATCGAGCGCGCCCTGGCCGAGCTGGGCGAGCTCGACCTGCTGGTCAACAACGTCGGAGGGGGCGACGTGGGCGACCGCCCCGTCGGCGGCTTCCTCGACGCCACCGACGACCACTGGCTCCGAGACCACGAGCTGAACTTCCTCAGCGCCGTACGCGCCACCAGGGCCGCCATGCCCGGCCTGGTGCGCAGCCGCGGCGCGGTCATCAACATCTCGTCCAACGGCGCGCGCCTGCCGCACGCCGGGCCGGTCACGTACACGACCGCCAAGGCGGCGCTGACGGCGTTCGGCAAGGCCCTCGCCGAGGAGTTCGGGCCGCAGGGCGTGCGGGTCAACACCGTCTCGCCCGGCGCCACCCGCACCGCGCTGTGGGAGTCCCCCGACGGGTACGGCGCGGCGCTGGCCGGCGCGCTCGGCGTCGAGCACGAGCAGCTCCTGGCGCAGCTGCCGGCCGGCACCGGGATGACCACCGGCAGGCTCGTCGAGCCCGGCGAGGTCGCCGCGCTGGTGACGTGGCTGGCCTCGCCCCACGCCGCCAGCGTCACCGGGGCCGACTACGTGATCGACGGCGGTGCCGTCAAGACGGTCTGAGGCGTATTGACCCGGCGGGCGGTCATCGCCCAGACTACGGTCCCAACCGGACAATTGCGTCCGGTTCGAGGGAGGCGACTTCCGCGAGCCGAGAGGGGCCGAGTTGACCGACCACTGGGACAGCATCGTCGACGTGCTCGTCGCGGGCTCCGGCGCGGCGGGCCTGACCGCCGCCATCGCCGCCGCCGACCGCGGACTGGACGCCCTGATCGTGGAGAGCACCCCGCGCTGGGGCGGCACCACGTCCGTCTCCGGCGGCGGCCTCTGGATGCCCGCCAACCCGCTCATGCTGCGCGCCGGCGTCCGCGACTCCGCCGAGGAGGCCCTGCGGTACATGGACGAGGTCATCGAGGAGACCGGCCCCGCCTCCTCGCCGGAGCGCAGGAAGGCGTACGTGCGGACCGCCCCCGAGGTGGTCGCCTTCCTCGGCCGGCTCGGCGTGCGCTGGCGCAGGTCCCCCGACTACCCCGACTACTACCCCGACCGGCCGGGCGGCAAGGTGGGCCGGGCGCTCGAGGTCGCGCCGTTCGACACCAAGCTGCTCGGCGCCTGGTACGACAGCGCCCGCTCCAAGGAGAGCGGCATCCCGCTGCCGCTCATGACCGACGACGTGTGGCTGCTGTCGCGCGCCTGGTCCACCCCGAGCGGTTTCGTACGCGGCGCCCGGTTCGTCTTCCGCACGCTCGGCCAGTACGCCGGCGGCAGGCGGCCGACCGGCATCGGCGGCTCGCTCGCCGCCTCGCTCATGCACATCGTCCGCACCCAGCAGACCCCCGTCTGGCTGTCCGCCCCGATCGTCGACCTCGTCATCGAGGACGGCGCGGTCGTCGGCGCGGTCGTGGAACGGGGCGGCCGCGCCCGCCGGATCCGCGCCCGGCGCGGCGTCGTCCTGGCCGCCGGCGGGTTCGCCAGCAACGGCGCATGGCGGCGCGAGCACCACGGCATCCCCGGCTACTCCTCGGCCCCCGAGGGCGACCAGGGCACGGTCATCGCGATGGGCGCGAAGGCGGGCGGCGCGCTGGCGCTCATGGACGACGCCTGGTGGGGCGCGTCCCTGCTCGGCCCCGACGGCGAGCCGCGTTTCCTCGTCGCCGAGCGCTCCCTGCCGTTCTCGATCATGGTGAACGCCGCCGCCGAGCGTTTCACGAACGAGTCGGCGTCCTACATCGACGTCGGGCACGACATGCTCAAGCACGGCGAGGCCGGCCCGATGTGGCTGGTCACCGACGTCCGGCACACCCGCCGCTACCTCAACACCGCCGTCGCCGGGCAGGCGGGCAAGTGGAGGCGGGCGGGCCTGCTGGCCGAGGCCCCGACCGTGGAGGCGCTGGCCGCCGAGATCGGCGTCGACCCCGTACGCCTCGCCGCGACCGTCGAGCGCTTCAACGGCTTCGCCCGCACCGGCGTGGACCCGGACTTCGGCCGCGGCCGCACCGTCTACGACAACTACTACGGCGACCCGCGGGTCAAGCCCAACCCGAACCTCGGGCCGCTGGAGAAGGGGCCGTTCCGCGCGTTCCGCGTCTATCCGGGCGACCTCGGGACCAAGGGCGGCCTGCTCACCGACGAGCACGCCCGCGTGCTGCGCGAGGACGGCGGCGCCATCCCCGGCCTGTACGCGGCGGGCAACACCACCGCCTCCGTCATGGGCCGCACCTACCCGGGCCCCGGCTCCACCATCGGCCCGGCCGTCGTCTTCGGCTACCGCGCCGCCCGCCACGCCGCCCGCGTATGAGCCGCGGTCAGCGTACGGAACAGATCGCTTCCTGGATGACCCGGGTCACGGCGGCCGGCTGCGAGACGAGGGCGAGATGCGAGCCGCCCGCGAACTGCGTCACCCGGGAGCCGGCCCGCTCGGCCATGGCCCGTTGTGACGCCGGGACGATGATCTTGTCACTGGTGGCGATGAAGGACCATGACGGGATCGTCTTCCAGGCCGCCGCCTTCGACGGCGTCTGGAAGGCGGCCGTGGAGGCGGCCCGCTGCGCGGCCCAGAGCCGCCGGGCCTCGCTCCTGGGCAGGTCCGAGGCGAAGGAGCGCACGAAGACCTGCCGCTTCAGGTACAGGTCGGCCGCCCCGCCGCTCGCGCCGGCGTAGGGGACCCGGTCGTAGAGGGTGGCCGGGTCGCCGCCGAGCGCGGACCCGGCGCCGCTGAGCTGGGCGGTGGTCTCGCCCACGTCCGGGACCGCCGCGTCCACGTACACCAGGGCCTTGACGTCCTGGTCGCCCGCGGCGGCGTTCGTGATCACCGAGCCGCCGTAGGAGTGGCCCACGAGGACGACCGGGCCGGCCAGCTTGTTGAGGAAGTCGCGTACCGTCTGCGCGTCCTCGGTCAGGCCGCGCAGCGGGTTGCCCACGGCCCGCACGTCGTACCCGGCCCGCTGGAGGGCCTTGATCTCGCCGTTCCAGCTGGAGGTGTCGGCCCAGGCGCCGTGCACCAGCACGACGGTGGGCCGCCCGGCGGCGGGCGTGGGGCACGGAGACGTCGGCGCGGCGGCGGGGGCCTGCGCGGTCCCTGCCAGCAGCAGCGCGCACCCCGTGACGGCGAGTCCGGCCATGACCACCACCTCCACTCCTTCTCCCAGGCTGCCAGCCGCCGCCCCCAGCGCCGGTGAACGGCCGGCCAAGGCCGGTAAAGGCCGGAGCGGGGGGCCGGAGCGGCGGGGGCGGGTAGGCTGGCGGCCATGACCGAGCGTCCTTCCCCCGTCGTGGCCGCGGATCAGCACGCGCAGGTCAGCGGGTGCGACGTGCAGTTCGTGGACGTGTTCAAGGTGCTCGGCAAACGCTGGAACGGCATGATCATCGTGGCCCTGATGCAGCGGCCCGCGCGGTTCGGCGAGCTCGCCAAGATGATCCCCGGCATCACCGACGGCATCCTCTCCGACCGGCTCCGCGAGCTGATGGCGGCGAGCCTGGTGGAGCGGCAGCTCGCCGACGGGCCGAGCACGGCCGTCCTCTACCGGCTCACCCCGGTCGGCGAGGACCTCCGGCAGGCCTTCCACGAGCTTCGCGAATGGGCCGCCCGCAACAACCTCGGCGAGCTCTGCCGCTGACGGGGGCCCTGGTCATAGTCCGGCCGGAAATTCCCGCTGGTGTGGCACCCCTCGGCGGCGATCAGGGCAAGATCGAGGCCAGGTCCTTCGGCATGGCGGACCTCACGTCCTCCCACTCGCTACCAGTCCTACGCGGCGTTGCGCGCCGTGCTGCACGCGCTGCGCGACCGGCTGACCGTGGACGAGAGCGCCCAGTTCGCGGCGTCTCGTCGATGGCCTGCTACAGAAGTTGCGGCGAGGTGGGGGGCGGAACGCTGCTGGTGGACGGCGAGCCGGGGTCGGGGAAGAGCCGGCTGCTGGCCGAAGCCGTTGCCGAGGCGTCCGAACGCGGGATCGGGGTCGTGCAGGGCAGGGTGGAGGAGCTGGGCGAGCTCGCTCCGTGCGGCATCTTGCTAAAGGCCCTCGGCCTGCGGACCGAGCCGGAAGGCGGCGACGGCTCCACCCGCTCCGGCCCGCTGGTGCGCTCGACATGGCGATCAGTGCCCGTCCGGCAGTGCGGTCCGGCCCTGGCCCGGGGCGGAAGCTACGTGTCCTTCTCGTCCCGCCAGCCGCCGGGTTCGGGATGGTAGCCGTAGGCGGCGGCCCGCACCGTGTCCTCGTCCTCCAGCCCGGAGCCGATCGTGCCGCCGACGGTGGCCAGCGAGCTGCTGATCCAGGCCAGGGTCAGGTAGTCGGTGAGGCCGACCGGCCGCTGCAGGTCCTGCTCCAGCACGGAGGTGTCGATCAGCAGCGCCGCGGCGAGTGTCGTTCCGGCGAACAGCACCAGATAGGACGCCACGGCGGCCAGGGTGAGGGTGAGGATCGTGCCCAGGTTGAACATCCTGGCCAGCTCGGCCGGTGTCTCCCGGTCCGGTTTCTCCCACAGGTCGTGCGCGATGATCAGCCAGGTCACCAGCGCGGTCAGTCCGAGAAGCATGATCACGGTGAGGCGGAGTCCGCCGAGCGCGACTCCCATCTCCCAGATGGTGTTGGTGGTGAGCGCGAACGCGGCCGTGGCGAAGGCGCCGGCCAGGAGTTTGGACAGGCCCAGCAGGGCGCGCCCCGGGCGGTTGGCCCGGACCATTCCGATCAGGAGCCGCACCCGGCCGGCCAGCCGCGAGGCGACGTAGCCCAGTTCCCCGGCGCCGGCTTCGCCGACCACTCGGTGAATGGCGGCGACCTGGCCGGTCAGCTCGGCCGGTGCCCGGCCGGCCGGCGGCACCCGCTCCTCGGACGTGTCGGCGAGCAGCCGGCCCACGAGATCCGGGACAGCCGCGCGGAGCGCCCGCAGCTGGCGCAGCCCCAGCGCGGGCAAGGACACCATCGCGACGCGGCGCCGGGCAGACGTCTGCGCGACCAGCGGCACCCGATCGGTGTGCAGCGGCAGGTCGGTCAGGCAGATCGCGACGTCCCACCGGGCGTCGGCGCGCCGGCGGGCGAGATCGTCGAGCAGCGCCTCGACGCCGCCGTCGCGGCGCGGAGCCACGTCACCCCAGCCTGCCCGGACGATCCACCGCACGTCCGGGTCCACCCGCTCGGCGAGCCGGGCGGCCAGCTCGACGGCGAGCCGCGCGACCACCTGCGCCGGATAGTCCGGCGGGGTCGCCACGAGTCCGACGACGATCTCCGGCCGATGCTGCTGACTGATGGCCATGGGCGCTCCTCGCCGGTAGCCGGGCGGAATCCCGGCAGGTGAATACCCTTCGTGGCGCGACGCATGCGGGCTGTATCGGGGCGATGCGGGCGAACAGGGCGAGGTCGCCGGCTTGCAGAACAGCAACCGGCCGACGGCGGGGGCCGAGTTCTCTGTTGTGTGACGGTTAGTGCCCATCAAGTCGCTTAACGCGTTCGCCTGTGGGTTCAGGGGGTTTTCTGGGGGTATCGCTCTGGGGGCCGCCCGGTGGGGTGGGAGGCAGCTGCGACGGGGGGATCGTCATGAAGGCAGTGGTGTACGAGGGGCCGCGGCAGGTCAGCGTGAAGGACGTGCCGGACGCGCGGATCGAGCGGCCGACCGACGTCCTGGTGCGGATCACGTCCGCGAACATCTGCGGCTCCGACCTGCACATGTACGAGGGCCGGACCGACTTCGAGGCCGGCCGCTGGTTCGGGCACGAGAACATGGGTCAGGTGGTCGAGGTCGGCGACGGGGTCGACAAGGTCCAGGTGGGCGACTGGGTCGTCCTGCCGTTCAACATCTCGTGCGGGCACTGCAAGAACTGCGAGCGCCAGCTGACGAACTACTGCCTGACCGCTCAGCCTGAGCCGAACATGGCCGGCGCCGCCTACGGCTTCGCCGACATGGGCCCCTACGGCGGCGGGCAGGCCGAGTTGTTGCGCGTGCCCTGGGGCGACTTCAACTGCCTGCGGCTGGGCGAGGACGCCGAGCAGCGCCAGACCGACTACGTGATGCTCGCCGACATCTTCCCGACCGGCTACCACGCCACCGAGATGGCCGGCGTGCAGCCCGGCGACCAGACGGTCATCTACGGCGCGGGCCCGGTCGGGCTGATGGCCGCCCTCTCGGCCACCATCAGAGGGGCGAGCAAGGTGATGGTCGTCGACCGCCACCCCGACCGGCTGCGGCTGGCCGAATCGATCGGCGCGATCGCCATCGACGACTCCAAGGTCGACCCGGTGCAGGCCGTTCTGGACGAGACGATGGGGCTGGGCGCGGACAACGGCTGCGAGTGCGTCGGCTATCAGGCGCACGACCCCGACGGCCGGGAGCAGCCCAACCTGACGATGAACCGGCTGGTCGCCTCGGTACGCTTCACCGGGAAGATCGGCAATGTCGGCGTCTTCACCCCGCAGGACCCCGGGGCCAGCGACGAGCTGGCCAAACAGGGCAAACTCGCCTTCGACTACGGCATGTTCTGGTTCAAGGGCCAGCACATCGGCAGCGGCCAGGCCCCGGTCAAGAAGTACAACCGGCAGCTGCGCGACCTGATCGCCGCGGGCAAGGCCAAACCGTCCTTCATCGTCAGCCACGAGCTGCCCCTCGACCGCGCGCCGGAGGCGTACGAGCACTTCGACAAGCGAGACGAGGGCTGGACGAAGGTCGTCCTGCACCCGGCGATGGCGGGGGCCTGACATGGCCGGAGAGCTGAACGGACGCCGGGTCGCCATCCTGGCGGCCGACGGGGTGGAGCGAGTCGAGCTGGAGCAGCCGCGGCAGGCGCTGGACGACGCCGGCGCCCGCACCGTCGTGGTCTCCATCACCAGCGGCGAGATCCAGGCACGCGACCATGACCTCGAAGACGCCGGCACCTTCACGGTGGACCGGCTGGTCGGCGAGGTGTCGGTCGACGACTACGAGGCGCTGCTCCTGCCGGGCGGGACGGTGAACCCGGACAAGTTGCGGATGGAACCCGCAGCGGTGCGGTTCGTCCGGGACTTCGTCCAGTCGGGCAAGCCGGTCGCGTCGATCTGCCACGGCCCGTGGAACTTCGTCGAGGCCGACGTCGCGCGGGGCCGCCGGCTGACCTCGTGGCCGAGCGTGCGCACCGACCTGCGCAACGCCGGGGCCGAGGTGGTCGACGAGCCGGTCGTCACCGACGGCAACATCACCACGAGCCGGTCGCCCGACGACCTGCCGGCCTTCTGCGAGCGCATCGTCCAGGAGTTCGCCAAAGGCCCGAAGGCCGCCGCCGCCGAACACCCGGCGTGACCTCGTCGCCGTCCGCGCCGAGGGCATCGACGGCCTGCGCACGCACTCCAAGCGGCCCAGGACGAGCCCGGACGCCACCTGGCGTCATCCAGCCCGGGCGTCAGCAGAACGGGACCGCCCGCGGCGTACCCACACACCACCACAACCTGCGTTAGGACGCATGATGACCGACAGATTCGCCCGTGCGCTCGGGTGGACCAGCCTCGCGCTGGGCGCGGCGCAACTGGCGGCGCCCCGGGCCGTGACCCGCCTGTGCGGCGTCGACGACACGCCGGGGGCCACGACCGTCGCCAGGTTCGTCGGCGGGCGCGAGCTGCTGCACGCCGCACTGCTCCTCGGCGCCAAGAACCCCGCCCAGTGGGCGTGGACCAGGGTCGCCGGCGACGCGATGGACCTCGGCGTCCTGGGCAGGGCCGCCGCGAACCGCACCGGCGCCCGCCGCACCCGCGCGCTGGCCGCGCTCGGCGCCGTCGCCGGGCTCACCGCTCTGGACACCGCCTGCGCCCGGGGCGGCACCGCCAAGACCAAGGGGCCGCTGAAGGTACGCGCCTCCATCACCATCAACAAGCCGCGCGAGGACGTCTACCGCTTCTGGCGCGACCTGGAGAACCTGCCCACGTTCATGGTCCACCTGGACTCGGTGCACACCATCGACCAGCGCCGCTCCCGCTGGAAGGCCAAGGGCCCGATCGTCGACCTGGAATGGGAGGCCGAGATCATCGACGAGCGGGCCGGCGACCTCATCGCCTGGCGCTCGGTGCCCGGCAAGGGCGTTCGCAACGCGGGCCTGGTCAGCTTCACCGACGGCCCCGGCGGGCGCGGCACCGTCGTGGACGTCTCGCTGGAGTACGGCGCGCCCGGCCGCAAGCTGGCCGCCGCGGTCGCCCGCATGTTGGGCGAGCATCCTGAGCAGCAGGTCCGCGACGATCTGCGCCGTTTCAAGCAGGTCATGGAGACCGGCGAGGTGGTCCGCTCCGAGGGCAGCCCCGAGGGGCACCGCGCCCGGCGTCAGCTCCACCAGCGTCCCGCACAACCGATCGGAGCACGCGCATGAAGGCCAATGTGTGGACCGGCCGTAACAGCGTCGAGGTCCAGAACGTCCCGGACCCGCAGATCCTCAACGCGCGGGACGCGATCGTCCGCGTCACCTCGACCGCGATCTGCGGCTCCGACCTGCACCTGGTGGACGGCTACATCCCGACGGTGAAGAAGGGCGACATCCTCGGCCACGAGTTCATGGGCGAGGTCGTGGAGGTCGGTCCCGGCGTGCGCAACCTGCAGCCGGGGGATCGTGTGGTGGTGCCGTTCACGATCGCGTGCGGCTCCTGCTTCGCCTGCGAGGCGGAGCTGTACTCGGTGTGCGAGAACTCCAACCCCAACGCGGGCATGGCCGAGAAGCTGATGGGGCATGCGCCCGCCGGGATCTTCGGCTACTCGCACATGCTGGGGGGCTTCCCCGGCGGGCAGGCCGAGTACGCCCGGGTCCCGTTCGCCGACGTCGGCCCGATCAAGATCGAGGACGACCTGCCGGACGAGAAGGTGCTGTTCCTGTCCGACATCTTCCCCACGGGCTTCATGGGCGCGGAGATGTGCGACATCAAGCCGGGCCAGACGATCGCGATCTGGGGTGCGGGGCCCGTGGGGCAGCTCGCCGCGGCCAGCGCGTTCCTGCTCGGCGCCGACCGGGTCATCGTCATCGACCGGTTCCCGTACCGGCTCAAGCGGGCCCAGCGGACCGGCGCCGAGGTGCTCGACTACGAGGAGGTGAACGTGCTGGAGGCGCTGCGTGACATGACCGGCGGGCGCGGCCCGGACGCCTGTATCGACGCGGTGGGCATGGAGGCCCATCATCCGACCCCGGCGATGTACGCCTACGACCGCACCAAGCAGGCCGCCCGGCTGGAGACCGAGCGCCCGTATGTGCTGCGTGAGGCCATCATGGCCTGCCGCAACGGCGGCGTGGTGTCGGTGATCGGCGTCTACGGCGGGTTCGTCGACAAGTTCCCGATGGGCACCGTCATGAACCGTTCGCTGACCATCCGCACCGGTCAGTGCCACGTCCAGCGCTACATGCGGCCGCTGCTGGACCGGATCCGCTCCGGCGAGATCGACCCGAGCTTCGTCATCTCGCACCGGATGCCGCTGAACGAGGCGCCGCACGGCTTCGAGCTGTTCAAGCACAAGCAGGACGAGTGCAACAAGGTCGTGCTCACGACGTGAACTGCCTTCGCGGCCCCGGGCGGCGATCAGGTGGGCGACCCGCCGGCGGCGGCCCCCGTTCGCCGCCGGCGGTCCTTCGGCTACGGGCGGGCCAGGCGGATGAGGTCGGAATAGAGGGAGAGGGTCTCGTCGAGCCCGGCCTCCGTCCCGCTGCCCGCGGTGGCGAACAGCACGTGGTCCACGCCGGTGCCCTCCAGCCCCGCGAGGTCGTCGGCGACCTGGCGCGGCGAGCCGCCCAGGAACGGCCGATCGTCGCCCAGCGGCTCGGCCGTGAGCGGCACGTTGGCCCGCGCCACCACGGTCACCGAGCCCGGGTCGCGGCCCTGCTCCTCGACGGCCGCCCGGAACGCCTTGGCCATGTCGACCAGCGTGTCGCGGGTGATCACCACCGGGTTGAGGCCGTCGGCGATGCGCGCGGCCCGCCGGATGCCGCCCGGCGTCATCGCGCCGAGCAGGACCGGCAGCCGCGGCTGCACCGGCTTCGGGTTGATCTCGGATTCGGCGATGTGGGTGAAGTCGCCCTCGTACGCGACCGGGTCCGGCCCCCAGCAGGCCCGCATGGCGGCCACGACCTCGTCCATGCCGCGCCCGATCCGGCTCATCGGCACCCCGGCGGCCGCGAACTCCTGCGGCATCCAGCCCTGGCCGAGCCCGGCCACCGCCCGCCCGCCGCTGAGCTGGTCGAGGGTGGCCAGGCGCTTGGCGAGGACGACGGCCGGGTGCAGCAGGGCGTCGATGATGCTGGTGCCGAGCTTGACGCGGTCGGTGAGCGCGGCCACGTAGCTCAGCGTCTCCAGCGGCTCGTAGGCCAGCCGGTAGATCTCGGGCACCGGCTGCGGGTCGCCGCCGCCGATGGCGACCGGCGCGGTCGGCCGCAGCAGTCGTTCGTAGGTCCACACCGAGTCGTAGCCGAGTTGCTCGGCCTCTCGGGCGACGCGGGCGATGGCGGCGGGGCCGGCCAGGGGCCCGGAGGTGGGTAAGGCGATACCGAGTTCCATGCCCAGCACACTACTACGTTGTTCATAGTCCACTCGTAAAAAACGAGCTTCCTGTCCGTGTTGTCCGTCCGGCGGCCCGTCTGATCTTCTGGGGTCATGACCGCTCAAGCCGTACGCCCCTCCGACGGGCTGCCGTACGCGTCCGGCACGATCCTCACCGACACCGAGGCCCACCTGCGCAAACAGGCCGAGGCCTGGCGGCACATCCAGCGCCGGCGGGCGGCCGGCGCGCCGCTCCACAACGTCACCGGCCTGGAACGCGGCCTGCCGATGCCGGACGTGGACCCCTGGCTCATGGACGACGAGTGGACCGGCGCCCTGTACGGCGACCGGCTGCGCGAGCTCGGGCTCGCCCACCTGGGCGGCACCCCCGGCGAGCACGACATCCTGGTCACCAACCGCCTGACCGCCGCCCTCTACGCGGCCATGCAGGTCGTCGTCCGTCCCGGCTCCACCGTGGTCGGCCTGTCCCCGTCCTACAGCCATCCGGCCGTCGTCCGGGCGGTGCGCGACGCGGGCGGCCGGCTCGCCGACACGACCGGCCTGGAGGCGTACGAACGGGCGCTGGACGCGCACCCCGACGTCTCGGTGGTGGCCGTGACCAGGCTCGCCGTCACCTACGAAGCCCTCGACGAGGCCGACATCCACCGCGCGGTCGAGCTGGCGCACACCCGGGGCGCCCTCGTCGTGGTGGACGACGCCGGCGGCGCGCGGGTCGGCCCGGCCGCCCTCGGCCAGCCCCGCACGCTGCGGCTCGGCGCCGACCTCGGCGCCACCGGCCTGGACAAGTACGGCGTCGCCGGCCCCCGCGTCGGCCTGCTCGGCGGCCGGGCCGACCTGGTGGCCCGCGCCCGGGCCAGGGCCTACGAGCTGGGCAGCGAGTGCCGTCCGGTGCTGTACCCGGCCGTCGTGCGCACCCTGGAGGACTACACCGACGAACGCGTACGCGAGCTGATCGCCTCGACCCGGCTGGTCGGCGCGGCGCTGCGCGAGCGGCTCGGCGGCGAGCTCGTCCAGGACACCCCGTTCATCACCCGCCTGCCGGGGGAGGCGCTCAACGCGGAGCTGGCCCGCCGCGCCGGGCCGGGAGCGCCGCCGCTGGAGCCGATCGAGGCCACGGCCGCGCTGGCGATGGTGCTGCTGCGCGACCACGGCCTGCTCACCGTGCACTTCGCGGGCCTGCCGCCGGGCACGGCGGCGCTGCTGGTCAAGTTCCTGCCCGCCGCGACGGTCGCGGCGCTCGGCGGTCCGGGGGCGTTCGCCGCCGCCGTGGACGACTCGCTCGACCGGGCCGCGGCCGTGCTGGGGGAGGGGGAGGAGGCGGTGCGCCGGCTGATCCTCGGCCCCTGACACGGGGACCGCGCGTCAGGTCCTGGGGCTGGTGAACAGCCGGGTCACCAGCCAGAGGGCCACCCCGAGCACCAGCAGCACACCCGCGATCTCGTACTGGCCGGCCGGCCGCCCGGACGACCACGGCAGCACCAGGTAGAGGCAGGTGACCGTGCCCAGCACGGGCAGGACCCGGCCGGCGGTGAAGTGCGCGACCTCCACCCGGTCCCGCCGCAGCACCAGCACGGCCACGTTGACGGCGGCGAACACGGCGAGCAGCAGCAGCGACGTCGTCCCGCCCAGCAGCGCCACGACCGGGCTCTCCGGATCCAGGGAGACGAAGACGATGAGCCCGACGGCCAGCACGGTGGTGAACAGGATCGCCGCCTGCGGCGTACGCCTGACCGGGTGCACCGAGGCCAGGACCGGCGGCAGCACGCCCCGCCTGCCCATGCCGTAGAGGAGCCGGCTGGCCATCATCATGTTGATCAGCGCGGAGTTCGCGACCGCGAACATGGAGATGAACGGCATCAGGCCGGCGATCGGGAAGTCCGGCGTCGCCGTCCGCACCACGGTCACCAGCGGGGTCTCGCTGCCCGCGAGCTGCCCGACCGGCACCACGGCGACGGCGCAGATCGACACCAGGACGTAGATCAGCCCGGTGATGCCGAGCCCGGTGAACATCATCCGCGGGAACGTCCGCACCGGGTCCTTGGTCTCCTCGGCCATGTTGACCGAGTCCTCGAAGCCCACCATGGCGAAGAAGGCCAGCGACGTCGCCGTGCTGATCGCCAGGAACACGTTCTTGTCGGCGGCGGTCTCGAAGGCGACCACGCGGGAGAAGTCCGCCTGCCCGCCGAAAATGAAGAACATGCTGAGCACGATGACCAGCAGCAGCCCGGACAGCTCGATCAGGGTGAGCACCACGTTGGCCTTGACGCTCTCGCCGACGCCGCGCAGGTTGACGGCCATGACCAGGAGCATGAAGCCGGCCGCGATGAGCAGCACGAGGAGGTTGCCCCCGTCCAGGCCGAACCCCTCGACCAGGTTGGCGGCGAAGGCCCGCGCCGCGGCCGAGGCGGAGGTGATGCCCGAGCACATGACGGCGAAGGCCACCAGGAAGGTCAGGGCGTGCCTGCCGAACGCCTTGTCCACGTAGAGCGCGGCGCCCGCGGCCTCCGGATACTTCGTGACGAGCTCCAGGTAGGAGCAGGCGGTGATCAGCGCGACCGCGAAGGCGACGACGAACGGCAGCCAGGCGGCGCCGCCCACCTCGCCGGCGACCTCGCCCATCAGCGCGTAGACGCCCGTGCCGAGGATGTCGCCGATGATGAACAGCAGCAGCAGCCCGGGGCCCATCACGCGCTTCAGGCTGTGGGGGCCGTCGCCGGTCCTCGCCGGGCCGGGGGGAGTGGTCTGGGTCATGGCCGGTCCTTCGCTGTACGTCCTGCGGAGCCGTGCGTGCACATACCATCACGGTAGGTCACGCCGGCCCCGGCATGTGGTGGTCAGCGACACTGCCCGGCGGCGGGCCGAATCAACGTCTGGCGAAGTCCTGTGTCCAGTAGAGCCGGCCCTGCCCGTCCTTGGCCGCGCCGACGCCGATGTGGGTGTAGGCGCAGTTCATGATGTTCGCCCGGTGGCCGTCGCTGTTCATCCAGCCCTTGACGACCTCGGCCGCCGTACGCTGCCCCATGGCGATGTTCTCGGCCCAGGCCGAGCCGGTGAAGCCGGTGGCGCGGATGCGGTCGACCATGTCGCGGCCGTCCTGCGAGTCGTGCTCGAAGTAGTCGTTCTTCGCCATGTCGGCCGAGTGTCCGAACGCGGCCCGCCGCAGCCTGGCGTCGTGGGTGAGCGGGCCGCAGCCGCCCTTGGCCCGTTCGGCGTTGGTGAGCCGGACGACCTCGTTCTCCACCGCCGTGCCGGCGGACGTGGCGGACGCCTTGGCCGTCGGCTCGCCGGACGCCTGCGTCCGCGGGGCCGTGGGGGTAGAAGTGGGGGTCGGGGTGGGCGTGGCACAGGTCAGCCGGACGGCCTTGGACGTGGCGGTCCCGCCCCGGTAGTCGGTGGCGACCGCGTAGTACGTGCCGGGCTTGCACGGCAGCCGCAGGGTGATCTTCCCGTCCCTGGTGGCGCCGCTCTTGACGACCGGGTCGGCGCCGGGGACGGCGCGCTTGACGCGGATGCGCAGCAGCGCCGGACGGACGCAGTCGCGTCGGGTCGCGCCGGCCACGATGGTGAGCGCGGCGACCTCCGGGCGGGCCACGCCGACCTGGCAGTCGTCCGACTCCTTCTGTGGTTTCTTGTCCGGCTTCGCGGATGGGGCCGGCGTCGCGGTGTCCGCCGGCGCGGTGATCCGCGACGCCGCGCCGGCCGCCGCGTTCCCCGCGTCGTCGGACGGGCCGCAGGCGGCGAGGGTGGCGACGGTGGTGACGGCGGCGAGCACCCCTAGGGGTCTGCGCATGAGGTTCCTCCAGGTGGCGGGAGACGCAACGCAGTCCCGCATTCTGCCACAAAAAGGACATTTCGCCCCCAGTGTTGCCAACTGGGCATCACTGGCACTGTGGCACCGCCGGCGCGGCACGGCAACACCGGCCCCGTACGACCCGAGCCCCCGGGAGGTGCGCGCCAGTGGCGACGGACCAGACGAGGTACGCGACGTCATGCGGCAGGCCATGGCCTTGGTGCGGAGCCGCCAGGCACGTCGTCCCGGATAATGCCCTGGTGATTCCTTTACGCACGGCCGCCGTGGCGCGTGTCTTTCCGGTCCTGATCGCCACCGCAGGCTGTGGCCTTCTGCGCACGGTTGCCGGCGAAATTCCGCATGACCATGACGAGCGAGTCGATGAAGCCGACCATCGAGATGGGGGCGCGCCTCACGGTGCGGCGGACTGCCGATGACTACGTTCCCCGCCTGGGCGACGTCATCGCCTTCATACCGGACGACTGGCGCGGCATCACCCCGGACGCCCTGCACGTGTCGAGGGTCATCGGCGTGCCGGGAAGCACCGTGATCTGCTGCGATTCCCGGGGGCGCCTTCAGGTGGACGGCAGGGCGCTGGACGAGCCGTACGTCGCCGGCCTGCCCGCGTCGTATGTGAAGTTCAGTGTTCAGGTCCCACCTGGCCGGCTCTGGGTGATGAGCGACAATCGCCACATCGCCCTCGACTCTCGCGCTCACCGCGCTGACCCTGGGCAAGGCACCATCGCGGTCTCCGGCGTCAGCGGCGTGGTGAGTCCGCCGAGTCCCTGAGGGAGCGCGCGGCTGCTGGAGATGGGGGCCACCCCGTTCGGCAACATCCTCGGCGTCATGATCAACCAGCACGGGATTAGCCGCGGCCGTCCGGAGAAGGTGAGGGTCATGACTAAATCCGCGCTGGTCGTCATCGACATGCTGAATCCCTATGACCACAAGGACGCCGACAAGCTCACCCGGCACGTCGCGCCGATCGTGGAGCCGCTGGCGGGGCTCGTGGCCCGCGCTCGTGAGCGCGACGACGTGGAGCTGATCTACGTCAACGACAACTACGGCGACTTCTCCGCGGACCGGCACGAGCTGGAGAAACGGGCGATGGAGGGGGAGCGGCCGGACCTGGTCGAGCCGATCCTGCCGCCGGCGGAGTGCGCTTTCCTGCCCAAGGTGCGCCACAGCGCGTTCTTCGGCACGTCCCTGGAGTACCTGCTCACCCATCTGGAGGTCGGGACCGTCGTGCTGACGGGGCAGGTGACGGAGCAGTGCGTGCTCTACAGCGCGCTGGACGCGTACGTGCGGCACGTGGACCTGACGGTGCCGCCGGACTGCGTGGCCGCCATCCACGAGGACCTCGGCGAGGCGGCGCTGCGCATGATGGAACGCAACATGTCGGCGAGCCTGACCCCGTCCCAGGAGATCTTCGCCTGACCGCTTATGAATCTACATTGTAAAGGCGCTCCGCCGGTGAGGTCGTGGTGAGCGTCCGGTGAGGGGTCTTCGCCATCGTCAAACCCATCACCGGGGCCACCAGGGGACCGGCCGTGCACGGAGGAACAGGACGATGGGCATGCTGACGGGGAAGACGGCACTGGTGACGGGCGCGTCCCGGGGGATCGGGCGGGCGGTCGCGCTGCGGCTCGCCGCCGAGGGCGCGCTGGTCGCCGTCCACTACGGCGGCAACGCCGAGGCGGCCAAGGAGACGGTGGCGCGCATCGAGGAGGGGGGCGGCCGCGCCTTCGCCGTCCAGGCCAGGTTCGGCGCCGACGACGCGCTGGACCGGCTGTTCGACGGCCTGGCCGCCGGGCTCGCCGACCGCGGGCTGGACGTGCTGGTCAACAACGCGGGCATCGCGTCCATCGCCCCCGTCGCGCAGGTTTCGCCGGACGAGCTGGAGCGGGTGCTGGCGATCAACGTGGTCGCGCCGTTCTTCGTGATCCAGCGGGCGCTGCCGTTGCTGAACGACGGCGGCAGGATCGTCAACATGGGCTCCACGGCCAGCCGCTTCGCCGTCACCATGCAGATCGCCTACACCGTGAGCAAGGCCGCGCTGGAGTCGCTGGCCCCGACGCTCGCCAACGAGCTGGGCCGGCGCGGCATCACGGTGAACACGGTCGCGCCCGGCGTCGTGCGTACGGACATGACGGCCGGGCACACCCTCACGCCCGAGCTCGTCGCCGGGCTGGAGGCGATCACCGCGCTCGGCCGGCTTGGCGAGCCCGAGGACGTCGCCGACGTCGTCGCCTTCCTGGCCGGGCCGGACAGCCGCTGGGTGACCGGCCAGACGATCGACGTCTCGGGCGGCACCTGGCTCGGCCCGCTCGGCGTCGCCTGACCAGGCTCAGCTCACGGGCTCAGCTCAGGGGCCCTGTTTAGGGGCCCTGTTCACGGGCGCGGCTCACCAGGCCCGGCTCTCGGGCTCGGCTCTCGGGCTCGGCTCGCGGGGCCGGTGGATAATCACCGGCATGCGGTTCGGAATCCTCGGCGAGACGCGGGCCTGGCACGACGACGGCACCGAGGCGCCGCTGGGCGGGCCGGCCCGCCGCGCCCTGCTGGCGCTGCTGCTGCTGCGTCCCGGTGCGGTGGTGCCGGCCGAGCGGCTGGCGGGGGAGCTCGGCCAGGGGGCGGAGCCGTCGGCCCACGCGTTGCAATCCCAGGTGTCGCGGTTGCGCGCGGCCCTCGGCCCGGAGGCGGCCATCGAACGGACCGGCGCCGGCTACCGGATCGTGGTGCCGGCGGACGCGGTCGACGCCGTCCGCTTCGAACGGCTCGCCGCCGAGGGCCGGGCGGCGCTGCGTGACGGCGACGCCGGGGCCGCGGTGCGGCTGCTGCGCGAGGGGCTGGGGCTGTGGCGCGGGCCGGCGCTGGCCGGGCTGCCCGACGGAGAGAGCGCCCACGCCGCCGCCGCCAGGCTGGAGGAGCTGCGGCTGGCCGCGCTGGAGGACCGCATCGAGGGCGAGCTGCGGCTGGGCGAGCACCGCGCGGCGGTGCCGGAGCTGCGGGAGCTGTCCCGCCGCCATCCGCTCAGGGAACGGACGGCCGCGCTGCTCATGCGGGCCCTGTCGGCCGGGGGCGGGCAGGCGGAGGCGCTGCTGGTGTTCGAGGAGACCCGGCGGCGGCTGGCCGGCGAGCTGGGCGCCGACCCGTCGCCGGAGCTGGCCGCGCTGCACCGCGAGCTGCTGGCCGCTGGTCCCGCGCCGTCGCCGGCCGCGCCGCCCGCGCAGCTCACCTCGTTCGTGGGCAGGGAACGCGAGGTGGCCGGGGTCGCCGCTCTGCTGCGGACGGCGCGGCTGGTCACGCTGACCGGGCCGGGCGGCGTCGGCAAGACCCGGCTGGCGGTCGAGGTCGCCGCGGGCGCGGACGGTGAGGTGTGCTTCGCCGAGCTGGCGGCGTTGAGCGACGGCGGCGGGCTGCCGCAGGCGCTGCTGGCCGCGCTCGGCCTGCGCCACGACGGGCTCCAGCTCGCGGGCGGGGCGCGGGCGCCGCTGGAGCGGCTGGTCGCGGCGTTGTCGGACCGGGAGCTGCTGCTCGTCCTCGACAACTGCGAGCATCTGATCGACGAGGCCGCGGCGCTGGCGGGGCGGCTGCTGGCGGCCTGTCCGCGGTTGCGGGTGCTGGCGACCAGCCGGGAACCGCTCGCGGTGATCGGCGAGCACGTCTGGCCGGTGCGTCCGCTTGACGGCGCGGCGGCGGTCCGGCTGTTCGCCGACCGGGCGGCCGCCGCGGGGCGTGGGCTCGCCGCCGATCCTGGTCTCGTCCGGCGGATCTGCGCGGCCCTCGACGATCTGCCGCTGGCGATCGAGCTGGCGGCGGCGCGGCTGCGCACCCTCGGCGTGCGGGAGCTGGCCGCGCGGCTGGACGACGTGCTCGGTGTCACGGCGCGGGGCGTCCGCACGGCCGACGAGCGGCACCGTACGCTGCGGTCGGTCGTCGGGTGGAGCTGGGAGCTGCTGTCGCCGGAGGAGCAGCGGGCGGCGCGCCGGTTCACCGTCTTCGCGGGCGGCGCGAGCGGGCGGGCCGCTCGCGAGGTGTGCGGGGCCGGGGGTGACGTTCTGGAGTCGCTGGCCGACAAGTCGCTGCTGGAGGTCGCGGGCGACGGCCGGGTGCGCATGCTGGAGACGATTCGCGCGTACGGGGCCGAACGGCTGGAGGAGGCGGGCGAGGGCGAGGAGGCCCGGCGTGCCCATGCCCGGCAGTTGCTGGAGCTGGCGCGGGCGGCCGACGCGCATCTGCTCCGCGCCGAGCAGCTTGACTGGCTGCCGGTGCTGGGCGCCGAGCACGGCAACCTGCTGGCGGCGTTGCGGTGGGCGGCCGGGGCGGGGGAGCGGGCGCTCGGGCTGCGGCTGCTGGCGGCGGCCTCGGCGTACCTGTGGATCCGGGGCGTGTCCGCCTCGGTGGCGCCGTACGCGATCGCGCTGCTGTCCGGCGAGCCGCCGCAGGACGGCGGGCTCGGCGAGGAGTACGCGATCTGCGTCCTGCACGCGGCCGCCGTCCCGGCCGGGCGGGAGCTCTGGCTGCGGCACGCGGCGGCGGCGGGTGAGGCGCTGGCCGCCGCATGGCCGGGTGACCGGGCGGGCCGTCATCCGGCCGCGCTGCTGTTGTGGATGATGCGCAACGCGGGCGAGCGGGATCCGGGGGACGCCTTCACGCTGGTCTCGGCGCAGCGGGACTGCCCCGACCCGTGGGCGCGGGCGTTGTCGCACTATGTCGGCGGTTTCGACGCCCTGGGGACGGGCGGCGCCGCGGCGGGGGAGGACGCCTTCCGCGCGGCCGCCGAGGGGTTCCGTGAGACCGGCGACCGCTGGGGGCTGGCGCTGGCGCTGGACGTTCTCGCGGGGCTGGCGAGCGGGCGCGGCGACCAGGCGGAGGCGATCGCCCTGACCGATCGGGCCCTGACGCTGAGCGGTCAGCTCGGCGCGCTGGAGGACCACGCCGACTTCCTGGTGAACCGCGCCGACTACCTGATCTCCGGGGACGCCGCGGGGGATGGCGTAGAGGACTTCTCGGCGGCGCGGGCCGGCTATGCCTCGGCCGCCGCGCTGGCTCGCCGGGCCGGCAGTTCGTCCGGTCTGGCCGCGGCCCTGCGCGGTTTCGGTGACCTCGCCCTGCTGGCCGGCGACCTGGCCGAGGCGGAGCGGCTCTACACCCGCGCGCTGGAACGCAACGACCCGCACTGGGTCAAGAGCCTCGGCACCCAGGTACGCATCCTCGTCGGCCTCGGCCGGGTGGCCGCCGCGCGTGGCGACCAGTTCACTGCCGCGACGCGCTACCGCCAGGCCGCCGAGGCCGCGGCCGTGATGGGCCCCGCGGTCCCCGGCGCGCTGCGCCTGCTCGGCCTGCCCGCGGGGATCGCTGCCGTCCTGACCTCCGGCTGAGCGCGGGACCGCCCGGCCGCCCCTGAACGAGGTGAAAGTTTCAGGGGGAAGCGGCAGGTCGTCCGGCGCCGGGTCCGTAGGCCGGTTGACGTCATGCCGGTGACGTGCGATCAAAGCTCGCACGGGACGACGGAGTCACGTATCAGGGCATGTTAGCGCTACCAAAGGGGACCCGATCCTATGAGACGCCTGGCAATCCTGCCCCTTCTGCTGCTCATGACGTTACTTTTCCCGCTGCGGGAGGCCGTGGCGGACACCAACGTGGCGCGCTCGGCCACCCCGTCGGCCTCCTACACCTCGGCGTGGGAGAGCGTGGCGGCGATCAACGACGGCATCGACCCGCCGCGCTCGAACGACACCGCCAACCGGCGCTGGGGCACCTGGCCCCAGACCGGCACGCAGTGGGCCGAGCTCACCTGGGCGTCGGCGCAGAACCTGCGCTCGGCCGACGTCTACTTCTTCGACGACGGCGGCGGCGTGCGCGTCCCGGCGTCGTGGAAGCTCCAGTACTGGACCGGCAGCGCCTACGCCGACATCTCCGCCTCGTACCCGGTGGCCGCCGACACCTACAACACCGCGTCCTTCTCCCAGGTCAGCACCACACGGCTGCGGGTCGTGCTGCAGAGCGGCCAGGGGTCGGTCGGGCTGCTGGAGGTGCGGGCGTTCACGCCGGACACCGGCGGCGGCACCAGCGGCTGGAACCCGCCCTCCTCCCTCGTCACCCCGCTGGACGAGGTGTGGCGGCACGTCGAGTCGACGTACTCCAACCCGTACGGGTTCCGCAACTACGGCTGGGACCAGATCATGGCCAACCGCGGCTCCGTCAACTACTGCGTCCGCTGGGACTCCAGCGCCACGGTGACCGCCGCCCAGCGTGACCAGATCCACGCGGCGCTGGCCCGCCAGTTCAAGAAGTGGATGGACGTGATGGCCGGGCACAACGGCTGGCCGTACGCGGACGTGCCGCTGAAGGTCGTCGGCTGGGCCGTGCGCGACCGCGCCCAGCTGCAGTGGAGCGACACGAGCGTGGACATCTACGTCAACGACATCCGCGAGAACGCGCCCCAGTGCTCCGAGCCGTGCGGCCGTTTCTTCAACCAGAGCGGCAACTACCCGAACTGCCCGGGCGGCGCATCCCACCACTACGACATGTCGCTGTGGCTGACCGCCGGGTTCTCCGGAGGCGCGGGAGGTGACTGGGGGCAGCGGGTCGGCAGCGAGTACTACATGTCCAACCTGAACGCCGCCAACATGCACATCCTGCTGCACGAGATAGGCCACTCGTTCGGGCTGGACGACTTCTACGACTGGACGCCGACCGGCGTGTGCTGCTTCCTCATGAAGGCGGGCAGCGCGACGTCGATCACGGACTTCGACGCGTGGATGTTCCGTGACTGGTGGCGTCATCTGAAGAGCCGCTACGGCCTGTGAGCACGGCGATCCGCGCGGCGGCCAGCGCCACGGCCGGGGCGAGGAACGCGGTCAGCAGTGCCTGCGCGTACGGGCTGCTCTGCGTGCTGTGGTCGTAGGCCCGGGCCCCGACCGCCGCGTAGACGGACCAGACGAGGAGGGGGCCGGCCAGCCCCGCGACGAGGCCGGGCCCCCACCTCGCGGCCCGTCGTGCCGTGCGGGCCGCGACCACCGCCACGATCACGAACGGCGTCACCAGGAGCAGCGGGTCCGCGATCACCTCGACGGGTTCCGGCAACTCTCCCGGTGCGCGGTCGAGGGCTTGCAGGGTGCGGAACGCGACGAAGCACACCAGCCCCGCCGCGACCCCCGGGTGCCGCAGCGCGAGGACTCCGGCGGCGGCCCCGATGCCGCCGCCCGCCAGCGAGGCCAGCAGCGCCACACCCGGGGGCTCGACGGTCACGCCGAGGGCCTGCGCGTACTGCATCGGGCCGCCGGCCAGCGCCGCGCCCAGCCAGGCGGCGACCGGCACGGCGGCCGACGACCGGCGCCCGCCCCGCAGCCGCCCGGCCAGCACCGTCGCCAGCACGACCGACGCGGCCGGGTACCACAGGGCGGAGGTGAGGTCCCGGTACCAGCCGGGCCCGTCGTACGGGTGGTAGTCCTCCCACAGCGTCAGCCCGGCCGCCTGCGCGGCGGCGAGCTGCCCCGCCGCCAGCACCGCGCCCGCCCCGGCAGCGACCGCCACCGCCGGGAGCCGTGAGGGCGGCGCTTCCCCCGGCCCCTGTCGCGCTTCCCCCGTCTCGTGCCGGGCGCTCACCGGCGTGTGCCGGGCGGCCAGCGCGTACGCGAGCACGGCCCCCACCGCCCACCCCGGCCAGCCGGGCCACTCCAGCCAGCTCCCCATCGCGTCGGCGGTCTCGATCCCGGCGAGTGCGGTCGCGAGCACCGCCCACGCGCCTCCCCACAGGGTGGCCAGGGCCGCCGCGGCGGGCGACCCCCGTAACAGCAGGCCCGCGAGCACGCCGATGAGCGGCCCGGCGGGCTCCGGCCGGCCGGCCAGGGTCAGCAGCGCGGCCGCCGCGGGCGCCAGGAGGCCGGCGACGAGCGCGGCGCGGAAGATCGGCATCCGTCCAGCGAACCACATCCCGCTAGGTCGTGACAGGCGTTCGCATCCCGGTGCGGGCCGACTCCAGGGCCGCCGTCACCATGGCGAGGCTGCGGATGTTGTCGTGGCACTCGCCCTGCGGCGCCCGCCCGGTGCGCAGCCCGGTCACGAACTCCTCCAGCCCTTCGGCCAGCCCGCCGAAGCGCCGGGGCCGCTCCGGGTAGGGGTCGTCCTCCCGTTTGCGGGCCCGTACGACCTCGCCCTTGGCCGGTTCGGCCACCGGGTCGCCGTCGCCGTCCCACAAGGCGGTGCCGCGCGGGCCGGTCGCCCGCCAGGAGCCGGTCCACGACGTCGGCAGGCCGGGCGCCGACCAGCTGCCGGTGAAGGTGTAGCGCAGCCCGCCGGTCATCTCGAAGATCGCCGTGGCCGAGCACGCGCCCGGGTACCAGGTCCACGCCGGCCGGAACGACTCGCAGTACACCGACACCGGATCGGCTCCCGACACCGCCCGCGCCGCGTCGAACAGGTGGATCGCCATGTCCTGCAGCAGCGGGTGCTCCAGCGTGGACAGGAACGCCGCCCCCCGGTACGGGATGAAGAACTCCGATGTCATCAGCCCGAGCGGCCCCAGCTCGGCCACGGTGCGCCGGTAGGCGACGAGGCCGCGCTGGTGGCGGCGGTTCTGGCTGACGGCGAACAGCCGGCGGGACTCGTCCGCGGCGCGCACCATGGCGCGGGCCTCCTCCAGGGTGACCGCCATCGGCTTCTCGCTCAGCACCGACACCCCGCGCCGCAGCGCCGTCACCGTCACCTCGTGGTGGGCCTGCGGGACGGCGCAGTTGACGACGAAGTCGGGTTCCTCGCCGTCCAGCAGCGAGGTCAGGGACGCGCCGGTGGGTAAGCCGTCCAGGCCCAGGGCGTGGGCGGCGGCGTGGGCCCGTTCGGGGGCCACGTCCACCCAGCCGACCAGCTCGACGCCGGGGTGGGCGAGCAGCTCGGGCGCCCACTGCCCGCCGATGAACCCGGCTCCGGCGATCACCGCGCGCAGCGGCCGGTCGGCTTCCACGGTCGCGAACGTCGCTGACGTCATCGTGCCCCCTGCCAGGTGATCGGGGTGTGGGCGTTCTGGAGCGGCTCGCCGGTCCCGGCGTCCGGGGCGGCCCACAGGACCGCGTTGGCCAGCACCCGCCGTACGTCGGGGTGGTGGTAGACGGGGTATTTCTGGTCGCCGGGGCTGAAGTAGAAGACGCGGCCGAGTCCGCGGCGGTAGCAGCAGCCGCTGCGGAACACCTCGCCGCCGGCGAAGCCGCTGACGAAGACCAGCTCGTCGGGCTGGGGGATGCCGAACGGCTCGCCGTAGGTCTCCTGCGCCTCGATGACCAGCGGGTGGGGGACGCCGCGGGCGATGGGGTGGCCGGGGGAGACCGTCCAGACGAGCTCGCGTTCGCCGGCGTCGCGCCAGTTGAGCGTGCACGTGGTGCCCATGAGCGAGCGGAAGATCTTGGAGTAGTGGCCGGAGTGCAGCACGAGCAGGCCCATGCCGCCGAGCACGCGGCGTCGTACGCGCTCGACGACCTTGTCGTCCACCTCCTCGTGCGCCATGTGTCCCCACCAGGTGAGCACGTCGGTGGCGGCGAGGACCGCGTCGGTGAGCCCGTGCTCGGGCTCCTCCAGTAGGGCGGTGCGGACCCGTGCCCGGGAGCCCAGCTCCTCGCGCAGCCCGTCGGCGATGGCGCCGTGGATGCCGGTGGGGTAGCGGCGGCGTACCTCCTCCTCGCGCGGCTCGTGGTAGTTCTCGCTCCACACGGTGACGTTGAGCGGGGCTTCGGCTGGGGGTGGGACGTGGGCCGCCATCCGTTTCCTTCCGGTCGTCGATCGTCGCCCCTTTCCTCCCCCGCCGCTCCCGCCCCGGAACTAGTGATCTACTTTGTAAAGGCGTTCCGTCGGTTCGCCACATCGAAGAACCGAACAAAAAACTCAATCAACAAAATGGCGGCAGGGCGCGCTGGAGGCGTCTGATCTGCTGGTGGAGGATGTGCGGGTGACGGTGGTCTCCTGTTCCAGGTGCGACAGCTTGTGGGGGTTGCGTACGTGGTAGACGCCGGTGACGTGGCCGTTCTCCACGCGTACGGCGATGACGCCGTCGATCTCCCCGTTGACGCGGACGAGCAGTCCGAGGCTGCCGTTGATGTGCACCGGTTGGACGGATCTTTCCGCGTCGCGTCTCCACCAGCCGGCGGCGAGGAGGCGGGCCACGTTCTGGATGCCTGTGACGGGTCGTAGCAGGGCGTGTCTGAGGCCGCCGCCGTCGCTGAGGGCGACGACGTCCGGTGCGAGGACGTCGAGGAGGCTCTGCAGTTCGCCGGTCTCGAGGGCGCGTTGGAAGGCTTGGAGGACGGCGCGGGTCTCGGCGGGGGTGGCGGTGCCGCGGGGGCGGCGGGCGGCGACGTGGGTTCTGGCGCGGTAGGCGAGCTGGCGTACCGCGTTGGGGCTTTTGCCGACGGCTTCGGCGATCTCGTCGTAGTCGAGGTCGAACACCTCGCGCAGGACGAACACGGCGCGTTCGGCGGGTTGGAGGGTTTCCAGGACCAGGAGCATCGCCATGGAGACGCTTTCGGCGAGTTCGATGTCCTCGGCGACGTCGGGCGTGGTGAGGAGGGGTTCGGGGAGCCAGGGGCCGACGTAGGACTCCTTGCGGCGGCCGAGCGTGCGGAGCCGGTCGAGTGCCTGGCGGGTGACGATGCGTACGAGGTAGGCGCGTTTCTCCCGTACGGTGCCGGGGTCGACGTCGGCCCAGCGCAGCCAGGTCTCCTGGAGGACGTCCTCGGCGTCGGCGGCGGAGCCGAGGAGTTCGTAGGCGACGGACGCCGGTCGCCGTCGCGGTGTAACACCGGTGGCGGGTGGTCCATGTCACATGGTCGGGCTGTTACGGCGGTGGGGGCGTCGTCGTCTGGTGGTCGTCAGGAACGGCATCGGCCACCATGAAGGGAAGCCTTCCCATGTCCACGCCCACGACGACCGGTCAGCGGTCGCGTATGCCCAACCCTCTCCCCTTCCTTCCTGAGATGGCGGAGGTCGGAGCGGGTCTGCACAAGGCCCTGCAGAACGGGGCGGTTGCGCAGGCCACCATCCATCTGTTGCAGTTGCGTCGCGCTCCGAATCCGTCGGGGGAGCGCGTCCCCGACGAGCTGTATGCCAGGGCGTCGGCGCACTACGACGACAGGGCGATGTGGTTGCTCGTCATGGCGATCGCCCACATCGGTTTCTTCACCCCCGCGGCCCTGATCGCCAAGCCGATCCCGGGCATGCCTCCCGGCCGGAACTACAGCGCGTGAGAGAGGAGCCCGGCATGAGCGTGACCACGTTCGCGGTAGCGGGGGCGACCGGGCGGCTCGGCCGTCAGGTCGTGGAGGTTCTGGCGGAGCGGGGGCATCGGGTCGTGCCGATGTCGCGCGCCGCCGGTGTGGACGTCATCACCGGTCGGGGCCTGGCGGAGGCGTTGGCTGGGGCTGAGGTCGTGATCGACGTGGCCTCGTGGCACGCCTCCGATCAGGGCGCGGCGGCGGAGTTCTTTCGTACGTCGGCCGGCAATCTGCAGGAGGCGGGCCGGAGGGCGGGGGTCGCCCGGATCGTCATGGCGTCCATCATCGGCGTCGACAAGGCCACGGCCGGTTTTCTCGTGGCGAAGAAGGTGCATGAGGAATGCCTGCTGTCCGGGCCGGTTCCGGTGCGTCTTCTGCGGGCGGCGCAGTTCCACGAGTTCGTCGGCCAGCTCCTGGACTGGCGGCAGGGTGACGTCGCCTACGTGCCGGCGTTGCCCAGTCAGCTCGTGGCCTGCCGCGCCGTGGCCGAGGAGCTGGTCGACCTGGCGATCGCCGCTCACTCTCCGGGGGCGCCGGTCCCGGAGATCGCCGGGCCCCGCAGGGAGATCCTGGCGGAGGCGGCGCGGCTGCTCGGTGCCCGGCGGGGTGTCAAGGTCGTCGGCGTCGACGGGTCCGCGATGCCGGACGCCGAGCTGGCCGCCGCCGGCTCTTTCCTGCCCGGTCCGCATGCCAAGCTCGCCGGTCCCACTTTCCAGGAGTGGCTGGACGCCCAGCTCTGGGCCGGCCTCGCCCTTGTTCTCGGTGCTCGACCGTCCGGGGCGCCGGAAACAAGGGCTTAGAGCGCCTAACAGAATGATCTACGTTGTGCTTTGATCTCTCGCTGTAGCCAGCGAGAGGAGCGCGAGTGGCCAAGCCGAAGCCGTGGGAGGTCAGCGACGAGCTGTGGGCGGTGATCGAGCCCTTGCTGCCGCAGCGTCAGCGGCGGTTCCGGCATCCGGGACGCAAGCGGCTGGATGACCGGCTGGCGTTGCAGGGCATCTTGTTCGTGCTGCACACCGGGATCGCCTGGGAGCACCTGCCGCAGGAGCTCGGCTACGGCTCGGGCATGACGTGCTGGCGGCGGCTGGCCGAGTGGAACAGGGCCGACGTCTGGCAGCGGCTGCACGAGGTCCTGCTCGACCGGCTACGGGCCGCCGACGCCCTCGACTTCTCCCGGGCAGCGGTGGACTCTTCCCAGATCAGAGCGTTAAAAGGGGGGCGCAGACCGGTCCGTCACCGGTCGACCGAGGGCGGGCCGGCAGCAAGCACCACCTGATCACCGAGGCCACCGGCATCCCGCTCGCGGTGATCTTGACCGGCGCCAACCGCAACGACGTCACCCAGCTTCGCCCGCTGCTGGACGCCATCCCCAAGGTGCGCGGCAAGCGCGGCCGTCCCCGCCAGCGTCCCGACGTCGTGCTCGCCGACCGCGGCTACGACCACGACAAGTACCGCCGTCTGGTCCGTGAGTTGCAGATTCGCCCGCTGATCGCCCGACGCGGCACCGAGCACGGCTCCGGCCTGGGCAAACAACGCTGGGTCGTCGAGCAGACCTTCGCCCTGCTGCACGCCTTCAGACGCCTACGCATCCGCTGGGAGATCCGCGCCGACATCCACGAGGCATTCCTCAAGCTGGCCTGCGCACTCATCTGCTGGCGACGCCTCACCTCATTGCGTTAGGAGCTCTTATCCGACGACGTCCTCCGGAAAGGGCTCCGCCGTAGGTTCTCAGTCGGTCGGTTCGGTTCCTGGGCGGGCCGGTTGTTCGCCGGTGTTCTCGGCGGCGTCGCGGCGTTCTTCTTCGGCCTTGCGTTCGGGGTCGACCGGGGGTTCGACGGGTTCGGCGGGGATGGGGCGTGGGGAGGAGGTGTGGACGTCGCCTCCGGAGCGTTCGGCGACGATGTCGCTTTCTCCGTTGACTCGGCCCACTGCGGCGGGGAGGTCGTCGCTTGTCGTGTTTTGTGCGTTCATGACCGGCATCTGCCCGGAGCGTGGCGTGTGAAGCGCCTGTACTTCCGGCGTGGTATCCGGGCCGGTCGTTGGTCCCGGTGGGGTAGAGGGAGTTCGCTTCGCTCGCGGGACGTCCTGCGTGGTGCGGCCTGCGGAGAATGCCGGTCACCGGGGCTCAAGGCCCGTACGACGCCGGAGGGAGGGCGCTTCGCCATGACCGTTGCCCCGATCGATCTGTTCGCCTCGTCCATCCATCTCGACCGGGAGGGCCGGATCCGCGCCGGGAGAAGGACCGCCGACCCCGACCAGGACGGCTGGCGGCTGACGGCGTTCCATGCCAAGGTGGGCGGGGACGTGCATGTCGGCCATTGGGAGGTTCATCCGGAGGCCGAGGAGATCGTCTCGTGTCTGGTCGGCAAGATCCGCCTTTACCTGCGTCCGGAGGGGCCGGGGCAGCAGGAGGAGGAGATCAGGCTGACGGCGGGCACCGCCGCGATCGTCCCGCGCGGGCGCTGGCACCGGATCGAGCTCGACATTCCCAGCAACATCCTGGCGGTGACGCTGCCGCGGGGCAGCCGCGTGGAGAGGCGCCTCGCTGAGGACGGTTCCGCCCTGTGAGACGGATGGAGACGCCATGTGGAGGAGGCGGACGGTCCTCGACCGGCCCTTGGCGGGGCTGCTGACGGCTCGTGCTCAGCGGGCGCTGGACCTGGCCGGGCAGGAGGCGGGGGTGCTGGGCCATGACCGCGTCACCGCCGGGCACCTCCTGGTGGGCCTGGCCCGTCTGGGTGAGGGGGTGGCCGTGATGACGCTCAGGAGCCTCGGACGCGACCTCACGGCCTCAGCCGCCCGAGGGACGGACGTCGGCCTCGACCAGGTCCTGGAACGGGCTCGCCGTGAGGCGGCCGGGCTCGGGCACCGGTACGTCGGAACCGAGCACCTCCTGCTCGGCCTCCTGCACGACGAGACGACGGCTGCCGCCCTGGGAGTCGGTCTCCGGCAGGCCCGTGCTCAGGTCGTCAAGGTGCTTCACGGTGAGGCTTTCTGAACGCGCTGCGGCGTTCGATGAGCAGCACGTCGCGCCAGAGGCCGTGGTGGCAGCCGATGCGTTCCCTGGTGCCGACGACGCGGAAGCCGAGGGCTTGGTGCAGGGCCAGGCTGGCGGTGTTCTCGGGGAAGACGCCGGACTGGACGGTCCAGATGCCGGCGTCCTCGCTGGCGGCGACGAACGCCGTCAGCAGCGCCCGGCCGATGCCCTGGGCCTGGTGGCGGGGGTGGACGTAGATGCTGTGCTCGACCACGCCGGCGTACACGCAGCGTGACGACACCGGTGAGGCGGCCACCCAGCCGAGCACCTGGCCGGTGCGGGTGTCGCAGGCCACGTAGCGCAAGCCGGGCAGCCGGGCCGCGGTGAAGTCCTCCCAGCTCGGGGCGGTGGTCTCGAAGCTGGCGTGGCCGCTGTCGAGGCCTGCCTGGTAGACGGCCAGCACGTGTCCGGCGTCGGTGGCGCGCATCGGCCGGAGCTCCACGTGCGGCGGGGCGGCCGGTTTGGCGGCCTGGACGATCGCCGAGTGCGTGCCGTCGTCGTGGCCGGTGGTCAGGGTGATGTGTACGCCGGTGAAGCCCGCGGCGGCCAGCAGTTCACGGTATTCGCCCACGGGGAGCGCTCCGGCGGCGCAGCCGGTGCGCTGCTCGGTCGTCGTCGTGTGCGTGGTCACCACGTCGCTGACGCCGAACCGTCCGCCCGGCCGTAGCACCCGGAACGCTTCGGCCAGCACGGCGGCCTTGTCGCTGGACAGGTTGATGACGCAGTTGGAGATGACGACGTCCACCGAGCGGTCCTGCAGCGGCAGCCGTTCGATGGTGCCGGGCAGGAACTCGGCGTTGTGCGCGCCGGCCTGCTGGGCGTTGCGCCGGGCGAGCGCCAGCATGTCCGCGCTGGCGTCCACCCCGTACGCCTTGCCGTCGGGGCCGACGCGGCGGGCTGACAGGAGCACGTCGAGGCCGCCGCCCGAGCCGAGGTCGAGGACGGTTTCGCCGGCGCGCAGCTCGGCGACGGCCACCGGGTTGCCGCAGCCCAGGGCGGCTCGTACCGCTGCCTGGGGCAGCCCTTCGAGGTTGTCGTAGCCGGCGGTGCCGGTGAGGGTCCGTCCGGCGGCGGCGGCGCGGGCGAGCGCGGAGTAGTGGTCGATGATCTCGTCGTGGGCCATGGCTCGGGGCTCCTTCACGGGCAGGTGGGCGGGGGCGGCGCGGGGTTGCCCATGACGACGTCGGCGGCGGTGGGGAAGCAGCTGACGCACGTGTCGTTGATCCGGTAGAGGCTGGAGGTGCGCTGCCGTTCCACCAGGACGAATCGCACCTCGGCGAGGATCTTGAGGTGGTGGGAGACGGTGGACTGGCCCACTCCGGAGGCGGTCACGATGTCGCCGACGCTCATCGGCGCGCGCCGCCGGGCCAGCAGGGACACGATCTGGATCCGGGTGGGGTCGGCGAGGGCCTTGAACCAGCCGGCGTACTCCTCGGCCTGTTCGCGCGGCAGGGGTCCGTTGTTCTCGTTCATCGTACATCGACGATATTCGATGAACGGGTGAGGGGGAAGCCCCGTTCACCTGCCGGCCAGGCGTCTGCCGAGCCACTGCGCCGGCAGCTCCACCCAGCGCCAGGTCAGCGCGGACAGCCCGAGCAGCGCCGCGTACACCGCCCCCAGCAGCGCCAGGCGTGCGGCCAGCGGCAGGGCCCGAGGGTCCGGCAGGAAGAACTCCACGCTCTCCAGCAGCAGCGGGTGCAGCAGGTAGATGGAGTAGGACACCAGGCCGAGCCACGTCAGCCACGACGGCATCGCGCGCCGGCGCAGCGCCATGGCGGCGGCGAACGTCAGCCAGGCCGCCGCGATCGCCGTCTGCACTCCCGGTTCGGCGCGTGCGAGCCACAGCCCCGCCAGCGGTACGAGCGCCGTCCAGGCGAGGTGCCGGCGGCCGTACTGGCCAGTCTCGACGCGGTACAGGGCGGTGCCGGCGAACATGGTCGCCAGGATGAGCAGTCCCTGCCACGGCCCGGGGTAGCTCTGGTTGACGGCCAGCAGCAGCAGGATCGTGCCCGCGACGGCCACGGCGCCCGCCTGCCGGGTGCGCCGGCCGCCGCGCAGCACCGCGGTCAGTCCGGCGGCCAGCACGGCGGTGACGGCGAGCACGACCGTGAGCATGCGGCCCGCCCCGCCTGCCGACAGGAGGGTCACCGGCAGCAGTCCGGCGCCGAGCACGGCGGCCGCGGCGAACGCGAGCGCGGCCGTGGTGCTGCGCCGGTGTGCCCCGAGGGTGAACATGGCGGTCAGCAGGAGGTAGAAGGCCATCTCGTAGGACAGGGTCCACAGCACGTTGGCGACGTTGGGGGCGTACATGAGGTTCTGCAGCATGGTGGCGTGTGCCAGGGCCAGTGCGGCGGGCCGGCTGCTCCACCAGGTGTGCAGGTCGTCCCAGCCGGCTGCGGCGAGCAGCAGCATGCCGGCCACGCACACGGTGAGCAGCGGCCACAGCCGGAAGAAGCGGGAGATCCAGAAGGCTCGCAGGCTGCCCCGGCGTTCCAGTGACGCCGGCACGATGTAGCCGCTGACGAGGAAGAACACCATGACGCCGTACCAGCCGGGGTCGAAGACGGCCTTGACCGGCTCGCGTGCCTCCGGCCAGAGCGGCGCCAGCGCGTGTTCGAAGACCACCACCATGGAGGCGAGGCCGCGCAGCGCGTCCAGCCAGGCCAGGCGGCGGGTGTGCGGCCGGCCGGGGCCGGTGGCGGCGGTGGGGGGAGCGGACAGCATCCGGACATCGTAGTAAGGGACGTCTTTTACCGCTTTGTCGCGCGAGTTTCTGTCAGAACGGTCCGAGGAGGTCGTGCGGGTCGGCGTCGAGGTCCAGGGCCGCCAGGACGCCCAGGAGCTCGCGCTCCTCGTACCGGAAGTGGGAGTGCATGATCGCCGAGAGGCCGTCCAGGTGCAGGGCCAGCTCGTCCGGCGCGGCGCCCGAGGTGATCGCGTGGTCGAAGCGCCGGAGCAGCTGCGCGATCAGCTCGTGGTCCTGCCGCAGCTTGGCGAGCGTGGGCCGCAGCGACGGGTGGCGCGCGGACAGCTGGGGGAAGAGCCCGGCGTCCTCGCGCACGTGATGGCCGTCGAGGGCGGCGCAGAAGCCCTGGCAATGAAGCAGGAGGTCCGCCCGCGCCGCGGCGGTGTCGCCGGCCTGCAGGGATTCGCGGGCGAGGCGCAGTGCCCGGTGCAGGCGCCGGTGCGCCGCCTGCAGTTGGAGGTGCCAGGCCAGGAGCCTGTGCTTGTCGTGCTCACCCACGGGTGGGGAACGGGGAAAGGGTCATCGTGACCGCCTTCCTGATCCGGCGCCTCCATGCCTGACGCGGCCCGTCACCGGCACGCGACGCTGGCTGCGATCCTACTGGCACCCTAGTGGACGGAGAAGCCGCCGTCGACGAACAGCATCTGCCCGGTGACGAACGCCGAGGCGTCGCCGGCCAGGAAGACGGCGGCGCCGGCGAAGTCGGCCGGGACGCCGTTGCGGCCGGTCATGTGGCGGGCGGCGAGGGCCTCGACGCGGCCCGGGACGGCCTGGGCGGGCGCGGTCAACGGCGTGAGGACGAAGCCGGGGATGATCGTGTTGACGCAGACGCCGGCGGCGGACCAGGCCTCGGCCTGGGAGCGGGTGAGCCCGGCGAGGCCGGCCTTGGCGGCTCCGTAGGCGCCGCTGTCGCCGAAGGCGCTGATGGACTGCTGGGAGCCGATGTTGATGATCCGGCCCCAGCCTCGGGCGGCCATGCGCGGGCCGAAGTGCTGGCCGAGCAGGTAGGGGGCGGTGAGGTTGACGGCGACGGTCAGCTCGTAGTCGTCGGCGGTCAGCTCGGCCATCGGTTTGCGGATGTTGTTGCCCGCGTTGTTGACCAGGATGTCGATCTCGCCGGCGGCGTCGTCCATGGTGTCGCAGACGCGCTGGACGTCGCGACGGTCGGCGAGGTCGGCGCTGACGCAGGTGGTGGTGACGCCGTGGCGGCGCAGGCGGCCGGCGGCCTGGTCGAGCTCGGCGGGCCGGCGGGCGACGAGGACGACCTCGGCTCCGGCGCGGCCGAGGGCCTCGGCGATGGCGTAGCCGATGCCGGAGCTGCCGCCGGTGACGAGGGCGCGGCGGCCGTGGAGGGAGAACAGCTCCTGCAGATAGTGCGACACGGTCGCACAAGCTAGCACCCGGGCGGGTGCGGGGCGTGCGCGGGGGAGGCGCGGAGATTGCGCGGGCGTGGCGGCGCGGAGTAAGCTCGAACACTCGCATTCAAGCGCCAGCTTTCACAGCCTTCCCGATAGGAGTATACCACTCGATGGCTAACCGTCAAGATGGTCTCGTCGAAGCCCTTGACACCGAGCAGCGCACCGTGTCGTGGCTGTACGAACTGCTCGACCTCGCCAGGGAACGCGCGCAGGCGACGCTGCGCCAGGTGTACGGCCGCGGCGGCGGCAGCCGTCAGGCGATGGTCGAGCGTGAGGCTCTGGCCTCGGAGCAGGCGCGCAGGCTGGCGCAGCTCAACGCGGTCGAGCGGGGCCTGTGCTTCGGCCGGATCGACGAGCGCTCCGGCGGCAGCACCTACATCGGCAGGATCGGGCTGCGCGACGAGCGGCACGAGGCGGTCCTGATCGACTGGCGGGCGCCGGCGGCGCGGCCGTTCTACGTGGCCACGGCCACCGACCCCGGCGGCCTGCTGCGCCGCCGCCACCTGCATCTGAAGGACCGCCGCGTCATCGCCATCGACGACGAGGTGTTCGACCTGGAGCGGATGAGCGAGAGCGACCGGCGCACGCTGGTGGGAGAGGCGGCGCTGCTGGCCGCGCTGCGGCGGGGCCGTACGGGCCGGATGGGCGACGTGGTGGCCACCATCCAGACCGAGCAGGACCGGGTGATCCGGGCCGGCCTGCAGGGCGCGCTGGTGGTGCAGGGCGGACCCGGCACCGGCAAGACGGTCGCGGCGCTGCACCGGGCGGCGTACCTGCTCTACACCCACCGCGACGTCCTGGAGCGGCGCGGCGTGCTGGTGGTCGGCCCGAACGCGATGTTCCTGCGCTACATCGGCCAGGTGCTGCCGTCGCTGGGGGAGACGCAGGTGGTGATGACGACGGCCGGGGAGATGTTCCCGGGCGTGCGGGCGACGGCGGCCGACGCGCCGGCCGCCGCGGTGGTCAAGGGCGACCTGCGGATGGCCGGGGTGGTGGCCGCGGTGCTGGAGCTGCGCCGCCGGCCGCCGGAGGGCGACTTGGTGGTGGAGCTGGACGGGCTGGCGCTGCGGGTGCCGCACGAGACGTGCGTGCGGCTGCACGAGCGGGCGCGGGCGGTGCGGCTGCCGCACAACATGGCCCGCAAGCTGTACGTGAGCGAGCTGCTGAAGGAGCTGGCCCGGGCTGAGGCGCGGGCGCTGGAGGAGTCGCTGCACCTCGAGGATCTCGCCAACGGCGACCCGGAGATGGAGGAGCTGGCCCAGCCGCTGGACCTGGAGGGCGACCTGGACGAGCTGGACCTGGACCTGGCCTCGGAGCGGCTGTGGGGCGAGCCGGCGGTGCGCCGCGCCGTCGAGGGCCTGTGGCCGGAGCTGACGCCGCAGCGGCTGATCGCCGGTCTGCTGTCGGACCCGCGGGCGCTCGAAGCGGTCATGCCGCCCGGCCTGGACTGGGCGCCGCTGGTGCGGCCGGCGGACGCGCCGTGGACGGTGGAGGACGTGCCGCTGCTGGACGAGGCGGCCGAGCTGCTGGGCGAGGACGACTCGGCGGCGCGCGCGGCCTCCCGCCGCAGCCGGGCCGAGCAGGACGAGGAGCTGCTGTACGCCAGTGAGGTGCTGCAGACCACGGGCGTGGCCGAGGAGGGCATTTTCGCGCGGGCGGACGTGCTGGCCGGGCGGCACGCCGACCCGGGCGCGGAGCTGACCACGGCCGACCGGGCGGCGGCCGACCGGGGCTGGGCCTACGGGCACGTCATCGTGGACGAGGCGCAGGAGCTGTCGCCGATGGCGTGGCGGATGGTGATGCGGCGGGTGCCGGCCAAGTCGCTGACCGTGGTGGGCGACATCGCGCAGACCGGCTCGGCCGCCGGGGCGCGCTCGTGGGGCGAGGTGCTGGACCCCTATCTGCGGGGCCGGTGGCGGATGGAGCATCTGCGGGTCAACTACCGGACGCCGGTGGAGATCATGGACGTGGCGGCGGACGTGCTGCGCGCCTTCGACCCGGCGCAGGAGCCGCCGGAGTCGGTGCGGTCGGGGGAGTCGGCGCCGCGCGCGGTGCGCGTCCCGGTCGAGGGGCTGAAGGAGCTGGTGGCCGAGGAGCGGGCGGCGATCGGGGAGGGCCGGGTCGGGGTGGTGACCTCCGACGCGCTGCGTGAGCGGGTGGGGCGGGAGTTCCCGGCGGCCGACCTGGACGCGCCGGTCACGGTGCTGACGGTGACGCAGGCCAAGGGGCTGGAGTTCGACGCGGTCGTGGTGGTGGACCCGGCGGGCATCCTGGAGCAGTCGCCGATGGGCGGACGGGACCTGTACGTGGCGGTGACGCGGGCGACGCGGCGGCTGACGGTGGCCTACGAGGGCGAGCTGCCGGCCGTCCTGTCCCGCCTGGCCGGCGGCTCCCCCGTGTAGGGGCCGCCGGGGTCGGGGGCCGGGGTCAGGAGCGGGGGTCAGGAGTCGCCGAGTTTCTCCGCGGCGGCCCAGATCGCCCGGGTGACCTCGTCGAGCGCGCGCAGGGTCTCGGTGTCGAGATGGTCCATGATGCGGCGCATCTGCCGGCTGCCGACGCTGTTGACCTCCTCGAGGAAGGCGGCGCCGGCGGCGGTGAGCTCGACCCGGCGTACGCGCCGGTCGTGGGGGTCCTCGTGCCGGCTGACCAGGCCCTGGGCGAGGAGGCGGTCGACGATGCCGGTCACGGTGCCGGGGCCGACGCCGAGGCCGGCGGCGATCTCCTGGCCGCTGGCCGAGCCGCCGCGCACGGACAGGAGCATGACGACCTTGAGCTGGCGCATCGTGAGGTTGGAGGTGAACAGGGGGGATTGATGCTGGGCGAAGACGCGCCCCAGGTTGCGTTGCGTCTCGGCGATCCTGCGGATCAGGTCTTCGCGTTCGTCGTTCACTTTCACCTCTCGCTTCCTGAGAAGGTTATCAGGAAGGTTTGATGTGTCTAAATATTCGCGTGATGCGAAGTGTTAGTCTAAGCCGAACTCTTGGAGGGGGCTTATGACCGCTTTCGCCAGGTTGAGCCTGGTCAACCGCACTCTTGTGATCCTGATCGCGGTCGTGCTCAGCGCGTTCGGCGCGTTCACGATCCCGCAGCTGAAGCAGCAGTTGCTGCCGTCGTTGTCGTTCCCCGGCGCGTTCGTGATCGCCCCGTACCCGGGCGCGTCGCCGGACATCGTGGAGGAGCAGGTCACCAAGCCGATCGAGGACTCCTTCCAGGGGCTCGACGGCATGGAGGAGCTGACGTCCACCTCGCGGGAGGGCGTGGCGCAGATCCAGGTGGCTTTCGAGTACGGCACCGACGTCGAGGCGTCGCTGAACAAGATGCAGCAGGCGCTGAACCGGGTGACGCTGCCGGACGGCGTCGAGCCGCAGGTCGCGGCCGGCAGCACGGACGACATCCCGGTGCTGGTGCTGGCGGTCGGCGACGGCGGCGACCAGCAGGCGATGGCCGACAAGCTCAGCCGGATCGTGGTGCCGGCGTTGCAGGGCGTGGAGGGCGTGCGCGAGGCGACCGTCACCGGCGTCCGCGACGAGGTGGTGACCATCGAGCCGGACGCCGGGAAGATGGCGCTGGCCGGGGTGTCGCCCGCGCAGATCCCCGAGGCGCTGCGGGCCAACGGCACGCCGATCCCGGCGGGCACCCTCATCGAGGACGGCAGGGCGCTCACGGTCCAGGTCGGCACCCGGGTCGACTCCCTGGAGAAGCTGAAGAACCTGTACCTGACGCCGGCCCAGCCCCAGCAGGGCCAGCAGCAGGGCCAGCAGCAGCAGGCCCGCACCCCCACGTCCCAGGCCCAAGCCCAGGCGCAGGCCCGGTCGCCGCGGCCGGTCAAGCTCGGCGACGTGGCCACCATCAAGCAGGGCCTCGCGGCGGCGACCACGATCACCCGCACCGACGGCCGCTCCAGCCTCGGCGTGTCGGTGACGATGACGCCCGACGGCAACGCGGTGTCGATCTCCCACGAGATCCGCGACCTGCTGCCCGACCTGACCAAGGCGCTGGGCGACGGCTCGGACACGGCGGTGTCGGTGGTGTTCGACCAGGCCCCCTACGTGGAGCAGTCCATCGAGAGCCTGACCACCGAGGGCCTGCTGGGCCTGGTGTTCGCGGTGCTGGTCATCCTCGTGTTCCTGCTGTCGGTGCGCTCGACGCTGGTGACGGCGGTGTCGATCCCGCTGTCGGTGGTGATCGCGCTGATCGTGCTGTGGGCGGGCGGCTACTCGCTCAACATGCTGACGCTCGGCGCGCTGACGATCGCGGTGGGCCGGGTCGTGGACGACTCGATCGTGGTCCTGGAGAACATCAAGCGGCATCTCGGCTACGGCGAAGCCAAGCTGCAGGCGATCCTGACGGCCGTGCGCGAGGTGTCGGGCGCGGTGACCGCCTCGACGCTGACCACGGTCGCGGTGTTCGTGCCGATCGCGGTCGTCGGCGGCATGGTGGGCGAGCTGTTCAGCCCGTTCGCGATCACCGTGACGGTGGCGCTGCTGGCGTCGCTGGTGGTGTCGCTGACGGTGGTGCCGGTGCTGGCGTACTGGTTCCTGAAGGCGCCGCAGCTCACGCCCGAGCAGGCGCGCAAGCTGCGTGAGGAGGCCGAGGCCAAGGAGCTGCGCTCGCCGCTGCAGCGCGCCTACCTGCCGGTGCTGCGGTTCGCGACCCGGTTCAAGCTGACGACGGTGCTCATCGGCGTGGCGGTGTTCGTCGCGACGATGGGCGTCGCGGGCGCCCTGCAGACGAACTTCCTGGACTCCTCCGGGCAGAACACGATCTCGCTGTCGCAGCGGATGCCGGTCGGCACCGACCTGGAGACCACCGACAAGGCGGCCAAGAAGGTCGAGCAGGTGCTCGCCGACGACAAGCAGGTCGAGTCGTACCAGGCGAACGTGGGTGGCGGCAACGCGATGGCGGCCGCGTTCGGCGGGGGCGGCGGCTCGGACCGGGCGTCGTACTCGGTGACGCTCGTCGACGGGGCCGACACCCCGGCGGTGGAGCAGCGGCTGCGCGAGAAGATCGGCAAGCTGACCGACGTCGGCGAGGTGACGGTCGGCGCGGCCGGCGGCGGCGGCGGTTTCAACGCCGACGGCATCAGCGTCATCGTCCGCGGCCCCGACCTCGACACGCTGCAGGCCGCGTCCGAGCAGGTCGCCAAGGCGATGGGCGAGGTCAAGGGGCTGCGGGACGTCTCGTCGAACATGGAGGCGTCCGCGCCGCGCATCGAGGTCGTCGTCGACCGGCAGAAGGCGGCGGCGCGCGGGCTGTCGGAGGCGCAGATCGGGCAGAGCGTGGCGCAGGCGTTCCGCGGCGCGCCGCTCGGCCAGGTGACGCTCGACGGCCGCAACAGCGACCTGGTGCTGCGCGGCGCCGAGGCGCCGCAGGACGTCAAGGAGGTACGGGACCTGCCGCTGATGACGGCCTCGGGCCTGGTGCGGCTGTCGTCGGTGGCGCAGGTCAAGGAGGTCGCCGGCCCCACGCAGGTGACCCGCATCGACGGTGAGCGTTCGGCGACGGTGACGGCCAAGGCCGTGGACGCGGGCGACCTGGGCGCGGTGACGCAGGAGCTGCGCGACAAGCTGGACGGGCTGCAGCTGCCGGCGTCGGCCTCCTACACGCTGGGCGGCGCGTCGGCGGACCAGGAGGACGCCTTCGCCGACCTCGGCATGGCGATGCTGGCGGCCATCGCGATCGTGTTCCTCATCATGGTGGCGACGTTCCGCAGCTTCGTGCAGCCGCTGATCCTGCTGGTGTCGGTCCCGTTCGCGGCGACCGGCGCCATCGGGCTGCTGGTCGCGACCGGCACCCCCATGGGCGTGCCCGCGCTGATCGGCATGCTGATGCTCATCGGCATCGTCGTGACGAACGCGATCGTGCTCATCGACCTCATCAACCAGTACCGCGAGCAGGGCATGGGCGTGGTCGAGGCGGTCATCGAGGGCGGCCGGCGGCGGCTGCGGCCGATCCTGATGACGGCCGTGGCGACCATCTGCGCGCTGACGCCGATGGCGCTGGGCGTGACGGGGTCGGGCGGGTTCATCTCGCAGCCGCTGGCGATCGTGGTCATCGGCGGGCTGATCTCCTCGACGCTGCTCACGCTGGTGCTGGTGCCGACCCTCTACACGATGGTCGAGCGGGCCAAGGAGCGGCTGCGGCGCGGCCCGGCGGCGCCGGTGAAGGAGGAGAAGGTGCTGGAGCCGACGCCGTCCTGACGGCGCGCGGCGCGTACGGGGCCCGGTCGCCGGCGACGGCGGCCGGGCCTTTCCGCGCCCCCGGGCGTGCGACGTGGCCGGGGACGATGCCTACACTTGTCGAACGTGACTTCCAAGCCGCGCATCCCGAACGTCCTGGCCGCCCGCTACGCCTCGCCGGAGCTGACCCGCCTGTGGTCGCCCGAGTACAAGATCGTCGCCGAGCGGCGGCTGTGGCTGGCGGTGCTGCGGGCGCAGGCGGAGCTGGGCGTCGCGGTCCCCGACGGCGCGGTCGCCGACTACGAGAAGGTCGTCGAGCAGGTCGACCTGGAGTCCATCGCGGCGCGTGAGCGGGTGACGCGCCACGACGTCAAGGCGCGCATCGAGGAGTTCAACGCGCTGGCCGGGCACGAGCAGGTGCACAAGGGCATGACCTCGCGCGACCTGACCGAGAACGTCGAGCAGCTGCAGATCCGCGACAGCCTGCTGCTGGCCCGCGACCGCATGGTGGCGCTGCTGGCGCGGCTGGCGACGCTGGCGAAGGAGCACGAGGCCACGGTGATGGCCGGCCGCTCGCACAACGTGGCCGCGCAGGCCACCACGCTCGGCAAGCGGTTCGCGACGGCGGCCGACGAGCTGCTGGTCGCCTACCGGCGGCTGGAGGAGCTCATCACCCGCTACCCGCTGCGCGGCATCAAGGGCCCCGTCGGCACCGCCCAGGACATGCTGGACCTGCTCGGCGGCGACCGGGCCAAGCTCGCCGCCCTGGAGGGCCGGGTGGCCGAGCACCTGGGGTTCGCCGGCGCCTTCACCAGCGTCGGGCAGGTCTACCCGCGCTCGCTGGACTTCGAGGTGCTGACCGCGCTGGTGCAGGCCGCGGCGGCGCCGTCGTCGCTGGCCAGGACGATCCGGCTGATGGCCGGCCACGAGCTCGTCACCGAGGGGTTCGCCGAAGGCCAGGTCGGCTCCTCGGCCATGCCGCACAAGATGAACACCCGCTCCTGCGAACGGGTCAACGGCCTGGCGGTCGTGCTGCGCGGCTACGCCTCCATGACCGCCGAGCTGGCGGGCGACCAGTGGAACGAGGGCGACGTGTCGTGCTCGGTGGTGCGGCGGGTGGCGCTGCCGGACGCGTTCTTCGCCTTCGACGGGCTGATGGAGACGATGCTGACGGTGCTGGACGAGTTCGGCGCGTTCCCCGCCGTGATCGCCGCCGAGCTGGACCGCTACCTGCCGTTCCTGGCCACCACGAAGATGCTGATGGCGGCCGTGCGGGCCGGGATGGGCCGCGAGCAGGCCCACGAGCTGATCAAGGAGCACGCGGTCGCGGCGGCGCTGGCGATGCGCTCGCGCGGCGCGGCCAACGAGCTGCTGGACCTGCTGGCCGGCGACGAGCGTTTCCCGCTGGACCGGGAGCGGCTGGACGGGCTGCTGGCCGACCGGGTGTCGTTCACCGGCGCGGCGGCCGACCAGGTGGAGGCCGTCGCCCAGCGGGTGGCCGAGATCGTGGCCGCGCATCCGGAGGCGGCCGCCTACCGGCCGGGCGCCATCCTGTGACCTGCCCGCAATGGTGACGCGGGAGCTGCGCACCCCCGCTGACGTACGGTCGGCGTGCGGGGACGACGACCTGGTCATGTGGGCGGCCCAGGGCCTGCGGCCCGGCGCGCGGGCATGGGCGGCGGGCGGCGCGGTCGTCGCCGGCTGCCCCGGCATCTCACGCTGGGACCGGCTGGTGGTGCAGGGCCCGCCGCGCGACGCCGCGCCGCTGGTGCGGCACGCCCTGGCCGAGCTGGGGCCGTCGTACCGGCCGCTCGGCGAGGCCGAGCTGATCCGGCAGGTCGCCGGCGCGGTGGACGGGCTGCGGGCGGGGCCGTGCTTCTCCTGGATGAGCCTCACCGAGCTTCACGACGACACCGGCGACACCGGCGACATCGGGGAGGACGGCGAGGACGGGGTGGGGTGGCTGGACGGCGCCGAGGCGGAGATCACCGCGCTGCTCGCGGCCGACGCCCCCGACGCCTACGCCGTGCCCGGCGGCGCCGGGGTGCGCCGGTGGGCGGGGCTGCGCGACGGCGACCTGATCGCCGCGGTCGCCGCCGACGCCTGGTCGGCCCCGGACGTCGGGCTGCTGGCCGGCGTCGCGACCCGCGCCCCCTACCGCGGGCGCGGCCTGGCCGAACGGGTGTGCCGGTGGGTGTCGGGACGGCTCATCGACACCTACGGGCGGGCCGCGCTGATGGTGGACGACGACAACCCGGCGGCGATCCGCGTCTACGAGCGCATCGGCTACCGGCGCCGCCAGGTGATGACCTCCTCCGTCACCGCCTGACCCGCCGCCCCGGCGGGCGGGCCGGCGGGCGGGGCGAAAATCGGGTGAGGTTCGGGCGGTGCTGGTGCAGAGTTGACGGCGTGATGTCCGATTTCATGCCGGGTATTGAGTTGTCGCGGGCTTTCTACCATGAGGTGGTGGCGCCGCTGGTGCCGCGGACCGCGCACAGCGCCGCGCTGGTGGGGCCGGGGTCTGAGGTGCTGGCGTTCGACACCGCCCGCTCGGCCGACCACGACTGGGGGCCGCGGGTGCTGCTGTTCGTGCCGGGCGAGCAGGTGGCCGAGGTGGAGGCGCGGGTGCTGGCGGGGCTGCCGGAACGTTTCCACGGACTGCCGACCGTGTTCCCCTATCACGGCCGGACCCGGCCCGGCGTACGGGTGTGCGAGCCGGGCGCGTGGCTGCGCGAACACCTGGGGTTCGACCCGCGGGCGGGCATGTCGCTGCTCGACTGGCTGTCGGTGCCGTGGCAGCGGCTGGCGGAGGTGACCCGCGGCGAGGTCTTCCACGACGGCCTCGGAGCGCTGGAGGCGGCGCGGGCCGCGCTGCGCTGGTATCCCGAGGACGTGTGGCGGTACGTGCTGGCCTGCCAGTGGCGGCGCATCGCCCAGGAGGAGCCGTTCCCCGGCCGCTGCGGGGAGGTCGGCGACGAACTCGGGTCGGCGGTCGTGGGGGCGCGGCTGGCCCGGGAGGTGATGCGGCTGGCGCTGCTGCTGCGCCGCCGCTACCCGCCCTACGCCAAATGGCTCGGCAGCGCCCTGGCCCGCCTGCCCGGATCGGCGGAACTGGGGGAGTGCCTGGGAGCGGCGGTGTCCGCGCGGTCGTGGCGGGAACGGGAGGAACTGCTGTCGGGCGCCTACACCCGCCTGGCGGCCCTGCAGAACCGGCTGGCGCTGGCCGAACGGCTGGACGAGGGCGTGCGCGGCTTCCACGACCGGCCATTCCGGGTCATCGGCGGCGACCGGTTCGCCGAGGCGCTGATGGCGTCGGTGTCGGACCCGGCGATCCGGGCGCTGCCGGCGGCCGGATGCGTCGACCAGCTGTCGGACTCCACGCAGGTGCTGACGGAGTCGGGGCGGGCGCGGGCGCTGACGGCGGCGGCGCTGGGCCTGACCGCCTGAGGCTTCTCAGTCTTCTTCGGCGAGCTCCGCGGCGAGTTCCGCCGCGCGGGAACGCCAGGCGGGCAGCGCGGCCGGGTCTCCGGCGCAGGTGAGGACGAGACGGGCGCCGTGGCCGGTGCCCTCGCCCAGCTCCCAGCGGACGCCGCCGCCCGGCGTCCCGTACTCCAGGAGCTTGCCGGGCTCGGCGCGGGTCACGGGGCCGGCCGGGACGGCGGGCACGGTGAACGGGGCCGGCGGCGGCCCGCCGACGGCGGCGCGGTCGCCGCCCAGACGCCGCCAGACGTGATCGGCCGGGCGGACGAGCTGGCGTTCCACGCGTACGGTGCCGCCGTCGCAGGTCGCGCCGTCGAGGCCGAGGATGTGGACGTAGTCCTCGTGCAGCCGCCCCATTTCGGGCGGGCCGGCGGCGGGGGAGCGGCCGTCCAGGTGGGCGAGCATGGCCATGAGGCAGGTGTGCCAGCCGGCGGCGAAGCTGGCGGCGCCGTACCGGTCGGAGAAGGTGTGGGTGAGCGTGAGCAGGGTGCCGCCGTCCTCGTCGGGCTCCAGCTCCCAGCGCAGATGGTCCTCGCCCCAGGTGTGGGCGAACAGGCGGGGCGGCTCGCGGTGGGTGACGCGGCCGTCGGGTCCGAAGCCGTAGCCGATCCGCTCGCCGTCGATGGTGACCTCCGCGGGGAACCAGGCGGCCAGGTGGTCCGGCTCGGTGAGGGCGCGCCAGACCTTCTGCGGCGGGTGGGGCAGGCGGCGGCGCATGCGCAGACAGGTGCGGCCGTCGGGGTGGAGGGTGAGGTCCTCGTTCATCGCACGTCCTCCCCGGGCTCGTCCGGCATGGCGTCCAGATGGGCCTCCAGCCGGTCGAGGCTGCGGGTCCAGAGCCGGCGGTAGGGGGTGAGCCAGGCGTCGATCTCGGCCAGGGGAGCGGGGGTGAGCTCGTAGAAGCGGCGCTGGGCGTCCTTGCGGACGGTGACCAGGCCGGCGCGGCGCAGGGCGCGCAGGTGCTTGCTGGTGCCGGGCTGGGTGAGGCCGAGGCTGTCGGTGAGCTCGGTGACGTTGCGGGGGCGTTCGAGGAGCAGGTCGAGGATGCGCCGGCGGGCGGGCTCGGCGAGGACGTCGAAGGGCATGCCAGCCAATATACCCGCGCGGTTATATGCCCGCAAGGGCATGTATCAGGGGTGGCGGGCCGCGTTGGCGTGGATGGCCTCCCGCACGTAACCGGCCAGGCCCGGCAGGACCGCGTCGAAGAACGCGGTGAAGCGGACATCGGTGACGTACAGGTCGCCGAGGCGGCGGTGCAGGTCGTGGCCGCAGTCGTAGAACCAGCGATGCACATGGCCGCGGTGACGTTCGGCCAGGTCCATCGCGTGCTCGCCGCCGGCCGGCAGCCCCGCCTTGCACGCCTCGGCGAGCGCGCCGGTGATCGCCGACGCCTCGGCCTTCAGCTCCAGCCAGTCGGCCCTGCTGTAGGAGGCCACCCGGCGGCGGCTCTCGGCGTAGCGGGGGTCCGCGCCCCAGCGGGCGGCGGCCTCCGCCTCGTGCTCCTCGGGCCGGAAGTCGCCGAACACCTCGAAGCGCTCGGCGGGGGTCAGGGTGATGCCGCTGGTGTGGGCGTGGATGGCGCGTTCGACGGCGGCGATCACGTCGCCGAGATGGCGGGCGCGGGCGGTGAGCAGCTCGTGCTGGCGGCGCAGATGGGTCAGCTCGTCGGCCTGGGGCTCGTCGAGGATGACGGCGATCTCCTCCAGGGGGAAGCCGAGCTCCCGGTAGAGGAGGATCTGCTGCAGGCGGGCGAGATCGGCGTCGGTGTAGCGGCGGTAGCCGGCGCGGGTGCGCTCGGTGGGGGCCAGCAGGCCGATCTCGTCGTAGTGGTGCAGGGTGCGTACGGTGACGCCGGCGAGGCGGGCGACCTGACCGACCGACAGACTCATGCCTCCCACCATGGACCCTCACGACGGGTGAGGGTCAACTCCTTTGCCGGACGCGGGCCCGGCCGTACGTAGGTACTCATATAGGGATTTCTCACCTCTTGGTGGGGCGGGGTGTGAGGGCATGGTGAAGGAGAACCCCGGAGACGGGACGCACCAAGGATGGGGGATCCGACATGTGCCAGCACCAGCCTCCGAACCCGCCGCCCGGCACCACCCGCCGGCCCGAGCGGGGAGGGGACCTGCCACGCAACGGAGCGGCCCGCTCCGGCGCCGCCCGCACCCCGGCGGCCCGACCCGGCGGGCGATCGGCATGAGTCCCGCCTGCACGGCCATGCCGGCCGCCCTGCCCGCCCTCCTGCCGCAACTCATGCCCGCGTACATGCCCGCCTGCCTGCCCACGTCCATGGTCGCGGCGTCGTGGACGCTGCCCGCCACGCCCTCCTCGGTGCCGCGCGCCCGCCGCGCGGCACGCGGCCTGCTCGCCGAGTGGGACCCGCCCCGCGAGACAGGAGAGGCCGCCGAACTCCTGGTCAGCGAACTCGTCACGAACGCGGTCCGGCACGCGCACGGCCCCGTCGTGCTCAGCATGTGGGCACGCGACGGCCGGCTGCGCTGCGAGGTCGCCGACACCGACCCCCGCCCGCCCCGCCCCCGCCGGGCCGGCGAGCAGGACGAAGGCTCCCGCGGCCTGGAGCTGGTGCAGGCGCTGGCCGACGCGTGGGGGAGCACCCCCTCACGGCGCGGCAAGGTCGTCTGGTTCGAGCTGGCCGCGCCGGGGTGCGCGTGAGGTTCCCCTGCTCACGCGCGCCCCGGCGCCGCGCCCTCACCCGCTCACGCCAGGCCCGCCCCATCGGCAGGCAAAAACTTGCTCTGGGTTTCGGCAGGAACTGCCCCGGATAAGGGGCCGGACATAACCTGGGGACGACGGCGGGCGGCGGCGCACGAGGCGAACGCCGGCTCCGCCACTGTGAGGCGCCATGACAACGGTGACGACCAGCAGCATCCGCCCCGAGGGGCGAACACGGGAGACGAGAACACGGGAAACGACGCGTCCCGGCGCTCGCCGGGACCGGCATCGCCCCCCGGGACGGCCCGGGCGAGGAACCCGCGCCGACGCGCGAGGACCACGCGGCCCGCGTACGCTCCCGCAGGCCCAGGACCTGCGGACAAGAGCGCCCGCGCGCCCGGCGCCGCGCTTATTACCACGAGCGGCCCGCCTGACCTGCGCGCGGCCCCGCCCGGACACGGACCGCACGGTCACCGCGGCGGTCACCACGGCAGTCACCACGGCGGTGACACGCCGGCCGGCGCGACACCCGTCGCAGCCGTCCCGCCACGCCGGACAGCGCCGCCCGCGACCCTGCGAGCACGGCCACCGGCTTGCCGCGTCACTCGATCACCGGTTATTACCCAGGTGAGCGAACGATAACAATACCGGTAACGGTATAGAGTGAGCCTCATGGTGCGACCACCGCTGACTCCCGAAGAACGGCTCCGCGGCGAGCACCTCGGCACGATGCTCCGCCAGGCCCGCGGCGAGCGCAGCATCGTCGAGGTCGCCGCCGCCGCCGGCATGTCCGCCGAAACCCTCCGCAAGATCGAGACCGGCCGGATCGCCACACCCGCGTTCTTCACCATCGCCGCGCTGGCCGACGTCCTCGGCATCTCGCTCGACCACCTCGCCACCCGCACCACGCCCGCCCCCACCTGACCCGGCGCCCGCCCAGCTCAACCCCCTTGTTACCGTCGGTCACATGGACACGGGGGAGCGCCGCCCGCCGCCCAGGCCCAGCCTGCCGCGGCGCCTGCTCATCCTGGCCGCCCTGGCCACGGTGATCCTCGCCGCGGCCGCGCTCGGCGCCGCCTCCTTCCTGCTCACCACCACCACCCGCTGAGGGGTTGCACGTCTGATCCCCGCCAGCGCGCAACCGCCCCGAGCGGCGATGCTGGCGCCATGAGCACCACCACCGATCACCTCGACGCACCGGCGGCCGACGCCTGGACGGTGATGCAGAAGTTCTACGCCGCCGAAGCCGCGTACGTCGCCGCAGGCGGACCCGGCAAGGCGAGCTACGACCAGGTCGCCGCCCACCTCGACCCGGAAGTGACCCTGCACCAGGCACCCGGGCTCCCCTTCACCGGCACCTGGCGCGGCCACGACGGCATGGAACGGTTCCTGGCCCGCTTCAGCGAGACCTGGGAATCGATGGAGTTCCTGGAACAGGAGCACTGGGGCGACGAGCACACCGTCGTCGTACGCAACCGGGTGCGCTTCCGCGCCCGCGCCACCGGACGGGACGTCGACACCCTGATCGTGCAACTCATCACCGTCAGGGACGGCCGCATGCTCGAATGCCGCCCCTTCTACTGGGACCCCGCAGCCATCGCCGCGGCCTGCGAAGGTCAGTAACCGGCCGCCCGCGCCAGCGGCGAGCCCGCACCCGGCTCCAGCGGACGCGACAGGAACACCGGCACCTGCGCCATGAACCGCGGCTCGGCCCCCAGATGCTCCTGCGCCGCGTGCACCGTGAACGGATGCACCAGAAACACATCACCCGGAGAACCGGTCGCCGGCGCCACCGGCCGGTCCCGGCCCACCTCCTCGAACGCCGCCCCGATCTCCATCACGTCCTGCACCCGCTCGTCCAGCAGCGCCGCCATGTCCCTCTGCGAGCCCACCCGGATCCGCGTCGGCGCGTCCTGCGGCCCCACCCGCGACAGCAGCACCAGCAGCAGCAACGTGTGCGGCCGGCCGCTCACCCCGTACGTGCCGTCCGCGCGCGGCGTGTTCGCGTCGATGTGCCAGCCCCGATCCTCCGCCGGCGGCACCCGCGGGAACCGCACCGGGATATTGCCCACACTGCCGAGCGCCCGCCACCGCGTCCAGCGCCGACGCCAGCCGCGCGCTGCGCACGATCTGCCCGAACGGCCCCTCACCCGTCATGTCCGCCGTCCACACCACCGGCTGCGTCCACCCCGACGGATCGTCCGGCGACAAACCGATCCGCTGCCACAACAGCGCCCGCGCCGCGTCGGCCACCTCACCCGGCACGACCGACTCCACCTTGACGAACCCGTCGGCCACGAACGCCTCGACGTCCACTCCGGCGCCGCCGCCCATGCTGGTCTCGTTCATGCGCCGGAACGCTAACAGCGCCCACCCGGCCCGATCGACCCGATTTTCCCCGCAAGGGGGACAGGCGCGCTCAGACGAGCGAGAGCTGCGCCACCCGCGGCTCCCGCACCCGCGCCTCACCCGGCCCGAACGCCATCCCGTACACCTGGCACAACTGCGCGATCTGCCCCATGATGCGCCGCTCGTAGTCCGGCGACGGCAGCCCCGCCCGGTCGTACAGCTCCTCGTAACGCGCCACCAGATGCGGATGCGCCGCACCCAGCCACTCCAGATACCACGCCCGCGTCCCCGCCGGCAGCCGCAACACCACCGGCTCCACCGCCCGCGCCCCCGCACCCGCGATCCGCCGCACCGTCGCCCCCAGCTGATCGGCCGCGTCACTCAGCAACGGCAACACCGGCGCCATCAGCACCCGGCACTCCACCCCGGCCTCCGCCAGCGCCGACACCAGCTCCAGCCGCGCCTGCGCCGTCGGCGCCCCCGGCTCCACCGCCCGCCGGATCCGCTCGTCGACGAACGCGATCGACACCGCCACCCGCGCCCCCGCCTCCGCCAGCAACGCCGCGTCCCGCAACACCAGCGCCGCCTTCGTGTAGACGGTGAACGGCACCCCCGCCTCCGCCAGCGCCCCGATCACCCCCGGCATCAGCCGGTAGGTCGCCTCCGCCTCCTGGTAGCAGTCACCGCTGACGCCCACCGCCAGCTCCTCACCGCCCCAGCGCGCCAGATCCGCGCGCAACCGCGCCACCGCGTTCGGCTTCACCACGATCCGGGTGTCGAAATCACGCCCCGCGTCCAGCCCCAGCCGCCGATGACCCGACCGCGCCCCGCAACCCCGGCACGCGTGCGCACAACCCCGATAGGGGGAGACCGCCCACTGCTGCGCGATGCCCGCCACCGGCGGCACCCGCTCGATCACCGTCCGGGCCTGCGTCTCGTAGAAGCCGTCGCGCAGCACCGCGCGCCGCTCGATCAGCGGTCGCTCATCGGCGGCGTCCACCAACGGAAGCGCGTCCCAACCCACACCTTCCAGTGGAACACGTATTCGACTGCGTTTTCAAGCAGTTCCGCCACACCCGGGGGAGCGGAGCCCCACGATAAACTGGGACACCCGTACCAGTTCACCCCCAAAAGGAACACCATGGCCTGGCTCCTGCTCGCCCTCGCCATCGCCTCAGAAATCCTCGCCACCAGCGCACTCAAACTCAGCAACGGCCTCACCCACATCGGCTGGACCATCGCCGTCGCCGCCGGCTACATCACCTCCTTCACCCTCCTCGCCCAAGCACTCAAACTCCAACTCGACATGGGCACCGCCTACGCCGTCTGGTCCGGCGCCGGCACCGCCGCCATCGCCCTCATCGGCGCCGCCTTCATGGGGGAGACCCTCACCCCGTACAAGATCGGCGGCATCCTCCTCATCATCGCCGGCGTCATCGTCCTCAACCTCGCCGCCCGCACCCCCTGAAAACGCACCCCATGACAACCCCCAACCCCGCCACCCAGGCCCGCTCCCGCCGACGCCGCGCCACCCTGCTCAACACCGCCGTCGACCTCCTCGCCGAAGGCGGCTTCGCCGCCGTCACCCACCGCGCCGTCGCCCAACGCGCCCACCTCCCACTCGCCGCCACCACCTACTACTTCACCTCCCGCGACCAACTCCTCGCCGAAGCCTTCGCCCAGCTCGTCGAGACCGAACTCACCACCACCGCCACCCTGATCACCCACCACGGCCTCACCGGCCTGCCCCACGCCCTCACCACCGACACCGACCGCACCCGCCAGCTCGGCCTATGGGAGCTGTACGTCCACGCCGGCCGCGACCCCGTCCTGCAACACATCGCCCGCCGCTGGACCGACGGCTGCACCCGCCTCATCGCCCAAGCCCTCCACCTGCCGGAAACCGACCCCCGAGCCCGCCTCCTCTACACCACCCTGTCCACCCTCTGGCTCGAACTCGTCGTCGAACAACGCCCCGCCGAACACGCCCGCACCCTGCTCACCCACGCACTCGAAACCCTTTTGCCACCCCGCTGACCAATCCCTACACTGCCCCCGTGCTCCAACCCACCTACCCCATCACCACCGCCCGCCTCACCCTGCGCCCCTTCACCACCGACGACCTCGACGCCGTCCACGCCTACGAATCCCGCCCCGACGTCGCCCGCTACCTCTACTGGGAACCCCGCGACCGCGACACCAGCCGCGAAGCCCTCGCCAAGAAAGCCACCCGCACCGCCATCCACGCCGAAGGCGACGCCCTCGACCTCGCCGTCACCCTCACCCACACCGGCGAACTCATCGGCTCCGCCCTGCTCGTCTGGACCAGCGACACCCACCGCCAAGGCGAGATCGGCTACATCCTCCACCCCGACCACCACGGCCACGGCTACGCCACAGAAGCCGCCCGCGCCATGCTCACCCTCGGCTTCACCGGCCTGCGCCTGCACCGCATCACCGGCCGCCTCGACGCCCGCAACACCGCCTCCGCCCGCGTCCTCGCCAAACTCGGCATGCGCCACGAAGCCACCCTCGTCGACAACGAGCACGTCAAAGGCGAATGGACCAGCGAGACCATCTACGCCATCCTCGAGACCGAGTGGACCCCATGACCATCCACCACCTCGCCCTGGCCACCGACTGGCACCACGCCACCGACACGGGGGAGTACCGCATCTCCACCCTCGGCCGCACCCTCGACAAAGAGGGCTTCATCCACTGCAGCCACGACCTCGACCAGCTCCGCCAGGTCCACGACCGCTACTACACCCACGTCACCGAGCCCCTGCTCGTCCTCGACATCGACCCCACCGGGCTCGACATCCGCACCGAGAACGGCTACCCCCACCTGTACGGCCCGCTACCCGTGACCGCCGTCACCCACGTCCGGCCCTACACCACCTGATCAGCGAGACGACAGCGGGGGAGAAGCACCCCACAACGGACCCCCGCACGTCCGCACCCTGGCCGAACGCCTCGACCCGTGACCACGGGCACACCAGTGACCCCGGCGCCGGCCCGCGCAACAACAAAAACCCGTCAGGCACCCGCCGACGGAACCCGTTAACGAACCACCCGCAACGACGCCCCATGCGGCCGCCCCGCAGCCACCATCGGCGGCATCGCCGGCGCCGCCTCAACCACCGGAACAGGCTCCTGCGCCGGCTCCACCGGCCTCGGACGCGCCATTTCCCGCGTCCGCTCCTGCGCCACCCGCTCGGCGCAACCGCCCCCGCAATAACCGTTCGTCACGATCAGCCGCCCCCGCAGCTTCGTGTACGCCTCCTTACCGGAAGCGGGCAGAACCCCCTGACACACCGGGCATAAGACGGACTCGATCCCCATGTGCTGCTCCTCTCGCGGCGCGAATAGCAGGAGCTCCACCCTAAATCGGCGATCCCGTGCAAGGACAGTGATTCGACACAAGGTCAACCTTCCCGTCAGAACCTCGCGGAGGGGGACCGGGCCTGCCGGGGCCGATTCCGGTCTACTTGACATAATGTTCATTATCGAGCAAACAGACATGTGCCGACTAAAGCACCCCGCACCGGGAAGACGCACCGCATGTACCCCCTGGAGATCACGACCCCGAGCCTCATCGCGCTCACGGCCGTCATCACCGCAGCCGCCATCTGGCTCGCCATCCTCGCCGTGCGCCTGACCCAGCGGCCGCGTAACCGGCTGAACCCGAGCATCGATCTTGTCGACCAGGCTCGCGAGCTCAAAGCCCTCGGCCAGATCCAGGAAGCCGTCTTCCTGGTACGCGGCGAGACCGGCATGAGCCAGCGAGCCGCCGCCCGATTCGTCAACCGGCTGTGAATGTGGTTTGCCGGGGCCGCTCCCCGGCGACACTGCATAATGCCGGAAATAGTGCGATACCGGACAGAATGTGGGTTCTGTCCGGTTAGTGACGAACGCATCCTTGCCCAGGCCCGCACTCGGCGAGACCGTTGTTGTGCCTCCCCTGCAAGGATTGGACGCCCAGCGCGATGTCCGGCTCGCGACAGCTCCTGGTGCTCGCCAACGACCTGCGCTGCAGCGGACCTCGACTGACTTGAAGACTCGACGGACTTGACGAGGAGCACGCACTCATCCGGCGCCTCTCCCCCGCGAACCGAACCCGAGGCTTCTGCGCATGACGGAAGCACCAGCTGGATGAGCAGGACTGGCAGGCGCGACGCGCCCTCGTTGGCCGGCCGGCGGTCTTTGTCGTGCAGCAGGGTCTGGGAGGCTCAAGACGGTCGCGCCGCTGGCCACGGGCCAGCGCGGTCCGTCAAGCCCAAGTAGGCTCTCCAGCGGATCGGCGCGCGACGCGGGGAGGCATGATGACGACCGGAGACCAGCGTTTGACCGGAGAGGGGACGGTGACGCGCCCGTCGGCGGGTCGGGTGCACGCCGACGCGATCGACGCCTTCATCGCCGCGGCCAACACCGGCGACCCGGATCGCCGGGCTCGGCTGCTCAGCCTGGCGCTCGCCCCCGATGTGTCGTTTCACGGCCCTCTCGGCCGGGGGGTCGGACGCGGTGCCGTGGAGGACTTCCTCACCGAGGTGGTGCAGAGCTACCCGGCGGGCCGGTGCCGCATGGTGCGGACGACGGTGGTCGACGCGCCTCATGAGTGGGCCAGGTTCGGCTGGCGTTTCGAGTCCGCCGACGGCACCGCGGTGCTGAGGGGCACCGACATGGTTCATTTCACCGCCGCCGGCGACATCGACGAGATCGTGGTCTTCGCCGGACCTCTGCAGCAGGAGGGCTGAGAGTTGATGGCGGAGACAACGGGACGGGCTGCGGCGCGCGGTGCTTTCGGGCCCGGGCGGTGCGAATTCGAAGCAGTAGGGTGAGGGGCGTGAGCGATCCGACGGCCGGCCTGAACAGTGAGCAGCTTGGCGCCTACTTCGCCCTGATGGAGGTCAGCAGTCTTCTGCAGTACGCGGTGGAGGAGCACTTGCGGGCCGACGGTGATCTGAGCTGGGTGCAGTTTCAGATCCTGGCCCGGCTGGTGGACGCGCCGGGGGGCAGGCTGCGGATGACGGACCTGGCCGACGGTGTCGTGTACAGCCGCAGCGGTCTGACCTATCAGGCGGGTCTGTTGGACAAACGTGGCTTGATCACCCGCTCGCCGTCGCCGGAGGACGAGCGCAGCGTGATGGTGGCTGTCACGGACGCCGGCCGGGAGCTGGTCGCGCGGGTGCTTCCGGGGCATGTCGCTCAGGTGCGGGGGTTGTTGTTCGAGGCGATGAGCGATGAGGACCTCGCCGCGCTCGGTGGCGTGCTGGACCGCGTCCGTGCTCACATGCGCGCCACCCCGCCACGTTCTGCCAAACGCCGCGGCGGCCGCAGCCGGGCTGGATGACCCGTCTCCCCCGCTGTGGCCATCCCCCCTCTGTGGCGGTGGTCAGGCGGTGGGTGCGACGATGACGACCTTGCCGTGCAGTTCGCCTGCGGCGGCTTGGGCGTGGACCGTCGGCAGTTCGGCCAGCGGGACGTGGCGGGCGACGTCGACACGTAGTTCGCCGGAATCGATCAATGCCGCCAGTTGCTCCAGTTGGCCGGCGTCGCTGCGGACGAACAGGTCGATGCCCCGTACGCCGTGTTCGTCGTCGGAGGGCGCGGGCATCCAGACGGTGGTGTTGACCAGCACTCCCCCGGGCCGGATGAGGGTGAGCAGTGCTGCCAGCCGCTCCGGGTCGATCGGGGCGAGGTTGAGGACGACGTCGACCGGCTCTTTCACCGCCGTGTTCACCTCGGTGGTGGTGTGGTCGATGATCTGGTCGGCGCCGGAGGTTTTGACCTGCTGGCGGCTGCGCGGGCCGGCTGTGGCGATCACGTGCGCGCCGGCTCGCTTGGCCAGTTGTACGGCGTAGCCGCCGACTGCTCCGCCTGCGCCGTTGATCAGTATGCGCTGGCCGCTGGTGAGCTGGGCGTGGTCGAAGAGGGCCTGCCAGGCTGTGAGGCCTACCACTGGGAGTGCGGCGGCGTCGGGCAGCGGGATGCTTTTGGGTGCCGGTGCCAGGATGTCGGCGGGTGCGAGGATGTACTCTGCGGCGGCGCCGGTTCCCGTCATCGGCAGGAAGCCGATGACCTCGTCGCCGATCTCGACGCCTTGCACGTCCTCCCCCAGGGCGTCGACCGTGCCGGAGACGTCGAGGCCGGGGGTGTGCGGGAGTGTGACCGGGATCGGGCCTTGCATGAAGCCTGCGCGGATGTTGCCGTCCACCGCGTTGAATGATGTCGCGGCGACCCGGATCCGTACCTGTCCGGGGCCGGGGACAGGCTGGTCGACTTCTTCCTGGCGCAGGACTTCGGGGCTGCCGTACTGGTGGAAACGCACTGCCTTCATGGTGGAGCTCGCTTTCGGAGAGGGTTTGCTTCGAAGTCGAAGCATCTGTTCGTTACTCTAGACCCGCTTCGAATTCGAAGCAACATGAGGGCCTGTGGGATGGAACACAGTGCTGCTCCGCCGGTCGCGCCGAACGGGTGACGGTAGGACTGCTGCCCTGAGACACGCGCGACTGCGTCGGCGCAGGCCGGCCCCTTGTTTGGCGGCAGAAATGTCCGTGATGGCCCGGCGGGCGGAGCCGGCGACGGGATGATGACGCACACGCCGTCGATATCGGTCACGTTTTCGCGGCTCGAGCGCCCGCCCGGACGGTGTCTTCTCCTTGGCTCGATCCGTTGACGGGCGACGCTCGCGAGGTTACGGTCAGGACCGTTATCGCGCACAAATGAACGCCATCACGGAGGTGGTGCTGTGCAGATCCTCGTGGACAGTCCCTCATCGGGAGCGGAGCGGCAGCGGGCCCGGCGCTTCTTCGCTCGGGCGGAAGGCAGCGGGTGAGACACGCCCTGTTGCACGGAACGGCCGCGACGGCGTTTCTCACGGTCCTGCGGGGCGGCTCGTTGCCCACCCTCGACACCGTGCAGCCCGGGACGATCAAGGCGGCGACCGTGCTGCTGACGGTGGCGATCGATGAGCGGCTGTACCGGGTCGCGGTCCCGCGGCCGCGACGAACCCCTGCAAAGAAAGCGAACCCATGCGAAGGATCTTCACCGCGTTACTCGCGGTCCTGACGGGGACGGTGCTCGCCGTCGTCGCCGTGCCCCCGCTACCCGCACAGGCCGGGATCTGGCACGAGTACCCGCCGGCGGCGAACAGAACCTGCAGCGAAACTCGCGTTCACAACGGCACCGCCTATCAGGTCTGCCTGGAGTTCAACTCCGCCCGCACGCAGGTCCGCAGCGTCGCCTTCATCAACCCGGGCGCGTACACCAACTTCCAGGTGAACCTGCGGCTCACGTTCGGCGGGGGCGGACCGGACATCTCCGACTCGTGCCCCACGATGACCACCAACGCCAGCCGGGCGTGCTACACCGCCTTCACCGACCTCAGGCGTCCCTACGTCGTCACCCAGGCAACGTTCGGCATCGCCGGGACGTGGCAGCTTCCGGTCCGTGCCCTGGACATGAGGCTGTCGGCCAAGCAGCAGGAACGGGCCAACTGGTGCGGGCCGGGCGTCGTACAGACCACGCTGTCCACGATCGGCATCTCGGCTCCGCCCCAATCGGAGCTGGCCGACAAGCTCCAGACCGAGGAGACTCTCTTCGGCGCGACCATGCCGGGCAGGATCCCCGCCGCGATCAACTCCTACATCCCCGACTCCGACTGGCAGTACAAGTGGGAGGAGATCTACGTCGCCAACGGCCAGACCTACGAGGCGGGAATCGACCGGATCGTCACGTCCCTGTCGCGGGGCAGGCCGGTGATGATCCTGGTGATCCCGGGCAAGCTGCCCTGGTGGAACTCCGCCACGCCGCTCCTGCGGCACTATCTGACCATCCACGGGTACGGCGGCGTGGTTCACGGCGATGGGTCCGTGCATCCTTCGACGTTCAAGGTCGCCGACCCCGCTGACGGCAGCGAGCACTCCATCGATGTGGACCGGCTGCTGCTGGACAACGCCAACCTCGCGTGGAACTGGGTCGATCACGTCGCCATCGTGCGAACCTGACCCGGGCGCGAGGGGGCGTCCGCCGTACCGTGGGAGGAGGTCGATCCGGCGCTATGCGGCCTGACGCTGTTCATGTCGTCGGGCGGCCTTGGGAACGTGGTCGTCGAGGGCCGGCTCGGCCCTGATTCGCGGCCTCCGCGCGGACGACACGCACGGGTCCTGCTGGATCTGACGGCCGAGCTGTGGCGGGCTCGGCCGTTCCCGGCGCCCGAGCTGGCCGGCCTGCCCGCCTCCCTGCGCGGCCAGCGGACCACCTCCTTCACCACCGTCCACGGACGGCCGCCCGCGTCTCCCCCGCATGCTTCGCGTCGGCGGGGTCATTGACCCCGTGCGCTACCGGCAGGGCTCTGCCCTGCGGCGGCCGCGTCCCTCCCCGTCAGGGCAGGCGGCATTCCGCGGCGGCCTGCTCCAGCACCGCGAGTTGCGCGCCGGCTTGTTCGCCGCGGGGCCACAGGACGGCCAGGGTCGAGATGCCGAGCTGCGCGTACCGGCCCAGGCAGTCGCGGAACGCCTCGATCGAGGCCAGCGGGCGCTCGCCCCCGTACCCCAGCACCGCCAGGCGGGGCAGGGTCTCCGGGGGGCGGCCCTGTTCGGCGCAGATCTCGTCGAGGAGGGCGAGCTGGCGGCGTACCTCGGCGTGCGGGGTGCCGGCGTAGGTGGCCGGGTTCTGGCTGATGTCCTGCGTTATCCACAGGTCGGCGTGGCGTACGGCCAGTTCCATGCCGCGTCTGGCGGTGGCGGCGACCGCCAGGGGCGGCCTGCGTGCTTCGCCGCCGCCGATGGCGACCTGGTGGGCGGTGAAGTGGCGGCCGGAGAAGTCGGCGGTGTCGCGGGTCAGCAGCAGGTCGATGAGCTCGGTCCACTCGGCGAAGCGGGCCGTGCGTTCGGCCCGGTCGAGCGGGGCGCCGCCCATGGCGTCGGAGTCCGCGCCGGGGCCTCCGGCGCCGAGGCCCAGCACGAAGCGGCCCTCGGAGAGGGCGTCGAGGGACAGGGCGGCCTTGGCGGTGGTCACGGGGTGGCGGAAGTTGGGCGCGGTGACCATGGTGCCCATTCCGATGCGGGAGGTCGCCGCCGCCGCGGCCGCGAGGGTGGTGTAGGACTCGTGCCATACCGGCCGGTCGTTCAGGTTCAGGTGGTCGTACAGCCAGCCGCGGCCCAGCCCGTACTCCTCGGCCTGGAGCCATTCCTGGCGCATGTCGGTCCACGGGGAGTCCGGCCACATGATCACATCAAGGTTCACGCCGGTCACAGTACTCGTGGGGCCGTAAGGGGTCCGGCACCAGATCGGGGTCTGGGCGGCCGGGCGGGAGGCTCGTTCGAGGAGTGCCGGTGAGGGGGCCGGCAGGTCCTCCCGGAGCGTGGCGGCGGTGGTCGGCGCGGTGATGTCCGCGCCGGTCGCGTCGGGACCGACAGCACCCGACGCGCGGGGGCGAGGGCCACCAGGCGGTCGCCTGTGCCGGCCATGCGCACGCAGGCGCTGCGGCGGAAATAGCCCCGGCTCCTCCTGGGGCTCGGCGCCGCGCCCGGCCTCTCACGGCCAGAACTGCAGGGTGATCAACGTCCGCTGGACGACGTCCGGTGGGAACGCTCCGTGGCCGAGCCGGTCGCGGTGGACGCGGACGTTCCACCGCCGGTCGGGCCGGCCGAGGTCGAACCTGCTGCCGGTCAGGTCAGTGCCGGCGTTGTCCTCGGGCTGGATGGTCCCGGATTCCAGGTAGACGGTCCCTTGCCAGGTCGAGGCCGCGGGCGGGTGTGTCGGCGGCTCGCCGTCCCACACCTCGTACTTGATGATGCAGCCCTGCTCGATCGGCTCGTCGATGGCGATCCAGTTGTCCTGGGCCGTGGCCCATCCTCCGGGCTCGATGGCGTAGGTGTCAGGGGATTCCTCGGCCGCGGTGTCGGCCACGCCGGCGAAGCCGCGGATCGGGTCGTCGTCCAGCAATTCACTGATCAGTGCGGCCATGCTGCCGGCCTCCAGCGGTTCGAGGGTGGTGGCGATGCCGAGAACGAGGGTCACCATCCCACCTCATCGGGCGGTCACGGCGCTGGCCGTGGCCGATGCGGGCCTCACTGACCAGGCTGAGCCGTGGGTGGATGTGTACCTCGTCCCTCCTGTGGTAGGTGGTGTTCGGCGCGTCGGGGGCTCCGGTCGAGGATGCATCTCATATGTGAGATATGGTCGTCTCTTATGACAGATGATTACTTGGTACGGATCGGCCGGTTGATTCGGGATGCTCGGCAGCATCGCGGATGGACGCAGTTGCAGCTGGCGGACGCGCTGGCGACGAGTCAGAGCGCGGTGAACCGGATCGAGCGCGGCAACCAGAACATCAGCCTTGAGATGATCGCCCGGATCGGTGAGGCGCTCGACAGCGAGATCGTGTCGCTGGGGTACGCGGGTCCGATGCATCTGCGGGTGGTGGGCGGCCGGCGGTTGTCGGGCAGCATCGATGTCAAGACCTCGAAGAACGCGTGCGTGGCGCTGTTGTGCGCGTCGTTGCTGAATTCGGGGCGGACGATCCTGCGCAAGGTGGCGCGGATCGAGGAGGTCTACCGGATCCTGGAGGTGCTGGCCTCGATCGGGGTGCGGGCGCGGTGGATCAACGAGGGCAGTGATCTGGAGATCGTGCCGCCGGCTCGGCTGGAGCTGGAGGCGATGGACACCGAGGCGGCGCGGCGCACTCGGAGCGTGATCATGTTCCTGGGTCCGCTGATGCATCGGACGGAGCAGTTCCGGATCCCGTACGCGGGGGGTTGTGACCTGGGAACCCGTACGGTGCAGCCGCACATGTCGGCGTTGCGGCACTTCGGGCTGGACATCACGGCGACGGGCGGCTTCTACCACGCGCGGGTGGACGGGTCGGCGGCGCCGTCGCGGCCGATCGTGCTGACGGAGCGGGGTGACACGGTGACGGAGAACGCGCTGCTGGCGGCGGCGCGTCATGACGGTGTCACGGTGATCCGCAACGCGTCGTCGAACTACATGGTGCAGGACCTGTGCTTCTTCCTGGAGGAGCTGGGTGTGCGCGTGGAGGGGGTCGGGACGACGACGCTGACGGTGCACGGGGTGCCGGTGATCGATCGGGACGTGGACTACTCCCCCAGCGAGGACCCGGTCGAGGCGATGAGCCTGCTGGCGGCGGCGGTGGTGACGTCGTCGGAGCTGACGATCTGCCGGGTGCCGGTGGAGTTCCTGGAGATCGAGCTGGCCGTCCTGGAGGAGATGGGGCTCGACTGCGACCGGGGGCCGGAGTACCGGGCGGCGAACGGGCGTACGCGGCTGGTGGATCTGACGGTGCGGCCGTCGAAGCTGGTCTCCCCGATCGACAAGATCCATCCGATGCCGTTCCCGGGGCTGAACATCGACAACGTGCCGTTCTTCGCGGCGATCGCGGCCTCGGCGCAGGGGTCGACGCTGATTCATGACTGGGTGTACGACAACCGGGCGATCTATCTGACGGAGCTGACGCGGCTGGGGGCGTCGGTGAAGCTGCTGGATCCGCACCGGGTGCTGGTCGAGGGCCCGACGCGGTGGCGCAGCGCGGAGATGATGTGTCCTCCGGCGCTGCGGCCGGCGGTGGTGGTGCTGCTGGCGATGATGGCCGCGGAGGGGACGTCGGTGCTGCGGAACGTGTACGTGATCAACCGGGGGTACGAGGATCTGGCGGAGCGGCTGAACGCGCTGGGGGCGCGGATCGAGACGTTCCGCGACATCTGAGGCGGGCCGGTTCGGGCTGGTGGCGGTGGCCGCGGGTTTTTCGTCGGTGGGGTCGGTTACGGTCGTGGGTGATCGTGTGGTCCTGGCGGCGTGCAAGGGGGTTGGCGGGTGCGGCCTGCGGAGCTCGAGCGGTTGACGGTGGTGGAGGCGGCTGACCGTTATGTGGAGCTGGTGCGGGCGCGGACGGTGACGGGGGGTTTGTCGGCGTCGACGGCGGAGGTGTACGCGCGGGACGTGGCGACGCTGGTGGAGCTGGCCGGGGCGGATCGGGTGCTGGACGATCTGACGGGCGAGGACGTGGACGCGGTGCTGCTGGCGTTCGCCCGCAAGCCGGACGGCCGCTCCCCCGCCGGGTCGGGCGGCAGGGGGCAGTCGCCGTCGTCGCAGGCGCGGTTCCGCCGGTCGGTGTCGGCGCTGTTCAAGCACGCGGCGCTGGTGGGATGGGTGCAGGTCAATCCGATGCTGCACGCGACGGTCACGGCCAAGGAGCGGGGCGGGCTGCGTCCGCATCGGCGGGCGTTGACGCGGGAGCAGGCGCAGGGGCTGATCGGGGCGGCGCGGCGGCTGCCGGAGGAGCCGGTGGAGGCCGGCAAGCGGCGCGATCAGCGTACGGAGCTGCGTGACGGGCTGATCGTGCTGCTGCTGGCGACGGTGGGCCCGCGGGTGTCGGAGCTGACGCGGGCGAACGTGGAGGATTTCTTCACCAACGACGGGGTGCGTTACTGGCGGATCTTCGGCAAGGGCGGGCGTACGCGGGACGTGCCGTTGCCGGATGACGTGGCGCGGGTGCTGCAGGCGTATCTGGAGCGGGGGCGGCGGCCCGCGGAGGTGGAGGAGAAGGCGCTGCTGCTGTCGTGGCGGGGGCGGCGGCTGGCGCGGGGGGACGTGCAGGCGGTGATCGACCGGGTGCTGGCGCGGGTGGACCCGGACCGGCGGCGGTCGGTGACGCCGCACGGGTTGCGGCACACGACGGCGACGCATCTGCTGGCCGACGCGGTGGACATGGACGCGGTGCGGCGGGTGCTGGGGCACAGCGATCTGTCGACGCTGGGGCGCTACCGGGACGAGTTGCCGGGTGAGCTGGAGGTGGCGATGCGGACGCATCCGCTGCTGCGGGGCGAGGGGTCCTAGCGGGGGTGCCCGGGCTGCTGGAGGATCGCTCGGCGTTCGTGGCGGAGCTTCTGCGCGAGCGGGGCCGCCGGAAGGACGGGGTCAGGGGCGGCGGTGCAGGAGCATGCCGGGCCACTCCCCCACGGTGAAGGGGGCTTGGCGGGTGAAGCCGCAGCTTTCGTAGTAGGCGACCAGGCGGCCGTCGTCGCCGGCGTAGCAGTCGACGCGCAGGAGGTTCAGGCCGCGCTGGCGGGCCTGGTGGGCGGCGTGGTCGAGGAGGGTGCGTCCGACGTCGTGGCCGGCGTGGCGGCGGTCGATGACGAGGGCCTGGACGTAGAGCTCGGGTTCGGGGGCGGGGGTGACGTAGTCGTGGGCGTCGCCGAGGACGATGCAGCCGGCGGGCGAGCCGTCGCGTTCGGCGATGCGCATGCCGCCGCCGTGGGCCCAGCGGGTGACCTGCTCGGTGCGGCGGGGGTTGCCGGTGAAGGGCTGGTCGCCCCATTGGCCGGTGCGGCCGTGGGCGGCCAGCCAGGCGACGGCGCTGTCGAACATGGCCAGGACGGCGGGGACGTCGTCGGGGGTGCCGGGGCGGATGCGCACGTGGGGTGGTGTTCCTCGGGGAGCGGGGGGTGGGTCAGGCGTTGTCGTCGTGCAGGGCGCTGCCCTTCTTCCACTGGGAGAAGGGCATCTGCCAGTAGCCCCAGCCGTTGTCCCATTCGAGCTCGCGGTCGGTGCCGGTGATCTCGACGACGTCGCCGCGCTGCATGGTGTCGTAGAACCAGCGGGCCTGGTCGGGGCGGGCGTTGACGCAGCCGTGGCTGACGTTCTGGCGGCCCTGGGCCCAGACGTTGTCCTTGGCGTGGACGTACTCGCCGGAGTTGGAGATGCGGACGGCGTGGTTGATCATCACGTCGTAGTAGCCCTCGTCGCCCTTCTTGCGGCCCGGGGAGATCATGCGGACGGGGTTGCCGCGCTCCATGGTGAGGTGGACGCCGGAGGTGGTGGTGTATTCGCGGGTGGTGGCCATGCCGGCGCTGATGCGCATGGTCTGCACGCGTTTGCCGTCTTTGTAGACGTACATCATGTGGGTGCGGGTGTTGACCTTGCTGATCTGCTTGGCGCCGATCTTGAGGGTGGCGGTGTAGTCCTTGGTGCCGTACAGGCCCTTGCCGGCCTTGATGCCGGTGATGCCGGCGTTGAAGGTGACCTTCTGGTGGGCGGGCCAGTACTTCGCGGTGCGGTAGATGACCTTGGTGTCGTTGACCCAGCGCCAGGCGCCGTCGACGGGCTTCTCCGCGTCGATCTTCAGGGCGCTCTCGATGGCGGCCTTGTCGGCGACGGGCTGGTTGAAGGTGACGATGATGGGCGCGCCGACGCCGAGGGTCTCGCCCTTGGCGTTGGGGGTGACGTCGATGACCTGCAGGGCGCGCTGGGGCTTGGCGGTGGTGAAGGTGCTGGTGGAGGTGGTGGCGCCGGCCTTGGCGGTGACGGTGTAGTCGGTGGAGGGCTTCAGCGGCGTCCGGGAGATCCAGCGGGTCTTGTCGGCGTTGTAGCGGCCCTCGATCTCGTCGCCGCCGGCTTCGACGGTGACGTTCTCGAGGGCGCCGCCGGCGGCGGCCACGACGATCTTCTTGTCGGGGCTGACGGTGGCGCTGCCCTCGGCTGGGCTGATCTTGACGACGGGGGCCTCGGGGGTGGCGCTGGCGCTGGCTTCGGGCGCGTCGGGCCGGCCGCCGGCGGCGTTGCCGCCGGTCGACGAGCAGGACGTGGTCAGCGCGGCGGCGGCCAGCAGGGCGAGCGAGACGGCCGGTGTCCGCCAAGCGGTCGCTACGTTCACAACTGTCCTCTCCCCCGGGATGGTCATCGCACCCCAAAAACCTTAATGCTCCTGCATGTAAGACGAGGAATCATATGGGAGAGTTCGGTCACATTTACATCACTGTCGGGCGATCAGGCCAGCTCAACGCGGGGTCAGGCGATAGGTCAGGCCGGTGTGCCGGCGGCCGGCGCCCTTGGTGCGCACGGCCTGCGCCAGCGCCCGGCGCGAGCCGACGATCACCACGAGCCTCTTGGCGCGGGTGATGGCGGTGTAGAGCAGGTTGCGCTGCAGCATCATCCAGGCGCTGGTGGCCAGCGGCACGACGACGGCCGGGTACTCGCTGCCCTGGGAGCGGTGGATGGAGACGGCGTAGGCGTGGGCGAGCTCGTCGAGCTCGTCGAAGGCGTAGTCGACGTGCTCGTCCTCGTCGGTCAGCACGGTCAGCCTGTGCTCGTCGGGGCGGATGTCGGTGACGATGCCGACGGTGCCGTTGAACACCCCGGCCGCGCCCTTGTCGTAGTTGTTGCGCAGCTGGGTGACCTTGTCGCCGACGCGGAAGACGCGCCCGCCGTAGCGGCGTTCCGGCATGCCCTCGCGGGCGGGGGTGAGGGCCTCCTGCAGGGCGATGTTGAGCGCGCCCGCGCCGGCGGCGCCGCGGTGCATGGGGGCCAGGACCTGTACGTCGCGGCGGGGGTCGAGGCGGAAGCGGCCAGGGATGCGGCGGGCCACGACGTCGACGGTGAGCGCGGCGATCTCCTCCGGCTCCTCGCAGGGGAACAGGAAGAAGTCCTTCATGCCCTCCAGGACGGGGTGGCGGCCGGTGTTGACGCGGTGGGCGTTGACGACGACGCCGGACTCCTGCGCCTGACGGAAGATCTGGGTCAGGCGCACGCGCGGGATCTCCGGCGCGGCCAGGAGGTCCTTGAGCACCTCGCCGGCGCCGACGGAGGGCAGCTGGTCGACGTCGCCGACGAACAGCAGGTGGGCGCCCGGGGCGACGGCCTTGACGAGCTTGTTGGCCAGCAGCAGGTCGAGCATGGAGGCCTCGTCGACGACGACGAGGTCGGCGTCGAGAGGGTTGTCGCGGTCGAAGGTGGCCTCGCCGCCGGGACGCAGCTGCAGCAGCCGGTGGACGGTGGTGGCCTCGTGGCCGGTCAGCTCGGCCAGGCGTTTCGCGGCGCGGCCGGTGGGGGCGGCCAGGATGACCTTGGCGCGTTTGGCGCGGGCGAGGGTGACGATGGAGCGCACGGTGAAGCTCTTGCCGCAGCCGGGGCCGCCGGTCAGGACGGCGACCTTCTCGGTGAGGGCCAGGCGGACGGCCTGGCGCTGCTCGGGGGCGAGCTCGGTGCCGGTCTGGCGGTGCAGCCAGGACTCGGCGCGTTCCCAGTCGACGTCGGCGAAGGCCTTGAGCCGGTCGTGGCCGGCGTTGCGGCCGCCGCGCAGCAGGGTGAGCAGGGTGCCGGCCAGGGACAGCTCGGCGCGGTGGAAGGGCGGCAGGTAGACGGCGGGGACGGTGTTGTCGCCGGCGGGGACGTCCTCGGCGACGACGCCCTCGGCGGCGGCCAGCTCCTGCAGGCAGGCGGTGACCAGGTCGGGCGGCACGTCGAGGATCTTGACGGCGTCGGCGGTGAGGTTGGGGGCCGGCAGGTAGCAGTGGCCGTCGTCGGCGGCCTGGGACAGGGTGTAGCGCAGGCCGGCCTTGACGCGTTCGGGGCTGTCGTGGGGGATGCCGACGGCCTGGGCGATGGTGTCGGCGGTCTTGAAGCCGATGCCCCAGACCTCGTCGGCGAGCTTGTAGGGCTGGGTGCGCACGACGGAGATGGACGACTCGCCGTACTGCTTGAAGATGCGCACGGCGATGGAGGTGGACACGCCCACGCCCTGCAGGAAGATCATCACCTCTTTGATGATCTTCTGTTCCTCCCAGGCGGCGGCGATCATCTTCGTGCGCTTGGGGCCGAGGCCGGGGACCTCGACGAGACGTTCGGGCTGCTGCTCGATGACGTCGAGGGTGTCGGTGCCGAAATGGTCGACGATGCGCTCGGCCATCTTGGGGCCGATGCCCTTGATGAGGCCGGAGCCGAGGTAGCGGCGGATGCCCTGGATGGTGGCCGGCAGCACAGTGGAGTAGGACCACACCTCGAACTGGCGGCCGTAGCGGGGGTGGGAGGTCCAGCGGCCGTTCAGCCGCAGCGACTCGCCGACCTGCGCGCCGAGGAGGGGGCCGACGACGGTGAGCAGGTCGGCGCCGGTGCGCTCGGTCGCGACGCGGGCGATGGTGTAGCCGGTCTCCTCGTTGGCGTAGGTGATGCGTTCGAGTACGGCGTGCAATTCGGTGCCGGGGCCTGGCGCACCCGCGTCTGTCCTCCCCACGCCGATGAGATTAGGGCAGACCACCGACATCGCGACACCCGGCCCGAGGGCGCGGCGAGGACGGTAATAAGTGGGCAAGGCGCGGCGCGGCCCCGATGCGGGCGTCATGCCGAGGGGCATAAGTGACGCAGGTCCATCGGGGGAGGATGTCGTGGCCACCAAGACGATCGACGTCTCGCTGGCGTCCATCAGGAACACGAACGATTTCAAGGTGTCGCCGGCGGGGGTCATCAACGCCCAGTCGGTTCGCGCCGTGGACGACGAACAGATCTTTGACAGCCAGAACCTGTTCCTGCGCCCGAATCGCGATCATCCGCTGCATCCGAGCGGGGCGCTGTTCATCCCGCCAGGCCAGAGCCTGACCTACAACGTCACCAAACGGCTGCAGATCTCCCACTTCGATGCGGAGAGCACGGGCGCGCTCAACCAGATGCTGATATTCCGCCGCGAACTGACCGAACGCATGGTGGTCGACTCCGAGCCCGACGACGTGAGTTACCAGGGCAATCTCAACCACAGGGTGCTCTTCGACGAGATCAACGGGTTCCGGGAGGTCACCGTGGACTACACCGCCATTCATGGGGATGTCAGGGCCAAGATCCTCGTGACGTACACGGTGAACCGGGTGGCCTAAGCTCGGCGAGACGGTACGGATCGTCTTACGGCGTGGTACGATCCGGGGCATGGCCAAGCAGCCCGACCCCGCCCGCCGCAGCCAGCGCTCCCGGCAGGCCATCCTCACCGCGGCCCGCGAGCTGGTCTCCGAGGTCGGATTCGCCAAGCTGAGCATCGAGGCCATCGCGGCCCGCGCCGGCGTCGGCAAGCAGACCATCTACCGCTGGTGGCCCTCCAAGGGCGCGGTGGTGCTGGACGCCTTCCTCGCGCTCAGCGAGGGCGGGCCGGAGCACGACCTCGCGCTGCCCGACACCGGCGACCTGGAGGCCGACCTCAAGACGGTGATGCGGGCCACGGTGGCCGAGTTCGCCGACCCGGCCTTCGAAGGGCCGGTCCGCGCGCTCAACCTGGAGATCATCAACGATCCGGCGCTGGCCGCGCAGTACCGCGAGAAGCTGGCCGGGCCGGTGGACGAGGCCAAGAAGGAACGGCTGCGCAGCGCCCAGAAAGCCGGGCAGCTCGCCGCCGGCGCCGACCTCGACCTGGCGCTCGAACTGCTGTACGCCCCCCTCTACCAGCGCTGGCTGCTGCGCTCCGGCCCGCTCACCCCGCAGTACGCCGACGCCCTCGTCGACGCCTTCGTCAAGGCCATGCGCCCCTGAGCCCGCCGGCGCGGGTCAGCCGAGGTCGGCGAGGACCGCGTCCAGGACCTTGGCGAGCGTCTCGGCGTTGGCCGGGTCGAACCAGGTGGTGCGGACGCGTTCGTTGAGCCCGTTCGGGGTCTCGTGGTCGGCGGCCAGGCGCTGCAGGGAACGGCTCTCGTCGGCCAGGGAACGCCCGGCCGCCCCGAACAGGCCGCGTACGTAACGCTCGGCCTCCTCGTGGGCCAGGCCGTGACCGGCCGCCCACGTCGCGAGCGTCGCCAGGAACGCGTAGTGCGTGGTCAGCGTGCCGGTCAGCGCGGACATGACGTTGAAGGCCGCCTCGTCCGCGACCGGCAGCGCCTCCCCCAGCCGGGCGAAGAACGCGTCCACGGCCGGGTGCGACGGGTACGTCACGGTCACGCAGCGGCGTTCCCGTACGGAAGGCAGCGGGATGGCCCGCACCAGCGGGGCGCCGGGACCCACGGCCCGGCGCAGGTCGGCGAGGGACAGGCCGGCCACCACGCTGACCACGACCGTGCGCTCGTCCACCCGCAGGCCGGCGAGCACGTCGTGGGCGTCGGGGCGGCGCACGGCGACGATCACCAGGTCGGAGCGGTCCGCCACCTCCTGGTTGGAGGCGCACACCCCGACATTGGCGTAGCGTCCGGCCAGCTCGGCGGCCGCGCGGGCGCCGCGCGGCGACAGGTGGACGCGCGGCGGGTTCTCGACGCCGTCGCTCAGACCGTCCACGACGGCCCGGCCGATCTCGCCGACGCCGATGATCCCGATGTGCTGCACGAAGGGCTCCTTGGTGGAGGGTCAGGCGCGCGGTTGATCCTGAAATGATCGCCGCCGGGCGTACATAGGCAGAGGTGTCAATGTAAATGATCCGATGAGGAGATCTGCCATGGGAACCGCCCGTGGATGACGAGCGGCGGGCCAAGTTCGAGGCCGCCTACAACCAGGCCTACGGCCTGATCACGGCCTACGCCGCGCGCCGCTGCGACTCCCCGCAGGACGCCGCCGACGTCGTGGCGGAGACGTTCACCGTCGCCTGGCGGCGGGTCGAGGAGCTGCCGGACGGGGCGGCGGCCACGCCCTGGCTGTACGGGGTGGCGCGCAAGGTGCTGGCCAACCACTTCCGGGGCGACAACCGCCGCCGGGCGCGCACCGCCGAGCTCGACGCCGAGATGGCCGACCTGTACGGCCACTCCCCCGACACCGAGGTCGAGCTGGACGCGATCGGCCGGGCGTTCAGGAGCCTGCCCGGGGAGGACCGGGAGCTGCTGTCCCTGGTCGCCTGGGAGGGACTGGACCGCGAGGAGATCGCCGCGGCACTGGGGCTGTCGCGCAACGCCGTACGCATCAGGCTGCACCGCGCCCGCAGGCGCCTGGCCCGCGCGCTCGCCCGGGCGGGCGGGCAGGCAGGCGCGGGCAATCCGCTGATCCCGTCGGAGAGGTCGCTGTGAGGGACGACACCATGAACAACAGGGACATCAGGCACGACAGCACCGGCGACATCGCCGCGATCAGGGCGCTGGCGCGGGTCGAGCCCGGCGGCCGGGGCGGCGAGGCGTCCGGCGCGGCCGGGCGGGCGCTGCTGGCCGCGATCACCGCGCAGGAGCCGCCACAGGAGACGGCACAGGAGGCGGAGCAGGAGACGGTGGCGCGGCCGGTCCGGCGGCGGCTGCTGCGGCGGCCGGTGCTCGGGCTGGCGGCCGCGGCCGCGCTGGCCGCGGGCATCGTGACGGTCCCGATCGCGCTGCGCGACGGCACGCCCAGCTCCTACGCCGTCACCCTGGACGACGGCACGGTCACCATCCAGATCCGCGACTTCGACGACGCCGCCGGGCTGGAGCGGCGGCTGAAGGAGCTGAAGGTGCCCGCGATCGTCGACCACGTGCCGGAGGGCATGATGTGCAGGCAGCCGCGCGGCACGTTGGTGCAGAACATCCCGCGCGGCCTGTACAGCATGCCGGAGAACATCCCCGGCGAGACCGAGGGCTGGCAGATGCGGATCAACACCAAGCTGTTCGGGCCCGGCCAGACGTTCGTGTGGACCATCAGCGGCAAGGGCGGCGTGACCACGACCTACCTGATGGAGGGCCCGGTGGCGGCCTGCGAGCCCGTGCCCACGCCCACCTTCCAGATCAAGGAGCCGGAGTTCCGCGTCGCGACGACCAAGGGGCGTTCGCTGGAGGGCCTGCGCGTGGACGAGAAGACCGTCGGCGAGGTCCTGCCCGAGCTGCGCAGGCGCGGCAGGAAGGTCCTCTTCGCGATCATCTCCGTGCCGCCGGGCAACCCCGGCGGGTACGGCGTCGACCGCGTCCAGAAGGAGCCCGTCGGCGACGGCTGGGTGGTGTGGGAGGCCGAGGAGAACGCCGAAGGGACGATCCGGCTGCTGGTGACCGAGCAGCGGCTGAACAGCAACCCGGTCTACGGCGGGCCCCGGGACGCGCTCTACGACTGAGGCGGCCGCGCCCGGCGGCGGTGGCTCGCCAGCAGTTCGCCGCCGACGTCCACGTAGCCGGCGAACAGCCCGATCACGTCGTCGAGCCGTTCCCGCGCGGGGCCGGGAGCCACCAGGTCCTGGCCCTCGCGCAGGGCGGCGATCAGGGTTCTGGCGCGCGCCTGGCTGGCCTCCAGCAGCGACTCGATCCCCGCGGTGGCCTCGACCAGGAGCCGCCTGCTGCCGGGCTGCGGGATCACCCTGGCCAGCCCCCAGGAGGCGAGCTGCCGGACGGCGGTGCTCACCGCTCCCTTGCTCAGTTCGAGCTCGGCGGCGATCGTGTCGTGCGAGATCGGCTCCTCGCCGAGCAGCAGCAGCCCGTAGACGCGGCCGGTCGCGTGCGGCAGGTTCCAGGAGGCCAGCAGGTCGCCCACGGAGGTGCAGAACGCCCGCCGCTCGTCCGCGCTCATCGCCGGGCCTGCCCGGCCTGCCCGGGCGCCTCGATGGTGGCCAGGAAGTTCTCGATCGCCTCGTTGACCGCGCGGGGGTTGTCCTGGTTGGCGATGTGGCCGGCGCCCGGGACGACGATCTCCTTCACGCCTTCGGCGGCGGCCCAGCGGGGCATGGCGGAGGCGATGTCGCCGGTGCGGTCCCGCTCGCCGCGGATCAGGCACAGCGGCACCGGCGTACGGTAGCCGGGGTCGGGGTCGAGCAGGGCGACGGTGGCCCGCCAGGCCTGCAGGAAGTCCTTCTTCGGCAGAGTGGCGAAGGCCCGCCGGGCGTCGGCCCGCGCCTCGGGGGTGACGGCGGAGGCCGCGGCCATCAGCGGCGGCAGCGCCCTGGCGGGGATCGCCGCCAGGATCGGCGCGGCGGACCGCAGCAGGAGCCGGTCCCAGGAGGACAGCGGCGCGGTGTTCGGGGCCGAGCCGATGACGACCAGGGCCCGCGCGAGGCCGGGATGCCGGCGTACGACGGCCTGGCCGAGGTTGCCGCCGAGGGACTGCCCCACCAGCACCGGCCGGTCCAGGGCCAGGTGCTCGACGAGCGCGCGCAGGTCCGCGACCGCCTGCCCGGCGGTGAACGGGACTCCGGTCGGGCGGGACAGGCCGTGGCCGCGCAGGTCCCACAGCACGACGCGGTACCCGCGCTCGCGCAGGTGGTCGCGCTGGGCGTGGAACATCGCGTGGTCGGCCCCGGCCCCGTGGGTGAACAGCAGCGGGACGCCGTCGCCGCCGCTGTCGTCGTAGCGCAGGCCGCAGCCCTGGAAGGGGAACACCGACGGTAGATTCAGCATTCTCTAAATATAGTGAACTATCGCAGTCTCGTCGTCGCGAGCTTCGGGTACGCGCTGATCTCGGCCTCGGTGAACCGCCCGGTCACCCACTGACCGCGCGCGAACAGCTCGCTCTGGTCGGCGTGGTGCGGCGAGGCCGGGTTCGCCGACAGCGAGTACGTCAGCACCGTACGGGCCCGCGGCCCGGCCGGCGTCAGCTCCACCGCCATGAGGAAGCTGGAGCCGGTGTCGACGTCCGGATAGCGGCCCTGGCCATCGAGCTCGCCGCCGGTGCGGATCCGGTCGAAGCAGCCCTCCCCCTCGGTGCAGCCCGGCACCGGCACCGAGCCGTAACGCTGGGCCTGGCCGGGCGTGAGCGTCAGCGGCAGACCGGCGGCCGTGAACGCGCGCACCGCGTCGGCCAGCGCGATCTCCACCACCGGATCGGTGACGTCGAGGCCGCGCGGCGTGGTGAGCGGGTGCGCGGCGTCGAACGGCACCTTCCACCAGCCGTCCGGAGGGGCGGGCGTGCCGTCGCCCCGCCGGTGGGGGCGGTTCAGGCCCAGGAAGAACTCGCGCCACAGGATCGCGCCGCGGCTGTCGAGCCGGGCCCGCCCGTCCCAGGCCGCCAGCGTGGCGCACGCCTGCCGGACGTCGACCTTCGCGCCGTCGCCCGCCGTCATCACGGGCTTGGCCCGGCACAGCGCGCGCAGGTCGGAGCGCAGCAGCTCGGCGCTCAGGTTGCGTTTGCCGGTCGCGCTGCGCTGGAGGGCCTCCAGCGTGAAGCCGGCCGCGCCGAGACCGTCGCGGCCCGACAGCCGCTGGGCGATCATGTCGAGGCCGACCCGGGTGCGCAGATCCCGCTGCGTCCCGCTCTCGCCGTAGACGCGCGGGTGGCCGGTCAGCGGCGCCTCGGGGTTGGTCAGCCAGGGGCCGGCGTTGGCGTTGGCGACGTAGTCGGCGCGGGCCAGCCGGGGCTGGGCGGCCGGGCCGAAGATCCCCGGCTCGACCGCGTCGGCGTCCCTGCCCCACAGGCAGTCCGACCGGGAGCCGTCCAGGACGAGCATGCGGGGGTCGTCGCCGGCGCGGCAGCGCCCGGCCTGCTCGTCGGTGACGTGCGGCACGATCGAGGTGTCGGCGAAGTACGCCTGGCCGCCGGCGTCCGCGGCCAGCGTGTGGACGAACGGCATGCCCTGGTGGGCGTCCTGCGCGCGGCGCAGCGCGGCCACGTCGCGGGCGGCGGCGATGGCCAGCCACTCGTCGGCGAAACGCAGGTTGGCGGCGTTGGCGTCGGCCAGGGCGAACGCGCTCTTGTCCGTCCAGTCCATGCCGAGGACCGGGCCGTAGCGGGAGGTGTGCACGCCGTGGTGACCTCGCCGATCGCGCCGCTTGGCTCGCGCACGGCGACCTTCACCTCCTGCCGGCCCATCGGCTCGGCCCTGCCGTCCACCAGGTACGTGGTGCGCGCGCCCGGCACGAGCGTGAGCCGGTACAGGGTGAAGTGGCCGGCGTGGGAGACGGTGTGCGTCCAGGCCAGGCTCGCGTTGTGGCCGATCTGCACCATGGGCGTGCCGTACAGGCTGCCGCCCGACACGTCGAGCACGCCCGGGATCGTCAGATGGACCTGGTAGAAGCGGCGGCTGCCGTTCCACGGGAAGTGCGGGTCGGCCAGCAGCATGCCGTGGCCGCCCCGGGTGGCCTCGCGGCCGAGCGCCCAGGCGTTGCTGCCGGGCGCGGGCGTCCTGCCGTCCGGCCGGTCCGCCTTGCCGCCCCGCGGCGTTTTCCTCGCCGCCTGGCCGGAGGCGGCGATGGCCTCCTTGAAGGAGGAGCTGCCGCCCAGGTCGAGCAGGTTCATCCAGACGTCGGCGGCGGTGATGGGGCCGACCCATTCCTTGCCCCGGCAGGCTGGGTCCGGCAGCCGGGCCACGCCGGTGTCGCTCAGGTAGCGGTTGTAGCCGGCGACGTAGCCGTCCACGAGCGCGCGCAGCTCGGCGCTCGGGCCGTACGGCGCGGGGCGGGCGAGCACCCGGCGCAGCACGCCCGACGAGCGGACGTAGGTGTAGTAGGCGTCGCCGGCCAGGTTGGAGATCGGCTCCATGACGTCGTCGGACACCGCCTCCGCGCCGAAGTGGCGGGAGCGCTCGCCGCGCAGGGTCAGCACCCACGAGGCCATGACGCACAGGTTGTCCTGGGCGAAGGCGTAACCGTAGCCGTAGCCGAGACCGCCGTGGTCCTTCGCGGAGATGTGTGGGATGCCGTACTCGGTGCGCCTGATGTCGGCGGCGTAGCGGCCCGCGTCCGCCGGTCCGGCGACGAGTAAGGAGGCGGCCAGCACGGTGGTCAACACGGCGGAGGCTGTTCTGATCATCGGCTGGTCCTCATTCGAAACGGGCGTTGTCGGGCGCGGTCACGCGCTTGAGCAGGGGCAGGCCGGCCAGCACGATCAGCAGCGCGGCCAGCAGCCCGCCGCCGACCGTCAGGAGATAACCCGTGCCGGGCAGCGCCGCGGGAGCGCTCTTGATCGCGAGCTGGTCGATCACCGGCCCGGCCACGCCGAAGCCGGCGACCGCCGCCACCAGGGCGGCCAGCAGCACGGGGACGGCCGTCTCCAGCACCACCACCGTGGACAGGGTCCGCGTCGGCGTGCCGCTCAAGCGCAGCAGCGTGAACGGCTGCCTGCGCTCCACCACGCCCCCGGCGACCGCCACCAGCAGGCCGCAGCCCGCCACCAGCAGGGTCAGCGCGACGATGGCCAGCGCGACCCGCTCCACCTGGTCCAGCAGCACCTCGCGGAACCGGGCGACCTCGGCGAACGTCAGCGGGGTCTCGGCGCTGCCGGAGCCGGCCACGTACGGGGTGAGCGAGGTGCGGATGCGCTCACGGACGGCCGGGTCGCCGGCCCGGATGAGGACCGCCGCCAGGGAGCGCCCGCCCGAGGCCGGCTTCCCCGCGACGGCGGGCGCGGCCGGGCTGGTGGGGTCCACGATCGGCAGGTTGCGGTCGACCGACAGCAGGTTGTCGCTGGTCAGCAGCCGGTTGAAGTCGGCCGCGACCGCCCGCGCGCCCGCCGGGCACGCGCCCAGCGCCGGGAAGCGGGCCAGGTCGTCGCACTCGACCACGTGGCCGAGCATGAAGTCGAGCCGGCAGCCCGGCCCCGGGTCGCACGGCAGCGGCCCGGTGAGCGGCTCCTGTGCCGGGGTCCTGCGGTAGATCGGCAGCACGGTGACGCCCGGATGGGCGGCCACCTCGGCGAGCAGCTCGTCCGCCTCGTCCGGGTGGAGCGGGCGGCCGGGGGCGGCGTCGGCGTAGCCGAACGGAACCCGCATGACCTCGTTCAGCGTGCCGCCGCCGGCCGCCCGCTGGCCCGAGACGACGGCGGGGACGATCCCGGCGACGGCCGTGCCGATGAAGACCGCCAGCACGATCCCGTTCACCGAACGGAAGGCCGCCTTCGGCTCGGCCGCCAGCCTGCGCGCGGCCAGCAGGGTCGCCGCGCCCCGCGTGAGGCGGGCGGCCAGCCGCGCGGCCAGCATCGTCAGCCACGGCCCGGCCACCACCAGGCCGACCATGACCAGCGCCAGGCCGGCGTCGGCGAGCACCGGGTCAGGCTCCCTGCCGCCGCCCGCGAACGCCGGGCCCGCGAACAGCCCCAGCCCCGCCAGCAGCGGCAGCACCCGCCACCATCCCGGGGCCGGGGCCCGCGTCCTGCGGGCCGCGCCGAGCGGGGTGATCCGCACCCGGCGCAGCGACCACACGGCGGCGACCGCCGCGGCGAGCGGCACCCCCGCGACCACGGCCGCGTACTGCGGCGCGGTCGGCGCGACCACGTCGGGGAAGAACCGCGAGCCGGTGACGGCGACACCGGCGAGGGCGGGCCGTACCGCCTGGAACAGTGCCACGCCGGCGAGCGCGCCCAGCAGCGCGCCGAGCGCCGCGTCCGCCGAGGCGATCGCGTTGATCTGGCGCGCCGTGGCGCCGGCCAGCCTGACGGCGGCGAAGCGGGCCTCGCGGCGGGCCGCGGCCAGGCGCGTGGCGGTGCCGATGAGGACGAGCAGCGGCACGATCAGGCCGATCGCGGCGATGCCGAAGCCGTGCTCGTACAGGGCCGTCATGTCGTCCGCCGGCGGAGCGTCCGCGACGGTGTCGACGGCGACGGTCCCGGCCATGCCGGCCAGCTCGCCGGGGGTGCGGCCGACGACGGCGACCAGGTCGTCGGGGCCGGACAGCGCCGCCCGCCCGACGAGGCCGGCGCGGGCGCCGGGGAAACGGGCGGCGAGCTGCTCGCGCGGCACGGCGGCCATCAGGTCGGCGAGCGCGGGCGAGACGTGGAAGCGCCCGGCCGCGGGCAGCGCCGGCAGGCCCGGCATGGCCGGGGCGGGCGTGCCCGGGTCGAGGACGGCGACGTCGAGCCGTTTGATCGGGCGGCCCGCGTAGGAGTCCTGGCGGTGGTTCCACAGCACCGCGCCCGGGGTGGCGCCCAGCGCCCAGCCCGCCGGCGCCGAGCCCGTCGTGCACTCCCAGCAGGGACGCTCGGCGGTGACGCGGAAGGCGTTGAACAGGGCCAGCGTCGACAGCAGCACCGTCACCCCCAGCGCGACGGCGGCGCCGACGAGCGCCAGCCGGACGGCCCCCTCCCTGCCGCCGCGCAGCGCCAGGCACAGGCCCAGCCAGAAGGTCATCTGACGGCCTCGCCGGCGTACTCGCTGGCGTAGGGGTCGGTGACCTTGCCGTCGCGGACGATGACCTCCCGGTCGGCGCAGGCGGCCACGCGGGAGTCGTGGGTGACCACGATCACGGTGACGCCCTCCTGGCGGGCCAGGCCGACGAGCAGGTCCATGACCTTCTCGCCGGCGAGGGAGTCGAGCGCGCCGGTGGGCTCGTCCGCGAAGATCACCTTGGGCCGGGTCACCAGCGCGCGGGCGATCGCGACCCGCTGCGCCTGCCCTCCCGACAGCTCGCCGGTGCGGCGCTCGCCCAGGCCGTCCAGCTCCAGCCGCTCCAGCCAGCCGCGCGCCCGCTCGTAGGCGTGCCTGCGCGCGGTCCTGCCGAGCAGCAGCGGCAGGGCGACGTTGTCGGCCGCGGTGAGCTCCGGCACGAGCTGGCCGAACTGGAAGACGAAGCCGAACGCGGTGCGGCGCAGCCGCGAGCGGCCGGCGTCGCTCAGGGTGTCCAGCCGGTCGCCGTCGAACCAGACCTCGCCCGCGTCGGGCGTGAAGATGCCGGCCAGGCAGTGCAGCAGCGTGGACTTGCCGGACCCGGACGGGCCCATGATCGCCAGGATCTCGCCCGCCGTCACCGACAGGCTGGCCTCGCGCAGCGCCGGCGTACGGCCGTAGGAACGGCTGATCGAGCGGGCCCGCAGCAGCGGGCCCGGCGCGGGAAGCGCGTCGATGGTCATGCCCCGCGCACCGTCTCCGCCAGCGCGCCCAGCCGGGCCGTGGTCACGTCGATCCAGCGCAGGTCGGCCTCCAGGTGGAACAGGGCGTGGTCGGCCAGCAGGGCGTCCACCAGGACGCCGCCGCGTTTGACCTCCGACAGCTCGCGCATGCGCCGCATGTGCGTGGCGCGCTGCAGGTCGAGGTAGCGCTGGGCGTCGTGGCCCAGCATCAGCGCCAGCACGACCTTGGTGAACAGCACCGTCTGCAGGAACGGCTCCGCCGCGACCGGCTCGCTCAGCCACGACTCGACCTCCTGCTTGCCGAGCGGGGTGACGGAGTAGCGTTTGCGGTCGGGGCCCTCGCCCGGCTCGCTCTGGCCGGCGGTGACCTTGCCGTCGCGGGCCAGGCGGGCGAGCGTCGAGTAGACCTGCCCGAAGGGGAGCGGCTTGCCTCGGCCGAAGTAGGTGTCGTAGGCGCGCTTGAGGTCGTAGCCGTAGCTGGGCTCGCGGTCCAGGAGGCCGAGGAGGGCCAAGGGGACTGTCATGGCCGCCGACTATACACCAGGGGTATACACGCGACGGATAGCCGGACCGGGATGATCGTGGCCGATGCGAACCTTGCCGGGCTCGCCGGCATCGAACCACCCGACGTCACTGATCAACCGGGGAGAACGATGGCGACGGCACTGCTCGACGGGGACCCGCAGCGGCTCGGCCCGTACTGGCTGGCGGGGCGGCTGGGCGCGGGCGGGCAGGGCGTCGTCTACGAGGCCTACACCGAGGACGCCCGCCGCGTCGCCATCAAGGTCCTGCACAGCGACCAGGCCGCCCAGCTCGGCAGGGAGGCGGCGGCCGCGCGGCGGGTCGCCTCGTTCTGCACCGCGAGCGTGCTCGACGCCCAGTTGGACGGGCCCCGCCCCTACATCGTCAGCGAGTACGTCGAAGGCCCCAGCCTGCGCCAGGTCGTGACCGGCGGCCGCCGCTTCGCCGACGGCGACCTGCACCGCCTGGCCACCGCCATCGCCACCGCCCTGACCGCCGTCCACGACGCGGGCGTCGTCCACCGCGACCTCAAACCGGACAACGTGCTGCTCGGCCCGGACGGCCCGCGCGTCATCGACTTCGGCATCTCGCGGACGGCGGAGATGTCGCTCACCGAGACCGGCCTGATCACCGGCACGCCCACGTACATGGCGCCCGAGGTGTTCACCGGGCACCGCGCCGGCGCGCCCGCGGACGTGTTCGCCTGGGGCGGCATCGTGCTGTTCGCCGCCACCGGCGCCGACCCCTTCCAGGCCGAGAGCCTGGGCGGCGTCATGCACCGGGTGCTGTCGGCCAACCCCGACCTCGGCGTGCTGCCCCCGCAGCTGCAGCCGCTGGTGGCGGCCGCGCTGGCCAAGGACCCGCTCGACCGGCCCACCTCCCGCGAGCTGCTGCTCGCCCTGGTCAGCGGCGGCGGGCGGCTCGACATGGCCCGGCTGCTGGCCGAGGGCGGGCGCGCCGCCACCCGGATCGCGGTGCGGGCCGACGACCCGGCGCTCGGCACGCTGGCCGAGCAGGCGTACGGGATGCTCGGGCCGGTGGAGCGCGAGCTGGTGGCCGAGGTGTTCCTGCGGCTGGTCACCGTGGACGAGCAGGGCGAGCTGACCGTGCGGCGGGCCGCCGAGCCCGAACTGCTCGGCGGCCGGGCCGAGCACGAGGCCGAGGCCGTCGAGCGGATCCTCACGGTGTTCGCGTACCTGCTGGCCAGGAAGGGCGAGGAGATCTGGCTGGCCCGGCCCGCGCTGCCGCAGGCCTGGCCCAGGTACCGGCACTGGATCGACGCCAACCGCGACGGGCTGGCCGCGCACCGCGACCTGCTCACCGCGGCCCGCCGCTGGCAGGCCGCCGGCCGGCGCGACGGCGACCTGCTGCGCGGCAGCGGCCTCGACGACGCCCTGCGATGGGCGGCCAACCGGCGGCGCGACATCACCCTGTCCCCGATGGAGCGCACCTTCCTGCAGGCGAGCACCGACCTGGCCCGGCGCGGCGCCAAGCGGGCCCGGCTGGTCTCGCTCAGCCTCGGCGGACTCCTGGTGATCTCGCTGGCCGCCGGCGGGCTGGCCGTGCAGCAGGGCATCGTCGCCGACGGGCGCGCGCAGGAGATCGCGGCCTCCCTCAGCCGGTCGGAGGCGGCCCGGCTGGCCGGGCTCGCCCAGCAGGCAAGCCTCACCGACCCCAGGCTCGCCACCCGGCTCAGCGTCGCGGCGTGGAGCCTGGACCACACCCCGCTGACCAGGGAGGCGCTGATGACGGCCCTGGCCGGGCGCGAGTCGGCGGCGTTCACCGACCCGGCCCGCGCCGCCGACACCGTACGCGCGCTCGGCGCCGACGGGCGCAGCCTGGCCGGCGTGACCGGCGACGCCGCCCAGGTGTGGGACGTGCGCACCGGCAGCCGGGCCGGCGGCGTCACCCGGCTGGGACTGACGGGGGACCAGGTCGTCGCCGTGGCGCTGGCGGCCTCGCGCCGCACGCTCGCCGTCCTGACCGACCGCCGCGTACGCGTCTACGATCTCCCCACCGGCAAGGCGATCAGGACGTGGACCTTCGCCCGCCCGCTCGAGGACTGGGCGGATCTCGCGCACGCCGACGACCGGACGGTGACGATCCGCCGCCCCGGCGGCGTCCTGCGCTGGGACGTGCGGACCGGCGGGCGCACCTGGCTGCCCGAGGCCGAGGTGGCCGGCGCGGACGGCGCCTGGCAGGCGGTCCGGCGGGCCCGAGCCGTCCGCCTGACCCGCGCCGGGAACGACCCCGTCGACCTCGGCCTCATGGACGGCGCCGGCAGCCAGGGCGCCTGGAACGGCGGCCGGGTGACAGTCAGCGGCGACGGCACGCTGGCCGCCTCGGTCACCGGCGAGCAGATCCAGTTCTGGCGCCTGGCCGACGCCCAGCTCCTCACCACCGTGCCGCTGCTCGGCACCCCCGACGCCAGCGGGGAGGAACCCCAGGGCGCCTTCGACGGCCGTACCTTCCGCTACCTGGTGGAGGACCGGGTCTTCTCCGTCGACGTCAGCGACCTCGCCCTCACCCCGCCACGCACGCCGATCAGCTTCGGCAGGCTGAGCCCGGACGGCCGCCTGCTGGCGGTCCAGACCGGCGAGGTGCCCCGGCTGCGCCCCGTCACCGCCGGCGGCACGGGGGGAGCGCTGCCCGCCTCGGACGAGGTGTTCTTCAGCCAGGACGGCAAGCTGCTGGCCGCCGTCGGCTCCGACCAGGTGAGGGTCGTGGACACCGCCACGCGGGCCGTCCTCGGCACCGTCGCCCCCCGCCCGTCCGGCATGGAACTCGTCACCGCGGCCTTCAGCCCGGACCGGGCCCGCCTGGCGCTCGTCCTGCGCGGCCCCGACGACGGGCGCGCCGTGACCGAGCACGCCGTCCAGATGTGGGACTGGAAGGCCCGGCGCAGGCTCTGGACCGCCACGCCGCCGCAGACCGCCGACGTGGCCTTCTCCCCCGACGGCGCGCTGCTGGCGGTCGCCGGCGCCGGCCAGCGCCTGCTCGACGCCGCCACCGGCCGGCCGGTGACCGCGCCGTTCGCCGCCACCGGACGCGACACCCTCGCGACCCGGATCTTCTTCCTGCACAGCGGCAAGGGCGTGGTGGTCCTGGACTCCCGAGGCCGCCTGACGCCGTGGAGCACCACCGGCGAACGCCTCGGCCCGGTCTTCCGCGAGAAGTCCGGCGAACCGTCCGTCGCCGCCTACTCCCCGCGCGACGACCTCGTCGCCCTCGGCATCGGCGACGGCAGGGTACGGCTGGTCGACCCGGCCACGGGCACGAGCCTCGGCATCCTGCGCGACACCGCCGGAGGACAGGACCCCGACACCGGGCAGCTGCAGTCCATCGCCTTCACCGCCGACGGCGCCACCGTCCTGACCCTCGGGCTGGACGGCGTCGTCCGCACCCACGCCATCGCGCCGGCCGCTGTCGTCAAGGCGCTGTGCCGGCGGTCGGGCGGCCCACTCACCCCCGCCGAGTGGCGGGCCCACGTGCCCGCGCTCGCGTACCGGGACGGCTGCGAGGTCTGAGGCGGGCCGGTCACCGGTGGCCGGACAGCCACTCGGCGAGGACGGCGGCCTGGCTGTGGTCCACGTCCTTGGTGGCGGTCAGCAGCGTGAGCCGGTCCTCGGCGGCCAGGTCGCGCAGGTGGTCCGCGGCCGGCCGGTGCCCGGCGTCGCGCAGCTCGTCGAGGTAGCGGCGGCGGAACTCGGGGAAACGGGCGGGGTCGTGGCCGTACCACTTGCGCAGCTCGCTGGAAGGGGCGACCTCGCGCAGCCACTCGTCCAGGTGCGCGTCCTCCTTGCGCACGCCGCGCGGCCAGACGCGGTCCACCAGCACCCGGCGGCCGTCCTCGGGCGAGGACTCCTCGTAGATCCTGCGGCAGGTGACGTCCTTGCTCATGGCAGCACTCCCTCTGGCCTTTCCAGACGCCTGCCCCCGGGGCCGGGCGCCGAACCGGCCGGAGCGCGAGACCCGGCCGGTTCACGGCGGACGTCAGGGCCGCAGGTCCGTCACCCCCTTGCCGGTGGCGAGATCGAACGGCACCGAGACCTGGTCGTGCACGATCAGCCACTCGCCGTCGATCCTGCTGAAGCAGAAGGTCGCGCGGACCCACATGCCGCCCGCCGCCGCCCCGTTCGCCAGCGTGCCGCTGAGCCGGCCCAGGCCGTGCCCGAACGCGACGCCGTCGCCCACAGTGAGCGTCAGGTCGCGCAGCTCGTACGTCACCTTCTCGAACGCCTCGAACACCTTCGCCCAGTTGCGCAGCTTCGCGGCCACGCCCACGTGCTGGAGCGGCGGTTCGACGTCGAAGGAGACCACGTCGGGCGCGTAGGCCCCTTCCAGGGCCCGCAGGTCCTTGGCCTCGATCCCCTCCACCAGCGCCTCGATGCGCCGCCGGATCTCGTCCTGCCCGGTCATCGTCTTCCCCATTCCGTCGGGTGTCTTTTCCCGTACGACGAGACGGCGCCCCGGAAGGTCAGGCCGGCGCGCCCAGCGCCGTGAGGGCGGCGGCCAGCCGCGGGTCCTCCTGGCCCGCCTCCCGCAGGGCGGCCTCCAGGGTCTCCTCGTACGTCCGGCCGGCCTCGGCGTGCCGGGCCCGGCCCGTCTCGGTGATGACCGTGTAGACGCCGCGCCGGTCGTCCGGGCACAGGTCCCGGTAGGCGAAGCCGGCCGCGTTCAGCCGCGCCACCAGGCGGGTCACCGAGCTCTGGTTGAGCCCGACCTTGTCGGCCAGCTCCTGCATGCGCAGCTCGCCGGCGGGCGCGGCGGCGAGGTGGCCGAGCGCGCGGAACTCCGACAGGCCGATGCCGTGCCTGCGCTGCAACGCGGCGGCGAGCCTGCTCTCCACGCGGGTGTGCAGCAGGACGACGCGGTGCCAGGCGGCGGCGGCGTCCGAAACCGTGGTGGTGGCCATGGGACCTCTCAGTTCGCGAGACCGACTTGACACGAGCATACATGTACATGCAACATCCTTCCCGGCACTTCACTTGCACGTACATACAAATGGGAGCTCGTCCGATGGCCTGGATCCACCTGCTCATCGCCGCCGTCTTCGAGGTCGTCTTCGCCCTGGCGACCAACGCCACCGAAGGATTCACCCGGCTCTGGCCGTCCCTGCTCACGGCCGCCGCCGCGGCCGGCGGGATCTTCTTCCTGAGCCTGGCGCTCAGGACGCTCGACGTCGGCGTCGGCTACACCGTCTGGACCGGCATCGGCTCGGTCGGCACGGTCGTGCTGGGCGCCGTGATCTTCGGTGAGGAGATCACGATCTGGAAGGCGCTGGCCTTCGTCCTGATCATCGGCGGCGTCCTGGGGCTCAAGCTGTCCGACCGCCTCTCCCCCGCCGCCTGATCCGAAAGGAACCTCATCATGGCCTGGATCTACCTCTCCATCGCGATCGTCTTCGAGATCGGCTTCGCCCTCGGCACCAACGCAACCCAGGGCTTCACCCGCCTGTGGCCGTCGGTCTTCACGCTGCTGTCGGCCGCCGGCGGCATCTTCACCCTCAGCCTGGCGCTCAGGACCCTGGACGTCGGCGTCGGCTACACCATCTGGACCGGCATCGGCTCCATCGGCACCGTCGTCCTCGGCGCCCTCATCTACAAGGAGAAGATCACGCCCGCCAAGCTGGGCTCGTTCGCCGCCATCATCGGCGGTGTCATCCTCCTCAAGGTCGCCGCCGGGATCTGACCGGGTGCGGGACAGGTTAAGCTACAGGTGTAAGAAAACTTGCACCTGTAGCTTTTTTCGTGAGGACGGCGTGCCGTGGCCACCAGAGACACCCCCACCGCTCCCGGTGACCCGCGCGTGCGCCGTACGCGATCGGCCCTGGCCCGGGCGCTGATCGAGCTGGCCGAGCAGCGGGACCTGGCCCGGATCAGCGTCTCCGACGTGGCCGGGAGCGCGGGAGTGAGCCGCTCGGCCCTCTACGACCACTACCGCGACGTGCACGAGCTGGCCGAGGACGCCTGCACCGCGATGATCGACGACCTGATCGACTCCCTGCCCGGCCCGGCGCTCGACTCGGCGGACCTGGCCAGGGAGGCGACCGAGTCGCTGACGGCGTTCTTCGACCGCCTGGCCGCGCACGCGGGGCTGTACCGCGCGCTGCTGGGGCCGCAGGGCAGCGCCCGCGTGGCCGACCACATCCGCGGCCGCGTCGCCGAGGTCATCCACGACCGCCTGACGCACGCCGACGCCACCGGCTGGCCCGAACACGTCCCGCACGACGTGACGGCCTCCTTCACCGCCGGCGCGCTCATCGGGGTCGCGGTGGACTGGCTGGAACACCGCTGCCCCCGGCCCCCGGCCACGATGGCCGCCGCCATCTGGCCGCTGGTCAACGCCCACTACCGCGCCGGCGCCGGCGCAAGCTGAGCACCCCCTTTTTCCGAACTGTCGCCACCCGAGGAGAACCCCCATGTCCACTGCCGATGTGTCCGGCAAGTCCCTGGCCGAGCTCGTCTCCCTGCGCGGACGGCGCGCGGTCGTCACCGGAGGCGCCCGCGGCCTGGGCAAGGCCATCGCCTCACGCCTCGCCGAGGCCGGCGCCGCTCTGCTGATCGGCGACCTCGACGAGGAGCAGGCCACCGCCGCCGCCAAGGAGCTGGCCGAGCGGCACGGCGTGCCCGCGATCGGCGCCGCCATGGACGTCACCGACGCCACCGCCGTGGCCGCCGCGGCCGACCGCGCCGTGGCCGAGCTCGGCGGGCTGGAGATCTGGGTGAACAACGCCGGCATCTTCCCCGCCGTGCCCCTGCTGGAGATGACCGAGGAGACGTGGGACCAGGTGTTCGCCGTGAACGCCCGCGGCGTGTTCGTCGGCGCCCGCGAGGCCGCGCGGCGCATGTCGGCGGGGCACCCCGGCAGGGGCGGCGTCATCGTCAACATCGTCTCCACCGCGGGCTTCCGGGGCAGCGCGCCCGGCCTGGCGGCGTACGTCGGGTCCAAGCACGCCGTCCGCGGCCTCACCCGCGAGCTGGCACTCGAACTGGCCCCGCTCGGCATCCGCGTGCTGGGGGTGGCGCCGAGTTTCGTCCCCACGGAGGGCAACCTGGCGATGGCCGCCGAGGCGGGCGTGAACCTCGACGAGATCCCGCCGACCGACCTCATGCTGAACAGCCCCATCGGCCGGATCGGCACCCCGGACGACATCGCGCGCGTCGCCCTGTTCTGCGCCTCGGACCTGTCGGCGTTCATGACCGGCAGCACCCTGCTCGCCGACGGCGGCGACACCGCCTGAGCCTTTTCAGGCCGGGTGCGCCTCCAGCGGATTGGCGGCGATCCGGCCGGCGACGTCCCTGCGCACCGACGCGGCGGCCGCGCTGCCCGGCTTGCGGCCTGCCTGGTCCTCGAAACAGCCGAGGAACTCCGCGCCGAAGCCCAGGCGCGGATAGCGGGCCAGGACCTCCGCCCTGGCCGGCGCGGGGAACTCCGCGGCGTGCCGGCCCACGACCTCCCAGCTCGTCGCGACCTGCAGCACATGCGCCTCGGGGTCGGCGGCGGCCGGCACGTCGTCGCGCATGTGCAGCACGATGATCTCGCGGGCCCGGTCCGCCCGCTCCGGCGGCCAGCCTGCGGCCACGCCGAACACCCACGCCAGCTCCCCGCCGGCCTCCTCGAACGGCAGCCGGTGGCTGTCGAAGGGCTCCGTCAGGCCGGCGTCGTGCAGCAGCGCCGCGACGCAGTACAGCTCGTCGTCGAAGGCGATCGCGTGCGCGGCGGCGTACATCGCGCCCCACACGTACGAACGGATGCAGTGGTTGAGCAGCGCGGGCGAGCAGTAGCGCGTCGCCACGGCCAGCGCGGCGGCGGTCGCGGGCGTGTCCGGGAACGTGATCACCGTCACGCAGTGTAGTCGGCGATCAGTGGAGGGGCACGGTTGGACCCGCACGACGTGGGAAGTGGCAGCCGGAGCACTGACCGGTCGCATGTCACGGAGCAAAGTGTGGGCGAGTTAACCGCAGGCCGCGGGGTTGTGATCGGCGCGGCCTGCTGGATCGCGGCGCTGCACAACGTCGTCGTCGAGTTCCTGGTGGCGGCCGCCTGGCCGACCCCCTACAGCTTCGCCCGCAACATGATCAGCGATCTGGGCAACACCGCCTGCGGGCCGTTCCCGCAGATCGGCGGCTCGACCCTGCACGTGTGCTCGCCGCTGCACGGGCTGATGAACGGCTCGTTCGTCGTGTACGGGCTGCTGGTCGTCGCCGGAGCCGTGCTCACCCGCCGGGCCTGGCCCGCGACACGGCCGGCCACCGCCGGACTGGGCCTGCTGGCGCTGGGCGGGGCGGGCGTGATCGCGGTCGGCCTGGTGCCGGAGAACGTGAACCTCGTCCTGCACAGCATCCCCGCGCTGGTCGGCTTCGTGGCGCAGAACGCGGCGATGGTCGTGCTCGGCGTCGCGACCGCGCGCTCGGTGCGCTGGCTGTCGCGGTTCTCGGTGGCCTGCGGCGTGGCCGGGCTGGCGGCGACGGTCCTGCTGCTGACCGGCGTCCACCTCGGGCTCGGCCCCGGCGGCATGGAACGCGTGGCGGCCAATCCTTTGACGCTCTGGCTTCTCGCCGCCGGGCTGTGGCTGCTGCTGCGGCGCGGCTACGCAGCCGGGAAGCCGACCGCGTTGGCCGCGTCGGCCTCGAAGTAGTCCGTCGTGGCGAACGCGCCGACCTGATCCTCGAAGAAGCTCCTGACGCCGTCGAGGGAATCGTGGACGATGACGTTCACCGCCCTGGTCCCGTCGGCGCTCGCCACCGCCATCGTCCACCGGGCGCCCCCGGGGAGCCGGCCGTACGCCTGCTTCAGCGAATCCCAGAAACCGTCGTGGTCGGAAATCCGGGAGACGGCCATGACGTGCACCGTGGCGCCCTCCTCGTCGACCCGCGGATGGACCCGGCAATTGAGGTGGAGATAGCGCGCGGCGCCGTCGTCGAAATCGTAGATGGCGACGGTCTGGATTTCCTCGGCCGGATGGGCCGGCGGCATCAGGAAATGGGTCTCGCTGATCGGGAGCAGCTCGTGATCGAGCTGCTCCGGCCTGCCGAGGAACCGGGCCTCCATCGGGTTGAGCGTGGATCTGAGGTGGAGCTTGCCGCCTTCGGCCGCCACCTCGAAGCGGGTGCCGGGGCGTTCGTAGACGCCTTCGTACCTGGAGGGGTCGAGGACGAGGGCCGGGTCGGGCTCCGGCAGGTCGGGGATCGTGACCGCGCCGAGGCCGGCCAGGATCTCGTTGAACACCCGGCGGTAGAAGCCGTCGCGCGGACCGGCGTTCGTCAGCATCGCCACGGCGATGCCCGGCTCCGGCAGGATCCGCAGCCGGGCGCTCTGGCTGATCGCGCTGCCGTCGTGCGCGTAGACGGTCTGCCCGTGCCAGTCGCACACGACGAGACCGAGCGCCCATTCCGGCCCGAACATGTACGGGTCGGGCACCGGGACCCGCGAGTGCGTCATCTCGCGGATGATGCCGGGCGAGACGATCCTGGCGCCGTCCGGGGCCGTCCCCTCGTTGAGGAAGACGTACGCCAGCGTGAGCAGGTCGCGGGCCGTCGTGTTGACGTTGCCGCCGGGGCCGAAGGCGCGCGGCAGGTGGCCCAGCGGCGACAGGATCGGCCCTTCTTCGAGGGACCGGACCAGGTGCCCGGTCGCGGCCAGCCGCTCGTCCACGTGCTCGCGGCGGGTGCACGTCGAGGTCAGCCCCAGCGGGCCGAACAGGCGGTCCCGCATGATGTCGTCCCACCGCCGGCCGTCGATCACCTCCATGACACGGGCGAGGATCGCGTAGCCCAGGGCCGCGCTGTAGCCGTGGGTGTGACCCAGGGGGTGGACCTGGCGGGCGCCGGCGATGTTCGCCACCATGCGCTCGTACACGTCGTCGTCCTCGCCAGGATCGCCGTAGCTCTCCTCGATGCCGCTGGTGTGGTTGAGCAGGTGGCGGGCGGTGACCCGGGCGCTGACGCCGGGGTCGGCGACCCGGAACCCGGGCAGGTAGGTCCGCACCGGCTCGTCCAGGGCGACCTTCCCCTCGTCGACGAGTCGCATGAAGGCGAGGGCGGTCCAGGTCTTGGACACCGAGCCGCACTGGTAGACGGTGCCGGTCGTCGCGGGCTCGCCCGTGGAGACGTCCTTGACCCCGGCCGCGAAGTCGGTGATCTGCCCGTCGCGCAGGATTGCGAGCGTGGCGCCCGGGATGCGGTGCTCCGCCAGCAGTTCGGACACGCGGGCCCGCATCCGGGCCACGTCCAACGCTTCCGTCATGAGTGTCGCCTCAGTCCTCTCGAATTCTTTCCGGGCGGGAAAAGGCTAAGTTGCGTTTATGCAGGCGTCAACGAAATGACGGGTTATGGCGTGGATCGTTGCAATGGAAATGTCGATGAATGCAATTCAAGGCGACCGCCGTTGCAATGTACTGTTGGTGAACGCACCGACAGGAAGGCGGGCCGATGCCCGGAGGAAGGCTGACCCACGAGGACCGCCGGCAGATCGCGGCCTGGCTGGCCGAAGGGCTCGGCTACGCCGAGATCGCCAGGCGGCTGGGCCGGCCCACCTCCACGATCAGCCGCGAGGTGGCCCGCAACAGCGCGCCCGGCGGCTACCTGGCCGACCGCGCCCAGCACAGCGCCGGGCAGCGCGCCCGCCGCCGCCGACCGGTCCAGGCCGCCGAGCCGACCGGCGGGTGGCCGTCCGAGCCCGTGCGCGGCTTCGTCGAGCGGTTCGCGACGCTGCTGGTCGGGACCGGTTTCCCCCGGATGCCCGCCCGCGTGTTCGTCTGCCTGCTCACCGCCGCCTCCGGGAGCCTGACCTCCGCCGAGCTCGTACGCCGGTTACAGGTCAGCCCGGCGTCGGTGTCCAAAGCCGTCGGCTACCTGGAGACGACCGGGCTGGTCAGACGCGCCAAGGACACCGGCCGCCGCGAACGGTACGTCGTCGACGACGACGTCTGGCTCCGTGCCCTCGTGACCGACACCGGGGCGCACGCCGAGGTCGCGGCGGCCGCGCGGCGCGGCATCGAGATCTTCGGCCCTGGCACGCCCGCCGCCGGCCGGCTGGAGCGGATGGCGCGCTTCTTCACCTGGATCGGCGAGCAGATGTACGGCGGCGCGCTCGCCGACGCCGCCGCCGCCGACGCGCTCACCGTGGTGGCCGCCCTGGTGCACGCCGCCCGGCCGCTCACCGCGGACGACCTGGCCGGCGCGCTGGGCTGGCCCGCGCGGCGGGCGGCGGCCGCCCTGGACACGCTCGGCCGCCACCCGGACCTCGCCGACCCGCTCGCGGTGGAGGAGGCCGGGCGCGGCGCGTACGTCGTCGCCCCGAGACCCGACCGCCTGAGCCCCGCGCAACGCGAGGCGCTGACCGCCGGCCCGCGCCCGGACCGTCAGCCGGCGTCCCGTTCGTCGTAGGTCTCGCGGTGGGCGAGCACCTCGTCCATGTGCGTCTCGGCCCAGGACTTGAGGCCGCGCATCATCTGGTGCAGGGAGAGACCCAGGTCGGTCAGCTCGTACGTGACCGTGACCGGCACGGTCGGCTTCACGCTGCGGGTGATGAGACCGTCGCGTTCCAGGGAGCGCAGCGTCTGGGTGAGCATCTTCTGGCTGACGCCGGCCAGCAGGCGGGACAGCTCCGAGTAACGCATCGACCGGGGCTCGCCCGCGCAGCCCGCCTCCGGCTCGGGCGAGGCGCCGCTGCCGAGCGCGGCCAGGATCAGGGTGACCCATTTGTTGGAGATCCGGTCGAGCAGCTTGCGGCTGGGACACGCCGCGACGAAAGCGTCGTACTGCATCTTGGCCTGCGCCCTCTGCTGGGCCGCCGTCATCGTCGCCATCGGCCGTTCCTCCAACCCGTGGGTGCCCTACGCACTCCGAAGTGCGTACTTCCTGGCAGGAAGTTACCTCACCATAATGAAGCAAGGAGCCGTCAGGCACCATCCCGTACGACCTGAGAAAGCAGAGACATGAGCACGTTCTCCCCTTCGCTTCCCGGCGGCACCTGGACGCTGGGCGACCTGACCGTCACCCGGTTCGGCTACGGAGCCATGCAGCTCGCCGGCCCCGGAGTGATGGGCCCGCCCGCCGACCGCGACGGCGCACTCGCCGTCCTGCGCGAGGCCGTCGACCTCGGCATCACCCACATCGACACCGCCGACGCCTACGGGCCGCGCGTCACCAACGAGCTGATCCGCGAGGCGCTGCACCCCTACCCCGGCACCCTGCACATCGTGACCAAGGTCGGCGCGACCCGGGACGAGCAGGGCGGCTGGCCGCCCGCCCGCAGGCCCGAGGACCTGCGCCTGGCCGTCCGCCACAACCTGGACAACCTCGGCCTCGAGACGCTGGACGTGGTCAACCTCCGGCTCGGCGACGCCCAGGGCCCGCGGCCCGGCTCGATCGCCGAGCCGTTCGAGACGCTCGTCGAGCTCCAGCGGCAGGGCCTGATCCGGCACCTCGGCGTCAGCAACGCGACCGCCGACCAGGTCGCCGAGGCACGCTCGATCGCGCCGATCGTGTGCGTGCAGAACATGTACAACCTCGCCCACCGCCAGGACGACGAGCTGATCGACGAGCTCGCCGGTCAGGGCATCGCCTACGTGCCCTTCTTCCCGCTCGGCGGCTTCAGCCCCCTGCAGTCCTCGGCCCTCACCGCCGTGGCCGCCCGGCTGGACGCCACGCCGATGTCGGTCGCCCTGGCCTGGCTGCTGCACCGCTCGCCCAACATCCTGCTCATCCCCGGCACGTCGTCCGTCGCCCACCTGCGCGAGAACGTCACCGGCGCCGCGCTCGCGCTCACCGACGACGACCTCGCCGAGCTGGACAAGATCGGCCGCTAGGCGGCGTCGCGGGAGGGCACGCTGACCGGCACCGCGACCAGGCGGCTGGTCGAGGCGGCCTACGGCTGAGGGACGGCGGCCAGGTTCACCACGCGTACGCCGCCGTCCCGCGTCCAGAAGACGACGCCGTCACCCGCCGACCACTGCCTGCCGCCCGACGGCAGCGGCGTGCCCTCGAACGTCACCGTCGTCCGGGTGTGGGCGTCGTAGATCTCGCCGGAGCCGGTGAAGAACCGGTCCCGGTACGGGTAGCCGCGCAGCCCCCGACGCACCTCGCTCCGGCTGCCGTCGCTGCGCTGCACCACGGTGCGGTTCCCGCGGGTCCCGGTGCACCAGGTCGGTCCGCGCCTCGCCGCGATCTCCTCGTCGGCCAGATCCTCGAAGTAGCGCAGCACCAGCACCGCGCGCTGCCTGGCCGGCAACGCCCGCAGGCGCTGCCAGATCTCGCCGAGCTCGTGCTCGTCCTCGTGCACCGGCGAGGGAACCTCGGCCGTGAGATGCTCCCGCCGCCGCCTGCGCCACCAGCTCACATGCTGCCGGGCGGTTATCGTCCGTACGTAGCCCTCGGGGTCGTCCTTGCCGCGTACCCGCCACCACGAGGAGCTCAGCCTGAGCAGCGCCTCCTGGACCAGGTCGGCCGCGTCGTCGGGGCTGCCGGTCAGCACCAGGCCGTAGCGCAGCAGCGCATGGCTCCTCGCGCGGACGAACTCCTCGAACTCCACCTTCCAGGGACGCACCGGCCGGCGTCGTCGTTGCAAAAATCATGCCGGAGGCCCCGGCACCCGGGCGTTTCCGATCCGTGATCTGCGTCCAGGATGATCGCCCGTCGTGAAGAAAGCGATCATGTGCGGCGCCGCCGGCGCCACCCTCCTCCTGACGGCCACGCCCGCCACGGCCGCACCCAAGGACCCGCTCGCGGCGCTGCGGGCGCAGCTCGCGGCCGGTACGGGCGTGTCGTTCTCGTTCCGCATGCACGGCGAGTCCGCGCCCCTCACCCAGACCGGCCGCCTGCGGTTCGGCAAGAAGGGCATCACGGCCTCCGACATCACCGGCAAGCTCGCCCTCGGCGGCGACGAGAAGCCGGCCGACGACTTCGGCGGCGGCGAGGAGCCGAGCGCCGCGATCACCGCCATGGGCAAGCCGGAGCGCACGATCCGCATCGGCCGGACGTCCTACGTCAGCGGCGGCCCGATGAGCGCGGCCCTGCCGGAGGGCAAGACGTGGTTCAAGCAGTCGCCGGGCTGGACGAGCGGCGTGACCGCGCTCTTCGGCGGCTTCGTCAACGCGGCCGACCCGAGCACGCTGCGGGTGCTGCTGGCGCACTCCAAGCGGAGCGGGTCGACGTACAAGGGGTCCATGAGCGTCAAGGACCTGCTGAAGGCGTCGGACTGGTCGCGCGCCACCCTGTGGTGGAAGCTGGACTCCGGCGTGAAGGTGAACTGGACGCTCGCCGTCGGCGCCTCGGGTCTGCCGGTCAAGCTGACCACGCGGCTGGAGAGCAAGAAGGTCGGCCTGAGCAGGACCGCGATGGAGATGCGCTACACCGGATGGGGCGCCAAGGTCTCGATCAAGGCCCCGGCCGCGCGTACGGTGACCACCAAGCTCGACCCCGAGAAGTCCGCACTCCAGCTCCCCCCGGCGCCCAAGCGCTGACGGTGCTCCTGCCCGTGCTCCTGCGTAGTCTCGCCCCATGACGACCGTGCTCTGCGTACCGCAATGGCAAGGATCGGCGTCGGACAGGGCGCCGCGGCTGATGGCCGGCGCCCGCCGCGCCGCCGGGCTCGTTCCCGCCGACGCGGTGGTGACCGTGCCGGTGGTGGAGGCCGGCGGTGACAAGGCCGCCGGCGTCCGCGCCTACGACGTGCTCGTGGAGAACCAGCGCTTGACGCGGGAGGCGCTGGCCGGCATCGACGACCGGGTGATCACCGTCGGCGGCGACTGCGCCGTCGACCTCGCGCCGATCGCCGCCGCCCGCGCCCGCCACGGGGAGGCGCTGACGGTGCTGTGGATCGACGCGCACCCGGACGTCTACAGCCCGCGGACCCTCCCGTCGGGAGCCTTCCACGGCATGGTGGTGCGCGCGCTGCTCGGAGACGGGCCGGCCGGCCTCGCGCTGGAGCAGCCCCTGACCCCGCAGCAGGTGATCATCGCCGGGGAGCGCGCCGGTGACCCGTCCGAGCACGACTATCTCGCGAGGACGGGGCTGCGCAGGTACGGCGTGGACGACCTGGAGCGCGCGCTCGACGGGCTGCGCGGCCCGGTGTACGTGCACCTCGACCTCGACGTCCTGGAGCCCGCCGCCTTCGCCGCGACCTGCTACCCGGAGCCGGGCGGCGTACGGCCGCGGCGGCTGGCCGACCTCGTCTCCCAGGTGGACGACATCGTCGGGGCCGCCATCACCGAGTACGCGCCCTCCGGCGACGCCCTCGACCCCGGCGAGGCCGAGACCATCCACCTGCTGGGCGCCGCGCTGACCGGTCAGGTCCGTACCTAGCGGCGGAGGCCGATTCGCCCCGCACGACCTAGGATCGGGGCATGTCCCTGAGCGCGGCCGACGTCGACCGGTTCGAAGCCGCCAGGCCGCGCCTGGAGGCCATCGCCTACCGCCTGCTCGGCTCCGCCGTGGAGGCAGAGGACGCCGTGCAGGAGACGTTCCTGCGCTGGCAGGCCGCCGACGTCGGCCGCGTCGAGGTCCCCGAGGCCTGGCTGACGAAGGTCCTCGCCAACCTGTGCCTCAACCAGCTCGCCTCCGCGCGGGCGCGCCGCGAGACCTACGTGGGCCGGTGGCTGCCCGAGCCGCTGTTCGCCGGGGACCCGATGCTCGGCCCCGCCGACACCGCCGAGCAGCGCGAATCGGTCTCGTACGCGGTCCTCACCCTCATGGAACGCCTCTCCCCCAGCGAGCGGGCGGTGTACGTGCTGCGGGAGGCGTTCGACTACCCGCACCGGGAGATCGCCGGGATCCTCGACATCACCGAGGCCGCCAGCCAGCAGATCTTCCACCGCGCCAAGAAGCACGTCGCCGACGGCAGGGCCCGCACCGAGATCGACGAGGCCGCGACGAGGCGGATCGTCGAGGAGTTCCTGGCGGCCGCCGCCAGCGGCCGGATCGAGCCTCTCCTGCGCCTGCTCACCGAGGACGCCGTCGCGGTCGGCGACGGCGGCGGGAAGATCCCGGCCCGCGTCAAGGCGTTCGAGGGCGCCGTCGCGGTCGCGACGTTCCTGCGGGGCCTGTTCAAGCCCGCCGCTGCCAAGCGGGCGCTGATCGGCGGCTCGCCCGAGGTTCACGTCCGGACCGCCAACGGAGACCCCGCCCTCGTGGCCGTCGTGGACGGCCGGGTCGTCGGCGTCATGTGCCTGGAGATCACCGCCGGGGGCATCGCCGCGTTCCGCAGCCAGTTCAACCCCGCCAAGCTCGAACGCGCGACCGCGCGGTGGGCGGCCGGCGACCACGGGGAGCCCGTGATCGCCGGCTTGTGACCCGCGATGTGAGGCGCTTCACACCCCGATCCTGTCAGGAAGCGGCGCGCTGCCCGGTTCAAGAGGCGAACCTCGCCAGACAGGAGCAAGGGCATGCAGCACCGCATCATCGTTCTCGGAGCCGGATACACCGGAGCCACCGCCGCGGGACGCCTCGCCAGGAGGCTCCGCCGCGAGGACGTCACCATCACCCTCGTCAACGCCGAGCCCGACTTCGTCGAACGTGTCCGCCTGCACCAGCTCGCGGCCGGTCAGGACCTCAAGCCCCGGCCGCTGCGGGCGATGTTCGCGGGCAGCGGCGTCGAGCTGCGGCTCGCGCAGGTCGCCGGCGTCGACGCCGACCGCAGGACCGTGACCGTCGCCGACGCGGACGGCGTCGAAGAGCTCTCCTACGACACGCTCGTCTACGCCCTCGGCAGCGGCTGGGACGCCCAAGGGGTTCCCGGGGCCGCCGAGCACGCCTACGAGCTCGCCGGCCGTTCCGGAGCGCTGCGGCTGCGCGAGCGCCTGGCCCGCCTCGACGCCGGGCAGGCCGTGCTCGTCGTCGGCGGCGGCCTGACCGGCGTGGAGGCCGCGGCCGAGCTCGCCGAGGCCCGCCCCGACCTCGACGTCGCCCTCGCCGTCCGCGGCGGACTCGGCGACTGGCTCTCGCCCAAGGGCCGCGAGCACCTGCGGAAGGTGTTCGGCCGGCTCGGGATCACCGTGCACGAGCACGCCGACGTCACCGCCGTCGCAGCCGACCGCGTCAGCACCGCCGACGGCCGGGACATCACGGCCGCGGTCACCGTGTGGACCACCGGCTTCGCGGTCCACCCGATCGCGAGGGCGACCGCCCTGGAGGTCACCGGCACCGGCCAGATCGTGGTCGACGCGACCATGCGCTCGGTCTCGCACCCGGACGTGTACGCGATCGGCGACGCGGCCCTGGTGATGGGCCCCGGGAACAAGCCGCTGCGCATGTCGTGCGCCTCCGGGACGCCGACCGCGTGGCAGGCCGCCGACGCGATCGCGGCGCGCCTGACCGGAGGCAGGCTCCCGGCCACCACGATCCGCTACTTCAACCAGTGCGTCTCACTGGGCCGCAAGGAGGGCCTGATCCAGTACGTCACCGCCGACGACCGCGCCGTGCCGGCGGTCCTGACCGGCCGGCTCGCCGCCGTGTACAAGGAGCTGATCTGCAAGAGCGCCGCCTGGGGCGTCGCCAACCCGACGCTCGGGCTGCCGAGCCGGCGCCGCCGCGTCACGCGGGCGCGGGCCGCCGCGGCCGCCCGTCCGCGCGGCGTGCGCCTCCCGTGAGTGATAATGACATCATTCTAGAGAAAAGCCTCTAATAGCGGGAGTCGGCGCATGTCCACAGCGCTCCACGTCGTCGAGAACTTCTACCGCGCCGCCCAGGCGGGCGACGGCGCCGCGATCCTGGCCCTGCTGCATCCGGAGTTCCGCGCTCACACCGCGCCCGGCATGCCCTGCGGCGCCGGCGGCGCCTTCCTCGGGCCGCGGGAGGCGCTCACCCGCGTCTGGGGGGCGGTCTACGCCGATTTCGACACCGCCCCGTTCGCGGAGACCTGGCACGAGACCACCGACGGGATCATCGTGGTCACGGGTCACTACCGGGGCGTCGCCCGCGCCACCGGCCGCCCCCACCGGGCCGAGTTCGTCCACCTGTGGCGGGTCACCGACGGCCGGCTCTCCTGGCTGCACCAGTACACCGACACCGCACGCTGGCACGACGCCCTCGTTCCCGCCGCCGGCTGACCGCGCTCGATCAGGCGGGGCGCAGAAGCTCCTCGCGCCTGGCCAGCAGCCGGGCCCGCTCGGCCAGCAACTCGGCCCGGAGCGTCTCCAGGTACGCCCCGGTGTCGCGCACCCACTGCGCCAGCTTGTTCACCCCGGCCCTGGTCTTCTCGATGCGCTGATGCTTGAGCGCGTCGGTGATGATGTTGTCGAAGAAGGCGTCCACGAACCACCGCGTGTCCACCTTGGGCATCACCGGCCGGGCCGCGACGACCCCGGTGTCGGCCAGCTCGCGGGAGAAGACGTCCAGAGCCCGCTGGGCATGCCAGGCGGCCTGGTCGGCGCTGGTCAGCTTGCTGTGCTCGTAGGCGTCGGCGAGCAGGCCGCCGCCGAGCAGGTCGAAGGTGGAGGCGTTCCTGGCGGAGCCGAGGAAACCCAGCACGACGTTCAGCGCGTCGAGCGCGCCCCGCCCCGCCTGGTGGGCCTCGTCGCACTCGCGCACCTCGGCGCTCGACCGGTCGAGCGCGGCGGCGAGGTCGGCCAGCTCGCGGGCGCGCGGATCGCCGCTGTCGATGAGCTGCCGCTCCTTCTCGGCCAACAGCCGGGCGTACTCCCCGGGCGCGGAGGCGAGCACGGCCAGCTCGGCGTCGGTCGCCGCCGCGTCGGCTTCGAGATCCGCGAGCCGGGCCCGGTGACCGTCGACCCGCTCCCTGGCCACGGCCGCCTCGGCGCGCTCGCGCTCCAGCCGCTCCTCGCGGTTGCCCAGCACCCGGGCCAGGACGGCGGACAGCCCGCCTTCAAGGCGGGCGACGTCACGCTCCTCCTCGGCCAGCCTGGACTCCAGGTCCTCCAGGGTGGCGCGGACGTCCGCGATCTGCTGTGCGGTGGTCTCGCGCAGGCGCCGGACGTGCTCGGCGCGGTGCATCCTCGCGGCCGCCTCGCGCAGCCGTTCGTCGAGTTCGGATGGGAGGGTCACACCATGACGACGAACGGGCCGCACCGGGCGTTCCCGCGTCAGTGGTCCACGGTGACGACGATCTTGCCGAACTGGTTGCCTGACTCCATGTGCCGATGCGCCTGCACGATCTCCTCCAGCGGGAACACCCGGTCCACCACCGGCCGGAACGCCCCGCTCCGCAGCCCCGAGGCGACGAACGCGGCTGCCCGGCGCAGCCGCACCGGGTCCTTGGCGATCTCCAGCATCGTGTACGTGCGCATGTTCAGGGCGGGCATGCCCAGCTCGAACCCGGGATACGGGGTCGGCTCGCCGCTGAGCGCGCCCCACAGGAACAACGTCCCGTCGGCGGCCACCGCCCTGGCCAGGTCGACCACGCCCGGACCGGCGACGGCGTCGAAGACGTACCGGGCGCCCTGGCCGCCGGTCAGCTCCAGCACGCGTCCGGTCACGTCCTCCTCGTCCGAGACGATGACCTCCGCCGCGCCCTCGTCGAGCAGCTGCCGGGCCTTGGCGCGGGTACGGGTGACCGCCACCGGCACGGCGCCCAGGCGGTCGGCGGTGTGGATCGCGGCCAGGCCGACGCTGCTGGAGGCCGCGTTCACCACGGCCACGTCCCCCGCACTCATGCGGCCGATCTCCACCATCGCGCCGTAGGCGGTCAGGTACGGCATCCACACGGCCGCGCCGGAGACGGCGTCCACCTGCTCGGGGCGGTGCAGCAGCGCGGTGGCCGGCACGATCGCCCGCTCGGCGTAGACGCCGTAGTCGTTCTGGGAGAAGTTCGGCACGACGCTGACCGGCTGTCCTGGCTCGAAACCGGTCACGCCAGAGCCGACCGCCTCGATCGTGCCGGCGGCCTCGGAGCCGAGCCTGGCGGGCAGCTGCTTGACCGGCTCGATGTAGTGGCCGCTCCTGAACAGGGCCTCGGCCCTGTTGACGCCGATCGCCTCCACCCGGACGCGCGCCTCACCCGGTCCGGGCTCGCCCGGGTCCCGGTCCTCCAGCCTCATCACCTCGGGCCCGCCGAGCTCGTGGAACAGAACCGTCCTGGCCATGTGAACCCCTCAATAAAAGTACGAAGACCGTCGAACTTCGAGCGTCATCGTACTACGGGGTGCCGTCGGCGGACGAGCCCGATCACAACGCCAGATCCGGGTGCTCCGCCCCCGGAGCACCCGGACACCCGTCAGCCGGCGGGGCGCAGGTCGGCGGCGTCCGGGTCGGACGCCGCCAACGCCGTGGCGCGCTGGCCGGGGAGCCTGAACGCGGCCAGGACGGCCGTCAGCATGACCGCGCCCAGCACGTAGACGGCGACCCGCATGCCTTCGGCGGAGGCGGCGCGCAGCACCTCGCCGGACAGCCCCGCGATGTCGCGGTTGGCGACGGCCACGAGAACGGCCAGACCGGCGGCGGTTCCCACCTGCAGCGCGGTGGAGGCCACCCCCGAGGCCAGACCCTGCTCGTCCGCCGGGACGCCGGTGCCGGCGGCGATCCACATGGCCTCATAGGTGATGCCCATGCCCAGACCGATGACGACGACCCCGGCCAGGACGGTGAGGACGGAGCCGTCCTCGTGCATGCCGGGAGCCAGCAGCGCGGCGCCGACCGCGTTGAGCACGATGCCGGCGACCAGCGTGCTGCGGGTGCCGAAACGATGGTTCAGCCGCTCGCTGAGGAAGTTGCCGGCGGTGATCGACAGGGTCGGGCCGAGGAACGCCAGCCCGGTCTCCAGGGCGCTCAGGCCGAGGACGTCCTGGAAGTACAGGGTCAGGAAGTACGGCACGGACTGCGTCGTCAGCCCGAAGATGAGAATGACCATGATCGCTCCGCTGAGCGCGCGGTTGCGGAACAGCCGCAGCGGCATCAGCGGCGCCCGGCCACGGGCCTGGAGGAGCAGGAACGCCGCCAGCAGGACCACCGCCAGAACGGCCGCTGCGATCACCTCGGTCCGCGCCCAGCCGGCCTCGGAGCCGTGCGCGACCGCGAAGATCAACAACGTGACGCCCGCGGTGCCGGTCAGCGCTCCGGGCACGTCCACGCTCCCCTTGGTGGCCCGGCCGTCGGCGGGCAGCAGGGCGAAAGCGGCCGCGGCACCGGCGACGGCCAGCGGGACGTTCACGTAGAACACCGCCTGCCAGCCCAGCGCCTGGGTGAGCACCCCGCCGGCCAGCGCGCCCGCGGTGAGCCCGCCGGCCCCCGCCATGGCCCAGACCGTCAGCGCCCGGTTGCGCTCCCTGCCCTCGGCGAAGGCGGTGTTGACCAGGGCCAGCACCGCGGGGAACAGGATCGCGCCGGCGAGGCCCTGCAGGGCGCGCGCGGCCAGCAGCACCGCCGGCGCGGTCGCCAGGCCGCCCAGCAGGGACGCCACGCCGTACAGCGTCATGCCGAGCACGAACATGCGCCGGCGTCCCACCAGGTCGGAGAGCCGGCCGCCGACCAGCAGGAAGCCTCCGTACAGGACGGCGTACATGGTGACCACCCATTGCAGGGTGTGCGGCGTGAAGCCGACCTCGGCCGCGATGTCCGGCAGGGCCACGAAGATGATGGTGAAGTCAAGACTGATGATCAGGTGCCCGAGCGCGAGAAGCGCGAGGCTCCACCCCGGCCGGCGGCTGCGGGCCGGGGAGCGATCGATGGACATGGGTGTGCCTTTCGTCCGTGAGGATTCGGTGACCTGTCATGGCTGCACCGGGACCGGCGGACATTTGTTGGCACACCCCTTCAGCGCGCTGGGATGGGCGGCGCCCGGGCTCGGCCCGTCCGGTCCGGTCATCGCCCCTCCCCCCTACGTCGTCGTGTGCGGTACGACTATGGCGTCCGCCACGGCCCACGGCATCGGACGTCGGTCGGGCATGATCCGGGACCTTGGACCTAGGACCCGCGTTCAGCCGGGAATGGGGAAGTTGCCGCGGATCGTGTCGCGGGGGTCGTGGCGGCGTTTGACGTCGCGCAGCCGGTTCAGCGTCGCGGGGGTGAAGGCGTCGGCCACGCTCTCTCCGGGCCTGAGGAAGGTGAAGGGCTTGCGGCCGCTCACCGGCAGGGCCTCGGCGAGCTCGCGCTGCCTGACGGTGACGGCCTCGGCCGTCGCCGGGTCGGCCGGCACGCCGAACAGGTAGAGCGCGTACGGTTCGAGCAGCGGTCCGTGCGGGCTGTCGGACGGGCGGGCGAACGCGCCGCCGAGGTGGCGGACCTGCGCCATCATCAGCGGGGCGACGGGGTCGGCCAGCAGGGTCTTGGCCGTGCTGTCGTCCAGGCCGGTGAGCAGCTCGGCGCGCGAGGAGCCGGCGCCGGGGTCGGTGGGCTCGCCGGTGATGATGCCGAGTTCGGCGGCGGTCATGGGGCGTCTGCCGTCGGCGAGGGGATGCGGGAGGCGCTCCAGCGGGCTCAGCAGGTCCCGGGCTTCCGCGGTGCCGCCGAGATAGGTGGCGTCCACCGCGATCATGGGGTCGGAGCCGGGGAAGTGCAGCAGCTCAAGCCAGAGGGACAGCTCGTCGGGGGCCGTGGCGGTGATCTGCCGGAAGGCGTCCATCACGTCCGGGGCGTCCCGCGCCGCCCACAGCACCCGGCCGCCGTACAGGTGGGGCGCGCGGTGAAGGGACAGCTCCAGGGCGGTGACGACGGCGAAGGAGCCGCCGCCGCCCCGCATCGCCCAGAACAGGTCGGGATCGGTGCCGGCGCTGACGTGCCGCTGCCGCCCGTCGGCGTCGACCACGTCGAACGCGGTGACGCTGTCGGCGACCCAGCCGTGCTTGCGGCCGAACCAGCTCAGCCCGCCCCCGAGAGCGACGCCCGCGACGCTGACGACGGGGGAACTGCCGGGAAGCCCGGTCAGCCCGTACGGGGCCGCGGCGGCCTGGAGGCTGCCCGACGCCACACCGGCGCCGACGCGGGCGCGCCGGCCGGCCGGGTCGATCTCCAGGGTGTCCAGCCGCCGGGTCCGCAGCAGGATCGCGCCCTCCGGCTCCCCGGTGGCGCCATGCCCGTTGGGCTGGGCCGAGACGGCCAGGCCGCGCGCACGGGCGAACCCGACCACGGCCGCGACGTCGGCCGCGTCCGCCACCTCGACGACGGCGGGCACGCGCTGCTCGACGGCCAGGTTCCAGGGACGCCGGGCCTGGTCGAAGCCGTCGTCACCGGGCAGCAGGACCCGTCCCCGGACGAGAGCGCGCAGGTCGTTCAAGTCGTTGCTCATCGTTCTTCCTCGTTCGTGCAGGTCGGAGGACCTGCGAGTGGGTCCCACTCTCGGGCGGGACGAGGAGCTGATCAATCCGTACCTGTGGAAGGATCGTGAAGCTGGGCTTAACGACGAGGAGGACGGCCATGCTGGAGCGGCACGAGCTGGAGGCGTTCCTCACCCTCGCCGAGGAGCTGCACTTCGGCCGCACCGCCGAGCGCCTGCACGTGTCCACCGCCCGGATCAGCCAGACGATCGCCAAGCTGGAGCGCCGCATCGGGGTCCCGCTGTTCAACCGGAGCAGCCGCCGCGTGGAGCTGACCGCCGTGGGCCGGCAGCTGTACGGGGAGATCCGGCCCGCCTGGCATCAGGTCATCGCCGCGTACGAGCGGTCGATCGACACCGGGCGCGGCCTCACCGGCACGCTGCGGGTCGCCTTCGTCGGCGCGGCGGGCGGGCACCTGCTCGTCGGGGCCGCCGAGCTGTTCCGCCGCCGCCAGCCCGACTGCGACGTACAGGTGCGTGAAGCGCAGATGGTCGACCTCATGCCCTGGCTGCGCGCCGGCGAGGTCGACCTCGCGCTGGGCACCTTCCCGGTCGACGAACCCGACATCGTCACCGGGCCGGTCCTGGTGTCAGAAGCGCGGATGCTGGCCGTGCCCGCGCGGCATCCGTTCGCCCGCCGTCAGAGGATCTCCATGGAGGATCTGGCCAGGGTGAAGCTCCTTCAACTGCCCGACTCGCTGCCCGGCTCCCTGCGGGAGGACCGCACCCCGCCCGCCACCCCGGAGGGGCGACCGATCGAGCCCGGCCCGTCGGCCTCGACGTTCAACGAGATGCTCACCCTCATCGGCGCCGGCCTCGGCGCCTTCCCCGTCGGCGCGCAGGCCAGGCGCTACTACACCCGCCCCGACGTCGCCTACGTCCCCATCAGCGACGCCCCGCCGCTGCGATGGGGTCTGCTGTGGCGGGCGGAAAGCGCCACCGCCCGGGTGCGCGCCTTCGCCGAGGCGGCCCACGACCTGCTCACGGCCCCGGGGGCTTGTTGACCCGTCGCGGCCGATAACCCGTTGCGGTGGGACCGGCGGGATTGGTGGGGTGTCCGCATGGACGGTGGGACGGCTCGATGGCGTGGCCCGGCGGTGCTCGGGGCTCTGATGCTGGCCGCCTTCACCTTCAACACCGCGGAGAACCTGCCGGTCGGCCTGCTGGAGCTCATCTCCACGGACCTGCGGGTGTCCCTGTCGGCGGCCGGCCTGCTGGTCACCGGTTACGGCGTGACGGTGGCCGTCGCGTCGGTGCCGATCGCCCACGCGGTGCGGGCCGTGCCCCGGCGCCACGTGCTCACGGGGCTGCTGGCCGCGCTCGTGGTGTCCAGCCTCGTCGCGGCGCTGGCCACCTCCTACTGGCAGCTGCTCGGAGCGCGGCTGCTGACCGCGCTCGCCCAGGCGCTGTTCTGGGCCGTGATGGGGCCGGTCGCGGTGGGGCTGTTCGCGCCCGAGGTCCGGGGACGGGTGGTCGGGGCGCTGTCCGTCGCCGGTTCGCTCGCCCTCGTGCTGGGTGTCCCCGCGGGGACCTGGCTGGGGCAGCAGAGCCACTGGCAGGCGCCCGTCGCCCTGCTGGCGGCTCTGGGGTTCGTCTCGCTGGTGACGATCGCCGTGCTGCTGCCGACGTCGCGCCCGGAGGAGGAGCCCGCCGCCTACGCGACCGGCCCCGACGTACGGTGGTTCTGGACGGTGCTGGTGGTCGGAGCCCTGTCCGCGGCCGGGGCGTTCACGGGATACACCTACATCGTGACGTTCCTGGGTGAGGTGGGCGGGTTCTCCCCCGGCACCGTCAGCGTCCTGTTCGTGGGGTTCGGGGTCGCGTGCCTGGCCGGGGTGGGCGTCACCGGGGTGTTCCTGGACCGTTTCCCGCAGTCCGCGCTGGCCGTCGCCGTGGCCACGCAGGCGGCGGGCATGCTCGGCCTGTACGCGTTCGGCGCTCACCAGGCGGCGGCGGTGGTGTGCCTGATGCTGATGGGCGGCGCGCTCGGGCCGGTGTTCATGACCACGCAGAACGCGATGCTGTACTGCGCGCCCGGCCGTACGGACATCGCCCTGGCGGCGAACTCCGGCGCCTACAACGCCGGCATCGCGGGCGGCGCCGCGCTCGGGGCGCTGGTCCTGCCGCTCGCCGGGGCACGGGGGACCTTCCTCGCCGGTGGGCTGCTGACCGCCGCGTCCTGTGTGGTCCTCCTCGGTGGCCGGCTGCTGGGCGGGCACCGGCATCGGCTTTGAGCGAGGGTGCCCGCAGTTCTCCGTGATCGTGGTGGCCGCTCGGGTCGGCTTGCCGCCTTCGGGGGCGATGAGCTGCCGGCCACGGCATCGCGTCGTGAAACCCCGCTAGCTGTGTTCTACACCGCACGCAACGTTACGAGATGGGCCAGCAACTCGTCCACAGAGAGGCCGCGCGCATTGTCGAGAGCGGACGCCTGCGTCGTGACCCGGAACGCCGTAACGATCTTGAAAGGGGCGTTCCCGGCCAGCCTGCCGGTCAGGATGATCACGTCTGTGAGCAGTTCGAGCGAGGCCGGGTCGGCCCAGTGCAGGTCGTCCAGGACGACGACCAGCGGCTGGCTCCTCGCGGCCACGACCAGCCATTCGGCGATGGCCTGGTTCCGGCGGAGCAGCGCCGCCCCGATCGAGCCGGACGGTTAGGCCGGCACAAGTGCTCGCGGAACTCCTCCAGCAGGAAAGTCTTACCGATACCCGGCTCGCCTGTCATCGCGGCGACAGCCACGCCACCCTTGTCGAGCAGGCACCACAGCCGCTCGCGCAGTGGGTGATCTAGCGTCTCCGCCTCCAGCTCGCTGACGACGAGCTGCGGGCGGCCGAGGTCCAGCAGCGCCTGCGCACACCGTTCGACGGCGACGAGACGTAACTCGCCGAGCCGGTTCGCCTCCGCGATCGCCCACGTCCTGTCGGCGAACTCGCCGTACGGCAGGCCGTTCCAGAGCCGTAACGCCCTGTCCAGGGACGTGAGCGCCTCGTCCGGCGGGCGGAACTCCGAGCGCTTGACCAAATCGGCGAAGTCGAGCGCGTCCACGTCCGTGGCGGCCAGCAGATAGCCGGGCCGCCGCGCGATCAGCATCCGCGGCGGAGTGTTGCGGGTGCGCTCGGGCTCGACGACCCGGCGCCTGCTCCGGCACCCAACGAATCCAAACCAATAGCAACGGGCTCAAGGGGCGCAAGCACTCCACAACGGGTGCCGTGGATGATCGGTGTCGGCCCGGCGCCTCGATCGGAAGGACCGCGAACCATAATGACCACTCCCAGGGGCATGTTCGGCTTCGACCCGTCGGATCCCGGATTCCTGCCCAACCCCTACCCCCACTACGCGAAGCTGCGCGAGCAGGGTCCGCTCCTCCGTACCGAAGTCGGCATGTGGATAGCCACCGACCACGAGACCTGCATGGCGGTCGTGCGCGGACATCGCTTCGGCCATCCCCCCGAGACGGATCCCCGCAACAGGTCCTTCCCGATGATGAACCCCCCGGAGCACACCAGGCTCCGGGCGAAGGTCAGCCGCGCCTTCACCCCGCACATGATCGAGCACATGCGTCCCAGGATCGCCGAGATCACCAACGAGCTGATCAGCGACCTGAAGGACGAGGACGACCTGGTCGCCGCATTGGCCTACCCGCTCCCGGTCCGGGTGATCAGCGAGATTCTCGGCGTGCCGCCACAGGACCGCGAGCGCTTCGGCGGCTGGAGCCAAGCCCTCGCCCGCGGCCTTGACGCGGAGCTCACGGGTTCCGAGCAGGCGCTGGCCGAGCGAGACCGCGCCCGCGAGGCGTTCCGCGGCTACTTCACGGAACTGCTGGCGGAGCGCCGTGAGCGGCCGGCCGGGGACATGCTGAGCACCCTCGTCCAGTTGGACGAGCTGACCACCGACGAACTCCTCACCACCTCGAGCGACCTGCTCGTGGCGGGACATGAGACCACCGTGAGTCTGATCGGCAACGGCGTGCTAGCGCTGGCCCGCGCGGGGCAAAGCGGCTATCTCGCCCGGCATCCCGAGCGCGCTCCCGCCGTAGTGGAGGAGATCCTGCGCTACGACCCGCCGATCCAGCTGATCCCGCGGGTCGCCCTCGAGGACGTGGAACTGCACGGCCAGGTCCTGCGCGCGGGCGAGCCCGTCCTCGCGCTGGTCGGCTCGGCGAACCGCGACCCCGAGGTGTTCGACGATCCGGACCGTCTCGACCTGACCCGCGAGCCAGGCCGCCACCTCAGCTTCGGGCTCGGCGTGCACTACTGCCTGGGCGCCCCGCTGGCCCGCATGGAGGCCGCGATCGCGCTGACCACCCTGTCCGCGGCGGCCCCTGACCTCGCGCTGGCCGACCTCGTACCGCCGTACAGGGAGAACCTGTTCCTGCGAGGACTGGCCTCGCTCCCGGTACGGCGCCACGGGCGGGCGGCCTGACGACCTATCCGGACACCGCCGTCATCGCGACGCCGACCGGGTTCCGGCAAGAGGTGATGGTACGGCAGCGGCCGGTGAGCCACAGGAAGGGCGCGTCGGCAAGGTGACGCCCTCGGTCGAGAAGAGCGCGGCGGGCCAGGTGCTCGTCCACCGGCCCGACGCGACCTTCATCAACAACTCCGCCTACCGGAACGGCTACGCCAACGTCAGCAGCACAATCAGCGTGACGTTCTTCAGGAACCGACAGCCGAGGCGCGACGTGCCCGGCCGGCTGCCTCGCTCACAACCGTGGACACCCGCGTAACGCGAGGGTTACTGCGTGGTGGTCGCGGTCGCCGGTGCCGGGGATCACGTCAGCCTGTGATGGTCACGGGGCCGTAGTCGGAGAGGTTGGTGATGTTCATCTGGCTGAGTGACGTGGCCGAGGTCGAACTGCCGGGCATGTACACCCGGTCCAGCGTGACACCGGTGATGGGAGCACCGGGCTGGCCGTTGATCCGGCCCGGTGTCGTGCCGGCGTTCCGGATCCGCGCGTTGGTCACGGTGACCCCGCTGACTGGGCCGACGCCGTGGGTGTTGCCGGTCCACAGGGCGAGCCAGGTGCGGTTGCCGTCGTTGCTGTAGCTCAGCCGTTCCACGTCGACGTCCTCGAAACGTATCTGGGAGGCCGCGCCCGAGCCGTACTTGTGGTGGACGCCCATGCCGACGGCGGCGTCGTAGACGACCGCACGGCGGAACGTCACGCTCTCCTGGTTCTGGAAGACGCCCTGGCCGACCTTGAGCCCGTAGCAGAACGTCCACGACAGGAGGTCTTCGAAGGTCACCCTGGAGAGCGGCCTGGGGTCGCCGGGCACATTGCGGAACAGATCCACGGTGTTGTCCCAGGTCTTGGTGCTGAACGGATCGTCATGGCCGATGCCGACCGCGTTGCTGACGATCACGTCCGACGACTCCATGACGTCGATACCGTCATTCTCGCCCATGCCGAAGCGGTTGAAGATCTTCAGGTTGCGGAAGGTCATGTTCGACGAGCGAGTCGGCATGATGGCCCAGCTGCTCGACTCGCGGAAGGTGACCCCGTCCACGGTGAACCCGTTGGTGTAGATGGGCGTGAGCAGGTTGACGCCAAGATTGCCGGGCTGCAGCGACGCCGCCCCGTTGCCGTCGATGACTCCACGCCCGTAGATCGAGATGTTGTTTGACGAGTAGCGGGTCGATATGAACCAGGTGACGTCGCGGTTCTGGGAATCCTTGTGCCAGTGCGCGGTGTAGTTGGCCCGCTCGCCGGTGTAGCGCAGCACGGCGCCTTGCTCCAGGTAGAGCGCAAGGTCGCTGCGCAGGTACAGGTTGCCGACCGTGTAGACGCCGGGCGGCACGTAGACGATGCCCTGCCGGCCGTTGGCCGAACCCCACGCGGCGGCGTCGTTCAGCGCCTGCTGGAACGCGGTGGTGACGTAGCCGCTGCCCGGCTGCACGGAGTACGGGGCGTTGCGGACGTTGAAGATCCCCGTTCCGCTGGATGGGGGTCGATCATTCTCCCCCGGGTCGATCGCTATGACGAGGTCGGGCCGGCCATCGACCTTGACGATCAAGTAGGCGTTGTCGTGCACGGTGAAGGTGAGGGTGGGACCGCTGACGGAGCCGACGATACCGAGCTTCTGCGGGCTGATGCTGTACGCGCCGATGTTCGTGTTGTTGATCTTCGTGACCGCCAGGGTGGCGTCGCCGTCGCCCATGGCGAACTGTGCGACGTCGTAGCCTTGGTAACCGTTGTAGCCGGCGTGCTTCTGCACCGGCACGTTGCGGCCGTTGACGGTCAGCCGGTAGTCGGTCGACAAGGGGTAGATCGACTGCACCGGGTAGATGGACGTGTCGGCGACCGCGGCAACGGCAGTCTGTGGTGTGACGACGACAGCCACCATGCCGACGAGGACGGACGCGGCCGCGAGCACGCGGGAGACGAGAGACGGCCAGGGACGGCGGTGGGGTCCAAGGTTCATGTGAGACTCATTCCTGGTGACGCGTACGGGGACGACCGGGAATGGCGTGTCGCAGCGAGCCTGCACGGCGACGTGCGAAAGGGGGCGTCAACGGCTCGGCAGCGGGGTGGCCACGCGGACGTCGTCGAAGTCGACGGCCGCGCGGCCCGTGACGAGCTGCACATATCCCGGCCCGTTGATCGGGTCCGGGTCGGTGACGGTGACGCGGGGTTCCGGGTCCACGCCGACGAAGGCGCGGATCTCGGCCCCACGGAGCACCACCCGGAGCGTTGTCGGTCCGATGACCGCCGCCCCGGTGCCCGTCGCGATGACGCCCGTGCCGGCGCGGAAGACGTCCACCGAGCCGTTGGGGCGGAGATAGATCATGTATCCGGACTGCGTGTAGGCGTCGCCGGGCTTCACCGTCCGCACCTGGATGCCGCCGAAGGCGGTCGAGGTCGCGAGTGTCCGGAAGTGAATGCCGGCCTCGACGGAGCCGTCGCCGATCTTCAGGTCGTCGACGACGGACTTCCAGCCCGTGCGTGTCGTGTCTTGCTGGCGATACACGCCGTCCGTCACGGTCCAGACGCCGTCGACGGCGCTCCACGCCTCGTACGTCGCCGCCGACGAGAAGCTGTCGCGGAAAACCACGCCCTGGGCGTCCGGCACGATCTCCACCTGGAAGGTGTCGACCTCGGTCGTCCCCGTGTCACGCACCGTCTCGGCCGTGAGCCGGCACGGTCCGGGGAGCATCGTCTCCCGGATGGCGACCTTCACCTCGCCGGGGCGGGAGGTGGTGCCGTCGCCGGTGAGGCACGGTCCCGAGACCGTCACCTCGGCGATGCTCCGCCCTGAGATCCCTACCGCAAGCTCTTGCCCGGCCACGACGTTCGCCTGGCCCGGTGCGGCGGTGACGAGGTCGCGCCCCACGTCGGAGCGGGCCGCGGCGACCACCAGGCGTGCGGCGTCGCGCCGGCTCAGCACACGCTTGCGGGCGACCGCGTCGGCGGTCTTCGTGGCGTGGACGACGAACGCGGCGTGGCTCTCCCATTGCTCGCCGGCCCGCAGAAGGTCGGCGACCGTGCAGCCGGTGCCGTCGTCAGGGTTGGCGACACCGGTGTCCCGGTTGCCGATGAAGACCGTCGCCCGCTCGTCCGACCCGGAGCAGGCGTCGTCCAGGATCCGGATGTCGTAGGCGAGCCGCCCCGTGGCCTTGATGTCGAGGACCTGCAGCCTACGGTTCCCGTCCGCGACCGGGAAAGCCGACGGCCACAGCGTCGCCGCGCCCGCGCCGGTCCAGTGGATCTCCACACTCCGGCCGTCCCGGTTCACGACGAGCCCGGTGACGTTCTCGGCCGTCGCCCGGGAACCGACCTTGAGCGCGACGGCCGGGCCGCTGCTGATCCACTGCAGCGTGTCGCCCTCCTCCAGGACGAGCGGGACACGTTCGAAGAACTGCGCGGAACCGGCCTCGACCCGCACCTGGAGCCGGTCCCCGAGGGTCACGGACTTGGACACGGGCCCGCCCGCCGCGGCGTAGCGGATCTCCAGCGGATCGAGATCGCCCACGGTCGCGGGATCGACGGGGGATCCGTCACGGAAGAACGTGGGAACGGGCTGGTCGTAGGCGTCGAAATGTACACCGTCCGCCGCGGTCCAGCCGGTGCCCCACGACAGCTCCGCGTCCACCGGGCGGGTACGCGGCGCGCCGATCTGCGGGGCGTTCTGCCCCTGGACGATGACCCCCAGCTTCGGGTCGTAGAGGTAGTTGAGCCCGAACCGCTGGTTGTCCCAGAACCCGTACTGGGTGTTGAAGTGCTTGCCGAAGCCCATGCCGACGACGTAGCCGGGGCGTTTCGCGAAGACGAACTGCTGGCCGGTGGCTGCGTCCGAGCGATGCTCGGTGTATGGGGCACCGGCGTAGGGGCGCAGCGTGCCGATGGCCGCCCGGCGCTCGGCCGCGGCCGGGTAGTACTCCTCCCGCAACACGATGTCGCGGATGATCGACGGATCGAGGTACGCCCACGTCGGGGCGATGAGCGGCGCGACGGAAGTCTGCCACCCCGCTGCGGCGAACGCGGCACGGCGCTCCTCCATCTCCTCCCGGGTGGCCGAGTAGGCACGTGCCTGCGGGATCACCGCACCCCAGAGGTTGTTGGAGCCGATCGGCAGTTCGCTCGCGTAGTTCCAGCCGCGGTGCCGGGAGTCGATGGCCGTGTTGATGAAATAGCCGTCGAGCCGCTTGTCGTAGAGCAGGTTGTACTGGGCCCAGTCCATGTAACGCGTCTGCATCCGGTCGATCGTCGCCCGGGTCGCGGGATCGGCCCAGCCGGCGAGGTCTTCCGCCTCGACTTCGAGGCTGTAGCGGTGGGCGACCGTACCGTCGCGGAAGAAACCGGCCGCGCCCTGCGAGATCCGCTCGTGGTCGGTGAGGCGTTGCTCGAACCTCGCACGCAGCGCCGCGTCGTCGAAGCGGCGGAGGAGGCGGGAGATGCCCACCAGCCCGCCGGCGACCTGGTTGGCGAACTGCGCGCCGCGTGGCCCCCAGACCTCCTCGTCCTCCAGGAACCACGTGCTCGCCTTCCGCATGGCGTTGGTCAGGCCGGACACCAGCGCCGGATCCAGCGTGCCGTCGGCGTCGAGGAGCTCCAGCATGACCGCGTACAGTTCGAGCGCGAACCCGGTCGCGGCTCGCGAATGCACGTCGCCGCCGCCTTGCGGGAACGATCCGTCGGCGTTCTGGGTGCTGAGCAGGAACCGCAGGGCCGCTTCGAGGCGCTGGCGCAGGGCCGTGTCCCGGTGGTACGGGTTCCACGGGCGGTCGGCGGTGTAGAAGTAGGCGAGCGTGAGGACGTTCTCCATGACCCGCGCGTCGCTGGGCCCCTGCCCCGTACGCCAGCAGTTGCAGGTGATGTACCCGTGGTTCGTGGTGCTGTCGTCGTTGACGCTGTTGGCGAGCGGCGCCAGGTTGGCGAGGTAGGGGGCGATCTGCTGTTCCAGGCCGGTGAAGTCGGCGAGGTCGATCGTAGCCGGGTCGAGAGCGGCGACTTCGGGTAACGTCCCGGAGACGATCGCGGCGGCGGGGGTGGCCGGGGTCAGCGCCAGGGCCACGGTGGCGGCCACCGAGGCGATCCGGCGGCTGCCATGAGTGTGGGGACGTTTCGATCTCATGATCGTGCCTCCAGGACGCGGTGTGGAGCACCACGGTTTCCATGATCGTGAATCGATTCACGACATGGGCGGAGCGTAGTGACGACGTTGCGGCCATGTCAACAGCCTGTTACGCGCGGTCTCCCGCGACGGGAAGAGATGTCGCGCGGACTACGAGCTCCGGCTCGAAACGCCCCTCCACGTCCTGCTCGCTCTCGAGACCGAGCAAGATCCGGACGGCGCTCGCCCCGAGGGTCGCGGACGGGTGGCGGATGGTCGTGAGCGGCACGATCGCGAAGTCGGCGAACTCTATGTCGTCATAGCCGACCAGCGAGAGATCCTCGGGCACCCGGACCCCGCCCACGATCAGCCCGTGCAGGAGGCCAAGGGCGAGCAGGTCGTTGCCCGCGACTATGCCGTCGGGGAAGCCGGCCGCCGGGCGCCGGAGCAGCGTACGCGCGACCGCCTCGCCGACCTTCGCGGTCTGCACCTGAGTGCGGATGATTTCCAGCGCCGGCGGCTCCGGAGACTCCTCGACAGCCCGCTTGACCCCGGCCAGCCGCAGGTCGACGTGAGGGTGCGTGCCGCCGATGAAGATCAGTCGCCGCCGCCCCTGGGCGAGCAGGTGCGAGGCGGCGAGATGGCCGCCCCGCTCGTTGTCGCCCGAGATCGCCGGATAGCTGTGCGGGCCGGGCGCGACGCCGACGAGAACGAACGGCGTGCCACGCTCCCGCAGCCCGAGCAGCTCCGCGGGCACGTCGCCGACAGGGGCGGCGAGGATGCCGCTCACCTGCTGGGACTCGAAGAAGTTGAGATAGGCGCGCTCGCGTGCGGGGCTCTCGTCGCTGTTGGCGACGAGGATGAAGCGGCCGTGCGCGGCGGCCTCCGCCTCCGCGCCCGCCGCGAGCTCCGCGTAGACGGGGTTGCTCATGTTGGAGACCAGTAATCCGAGCGCGAGGCTGTGGCCGACCCGCAGCCGCCGCGCCGCGTCGTTGCCGACGTAGCCGAGCTCGTCGGCCGCGGCGAGGACGCGCCGGCGCAGGCCCGGGGAGACCCGGTTCGGCTGGGTGAAGGTGTAGGACACGGTCGCACGAGAGACCCCGGCGCGCGCTGCGACATCGCCGACCGTGACAGCGGAGGCGTCGGCCTTGTTCGGCGCGGGTCCAGAGGTCATCGGGCTCCTCACTGCGATACGTCGGCGCGTGTCAGCCTAGCGCAGGCGTGAATGGATTCACGAAACCACTCTCCGAACACGCGGCACCATTGACACGCCTTCGAGGGGGCGCGTAATCTGCCCGAAATTCCGTGAATCGATTCACGATCTTGAAGCAATGGCCCGATGACGGCCGCGATCACCCCCGCCCCCTCACGTCCGGCAGCACACGCTTGCGCGCTTACGGACGCGATCACGGCGCCTGCGAGAGGAGTCACACGTGGCTGTGCCTCATGCCACGACGACACCGTCTGACGTGAGTGAACCCGCCACCCGGCCGATTCGTGGCGACGCGGGCGGTTCCCGGCGCAAGGTCGGGGTCCGCGCGCCGTGGTGGTTCGTCGTACCGGCGATCTCGATCTACCTCTTCATCGTCGTCGTGCCCAGCGTCCGGGGCGCGATGTTCTCCTTCACCGACTGGAACGGCCTACGCCCCGACTGGTCCTTGGTCGGCCTGGACAACTACGCCTCCGTCTTCTCCGACCGCACGGCGCGGGACGCGCTGGTCAACACCCTGGTCCTGGCCGTGCTGGCCATGGTGGTGCAGAACGTCGTCGGCCTGCTGCTGGCCCTGGGCGTGAACAGCATGGTCAAGAGCCGTTACGCGCTCCGAGTGATCTTCTTCGCGCCGGTGGTGCTGACACCGCTGGTGGCCGGGTACGTGTGGAGCTTCCTGCTCTCGCCCAACGGCGCGATCAACGAGGCGCTGCGTGCCGTGGGACTGGGCGGGCTGGCGCACGACTGGCTCGGCGATCCGGACACCGCGCTGTACGCGATCGTCCTGGAGATCGTCTGGCAGTTCTCCGGCTACTCCATGGTGATCTACCTGGCGGGGCTGCAGGCGATCCCCGCCGAGGTGCTGGAGGCGGCGACGATCGACGGGGCAGGCGCCTGGAGCAAGTTCCGCCGCGTGGTGCTACCGCTGCTCAACGGCGCCGTCGTGATCAACGTGATGCTCTGCCTGATCGGCGGGCTCAAACAGTTCGATCAGGTCATGGCCATGACCGGCGGCGGGCCCGGCACCGCGACCGAGACGATCTCGACGGCGATCTACAAGAGCGCCTTCTCGCTCGGCGACTTCCCGTTCTCCATCGCGCTTGCCGTCGTCATGACCGTGGTCATCGCGGTCCTGGCAGCACTCCAGTTCCGCCTGACGCAGAGGAAGGTCTCCTGATGCACGCGCGATACACCTGGCGGACGCTGCTTCGCGAAGTGAGCCTGATCCTGCTCGCGCTGGTGTTCCTCGTGCCGCTCGTCGGCCTGCTCAACGTGTCGCTGAAGCCGCAGGACAGCCAGACCGGCACGCTGGCCTTCGCGTTCCCGCCCACCTTCGACAACTATGCCGCGGCCTGGGAGCAGGCCAGCCTCGGCGCGGCGCTGGCCAACAGCTTCCTCATCACGATCGTCAGCGTCGCCTTGATCATCGCCTTCGCGGCGATGGCCGCCTACCCGCTGGCCCGCGTGACCCGCGGCTGGTCGCGGTACACGTTCTCCTTCGTCATCGGCGGCCTGCTCGTCCCCGGTCAGCTCGCGCTGCTCCCGTTGTACGCCACCATGCGCGACCTCGACCTGCTCGGCTCCCTCTGGTCGGTGATCCTGATCAACGTCGGGCAGCAGATCCCCTTCTCCGTGTTCCTGTACACGATGTTCCTGCGCGAACTGCCGCTCGACTACGAGGAGGCCGCGCTGCTCGACGGATGCGGGCCGCTGCGGTCCTTCGTGACCGTGGTGTTCCCGCTGCTGCGCCCGGTCACCGGCACGGTGGTGATCCTCAACGCGGTCGGCATCTGGAACGAGTTCTTCACCCCGCTGCTGTACCTGGGCGGCAGCGACAACACCACCGCCCCGGTGGCGATCTACGGCTTCGTCAGCCAGTACGTGTCCCAGTGGCCGCTGATCTTCGCCGGTCTGGTGATCAGCGTGATTCCCATCCTGGTCGTCTATCTCGCGCTGCAGAAGCACATCATCAAGGGCTTCGCGGGCGGCCTCAAAGGCTAGCCGCCCTCCGCTCCCCCGCTCCCTGAATTAATTTCGGAGACTCTCATGAAATCGATTAAAACGTTCGCACCCGTCTGCTGCCTTGCCATGGCGGCCGCCGCCTGCTCGACCTCGGGTGGCGGTGAAGCCGCCGCGCCGTCCGGGCAAGTGCTCACCCTGGCCGCCGCCGGCCAAGGTCCGGCCGAGGCCGCGGTGAAGGCGTTCGAGAAGGCCAATCCCGGGATTACGGTGAAGACGACGTTCACCGAGGACGATGCCTCCTACCAGCAGCAACTGCGTACCCAGCTGTCCTCGGGAACGGCGCCCGACGTGTTCCGCATGTGGCCGGGCGGCGGCAACACCATGGCCGTACGGGATCTCGGCGCCGACGGCATGCTGATGGACCTCTCCGGCGAGAGCTGGGCCGGCGGACTGAGCGCCGACCTCAAGGCCGTCACCAGCGACCCGGCGGGCAAGGTCACGGCCGTGCCCGTGACGATCGGCGCCGTCGGCGCGATCTGGAACGACCAGGCGCTGGCCAAGAGCGGCCTCGCCAAGCCCACCACGTGGCCGGAGGTGCTGGCGTTCTGCAAGGCCGCCAAGGCCAAGGACGTCGTGCCGTTCGCGCTCGGCCTCAAGTCCGCGTGGGTGACCCAGCTGGTGCCGTACGCGCTGACCGCCTCCCTCGTCTACGGCCCCGACCCCGCCTTCACCCAGCAGCAGAAGGATGGCAAGGCCACCTTCGCGGCCTCGGGGTGGAAGCAGGCCATGGAGAAATACCTGCAGATGCGGGACTCGGGCTGCTTCAACGACAGCCCCAACGGTGTCGGCTACGAAGAGCAGATGCAGCTGCTCGGCCAGGGCAAGGCGCTGGGCGCCGTGCACGTGCTGTCCGCCGTGCAGTCGGCGCTGAAGTCCGCGCCCCAGGGCACCACGTTCTCGATGAGCCCGTTCCCCGCCACCGACAGCGCCGACGACACCTACATACCGGTTTCGGTGGGCATCGCGTACGGGGTCAACGCCAAGGCCAAGAACCCAGCTCTGGCCAAGAAGTTCATGGAGTTCCTCGCCTCGCCGGAAGGACAGGCGCTGTACGCGACGGAGTCCGGCAGCAGTCCCGCGCTCCCCAGCCCCTCCTTCAAGGCCGACGCGCTGCAGCAGCCGGTGCTCGACGCGGTCAAGGCCGGGAAGTCCACGCTCTACCCGGACCAGGCCTGGCCCAGCGCGAAGGTCCAGCAGGAGCACCTGACCTCCATCCAGGAACTGTTCAACGGAACGGTCGACGTGCCGACGCTGCTCGGCCGCATGGACAAGGCGTTCGGCGAGGCCAAGTGACCGACACGCGAGGTTCGGGAGCCCGGCGATGACCGCATTGGAGGCATGCCTGTGGATCACACCCAAGATCTTCGACGACCTGCGTGACCCCGCGCCCGGCGTGGCGGCGTTCTTCGACCATCACGCCGACTGGCTGGCCGACCGGCCGGTCACGGTGGTCGTCTGCGCGGGCAACGGCGACCATGTGCTGAACTACGCGGGCCTCCAGTCGTGGGAGGACCGCTTCGACTGGGCCCGCTACAACTGCTTTGCGATCGCCCCCGGCGGGCCTTCCGCCAGTGCCCGGGCGCACAACTCGGACTGGCTGGCCCGGGTGCGCGACGGCGGGGAGCGTTCGGCCAACCCGTACTCCGCCGGGCCGATGTTCATCCTGTCCGAGCAGCCGATGGACTACCGCACGCTGGCCGGGATCTACGCGGCCATACGCGCGGAGGCCTCGCGCCGCGGGCTCCAGGTGAATCTGCTGGAGTATCTGGAGCCCGGGCCGGAGTTCTGCCGCAGCGAGTGGAAGACGGCACGGCACCCGGAGGTGGCCGCCGGCACCGCCGACGCCGGCGGGCACCTGGTCCCCGGCGTGATCGACGTGACGGCCGCGCTCTCGGCCGACACCCGGCCGTACGCAGCCTTCCCCGGCGGCATCCCGGGCGGGTTGCCGGCCGGGGACTTCGTCGCCGCCCAGACGGCCGCCTTCGTCGCCGACTTCGGCCTGGACGGGGTCATGCTCGGCAACCAGTTCGGTCTCGTCGGCTTCTGGCATCCGGACAACGCGCCGCCGCTCACGCCGCAGCGGTCCGCCGGGATCGAACGGTTCTTCCTGCGCCTGCGCGAGGCCATGGGAGACAGCCTCGTCTACTGGATGGACACCTACTGGCGGGCCGAGGTGGAGCGGTCTGCCTGGGGCATGACCGACGCCGGCTACCAGTCGCTCGACGCGATTCTGGTCAGCACGTTCGCCGTGCTGGTGGAACGTACCGAGATCGTGCCCAACCTGCTCAGCAAGGCCGCGCTCGGGGGACCGCGGCCGCTGCTCGGGCTGGACTTCGTCGACCCCTGGTACTGGTACCGCACCTACCTCGACGACCGGCGCACGTACCTCTACCAGCGGGATGTGCTCACCGCGCACGCCGCTGCGGTGGCCGGCGTCTCCTTCTTCGCCAACGACACCTTCGGCCACTTCGTACCGGAACCCGAGTTGTCACTGACCCTTGAGGTGGTGAGAAAGGCCGAACACGGGTGACACGGCCACCGCACACGCGCCCATCCGGGTGCGCGACGTGGACCTGCGCACCGGCGCGAGCATCGCCGACCTCCCCCTCACTTTCCGCGGTTGCGAGGGCAGGCTGCTGTCCGTGGAGAACGTCCCGATCGATCTGCGGGCTGGGCGGATCATCGGCGCGCCGGCCGCTGGAGCATCTGGACGCTCGGCGGCCCCGGCCTGGTCAGCTTGACGTCGGTGCCCGGCCTGCGCCCGATCGGCTCGGCGCGCCTGCCCGCGGGGTCGGTCGGGCAGGCGCCGCTCAGTCTGCACGCGGTCGCGGCGGCCCTCTCGTCGTCTCGGCCCGGGGCTGGGCGACTCCCCCGCAGGACTGGGCCGCGCGTCTGTGCGCCGTCCTGGGCGGGCGCTCGTTCACCTCGTGGGCGGGACCGCCGGTCCACTCCTAGGCTGGGCGGGTGCTCAGCAGTAACAGGCTCCGCGTCCTCCTGGAGATCTTCCGCACCGGCAGCATCGCCGGCGCGGCCAGAACCATGAAGCTCTCGCCCTCGGCCGTCTCCCACCAGCTGGCGAAGCTGGAGGAGGAGTCGGGCGTCGGCCTGGTCGAACGCAACGCCCAGAGCCTGCGCCTGACGGAGGCGGGCAGGCGGCTCGCGCTGCGCGCCCAGGAGGTGGCCGACATCCTGGAGGCCGCCGAGAAGGACCTGCTCGCCCAGCAGCGGATGGACGCGGGGGAACTGCGGATCGGCTTCTTCGCGTCGGCCGGGTACCGGCTGCTGCCGCTGGCGCTGTCGCGCTTCGCCGCCCGCTACCCGAACGTGGCGCTCGACCTGGCGGAGGGCCAGCCGTACGAGCTGCTGCCGGACCTTGAGCGCGGCGCGCTGGACGTGCTGGTGGTGTTCGATCACGCGCTCGACCCGTGGCAGCGCCCGGAAGGGGTGGAGGTGCTGCACCTGTTCGACGAGCCGCAGCTGCTCGTGGTCCCAACCGGTCACCAGGCGGGGCAGCGTTCGCGGGTACGGCTGGCCGATCTGGCCGAGGAGCCGTGGATCACGACTTTCGGCGCCGAGCACCCGGTGTCGATCCTGGAGCGTGCCAGCATGCTGGAGGGGTTCACGCCGCGGATCCGCTGCCGCAGCGATCATTACGAGGTGACGATCGGGCTGGTACGGGCCGGGCTCGGGGTGGCGCTGGTGCCCAGCCTGGGGTTGATGGGGGTGACGGGGGTGCAGGTGTGCCGCCTGGCCACGCCACAGTTGTTCCGCCGGATCGGGGTGGCGCGGCGACCGACCAACCCCAACCCGGCGGCGCGTTCCTTTCTCGCCTACCTCCGCACGGCAGCCGCCCAGCTCCGCAACTCCCTGGAACCGACCCTGCGCTGACCCGTCACCCCGCCCGACCGCGACGCCCGCCTAAGCTTCAGGGGCCCGGTGGGCGCCGCCTGGCCAGGGCGTCAGGGTCGTAGACGGGCGATGAAGAGGCCCGCCTGCCGTACCGCGTGGACCAGGGCCTGTTCGGAGCCTGCGGGACCGTGTGCGAGGACCGCGTACGCGACCCCGCCCATCAGCCCCACGTCCGTGCGGATCCCCTCATCGGTGCCGGTCTTGTTGGCCAGCCACGCCGCCTCCAGGTCGTGCCGCAGCAGCGCGGGGACCAGGCCGTGGTCGGTGTTGGCCAGCATCCACTCGCGCAGCTGCACCTGCCACCCCGCGCCGCCCCCGACCAGCGATGCCAGCCCAGCCAGTTCCCCGGCCGTCCCCAGCGCGAACGTCGGCGGGTCGGCGGGGGTGCGCGGCTCGCGGATGCGGTCGAGCAGCCGCGTCCTGGTCAGCCCGAGCGCCGCGGCGGCCGCGTTGACCCGGTCCAGGCCAACGCGGCGCAGCAGCGCGTTCGTCGCGGTGTTGTCGCTGACCGCCGCGGTCAGCAGCGCCAGGTCGCCGACCGTCCACCGCCGCTGCGACAGTCCGAGCAGCAGGCCGGACCCGCCGCAGTAGTCGTCGTCGACCAGCTCCACCGGCTCCTCGGCGTCGAGGATGCCGCCTTCGAGGGACATCGCCACCTCCGCCAGCAGCAGCAGCTTCCCCACGCTGGCCAGCGGCAGCTCCACGTCGGCGTTGACGGCCGGCCCCGGCGCGCCGGAGCCGCGGACGGCCACCGCCAGCGTCCCCGGGCAGGCCTCGGCGATCTCCTCCAGGGTCTTGGGGGCGCTCACGGCGTGACCACCCCTCCGGGGCGGGCCGCCGTCAGGTCGCCGTCGCGGACCGCGACCTGCCCGGCCACCACCACGGCGCGCAACCCGTCCGGCGGCTGCAGCGGATCCTGGTAGGTCGCCCCGTCGGCCACCGTGGCCGGGTCGAACAGCACGAGATCGGCGTGCGCTCCGTCACGGACCGCGCCCCGGTCCCGCAGCCCGAAACGCGCCGCCGCCATGCCGGTCATCTTCGCCACGGCCGTCTCCAGCGACAGCAGCCCCTGCTCCCTGACGTACCGTCCGAGCACCCGCGGGAACGTGCCCGCCAGCCGCGGGTGCGGATGTCCCGGCTTGGGCACTCCGTCCGAGCCGATCATCGAGAAGTCGCACGCGAGCACCCGCCGCACGTCGTCCTCCCGCATCGAGTGGCTGATGATCGTCACCTCGCCCTCCTCGGCCAGCAGCAGCTCCGCCGCCGCGTCCACCGGATCGCCGCCGAGAGAGGCGATCGTGCGCCCCTCGACCTCCGGGTTGCGCACGGCGCACGCCACCGAGATGCGGTCCCAGCCGCCGTTGCCGACCGTGTTCTCCCAGCCGGGCACGCCCTCGGCGATCGCCCGCCGCATCCGCTCCCGCTGCGCGGGGTTCCGCAGTCGCTCCAGCAGGGCACCGGTTCCGCCGTCGTTGGCCCACGGCGGCAGCATCGCCGACAGCGACGTCGACGCCTCGGTGTAGGGGTAGACGTCGCAGGTGACGTCCATCCCGCCGGCGCGCAGCTCGGACAGGTAGGCCAGCGTGCGCTCGGTGCGGCCCCAGGCGTACTTGCCCGCCGTCTTGTGGTGGGAGACGTGCAGCGCCGCGCCGCTCCTGCGGGCGATCCTCACCGCCTCCTCCAGCGCCTCCTCGACGCGCGCCATCTCGTCGCGCAGGTGCGTCACGTACGGCCTGCCGTACCGTGCCGCGACCCTGGCCAGCGCCACCACCTCGTCGGTGCCGCCGTACGTGCCCGGCGTGTAGATCAGGCCGGTCGACAGGCCGGCCGCGCCCTGGGCGAGCGCCCGGTCCAGCAGGTCGCACATGACGTCAAGCTCGTACGGCGTGGCCGCCCGGTCCGCGTAGCCCACGACCCCGGCCCGGAGGGTGCCGTGCCCCACCAGTGAGGCCAGGTGGTTCGACCGGGGAGCGTCCGCATGGGCCGCCGCGAAGCCCTCGAAGTCCTCAAATATAGGTACGTTGCCGCCGAAACCGACGCGGCTTGAGGCCCGCATCTCCGGGATCCGCTCGGGCAGCGCGGGGAAGAGCCCCGACCCACAGTTGCCGCTGATCTCGACCGTCACCCCCATCCGGACCGGCGCGGCGGCCAGTTCCCATGCCTCGGGACCCAGCAGGGTGGCGGCGTCGGAGTGTGTGTGCACGTCGATGAAGCCGGGGGCGACCACCAGGCCGGCGGCGTCGAGGACCTCCCGCGCCGCGGCCTCCCCCGTGGGGGGCAGCAGGACGACGCGGCCCTCGCGCACGCCCACGTCGGCCGGGCGCAAGGGAGTGCCGGTGCCGTCGGCGACCTGGCCGCCGCGGATCAACAGGTCGAGGTTCAAAGCACCTGCCCCAGGAACGCGCGGGTGCGCTCGTGGCGCGGGCGGGACAGCACCTCGCGCGGAGGTCCTTCCTCCACGATCACGCCGTCGTCGATGAACACCAAGTGATCACCTGCCTCCCGGGCGAACCCCATCTCGTGGGTCACCACGATCATTGTCATGCCGCTGGCGGCCAGGTCCCGCATCACGGCCAGCACCTCCTGCACCAGTTCGGGGTCCAGCGCGCTGGTCGGCTCGTCGAAGAGCATCACCTTCGGGTTCATCGCCAGGCTCCTGGCGATCGCGACCCGCTGCTGCTGCCCGCCGGACAGCTGGGCGGGGTAGTGGTGGGCGCGGTCGGCCAGCCCCACCCTCTCCAGCAGCTCGCCCGCCTGCCTGGCAGCGGCGGCGCGCGAGGCGCGCAGGACCGTGCGGGGGCCCTCCATGACGTTCTGCAGCGCCGTCATGTGCGGGAAGAGGTGGAAGCGCTGGAACACCATGCCGATCTTCTGCCGCTGCTCGCAGAGCTCGTCGGGCCGCAGAAGGTGCAGCCGGTCGCCGTGCTCGCGGAAGCCGATCAGCCGGCCGTCCACCCAGATGCGGCCGGAGTCGATCGTCTCCAGCCGGTTCACGCAGCGCAGCAGGGTGGACTTGCCGGATCCCGAAGGGCCGACGACGCAGACGACGCCGCCCTCCGGCACGTCCAGGCTGACGCCCTTGAGTACTTCCAGCGAGCCGTACCGCTTGCGGACGGACTGGATGCGCACCATGCTCATGACCGCTCACCCCGCGCGAACCGCTTCTCCAGGAAGTGCTGGCCGACGCTGGCCACGCTGGTCAGCACCAGGTACCACATCGACGCCACGATCAGCAGCGCGATCACCTCGAAGTTGCCCAGGTAGATGCGCTGGGCCACGGTCAGCAGCTCCGCGCCCGCGATCACCGACACCATCGAGGTCGTCTTCAGCATCGAGACGAACTGGTTGCCCGTCGGCGGGATGATCACCCGCATCGCCTGCGGCAGCACCACCCGGCGCAGGATCTGCCTGTGCGACATACCGAGCGCCTCGGCCGCCTCCCGCTGCCCGGGATCCACCGAGCGGATGCCCGCCCGGACGATCTCGGCCATGTAGGCGCCCTCGTTGATCGTCAGACCCAACGCCGCCGCCACGAACGGCGTCACCAACGTGTTGGCCTGCCATTCCACGAACATCGGCCCGCCGAAGGGGATCCCGACCCCGATCACCGGGAACACCAGCCCGATGTTGAACCAGAAGATCAGCTGCACCAGCAGGGGTGTGCCGCGGAAGAACCACGTGTACAGCCCCGCCGCGCCGCGCAGCACCGGGCTGTCCGACAGCTGCATCACCGCCGCGAGCACGCCCAGCGCCACGCCGAGGACCATCGACAGGAGCGTCAGCGCGATCGTCACGCCGAGCCCGCCCAGCACCCGGCCGTCGAACAGGTACTCGACCACCACGTCCCAGTGCAGGTTCTCGTTCACGGTGATCGTGTAGGCGAGCCAGATCAGCACCAGGCCCGCGGCGGCCCCGGCCACCATCCGGCCGGGCCGCCGCGGCGCGACGGCATTGACGGGGAGTTCGGTCATGACGCGCCGGTGTTGATAGTGATCTTCGGCAGCGCGTTGGCGGCCGTGCCGTACTTGTCCAGGATCTGCTTGTACTCGCCGCTGTCGACCAGTTCCTGCAGCGCCTTGGCCACCGCGTCGCGCAGCGCGGGGTTGCGCTTGTCGATCGCGATGCCCCACGGGCCGGCGTCGTACTGCTCGGGCAGCACGTCGTACTTGCCGGTCTCCTTGGCGTACATGTGGCCGACGGGTGAGTCGACGATCGTGGCCACGCTGCGGCCGGAGTCGATCGTCAGCAGCCCGGTGGGGGCGTCCTCGCTCTGCATGATCTGCATCTTCTGCGCGCACTTGTCGTTCTGCCGCAGGCCGATGTCCAGGTTCGAGCTGCCCTTGGCCAGCACGACCTTCTTGCCGCACAGGTCCTCGAGCGTCTTGATGCCCTCGGGGTTCCCCTTCTTGACCATGATCGAGCCGCCGGCGTTGAAGTAGTCGACGAAGTCGACCGCCTTGCGGCGCTGCTCGGTGTCGCTCAGCGAGGACATGGCGATGTCCCAGCGGCCCGCCTGCAGGCCAGGGATGAGCCCGTCGAAGGCGGCGTTCGTCGTCGTCACCTTCAGGCCGAGCCGTCCGGCGATCGCCGCCGCCAGGTCGATGTCCACGCCGGTCAGCTCCTGCGTGCCCGGCTTGTACATCTCCATCGGCGGATAGCCCTCAGAGGTCGCCATCCGCAGCTCGCCCGACTTCCGGACCTGGTCGGGCACGAGCTCCTTGGCGCTCTTGCCCGCGGCCGAGGGATCCGTGCGCGCCGCCGTACCGGAGGTGGACCTGCCGCAGCCCGCGGACAGGGCGCAGACTGCGATCATCGCGATGACCAGGTGTTTTCGCATGGCGGACATGGTGACGGCCGGTGCGGGGGGAGCCCAACGAACGTGCAGGGTTCTGGCCCTGAGCCTCAAATTCTTCGATGCTCATGAAGATCTGGATGACTCAGTCCCTAGGGTGTGCGGCCATGACCATCTGGCCCCGCACCGCCACCTGGACCAGCGGCGAGCTGCACCTGGGCGGCCTGTCCGCCACGGAGCTCGCACAACGCCACGGAACCCCCGCCTACCTGCTGGACCGGGCCGACTTCGAGGCCCGCTGCCGCGCCTGGCTCGACGCGCTGCCCGATGGCGACGTCCACTACGGCGGCAAGGCGTTCCTGTGCCCCGAGGTGGTTCGCTGGCTCGCCGACCTGGGGCTGTCCCTGGACGTGTGCACCGGCGGCGAGCTCGCGGTAGCCATGGCCGGCGGCATGCCGCCCGAGCGGGTGGTCTTCCACGGGAACAACAAGTCCCTCGACGAGCTGCGCCGCGCCGTGGAGCGGGGCGTCGGCTGCATCGTCGTCGACTCCTTCACCGAGCTCGAACGGCTCACCTCGCTCGGCGCCCGCCAGCGGGTCATGATCCGCGTCACCCCCGGCGTGGACGCCGCCACCCACAAGGCCATCGCCACCGGCGGTGAGGACTCCAAGTTCGGCTTCTCCCTGTCCAACGGCGACGCGCTGCGCGCCGTACGCGCCGTCAGGGACACGCCGGGACTCGAGCTGTACGGCCTGCACTCCCACATCGGATCCCAGCTCTTCGACACCCAGGGCTTCGCCCTGGCGGCCCGCCGCATGGCCGACTTCGCCGGCAGCGTCGGCGTCACCCGCCTCGACCTCGGCGGCGGGCTGGGCGTCGCCTACCGGCCGGGCGACCCGGAGCCGCCCACCCCGTCCGACGTGGTCGCGGTCCTGCGCAAGGAGGTCGGCGGGCTCGACCTGGCCGTCGAACCCGGCCGCTCCATCGCCGGGCCCACCACAGTCGCCCTTTACCGGGTCGGCACCGTCAAGGGGACCTACGTCAGCGTCGACGGCGGCATGAGCGACAACCCGCGGCCCGCCATGTACGGCTCCCCGTACACCGCCGCGCTCGCCTCCCGCGCCTCGGACGCGCCGCTCGAACGAGTGGACGTGGTCGGCAAGCACTGCGAGAGCGGCGACTACCTCGTACGCGACATCCCGCTGCCCGCCGACCTGCGCCCGGGAGACCTGCTCGCCGTGCCCGTGTCGGGGGCCTACCAGCGCTCGATGGCCAGCAACTACAACCACGTGCCGAGGCCGCCCGTGATCGCCGTGTTCGAGGGGACGGACCGGGTGATCGTCCGCAGGGAGACCGAGGAGGACCTGCTGCGGTTGTACGTGTGACAGATGTGACTGGCGGGCAGCCGTTGCCCGCCGGGCGCACGTGCCGTAGGCCGTCCCGGCAACTCGGATACCCCGGCCGCCAGCCCAGCTGCCGCTTGGCCTTCTCCCGCCGACCAGATCCTCAACCGCATCTGCCGTTGCCGCGACAGAATTTCAAGACCGGCTCACTAGCCATTGCGCCGCCTGCTCCGCGGCCCCTGCCGCTTCTCCGATCCCGGCCGGCTCAGCCGGAGGCCAGGCCCCGGAGGCGGGCGGCCGCCTCCGGGTCGCCGACCGCCTCGAACACCTCCGCCACTCGAAGGTAGGTCTGTCGGCTCTCGCCGATCCGGCCCGCCGCGGCCAGCGATTCGGCGAGGCGACGCGCCCGGCAGAGCGGCGCCGATCGCCTCGACCAGCCCGCGGTGGGCGTCGGAGACGACCAGCTGAACCCCGGACAGGCCGCGGGCGACCAGGCCGCGCAGAAAGGCCAGCCAGCCGGCGCCGTCTTCGGCCGAGGTGACCTCCAGGCCGAGGACCTCGCGCTGGCCGTTGGCGTTGACGCCGGTGGCGACCAGGGCGTGCACGTTGATGGTGCGGCCGCCCTCGCGGACCTTCTGCGTCAGCGCGTCCAGCCAGACGAAGGTGTAGGGACCAGCGTCCAACGCCCGGGTGCGGAAGGCTTCAACCTGCTCGTCCAGCACCTTGGCCATCTGCGAGACCTGGCTTTTGGAGATGTGCTTGATGCCGAGCTGTTCGACCAGCTTGTCGACTCTGCGGGTGGAGACGCCGAGCAGGTAGCTGGTGGCGACCACGCTGATCAGCGCCTGCTCGGCCCGGCGGCGCCGCTCCAGCAGCCAGTCCGGGTAGTAGGAGCCGGAGCGCAGCTTCGGGATGGCCAGCTCGATGGGGCCGGCCCGGGTGTCCCACTCGCGCGGCCGGTAGCCGTTACGGGAGTTCGTCCGCTCGTCGCTGCGCCGGCCGTAGGTAGCTCCGCACAGGCTATCGGCCTCGGCCGACATCAACGTCTCGGCCATGGTCTTCACCATGGATCGCAACAGATCCGGGTCGTCGGTCTCGATATGCCGCGCCAGCCACTGCCCGGGCGTCACACTGTTGTCTACGGCCATCGCCTGGTTCTCCTCCGATCTTGATCTTGCTACTCGAAGGATCACGCGATGGCCGTCTTCATTTCACGACGCCACGCCCGTGACCAGGTCAAACTCGTACACCACTCCCGTGGACGCAACCCGGCCAACCGTGCGCATCATGAAAACTCGGCGCACCGCCGTGCTCGACGGGCTGCACATCTGCGTGGACGAGGTCGAGCACGCCGGCGCCTTCATGGAGATCGAACGGACCGTGAGCGCGCAGGAGCCGGGCGCCGCGGTGCAGGCCGAACTCGACGCGTGGGCACGGTCGCTCGGGGTGGAACTGGAGCGCACCAGCGACACCTACGACTCGCTGGTGCGCTCCGCCCTCGCCACGGTCTAGAACAGGCTGAGCGCTTGCGCGCCCGCCAGACCGTCGCAGGGCAGGCGGGCCGCTTCCACGTCGAGCAGCAGCTCGACCGCGGCGTGGTCAGTCAACGCCTGCTCGCGCGCGGCCACCCGGGCGGGGATGCTCACCTCGCCGAACACGTCGGGCTCGTGCGCGGTGGCGGGAACGCGGCTGATCAGGGCCGCACCGCGGTCCCCCTCATCGGGGGTGTTGACCACCGCGTAGCCCGCCCGCCGGAGCTGCTCCAGCAGCCAGGCGGTTCCGGGCCCGGCGCTGGTCTCGGTCAGCAGGATCACGCCGTCGTCCCGCGCGGCGAGCCAGGCCAGGAGCCTGCCGGCGCGCCGACGAGCTCGGAGTCAGCATCGGCTCCGTTCGTCGCGCGGTGCGCGAGCTCCGGGAGAACGGTCACCTGAAGACATTGCCGAAGAAGGGCACGTTCGTCCTCGACCGCCAGGCCGGTGGAGAGTAGGAGCCCGGCGCGAGCCAGTTTGACACCTCGCGCGGCGATGTGCAGAGGCGCACGTCGGCGTGCCGGCCGGATGAACCTCCGCCACGACCAGGCGCAGTGCCCGCGGCATCTCGATCGTGCCCATCGGGGGCTCGAGCAGGGTGCCTGCGGCACGCAGGGGCCGAGGACCACAAGCGGTGTGGGCCCGCGACCCCTGGTGAGCGCAGCGGCGGAGCTACCAGGGGGGCCGGGTTCGAGCCGGAGTCGGAGGAGAAGGGCACGGAGAACGGGATCGAGCTCATCCAGCAGATGTGGGCACGCGACCTCTGGGCCACCAGTTGAGCGGACCCGCCAGGCGCATCAGGCTCGGCACCAGCACCGCCCTGATCACGGTCGCGTCGACCAGCACGGCCACCGCCATGCCGACGCCCAGCATCTGCACGAACATCACCTGCGCCGTGGCGTAGGCGGCGAACGTGAGCGCCAGAATCCCTCCTGCGGCCGTGATCAGGGGCGCGCCCCGTTGCAGGCCGGTGGCCACGGCCTCCGCGGTGTCGCCCGTCCTGTCGTACTCCTCCTTGATGCGGGAGAGCAGGAACACCTCGTAGTCCATCGACAGGCCGTAGGCGACGCAGAGCATCAGGATCGGAATGCTGGGGTCGAGGGTGCCCGTCGGGGTGAAGCCGAGGAGGCCGGAGAGGTTGCCGTCCTGGAAGACCCAGACGATCGCGCCGAACATGACGCCCATGCTGAGGAGGTTCAGCAGGGACGCCTTGAGCGGGATGACCAGGCTTCTGGTCATCCCGAACAGGACCAGGAACGTGACGCCGAGCATGAGGGCCAGCACCAGGGGGAGCCGGTCCACGACGGAGGCGCGGTAGTCGGCCAGTTCGGCCGGGTAGCCGCCGACGAGGACCTCGAAGGGCGGCTCGACGGCGCGTACGGACTCCACCAGACGCACGGGGTCCGCGGCCAGCGCCTCGGCGGAGGGGACGACGGCCAGCCAGGTGTCCCGGACCGACCCGCGGCGGAACCGCTCGGGGGCGCCGTCGCCCACCCGGTCGCCGTCCGTGAAGGAGCCGGCGGCGGAGTCGACCTGGGCGACGCCGGGGAGCCGGGACAGCGCCACCGCATACTGCGAAATATCGCCTGACTCCGGATTTCGGGGGATTATCTGGATGGTGTCGGTCTCCTCCGCTGGGAAGGACTGGCGGATGACCTCCTGCGTCTGCCGGGACGACGCCTCCAGGGGGAGGATGCGGTCGTCGGCCACGCCGAACCGCAGCCCGAGGAACGGCGAGGCGAGCAGCAACAGCACCGCCGTGGCCAGCCCGCCGAAGATCAGCGGCCGCCGCATCACCCGGGTGGCCAGCGCGTGCCAGAACCCCGCGTCCCGCTCCGGCTCGACCCGCCTGGGGAGCACCGTGGCCCCGATGGAGGCCAGCACGGCGGGCAGCACGATCACCGCCGCGAAGAGGCCGCCGGCGACGACGGCCATGCCCGCGTACGCGAAGGATCTCAGGAAGTCGAACGGCAGCGCGAACAGCACGGCCAGGGACGAGGCCACCGTGAGCCCGCTGAACAGCACCGTCCGCCCCGCGTGCTCCACGGCCCTGGCCACCGCGCTCGCCCGGTCCGCGCCGCGCCGCGTCTCCTCGCGGAAGCGCTGGATGACGATCAGGCAGTAGTCGATGCCGAGCCCGAGCCCCATCGCGAGGGTGAGGTTCAGGGCGAACGTGGAGATCCCGGTGAAGGCCAGGGGCACGCGCAGCAGCGCCAGCCCGATCACCATCGCGAACACCCCGGCCAGGATCGGCACCAGGGCCGCCATGGCGCGCCGCTGGTAGAGCCAGAGCAACGCGAACGCCAGCGGGAAGATGACCAGTTCGGCGCGCACGAAGTCCTGTCTGGACAGCGGCACGGTCTCCCTGAACACCTCCTCCCCTCCCCCGGCCCGCACCTGGAGCAGGCCGGCGCCCTTCGTGATCTCGGGCACGAGCCCGGGCAGCACCTGCCCGCGCACGTGGTCGGCGTCGCCGGGGATACGCACCACGATCAGCGCGTGCCTGCCGTCCTCGCTGCGCATGGTGGCGGGCCTGCCGCGGGTCCAGTACGAGGCCGACTCGGCGACCCCCTCCCACCCGCCGATCCGCGTGGTCAGCGCCCTGCCCTCGGCCTCGACCGCGGGGTCGTCCACGGTGCCGGCCTTCGCGGTCACCAGGAAGATCATGTCGGGGCTGCCCGTCCCGAACCGCCGTACCAGCTCGGCCTGCGCCCGGTCGGACTCCGACCCCGGAGCCTCGAACCTGGCCAGCGACAACCGCGGCACCGCCCCGGCCGCCAGTGCCGCCGCGACGGCGAGGACGACCAGGGCCATGGCGAGCACGGACCGGCGGCGCCGGACGAGGAGGAAGCCCAGCCTGCGCAGCGGCGGCCCGGCCGACTTCGCGTGGACCGGCCGCAGCCGGGTGTTCAGCGTCATGCAAGGTGCCCCCGAATCAGAACTCGGTAAAATGCTCGTGTTTGCTCTTCGGATCAGAAATACAAGTAAATGCTCGCATTTGTCAACGAGGAGACCCATGCCTGAACGCACGGTTCGCCGCCAGGCGCGCGGCCTGAAGCGCATGGCGGAGATCCTCGACGCCGCCGAGTCGGTGATCGCCGAGGTCGGATACCCGGACATGACGACCAACCACGTCGCCACGCGGGCGGGGATGTCGCCCGGGTCGCTCTACCAGTTCTTCCGCAACAAGGAGGAGATCCTCGACGGGCTGGTGGCCCGCTACACCAGCGACCGGCAGGAGTTCTGGGCCGCCCGGCTGGCCGCCGTCACTCCGGAGGTGCCGCTGGAGGTGCTGGTGGAGCAGGTCGTGGACGAGAGCGTCACGTTCAAGACCGCGTCACCGGCGTACTGGTCGCTCCTGTACGGGTCGGCGACGGGCGATCAGCTGGCCTCGGCCTCGCAGCGGCTGCACGCCGACATCGCTCGGCAGGTCGCGGCCCTGCTCCGCCGCCGCTCCCCCGGCCTGCCGCAGGAGCGCGCCGAGCTCATGGGGACGATGGCGGTGGCCATGGTGAAGGCGGTGATGCCGCTGGTCACCACCGCGCCGCCGGAGCGCGGGGCGGAACTGGTGGCGGAGCTGAAGCTCGCCCTTGTCCGCTATCTGGAGTGAGCGAATGCTTCGCGGCCGGCTCCGGAAGGGGCCCGCCACCTCGAAGGTGTGGCCCTCGATGCGGCCGCGCCGGACCGAGAAGGAGAGCCGCCCGCCCTCCGGCGAGCACGCCAGCCCCGTGAGCTCCATACCGGGGTGCCCGCCAGCCTGAGGAACGGCGTGACCGTGCGGTCGGGGGGGGTGATGACGTTGTGGACGTCAAGTGCGTGCCCTGCGCATGCCGTTCACCCCGCCTGCCGAGCAGGAGCGACACGAAAGATCCGCGCCGCCCAGCGAGCCGCCCGCACCCGTGCCGCCCGCTCGGACGCGGCTCCTGGCCGCAACCCGCACGAGGAACGGCAGGTCCGCCTGACCGCTCAGCGCATCCTGACCGACCACCTGCCCTGTCAGGATCCGTCCGCACGCCGCTGGTGGCAGCCCCGCCGCGCCGACCCCAACCCTCGCTACTGCGACCTCACCGGCGCCGCCTCAGCGACGCCAGATTCCGCGGGGCGACGTTCACCGGCGACGTCGGATTCGACCAGGCGACCTTCACCCGCTGCGCCACGTTCGCGGGAGCTACAGGGCTGGAACGTGCAGAGTTGGACGGCGCGCGGGTGGCGCTGGCCGAGAAACGAGCGAAGCGAGTGTGGCCATCCTGCCGGCAGGCAGTGGACGAGGCGGACGGGTGGCAGACGCTGCACCTGGCGGCGGCTGCCGACGCTGGCGGTCCGGGTCCCCGGACGGGCGATGCGACCAGCACCTTGTGCTCGCGGTGGGTCAAGGCGTTCGGCGCGGGGTCCATCACCTCTTCGATCAGGCCGATCCCCACCTGAGTGCTCGCCTTCGAGCGGTGGCAGGCCCAGCATGGCCCGGATCGGGCGCACGGTCATCGGGGGCCGCCGGAGCGGCTCGTCGATGGCGTCGGGCTGTGGGCCGACGTGGGTCCGCGTGGTCTGCTGTCGCTTCACGCTGCCGGGTCGTACACCACACCAGACCTTTACGTCTCCGGCGATCTTGGACGGGGACGCTCGGGATGGTTTGCCCACGCACGCGCCGCTATAGCCAGATGCGTGGCAGCTGGTCCCCGATGCGGGAGGCTTCATCGCGATGAGCCCACTGATGACGACGTCCGTCTCGTCCATTGCCGCGCTGCGCTCAGCACGGCACCCCGCAGATGGACGGCTCCCGCTACTCTGATCCCTGATGCACCACATACGACTCGGCGCGCGCGTGCTCTGCCTGGTGCTGGCAGGGGTGGCGCTGGCAGCGGGCTGTTCCTCCTCCCAGCAGCCCCAGGCATCCCCCGCCGCCGGTCCGCCGGCGCTGAAGGCGAGCGACCTGGCAGCCTCGGTACGCGCCACGCCTCTGCTGCACTGGACGGGCTCCTGGGAGGCGCCGATCAAGGGTCCGACGTCCGGCGACCCGTTCCCGGCGGACACGCGGTTCACCGCCGACCTGCGTGCTCTGGGCAACGGCGACGTCTTCGGCACCGTCACGATCGACGGCGCCACTGCGGACGTCCTGGTCCTGGACGGCAAGACCCAGTTCGTCAAGGCGGGCGCCGACTACTGGCGCGCGTTGCCGCCCGTCCCGGCGCCCGAACACCTGGTGGCCGGCAGGTGGGTGGCCGAGCAGGACCACCTCCTGTACGGGCTCGACCTGCCCCGGCTGATTCCCCAGCGGGTGGCGGAGGACCTGGCCGGGATCGCCACGCCGGCCACCACCGGCACCGCCGCTCCCCCGATGCCGGTGGTGCCGTCCGACCAGGACCAGCCGACCCGCCCCCCGGTCGCCTACCCGCCGCCCGAGGGCGTGCCCGCCGGCGCGCCGCGCCTGGACCTGGTCAGGATGCACCCGTCCGCGGCGGGCGCGGTCCGCAATGGCGCGTACTGGTTCAGCCCCGACGCGCCGCACCGGCTGATCGGCTACTCCGGCATCGATCTGCTGACCGCCTCCGATCCGTCCAGGAACGCCACGGCTCGGCTGACCGTACGCGCGGGAACCGCCGAGGAGGCCAAGGACGCCTACGCCGACCTGGCCGCACGCCTGCGCAGCGTCCCGCGCACGGTCGCCGTCAACGCCAACGTCCGTCTCGAAGAGAAGTGGTCGAAGGTGACCCCGTGCGCCCCGGGCGTGTGCGGCCCCGTCGCCGTGGGTGTGCGCCTGCGCAACGAGCACGACCACCTCACCATCAGCGAGAAGATCACCGTCACCCTGTACGGGTCGGGGTCGTTCGTGCCGGAGCAGATCAAGGACAAGGTCGGCACGTGTCAGATCACCGCCGAGCGCATCGCCCCCGGCACGTCGACACGCAAGCTGTGCACCGTCGACGATCCGCGCATCCTGCGCATGCAGGCCAAGGAGAAGCATGTCTGGTTCCGTGCCGAGACCAGCACCACCCTCACGGAGGTCACCCGGCCGAGCGGGGCGGAGAAGCTGGCACGCGAGCTGCCATAGACCGGCCTCTCGCGAGGTTTCGAGACGAGTGCATGGAGCACGCCGGTCCGCGGTGAAAAGGTCAGTGGCTCGGCGGATCTCATGTCAGTGATTGGTCCTGCTCGATCCGGTTGGCTGCCTCGTGCGGTCTCAGGTCCGCGCCTACGTGGTCGGGTTCGCTAGCGCTGATCGGGCGTGAGGAGGCAGCCGAAGCGGCCGACCTGGACTACAAGGAACGGGTTCACGCCCGGAACGAAGAGCAGAAGGTCGAGTTCTGCAAGGGCGTCGTCGCCATGGCCAACGACCGCGGCGGAATCCTGGTCATCGGAGTGAAGGAAGATGGGCAGCGCGCTGTCCCTGAGGAAGTGACCAAGGTCGACGTGGGTGACAGTGAGCAGCGCCGGCTACGCGACGTGCTGTTGAACGTGTCCCCGCACCCCTTGCAGGTCGACATCCTCGCCGTCGAGGACCCCGACGACCCGGGTCACGGCGTCCTGCTGGTGTTGGTGGAACGCAGCGGCTTGGCCCCACACGCGCTCCTGGACACTCGGGACAAGACCCACCACCGCGATGGCTGGCTGCGTTTCCCCATCCGCAACGGGGCCGCCACTCGCTGGATGCTCGAACCCGAGGTGGCCACCCGTTACCATGCTCGCTTCACCGCCGGACGGTCGATGCATGACCGACTGAGGGAGGTGGAAGCCGAATGCGTCGCGGCCTACGCAGAACGGGACGGCTCAGCCCTCCCAGACCCCGCCGCAGGAAGCCGACAGGTTCGGGGTGCGGATTCCGGATTACGGCTTTTACCGGACAAAGCCGACGCGACCCATCCTGGTGGTGACGATCGTTCCGGAGACCGTCGGAAGGCTCGTGCTCAACCGGGCTGCTGGACCTTCCAGAAGGTGGGCGTTGCCCCAGGCAGACTCATCGCGGTCTCCGGAGATCCCGTCATCGCCGTGTACAGCGAACTGCACACCGACGGAGCAGGGTCGTTCCTCATCGCGCTGGATGGCGAGGATCAGACCGGTGAAACGATCCAGGTCCTCGTTCAGGACCTCGTCTTCTACCTGCTGTCGGCACTGCGATACCTCGGCCGCCACGCACGCGATCGCACCGCAGCCAGCGGCGTCACCGCGATCAGACTGAGCCTGCTGGCAGATACCGACCAGATCGACGGCTCCGGTATTGACCTCCCCCGTCGTGATTCTCTTCGCGAGATCCAGCTAACATCTGACACGAGCTAGGGCGACTACGCGGGTCTGTCGCCGACCTGCCGTGCCGTCGGTGACGTCTTCGCCCCGCTCGACGATCTCGCCACCGATGGACCGAGCCTGATCTCGGCGGCCGCGATGGTTGCCAACGAGGCATGTCACGCCTTCGGCCTGGCCGAAGTGTCCCCGCTCGACATCAACGGCACCATCAATCCCCACCACTGAGAAGAGCCGCTCCGGTCCATTATCACCAACTGGGCCTCCTGGTAGCTCAGCAAGCTCACGGCCCAACCGGCGATCATGACTCCGTCACCGCGGCGGGAGGCTCGCTGGTGTCACCGGCGCGCTGCAGATCGGGGATGTGGTTGTAGAGGGTGCCCACGCTCACCCCGAGCAGCTTGGCGATCGAGGTCACCGACCGCCCGGGGCCACGCGGTCCGGGCGTCAGATGCGGCTGTCCTCGTCGCCGCAGCATAGCCGTCGTCCACCGCACGTCCAGGTCGTACGTCCTCACTTCGCTGCGGCGGCTCCACCTGGACGTGCGGTGGAGACCGACGGCGGGACGGCGACCAACAAGGACAGCTGCGCCTTCACCGGAGGATGCGCCCGCTAGTCGCGGCCGCGACCGCGCGGTGAAGGACGCCAGGATGGGCCGATCGCCCGCACGCATCGACCGGGCGGGCCGGATCCGGCACGGCTCGCGTGCCTGCACGCCCACTATGCCGCGCTCGCGTACGCCGCGGCGTACGCGGGCGGCGGGTGGCGCGGCTCAAACCGCCGCCCAGGCTCGGCGACGCTCCGACGACGTGACCCGCGCCGCCCGCCGTGAGCGTGATCCACCAGCTCGGGCGGCCACCCCCCCGGTCAGCTCGCCACTGGCCGGCCATCGGCGGCAGGCAGCATCTCCACGACGAAAAGCCCCCAACCTCAGCCCCCATGTGACAGGAGGACCGCGCAATGCCCGCATGGACCCGCGGCCAGCCCATGAACCTGGCCGATGACCAGCTCGTCGCGACCGGCAACCCGATCGTGGACACCTCTTTGAAGATCGCCCGCGCGATGCTCGTTCCCCAGGAGGCTCTGGAACACGCCGAAGCCGGCCTCGACCAGGCGCAGCGCGACGACGCCAGGCACGGCGGGTTCAACGGCACCGCCGAGCGCCGCCGGCGGGCCGAGCAGGCCCACGACGAGGCCGACCGGCAAACTCGCGCCGCTCTGCGCGTCGAGGAGCAGGCCCGGGCCGTCGCACGCGCCGCCGACTCCCGCCTGTACGCCCTGGCCGACATCGAGGTCAAGCGAACGTGGAAGGCGTTCTACGCCCGCAAACACGGCAGCGCCCCCGCCACCAGGTACAGCGCCGAGTGGCAGGCCTGGCGAGGAGGCCGACGACCCGACCCGATGGGAGGAGCTGGAGCCCGGCGCGGAGATCCGCCTCACCTACGAAACCACCGGACAGACCGCGGTGTGGCGGTTCGCCGGCCTGGGCGAACCCCACCCCGGCAATCCCGGCCTGCGCATCGCCCGCTACAGCGAGCACAACTCCTGGCGCGACCCCACCCAGACGATGCACCTGGCCGTACGACCGGGCTCCCGGGTGGCCAGGAGCGTGAAGACGCGGCGTGCGGTGATGCGCCGGGTCAGGCGGCGGGCGGGGTTGGTCGCCAGCAGGTCCTGGCGCTGGGCCCAGGTGGTGAAGGAAGCTCGGACGCGTCACCCAGGGCGACCCGCTTCTGGGCCGGGACGTCTCGGGGTGGGTCAGCGCGTCAGGAGGCCGGCGAAGATGTCCACCAGTTCGGGCCGGTCGAACGGGCCGACGTGAGGTGCGTCCACGCTGCGTACGTCGGTCGGGTTGTCCGGGGTGAGGCGGTCGGCCTCGGCGATGAAGCGGTCCTGCAGGGCCAGAGGGATCAGCCGGTCCTTGGTGAAGCGGATGTAGGTGCGGCGGATCCGCCCCCAGGCGTGCTTTTCGCCCCGCGCGTCGGCCATCGGGATGCCGACAGGTTCGTCCGGCTGGAAGGTGTTGAGCAGGTGCATCACGGCCTCGTCGGTGAAGTCGCCGGCCAGGCACTCCTTGATGCCCTTGATCAGCTCCGGGTCGGCCGTGCGCCAGTTGACCCGGGCCACCCCCAGGACCGCCGGATCGCCGACGACGGCGGAGGTCACCTGGGGGAGCAGACTGCCGGCGTTCTCGGGGGTGGCCAGGTAGGCGTTCAGGCTGGGCAGGGTCACGCAGCAGTACGCGGCGACGTACACCACCCGCTCCAGCAGGTCGGGGATCGCGTTGCCGACCCTGCTCAACACGATGCCGCCCTGGCTGGCGCCGGCCAGGATCACGGGGCCTCGGCGGTGGGCGCGGCGCACCGCCTCGACGACGCGTTCGACGTAGTCGTCGATGGTGAGCTTGGCGAGCGGGGACGGCTCGGTGGCCAGCGCCTGAAGATCCTGCGGAGCCTGGTAGGCGCGGGGATAGAACGCCTCGCCGCCGTGTCCGGGCAGGTCCACGGCCACGGCGTGGTGCCCGCGCAGGGTCAGCTCGGTGAGCAGGCCGCTCGCCAGGTACGACGAGGAGTGGGTGCCGTGGATGAACACCAGGGTCGGCCGGGCTTCGCGAGTCATCGGTTTTCTCCTTCTTGTGCTGTTTCTTGTGCCGCATGACGCCACATCGGCCACAGGGTCGGGGCGTCGGCCACGCGCACCGGCTCGCCGAGATCCGCGAAACCGTGTCGCAGGTAGAGGGCACGGCTCCGGGTCGAACTGGCCTCCAGGTACGTGGGGAGCCCGTCGGCGTCCGCCCGCTCCAGGCGGTGCCGCAACAACGCCGAGCCGAGCCCGGCGCCACGCTGTCCGCCGATCACGCCCATGCACGGCAGGTAGACGTGCGGCTCACGGGGGTGCCGCGGGTCCAGCGCCTCTCCCAGGGCCCGCAGCCGCGCTCCGCTGTCACCGAAGGCCTTCGGCTCGAACGAGTCCTCGCTGAGCGCCTGATCGCCGGCCATCAGCGTCAGCCACACCGCGGCGCCCGCACGGCCGCCGGCCAAGTACGCCTCGGCGGCGGGATGGGCGAGCAAAGGGCGATAGAAGTGCCTCTGGAGGCGGCCCCGATCGCCGACCTCGGGAAAGAGCCAGCGGATCAGGGAGTGGTTCATGAACGCCTCGGTCAGGACGTCCAGCACCGCCTGCCGTTCCTCGCCGTCAGCCCGCCGTACGGTTGCGTACGACGTATCATGTGTCATGTGTACAGCGTATCCGGGCTGTCCCCGCAAAACCCGTGATAAATGAAGGAAGTGTACTAGACGGAGCCCGAATGTGAACTAGTACACTTTACTGTCATGCCGTCCTCAACCCCGCCCTACCAGCAGATCACCGCCGAAATCCGTGCCCGCATCCTGACCGGCGAACTGCGCCCCGGCGAACGCATGCCCTCCATCCGCCAGATCGCCCAGCGCTGGGGCGTGGCGGTCGCCACCGCCACGAAGGTGATGGCGGCCCTCCGCGACGAAGGGCTGGTGGAGACGAAGGTCGGCGCCGGTGCGGTGGTCACCGCCGGCCGGGGGCAACCGGCCGCGCGGCAGCGGCAGGCCGACACGCCCAAACCGGCACTGAACCGCGGAAAGACCCTGCGCACCGCCATCGCGATCGCCGACAGAGAGGGGCTCGACGCCGTCTCCATGCGCCGGATCGCGGCCGAGATGGGCGTCGGCCCGATGTCGCTGTACCGGCATGTCGCCGGCAAGGACGAACTGGTCATGCAGATGGCCGACGAGGTGTTCGGCGAGGTGGAGCTACCAGAACCGGGACCGGACGGCTGGCGGGCCAAGCTCGAACTGATCGCCCGCCGGCAATGGGAGCTGTGCCGCAGGCATCTTTGGCTGCCCAGGGCGGTCTCGTTCACCCGCCCGCTGCTGGCGCCCAGAGTGATGGAGCACACGGAGTGGACGCTGCGCGCGCTCGACGGGCTCGGGCTGGACATGGCGATCCGGATCCGCGAAGCGCTCACCCTGCACGCGCTGGTCGTCTCCGCCTCGCTGTCCATGGCGCAGGAGGCCGAGACCGAGCAGGAGACCGGCGTAACGCTCGACCGGTGGTGGCGGACCCAGCAAGAGCGGACCGGCGCGCTCCTCGGCACCGGGCGGTTTCCGCTGCTGGCCGCCATCGCCACGGAGACGGTGTCGGACGTGGACGCACTGTTCGAGTACGGCCTGGCCCGCCACCTGGACGGGTTCGCCGCCATGCTGAAGAAGATGTAGCCCATCCTCGGCGACCGGTCGCTTCGCGGCTTGTGCGACTGATGGCCGCGCCTCGCGTCGTCTTCGCATAGGTCGTGAGGGCGGGAGGTGGTCGCCGACAAGTCGCGTGGCGCTGGCGCCATGCTAAGCCGCTCCGCGAGCCGGGCCACGGCCGCCGACGGTGCCGCGCCCACATCGTCGGGTACGAACCCAAGCCAGGGCAGCGTGCAGAGCTGGACCAGCATGCCCAGCCGGTCAACAGGGCCCCGCCCGCTGGGACTCACAAAGGCCACGTCAGCCGCCGTCGGCGTGAAATACCTGGATCAACTCATCCGCGCTGATCTCCGGGAACGAGCGCAGCTGGGCCAACTGCTCCTCGGAGAACATCTTCTCTGACAATGCACCACTCCACATGCCGTACCGGATAAAACCGGAACGAACGTAGCGGCAGTGATCATTGGCCCGCCACAGAAGGTCAACCTCACCATTACCGCAGGTCAGGTGCTACTTCGTTGAAATTGCCTCATTGCTACTGGGACCCCAGAACCCGACCGACCTGCACGAGGTCGCCACATGGAACGCCGAGAACGCCCTCCAGCTCCTCGTTAAGCCGTACGAACTGGGCGGCGCAGCCCGCGACTACCTGGGCCCGGCGCTCGGGTCTGTGCCACCAGACGCAAAGTAGCCGTGAGTAACCGGAAGCTCCCGGACGGTTTGAAATAAAGCTATTGGCGAGCAACGCGACCTGCGAAAACGTCCTTGCTGTCGTTATCGCGGTGGCGAACGCCGGAATCATCCCCGAATGCCCAGACCGAATCCCGGACCCGGGAGCCGTCCCCGTCACCCGCTCTGGCCTGCGGCAACGCCCCTACCTTGCCCCTAGTGACAGCGACCCGAGCCCCGGGCCTCAATGAGTGTTTGGTGTGGTTCGTGATGGTGGGGCTGGTGGCTGTGCAGGCTGCGGAACGTCATCGAAACCACCTCGCTGGCGGTGGCGTCAGCGCTGGGTGTGGGCGGCAAGTGACTCGACCTGGCGAACCGATGGACACCATCCCCTTCCTGAGTGACATGGTTCTCACCTCCAGGACAAGTACGACATCCCGGCCGGGTCCCTCTGTCAGTCAAGAACGGAGACAGACCAAGGAGGGGATCAGCGTGCAGACGATCACCATGAACGAACTGGCCAACGACCTCGTCGCGTGGATGACGCACGACGCCCGCGCCATCGACATGGCGCGGACGCAGAGAGGGGACGAGGACTGGGAGAAGTGGGCGCGCATGCAGTTCCTGCAGTGGCAGCTCACCCACGGCGGCCGGGCCAACGTCGACTACGAGACCGAGCGGCCCAACGTGGAAGGCTCCAGGAAGTTCGACATCGTCTACAACCGCAGGAACCCGGTGGTGGACCCGAACCGCCCGCCGATCTACTCGCAGTGGAAGTGCCGCAGCAAGGCCAACGACGCCGTATCCAAGATCCAGGACGACATCGGCACGCTGACCGCCGAGCTGAAGGCGACCCAGGCGGGCCAGCAGGTCCCCATCCTGCCGCTACTCGTGGTCCTGTGCCCCGAGGACGTCGGCTTCCCTGAGGTGGTCTCCACGGCCATCCCCGGATGCGCGACCAGGCTGCACCTGTCCACGCCCGGCACCTGGCGGCACTACCCGGTCCTCTGACCGGCCGGCACGGGCCCGAATTTCGTTCTAAGTCTCTCTGAGGGCCGCGTCCCGGATCCCAATCCGGGTCTACATGATCCACATTGTGGCCTCCGGGGAGGATCGGACCGGATTTTGGCGCTAGAGAGACGATCTTGAAGACGATTCGGTGACGGCGGCTGCTTGCCCTGGTCGAGCGCCCTAGCGTGCCTACTCATGCCTGTGGATTTCCTCTCGGGTGAGCAAGTAGACCGCTATCGCCGGTTCCGGCCTGAGGTGTCGGTGGCCGAGCTCGAGCAGTTCTTCCGGCTGGACGCCAAGGCGCTGGAGGCGCTGGCGGGTAAGCGTCGCCCGGCGACGAAGCTGGGATGGGCGGTGCAGTGGGGCACCGTGCGGATGCTCGGCACCTTCCTTACCGAAGACCCCCTGGACGTGCCCGGGGAGGTACTGGCGTTCGTCGCCGAGCAGCTCGACATCGACCCGGCGTGCGCGCCGGAGTACCTGACCCGGCCGAAGACCGCTTATGAGCATGCGTGGGAGATCCGGGACCTGCTGGAGCTGTCAGAGTTCTCCAAACGCGAGCAGGAGGTGCGCGACTACCTGGCAGCGCGGGTGTGGCCGACGATCGAGGGGCCGCGGGCGTTGTTCGACCGCGCCGTGGTGCACATGCTGCGCGAGGGCATCCTGCTGCCCGCCGGGATCACCACGCTGACCCGGCTGATCAGCGAGGTGCGTCAGGCCGAGCACGCCCGGTTGTATCGCACGCTGGCCGAGCACGCCGGCCCGGAGCTGCGGGCGCGGCTGGCCGATCTGCTGCGGGTGCCTGCCGATCGGCGGGTGTCGGAGCTGGAGCGGCTGCGCACCGCGCCGACGCGTGCTGCGGGCCGGGTGATGGTGGCGGAGTTGCATCGGGTGGCCGAGATCGGCGGGCTGGGCGCCGGGGCGGTGCGGGTGGAGCCGGTGCCGGCGGTGAAGCTGTCGGCGCTGGCCCGGTATGGGCTGGCCTCCAAGGCGCCGACGTTGCGGGACCTGGAAGGCGATCGGCAGGCGGCCACGCTGCTGGCCACCGTGCGGCATCTGGAGACCTCGTCGGTACCACATCAACTTCCTGGGCCGCTACGCCTTCTCTCGTGCCGAGGTGGCCGGGGGGGTTGCGTCCCTTCCACGACGGCGCCCAGGAGGCCAGCAACCTCTCCCCCGCAGCGGAGGCCGAAGCCGGTCGGCGCTGTTGAGACGTCGGTGGCGCACGTAGGCGGTGGGCGGGGCTGGCGCGCCAGGCGGCACCGACGACGAGATGCATGACGGCCGGCATCACGCTCGTCGGCGCGTCGCCGGAGATCACCAACGGCATCGCGACCGAGACGGGGTGTCAGTAGGAGTGCTGGCACTGGGTACACGCGCCTGCGTTACCGCAGATCAGGGCTGCGCGTCAGTGCGCGCTGCGGGAGAGCTTCTCCCAGGCGGTGAACTCCGTGCGCAGCTGGTCGAGCTTCTCCAGGGCCATGTCGTAGGCCGGGCTACCGAGCAGGAGCCGGTGCGGCGGCTCATCGGCGTTGACCGCGGTGATGATGGCCGTGGCCGCGCGAGCCGGGTCGCCGGGCTCGCTGCCGGTGCTGGCGCGGAAGCCGGCCCGTACGGCGCCGGCGGTGGCGGTGTAGTCGCTGATCTCGTGGCCGGGCAGGGTCTCGTTGGCTGAGCGGCCTGCCCAGTCGGTGCGGAAGGGGCCCGGCTCGACGAGCAGAACCTTGATTCCCAGCGGTTCCACTTCCTGCCAAAGCGCCTCCGACAGCCCTTCGACGGCGAACTTGGTGGCGTTGTAGTAGCCCACCGCGGGGAAGGAGCGCAGCCCTCCAATGGAGGAGAAGTTGACGATGGTACCGCTGCGCTGCTTGCGCATGCCGGGCAAGACCGCGCGGGTGAGGTCGGACAGCCCGAAGACGTTGATCTCGAACATGCGGCGGATCTCGTCGTCTGTGCTCTCCTCCACGGCGGCGAAGTAGCCGACGCCGGCGTTGTTGACCAGCACGTCGATGTCGCCGAAGCGGTCCTCGGCGGCCTGGACGGCGGCACGGACCTGCTCGGGCCGGGTGACGTCGAGGGGCAGCGCCAGGGCCCGGTCGCCCGCGCCTTCGACGAGGTCCTTGAGCTGCATGGCGTCACGTGCGGTGACCACCGCGCGCTCGCCGCGGGCCAGCACGGCGCGGGCCAGTTCACGGCCGAAGCCGGTTGAGCAACCGGTGATGAACCAGGTGTTCACAGCAGATGTCCCTCTCTCGGATCTCGCAGGGCGAGACACCACGCGATCTTCCTCGGAGTGCGCTCGCCACAGGGGCAAAAGGCGGACGGCGCTGCCTTAAGGTGTCAGGTCCGATCGCCGTCCTCTTCCAGGACATCACCGTCGTGCCCCCTGCTCGGGCGCGATGCAGGGGGCAGAACTTCCTGGTCAGCGGCTTCCTAGGACGCAGCGACCCCCTTTGGCGGGTGCCTGGCGGTGGGCGGCGAGGGCAGCATGGAGATATGGCCCGTAATGTCGATTTGAGTGAGTTCTTGCGCCGGTGCCGAGCCCGGATCAGCCCGGAGTCGGTGGGGCTTCCGGAACGCGGCTCCTACCGGCGGGTGCCTGGCCTGCGCCGCGAGGAAGTCGCTCAGCTGGCCGGGGTGAGCACCGACTACTACACCCGGTTGGAGCAGGGGCGGCAGATCAGCCCGTCGGACAGCGTGCTGCAGGCGATCGCCGCCGCGCTTGGGCTGAACGACGCCGAGCGCGCCCACCTGTCCGACCTGATCCGACCTCAGCCGGCGACCGCGCGCCGCAGCCCGCCGGTGGTGCAGCGGGCCCGCCCGGCACTGCGCCGGTTGCTGGACTCCTTCACCGACCACGCCGCGTTCATCCTGGGCCGGCGCGGTGATGTGCTGGCCACCAACCACCTGTGCCGGGTGCTTCTGGCCGACTTCGACACCATGCCCTATCGGGAGCGCAACCTCACCCGGTGGATCCTCCTGGATGAGGCGGCCCGCGAGCTGTATGCGGACTGGGAGAAGATCGCCGCGGAGATGACCGCGATCTTGCGGCTGGACGCCGGCCGTCACCCGGACGACACCCGCACCGCCGAGCTGGTCGGTGAGCTGACGATGAAGAGCGAGCACTTCCGCCGCTGGTGGGCCGACCACAAGGTGCTGGATCGCAGCTTCGGGCACAAACGCTTCCACCACCCGCTGGTGGGGCCGCTGACCATCGACTACCAGGCCTTCACCCTGCCCGGCGAAGCCGACCAGACGCTCTTCGTCTACATGCCCGCCCAGGACCAGGCCTCGCAGGACGCCTGGCGGCTGCTGGCCAGCTGGAACGCGGACCCGCCCGCGACTGCCTCGTCCCCTCGACCGCACGACACAGCGCAAGCTCGAAGGAGCACCTCATGAACAGCACCACGCCCCGCGCGTCCGGCAGGCCGCTGGCACTGGTCACCGGAGCGTCGGCTGGGATCGGCTACGAGCTGGCCCGGCTGCTGGCCCGCCACGGCTACGACCTGGTGGCCACCGGCCGCAGCGGCAACATCCACCAGGCTGCGGCCGATCTCGAGAAGGACGGCGCGCAGGTCATCCCGGTCCAGGCCGATCTCGCCGACCACGAGGGCGTCGAGGCCGTCTGGCAGGCCGTGCAGGCCACCGGACGGCCGCTGGCGGCAGCCGTGCTCAACGCCGGGCGCAGCATCGGCGGCTCCTTCCTCGACACCGATCTGGACGACGAGCTGGGCCTGATCGCCCTGAACGTCACCTCGGTGGTCCACCTGGCCAAGCATGTGGCCCGGCACATGGCCGCCAACCGCAGCGGACGGATCCTGATCACCTCCTCGCTGTCGGCCACGTTGCCGACCCCGTACGAGACCGTCTACGGTCCGTCACGGGCGTTCACTCGGATGTTCGCCCTGGCCCTGCGCGAGGAGCTCACCGAGTACGGAGTGAGCGTCACCACGTTGCTGCCCGGCGCCACCGACAGCGATTTCCACGCCCGCGCCGGGATGGGCAACACCGCCTTTGGCTCCGGTATGAAGAAGAACAGCCGCGCCCAGGTGGCCCGGCAGGGCTTCGAGGCGATGTTGGCCGGCCGAGCCCAGGTTGTCGGCGGTGACAGGGCCACCAAGCTCGCCTATGTCAAGCACCACGTGTTGCCCGAGACGCGCAAAGCCGCCCGTCACGCCCGCATGGCCAAGCCGCGCCCCTGAAAGTCCCACTCGGGGAAGCTCATGACTGTCCGATGACCTCCTGCGCCGCCCCGGCCGGCTCACCCTGCCGGACCGGCAAGGGCAAAGTGGCCGTGCAGTACCACACCGCCCGCTTCCGGCTCGTCCCCGCGCTCGCCAAGGCGCTCAGCGTTGCTACCCCACTCGTGCGTAAGCCCGGCACGCTCTGGATCGAGCTGCCCCGCCCCGCCCCGGCTGGCGCCGAACCGGCCGGGCACGTGCGGATCGGATACGCCCGCGCCTCCACTGTGCGCCAATCGCTGGACACCCAGCTGGACGCGTTCAAGGCTGCCGGCGTCGCCCGCGTCTTCGCCGAGAAGATCTCCACCCGGGCTGTCGTCCGCCCCGAACTCGAGCGGGCCATCGACCTGGCGGCGGAGATGCGGGCCTCCGGTCTGGCATCAAGCCGACCCGGTCCACGTACGAGGTCGGCGCCCGAGGCTGGCTCAAGCTCAAACGGCGGACCAGCATGGACGCGGTCGTGGGCGGGTTCGTCGGCTCGCCGCGGCGGCCGAGCGGGTTGATCCTCGGCCGGTACGACGACGCCGGGCGGCTCCGCGTCGTCGGCCGCACCGCTCAACTCGCCGCGCAGGCGGCGGCCGAGGTCGCCCCGCTGCTCACCGCCGCCGGCGCCGGGCATCCGTGGCCGGAGACGCTGCCGCCGGGCTGGGCGTCCAGCCCGTACGGCGACCGCGACCCCATCACCTACACCCAAGTCCAGCCGGATCTAGTGGTGGAGGTGCTGGTGGACACTGCCCTGGACGCGCCTCGCCACCGGCACGCGGTGAGGTACCTCCGGGTACGGGCGGACTTGCATCCGACGCAACTGGACCCGATCGACTGAGCAGGCGTAGAGGGCCTTCCGCTCCCGAAGCTGGCCCCAGCCCCCTGGCGGTTGAGGACACATTCGGGAGCGGAGGGCCGTGACCAGGCGGCCGAATGCGCGCCTGTTCGGATGATCGACCGTAGAGCGATGATCGACCGTAGAGCCTCACGCGCACGGTCGTCTCCGCGCTCGCCGACCGGCGGGAGCGCGCTCATCATGCGGGGGGACCCATGAATTTCTCACGGGCCCCCCGCGGGCGCGCCTCCAGGCCGGGCCGCTCTCTCAACCGCGTCGGTGAGGACCGTGTGCGTCGTCAGCGTGTTGGGGTGGTCGGGCCCGAACACCCGCTCGTGGTCGGCGACCGACCGTTCCAGCAGCGGGATCGCCTCGACGACGCGCCCGGCGGCGTAATAGGCGTACGCGAGGTTCCCGCGCGCGATCACCACATCTGGATGATCAGCCCCGCTCACGCGCTCGCTGCGTGCGACGACCCTCCTGAGCAGCTGGATCGCCCGGGAGAGCTCTCCAGCCCCGGAATACGCCATGGCCAGGTCGTTCTGGGACGCCAGCGTGTGCGGGTGATCACGGCCGAGCGTCCGGCGACGGTCGGTCACCGTCCGTTCGAGCAGGGCGATTGCCCGCGCGAAGTCCCCGGCGGCGAGATGGGCGGAGGCCAGGCTGTTGCGGCTGGTGAGGGTCACCGGATGGCGGGCGCCGAGCAGCCGCTCCTGGTCGGCGACGGTCCGCTCAAGCACGGAGATCGCCTCGGCGTGGTCACCCGCTGCGGTGTAGGCGAGGCCCAGGCTGTGCCGCAGCGCCAGCGTGTCGGGGTGGTCAGGCCCGTTGAGCCGCTGCCCGTCCGACAGCGCCCGCAGCGCGTAGCCGAGCCCGCGCTCCACCATCCCCTGGTCGAGCAGGTACTGCGCCGTGTCGTTCCAGAGCACCAGCGGCGGTTCCCGCTCCACGTCGGCGAGATGGCCCGCGACGGCGTCGATGTGCGGCAGGAGCTCGCGCCAGACCTGCTGGCCCGCCGGATCGTGCCACTCGGGGACGGCCGACGACAGGAGCACCACCGCGACGTCCAGCGTCTCTCCGGCCGGGAAGACCTCTTCCTCCTCGACCTCGTCCACGTCGCGACCGACCGCCTGGACGAGGGGATCGACGCGTACGGCTGAGCCGTCCAGAGCGATCAGCGAGTGCTCCTCCAGCGTGGCCAGCGCGGCGTCCAGCTCGTCGGCGGGGAACATGTCCCCCTGGCGGAAGAGGTCGAGCGGGATGCCGCCCGGCGCGTACCAGGACATGATCCGCAGGATGGCCTCGGGCAGGATGCCCTGCTCCTCCCGCATCCGGGCGAAGGCGACCCGGCAGGCCGTCGCGACAGTCTGCGCGTCGGCGGGAGGATCGGCGCCGGTGAGGTCGGTGTAGAAGAGGGACGCGCTCGACTCCAGCCGTTCCAGCCTGTCGTCGTCGGTGGTGGCCTCCGGCGGCCAGTAGTGGGTGAGCAGCTTGTCGTCGGGCAGGATGACGGCCAGGCTCTCACCGGGCCGGCTGTTGATCCACTGGATCGCGTTGAGCGCCCGCCCGCTCATCGAGCCGAGGACATTGCCCACCGCCTGCATCAGCAGTGCCTTGCGTCGTAGTTCCGCGGGGTCGACGAGGCTCCGGTAGACGAGCTGCACCTCTGACGTCACCGCGGTGGCCCGGGTCTTGCCCCAGGGATGCGTCTGCATCGGCAGCAGCACGTCCACGAGCCCCGGCACCCGGCTGTACTCCCGCAGGCCGACCGCCTCCGCGGGGTCGTCGCCGTACTCGGTCAGATAGCTGGCCCGGTCCAGGAAGGACAGCACGCTCACCGCGAACTCGATGCCCATCAGCCGCAGGTCCCGCGCGACGGACGCGCCGGCGTCGGCGGCGGCCATCATCGCGAACCTGTCCGCTTCCAGCTCCAGGCTGTGCGCCGGCCAGTAGTCACGCAGGTAGGTCTCGACCACGGCGGCGCCGCCCGGTGACTCCCGCACCCGGTCGAATGCCTCGCCCGCGAACCATGGGGACTCGTCGGCGGGACGGCCGGCCGCGTGCAGGTGACCACGGTAGACGTGGGACAGCTCGTGGCCGACCAGGAAGTCCAAGGCGCCCTGGGCGATCTCGAACATTACCGGGGCCAGCGTCTCGTCATCGTCGACCCCGATGGCCGTCCTGAACCGCTCGCCCTCGACCGTGGCGCACATACCGTACGCGATCTGCTGGTGCAGGTAGGGGTTCGTGTGGGCCGTGTCGCGCAGGACCCGCGGGAAGTCCGGGTGCGTCCACGGCTCCTCCAAGCCTGGAAACGCGCGGCCCGCCACGACGACGAGCTGCGCCAGGACGAGTGACAGCGCCCACATGTCCTGCACCACATAGCGGCCCATCAGGACCAGGTAGCGGCTGTCTGCCCACTGCTGCACCGAGGCGTGCGGCCGGTAACGGCAGTCCGTGGCGAACAGGAACTTGTGCGTCCCGTCGAGCCCCATGAGCTTGCTCACCCTCGTGAACGACCTGGACAGGTGGATGACGCAGGACGCGGGCTCCGCCGGGGTGAAGCGGATCGTGCCGGGCTCCAGATCCGCGCGCAGCCGCGCCGTCTCCCCCGCCGTCGCCCCGCAGAGCGCGGCCAGTTCCTCTGCGGTGACGTCGTCGGCGTGCAGCGCCCGGTGGAAGGCCGCGCGATCGGCGAACCCCTGCTCGACGTCCGCGGCGGTGCGCAGGAACGCACCGCCGCGCTCGGAGCGCTGCTGGTGCTCCGTGATCGCGGCGACGAACGGAGCCCAGTCATCCGGGCCGGTCATTCCGGTGGAGTTTCCACGAGGGCCGCCGGGTTCGCGCAGAACCGGTCGGCGCCGATCCCGACGATGGCCCTGGCCACGGTCGCGGCGGGCACGGGCACCTTGCCGACGGTCGCCACGATGAGGTCGGCCAGGACGACGACGAGGTCACCGCTCCTGCCGTCCGCGGCAGCGGCCAGGTCAGTGAGCCGCGGGCACACGGCGTCGCGCAGCAACGTCAGCACGCGGAAGAAGCGGATCGCGTCAGGGAGCTTGGCGCCCCCGATGGGGCGACCGATCCCCGCGGCCTCTTCGATCTGGACAAGGGCGTCACGCAGGCCGTCGTCGGACACAGAATCCCTCCCGGTCACTTGGTCATCTGCTCGGCGACCGCGGGCGTTACCCGCGGTCAGCGCACACGAGAAGATCGGTTCAAGAGTGGACGTGGGGTAGTTGTCACCAGTGCGTCGCGTGGGATCGGCCGTGATCACCCACACAGCTGCTTCGGGGCTGGGGGCAGCCTCAGGAGCGGAGGGCCTAGAGCCAGGTCAGCCTCGCCGCGATCACAGTGTCTCAAGCCGGCTGCCGGCTCTTCCTCGGTTTCTGAGACAGACGCAACCATCTCGCATGAGAAGTAACACGTGGAGGCGCACGGCGACGCTCCTGCCGCAGCACACCTGACCCTGGTGGAGAACGTGCTGCCGCTTGATCCGGAGCCGGCCATGTTCACGGCGATGCTGGACGGCTGGGCTCGGCAGCAGCGCGTGCGCTACCTCAAGGACGACACGATTCGGCGAGCGGCCAGCACGGTCCGGCGCATGATGCGCTTCTCCAACCTCTATCCGTGGCAGTGGGACGCCGGTGAGGTAGAGGCGTTCTTCGATCACCTGTGCTCGGGAGACCAGCCGATCAGGCAGCCCACCACCCGTCAGTACCAGACGCAGTCGCGGCAGTTCCGGGAGTTCATCACCGACAGCCGTTACGGCTGGGCCCAGGCGTGCATGGACCGTTTCGGCGTGGCCCCGCAGCAGGTGCTCGGTGAGTGGAACACCGTCGCGCATGTCACCGACTACGAGGGCCGTCCTGGGCGGCGGCCGCTGGCCTATGACGAAGTGCAGGCGTTGTTCGACGCCGCTGATGGACAGGTCGATAAGATCCGCGCTCGTGGACGCAAAGGCGGCTTGGCACCGCAGTTGTGCATGAGCAGGTTGTCGTTGTGCATGAGCAGGTTGTCTTCGAGTGCACACCCCGGCCCACCTCCCGGTCCCGGGCTCACCCGTTGTCGACGCCGATGTCCCGTGAGAGCATCCAGCGATGCGTGTAAATCTGTGGCATCGCAATTTATCCCGCATCCTCCTGGCCCTGGTCGCAGCCGCCTTCTCCATCGCATCCCTGGGCCTGGCCACCCCGGCATCCGCCGCCGTTCCCGCCGGCAACAACTGCTGGTACGTCGCGCCGGGCAGCCCACCGAGCAAGACCGACAACAAGACCGTCAACGACAATGCGGCGGTCCAGTGCGACGGTTCAGCGCGCCGCATCGACGCCACCCCGGCATCCGCCGACCTTCCCGACGGCCACGTCTGCTGGTGGGTCTCGCCGGGCAGCCCACCGAGCAAGACCGACGCCAAGACCGTCAACTACAGCGCGACGGTCCAGTGCGACGGTCCAGTGCGCCGCATCGACCTCACCGTGGAGTTGCTCTACCACGGACTGGTCGCCGGCCCCGGCGTAACCGTGAGCGGCCGCACCGATGTTTGGCAGTACACCACCCTGGTCCCCCTGTTCGGCCTCGGCGCCCCCACCCCGGGCGAGTTGTGCGAGTCCGGCTATTACTCGGGCCGGGCGACCGCCATGGTCCAATACCTGTCGGGGTCTCCGGAGTTCATCACCGCATCGACGGGGTCTGGTCCGGTATGGCTCGACTGCCCGCCGCCGGACATCCCCACGCCCCCGCCGGCGATGACGGTCGTCAACCCGGGCACCCAGAGCACGCGCCTCCCGGACAGCGTGACGCTGCAGATGCAGGCCACCGGCGGGAGCGGGTCCTACACCTGGTCGGCGACCGATCTGCCGCCCGGGCTGACCATCGACACGACGACCGGCTTGATCACCGGCACGCCCTCGATAGGAAGCTACAACGTCACGGTCACGGCCGTCGGCGGCGGCCAGGCAAGCACCACCTTCACCTGGCGCGTCCGGCGCGAGGCCGCCTGCCCCAGATGCTGATCTTCTGCCCCCAACGGAATCCCTGTCGGAAAGGCGACGGCGCGTATTGTCTGCGGTCCCGGGTCGGTCCTCCTCTCCGATCCCGCCCGGTGCGGGTAGGAGAGGAGCAACCCGTGACACACGCTGTGAACACATCTGCCGTCCCGAGCGGCGCCCTCGCCGCGGGTCTGGCGCGGCTTGGGCAGGACGACGGCCCGGCGGTCAACCTGGTGCACGGGGCAGCACGACGATGTGCCGTTGATGGAGCGGCTGGACTCGTCCGGGTCCCATCCGGTCACCGTACTGCCGGTCAGCTCCTCGACGACGACGACGCTGGCCAACGCCGGCGCCTCCGTCCACACCCGGCGCGCCTACCGCGGCGACCTGATCGCTTTCGCCTCCCACCACGGCGAGGAGATCGGCGCACTGACCGCGGCGCCGATCCGGGCCTTCCTGGCCGAGCTCGCCGACCTGTCACCGGCCAGCCGCAAGCGCAAGCGCGCCGCCGTCGCCTCCTTCACCAAGTGGGCCGTCCGCCACGACCTCCTGGCCGCTAACCCGATGGACCGGATCGACACGGTCAAGGTGCCCAAGAACCTGCCGCGCCCCGCCAGCGTGGCCGACGTTGCCAAGGTGCTGGCGGTGATCTGCTCGCGGCGGCCGCGTAAGGACCTGCCGCTGGACCGGCTGCGGGATCGGGTGCTGTTCGAGACCACCTACGTCTGCGGCGCCCGCGCCTCGGAGGTCTGCGGCCTGTACGTCGAAGACTCCTGGACCGCGCGGGATACAGCGCCGGGCCGCTGTTCCGCGCGTCCATCAACGGCCGCGGCGGACCTCTGTCCTACGACGCCGCCCATCACCGCTGGCAGAGCTACTGCACCACCGCCGGTGTCGAGATCGACATCCACCAGCTGCGTCATGCCCACGCCAGCGAGCTCATCAACGCCGGCGTACTCCATCGAGGCCGTGCGCCGCCGCCTCGGACACGCCTCCACCGAGACGACGCAGCTGTACGCGTTGCTCGACGACAAGGTCGCCGACGCCGAGATCCGCGCCGCCCGACGCCGCCGCGACCGGGCGGCGCGTTGATCGCACAGTTGGCCATCTCCAAGTTCAGGCGGCTTTGAGCAGGGACAACGCAATCGCGGGTACGTGGTGACAGCTTCGTCAACGGCAGGCCCTGTACAAGGGCACGATGAGCCGATGAAGCCGCTGGGTCGAGAGCACGGAGGACCTCTGTTTCCCCAGAATCGTCCGCGCTCTCCCCCTATGGGAAAGGCCGGGCTAGTCGATCATGACTAGCCGCGGATCAGCGACAGTGGTGCGGCGACGTGTCGCAGTCGATGGGGTCGTGGTCGGGATAGATCGACGAGACACCTCCACCGTCGAGGGTCGCGGCTGCTGCGCCGGCTGGGCAACCATTCGCGCAAGAACCGCCTGTACCGGGCCTTCCGCGAGCTCGGCCGCGCGATCCGCACCATCACCCTGCTGCGTTACCTGTCCGAGCCGGCGCTGCGTGAGCAGATCACCGCCATCACCAACCGCACCGAGGCCTTCCACGGCTTCGCCGACTGGCTGCACCGACGCCGCCAACGCCCTGGCCGCCGAAGGCCACCCCGTCGACACCGACGACCTGGCCACCGTCTCGCCCTACATCACCCACACCACCACCGATCCGGCAACTGGACCCTCAACCTCACCCCACCCGCCCAGACCCCCCACCACCCGGCTCGATCTCGAACCACGGGTGCTGTTCGGCGCACCGCCCATCTGTTGCTACCCGCCGGTATCGGGCCGTGCTGGGGCGACCGCGGGTCGCGGGAGGAGGCCCTCCATGAGCAGTTCGAGGGCGCGGTCGGCGCACAGCGGGGCGGCTCGGGTGGCGGCGGTCAGGAACGTGAGCAGCTCCGCGATCCCGATGTCAGGTCGCACCGCACCGGCGTCCTGGGCGCGGGCCAACAGCGGCGCGGCGGCCTCGAAGAGCGAATCGTGCCAGGCGGTCGCCTGCAGCGGCTCGACGTCGGCGGGGCCCGGGTGGTCGGCGAGGAACGCCTCCCTGAGCAGGCGGCTGTTGGTGACGTGCGCGGAGACGAACCGCAGCCACGTCGTCAGCGCCGCACCGGGGTCCGGGGCCGCCGCGAGGTCACGTGCACTGTCACACAGGTCCTGGATCCGCTGCTCGTACACGGCCTCGATCAGCCGCCCCCGGGTCGGGAAGTGCCGGTAGAGCGTGGCATTGCCGACCCCCGCGACCTTGGCGATCTCGTCCAGCGACGCGGCCGAGCCGTGGCTGTTCAACACGGTGTCGGCGGCCGCGAGCAACCGCTCGCGGTTGCGTGCGGCGTCGACACGACGGGGCGGTGGCTGCATACCGGGCCTCCTTGTCAACCGGGGAGCAGTCCCCGTATTGTTCCACACGTAAAACGGGGACCGATCCCCGTTTCATCGGAGGTGAGTCGATTGGACACAGTGAAGGGACCGGGCGACGTCGTCCAGGCGATAATCAGGGCTCGTGCCGAGGGTGACGTGGACGGCGCCATCGGGCTGATCGCTCCGGAGTCCCGTGACCAGGGTCGGGTGGTCAGCCATGCGGACTGGCGGCGGAAATGGGAAGGTCTGCTGGCGTCCGGCCTGGAGGTCGTCACCGAGCGGACCGTGGAGGACGGCGAGTGGGTTGCCAACCTTTACCGACTACGCAGCGCCCCGGGCTCGGGCGGTGCCGAGACCCGCGGCATGGACATGGTCCGAGTCGTCGACGGCCGACTCGTCGAGCACTGGATCTTCGTCGAGCCGGACCCTGCCTGAACCGGGTGCTGTCCGGCACTACGGCGCTCGATATCAACGGATGGGACTTGTCGATATCCCCGCCGGCATCGAGGTCGTCGCGCCCCCGGAGAGACGAAAGGCTGCAGATCGTGGACCTGCCGCCCCTCGAGCAGACAGCACTGGAATGCCCTCCCAACCCCGGTGGGGGATCCCCTACCGGAACACCCGCCGGCCAGGATGGTCGCCCAGGTCGAGGTGTTCCGTAAGAGTGTTCCGCGAACCGTTCCGGTGACGGGGCCCTATCCGGAACACTGAACGCCGTCAACGCCGCACCGGCCGCGATCCGGGTCGGCTGCGCCCGCTGCTCCACCGACGAGCAGGACGTCGTCGTCCAGGCAGCTCCTCGGTCTCGGAGTCGCGCAGGATCGGATCTACATCGACCGGTGCTTCTCCGGGACCACCCGCAGCAACCGCGGCGGCCTGGACCAAGCCCTCGCGGCGGTGTGGCCGCCAGCGTGTTCACCGTGACCAAGTTAGACCGGTTCGCCCGCAACATGGCCGAGGCCAACCAGATCCTCACCGACCTGTCCGGCCGCGGCGTGCTGTTCGGGCTGGGCGGGTCGGTCTACCACTGGAACGACCCGTTCGGCCGGCTCTTCCTGCAGACCCTGGCGATGGTCGCCGAGTTCGAGGGCAACTTGGGCCACCTGCGCACCCGCGAGGGCATGGTTCTGGCGTATTCCGGCCGCTCCCCGAGCATGCTCGCGCGCAGATGCAGACCCCGATCGAGCCCATGCCGGCCACGGCCACGGACCACATCCCCTCAGGACGTCCCGGCATGTGGGCGTACGAGCCCAAACTTGATATGAGCGCCGGCGACGGCTGCGGCATGCGGCTCCCCCCTCGGCCGGCGCGGGCCAGGCCCAGCAGCGCCCGTCCGAGGGGGTGAGCTGAAGCAGTTGCCCGTGGTACGACTCTTCCAAGTTCTCGAGGTCGTCCGGGTCGGCCCAGAGGCCGCTCGGCAGGCCCCGGCCAGGGGCGGCCACGATCAGTTAGAGGTCAGCGGACCGGCGGTAGGTTCTCGTTACCGGCGACTGGCTTGGGGAACACCCAGAACGCGTCTCCGGCAAGCCTGCGCTGCCGTTCGTAGAACAATCCGAGGTCACTGCCGCTTGACCGGTTGTCCTTGTTGCTGATGTATCTGACCGAGTAGTAGCCATGCGCGGCAAGCGAGCCCTCCCGAGTGCTGGGCGAAGGGGAATTCGTCACCGTCGAGGCCATCTGCTTCCTGGTTCACGGACGGCCAGAGCTGCTCGCATTGGCTAATGGAGTTGCGGCGATTGGCGCGGATCGTTCCGGCCGGCGCTTCGTCGGGATCCTCCAAGCCTGGCGCAGCTCCTTCACGGATGCGGTGCAGTCCGCCGTTCGGGGCGCGCCCTGGGATCTTCTTGGGTTCGTTGATCGTGGGCTTCGTCTAGGGGTCGGCATGGAAATAGGCATCCCAGACGTGCTCGGCCGACTCCCTGATGCCGATCTTGACCGTCGCGTCGAACACCAGGACGGGGTTGACGTGACCGCTCACTCGCCGACGGGCCGGAGTGCGCGGGCCAGGTCGTCGATGGCGGCGTCGTTCACCGGCGTCGTCCCGGTGAGGGTGCCGACCAGCGCCTGCGCGAGGACAGTGGCCGGCCCGATTCGCGTGTCCTCGCGTTCGTCGCCGGTGACCTTGCCGATCACTGCTTCACGTACGGACCGTGAGATGTCGAGCCCCCCGAACAGTTCGGGGAAGGACAGCGCCATCACGCACACGCCCACGTTGGCAGCGAGGATCGACTGGGCGGCCAGGGTGGGCGTGGCGCGTAGGCGTCCGGCGGCACGGCAGCGCTCCACGGCTGATAGGAGCAGGGCCTTGGCCTCCTCGATCGCCTGCGGTTTGGCGTCGCCGGTCGGCGTGAACATCAGCCGGTAGAGGTGGGGGTTCCCGAGCGCGAACGCGACGTGGCTGTCCCAGGCGGTACGCAGGTCGGCCACCGGGTCGTCGGTGGCCGGGTTGCGGCGTTTGTTGGCGAGGAAGCGCTCGAAGCCGAGGTCGGCCACCGCCGTGAGCAGCCCCTGCTTATCGCCGAACTGGCGGTAGATCTCCGGCATTCCGACTTTGGCACGGTCGCAGATGGCCCGGGTCGAGATCGCCAGGGCGTCCTTGGTGGCGAGCAGCTCGGCGGTGGCTTCCAGGATGCGCTCTCGTGCCGTTGACATGGCTTCCATGATAACAGCGCTAACACTTCGGAGCTCGACATTTCCCGTCGGAGAGCCACGCCGAGGGAGCTATTCGTTATCATTGCTTACAAGTTGTGTTAGCGTTGAACACGCACTGTTCGTCGCAAGAGAGCTGGTATTTCCCTTGAACCGTTCGATGTTCCTGCGCGCTGCCGCTGCCGCCGTCGCGGCCACCGCCACCGTGACCCTCGCCGTCACGGGTAGCGCAACAGCAGCAGCGGAAAAGCACTACGCCGCCGCGTTCACGGTGACCCACGTCGGCGGGCCGAGCACGATCCTGGAGATCGCCGGCTCGCGCATCCTGCTCGACCCGACCTTCGACGAGCCCAAGAGGTACCCGAGTGGGCTGGAGAAGACCCAGGGCCCCGCGTTGGACGTGGACGAGATCGGCAGGATCGACGCCGTGCTGCTCTCCCACGACCAGCACGACGACAACCTGGACGACACGGGCCGCGAACTGCTCAAGCGCGTGCCCGTCGTGTTCTCCACGCCGGGTGCGGAGAAGCGGCTCGGCGACCACGTGACGGGCATGAAGAGCTGGACCTCCCAGAAGCTGAAGACCTCCCGCGGCACCATCAAGGTCACCGCGGTGCCCGCCCTCCACGGCCCCGACGGAGTGGACCGCGGCGAGGACGGCGAGGTTACCGGGTTCGTGCTCAGCGGCAAGGGCGTGCCCACCACGTACATCTCCGGCGACAACGCCTCGGTGAAGGTCGCCAAGGCGGTCGGTGACCGCATCAAGAAGCAGTTCGGACGCATCGACACGGCCGTCCTGTTTGCCGGCGCCGCCCGTACGCCCGCGATTCTCGACAACGTCCCGCTGACCCTCACCTCCAAGAGGGCGGCCCTGGTGGCGCAGTACCTCAACCCCCGCAAGGTGGTCGCGGTGCACACCGACGGGTGGAACATCTATTCCGAGGACATGAAGTCCCTGGTCAAGGCGTTCCGCGAGCGGGGCGTCGCCGGGAAGCTGGTCGACCTGAGCCCGGCCGGCGGGGAGAAGACCCTGTCGTAGGGCACAGCCCGCGCATCCACTCCATCAGTCAGAAAGGAACCCCCATGACCGCGTCCACCGCCCTGCGTGACGTGATGGCCCTGCCGAACGAGCTGCCGCGGCTGAGCGAGGCAGCGCTCATCATGGTCGACTTCCAGAACACCTACCTCACCGGCGTCATGCGGCTCGAAGGCGCCGAAGAGGCCCTGGCCGCCGGCGCCCGGCTGCTCGCCGCCGCCCGTGCCGCCGGCGCGCCGGTCGTGCACATCATGAACGACGGTGGCGAGGGCACGCCGTACGACATCCGGGCCGAGATCGGCGCGATCATCGACGAAGTCGCCCCGATCGAGGGTGAGAAGGTGGTCGTCAAGCAGGCACCGAACGCCTTTCACGGCACCGATCTCGAGGACACGCTGCAGGGCCTCGGGGTCGGGAGCGAGCTGATCATCGCCGGGTTCATGACGCACATGTGCGTCATGTTCACCGCGCAGGGCGCCTTCAACCTCGGCTACCGTCCGACCGTGGTCGCCGAGGCCACCGCGACCCGCCCCCTGCGGTCGCCGGACGGGGAGGTTCTGCCGTCGCAGGCGCTGCAGATCGCGAGCCTGACCACGATCTCGGACCTGTTCGGCACGGTCGCCCTCAAGGTGGACGACCTCAAGGGCTGAAAGCCGCCGGGCCGGGGAGCAGAGAGGTCTGGAACGGAATCCCGCGTTGACGGGTTTCCCGCTGGTCGGTGAAACTCAGGTCATCGCCATCTTGCCGAAGTGATGATCGCCGGATTCCGTTCCATCTCACAGAGGGGGTGGGACACGTGCGGGCGGCCGAGCAATGCTCAGAACCTGTGGATCGGCTCGGGGGCGTACGTAGTCAGGCTGGCGGCGCGACGGCGAACGGATCGTCGATCGATGAGATTGTCCGGGAGGGAGCGCGGCGGATGTTGGAGGCCGAGGTCAACTCCTCCTTGGCCGAGCTGACCGACGCTCGTGACGCCGACGTCCGGCGTCTGGTGGTGCGCAACGGGTTCCACGCCGAGCGGACGATAGCCGCCTCGGCCGGGCCGGTGCAGGTCAAGGCGCCGCGGGTGAACGACAAGCGCGTCGATGCGGCAGCAGCTCACGCAGCAGCGTCGAGCGGAGCAATTCGCCGCCTGCGCCTATGCACTGGGGCCCTGAGCCTCGCCGCCTTCCTGGAAGACCTGGACGACTACGAGTGGGACGCCGCCTCGCTGTGTGACGGCTGGACGGTGCGGGACGTGGCCGCCCACCTGACGCTCTCGACTCGCACCACCCTGTTCGTGGCGATCAGGGGCGCGATCCGCGCCCGGGGCGACTTCAACCGCATGGTCGCCGATCTCGCCCGGGAGCGGGCCGCCCGGTTCCAACCGCACGAGCTCATCGCGCAACTGCGCGAAACGGCCGGCTCGGCACGCCGCGCTCCGGGGGCGAGCCCGCTCGGCCCGCTGGTCGACGCGCTCGTCCACGGTCAGGACATGGCCCGCCCGCTGGGCCGTACGCGCGACATGCCCGCCGCGGCGGCAGTCGCGGCGCTCGACCACGTGGTGGCGGGCAAGTTCTACGGCGGCCGGGAGCTCCTGCGCACCACACGGTTGATCGCCACGGATGCCGGCTGGTCGGCGGGCGAGGGACCGCGCGAGGTGCGCGGCCCGGCGGCCGACCTCCTCCCGCTCGCCACCGGCCGCCCGGCCGCCCGTGAGGACCTGCGTTCCACACGGTGATCGCCGGCCTCGGGGGCGACCATCATCGGTCGGCGGTCGGCGGCAGGACCCGGCTACCGCCCCTCCCCTCACTCGCCTGACACCAGATCACAGGACCTGGTGAATGGGCAAGCACCGTTCGACCCGGTCATCCGGCGGAATTTGCGGTTTATACGCCGCAGGTCCGGCGGCGCCTTAGCGCCTATGCGCTCCGAGTAATTCGTGTCAGAATGACCTGTGTTCTCAGCCATGTCCAGGATGAAGAAAAGGAGCATTAAAATGGCTGGACCTCGAGTGCGCCTGGCGGCGTTGACGATGGGCGTCGTCAGCATGTTAGCGGTATCCGGCGGGATCGCGGACGCGTCCGCAGGCCGTACGTACCGGGTCGCTTACTAGGGACCCTTCAGTGCCGAGACCACCTGCAACGCATACAGCGCCGCGCTGAACGATCCGCCGGACGTCTACAGTTCTCCCTGCTTCTACTCCGAAAGCGGCGTGCCCGGCTACAAGCTCCTGCCGGGCTGGTATTTCCGCTACCAATACTCCATCGATTGAGCAACCGGATCCCATTCTTTTGAGCGGCGATGTCCTTACTCAGGGTGACACGACTCGGAAATCCGCTCGCAGAGAAATGATTCAGGCGGTTGCGGATTTCCGGAACGCCGGCGGTAGTGCCTGTCCGATGGTCCAGCAGGGCCTTTCGCTCAGGCAGACAGCAGCGTCACTATCATTCCGTGGCCGTCCGGCGGCTCCCGCCTGGTGGCAGATCCGCCCGCACGGAGCATGAACGAAGGCCGTCCAGGTCGCCGCGGTGCTTCCCGGCACCGGCCCACGGCAGACGATCTTGTGCTTGGCCCCGTACTCCCTTCCATGATCGCCCCTCGGCCTCGGAACTTCCTCGATAGGCTCCCGGAGTCACAGCAGACTCAGGAGGCCCTGGTGACCGGTGGTGCAGCGCAGGAGATCGAGGTCAAGTACCGGGTGTTCGACCTGGGCGCGCTGGTGAGCGCTCTGGCCGCCCGGGGCGCGGCCTTGTCGCCGCCGGTCCACCAGGACGATCAGGCATATGCGCAGCCGGGCTGGGACTACGGGCAGCCCAAGATCGGGATCGTGTTCGCGCGGCTGCGGACGCAGGACGGCCGTCACCTGTTCACGGTGAAGCAGCCCCTCGCCAACGAGCAGGCGTGCCTGGAGCACGAGACCCCGATCGCCGACCGCGAGCAGATGCACGAGGCCATCACCACGATGGGGTTCCGGCCGACCGTGCGCATCGTCAAGACCCGGCGCACCGCCGTGCTCGACGGGCTGCGCGTCTGCGTGGACGAGGTCGAGGCGGCCGGGGCCTTCATGGAGGTCGAGTGGACCGTGAGCGCGCAGGAGCCGGGCGCCGCGGTGCAGGCCGAACTCGACGCGTGGGCGCGGTCGCTCGGGGTGGAGCTGGAGCGCACCAGCGACACCTACGACTCGCTGGTGCGCTCCGCGCCGCGGTCGCACCCCACCCTGGCCGCAGCCGCCACAGCGTCAGCTGCGGTGGTCAGCGTGTGGGTGGACTCGACATCGTGGACCATATCGAGGTCGGCCATCAGCGCCTCATCGGGGCTGTTTCAGGCGGAGGGCGTCAGATCGCGGCGGCGCAGGAACGCCAGCCCCGCCGCGGCCAGGGCAACGGCCACGATGGTCAGCCCCAGCAGTGGCGCTACCGGTGACGAGGCGCTGCCCAGGAGCGTCGCCGGCACGTGCACGAACGGCGAAAGGTCCAGGATGATCCCGGTGGCCAGCTTGAACTCCGCCAGCAGATCCACGAGCAGGAACAGGCCGAGCGCGGTCCAGCTCGCGGCCGCCGTCAGCCGTGGCAGCAGGCCGAACAGCAGCGTCGCGATCCCGACCACGGTCCAGACCGCGGGCAGGTAGGCCAGCGTGGCCCCGGTGACGCGGGCCACGTCGCCGTCGAAGGTGAGCCCTGCTGCCGCGCCCAGCGCCGTCAGGAGCAGCACCGGGCTCATGACGGCGAACACCAGGTGGCTCAGCGCCCAGCGCAGCCGGCCGACGGGGGTGGACAGAAGCAGATCGGCCCGGCCCGCCGCCTCCTCGCCACGGGCGCGCAGTGCCGACACCAGCGCGGCCCCCGCGACGAGCTGGCTGAGCACGTACATCACGAACGTGAAGAACACATCCGAGAGCCGGGCCTCGGCGCCACCGAGGGTCGCGGCCAGCTCCCGGAACTGCGGCGTGTCCAGCTGGGTGTTCAGCCCGCGCGCTGCCACTCCGAGCAGGGCGCCCAGCGCTCCGAAACCGATCGTGAAGCCCGCCAGGGTGCCGCGATGCAGGCGAGCGGCCAGGCCGAACGCGCCCGGCAACGTTCCCTCGGCGGGTCCGGGGCGGGCGGGAATCAGGCCGCCGGCCAGGTCACGCCGCGTGAACAGCGCGAACGCGGCCGCCGCCAGCGCGGTGACGAGCGCCGCGATCAGCCCCAGCACCCACCAATGGTCGCCGGCGTAGGGTTTGGTCAGCCGGACCCAGCCGAACGGCGTCAGCCACGCCAGCCAGCCGATGCCGCCGGTGTCGGCCAGCGAGCGCAGCGCGAACAGCAGGCCGCCGGCCGCGATCGCGATGCCGCGCGCCGTACCGGAGGACGCGGTGAGCTGCCCGGTGATGGCGGCCACGGCCGCGAAAGCCCAGCCGCCCGCGGCGGTGGACAGCCCGAACAGCAGCGAGGAACCCGCGGGCAGGCCGCCCGCGACCAGGGCGGGCACTGACAGCAGGCCCAGGAGCAGGTTGGCGGCCAGCACGGCCGCGAGCGCGGCGGCCAGCGGGGCGTGACGGCCGATGACACCCGAGGCCAGCAGTTCGCGCCGGCCGGTCTCCTCCTCGACGCGGGTGTGCCTGATCATCAGCAGGATGCTGATGAGCCCGCCGAACAGCGCGAGAGAGGAGCCGAGCGTCCATGCGGTCAGGCCGCCGACGCTCGCGTCATAGATGGGGCCGCGCATGGCCAGCTGCGCGGGGTTGCTCGCCGAGGCCGCCGCGAAGGAGTCGCGGGCGGCCTGGTCGGCGTACAGGTCGGTGGTGGCGGAGGCGATGCTCGCCGGAAGCAGCGCGGTGATCGCGATCCACACCGGCAGCAGCACGCGGTCCCTGCGCAGGATGAGCCGGATCAGTGTCCCCGTGCCGGTCATGGTGCCGGTCATCTGGCGGCTCCCTCGTAGTGGCGCAGGAACAGCTCCTCCAGCGTCGGCGGCTGGGTGGTCAGGGCACGTACGCCTGCCCGGGCGAGCTCGGCGAGCACCGAGGTGAGCGCATCACCGTCGACCTGGCAGCGCAGCCGGGCGCCGTCCACGGTCAGGTTGTGCACGCCGGGCAGGGCGGCCAGGCCGGGCGCCGGTCCGATCAACTCGGCGGTGACGGAGGTGCGGGTGAGATGGCGCAGGTCGGCGAGGGTGCCGGACTCGACGGTACGGCCGGCGCGGATGATGCTGACGCGGTCGCAGAGCGTCTCCACCTCCGACAGGATGTGGCTGGACAGCAGCACGGTGCGGCCGTCGCGCTTCTCCTGCAGGACGCACTCGTTGAAGACCGCCTCCATGAGCGGGTCCAGGCCCGAGGTCGGCTCGTCCAGGATCAGCAGTTCGACGTCGGAGGCGAGAGCGGCCACCAGCGCGACCTTCTGCCGGTTGCCCTTGGAGTAGGTACGGCACTTCTTGCGCGGGTCGAGCTCGAAGCGTTCGAGCAGCTCGGTGCGGCGTTCCGGGTCGAGGCCGCCGCGTACCCTGCCCAGCAGGTCGATGACCTCGCCGCCAGTGAGCGAGGGCCACAGGGTGACGTCGCCCGGCACGTAGGCCAGGCGCCGGTGCAGCTCGGTGGCGTCGCGCCAGGGGTCGCCGCCGAGTAACGCGACCTGGCCGCTGTCGGCGCGCATCTGGCCGAGCAGGATGCGGATGGTGGTGGTCTTGCCCGCGCCGTTGGGGCCCAGGAAGCCGTGCACCTCGCCCGTCTTGACGGTGAGGTCGAGCCCGTCCAGGGCCCTGGCCTGGCCGAAGGTCTTGACCAGACCGTCCGCGTGCACTGCGGCGTTCATTGCTGTCCCTCGAGCTTCTCCAGGCCCGTCCGCGCTTGGTTGAACAGTTCGCGGCCGAGGAATTCCGGTCTGATCAGGTCGAGCTGGGCCTTGCTGACGCGTACCGCGCCTTGCGGGGTGTAGAGGTCCGAGCCGAGGGCCCGGGAGACGTGCTCGTGCAGCACGGTGATGCCCAGCTTCATCGCCGTCAGTACGGTCGCGCGGGCGCGATGATCGGCCTCGGAACGGTCTTCGTCGGCGAGATGCTCCTCCGTCACGCTGACGAGTTCGTCGAACATGGCGGCGGCTGCGGGGGAACCGTCCACCAGCGCGCGGCCCAGATATTTCATCAAGGGCGGCGCGGTTCGGTGGACGTTCTCGATGAATTCGGGCTTGTCCAGATTGTGCTCGGTGACGCCGACGGTGACCTGCTCGCGCAGGTAGCTGACGACGTACTCGTCGCAAGCCTGTCTCAGCTCTTCCTTGGTGCCGAAGTGGTGCTGCACCAGGCCGGGCGAGGCCTTGGCGGCCTCGGCGATCCCGCGGATGGTGGTGGCCTTGACTCCCTGCTCGGCGAACAACGCCATTGCCGCGTCCCGGATGCGGGCGCGGGTCGTCAGGTCTTCTTCAGAGATTGGTCGCACGTCCAAGAGTCTATACAAATGTATTGGTCACCATGCAAGTGTTCAACCTATCGGCGAACTCGCCCCCCAGACGTGCCTCGGATGGGCCGGATGACTCTGTAGACGAGTTAAGTCCTAAGTCACTGGAGTGCAGGAAGGGCGAAGGGTGCCGAGGATCGATGTGTGACGAACGACCTCAATGCCGGGTTACTGACTCTGGCCGTGGCTCACGTCCTGCTCGGCATCCCCCTTGACGAACCCCGGTCTCGTCCGCGATCAGCACGCCGTCCGGGGCCGAGCCGGTCAACGATGAAATCGCGGACGTCATCGCGGACGGCGTCGGCGTCCCAGCGAGGGTGCGCAGGAGCCGCTGCACCGCCTGCGGCCCGGTGAGCCCGAGGTGTTCGGCCAGGTTCCAGCAGTTCTTGCGGTCGATGTCGGTCAGCAACCCGCGTACGTAAGCACCGGCGGCGCGACGCGGCTCGATGCGGCCGAAGTAGGAAAGCAGGTCGGCGTTGATCTGCTCCCAGCGCGTGCGGATCTGGTCGAGTATGTCGGGGTGGTGTTTGGCCAGATTGGCTTGCTCTCGGGGGTCGGCCGGCACGTCGCGCAGCGTTTCGGCGTTGTTGGCGCGTAGGTATTTCCAGCGTCCGATGCGCAGTGCTCCGGCCCGGCTGGTGCGCCAGAACAGGGCGTTGTCCGGCGCTTGGGCTCCGTCAAGGAAGTAGGGCAGGAGGGCGTGCCCGTCCAGGGGGTGGCTGTCGGCGGGTTGCACGCCGGCGGTGTCCAGGATGGTCGCGGATGATCCGATCGGGTGCGGTGCGGCGGGCGATCCGCCACCGTCCGTCGGTCCCATCCGAGCCGTCGGCGGGCTCGACGTCTTGACCGGCGATCAGGGCGAGCAAGCCGAGCGCCTGCTCGGCCGTGTTGTCCATAGGCCGGCCGCTGAGGTGGTGGAGCAGGGTGAGCGCATCGGGCGATCATCGGATTGCCCGGATCAGCGTAATCGTGCGCATGGCAGTGCGCCGCCACGATCGCGCCGGCGCCGGGCACCTGGCGGGCCACCCGGCGGATCGCGGCGATCAGCTGGGTGATGGTGTCCTGGGTGGCGACCGCGTCCAGCAGCACCACCGAATCCAGCGCCCGCCGCGTCCGGCCCGCCAGCACCCCGGTCTCCGCCACCACGGCGCGGACGATGCCGAAGATGCGGTCCGGGTCTGACGAGCGGGCCAGCCGGCGCCGGAAGCAGGTCAGCAGCGACGGGTCGAACCCCTGGTCATACAGGCCAAGCCCGCAAGCGGCCTTCCACCGCAGGTCGAACCGCAGCGCCCCGGCCGCCTCCTCATCCCACAGCCCATGCAGCGCCTGCAGCACCACCACCGTGGCCAGCAGACCCGGCGGCACCGATGGACGCCCGTTGACCGGCGCGTACATGTCCGCGAACGCCTCCGGCGGAAACAACACCCGCCGGTGTTCAGCCAGGAACGCGAACACGCTCCCGGCCGGGATCATCTCGCGGCACACCACCCATACCTCAGGCCCGGCCGGAGCCCTCCGACGGCCCACTTGAATCCCCGATCCCGCTCTGGCCAGCCCACCAACATCTTCAGGACATTCCAAGGGCCTGTTCGAAGGTCAGATCATGATGTTGCGCCCACTTCCCATGCCCGAGGTCCTTCGTCTGGACAGTGGAAACGCCGAAGAAACGGCCGACCCCCTAGACCTGGTCCCCGAACATTTCGGCGCCGGCAGATTCCGCGCAGGGCCTCCGCCCAGCGCACCGGCGTGTCCAACAGGAAGGGACTCATTGTGATACGAATTACTGCTCCGCGCATGGCGGGTTTGGCCTGTGCCGTCCTGGCCTTGAGCACCGTGTTCCCCGGTACCGCGATGGCCACGGCTACCGTGGCCGAAAGCGCAGGCCGACCGAAGATCGCCGACGTACAGAAGGCGCTGGAGACGGTGGCCCGGACGCCCGGCGTGGTGGGCGTCATCGGGGAGGTTTACTACGACGGCAAACGCATCGGCAAGGGCTCGGCCGGCTCGCGCCTGCTCGATGGCAAGGGCGGGAAGATTCCGTCCGATGCCCGTTACCGGATCGGCTCGCAGACCAAGCAGATGACCGCCACCATCGTGATGCAGCTGGTCAGGGAGGGCAAGCTGAGCCTGGACGACAAGCTCAGCGAGGTCCTGCCGCAGGTGGCCGAGCAAGACCTGGTCGAATACGCGTCCGACATCACGGTACGCCACCTCATCACCCTGACCAGCGGCGTCCCGGAATACCTGCCCGCCGCGCCGTTCGACTTCACCACTCGCTACACCCCCACCCAGTTGCTGGAGATCTCCCGCAAGAGGCAGCGGCCGGTGGAGATCGGTACGTGGAACTACTCCAACACCAACTACCTCCTGCTCGGCATGATGATCGAGAAGGTGACCGGCCACAGCATGGCCGCCGAGTTCGACCGGCGCCTGTTCGGCCCGTTGAAGATGACCGACAGCTATCTGCCCACCAAGCCGCCGCAGGGCATCAAGGGCCCCCACGGACACGGCTACTGGACCGACGAGACCGGCAAGCTGCGCGACGTCGACCGGCTCAACGCCAGCACCCTGCTCACCGCCGGAGGCGTGATCTCCACCGCACGCGACGTCAGTCGCTTCCAGCAGGCCTTCCAGCAGGGCAACCTGCTGCCCGCGGACCTGCAGAAGGTCATCACGGACCCGCCGCCCGGCCAGGAGCCGCTGCCGGCGGGCGGCCCCTGCGCGGGCAACCCCGAACTGCTCCCAGGACACGGCGGCGCCGCACCCGGCTTCTCCGCCACCACCTACACCTCCTCCGACGGCCGCCTGCAGTACGCCGTCTCCACGACGGTGGCAGGCCGAGAACCGGAACGGGAGGCGGCCATGCGAGCCGTCTCACAGTCCGTCAAGGCGGTGTTCTGCCCGGCGAGCTAGAGCCTGTACGGAGTTGAGATCGCAGAGATTGCCTGCGCTCCAATCTGCGCTCCTGGTAGTCCTTCGCCATGGCGCGTGGAGACCTGACCGATGAGGAGTGGTCCTTGATCGAGCCTCACTTGCCGCTGGGCGAGCGAGGCCCGATCCCGGATCTGCGGCAACAGTCAAACGCGGTGATGTGGCGGTTTCGGACCGGCAGCCCGTGGCGGGACCTGCCCGCTGCCGAGTACGGGCCCTGGTCCACGGAAAATGACCGGTTCCGCTCGTGGGCGGTAAGCGGGATGTTCAAGCGGCTGATGCAGGCGATGATCGCTGAGGCCGCGGCCCGCGGGCACCCGCGTGGCAGGCATGCCTCCGCCGTGCCCGCGCCTGCTCGGCCGGCAGCACTGCCAGCGCGTCGGCCAGCGCCTGCAGGTCGCCGGCGTGATCGCTTTCGCCAGCGATGACGCTCGCGTCGTGGGCCAGCCGCGGCCTGCGAGGCGAGCCGGCCGACGGCAGGAAGTCCACCAGCAGGTCCGTCAGCGCCTCGGCATCGATGCCGCCGACCGCCAGCGCGTCGTACAACGCGCCATGGCCACGACGAAACTCAGGCTCCAGCGACAACTGCACCAGCGAGGTCACCGGGTACATGCGTGCCGCCTCGCTGAGTGGGGCAGGCGAGAGCATCAATGCCTGCGGTCGATCAGGCCGCCGCGCCATTCTGAGCATCGGGCCACCGCCTTCCGGAATCCGTCAGATCCACGGTGAGACGGTGGCCCTCGACCTGCCGCACAGGTCGACGTCAACGGCCGCCCTGTTCTTCAGCCGAGCGACTACACGTCGTTCTGGCCTGCATGGGTAACGGTCGGTAGCGGAGAAACGCGCAAACATGCCGAGACGCGCCACAGATGCCCGCATTCATGCAGTGGACGGTCCACTGCAACCCGAAGCAGGCCGAACGCCCGCTTCAGAGGTCAAAAGCAGAGTTGGAGGGTGTCTCGATTCCTCCTTGCGATTTTTACGGAGGCGCTAAAGACCTTGTTCAGCAGCGATCGTAGCGGTCAGGCCTTCGCCTTCACGACGCTGTGCGATGAGCGTTTCTATTCTGGCTGCCACCGTCGGCAGTCCGCCGTCGCCGAGCGTTTGGCCGTCCCGCAGCCGGGTGAGGTGGCGGATGACGGTGAGGTGCTCGGCGAGGGTGGCGGGCCCTGCCGGATAGGTGGCATTCAGCAGTTCGGAGGCGGTGCCAGGGGCTCCGGTGACCACGTGTCCGAGTTGCTTGACTGCGGTGTCGGTGAACTCGGCGACGTCGATGCCTGCCGCCCGCACGGTGTCGAGGGCTCTCAGCAGGCCGAGTTGGGCGTCGTACCAGAGGCCGAAGAGAGTGAGATCCCAGATGGCGGCCGCTTGTGGTGCCTCTCCCACGAAGTACGGTGTGCTCAGCAGGCCCAGGAGCGCGCGGTGTCGCTCAAACGCCGATCGTGAGCCGCCGTAGAGGATGGTCGCCGCGTCGGTGCCGATCATCTCCGGCGAGGTCTGGATCCCCGCATCGAGGTAGGACGCTCCCAGGGCGGTCACCCACTGGGCGGCGCGTTCCGCGTCCTCAGGGGTTCCGGTGCACATCGCGACAATGGTTCGTCCGGACAGGTCTCCATCCAGCTCGGCGAGGCACTGCTGCACGGCGACGTAGTCGGTGAGGGTGAAAAGGGCCAGCGTGGCAGAGGACACCGCCTCTCTCACCGACCCCGCCGGCCGCGCCCCGGCGGCGGCCAATGGGTCGAGACGGCTCGGTGTACGGTTCCACACCACCACGTCGTGACCATGGGCGAGGATGCGACGTGCTGCCGCACTGCCGATGGCACCCGCGCCGATCACGGCAATCTGATGGTCAGAGGTCTTGGGTTCCGTCATGAAGATGATCTTGCAATATCAACCTTACTTGAGGTCAAGGTGTGATTTGCAATCGTTTGTCCGTGTTAACCATGACCGACTGGATCGGTGGCCCGCCGCCAATGTGTTACACCCTCGACGCGCCGGATGCTGGCATGCGTGGGAGAAATCGGCCAGGTGCTGTTGGGTTCCGTCGCCGGAGGGACTGGCGACCCGCTACGACAAGGCCCCGCAAAGCCAGGAGGCCGGGCTGTATCTTCGGGGCTCGATCCTGTGGTTAAGAGCTCCTAACGCAATGAGGTCAGGCGTCGCCAGCAGATGAGTGCGCAGGCCAGTTTGAGGAAGGCCTCGTGGATGTCGGCGCGGATCTCCCAGCGGATGCGCAGGCGGCGGAAGGCGTGCAGCAGGGCGAAGGCCTGTTCCACGACCCAGCGTTGTTTGCCCAGGCCGGAGCCGTGTTCGGTGCCGCGGCGGGCGATCAGCGGGCGGATCTGCAGCTCGCGTACCAGACGGCGGTACTTGTCGTGGTCGTAGCCGCGGTCGGCGAGCACGACGTCGGGACGCTGGCGGGGTCGGCCGCGCTTGCCGCGGACCTTCGGGATAGCGTCCAGCAGCGGGCGTAGCTGGGTGACGTCGTTGCGGTGGCCGCCGGTCAAGATCACGGCCAGCGGGATGCCGGTGGCGTCAGTGATCAGGTGGTGCTTGCTGCCGGCCCGCCCTCGGTCGACCGGGGACGGGCCGGTCTGCGCCCCCCTTTTAACGCTCTGATCTGCGAGGAGTCCACTGCGGCCCGGGAGAAGTCGAGTGCGTCGGCGGCCCGTAGCCGGTCGAGCAGGACCTGGTGCAGCCGCTGCCAGACGCCGGCCTTGTTCCACTCGGCCAGCCGCCGCCAGCACGTCATGCCTGAGCCATAGCCGAGCTCCTGCGGCAGGTGCTCCCAGGCGATCCCGGTGTGCAGCACGAACAAGATGCCCTGCAACGCCAGCCGGTCATCCAGCCGCTTGCGCCCAGGATGGCGGAACCTGGGCTGACGCTGGGGCAGCAGCGGCTCGATCACCGCCCACAGCTCGTCGCTGACCTCCCACGGCTTCAGCTTGGCCATCCGCGCTCCTCTCGCCTGCTACAGCGAGAGATCAAAGCACAACGTAGATCATTCTGTTAGGCGCTCTAAGACTCCTCACCTCAACCACATGATCGACCTTCAAACAGCTCCTAGTGTCCTGAGTCGGTAATTCGCCGACAATATGGGGCGAGAGCGTCGAGGATCTCTGCGGCGGTCTTGGTCCAGATGAAGGGCTTGGGGTCCTCGTTCCAGGAGGCGATCCAGGTACGAATGTCCTTCTCCAACGCCTGCACCGTCTTGTGCACGCCGCGTCGTAGCTGTTTGGTCGGCAGTTCGGCGAACCAGCGTTCCACCAGGTTGAGCCAGGACGAGCCGGTCGGGGTGAAGTACAGATGGAAGCGCGGGTGTGCCAGCAGCCAGCGTTTGATCGCAGGCGTCTTGTGCGTGGCGTAGTTGTCGCAGATCAGGTGGACATCGAGCTCGGCCGGGACCTCCTTGTCCACCTTGATCAGGAATTTTTTGAACTCCACCGCGCGATGCCTGCGGTGCCGGGAGCCGATCACCTTGCCCGAGATCACGTCCAGAGCAGCGAACAACGTGGTGGTGCCGGCCCGGACATAGTCATGGGTGGCCCGCTCGGGCACACCCGGCATCATCGGCAATACCGGCTGCGAGCGATCCAGCGCTTGGATCTGCGACTTCTCATCGACGCATAAGACCAGCGCCCGCTCTGGCGGATCCAGATACAGACCGACCACGTCATGCACTTTCTCCACGAAGAAGGGATCGGCTGACAGCTTGAACGTCTCCGACCGATGCGGCTGCAGGCCGAACGCCCGCCAGACGCGCGACACCGTCGACTGCGACAGGCCCACCTGCTTGGCCATCGAGCGCGTCGACCAGTGCGTGGCGTTGGCGGGCTTGGACTCCAAGGTGCGCGCGATCAGCTCCGCCACCTGCTCATCGCTCACCGTCCGCGGCCGGCCTGGACGCGGCTCATCCGCCAGACCCATCAGCCGATCAGCCAGGAAGCGCCGACGCCACTTCGAGACCGTCTCGCGCGATACCCCGACCTCCCCGGCCACCACCTTGGTGGACACAGGCACGCCGTCCTCGCCGATCGCATCACACGCCAGGATCAGCCGGGCCGTGACGCCATGTCCTGAGCGCCCTTACGCCGCCGTACCCACCGCTCAAGCTCAGCCCGCTCGCTCTCGGTCAGATGCAGCGGCTCCACCTTCGGTCCCGGACGCCCCATAACCATAGACTCAGGAGACTAGGAATGCCCTGAAGATCTCGCTTGATCGTCAAGGGGTTTGCTGAAGGGGTCAGCGCCTACGACGTAGGCCGCGGCGTGGACCCGGGCGCGTTCCGGATGCGTCAGGTGCTCGCGTAGGCGAGCTGCGGCGCCGCCGTCGCGGTGGGCTTTGCCGAGCCAGTGCAGCATGCCGTCGGCATCGACGGCCAGGTACAGGCCAGCCAGCACGTCGTCCAGCGCGCGGAGGCTGTGGTGCCGTTGCGCAGCATCGAGGCTGTATGACTCGGGCCATTCCCCCTCCGCGAGCGGACCCAGCGCGGTCCAAACCCGTGCCAGCACCTGCAGGGTCACCAGCGCCCCCGGCACGGGCTCCCGGCAGAGTCGCCTCTCACAACTCCATCACCGCCGCGACGGCCTGGTCCAGAAGGGAGGTGATCTGCTTCCGGGCGGCGATCAGCTCTTCGGCGTAAGCCTTTTGCACCTGGCTGGGCTGCTCAGGCGCAGCAGCCTCCTGGCGAGCGGCCACGGCCTCGTGGATGAACTCCACCAGCGCCTGGAGATCTTTGGTGGTGGCTTTGATCCCGTCCTGGCTCTCCTTCAGCCGCTGAGACAGCTCATCGCGCAGACGCGTCACGCGGGTGGGCGCGTCTTCGACGATGTCCTCGTGGACCTCCTTGTTCCCGTCGCCGTTTCCCTCGTCGTGGTGATCGGAGGTGTCTCCGGCGCCTTGTGACGCCGAGTCCTGGCGAGAAGGCGATGGTTTGCCGCGGCTGACGGAGGTCGGGGGGAAGAAGGCGTCGAACCAGGTCTTGTCGGCCAGCACGCCTTCCCGCGGAGTCCCGTCCGGAGCCGGGCCCAGAAGGTGCCCGGGGCCGGCACCGCGGTGTTCCGGCTCGATGACCTGGCCGTCACCCCGTGGTACGCGGAGGCGCCGTACCTGAAGACCCTCGTCGTCAAACTGGTCAGCCCCGACGATCGCACCACCGACCGGATCGAGACCCGGATCGGCTTCCGCCGCGTCCGCGTCGAGGGCCGCGACCTGCTCGTCAACGGTCGCCGTGTGCTGATCCAGAGCGTCAACCGCCATGATGTGGACCCGCGCACCGGGCGGGTGATGTCGCACACCACCATGCTGGCCGAACTGTCGCTTTTGAAGCGGTTCAACGGTCGTACTGCGGGACACGCTGGAGCCCATCGGGGTGGCGGGGTTCTTCGCGGCCGGCGAGTAGGGCCGGTAGCCGGGCATGACCATGTGCACGGATTTCCCGTGTCCGTCCTGGTCTTCTCCGGGTGGCCTCAATCGACCGTAACGGGACCATGACGTATCGTGACGACGGGAGGCCCGGCGGCCCCCCGCTACTCGGGAGGGGCCGCCGGGCGGGCCGCTTTCTTCCGGCGGGAGGTCGCCGGACCAGCGGTCTATCGGTGAGGAGTCACGGTCCTGTGGGTGAGGAGCCGTTCGGATTGAGGCGGTCAGTCGTTCTTGTTGGTGACGCCCTGTCCCTCCTCCGTACCCTGGTCGAGAGTGGGACCGTTGTCCTGCTTGTCCGTGGTTCCGCCGGTTTCGTTGTCAAGGGGCGGGGTCGCGGGCGCGGATTTGGTGACGCCCTGTCCCTCCTCCGTACTCTCGTTGAGGGTGGGACCGTTGTCCTGCTTGTCCGTGGTTCCGCCGGTCTCGTCGTCAGCGGGCGGGATCGTGGGCGCGGACGTGGGCTCGCAGGGCGCGACCGTCCCCTTGACCACCTGGAGAGAGACCGTGGACGGCGGCGCGGAGTCGCCGTCCACGCTCTTCGTGACGGCCAGCACCAGCGTGGACCCCTCGGGGACCTTCCCCTCCTTGATCTCGAAGGCGATCCCGTCACCCGCCTTGCTGATGCCCACGGCGAACTTCCCGTCCGCGGCCCCGTTCTCGCCCCGGGGCTGCTTGCAGGTCTGGCCTGCGGGCAGGTAGTCCACCACCGACTTGACCCCGGCCTCGGCCAGCTCGGACTCCAGGCCGTCGGGGTCGACGAACGAGTTGATCTGCACCTCGACAGTGCCGTCCGAGCCCTTCGAGACCGCGTACGCCGCGCTGGCGGTCACGCCGGTCAGCATCACCACGGCTGTGGCGGCCGCCGCGGCCCCCGCCACCACGGCGGACAGTCCCAGGATGCGCCGGATGCGTCGTACGGGTATCACAGTTGTCATTTGATCTTCTGCCTTTCTCGTCGTGATCTCGTCCTTGAGTGCACTCAGAAGGCGATCTTCGAAGTTGGTCATATCCGTCCTTCCTGGTACACGGCCGACAGCGAGACGACCTTCTCGAGGGCGCGGCGGGCGCGGTGCAGTCTGACGCGTGCGGTCACGTGCCTGATGCCTAAAGCCTTGGCGGCCTCGGTGACGGTGAGCTGATCGATCGCGACGAGCTCCAGCACAGCGCGTTCGCTTTCGGGAAGGCCCTGCATGGCCTCCAAGGCGTTGCGCATCCGGCGCTCGGCGTCGATCCGCTCCTCCATCCTGGTGAGATCGTCATCATCCATCAGCCGGCGGCCGGCGACGCGGCTGGCCGCCCGCGCCTCGATGGCCGCCTTGCGGTGCTGGGCGGATACGACATTGCGTGCGATGCCGTAGAGCCAAGCGAGCTCGCTACCCCGGCCGGGCACGTAGGTGTGCGCCGAGTCAAGGGCCGCCAGGAAGATGTCCGCCGTCAGGTCGGCGGCGAGGTGAGGATCGCTCACCCGCCGGACCACGAATCTCATGACGGCATCGACGTGGCGGCGATAGAAGGCCTCAAAGGCCGCGGGGTCCTCGTGGAGGCGCACTGGCCTCGCTCCCTTCGTCGTTCGCCCTTACACCTCTACTTGGATCGGGCGGCGAGAAGCGTTTCAGGCCCTAATTCGACGACACCTCAGATCGAGACCTTCAGCCGCGACAGGGCCAGGCGCAGCCAGGCACTGGAGCACCCGCTGTCGCGCACCGCCCTACAACTACGGCGCCTCACCCCGCAGAGCGCGATCCGCGCCCCACTGGCGGACGGCCGGCCCGTCATCGTCCGATCGTCACCCAGGCGGACGTCTCCGCCGACCTCAGCACGGCCGAGGTGACCACGTTCATCCGCGATCCGTTGTCGAACGTCGGCACCCGCTCGGGCAGCTCCCCCGCGATGCCTGCGTAGACGTCGCGGACGAACGCGTTGAAGGCGTCCTGGTAGCCCATCGGGTGCCCGGCGGGCACGATCGACAGCGGTCCAGGACCGCGTGAGACGACCGTGACCGTCCCCCGCCGCCCGATGCGCAGCGTCTCTGGACGCTCCTGGGCGAAGGCCATCGTGCTCAAGGTGCCCATGAGCATGATCCTGAGGTCGTTGTGGTGACCACTTCTCGTCTTCAGCTACTTCCGTGACCGCGCTCACCCCGGCCCAAACGGTGCTGGGCACTGACTGCTCCGTACTGCATGGAGACATCCTGCACAGCCGAAGGCCCCAGCAGATCGACGATTTCGAGCGCGCACCCAGCTTCGCCGCTCTCATCGCATAGATCATCGTCGGCGGTCAGGGCCTGAACCTTTTCAGCGCGTCGGTGGTGGTCATCCTCGAACCACAGAACAAACTCAGCACCGGATGGCAGGGCCACCGGCCGTGCTCACCGTATCGGCCAGACACGCCCCGTGACGGTCTACCGGCTCATCGCCTTAGACACGCTGGAAGAACAGCTCGTGCAACGGGGGCATGTCAGCCGGTGGCCCTGCTGGGGGTTGGGCTGCGCATCAGCGGCGGCAACATGGGCCTCGGTGGCTCGCGTGCCGGAGCCCGCCGGCTGGCCCATCTCGGTCGGTCCGGGAGCGGACTGCTGGATGAGCAGGTCCGTGAGCCGGTAGGCGGCATGACCGTGCCCCCGCACATGCTCCGCGCCACCGCGGCTACCCTTGCTGCGGGCCGTCGGCGTCCCGTTAGAAGACGTCCAGGAACTGCTCGGGCACGCCTCCCCGGTCACCACCCAGCGCTACGACCGCGGCCAGAGCGCCCTGGACCCTGGACGAAGCCGGCGCACTGCTGCGCGGCGCATAGCGGATCACGAGCGCCATCCGGCCGACGCCGCGGCGGTGATGCTGCTCGAAGATGTGCCGCTTCACCGTGGCGTCGGCCAGCGCGCGCCCGCGCCGGGTGAGCTCCGCCGCCCGGCCGGTGCCGGTGCCGAGCTCGTCGGCGTAGGCGACCAGGACGTCCTCGGTGACCTGCCACAGCCCGGCGCCGGGCGCGGTGGCCGCCCACCAGCGCACGAACATGCTCAGATCGGCCAGCCGGGGGCGTCGGGTGGCCGCGGTCCGGCCCGCGCGGAGCCACGCGGCCGCCGTCGGCCAGCTGGCTTGCTGCCCGGTCGCCGGGTCGTCGTGGCGGGGCAGCGCGTCGATGAGGTCGACGTCGACGCCGGGCACCTCGCCGCCGTCCCGCCACCGGCGACGCGGCCGCAGCCCGGCGATGTCGCCGACCGAGTCCACCAGCGGACGTGGCGGCGGCAGCGGCGATGCGGGCGACGCCGGGAGTGGCGGTTGCCGCCCGGCCACGCCGTGCATTCCCCCGCTCCCCCGGCCGCTGACGCCCGCCTGCGTGGCGGGAGTACCCGAGGCACCCGCCGTGGTGTCAGCGGTGCCGGGGCGCGGGCCGGCCGGGCCGGGCCGCCACAGCGCGGTGGGGACGAGCACGTCGATCCGCTCGCCCGGCTGCTTGCCGGTCATGCCCGAGGCCCAGCGGGTCGCTCCGTCATGCAGCCTGTCGCTGGCGCGTCGGTCCCGGTTCGCACGGCCGTATCGAGTCCCAGCGCGGCGAGCTGGGCGGCGCGCCGTTCCAACAGCTCGTCCAGGTCTGTGACCAGCGGCGGCCCTGTTCCAGCGTGGCGGGCTGCCGCCCGGATGCGGCGCGCACCCGATTGACCAGGGCGAGCATCTGCCTGGCCTCGTCGATGACCCAGCTGGGCACCATGCCGTAGAGGCCCGCCGCCTGCTCCTGTCGTTGCGCCCGCTGCGGGGCGGCGGCACTCCGTCGACGTCCAGGGCCAGCACCGGGCTCTGCCCCCGACCGGCGCGCGGTGTGCGCCCGTCGGGCTGCGGCGAGGGCTTGTCCAGGTCATTGATCACGGTGTCTCGTGCCAGCTATCGACGCCTGTGCTGATGAGGCGAGGCCCGGGTTCGCGTGGCAGACGCATGGCGCGATCCGGGTCGTGGTCTTCCGGCAGGAGCTGAGGCTTCGGACGTCGGCAGAAACCGCACCTGCCCGACCTGGCGCTTTCCGGGAGGAGAAAGCGTAGGGGCGGTCCTGGTGCTGGCCCGGATCTGCGCTGGTCTCGCTCACGTGGATAATTAGCATTAGCACATGCCGCAGCAATCTACGTTCCGCATATCGCTTAGGCGTATTCTTAACGATCACTGAGAAGGGCAATTCTCAAAGATCATCTCTGCTAGGGTTGCTCTTCGGACCGACCCTGCCGTGGTTCCCGAGGCGGGATCCCGCCCGCTCCCCGCGACCGCCTTCCCCTCCTCCGCCGCCGGACTGGCGCCTGTCGCCGCCGTGGCGATCGCGCCCGCCCGCGATCCGTACCTGCTTTACCTGGGACGCCTGGGCAGCGCCGACTCCCGCCGCGCCATGCGGATCTGCCTGGACCACATCACCCGCATGCTGACCGGCGACCCGCTCGACGACGCCACCGTCACCGGCCAGGGCCAGCCCTGGCACCACCTGCGCTACGAGCACACCGCCTGGATCCGTGAGCAGATCGACCAGATGGACTGGTCGCCCGCCTACCGCAACAAACACCTGGCCGCGTTGCGCGGCGTGCTCAAGGAGGCGTGGAAACTCGGCCTGCTCAGCACCGACGACCATCAGCGGGCCGTCGCCCTGGCCCCCTTCACCGGCCACCGCGAGCCGGCCGGCCAGCACGTCCCGGACACCGTCATCGGCGCGCTCATCGCCGCCTGCGACGCCGACCTCTCACCCGCCGGCGTCGTCACCGGCGCCGGGCTGCGCGACGCGGCCGTCATCGCCGTGCTGGACGCGTGCGGCCTGCGCCGCGCCGAGCTGGTCGCCCTGCAGTACGCCGACTACGACCGGGCCCGTCGCATGCTCACCGTCATCGGCAAGGGCGACAAACAACGCCGCATCCCGGTCAACACCTTCGCCGCCCGCCGCCTGGAGGCCTGGCTCGCCCGCCGCGGCACCCACCGCGGCCCGCTGTTCCCGCGCCTGACCCGCGGCGGCACCGTACGCACCACCCCCGACGGCCGCCCCTGGCAGATGAACCCCCAGGCCGTACGCGACATCCTCACCAAACGCACCGAACAGGCCGCCACCACCCCGGTCCGGCCCCACGACCTGCGCCGCACCTTCATCTCCAACCTCCTGCCGCAGGCCGACGCGATCATGACCGCCCGCCTGGCCGGCCACGCCAGCCCCAGCACCACCCTCGGCTACGACGTACGCCCCGACGAAGAAGCCCGCGACGCCGTCGAACGACTCCGCACCCCCACCGTCGCGCCCCTACTGCCCGAGACACCCGCTGACCATCGGCCTCCCGCCGCACCATGACAAGGACCGGCACCAGGCCCGGCATCGGCCCGCGAGCTGTCCCGGTCGTAGCGCTTCACGAGGTGCCGCCGGTCAGCTACCCCGGTAAGCGCTACAGCGTCGGCAGCAGGTCAGGACCTCCACCGGCTGCCGGTAGGACGGCCAGCGCCTCGGAACCGTCGGCTCACGCCAGCGGGCCCTTTTGTCCAGCAGCGGGCCCGCACGTGCCACCCCTCCGGGCCAGGTTCGAGCATGGCCGGTCGGAGCCGCAGCCCGCATTGCCGGGCAGTGCCGGCCAGGATCTGGCCGGCCCGCCCAATGCCCCGGCTCAGCAGAGGGCCATCGCCGGGCTGGTAGCCGGCAGCGTAGGCACGTGCGGCGGCGAACAGGTCCCGGCCCCACTCCGGAACGGGATAATCAATCCGGAACGGCAGATAGCTGCTCAGCGTGGCGGCATCTGGCGCCAGGTTGGACAGCCGCATGAAGCCCAGCAGGGCAGGCGGCAGGCTGGTCACCAAAAGCGCCGCCACGGCGCAGGCGTGTAGCGGGTCGACGACCCGGCTACGGCACTGCTCGGCCACCGCGGGCGTGAACGGCAGGTCAGTGAAGCCCGGCCCGCTCCACCGCTCAGGTCGCCCGGGCAGCAGCAGGTGAAGGCCATGCCGGAGGAAGCCGGCCTGCGCGCCGCGCAGCACCGCCAAGCTGTGCGCCCCCGACGGCATGCCGGCCACCAGCCCGACCAGGAAGCGCACCAGCGATCTCCGATCGCACTCCTGCACCTGCGGCGAGACTGCCGACTCCGGCGGGCTCAGCAGCGCGGCCCAGCGCGCTCGCACGCTCTCCCAGCTCGGCACCTCCCACAGCCCGGGCTCGCACGCCATCGCCCGGCTCGCTGGGCCGCATTCCGCGAGCCTGGCTTCGTCTCGAGCCCGAAACTGACGGCAGCATTCGGCCGGAGGCCGATTCACCTGCTCTGCGACGGCAGACGCGAAGGCACAGACCGCCTCCCCGCCGTAGTCGTACAGCACGTCCACGCGGCAAAAATCCTTGCGCTGCAGCAGCCGCTGAGCATCCGCGCGAAACCACGGGGCCTCGCTGCCGGGCAGCGGGGGCAAGGCTTGCGAAAGTACGTGGGCGAGCGTGTGGTCCTTCTGCTCACGCCGCTCACCGGTCACCACCGGCGCCGCGCCCGGTTTCGGCTGCCGTGCCACCGCGACCGCCTCGGCCACCTGCCGTGACAGGCAGATGGCGGACGCCGGCAGGACCGTCTCCCACGACGGCGGTGGTGGCGCGTGCCACACCACCGTGAGCGCCACAGGAGCGTCGGCGGCGAGCTGCGTCAGCCGGGCCAGCGCGCGCTGCGGCAGCCGGTGCCCACGCAGCACCACCAAGCGCCCGATGCCCGCCGCGACGAGCCACGCGGTGGCCGCCTGCCACATCGCCGCAGTGCCGATGCGGCTGCTGACCACGGCGGCGGGCTGTTTGCCCAAAGCGACCAGAATATCCCGGGCCAACGACACCACCGCCGTAGTGCCCACTGTCGGATTCACGACCAGCACTCCACTGGCGCGATCCAGAGAGCCCAGCACAGCTCGAGTCACCCGGTAGTCATCGACCGCATCCAGCAGGATCGTCACCGGTAGCGGGGCACCGGAGGCCGAAGGACCGATCATGTGCCCATCTTGACCGTTGTGGCCCGTCGGGCACATCGCCACCCCACGGGCGTCCTTTGGGGCAGCTACGGAGCGCCGCGGGTGCACGCGCAGTTGCGACAGGACGGCCAGCGGTGCGGACGGCGGTGGGTGACCCGGCTGATGCGCGCGCTCGGCCTGGCCGGGCGGTATCGGCGCCGCCGGCGGCAAACGACGATCCCCGACCCGCACGCAAGCCTCCACCCGGACCTGATCGAGCGCGACTTCACGCCGGACGCGGCAGCCGTCGATACGCGCTGGTGCGGCGACATCACGTGCGTGCCGACCGAGGAGGGCTTGCTTTATCTCGCCACCGTCATCGACATCGCCTCGCGGCGGGAGGTCGGCTGGGCGACCGCCGATCACCTGCGCACCGGCCTGGTGGCCGAGGCCCTGCAGCAGGCTTGCGCCCGCCGCCGGCCGACTGAGCCGGTGATCTTTCATTCCGATCGCGGCTGTCAAGGTGGATTCAATCAGTGCTCGCAACACCTCGTCGTTAGAGGTGTTGGTGCATGGGCGTGGGCAAGAAACAGCAGGCGGTCCGCTTGTATCGCGGTCAGATCCCCTCGCAGGGAAGGCCAACTGTCGCCTGGCGACAGGACCGTGTCCGGTTCTGGCAAGCGATCGCTCGAGGGGTGAGCTCGGAGGACGGCGCAGCTGAGATCGGCGTGTCACCAGCGGTTGGGACACGGTGGTTCCGCCAGGCTGGCGGGGTGGGACCATGCCTTGCCCCGACGGTGTCGGGCCGCTCGTCGCCGCCGCCATCGACCGCTTCCTCGCCAGCCTGCCCGCCAAGACCACCCGCGACAGCTACGCCAAGACCCTCACCCACCTGGCCGCCCGCGCCGGGGACCGGCCCGTCGCCGACCTCTCCCTGCGAGGACCACGCAGCGGTCATGGACCGCTGGACCACCGCGGCGGCCGCCACCTGGAACCGGCACCTGTCCGCCCTCGTCACCGACCTCGACCTGGAACGCCGCCGCGCCCGCGTCACTCCAAGGGCGGCGCCATCGAGTACGTGCACTGGGCCACCGCCACCGCCCGCCTGCTGCCCCGCCTGCTGCAAGGCCGCCAGGCAGGGCCCGTCTTCCTGGCCGACCGGCGCGCCCCCGCCTCCGGGCCGCGCGCCCGCCACCACCGACATCTGCCCGTCACCGGACGCGGCCGCCTGTCCTACCCGCGCGCCGAGTACCTGTTCAAAACCGCCACCGCCGCCCTCGACCCCCACCATGAAGGCTGGACCTTGCACCAACTCCGGCACAGCGCGCTACAGCATCTGGCCGAGGCCGGCCGCACCGCACCCGAACTCCAGGCCAAGTTCCGCCGCCAGAGCCTGGCCAGCCTCGGCCGCTACGTCCGCCTGGGCGAGAAGACCTCCGCCCGTATCACCGCCGAGGAAGACCCCGCGGCCCGCCGGCGCAAGCGCTGACGCCAGGCATGTACGCCACGCGGTGTGTTTCTGGCGTACTCCGGCCGCCCCCCTGGTGGTGCCGCCACTCGCCGACGTCGACGGCCGGCCCGGCGTACACCTGCCTGCCGGAGGCTTTCACGCCGTCACCCTCGAGGACGGCGTCGTGACGCTGCACCATGACGACCGCGCCCTCCCCCCTCACCGACGTACTCCAGTCGCCGGCACAGGCCCGAGCACTGAGCGCCGCCCTCCTGGCCATCACCGCCCCGTCATCCGATTGACGGCGCCGCAAGGGCCATATCTACAACATGCCTCTGAACTGCGGAAACGTACAGGATTAGCGAGGGCGAAGGGAACCGGCTGCCACCAATGCATGTCGACACAGCGGTGTCGGGACTCGTTAGACAGAGGCGAAGCTCTGGGTGTTATGAACCCACGTTGACAGGCCTCAATCGCGCTGACATCCATTGGCATTTCTTGCTGACATCTTCTGGCATAACGCCACTTCAGACGTGCGATCGCGTGGTCAGCGGATGACACTATTGCCATCACCTGTCACTGGAGCGGAAGGCTCTTCCGTACACATCTAACTGTCGATAGGCAACAGGACAGGACGATCAACTCTTACGGGCGCAACCCCAAACGGATCGTAAGTATGTACGCTGCGGCGCGGCATCTACTGTAAATGTGGGCGTTCACCTGCGAAGACATCTTCCAGAAGTCGCGAAGGCGTCCCCCAGCGTCGAGCACTCAAACGATTTTACTGACACCTCGTGGCACTTCTACTGACACTAAGCGGCATTACCCCAGGACAACTTCGTGGCAATCTGCACAAGGCCAAGCTGTCCGGAGGCGGAGGCGCAGCGGATGTCGATCGCCCGCGCGCTGCTGTCCGGCGCGCCCGTGCTGGTGCTGGAGGAAACCTCGGTGAAGCCGTCACGGTGGCGGCAGCCGATCTTCAGCTCCGCGGGAACATTTGTCCAAGACCGCCGGTCTGCCGGCCGTGCACAGTCTCCGCATGAGTGAATACGACATTGAGCACTCGCATGGGATGCACGTGGTCCATGACGGCCCGCGGCAGGCGCCGCCGTTGCTGCTCATCCACGGGTCGGGGGCCTCGGGCGGTTTCTGGGGCCGGGTGGTCCCGGCGCTGGCCGGCCATCATCACGTCATCCGCGTCGACCTTCCGGGCTGTGGCCAGTCCCCGCCCGCGCCGTCGTACGACGTGCCCGCGCAGGCAGGCCAGGTGGCGGCGCTGCTGGACGACCTCGGCCTCCGTCACGTCGCCGTGGCCGGGCACTCCAGCGGCGGCTACGTCGCCACCGCGCTTGCCGAGCAACGTCGCGACCTCGTGGGATCGCTTGCACTGATCAGTAGCGGCCCGAGCCCGGATGCGCTCCTCCGGCAGCCGTTCATCCTTCGGGTGCTGCTGGCCCCGCCGTTGGGCCCGCTCCTGTGGCCGAGGCGTTCGGACGCGATGATCCGCAAGGGGATCAGCGCGACGGCCGTTCGCCCGGTGGACCTCCCGGATGACGTGGTCGCCGACGTACGGGGCATCACCTACCGCGTGATGAGGACGGTGCTGCGTCAGAACACCGCCTACATCGCCGAACGGAGCGTGCCCGAGCGTCTCGCCGCCCTTGGCCTCCCCGTACAGGTGATCTTCGGCGCTGCCGACCCCCGCTGGGAGCCGTCGTCGGCGCACCACTACGACGCGGTGCCGGGCGCGCGGGTCGAGCTGCTGCCCGGCGTCGGGCACCTGCCCATGCTGGAAGCGCCCGAGACGGTCAGCGAACTGCTGCTGAGCTTCACGGCAACGGGGCCGTCGACGACCCGTAATCCCTGATGCCTGGACCGGCCATGTGTTGCCGCCCGGGGCGCGGTCAACCTCGACCGCCGCGCCTCGGTCACCATCCGCGACACCGTCGTGATGCCCGGTAGCGACACCCGTTCTCTCCAGGTGACCTCGGCGAACACCTCGTGAGCTGGTTCCGTTCACGTCGCAGGTTGTCCGAGGCCGAAGGCGGCGCGCAGCGGGGGTGGCGGAGCGGGATCATCGGAGCTTGCGGCGATAGTACGGATAGCGATATATCGCTACATGCCATTACGTGAACAGAGCTATCTGATCCTTCTGGCCCTCTCCCAGGGCTCTCTGCACGGGTACGGCGTGATCAAAGCGGTGCGGGAGCTGTCCGACGGACACGTACGGCTCGGCACGGGCACGCTTTACGGCGCTCTGGAGCGGCTGGCGGGCGACGGCCTGGTCACCGTCGTCAAGGAGGAGGTCGTCTCCGGCCGCCACCGCCGCTACTACGACCTGACCGGCCACGGCCGCCAGGTGCTGGCCGAGGAGACCACCCGCCTGGCCCGCCTGGCCGCCACCGCTCAGCGGCGTCTGAGCCTCCAGCCCGGGATGGGGGTGTGATGACCCACGACGTCGCCTCCGCCTACGAACGCCGCTGCCGCCTACTGATGCGGCTGGCCTATCCGCCCCGCTTCCGGGAGTTCCGCGGCGCCGAGCTGCTGGGCACCCTGCTGGACCTGGCCGAGCCGGGACAGCGCGGCCCGGGCGTGCGCGAGTCCTTCGACCTGGTTCGCGCCGGGCTCATGCTGCGTCTGCGCGAGCATCCGCCGCCGTGGCGCTGGCTGCTCTACCGGGTGTTCGGCGTTCGGCTGCCCTCGCGTTATCGCTGGTGGGCCAGGGACGACATCCGCGGCCGTTTCTTCGTCGAGCGGTACGTGAGCGTCGTCATGCTCTTCTGGGTCATGTTTCTCGTACGGGTCGAGCGGGGCCTGCCGTACTGGGCCGGGCTGGTGATGATGTGCTGCACCTACCTGATGGCCCGGTTGTCCCGCAACGGTCTGAGACGGCGGTGGCTCGCCGGACATGAGTTCCACCCTGATGGGACCTCATATCGTCACTTCGACGGTGACACCAGGCCCGCCTCGTAGGCGAGGATGACCAGCTGGACCCGGTCGCGGGCGTCGAGCTTGCTGAGCAGCCGGCCCACGTACGCCTTGACGGTGGCGACGCTGATGACCAGGTCGGCGGCTATCTCCGTGTTGGTCAGGCCGCGGGCGATCAGGGTGAGGACCTCGCGTTCGCGCTCGGTGACGCCCTCCAGCTCGCGCGGCGGCACGGGATCGGGGGCGGGGCGGCCCGCGAACGTCTCGATCAACCGCCGGGTGACGCCCGGCGCGATCAGGGCGTCGCCGGCGGCCACGACCCGGATCGCGGTGAGGATGTCGTCCAGGGCCATGTCCTTGACGAGGAATCCGGACGCGCCGGCGCGGAGCGCGCCGTGAACGTGCTCGTCCTCGTCGAACGTGGTCAGGACGATCACGCGGGCCTGGCCGGGACCCCGGGCGATCAGCCGGGTGGCCTCGATGCCGTCCATGACGGGCATACGGATGTCCATCACCACGACATCGGGGTTCAGCTCCTCGGCCAGCAGGACGGCCTGGAGCCCGGTCGCAGCCTCGCCGACGAGTTCGAGGTCGGCGGCGTCGGAGATGACCAGTTGCAGGGCGGTGCGGATCAGCGGCTGGTCGTCGGCCAGCAGGACGCGTACGGTCATCGTGCCTCGGCGTGCAGGGGCAGGCGGGCCGTGACGCGGAAGCCGCCCTCGGCGCGGGGCGCGGCGGAGAAGCTGCCCTGCAGCAGGTTGACGCGCTCCCGCATCCCGACCAGGCCGAATCCGCCCTCCGGCGGGCGGCGCGGGCCGCGGCCCCCGTCGAGGATCTCGACGGCCAGCTCGTCGTCCCGGTAGTCGATCGACACCTGGCAGCGGCTCGTGCCGGCGTGGCGGACGACGTTGGTGATCGCCTCCTGGATGATGCGGTAGGCCGAGACGTCGATCTCCGGCGGCAGCGGGCGGCGTTCGCCCAGCCGGCGCACCTCGACGTGGACGCCGGCGTCCGTGGTCGTGGCCACGAGCTGGTCGAGGTCCGACAGGCCGGGCGCCGGGTCGAGGGGACGGCTCGGCTCGCCGTGACGCATGGCGCCGAGCATGCGCCGCAGTCCGGACAGCGTCTCCCGGCCGACCGTCTCGATGACCCCGAGCGCCTGGCCCGCCCGGCCCGGCTGGGTGTCGATGACCCGGCGGGCGGCGCCGGCCTGCAGCGCGATGACGCCGATGCTGTGGGCGACCGTGTCGTGCAGCTCCCGCGACAGGCGCAGGCGTTCGGCGGCGACGGCCTGGGCGGTGGCCGTGGCGGCCAGCGTCTCGGCGTGCTCGCGGGCCTGGCGCACCGAGTGGCCGACCAGCCAGGCGATGACAGCCGTCATGGCCACCGCCAGCTCCGCCGAGGTGCCGGCGGGCCAGCCGGCCAGCACCCGGACGGTCAGGTAGCCGGCGAGCACGGTGAGCGCGCCGAGCAGGGCGAGGATCCCGGTCCGGCGGGCGCGTCCGGCCGCGATGAAGTAGAGGGCGGCGTCGACCGCCAGGAACTGCGCCAACGGGATCTCGGCCACCCCCAGCGGCACACACGCGAAGACCGCGGCGGCGAGCAGCAGGCCCAGCGCCGGCAGCGGTCGCCGGCGCAGCAGGACGGCGGCCACGTGCGCCAGCGCGGTGGACACCACCAGCCAGGTCAACCCGTCCCACTCGAAGAAGAGCGGCCCGGCCAGTTTGGCGGGCCCGGACTCGCCGGGCAGCCTGAACCGGATGAGGAAGGTGAACACCAGACCCGCCCACCAGGCGAGGACCGTCCACGCGGCGGGCGGGACCCGCTTCAGCGGCGGCGAGGGCGGTGTCACGTGCATGCCCGGAATCGTAACGACGCGTCCGCGGCCCGCGCATCGGACCACGGGTGTACGACCAGGGGCTACATCCGGGTCCGCGCGTACGTCCGCAGGGCGTCGCGGACGAGTCGCGCCCCCGCTTCGTCGTCGTACATGCCGGCGAAACGCGGGTCGTCGACGTACATGTCCCCCAGGCACTGCACCATCTCGATCGAGCGCTCCCGGTCGCCCTCGGCCGTCGGGGTGCCGGGAATCCTGCTCAGCCACCGGACGTGCCGGGCGGCCAGCGACTGCGCGTGTTCCGACGTGGGAGCGGTCCCGGTCTTCGCCGCGGCGACCCACGCCGCGACGAGGTCCTCGGTGTCCTGCTTCCACGCCTGCTGCTGGTCGAGGGTCTTGCCGTGCCACCAGTCGTTGCTCACCTGGTACGCGCGCTCGCCCCAGCGTGCGACCACCTCGTCCTCGTAGCGGTCGTTGAACCCCGCCAGCAGGACGTCCAACCGCGGCTCCACCCCCTTCCGCAGGGCGTCGAGCGTGTCACGCACCGACCGGATCTGCCGCTCGACGCGGTCACGTTCCTCCTCCAGCGCGGCGAGGTGGGCGTGGAGCCCGTCGCGGACGTCCACCTCGTCGGCCAGGACCTCGGCGATGGCCGGCAAGCCCATGCCGAGGCGGCGCATGAGCAGGATCCGCTGCAGCCGTACGACCGCGGCCGCGTCGTAGTAGCGGTAGCCGTTCGCGCCCACCCGGGACGGTGTCAGGAGCCCGACGCGGTCGTAGTGACGCAGGGTGCGGCTCGTGACGCCGGCCCTCGCCGCGAGCTCCTGGATCGTCCACTCCATCGTCTCAGTGTCACCTGGTTCCGAGGGTGGCCGCGATGATCTCCGCGCTGTCGGCGTACAGGGCCTGCGCCGCCGTCTGCCCCGTCTCCGCCAGGTAGGCGTCGACCAGCCGGCTGCCGGCGGCGTACCCGGCGCCGATCGGCAGCCCCACCGGGGGCAGGCCGAAGCGCTCGGCGCTGGGGTCGCCGTGCACCCAGGCCGTGAAGTTCTGCATGCCGGTCACGTCGAGCCCGGTGAGCACCTTGGCGAAGACCTCGTCGTCGTGCAGGTGCGGCACGCCGATGCGGGTGTGGCCGAGCTCGTCGCCGTAGAGCTGACGGGCGAGGGCGTCGGCCAGGCCCTCGGAGACGATGTGCTCGCCGACCGTGACGGTCGCCGGGTCCCACACGACCCCGCCAGGGCCGAACCGCAGGTTGTGGTGCAGCTCGTGGACGGCGGTGCTCTCCAGCCGCTCGACATTCTCGGGGAAGGGCCAGAACGTGATCAGGATCTGGCCCGAGATGCCGCCGAACCCGGTCACTCCCTTGCAGGGCCCCATGAAATGGTCGTCACCCGGGTCACCGAGCACGAACAGCACGTCGATGTCCGGGACCTCCAGCCCCGGCGTCGCCTCCCGCAGCACGGCGAACGCGTCGTCGACGGCGCGTTGCATCCGCTTCCAGGCGTCGGCCGCCGCCAAGGTCTCGAGCGCGTCGAGGCAACGTTCCTCGTCGCGGTCGATCGGGAAACCGGACTGTTGGAGGTGCATCGCCACCAGGTCGAGCTCGCCGGGATAGTAGCGGTACAGGCCCCTGATGGGCTCCAGCATCGAACGCAGCAGGTCGGCGCGGTCCGCGGCCGGGGCCTGCAGGATCCGGCGCATGGCGGAGCAGGTGTCAAGAACGGTGATGGACATGGGCCCGATGCTAGAAGTTGACGCAGCGTCAAGGTCAAACCAGATTGAGGCGCGGAACGTCCGTGTCGAACGTGGTCACGACGACCGGCCGCGCAGGCCGCCACGGTGTCGGCGGCGCGAGGGCCACGAGGACCGCGACCCGGGCTAAGACCGCCGGAGCAGGGGGCGCGGGCTTAGGGTTGGCGGGCATGGGGTTGCAACTGGTTCAGGTGAATTTCAAGGCTCGGGACGACGCGGCGCTCGGCCGGTTCTGGGCGCAGGCGCTCGGCTGGGGCGTCTCGAGCGAGGGGCCCGGCGTGACCAACGTCGAGCCTGTGGGCTTCACGTGGCCGGACCCGGCCGCCGTCTGCGTCGACGTCGTCAGCGTCCCCGACCCCGAGACGGTGAGGTATCGCGCGCACCTCGATCTGGCGACCACCTCCGCCGCCCATCAGGCGGAGCTGGTCGCGCGGCTGAAGGAGCTCGGCGCGACGCCCGCCGACGTGGGCCAGGGCGACGTGCCGTGGACGGTCCTCGCCGACCCGGAGGGCAACGTGTTCTGCGTGCTGGAGCCCCGGGAGATCTACCGCGACACCGGGCCGATCGCCGCGGTGGTCGTCAACTGCGCCGACCCGCGGGCCATGGCCCGGTTCTGGGGTGAGGCGGTCGCCTGGACCGTCCATGAGGCGGGCGACGATTTCGCGCGGCTGCGCTCGCCGAAGGGCGTGGGGCCGTACCTGGAGTTCATCCGCGTGCCCGGCGGGGGCAGCGTGTGGACGCGCGTCCATCTCGACGTGCTGCCCTACCCCGGTGAGGATCAGGCGGCGGAGGTGGAACGGCTGAAGGCGCTCGGCGCGACGCTCACCGACGTCGGCCAGGGGGACGTCCCGTGGCGGGTGCTGGCCGACCCGGAGGGCAACGAGTTCTGCGTCCTGCGCCCGGCCTGACGCCGCAGCCGACGGGGCCGGCGCGAAACAAGACGAGACGGACCGTCTTGACCTGACGAAGGAGAGCCGGTACTTTCACAGCATCGACACGAGACGAACCGTCTCGTGTCGCTAAGCACCGACCGATCGGAGATCGCGTATGCGCACCCCGGAAACCGCCGCCCCCCGCACCTGGTTCATCACCGGCGCCGGTCGCGGCCTCGGCCGCGCGTTCGCCCTGGCCGCGCTGGAGCGCGGCGACCGGGTGGCCGCCGCCGCCCGCACCGTCACCCCGGAGGACTTCCCCAGCCAGTACGCCGACCGCCTGCTCGTCCTCCCCCTGGACGTGACCGACCGCGCCGCCGTGTTCGCCGCCGTGGACACCGCCGCCGAGCACTTCGGCCGGCTCGACATCGTGGTCAACAACGCCGGCACCATGTCCTTGGGCATGATCGAGGAGTTCACCGAGGCCGAGGCCCGCGCCCAGCTCGACGTCAACTTCTTCGGCGCGATGTGGGTCTGCCAGGCCGTCCTGCCGCACCTGCGCGCCCAGCGGTCCGGCCACATCGTGCAGGTCTCCAGCATCGCCGCGCTCGGCGGCTTCCCCAGCACCGGCATGTACAGCGCGAGCAAGTTCGCGCTGGAGGGCATGAGCGAGTCGCTGGCGATGGAGGCCGCGCCGTTCGGCGTCAAGCTCAGCATCGTCCAGCCCGGCGGCTACTGGACCGACCTCTACACCAGCATGACCATGGCCACGCCGAAGGAGGAGTACGCATCCTTGCGCGCCGAGCTGGAGAAGCAGTGGGCCGAAGGCTCGGTCGACAGCGAGCCGCGCCTGGCCGCCGAGGCGCTGCTGAAGCTGGTCGACAGCGACGACCCGCCGCTGCGGCTGCTGCTCGGCAGCATGGTGTACGACCTGGCCTTCGACCTCTCCCGGCAGCGGATGGCGACCTGGGCCGCCTGGGAGCAGGTCAGCCGCGACGCCGAGCACGCCGTTCCCGCCCCGGGGAGCGGCCGTTGACGCACCCGCCACGCCCCCGGCCGTACCGACACCAGGAGGACGCTCATATGCGCATCGGTCATCCCTCGCCCGGCACCCAGCTCGCCCTGTCCGGCGTCACCGCGCGCTATGAGGCCCGCCGGTAAGAATCGCGCCACACGGCCCAAACGAGCGGCCTCGCTGCAGGTCACGGAGGGAGGCCCTGCCACGACCCGCAGAATTGACCGGCTCCTTGGGTGGGCGGGGTGACAGCCCAGGCGTCCGGGGTGGCGGTCGTAGTGGCCGGTGGTGTCGGCGCTGGCGTGTCCGATGGCGTCGCGCACGTCGCGCAGCGTCGCGCCGGCGACCAGGGCCAGGTTGATGAAGCTGTGCCGCAGGCCGTTCGGGGTGAGGGTGCGGCACACCGGTGCGGGCAGCGTGAAGGTCTGTCAGGCACGTCAGGCAAGTGGAGCTCAGCATGCCCAGCAGGGTGAGCTCCGGCGTGAAGGCATTCGAACGTGTGGAGAGCGATCGATCAGCGTTGATCTCGCTGCCTGTCGAAAGTCACGACTGCAGCTTGACCTGATCAGGTGCGGATGTGAGGGCGGCGACGGTAAGCGTCAGGTGCTGGGTCAGTACCTCGGTGGCGGTGTCGGCGTCACGGGCCAGTGCCGCTTCCTCCAGGCGGCGGTGCTCCGCGGCGCCATCCCGGTCGGGTGTGCGCTGCGCCGACCAGCGGCGGGCCAGCTCGCCGGCCGTCCATAGCCTGTCGAAGGTGTCCAGCAGCACGGGGTTGCCGCACCCGTCCAGCAGGGTCCGGTGGAAGACGCGGTGTGCCTCCGACCACGCGCTGGTGTAGTACTCGCCTTCCTCCGGCTCGTACGGCGGTGTGCGGGTCAGGCGGTGGTGGGCCGCGCGCACCCGCGCCTCCCAGTCGAGGTCGCCGCGCTCGATCGCCAGGCGCAGCATGACCGGCTCGATCGTACGGCGGGCCTCGGCGATCTGTTGCCACCGCCGGTCGGAGAAGTCGGGCACGGCGAAGCCGCGGTTGGGCAACCGTACCGCGATGCCCTCGCCCACCAGTCGCACCAGGGCCTCACGTACGACGGCCAGGCTGACCTGATGCTGCTGGGCCAGTTGCTGCGGCTTGAGCGCCTCACCGGGGGCGTACTCGCCTCTCATGATCGCTTCCTGAAGCCGGGCGTGCACACGCTCGGAGAGCATCTGTTTCGTCGAGGGGTCGACCGTCTGCGGCATGTCCTCAGGATAGACCATCCGCAAAATAATCGATTATTCGTGTTACAGTCGATGATGCGTGAACGGCGTCCCCCGATGGCGCCGCCCACGTCTGCCGACCCATCGGCCGACACCCTCACCACCTGTTCGAAGGACCAGACATGAACAACCCCTTTGCCCGCCTGCCCCAGGTGCCCTCCTTCACCCTCACCAGCACCACGCTGGCCGACGGTGCCCCCTGGCCCGCCGAACAGATGTCCGCAAGCCTCCCGGGAGGCAAGGACATCTCGCCACAGCTGTCGTGGAACGGCGCCCCCGAGGGGACGAAGAGCTACGCCGTCACGGTGTACGACCCGGACGCGCCGACCGGCTCCGGGTTCTGGCACTGGGCCGTGGCCGACATCCCCGCCACCGTCACTGAGCTGCCCGAAGGCGCGGGCGACGACACCGGCTCCGGCCTCCCCGACGGCGCCTACCAGCTGCCCAACGACGCCCGAGTGGCGCGTTACCTCGGCGCGGCCCCGCCGGCGGGGCACGGCCCGCACCGCTACTTCGTCGTGGTGCACGCCCTCGACACCGAGGCCATCGGCGTCCCGGCCGGTGCCACGCCCGCCTACCTCGGCTTCACCATCACCGGCCACCTCCTCGGCCGCGCGGTCCTGACCGCCACCGCCGAAACCCCATGACCGTGACCCCGATCGAGCTCTCCGCGTCCGGCATCCACCTGTCCCGGGGCGGCAGGATCCACGCCGGTGCCCGGCCGGCGGACGCCGGGCGCGATGGCTGGCACCTGAAGGCGTTCCACGCCAGGACCGGCTCCGACGTCCACGCCGACCACTGGCACGTGAACACCGAGTCCGACGAGATCGTGTCCTGCGTCATCGGCAAGATCCGCCTCTACCTGCGTCCAGAACGACCGGGACGGCAGGGGGAAGTAGAGGAGGAGATCAGACTGACGGCCGGCACCGCCGCCATCGTCCCGCGCGGGCGGTGGCGCCGGATCCAGCTCGACATCCCCAGCACCATCATGACCATCACTGCGTCATGTGGCGGCCGGTTGGAGAGCCGCGCCGACCCCCTCTTGACGGAAACGGCCACCGCGCGATGCTCCGAGTACGACCAGTGCCCGGAGGTGTGCGGTGGCCGGCCCTACTTGCCTTAAAACCCCGGATAACAGCCGGAGCGGCTGGTGCTTGCCACCCTTGCGACGCACCCACAGCACGTCGTAGCCCTCGGTGTGGCCGAGGTCTCCGATGTCGGCCTCGGTGATTGCGCTGGCCTCTGGTGGACAGGAAGAGCACCAGGACGGCAGCGGTGCGGCAGCTCGACTCCTGGGGCCTGGCCCAGGAGATCCCGCAGCCCGGCAGCCGCAGGCTGCTCGTCGAGGCCACCGCCGGGATCGAGTCGCTGCCGGCGGCCGGCCACGCCCGGGCCGGGACCCTGATCGCCGCCCTGCGCTACGGCGAGGGCCTGGTCGAGCCCGGCCCGGCACGGGAGCGGCTCCGCGACGTGATCGGCCTGTTCTCCGACTACGTCGAAGTCGGCGAGCACCTGCTCGCCCGGAGCCGCCGCCGCGACACGTGAGCAGCCCCTGCCGCTCGACACCTGGAACGGCGAATGCGATCCTCGGCGCAGACCCGTCGCTCCAGCACAGAAAGAGGAACACGTGCCGCGATCAGCTCAACGCCCATCGAAAGCCCGTCGTGCCGCAAAGATCCTCCTCGCGACAGTCGTCGCGCTGGCGTCCACCACGCCCGCGCACGCGACCGCGACTCCCACGATCTCCCTGAGAGGCGTGACGGACTGGGACGGCGACGGCCACCAGGACATCCTCGCCATCGACAGCAGCACCGGCTACTTATGGCTCTATCCGGGCGAGAGCAGGCGCGGCTACAGCTTCCAGCCGCGGGTGAGGATCGGCAACGGCTGGAACGATTTCTACGTCCGCGGCATGACCGACTGGGACGGCGACGGCCACCAGGACATCCTCGCCATCCAGCGCAGCACCGGCCTGCTGTGGCTCTACCCGGGCGAGAGCAAGCGCGGCTACAGCAGTCAGCAACCGGTGGTGATCGGCAATGGATGGGACGGGTACCACATCCGTGGCCTGGCGGACTGGGACGGCGACGGCCACCAGGACATCCTGGCGCAGTACCAAGGCGGCGGGCTGCGGCTCTACCCCGGCGAGAGCAAGCGCGGCTACAGCAGTCAGCCAATGGTGGGAGTCGTCATGGCCGGCCGCCTCACCTACATCCGCTGGGTGGCCGACTGGGACGCCGACGGCCACCAGGACGTCATCGGCAACGGCACCGGAAACGATCTGCTGATCCTCTACCCCGGTGAAAGCATCCGGGGTTTCAGCAGCCAACCCCGGGTCCAGATCGGCAACGGCTGGCAGCGGTATCTCGTCGCGAGCGTCGCCGACTGGGACGCCGACGGCCATCAGGACGTCATCGCCATCAACTACGACACCTGGGACCTGTGGCTCTACCCCGGCGAGAGCAAACGCGGCTACAGCAGCCAGCAACCGGTGAAGATCGGCAACGGCTGGATCGGCTGACCCTGGGCCACGCCACCCCGACCGCGCGGTCGGACCGACGACCCCACCTGCCCGCCCTCTGCCGTGTGATCAGCGCGCCACTCCGTCACGGCGCCGCCGGGTGGCACGAATCTCGGCGTCGGCGACCTTGTCGTCCAGCAGCGCGTACAGCTGGGCTGGGTCGGTGCAGGCGTGGCCGAGGCGAGACATCGAGATCGACCCCGGCTGTGGCGCAGTAGCGTTGCCAGCGGTGGTGAGCGGCGTCGTAGGACAGCGACCCGCCAGCGCCGTCGATGCCGGCGTGAAACAGCGGTCCGGCGGTGTAGCCGGCGCGGGCCAGACAGAGCTTGAGCAGGGTGACATAGCCGCGGTCGTCCAGCAGCACTTGAACGCGCCTGTCAGCTGAGTCGTCTACTTCGGGCCCACCAGCGACGCCGACGACTGTTGTCTGGAGCGCGCCGACATGACCGTCATCGGCGCCGACGGCGGCAAGGTCACCTACTCCGTGCTTGCCGGGGGCGACAAGCTCTGGCTGAGCAAGGACACCGGTCTGATCGTGCACCTGGAGCGGTAGGCGGCCTCACCCAATCAAGATCGCTACGGAGGATCGAAGACCCCCTCCTGCTGGCAGCCCTCGTCATCGTCACCCATGACCGGCGCGTGCGGGCCAGGTTCACCGGCTCCCACCTGGAGCTCAGGGCGGGCAGGGCGGAGCGGCCCGGTCGTCGGCCTCGCCCAGCTGCTGTTCCAGCCGCTCCAGGCCGCCCCTGATGAGCCGCCCGTAGTCGTCGTCGCCGAGCCTGCCGATCTCGGCCCGGGCCTGCCGCAGGTGCTCGCGGGCACGGTCGAGATCGCCCAGCTTGCGGTAGCACTCGGTGAGGTTGAGGTGCAGCGACGGGTACAGGCCGGCCACCGAGAGCGCGACCCCGGCCCCCGCCAGGCGCTCGTCCGTGACCTGGCCGACGGCGGCGAGCGCCCGCAGGTCCCACATGAGCTCCTCGTGCACGTCGTCCTGCACGTCGGCCATGGCGTGGGCGAGGACGCAGATGTGCAGCGGGTCGCCCTCCTCGCCGCCGATGTCCTCCCAGATCTCGGCGAACAGGTCACGAGCGGCTTCGCGCTGACCTTGGTGGTGATGTAACTCCACCCCTTGGCCGATCCGGAGAATCGTCGGGTCGGTGATCATCGGCAGCCCCTTCAGCGGCGCGGAAAGTGGCGCGGGAACAGGGGGCCAGACTACGGGTCCCAGGAGACACTGGCGAAACACGGTGTGATGTACGACACTCTCTTCCTAGAACCCTGTTTTAGAACAGCGTTCTGCGCTCCCGTGCCGCCGTACCACCCCACGCGGGAGCACCTAGCGCGGAGGAGAAAGACATGGTGAAGGCCGTCGCCCGCGAACGTCGCCGACTCGGGTCCCCGCCACCGGGCGGCATCAGCGCGACCGATCCCAATCCCTTCGGATGGGGACCGTTCGTGGTGCTGTTCATCGTGGGAATGGTCGACCGCATCGAAGCCAACCTGATGTCCGGCGTGCTGCCCCTCATCCAGGAGGAATGGGGTTTCAGCGACACCGCCGCCGGATCGATCCCGACCGCCGCCGCCCTGGCCGCCGCGCTCGTCGCGCTGCCGGCCGGCTACCTCGCCGACCGGCACAGCCGTACGAAGATCATCGCGGTGGTGGTCCTCGTCTGGGCCCTGGCCACCCTGGGCTCCGGCCTGGCCGCCGGCTTCGCCTTCTTCTACTTCACGCGGGTGCTGCTCGCCGCCGCCGAGAACATCGACAACCCCGCCGTCGGCAGCCTGCTCGCCGACTACTACCCCGCCGCGACCCGCATGCAGGTGTACGGCTGGACGCGGATGACCACGTACCTGGGCGGCGTCGGCACGCTGCTCGGCGGCGTCATCGGCCAGGCGTTCGGCTGGCGGGCCGCGTTCCTGCTGATGGCGATACCCGGAGCCCTGACCGCCCTTCTCGTGTGGCGGCTGCGCGAGCCGCAGCGCGGCGAGATGGACCGGATCATGGCCACCGCCGGCGCCTCCTCCGCGCCCGCACCCGCGCCCGGCGCCCTGGTGCCGCCGCAGGCCGGGCCGCCCGAGGCCGACCCCGCCCCCACCCCCGGCGCGACCGCGAAGCGGCCCTTCTGGCCGCAGGTCCGTCAGGTCCTGGCCATCCGCACCCTGGTCCTCGTCTCCCTCGGGGTGATGATCCTGACCCTCGGCCTCGGGGGCGTCTACTTCTGGCTGCCCTCGCTCATGGTCCGCGGGTTCGGCATGGAGGTCGGCGCCGCCGGCAGCCTCAGCGGCGGCATCACCATCGTGGGCGTCCTGGCCGGAACCGTGATCGGCACCCGCCTCGGCAAGCGGCTGCACGGCCGGGTCCCCGGCGGCCGGCTGCTCGTCGGCGGCACCGGCATCACCGCCGGCTCGATCGTCCTCGGCGTCGCCCTGATCACCGACTCGTCCGCGGCCCTGGTGATCCTCCTCCTGCTGGCCGTCACGATCTCCTCCACCGCGATCCCCACCTGCACGGCGTGCATCGCCGACGTCGTGGCCGCCTCGTCGCGGGGCGTCGGCTTCGCCGTCCTGCAGGTCCTGCTGACGATCGGCGCCGCCTTCGGCCCGCTCATCGTGGGCATCGCCTCGGACGCGACCGGCTCACTCCTCGCCGCCATGTACGCGCTGATCGTGCCCATGATCCTCGGCGGGCTCGTGGTGCTGGCCTCCCGCCGCTCGTACGAACGCGAGGCCGCCCGCGTCCTGGAGGACGCCAGGAACTCCTGAACCAGGGTCAAGGGCTGATCAGCCCTGTCCGGTAGGCGATGACGACCAGCTGGGCGCGGTCGCGCGCGCCCAGCTTCGCCATCGCCCGGCTGACATGGGTGCGCGCGGTGGCCGGGCTGAGGAACAGCTCGGCCCCGATCTCCTGGTTGCTCAGGCCCTGCCCCACCAGGGCCAGCACCTCGCGCTCGCGCTCGGTCAGCACCGCGAGCCGGTCCTCCGCGGCCCGGGCGGCCGTACGGCGCGCGGTGAACTGGCCGATGAGCCGCCGGGTGATCCGCGGCGCGAGCAGCGCGTCCCCGGCGGCGATCACCCGGATGGCGTGCAGGAGCTCGGCCGGTCCCGCGTCCTTCAGCAGGAAGCCGCTGGCGCCGGCCTGGAGGGCGTCGAAGACGTACTCGTCGGTGTCGTAGGTGGTGAGGATGAGGACGCGGACCCGCTCCAGCCCGCGCGTCCGGGCGATCTGGGCGGTGGCCTGGATCCCGTCCACCCTGGGCATGCGGATGTCCATGAGGACGACGTCGGGGCGGGTGGCGCGGGCCCGTTCGACGGCCTCGGCGCCGTCGGTCGCCTCCCCCACCACCGTGATGCCGTCCTCCAGGTCGAGCAGGACCTTGAACCCCGACCGCACGAGACCCTCGTCGTCGGCGAGCAGCACCCTGATCGACGCGCCGTCCGGCGGCGGGCCGGCCGCGGTCACAGGCTCGGCCCGGTCGGAGCGAGGGGCAGTCGTGCCCTGACCTCGAACCCGCCGTCCGGGGTCGGCCCCGCGTCGAGCTCCCCGCCGAGCAGCTGACAGCGCTCGCGCATGCCGACGATCCCTCGGCCGGGCCTGACCGGCCCCCTGGGACGCTGCTCCGGGGCGGCCCGGCGGCCCTCGTCGGTCACGCGGATCTCCAGGTCCTCGATCCCCGGCCTGAGCGCCACCGTCACGCGGGTCGGCCCGACGTGGCGGACCACGTTCGTGATCGACTCCTGGACGATCCGGTAGGCCGCGCCTCCCACCGCGCTGGGCAACGGCGCGCCGGGCGCGCTCTCCTCGACCTCGACGTCGAGCCCGGCTTCCCGCGCCTTGGCGGTCAGCTCGCCGATCTGCCCCAGCCCGGGGTACGGCACCCGCTCGCCGTCGTCGTCGTCCCTGAGCACCCCGAGGATCGCCCGCATCTCCCGCAGCGCGCGGGAACTGGTCTGCTCGATGGCGCGCAGCGCCTCGCGGGCCACCTCGGGCCGCTTGTCGAGCACGTGCGCGGTGACGCCGGACTGGACGTTGATGATCGCTATGGCGTGCGCGACGGTGTCGTGGACCTCGCGGGCGATCCGCAGCCGTTCGGCGTCCACGCGCGCCCGCGCCTCCTCCTCGCGGGTGCGTTCGGCCAGCTCGGCGCGTTTCTGGGCCTCGGCCGCGATGACGTGCCTGGTCCGTACGGACTCGCCGAGCGCCGCGCTCATGACCGACGCGCCGATCCTGAAGTACACCCAGCCGATGGCGGCGCCCGGCTCGACGTCGGCCGCGGCGACCAGCCAGCAGGCGGCGAGCACCGAGATGCCCACGCCGGCGATCACCAGCGACCTGCGCCCGTCGCCGTAGGCGGCGACCGTGTAGAGGGCGACGAAGAGCCCGAGCCAGCCGGGCCCGTCGGGGAAGTCGAGGGTGTAGTACGCCAGGCTGGCGAACGCGGTGACGAGGAACACCGGCACCGGCCACCGGCGGCGCACGGCGACGGCCAGGCCGCTCACGATCAGCAGGACATAGCCGAGGTCGCCCAGGTCGGTGAGGGGACGCTGGACCACCTCGCCGGCATTGCGCACCATCGTGCCCTGAACCTGCATCACGGTGACGAAGAGCGCGAGCAGCACCTCCTGCGCCGGCATCGGCAGGCGCAACGACGCCACGCGGTGTTTCATGCCGCGATCCTACGGTTCCTCCACGTCGAGCGCCCTCCGCCCAGACGCGCGGCCGCCTACGACGACGGGCGTAGCGAGGGACGAGCCGGCTACGCGGAACTACGTAGCCGTCGCCGACCGCAGGCGGAGGCCGGGGGCGCCGCGACGGCGCGACGATCGAGGCCGTCACCCCCGTCGAAAGGAATCCCGATGTCCGTCCCTCACCTGCTGGCGACCACGAACGTTCTGGCCCAGCCCGTCGACGCCTACGCCATGACCACCGGGCGCCTCTGGTCCATGGTGGGCATAGCGCTGGGGCTGGCCGGCGTCGTCATCGGCGCCCTGGCGCTGGCCCGCCGCTCAAGCCGCCCCGTCACCAGGAGAAGGGGGGCGATCGTGGCCCTGGCGGCGGGACTGGCCGGCACGGTCGTCGGCGCGCTGGTCGTGGCCGCCGCCGAGGGTGGCCCCGGCACGGGCTACGGCATCGTCGGGGGCTGGGTGTGCCTGGTGGTCGGGCCGGTCGCCATGATCCTCGGCGGGCTGGTGATGGCCCGCGTCCGCCGCACCTCAGCCGAATACATCAAGCAGGTTTGATGTATTGTGCGGAGCATGGAGCTGTCCGGCCGGGCCGTACCGCCGCCGTTCGTGCGGCTGGCCGCCCATGAGGTGCGCTGGCGGCTGCTGAGCGAGCTGGCGCACGGCGACCTGCGCGTGCGCGAGCTCGTCGCCCTCGTCGGCGAGCCGCAGAACCTGGTCTCCTACCACCTGCGGCTGCTGCGCTCGGCCGGGCTGGTCACCGCCCGCCGCAGCAGCTTCGACGGCCGCGACAGCTACTACCACCTGGACCTGGAGCGCTGCGCGGACGCGCTGGCCGCCGCCGGCGCCGCCCTGCATCCCGCGCTGCGGCCGTCTCCCGCCGAGACCGCCGGGACCGCCGAGACCCCCGGCGCGGCCGGCGCTTCGGCGGGGGCGCCCGCCGTGCTGTTCCTGTGCACCGGCAACAGCGCCCGCTCACCCGTCGCCGAGGCCCTGCTGCGCCACCGCACCGGCGGCCGCGCCGAGGTGACCAGCGCCGGCAGCCACCCCAAGGACCGCCTGCACCCCGACGCCGTACGCGTGCTGCGCCGCCGGTACGACATCGACGTCGCCGACCGGCGCCCACGGGGCCTGGACACGCTGACCGGCCGCCGCTTCGACTACGTGATCAGCCTGTGCGACAAGGTCCGCGAGGTCTGCCCCGACTTCGGCGGCCACCCGCGACGCCTGCACTGGAGCATCCCCGACCCGGCCGCCGACCAGGACGGCTACCCCGCCTTCGATCGCACCGCCGCCGAGATCGACACCCGCGTCCGGCACCTGCAACCCGTCCTCTTCCCCGTCCCACGCCAGGAGGTCCGGCCATGACCGCAGCCGACCAGGTCGCCAGCGTCCGCTACATCGTCGACGACGTCCGCGCGGCCGTCGACTTCTACACCGCCCACCTCGGCTTCACCGTCAACTTCGACGCCGCGCCCGCCTTCGCCGACGTGGTACGCGGACCGCTGCGGCTGCTGCTGTCCGGCCCTGCCAGCTCCGGCGCCCGCGCCACCCCCGCCCAGGACGCCGGCGCCGGCCGCAACCGCATCCACCTCGTCGTGGGCGACCTGGACGCCGAGGTCGCCCGGCTGCGCGAGGCGGGCCTGCCGTTCCGCAGCGACGTGGTCACCGGCCCCGGCGGCCGCCAGATCCTGCTCGCCGACCCCGCCGGCAACCTGGTCGAGCTGTTCCAGCCCGCCTCCTGAACGCGGCAGAACGGCGACAGTATCGTGGGTCCGGGGAAACGGGAGGTCACCGTGGCGGGCACGTCCGCCGGTAAGGACCGGTTGGAGCGGCGCCTCGGCCTGACCGACGCCGTCGTCATCGGGCTGGGCTCCATGATCGGCGCCGGGGTCTTCGCCGCCTTCGCTCCGGCGGCGCGCGCGGCCGGCTCGGGGCTGCTGCTCGGGCTGGCGCTGGCCGCGCTGGTCGCCTACTGCAACGCCACCTCCTCGGCCCGGCTGGCCGCCCGCTATCCCACCTCCGGCGGCACCTACGTCTACGGGCGCGAGCGCCTCGGGGACTTCTGGGGCTACCTGGCCGGATGGGGTTTCGTGGTCGGCAAGACCGCCTCGTGCGCGGCGATGGCGCTGACCGTGGGCGCCTACCTGTGGCCCGAGCAGGCGCACGCGGTCGCGGTGGCCGCCGTGGTGGCGCTCACCGCGGTCAACTACGCGGGGATGCACAAGACCGTCTGGCTGACCAGGGGGATCGTCGTCGTGGTGATGGTCGTGCTGGCCGCCGTCGTGCTGGCCTGCCTGACCTCCGGCGCCGCGGACGCCGCCCGCCTCGACGTGACCTCGGACGCCGGCGTCGGCGGGGTCCTGGAGGCGGCGGGTCTGCTGTTCTTCGCCTTCGCCGGCTACGCCCGCATCGCCACGCTGGGCGAGGAGGTGCGCGACCCGGCCCGGACCATCCCCCGGGCCGTTCCGCTCGCGCTCGGCCTGACCCTCGTGGTCTACGTGGGAGTCGCGGTGGCGGTCCTGTCCGTGCTGGGCGGCGCCGGCCTGGGCGTGGCGACCGCCCCGCTGGCCGAGGCCGTCCGCGCCGCCGGGCTGCCCGCCCTCGCGCCGGTGGTCGGCGCGGGCGCCGCGGTGGCCGCGACCGGTTCGCTGCTGGCGCTGATCCTGGGCGTGTCGCGTACCACGCTGGCCATGGCCCGCGACCGGCACCTGCCGCACGCGCTGGCCGCCGTCCACCCCCGCTTCAAGGTCCCGCACCGCGCCGAGCTGGTCGTCGGCGCGGTCGTGGCGGTCCTGGCCGCCACGGCGGACCTGCGCGGCGCGATCGGCTTCTCCTCCTTCGGCGTGCTGGTCTACTACGCCGTCGCCAATGCGAGCGCGTGGACCCTCACCCGCGCCGAGGGCCGCCCGGCTCGGCCGATCCCCGCGGTCGGCCTGGCCGGCTGCCTGGTCCTGGCCTTCGCGCTGCCGCTCTCCTCGGTGATCGCCGGGGCCGCGGTGCTGGCCGCCGGCGCGGCCGCGTACGGCCTGCGCCGGGCGATGACCGCACGCTCGGCGTGAAGCGACCGCGCCCGGCCAGGGGGAAGCATTACCTCCGTCGCCGCGTCGGATCACCGGCGACCGGGCAGGCATCTGAGGCGACGCGGACAGGCGGGGGATCGGGGACGGATGATGAGCGACGAAGCACGGGACGACCGCGCGGCACCGGACGTGCGCCGCCGCAACGTGCTCGGCCTGCCCGTCGCCCTGGCCTGCGGCGCGGTGGTGCCGGCCGCGTGCGCCACCTCCACCCCCGCCACCCTCGGGAAACAGGCCGGACAAGAGGTGCCGGTCACGCCGCCGGAAGACCTCATGCGCGAGCACGGCGTGCTCAAACGCGTCCTGCTGATCTACCGCGAGGGCATCCGGCGGATCGGCGCGGGCGAGCCGGTGCCGATCCGGCCCCTGCACGCCGGGGCCGGCATCATCCGTACGTTCATCGAGGAGTACCACGAGGAGCTCGAAGAACGCTACGTCTTCCCTCGCCTGGTCAAGGCAGGCAAGCTGACCGACACCGTCCCCGTCCTGGTCCGGCAGCACCAGCGCGGCCGCGTGCTGACCGGCCGCGTCCTGGACGTCACCGCCAGAGCCGTCCCCCAGCGGGCCCGTCGCGACCTCGCCGCCGACCTGGCGGCGTTCGTCCGCATGTACGAGCCCCACGAGGCCCGCGAGGACACCGTGGTCTTCCCCGCCATGCGCGAGGTCATCCCGCCCAAGGAGTTCAGCGAGCTGGCCGAGACCTTCGAGGACGAGGAGCACCGCCGCTTCGGCCCGGCCGGCTTCACCGGCGTCGTCGGACAGGTCGCCGACATCGAGAAGACGCTCGGCATCTACGACCTGAACCAGTTCACCCCTCGCCGGTGACCCTGCCCGAACGCTGACGCGAGCTGGAGACGGGACGGCCCTGCCGCGCGGCCTAAACTGCCGGTCATGGCACCGAGACGCAGGCGCGACCCTGCGGAGTCACGCGCCGAGCTGCTGGCGGCGGCGGCCGAGCTGATCAGGCAGCGGGGCCCGGACAACGTGAGCCTGCGGCAGATCGCCGAGGCCGCCGGGGTCGCCCACGGGCTTGTGTCCCACTATTTCGGCAGCTATGCCGCCCTGGTCAGGGAGGTGCTGCGCGTCGAGAACGACCGCATCGAGGCGCGGGTACGCGAGCGCATCCGCGCCGAGGGCGGCGTGCCGCTGGCGGCGGACATCATGGACGTGGTCTTCGACACGCTGGCGGACGAGCGCTACCTGCGCCTGTTCGTCTGGGCGGAGATGCACGCCGACTACCGGGGCGCCACACGGCCGGCGCTGGTGGAGCTGGTCGACACGATGGAGACCGGGATCAGGGACGCGCTCGGGGGCCGGCCCGTGCCGGGCAGGGCGCGGATCGAGGCGGTGGTGCTGATCGGGCTCTCGGCCGCGTACGGCTTCGCCATCGGCGGCCGGTCGTGGCTGGCGGGCCTGGGTCACGACCCCGACGACCCGGCGCACGCGGCGGAGTTCCGCGTCCAGCTCGCGCGGATGATGGGCGCCCACATGGTGGAGGAGTCCGGGGTGGAGGAGTCCGGCAGGGAGGAGTCCGGCTGACTTGTTCTCCAGTTGGAGAATAAGATGGTCCTGCCCGCTGATTCCGCAGACAGGACCGAGAGCATGGCCGAGCACGCCACCCCCTTCCCCGACCGCCAGACCCGCCCCTCCGACGAGGAGCGTGAGCGGGCGGCCCGGCGGCTCCAGGACGCCGCCGCCGCGGGCCGGATCGAGCTGGCCGAGCTGGACCAGCGGCTGAACGAGATCTACGGGGCCCGGACCCGTGGCGAGCTCGCGCACGCGGGCCGCGGCCTGCCCGAGCCGACACGCGCCGACTCGCTGGTGGTGGCGGAGGAGCCCGGCTCCCGCTTCGCCTTCAGCGTGTTCGGCTGGTTCAGCCGCAAGGGGCGCTGGGTCGCGCCGCGGGCGTTCACGTCGTTGTCGATGTTCGGCGGCGGCGAGATCGACCTGCGCGACGCCCGCTTCGCGAGCCAGGAGATCCGGGTGCGCGCCTTCGCCCTGTGGGGGTACACGGAGGTGATCGTGCCCGACGACGTGGAGGTCGAGGTCAAGGGGTTCGGCCTGTTCGGCGCGTTCGACAGGAGTGCGGTCCGCGCCAGGCGGGGGGCGCCGCGGGTGGTCATCAGCGGCCTCGCGCTGTTCGGCGGCGTCGGCACGAAGACCAAGCCGGCACCGGGACCGTCCCACGACTGAGGCGGCAGTGGCGGGCCCGCGCCGTCCATGTCACACTCACTGTTATAGAACTCTTTCGAGAGTTCTATAACGACGGGAGTATGGCATGCGAAACGTGCTGCCCTGGCGGGAGCCGGCCACGCCGGCCGGGACGATGGGCGAGCCCCTGACGCGGGGCCGGTTCGGCGAGTACGGCGGACGGTACGCCCCGGAATCCCTCGTGGAGGCCTGCCGCGAGGTGGACGAGGCGTTCCGGGAGGCGTGGGCCGATCCGGGGTTCCGCGGCGCCCTGGCGCGGCTGCTCGCCGTGCACGCCGGGCGGCCGACCCCGCTCACGCCGGCCCGCCGGCTGTCGGAGGCGCTGGGCGTGGAGCTCTACCTCAAACGCGAGGACCTCACCCACACCGGATCCCACAAGATCAACAACGTGCTGGGCCAGGCCCTGCTGGCCACCCGGATGGGACGGCGCAGGCTGATCGCCGAGACCGGCGCGGGCCAGCACGGCGTGGCCACCGCGACCGCCGCCGCGCTGCTCGGGCTGGAGGCCACGGTCTTCATGGGCGAGCGCGACATCGAGCGACAGGCGCTGAACGTCTTCCGCATGCGCATGCTCGGCGCCGAGGTCGTCCCGGTGACCACGGGCAGCCGCACGCTCAAGGACGCCACCAGCGAGGCCATGCGGCACTGGGTGGGCGCGACCGCCGACTCCCACTACTGCATCGGCTCGGTCGTCGGGCCGGATCCGTACCCGTGGCTGGTCAGGGAGTTCCAGCGGGTCATCGGCGACGAGGCCCGCGCGCAGTGCGCCGCCGAGCTGCGGACCGGCGTGCCGGACCACGTGGTCGCGTGCGTCGGCGGCGGCTCCAACGCGGCCGGCACGTTCGCCGGGTTCGCCGACACCCCGGCACGGCTGGTCGGCGTCGAGGCCGAGGGCGGAGCGGGGGCGGCCCGCGGCCGGCTCGGCGTCCTGCACGGCTCCCGCTCGCTGTTCCTGCAGGACGACGACGGGCAGATCGTCGAGGCGCACTCCGTGGCCGCCGGGCTCGACTACCCGGGCGTCGGCCCGGAGCACGCCCACCTGCGCGACCTCGGCCGGGCCCGCTACGTGACGGTGACCGACGACGAGGCGATCGCCGCGGCCGTACGGCTGGCGCGCACCGAGGGCATCGTCCCCGCGCTCGAATCGGCCCACGCCCTCGCCTGGGTGATCCGCGCGGCCGGCGACGGAGAGCTGGCCGCGGGATCGACGGTGCTCATGACGTTGTCCGGCCGGGGCGACAAGGACGTCTCGACGCTGAAGGAGCTGCTGTGACGAACTCCGCCCTGACCGCCGGCGCGGTCGAACGCCACCTGCGCGCTCGCCGGGACGCCGGCCGCGGCCTGCTCATGCCGTACGTCACCGCCGGGATCACGCCCGGCTGGACCGGCTACCTGCGGGCGTTCGCCGCCGCCGGGGCGGACGCGATCGAGGTCGGCCTGCCCTTCTCCGACCCCACGCTGGACGGCGTCACCATCCAGCAGGCCAGCCAGGCGGCGCTCGACCGGGGGGCGAGCACCCGCCGCATCCTCGCCGACCTGTCCGGGCTGCCGGACCTGGGCGTGCCGCTCGTCGTCAGCACCTACTACAACCTGGTGCTGCACGACGGCCCCCGGGCCTTCTGCGAGGCGCTGCGCCGGGCCGGGGTGAGCGGCCTGATCGTGCCCGACCTGCCGGTGCACGAGGCCGACGAGCTGACGGACGTCGCCGCCGCCGCCGGGATCGAGCCGGCCCTGCTGGCCTCGCCGTCCACGCCGCGGGAGCGGCTGGCGGAGATCGCCCGTCACAGCCGCGGATTCGTGTACGCGGTGTCGGTGATGGGCACCACCGGCGAGCGGACCGCGCTCGCCGCCTCGGCGGCGGAGCTCACCGGACGGATCAGGCACGTCACCGACCTGCCGGTCTTGCTAGGATTCGGCATCTCCACCCCGGACCAGGCACGCGAGGCCCGCCGGCACGCCGATGGCGTCGTGGTCGGCGCCGCGGTCATGCGACGGGTGCTCGACGGGGCCGGACCGGACGACCTGCAGTCCTTCCTCATGACCCTGCGGCAAGCCCTCGACCAGGAGTGTGACCGACCACGATGACCCCCGACGCCGGGCACGAGGCGAGATACCGCGCCATCGCCGCCGACCTCGCCACGAAGATCCGGTCGGGACATTACGCCCCAGGGGAGGCGCTGCCGCCGCAACGGGAGCTGAGCGCCTCCTACGGGGTGACCCTCATGACCCTGCGCCACGCGCTGCGCGAGCTCAGCGACGAGCGGCTGATCGTCCAGCGGCCCGGCAAGGGCACCTTCGTCGCCCCGCCCCACCTGGCCTACCAGCTCGACTCGCTCCGCAGCCTGGCCGACGACCTGCGCGGGCAGGGCCATGACGTGCGCACCGAGGTGATCGGGCGGGCCGTGCGCAAGGCCCCCGCCGGGATCGCCGCCGAGCTGCGGCTGCGTCCGGGCGACAGCGCCCTGCGGCTGGAGCGGGTCCGCGAGTTCGCCGGGCGGCCCGCCGTGCACCAGGTGTCCTGGGTCCGCCGGCCGGTGGCCGACGCGATCCGCGACCGCGACTTCACGGCCGTCTCCCTCTACACGGCGCTCGCCGACGCGGGGGTGGCGGTCGCCCGGGCGTCGGAGGTGGTCCGGCCGGGGCTGCTCGACGCGGCCGCCGCCCGGCACCTGCACGAGGCGCCGGGCGGCCCGGTGCTCGTCAGCACGCGGATCACGTACGCGCTCGACGCCACGCCCGTGGTGTCCGACCACGCCACCATCCTCGGCAGCATGATGGAGATCCGCACCGAACGCGCCGCCACCGGCCTCTCCCTCACCTGGGGCGCCACGAGCTGAGCGCCCGGCGTCAGACGCAGCCGCGCGCCTTCACGGAGAAGGCCGGGACGGTCAGGCTCGCGCTGCTGGAATGCGGCGTGACGTGGACCGTCGCGCCTTCGAAGCGGAGTTCGTACGCGCCGGGCCCACGGCAGGCGTAGTAGTCGGTGTAGGTGCTGGTGTTGCCGGAGCGGGCGATGTGGACCCTGTTGCTGCGCGGCTCGGTCCAGGCGTTGACGCCGTCCTTCAGCAGCGACAGCTTCGAGCTCATCGAGCAGTCGGAGTTGGACCACAGGACGACGCCGTGCCAGCACTCCAGGGTGAGGGTGTCGGTCGGCTCCAGGGTGCGCTCGCCGAAGACGTGGGTCTTCCACGCTTCGGTGAGGCAGATGGTGACCCTGGCGGAGTAGTCGCCGGAGGCTACCTCCTTACTGGCGCAGCCGCGGGGAGGGTGCTGCGAGGCGGCGAAGGCGGCCTGCGGGGCGGCGGTGAGGGCTGCGGCGGCGGTGAGCAGCACGGTCAGGCCGTGCATCGGGTTCGTCATGAGGCCGAGATTACCTAGAGTGATAATAAAACAACACAGAGTAATCTTGCCCAGGGCATACCGCGTATGCATACTGAGTATTCATGTCGATCAGACACGGGCTGCTCGCTCTGCTCAGCACGGGACCCCGCCACGGCTACCAGTTGCGGGTCGAGTTCGAGGCGTCCACAGGGGCGACCTGGCCGCTCAACATCGGCCAGGTCTACACGACGCTGTCCCGGCTGGAGCGTGACGGCCTGGTCGAGCCGGGCGAGTCGGACGAACAGGGCCGGGTCGCCTACACGATCACCGCGGCCGGCCGGGAGGAGCTGGCGCGGTGGTTCGGCACCCCGGTCGTCCAGTCCGACCGGCCGCGCGACGAGCTGGTCATCAAACTGGCCATGGCCGTCGCGGCCGGCCGGGCGGACGTCGCCGAGGTCATCCACAAGCAGCGGACGGCGACCATGCGCGCCCTCCAGCAGCTGACCACGGCCAAGCGCGCGGCCACGGACGGCGCCGCCCAGCGGCTCGTGATCGACTCCATGATCTTCCAGGCCGAGGCCGAGCAACGGTGGCTGGACCACTGCGAGGCCGTTCTGAAGGAGGAGAGATGACGTACGTACGGCTGGCCGGGGTGACCAGGGTCCACGGCGAGGGAGCCACGGCCGTGCACGCGCTCAAAGGCGTGAGCCTGGAGGTGGACGTGGGCGAGCTGGTCGCGGTCATGGGCCCGTCCGGGTCCGGCAAGTCGACCCTGCTCAACCTCGCGGGCGGGCTCGACCGGCCCACCTCCGGCACGGTGCACGTCGGCGAGCGGGACCTGGCGGCCGTACGCGATCTGGCGGCGCTGCGGCGGCGCAGCGTCGGCTACGTCTTCCAGGACCTCAACCTGATCACGTCGCTGACCGCGGCCGAGAACGTGATGCTGCCGCGCGAGCTCGACGGCGTGCGCTCGGGCCGGGCCAGGCAGGAGGCCCTGGCCGTGCTGGCGGAGATCGACAGCGCCGACCTGGCCGACCGCTTCCCCGAGGAGCTGTCCGGCGGGCAGCGCCAGCGGGTCGCGATCGCCCGCGCCCTCGTCGGCGAGCGGCGCCTGCTGCTGGCCGACGAGCCGACCGGCGCGCTCGACACGCGCACCGGCGACGAGATCCTGCGGATATTACGCGCCCGCTCCGACGCGGGCGCGGCGGTCCTGCTGGTCACCCACGAGCCGCGCTACGCCGCCTGGGCCGACCGGGTGGTGTTCCTGCGCGACGGGATGATCGCCGACACCACGGACACGCCCCCGGCGAGCGCCCGATGAGCGCCCTGCCGGCCGCGCTGCGCATCTCCCGCAGGAGCGCGTGGCGTTCGCGGGGGCGCAGCGCGCTCATCATGGTGATGATCGGCCTGCCGGTGCTGGTGATCACGGCGCTGTTCACCGTCGTCGAGACCATGAACGTCTCCGCCCGTGAGGGGCAGACGGCCGAGTTCGGCGCGGCCGACGCCCGCATCTGGCAGGCTCCCGCGGGCACGGAGCTCCGCCAGGAGCCGAACGGGGCGAGCTGGAGCACGGGCGACGACGGAGCGTCCGCCGCCCCGCGCAGCCCGTCCGAGGTGGCGGCCCTGCTCGGGCCCGGCACCCGGCTGGTCCCCTTCACCGCCGGCGTGTTCCGGCGGGGGGCCGAGCGGATCGACGCGCTGCGGATCGACCTGCGCGACCCCCTCACCAAGGGGATGCTGACGCTGACCGAGGGCAGACTGCCCGGGGCCGGGGAGGTCGTCGCGACCCCCGCGTCCGGCCTGCGGCCCGGCGAGGTCCTGCGGCCGCCCGGCGCGGCCCCGCTGACCGTGGTGGGCGTGGTGGAGCATCCGCACCGGCCCTCGCTCCGGCAGGTCGTGGGTCCCGATGTCTCGCCCGTGCAGGCGGAGGAGTTCTGGTCGCCGCACGAGTACGGCCCGGGCTGGCTGGCCGACACCCCGAAGCCGGTGACCTGGGACGACGTCCCCGCGCTGAACGCGGCCGACCTGTACGTCACCTCCCGTGCCATGATCTCGGACTCGGCCCGGACCCTGGCCCGTCCCGGCCCGATGAACGTCGCGGGGACCGCCGGGCTAGGCGTCATGGTGATCATGGTGGTGCTGGAGACCGTACTGCTGGCCGGGCCCGCCTTCGCGGTCGGGCTCAGAAGACGGCGGCGGGAGCTCGCCGAGATCGCGGCGCAGGGCGGCTCCGCCGCGCACCTGCGGACGATCGTGCTGGCCGACGGGCTGGTCCTCGGCGGTGCGGCTGCGGTCGTGGCGACGGTGCTGGGCGTCGGGGCCGGCGCGCTCGGCGCCCCGCTCGTGGCGCGCTGGACGGAAGGGATGGTCGGCCCGGTGGACGTGCCATGGGCGGCGGTGCTGGCCGTGGCCGCGCTGGGCCTGTTCTCCGGGATCACGGCGGCGCAGGTGCCCGCCGCCCAGGCGGCCCGGCAGGACACCGCGAGCGTGCTGGCCGCCCGCCCGCCCGTGGCCGCCGACGGGCCTGGACGGCCGCTGGCCGGGGTCGTGCTGGTGCTGGCCGGGCTGGGGGCGACCCTGGTGGCGCGCCGCCAGTCGGAGCCGGTGTGGGTGTGGGCCGCCGCGGTGCTGATCATGATCGGGCTGCTGGTGCTGACCCCCTGGCTGGTCCGCTTCACCGGACGGGCGGCCACGCGGCTGCGGCTCCCGCTGCGGGTGGCCGTCCGCGACGCGGTCCGCCACCGCTCCCGTACGGCGAGCGCCGTCGCGGCCGTCATGGCGGTCACCGCCACGGCCGTCGCCATGGGCATCGGCGTGCAGAGCGAGTACATGGACCGGCGCAACGCCTACACCTCGGCGCGCCCGACCGGCATGCTCGCGATCTGGGGCGGCACCATGAGCGACGCCACCTGGGGCAGGCTGCGCGCGGAGGCGGCCCGGCTGCTGCCCGGAGTGCCGTTGGCCTCCGGATACCAGGCGCAGGACGCCCAGGGCCGCCGCTACGCGCTGCGGTACACCGTGAAGTGGAACGGCATCCGTACCCGTCGCACGGCGGCCATCGGCGACCGGGCCCTGCTCAGGCTCCTTCAGGGGCGGGACGACCCGCGGGCGGCCGAGGCGCTGGCGAGCGGCAAGGCCGTGGTGTTCGACCCGGCCGCGGTGCGCGACGGCAAGCTGGCGCTGCGGGCCGCCTCCACGTCCGGTCCCCCGCGCAGGCTCGACGTGCCGGCGGTGGTCGCCGTGCCGGCCGAGGAGCACCAGGGCGGCGCCCTGCTGCCCCGCGCGCTCGTCGAGCAGGCGGGGTTCACCACGGCCGAGCGCCAGCTCTACGCGATGTACCGGCCGCCGGCCGACTCCACGCTGGGACGCGATCTCGCCAAGGTGACCGGCCGGGTCACGGTCGCCTCCGAGGAGGGCTACCGCAACCTGCCCGATCCCGGCTTGCTGGGCTGGCTCGTGGGCGCCGTCGTGCTCGCCGCCGGCGGCACGCTGGCCGCGACCGGCCTGGCGGCGGCCGACATGCGGCCCGAGCGGGCGACGATGCTGGCCATCGGCGCGCCGCCGGCGACGTTGCGGCTGGTGGTGGCCGGTCAGGCGCTCTACGTCTCCGGGCTCGGCGCGCTGATGGGGCTGGCCGCGGGGACGGTGACGGGCGTGGCGCTGAGCCGGCCGATGACGACGCACGGAGCCGGCGACCCCGCCACGATCGCCGTGCCGTGGCCGTTCGTGATCGCCGTGGTGGCCGGGCCGCCCGTCCTGGCGACGGCCGCGGCGCTGATCACCAGGACCAGGCTGCCCCTAACCCGCCGGCTCCAGTGACCCGGCGCCGCCCCCGGGCAGGAGCGCGCGCAGCCCGGCCGTGTCGATGACGTGGGCCAGCCGCGGGAAGACGCCGGTCATCAAAGCCCGGTGGACGTCCGGGTCCGGGTCGGCGACGGCGTCGGAGAGGACGTAGAGCCGGTAGTCGCGGTCGGCGGCGTCGGTGACGGTGGACAGCACGACGCCGCTGGTGGTGACGCCCGCGACGACCAGGGTGGTGATCCCGCGCTCCCGCAGCCGCCGGTCCAGGTCGGTCGTGGACAGGGCGCCGACGCGGGTCTTGCGCACGACGATGTCGCCGGGCTCGGGAGCGAGCCGGTGGTGGACGGCCGTGGCGGGGTCGGCGTGGTGCAGGAGGCGCTGCCGGCCGAGGAAGGCGAAGGTCTCGTTGGCCGGCGGGATCGACGCCCAGTCGGCCTCGGTGAATCCGACGCGTACGTACGCGATGGCGGCGCCGTGCGCGCGCATTTCGGCGACGGCGCCGGCCACCCGCGCCAGCGGCTCGGCCGGGTCGGGGAGCACGGCCAGGGTCGCCTCCTGGTAGTCCAGGACGAGCAGGGCGGTCGTGCGGGGGTCCAGCGGCGGGACGGTCATCGTCTTCTCCTTGTCGGATGGGGTCAGGCCAGGTGGGAGGCCGGGTCGGGCGAGGGCGCGGCGGCGGCGCGCCGGGGAAGCAGCAGCGGGGTCGCCAGCAGCAGCACACCGGCCAGCGCGATGGCCGGACGCGGGCCGAGCAGGCCGCCCAGCACCCCCCAGACGGCGGTCAGGAGCGCGGTCGAGGCCCGGGTCGTCACCGTCCAGGCCGACAGCGTGCGGGTGACCCGGCCGGACGGGGTGCGTTCGAGGCGGCAGGTGGCCTGGACGGGGTTGAAGACCCCGCAGCAGAAGATGAGCCCCAGCTCGACGGCCATGACCAGGACCAGTCCCCCGGTGCCCGGCCCCACGAAGGCGAGGCCGGCGGGCCAGAGCGCGCGCAGCACCCCGGACGCGACCAGCACCCGGTGCTGCCCGAACCGGGCGACGAGCGGCCGGGCCAGCCGCGCGCCGAACAGCCCGCCGATCGCGGGCACGGCGAAGGCGAGGCCGTACTGCCACGGCGCGAACCCGAGCTCGCCGAGCATCAGGACGGCGAGCAGCGCGTCGATCGCCATCACCAGGCCGTTGAACAGGGCGGTGTTGAAGAACAGCGGCCGCAGCGTCGCGTCGGCGAGGATGTGCCGCCAGCCGTCGAGCAGGTCCCCGGCCCGCAGGCGCGCGGCCGGCCGCGGCTCGGGGCTCGGCTCACGGCCGCCGATCGCGCGGATGCCGAGGGCCGACAGCAGGTAGCTGACCGCGTCGGCCAGCACCGTCGCCACCGGGCCGAGCAGCCCGATCGCCGCGCCGCCGAGCGGCGGCCCGACGATCGTCGTCGTCCAGGACGTGGACTCGAAGCGGGCGTTGGCGACGAGCAGGTCCCCGGCCGGCAGCAGCGTCTTCAGGTACGCGCCGGACGCGGCGCGGAAGGTGATGTCGGCCGCCGCGGACACGACCGACACCAGCAGGAGCTGGGCGAAGGTGAGGACGCCGAGCGCGTACGCGGCCGGGATCGTCAGCAGCGCCGCGAACCGTGCCAGGTCCATCCCGATCAGCACCGGCCGTTTGTGCCGGAACTCCACCCACGGGCCGAGCGGCACTGCCACGGCCGCGCCCACGGCCGCCCCGACGGCGGACAGCGCGGCGACCTCCGCCGGCCCCGCGTGCAGCACCTGGACGGCGATCAGCGGGAACGCGCCGAAGGCCAGCCAGGTGCCGAGGGCGCTGGTCCCGTACGCTGCCCAGAGCCACCCGAAGTCCCGCCCCAGCCGATGCCCGCTCCGCATGCTCCACGCTCCTCGTCGCCACAACCGATCCGTGATCGAGGAGCATCAAAGCGTGCGACGGAGCAGGTGATCAAACAACCCGGATCGGCTCAGCCACAACCGGCGGTTGTACCGCTAGGGTGTCGGCGTGGATCTCGACACCGTAAGGACCTTCGTCGCCGCCGCCGACGCGGGCCAGTTCCAGGAGGCGGCCGCCGAGCTGGCGATCACCCAGCAGGCCGTCTCCAAGCGCGTCGCCGCGCTGGAACGCGACCTCGGCGTCCGGCTGTTCACCCGGACGCCGCGCGGCGCCGTGCTCACCATCGACGGGCAGGCGTTCCTGCCCCACGCCCGTGAGCTGCTGCGGGTCGCCGAGCGCGCGGCCGGGTCGGTGCGGACCGGCAGCCGGCCGTTGCGCGTCGATGTGATCACCTCGCGCAGCGCGCAGTCGGGCCTGATGCGCGCCTTCCACCAGGCCCACCCCGAGATCGAGCTCGGCGTGGTGATGCTGCACGACATCGACGCGGCCGTCGCCGCCCTCCGGTCCGGCACGATCGACGCGTCCTTCCGCGCGGTCGACGCGCCCGGCCGGCCGCTCCCGGAGGACCTCGCGTCCGTACGGGTGCTCGACGAGCCGCTCGAACTCCTCACCGGGCCCGCGCACGCGCTGGCCTCCGCCCGCTCGGTGCCTCTGGCCCGGCTCGCCGGGCATCGCATCTGGATGCCCGGCCTCGCCCCCGGCACCGAGTGGGCCGCCTACTACGACGACCTGGTGGCCGCGTTCGGCCTCACCATCGAGGCGACGGGCCCCAACTTCGGCTCCGACGTGCTGCTCGACACGATCGCCGACACCCCGGCGCTGGCCACGTTCATGGGCGGGCACACCCGGCTCGTCTGGCCCTCCGGCCACGGGCTGCGCCGCATCCCGGTGACCGATCCCGTGCCGGTCTACCCGCACTCGCTCCTGTGGCACCGCGACAACCCCCACCCCGCGCTGGCCACCCTCCGCGACCATCTCGCCGCCGCGGCGAACCACGGCGCGGCCGGGACCTGGGTGCCTGAGTGGGCGGCGGATCAGTCGAGGACCTCCACGTAGCCGTCGGTGCCGTTGAGCCGGATCCGCTGGCCGTCCCTGATGAGCCCGGTGGCCCGTTCGACGCCGACGACGGCCGGCAGGCCGTACTCGCGGGCGATCACCGCCCCGTGCGTCATGGGGCCGCCCACCTCCGTCACCAGCCCGGCGGCGGCCACGAACAACGGGGTCCAGCTCGGGTCGGTGTAGGCGGTGACCAGGATGTCGCCCGCCTCCAGGTCGGCCCGCGCCATGTCCGTGACGACCCTGGCCCGGCCCTCGACGGTCCCGGCCGAGGCGGGCAGGCCGGGCAGCGCGCCTGGCGGGACGTCGTCCCGCCGGTAGCGGCCCGTGACGACCTCGCCTTCCGAGGTGAAGACCCGGGGCGGGGTGAGCGTCTCGTACGACCGGAACGCCGCCCGCCGCTCCGCGACGAGCCCGGCGTCCGCCTCGCCGGTGCGCACGACCTCCCGCAGCTCCTCGAAGCGCAGGAAGAACACGTCGTCGCGCTCGCGCAGCACGCCGGACCGGACGAGCCGGTCGGCCTCGCGCAGCAACGCCTGCTTGTACGCGAAGTAGCGGCTGATCATGCCGTACTTGGGGTATTCGCGGTAGCCGGTGAAGGCGCGGACGCGGTCGATCATCCGCTTGGTCTCCTCCGCCTTGCGCTCCCCGTCGGGCAGGTCGCGCAGCCGCGCCAGCACGTCCTGTTCCTTGCGCCGCGACTCCCGCAGTCCCTGCTCGAAGTGCCGCCGGCCGGCGCCCGGTTCGAAGTTCCTGACGTTGCCGAGGATGGTGGGCACGAGCATGGCGGGGTTCTCGCTCCAGCGCGTCCGGGTGATGTCGATCTCGCCCGCGCAGCGCATGCCGTACTCGTCGAGGAAGCCCAGGATGGCGTCGCGCGCCTCGCGGCCGCCGGGCAGCCCGGCCAGCTCGTCCAGGAAGTCCGGGCCCTCGCGGCCTTCGTCGGCGACGCGGCGCAGGTGCGCCACGACCTCGGCGTGCGGCCGGACCGCGTCGGCGACGTCGAGGAGCGCCAGCCCCATCTCGGAGGTGACGTTGTGCGGGACCGACTGGGTGAGCACGTCGGCGGCGTTCTTCTCCCCCAGCCACGTCTCCAGGTGGTCGTTGAGCCACCAGGACGCCTGCATGCCCGCCATGATCGCCTGGTAGCTGCGCGGGCTGAACAGTCCGCGCCGCAGCTCGGCGAGGTCGGCCAGGACGAAGTCCAGCAGCTCGGGCCCGGACAGGGTCGCGATCGTGCGCCGCAGGGTGGCGAGGTGCTCCTGGTCGGCCTCGATCAGCTCGGTGACGACGGCCGGATCGGGCTCGGCCGGTGCGGGCGGGACCGGCGGCGCGGCGGCGGCCGGGTCGTCAGGCCGTGAAGGGATGAAGTCGCCGCGGTCGATGACGGTCCGCAGGGCGTCCCGCATCCACGGGTCGTCCTTGCCCAAGGTCGCGAAGAGCCCCTCCCGGCCCCGGGGCGTCGCCAGCTGGGCGGCCACGTCGACGAACAGCCGCCCGCCGGCCTCGTACATCGGCCGTGGCGTCGTCAGCTGCCACACCGACAGCCCCAGCGGCTTCATCGCGTCCGTCATCATCTGCTGGTGACCGACGGAGACGTAGACGTGGTTCTCCTCGTCGCCGGCCTCCGGGACGGGGAACAGGGTGGTGATCGGCCGGCTCTGGACGACGTGGACGTCGTCGCCGGTCAGGCACCACTCGATGTCCTGGGGGCGGCCGAAGTGCGCCTCGATCCGCCGGCCCAGCCGGGCCAGGGCCACGACCTGGGCGTCCGTCAAGATCGGCCGCGTCTCGGCGGCGAGCGCCGTGGCACGGACCTGGTCGTCGCGCACCGCGTAGACGTCACCGGTGACCCGGCCGGAGACGAGCGCCTCGCCGAGCCCCTGGACGGCCTGCACCGTGGCGACCTTCCGGTTGGAGGTCACGGGATCGGCGGTGAACAGCACCCCGGCCGCGTCCGGGTGCACCATCCGCTGGACGACCACGGCCATCAGCACCTTGCGGTCGTCGAAGCCGTTGCGCCGCCGGTAGGTGACCGCCCGCTCGGTGAACAGCGACGCCCAGCACCGCCGGACCTGCCGGACGATCTCCGCCAGGCCCACGACGTCGAGGAAGGAGTCCTGCTGCCCGGCGAAGGACGCGCCCGGCAGGTCCTCGGCCGTGGCGCTGGAACGCACCGCGTACGCGGCCTGCGCCCCGAGCCCGTCGAGCGCGTCGCCGATCGCCGCCACGAGGTCGTCCGGCACGGTGACGTCCTCGATGACGCCGCGGATCTCGGCGCTCAGGACGCGGATCGCCTCGCGGTCGTCCGGATCCACGCGGGACAGCCGGTCGAGCCGGTCGCCGAACGACGGTGCCGCGGCCACCACCCGGCGGAAGGCGTCCGTCGTGACGCAGAAGCCGTCCGGCACGCGGACGCCGTCGATCCGTGAGAGCTCGCCGAGGCCCACCCCCTTGCCGCCGACGTCCGCGAGGTTGGTCGAGTCGATCTGCGCGAAACCCAGCACGTAGCCCACTTCGTTCGCTCCATCGTTCGTCGGGTCGGTACGCAACGGGCAAGTATGGAGCACTTTTTGGCTTCTCATGAGGGGCGATGATCTGCTATAGAGTGAAAAGGGAGGGAGCCGCGCGGATGTCACGCGCCGGGCCTGATCAGGCCGCTCTCGTAGGCCAGGATGACCAGCTGGACCCTGTCGCGCACGTCCAGCTTGGCGATGGCCCTGGTGATGTGGGTCTTGGCGGTCAGCGGGCTGATGGAGAGGCGCTCGGCGATCTCGTGGTTGGAGAGTCCGAGCGCCACGAGCTTGACCGTCTCCAGTTCCCGTGAGGTGAGGGCGGCCAGCCGCTGCCCGGCGCCGGGCGTGAGGTCCTGCCGGTGGGCGAACTGCTCGATGACGCGCCGGGTCACGCCCGGCGACAGGAGCGCGTCCCCGCCGGCGACGGCGGCGACCGCCCGGCGGAGCTCGGCGGGTTCGACCTCTTTGGTGAGGAAGCCGCTGGCTCCGGCCCGCAGGGCGGCGAAGACGTGCTCGTCGGTGTCGAACGTGGTCAGGATGATGACGCGACACCCGGGAGCGGCCGGGCCGGTGACGATGCGGCGGGTGGCGGTGATCCCGTCGGTGCCCGGCATGCGGATGTCCATGAGGACGACGTCGGGGCGGGTGCTCGCGGCCAGCCGTACGGCTTCGTCGCCGTCCTGGGCTTCGCCGACGACCGTGATGTCCCGGGAGCGGGCCAGCAGGCTGCGGAAGCCGGCCCGTACGAGTGCCTGGTCGTCGGCGAGGAGCACCTTGATCGTCATGCCGTCGAGCCTGCCACAGGGATGTCGGCCCGCACGGCGAAGCCGCCGCCGGGGAGGGGTCCCGCGGTGAGCGTGCCCCCGAGCGCGCTCACCCGCTCGCGCATGCCGGCCAGACCGTGACCTTCGGCGACGTCGGTGCCGCCCGGGACGCTGCGGCCGTCGTCGGTGATCTCGACGGTGATCGAGCGGGGCTGGTAGCCGATCGTCACCCCGGCCCTGCGCGCCCCCGCGTGCTTGAGCGTGTTGGCGAGGGATTCCTGTACGACGCGGTGGACGGCGATGGCGGTGATGGCGGGGACGGCCGCGCGGTCGCCGTGCTCGTCGAGGGTCACCTCGAGACCGGCGGCGCGGGCGTCGGCGACGAGGGTGTCCAAGGAGGCCAGATCCGCCTGGGGCGTGGTGCCGCCGGCATCGTCACGCAGGATCGTGATGAGGGAGCGCAGGTCGGTCATCGCCCGGTTCCTGACGTCCTTGGCCACGCGCAGCGCGGCGGCGGCCGCTGCCGGGTCGTCCTCCAGGGCGTCGGCGGCGACGTTGAGCTGCACGCCGACGACGGCCAGCGTGTGGGCGATGACGTCGTGCACCTCGTGCGAGACGCGCAGCCGTTCCTCGGCCGCGTGCGCGCGGCTGTCGGTCTCGCGCAGCCGCCCGCGCCAGCGGGTCGCGGCGGCGTAGGTGACGCCCGCGCCGACGAGGATCGTCAGGAGCAGTCCTTCCCCCGCGACGTGGATCACGTAGCGGGTCACGTTGTGGTCCAGGATCCAGCGGGCGTCGACCGCCGAGTAGACCAGCTGGGCCAGACCGATGACGGGCACCCAGCGCACCCGTGAGGTGGTGGCCGCGGTGAAGTAGGCGACCGCGGCCGGCCAGATCCAGCCGGCGGGCGACCAGTGCACGGCGAGGTGATAGACGAAGATCCCGCCGATCGACAGCAGCAGCACGGTCATCGGCCGGCGGCGTCTGACCAGCAGGAGCCCGCCGAGGAACAGCCCGAGGGGAATCGGGCCGTGCCAGGGGCTGCGCACCCCGGTGGCGAGCGCCACGGCGACGAAGAAGACCAGGGTGAGGACGGCGAGCGTGATGTCGACGATCCAGGCAAGGTGCCGGACGGGCGCGGGTTCACGTCGGGGGGACGGTTCGGCCATGCGGAGGCTCTTTCTCGGCGAAGGGTGACGGGTCCGGATCAGACGTGGGTGACCAGGAGGGTCACGCCCGCCTCGCCGCCGCAGTCGACGAAAACGGGACCGACGCCGTTACCGATCGTGGACGCGAGGGTCGCCTTGGCCACGAACCCCTTCGGATCGTCCTCGACGATGCGGACGTTCCGCAGCACCGGGTGCTTCCTGTCGAGCCCGGCGAGCACGGCCCTGAGCCCTTCGCCGCCGCCGCAGTGACCGGTGATCGTCACCTCCTGACCGCGCCGGGTGGTGGGGTTCGGGCTGACCCGCACCACCGCCCTGGCGCCCTTCGGCGGCTTCGGCGCGGCCGTCGCAGCGGTGACCTGGCCGGCCGTGCCGGCCGTGCCGGCCTGGGCACCGGCCGATCCCAGCAGGCCGGCTGTCAGGCTCAGCCCGGCGACCACGGTCAGCACTCTCTTGCTCATGGCGGCTCCTTCAGTCCTCGTCCGGTTGTGACGACGAGAAACGTTAGGCCGGGACGCATCGGGAGCGCGTCGTCCGATGACCGTCACTTGACCCTGCACCGTTCGCTGTACGCCTTGCACCGAAGGGTGTAGGCATCAGCAAGGCGGAACGTCCGGGGCCGGGAGGCTCCGGACGTTCCGCCTGGGAAGGGGCGTCGTCAGCTCTGGGGCGGGGTGACGGTGAGCAGGGGGCAGCGCGGGTTCAGGTCGATCCTGGCCAGGTGCCGGCCGCTCAGCGCCCAGGCCTTCCAGGAGCCGGGCTCGAAGTGGAGCTGCGGGTTGGTGTACCAGTCGTCTCCCAGCCCGGTGGCCAGGTGGGTGGCGGTGTCGCTCAGCTCGTAGGCGTTGCCTCCGCCGAAGAACGTGCTGACGAACACCCGGCCGCGGTGGACGGTCAGCTCGCCGTAGCCGGACAGGGTCCCCTGGTGCTTGACCGTCTTCGTGGCGAGGTCCAGGGCGATCCAGGCGCCGGAGTTGCGCTTGTACACGCCGTAGAGGAGCCCGTCGTGCACCTTGATGTCCTGGAAGGTGCGGTAGCCGGCGACCGGGTCCGTCTGCCACAGCACGGTACGGGTCCGCAGGTCGAAGGCCGCGACCGACGCCGTGGTGTGCACCGGCGGGGTGCCGCCGCCGCCGAGCACGTCGCCGCCGAGGTACACGACGCCCTCGCGCTCGTCCAGCGACAGGCTCATCAGGCTCTGGCCGGGGATGACGCCCTTGTAGACGTCGATGTGGCCGGTGCGGGGATCGACGATCGACAGGGCGCCGTCCAGCTCGGCGCCCAGCGGGGCGGAGGCGACCAGCAGCTTGTCGCGTACGGCGTCGTACTCGATGTCCCAGGGGCGCTGCTGGCCGTGTCCCAGGTAGCCGAGGCTGCGGACCTCGTCGGTGCGCAGGTCGATGGAGATGATGTTCCCGCTGGGGTAGATGGCGGCGTAGATCTTGTCGCCGCGGCGCACGAGGTCCTTGGGCTCTCCGGGGACGCGGAAGCGGCGCTGCTTGCCGGTGCGCAGGTCGCGGACGTCCATGAAGAAGTGGCCGCCCACGTACAGGGCGCGGTTGGGCACCAGCAGCATGCTCTGCGGGCGTTCCGCGCCCGCCGGCAGGCCGGCCTCGATCAGGTCGGTGAAGGTCGAGCGTCCGGTGCCCAGGTCGAGCGACCACATGCCGCCGCTGCCCGAGAACCCGACGAGGGCGCCGTCGCCGGTCAGCGCGAGCCGCCGGGTCTCGTCGTCCTGGGAGGGCGGATCGGCGATCCGGGTGGGGGCGCTGTCGCCGGTGCGGTAGCGGTAGACGGCGCCGTCGGGGCGGGAGGTGCCGTAGACGGTCCCGTCCGGGGCCACGGTGAGCGCGTCGAGGCTGCTGACCGAGCCGAGGGGGACGTTCCTGGCGTCGGTGCCGTCCTTGCGCACGTCGATGAGGGTCTGGCCGCTCACCGCGAGGATCCGGTCGCCGTGCTCGACGACCACCGAGATGCCCGTCGCCCCCTGGGCCAGCTCCTTGACGGCGCCGGTCGCCCGGTTGATCGCCATGAGCTTGCCCTTGTCGAGCAGGCCCGCGTAGACGTTGTCGGCGTCGGCGGCGAGCGCCCTGACGTAGCGTTCGCCGGTGGCCAGCACGCCGAAGTCGCGTACGGCGCCGGTGGCCGGGACGTACTCCCTGACCCGGCCGTCGGGGTAGGTGCCGGCGTAGATCGTGCCGTCGGGGGCGGCGGCCAGCGACCAGATGTAGCCGCCGTTCTTGCCGAACGAGGCCAGATGCGCGACCTCACCGGTGGCCGGGTCGAACCGGTAGAGATCGGGCACCGGGTAGGTGCCGACGTAGACCTTGCCGCCGGCCACGGCGGTGGCCCAGCCGCCCTCCGGCTCCCCGGCGGCCGGGGCGTCGGGCAGGCGCACGCTCCTGAGGACCGTGCGGGTGTTCAGGTCGAGCTCGGCCAGGACGGGCGGCTTCTGGCCGCGGGTGACGACGTAGGCCTTGTCCTGGTGGACGGTGGCGCCCACGATGGCGCCGGTCATGGACGCGGGGCCGAAGGTCTCCACCCGTGGCGCGTCGCACGTGGACGGTTGCGCCGGGGCGGCCGCCTGGGCCGGGGACACGGGTAGGAGCAGGCCGGCGGCCAGGGCGGCCAGGGCGGCGGGGATGGCGAGGGGTCTGCGCGGCACGGCCGCACCTCCACAAGAGCGTGTTGCCCAATTTTGGCCCAGACCGTAATGTGCTGAGCCTGAGAAGTCAATGGAGGCGGTTGTGACGGCTTTCGACGCGAGCAAGCTGATCGGGGACCTTGAGGTGAGCCTCGACGTGGACGTCCTGGTCGGCGCCTATCCCGACCGCGACGGCCCGCCGGGCACGCCTGAAACGGTGCTCGACACGCTGGCCGCGCACCGCATCCGGGCGGGCGCGGTCACGTCCCTGCGGGCCGCGCTGTTCGACGTGCGCTCGGGCAACGACGAGGTCCTGGCGCTGGACGGCCCGGTGGTCCCCATCGGGACCGTGGATCTGCGCGACCCCGTCGGCGCCGTACGCGAGATGGACCGGCTGGCCGAGGCCGGGGTCAGGGGCGTCAGGCTCTTCCCCGACGAGCAGGGCGTGGAGGCGGGCTTCCCCTCGGTGCGCCACGTGGCCAGGAAGGCCGCGCGGCTCGGCCTCGTCGTGCTGACCGGCGGCGACGTGCGGCGCTTCTGGCAGCCGTTCGCCGGCCTGGACGCCACCGTGGTCTTCCTCGACACGCACTTCTACCACCTGGGCGACTTCCTCGTCCTCGCCGCCGACGAGCCCGGCTTCCACACCTCGACGCGCCTGCTGAACTCGCCCGACGCGCTGGAGAGCGTGCCGGCCGACCGGCTCCTGTACGGCTCGCGCACCCCGCACTACGAGCCGGTCGTCCCCCGGCTGCGCCTGGCGACCAGCGGGCTGAAGCCGGAGGAGATCGCCGCCGTCGCGGGCGGCAACGCGAGGAGGCTGCTCGGATGATCATCGATGTGCACGCCCACTGGGGCCCCTGGTTCTTCACCATGGACGTGGCCGGCGCCAACGTGAGCGCCATGGACCGGTACGGCATCGGCCTGTCGATCGTCTCGGCCACCGAAGCGGTGATCTACGACGCGCCCGCGGGCAACCGGGCTTTGGCCGCCTGGCTGGAGACCCAGGACCGCCACCTCGGGTACGTCACCGTCAACCCCCGCAGACTCGCCGACGCCGAGCGGGACCTGCGCGCGTACCTGCCCACCGGCAGGTTCGTGGGCGTCAAGATCCACACCGACTACACCCGGTCCCCCGCCTCCTCGCCCCAGACGCGGGAGGCGCTGGCCATGGTCGCCGAGGCCGGGGTGCCCGCGCTCGTCCACACCTGGGGCGCCACGGTGCTGGACCTGGCCGAGGTCTGCCTGGACACGCCCGACCTGCGGGTCATCGCCGGGCACATGGGCGCCGACGGTCACGCGTACGCCGTCGAGGCGGCTGCCGCCTGCGATCGCCTCTACCTCGAGCCGTGCTACTCCCACGCCCCCGCCGGCCGGGTCGCGCAGGTCGCGGCGGCGGTGGACCCCGAGCGGCTGCTCTTCGGCACCGACTCGACCCTCATCGATCCGGCCTCGGCGTTCGGCGCGGTGGCGGCGGCGGGCCTGGACGAGGAGACGGCCGAGCTGGTCGCGTGGCGGAACGCCGTACGGCTCTTCAGGCTGGACATTACGGCCCGGCCCGTTATAGCGTGCGGCGACCCCTCACAAGGAGTGACCAGCGCATGATCCCTCGCCGCCGTTTCCTCCAAGCCGCAGCCGCCTCCGCCGTCGTCTCCGCGGGCGCGGCCGCCCTGCCCGCCTCCCCCGCGACGGCCGCCGCCCGCGAGAAGCCGGGCACGATCACCGACCTGGGCCCGGCCAGCGTGGCCAGCCCCCTGGGCAACGCCGAGTTCGTCGGCGACGTGCTCTACCTGGGCTCACGCGGCCTCGCACCGAACGTCGTGGGCGCCTGGGACCTGGGGCAGGACAAGGTCACGGCGCACTTCGACATCCCCACCGGCGTGGGCATCTGGGCGATGTGCAAGGTCGGCACCGACGTCTACGTCGCCACCCACACCCGCTCCGACCTCTACAGGATCGACACACTCACCGGCACCACGACGCTGCTGGAGCGCTACTCCGACGACTACATCTGGACCATGGCCGCCTCCCCCGACGGCAAGGTCTACATGGGCACCTCGCAGCCCGGCCGCGTCCTGGAGTACGACCCCGCCACCGGCGCCAGCCGCGACCTCGGCCAGCCCGCCCCCGGCGAGCCGTACGTCCGCAGCATCCAGGCCGACGCCACCCACGTGTACGCCGGCGTCGGCACCAACGCCCACCTCGTCGCGATCGACCGGGCGACCGGCGAGACCCGCGACCTGCTGCCCGCCGAGGTCGCCGACCGCGACTGGGTGTCGAGCATGTCGATCAGCGACACGCACATCGCGGGCGGCATGAACTCGCTGGCCGAGCTGCTCGTGCTGGAGAAGGCGGACCCGGCCGCGTACAAGGTCGTCAAGGCCACCGCACCGGGCGAGAAGTACATCGTCTCGGTGCTGATCCACGACGGCTACGTCTACTTCGCCGGCCGCCCGTCCGGGACCTTCTACCGCTACCACCTGGAGAGCGGCGCGTACGAGGTGCTGGGCGTGCCCTTCCCCGAGGCGGCCACCGTCCGCATCCTGGAGCACGGCGGGCGCATCTACGGCGTCCAGGACCCCGGCGTCTTCGTCTACGACCCGGCCACGGGCGCGATCGACTACGTCAGCCACGTGCAGAAGGGCTTCAAGGCCGCGCCCGAGGAGCCGATGTCGGTGCACAGCGACGGCAGGCGCGTCTACGTCGGCGGCAAGGGCGGCTGCGACATCCACGACCTGGCCACCCGGCAGGTCACCCGGCTGACCATCGCCGGCGAGCCCAAGACCATCATGACCGTCAAGGACACCACCTACCTCGGCGTCTACACCCAGGCCGCCCTCTACTCCCACCGCGCCGGCGACGCCGAGGCCAAGCTGCTCTTCCGCACCGGCCAGAGCCAGGACCGGCCGAAGGACCTGGTCCACGACCAGCTCACCGGGCTGATCGTGATGTCCACCCAGCCGGAGCCCGGACACCAGAACGGCGCGCTCGACGTGTACGACCCGCGCACCGGCCGGCTCGACACCTACCGGCCGGTGGTCGAGCGCCAGACCGTGTTCTCGCTGACCGCCCTGCTCGGCACCGTCTACATGGGCACCAGCACCCAGGAGGGGCTGGGCGCGCCGCCGGTCACGTCCACGGCCAGGCTGGCGGCGTTCGACCTGCGTACCCGCCGGGTGAAGTGGGAGATCGAGCCGGTGGCCGGCGCGAAGGCCGTCACGAGCCTCAAGAACACCCCGCTCGCCCTGTACGGGATCACCGACACGGGCGTGCTGTTCGAGTACGACCTGCTCCGCCGCAAGGTGACCCGCACGCTCAAGGTGTGCGACCGGGGCGGCGATCTGGTGCTCGCCGGCCGGTACGCCTACACCAGCGACGAGGACGCCGTCTACCGGATCGACCTGGCGCGCCTCACCTCGGAGAAGCTCGTGACGGGCCTGGCCAGCGACTGGTTCGGCGGCGGCTCCAGGATCAACATCGACCCGTCACGCAAGGCGCTCTACGCCCTCAAGGGACGCAACCTCATCAGCGTCGCGATCTGACGGCCACGCGGCGGCCGCGAGCACCCGGGCGCGCTCACCGTCCGGGAGCCCCGGCCCGTACGGGTCGTGGGCGTGGCTCTCCGGAACGAGCCCCTCGGCCGCCGCCAGCCACGCCATGCGCTGGACGTAGCCCTCCATGGGAGCCGTGAACGTGGCCGCCGCCAGCCGGTCCAGCCGCGCGGACGCCTGCTCGAAACCGCGCAGGTCCGCGCCCTCGAACGCGCGCAGCACGGCCGCCGTCGTCTCCACCGACGCGGCCGCGACGCCCACCAGCGCCGCCTCCGCGCCCCACAGCAGCGACGGACCGAACATGCGGTCCTCGCCGGTGATCGCCAGCCGCCCGGCCTCGCGGGTGAGCGCGATCGTCTCCTGGCAGCCCATCGCGTCCGACAGCAGCGCCGTCTTCAGGCCGGCCACGCCGGGCAGGTCCAGGATGCGGCGCAGCGTGGCGGGCGGGCACGGGTTCGTGTAGAGGTCGAAGGCGATCATCGGCAGCCCGGCCGCCGACCACACCGCCTCGTGCAGCGCCACCCGGTCCCCCGGATCCGGGAACACCAGCACCCCGTCGGCGCCCAGCTCGGCCGCCATCCGCGCGTCCGCGACCGCCCCGCCCGCCGAAGAGCCGACGCCGACGATCACGGGGGCGCCCGCCCGGCGGGCGCGTACGATCAGGCCGGCCCGCACCTCCGCGGGCAGGAAGGGCCCGCGGCCGGTGTGGGCGAGCACGGCCAGGGCGCCCGCGCCCGAGGCGACCAGCCGCAGGAAGTACTCCTCCGCGACGTCGAGGTCCACCTCTCCCGCCGGGGTCATCGGCGTCAGCGCCGCGGCGGCCAGGCTCCCGCGCAGGCGGTCGCGCAACCCGGCGGCCCGCGCGTCGATCGGCATGCTCATGCTCGCTCCCTCACGTTTCAGGGCGACCAGCTTGACATCCTCCTCCGCCTGACGGCGGGGGATCCCAACCGTTGCTACGCCGCTGGGGGGAGGTCGGGTTGAGGTTCGCGGTTCACCGGCCCGCCCGACGGCGGGCCTCCCCGCGCAGTGACCGCATGCCCTGCGGCCGTGTCTCGCATGTTCTTGGCCGCGTTGACGTCGGCGTTGTCCCGATGCCCGCAGGCGACGCACAGGAAGAGGGCTTGGCTCTCGCGGCTTTCCCTGGCGACGTGCTTGCAGGCGTTGCAGGTCTGCGACGTGTGACGCGGGTTGACCTTGTGGACGCGGCCGGGGGCCTTGTGCTCCAGCCGTCGCACGAGCCGCCCCCATCCGGCGGCGAGGATGCCCCGGTTGAGCCCGGCCTTCTGGCGCACGTTACGGCCCGGAGCGTCGCGGGTGCCCTTGGCCGTCCGGGTCATGTCACGGATCTTGAGGTCTTCGACGGCGATCACGTCGAACCGGCGGGCCAGGTCCGTGCTGGTCTTCTCCACCCAGTCCTTACGCCGGTCGGCCTCACGGGCCTTCAGCCGGGCGACGGCGGTCTTGACCCTGGCCCGGCGGCGGGAGCCGCGCTTGGCCCGCGCCAGTTTGCGCAGCAGCCGGCGAAGGCGCGCCTTTTCGGTGTCGCGCAGGCCGCGGACGTTCAGCAGTTCCCCGGTGGACAGGGCGGCGCTGACGGCGACGCCCCGGTCCACGCCGACGGCCTCCCCGGTGCCGGGCGCGGGGATCGGCGCAGGGACGGCGGCGAAGGCGACGTGCCAGCGCCCGGCACGGTCCCGGGTGACGCGGTAGGACTTGGCCCCGCCGGGGACGGCGCGCGACCAGCGGAACCGTACCCACCCGACCTTGGGGATCTTCACCTCGCCGGTGTTGCGCGACAGGCGGCGCACGTCGCCCGTCTTGACCGCGACAATGCGGAAGCCTTCGGCCTGGCCGCGTTTGCGCCAGGTCGGCCGCCGGTGGGTGCCGCCGAAGAAGTTCGCCATGGCCTGGGCGAAGTCCTTGAGCGCCTGCTGCTGCACGACGGCCGAACCAGCAGCCAGCCACGGGCTCGCCGCGCGGGCTTCGGTGAGCTGGCGGCACTGCTCGGCGAATCCCGGCGCGTTCTTCCGGCCCGGTTTCCAGTGCGCGTGCTGCTCGACGGCGAGGTTCCACACGTACCGGGCGTGCGCGCAGTGCTCCGCCAGCGCCGCCTCCTGGGCGGGCGCAGGCTGGAGCCGGAAGCGTGACACAACGTTAAGTTACCGTCACAGGGATGGTGTGCGGCGGCTGTTCCGCCGGCATGAAACAGATCATCGTGCGGCTTCCCGACGACCTTCACGAACCCCGGGCAGGCTTGTCCCGGCTCCGCCTGGCCGCCCCTAGCGGGACGCCCATTCCTCCCCGGCCTGAAGGCCAGGGCATCCTGGGCGGTTCCCGGTGAAAGGGAGCCGGTCACTTCAGGCCGGTCATCGCGATGCTGTTGACCAGGTAGCGCTGCAGCAGGAAGAAGACCACCAGGCACGGCACCGCCGAGACGGCGGCGGAGGACATCAGCATCGACCACTGCAGCTCCTCCGTCTTCAGCACCGTCAGCCCGACGGTCAGCGTCCGGGTGGCGTCGCTCTGCGAGATCACCAGCGGCCACAGGAAGTCGTTCCAGTGCCACAGGAAGACGAACACGCCGAGGGTGGCCAGGATCGGCTTGGTCAGCGGCACCACGATCGTCCAGTAGACGCGCAGCTCCGAGGCCCCGTCGACCTTGGCGGCGTCGAACAGCTCGTCGGGCAGGCCCAGGATGAACTGCCGCATCAGGAAGACCGCCTGGGAGTTGGCCAGCGTCGGCACGATCAGCCCCCAGAAGGTGTCGACGCCGTCGAGGTCGGAGACGAGCACGTACAGCGGGATGAGCGTGGCCTGGAACGGCACCATCATGGTGGCGAGGAACGTCCACAGGATGGTGTCGCGGCCGGGGAAGCGCTTCTTGGCGAACGCGTAGCCGGCCATCGACGCGGTGAGCAGGATGACCGCCACCGACACGCCCGAGTAGACCAGCGAGTTGAGCGTCCATTCGGCGAACCCGGACGCGCTCAGCACCTGCGTGATGTTGTCGAAGGTGAGCGAGTCCGGCCACTGCGCCGGCACGGTCGGCTTCCCCCGGGGCGACAGCGCCACGATGATCATCGCGGCGAACGGGCCGAGCGTCAGCAGCGACATGAGCGCGAGCAGCGTGTAGAGCGGCCACCGCCGTCCGTGGCGGCGGCGAGGGCGCTCGACGGCCGGCCGGTTCTGGACGGCGGGGCGCGTGGCCGTCAACGTCATGCGTTCTCCTTGCCGACGAACCGGCGCTGGATCAGCGAGACGACCAGCACGATGGCGAAGAGCACCATCCCCCAGGTCGCCGCGTAGCCGAACTCCCAGAACCTGAAGCCGCGTTCGAAGATGCCGTAGATGAGGGTGTAGCTGGCCTTGGCGGGCCCGCCGCCGGTCATCACGTAGATCGTGTCGAAGACCTGGAACGAGGCGATCGTCTCGATCACCAGGACGAAGAAGATCGCCGGCTTGAGCAGGGGCAGGGTGATGCCGCGGAAACGCTGCCAGGGGCCGGCGCCGTCGACCTTGGCCGCCTCCAGGTAGGAGCCGGGGATGGCCTTCAGCCCCGCCAGCAGGATCAGCATGGAGTAGCCGAAGCCCTTCCAGCAGGAGACGAGGGCCAGGGCGGGCAGCACCAGCTCCGTGCGTTCCATGAAGGCGACGGGCCCGAGGTCGAGCTTGGCCAGCACGCCGTTGAGCAGGCCGTCGAACTCGTAGATCCACCGCCAGATGATGCCGGCGAAGACGAAGCTGGTCACGTACGGCAGGAAGAGGATGCCGCGGAACAGCCCGCGCATGAAGATGATGCTGTTGAGCAGCAGGGCGCTGCCGAGCGAGACGGCCATGACGAGCGGCACGTAGATCACGGTGTAGACCAGCGTGGCCCGCAGGCTCGACCAGAAGTTCGGGTCGTTCACGAGCCGCGCGTAGTTGTCGGCGCCGACGAAGCTCCAGTCGCCGCCGATGCTCCAGTTCGTCAGGCTCATGCCCGCCGCCCCGAGCGTCGGGAAGATCTTGAAGATCAGGAACAGCACGAGCATCGGGAGCACGAACAGCAGCCCCGTCATCGGGTCACGCAGGCGCCCTCGTCCGCGCCTTTCCGTGCGGAGGGGCCCGCCGGAGCGGGCCCGGGTCGCCTCAGCCACCGCTGGCCAGCAGTTCGTCGGCCTCCTTGGCGGCGGCGTCGAGGGCCGTCTTGGCGTCCTCCTTGCCGATCAGCGCCGCCTGGATGTGGGCCGCGACCATCGCCATGACCTGGCGGGCCTTGGGGTGGGTGTCGCCGGGGAAGGCGTACTGCAGCGACTTGGCGAACTCCTTGGAGGTCTCCGACTGGCCGGGGATGGTCACGTCGGTGCGCGCGGAGAAGAAGCCGGACTCCTTGGCCAGCTCGCCGGCGACCTCCGGGGAGGAGATGTAGGCGGCGAGCTTCCTGGCCGCGTCCTTGTTCTCGGAGTGCTTGGCGAGGACCAGGCCGCCGGGGATGCCGAACGCCACCCGCTTGGTCCCCTCCAGCGGCAGGCCGACGCCGACGTTCTCCGCGCCGATGGCGGCGCCGAGCTGTACGGCGTTGAGCGCCGTGGCCGCGTGGTACATGGCGGTCTTGCCGCCGGCGAGCGCGCCGCCCTCGATGTCGTTGCCCTTGCTGGCGGTGTTCTGCGGCAGGCCGCCGAGCGCCTTGAGGTCGAGCAGGAACTGCAGGCTCGCGACGCCCTGCTCGTTGTTGACGGTCACGCTCTTGCCGTCGGGGGAGAACACCGAGCCGCCGTTGGCCCACAGGATCGGGTAGAAGCTCTGGTTGAGCGAGATCTCCGGCTTGCCCGGGTAGTCGAGGACGGCGACCTTGTTGGCGGCCAGCTTGGGGGCGGCCTCCTTCAGCTCCTCCAGCGTCTCCGGCACCTTCGTGACGCCCGCGTCGGCGAAGAGCTTCTTGTTGTAGATGGGGGCGGTGATCGTCTGGTAGATGGGCACGCCGTAGAGCTTGCCGTTCACGCTGAGCGCGGTGAGGGCGTTGGGCAGATAGCCGCTCTTGTTCGCCGCGACGACGTCGTCCACGGGCTCCAGCGTGCCCTGCCCGGCGAACTGCGGGATCTGGTCCGGGCCGAGCAGGGTGAGGTCGAAGCCCTTCCTGGAGGCCAGGGCCGTGGTGACCTTCTCCTGGCGGCTGTCCCAGGGCTGCTGGTCGATCGTCACGTCGATCGAGGGGTTCTTGGCCTCGAAGTCCTTCTCGACCTTGTCCCAGAACGCCTTGTTCTTGGCCTGGTCCGAGATCACGGGGTACATCCAGAGCGTCACCGTGCTCTTGTCCGAGCCCGAGCCACCGGATCCGCACGCGCCGGTCACGACGGTGAGGGCGACCGCTATGCCTGCTGCCGCTAGCTTTCTCATCGGCGGCTTCCTTTCCTGAATACCGGTCCTGACCGAAACCTAGTCATAGCGGATGGCCCGGTCAATGCCTGATACATGAACGTGACTAGGCCCGGGCGGAGTAGTCCGCGACGGCCTCCGCGATGACCTTGACGTGCTCGGACGTGTAGTGCTCGTTCCATTCGACGGTGAGCAGCGTGGCCGCGACCAGCCGTTCGGCCTCCGGGCAGGGGGCGGGACGGTAGTCCCGCAAGGGGTAGCGCGAGGAGCCGTAGATCGGCCCGTCCCACAGCGGGGCGTGGTTGAGCGGTTCGCGCAGATAGCCGGCCCGCGCGGGGACCCCGGCCGCGCTCAGGTGCGCGGCCAGCCCGGCCGCGTCGCCGCCGGGCAGGACGATCGGGAACAGCCACCACGCGTGCCCGTCCGGCCGCGGCAGGCCGAGGCCCAGGTCGAGCGCGCTCAGGGCCGCGATCAGCTCGGCGGCCGTGCGGCGTCTGGACTCGACGACCCCGGGCAGCTTCGCGAGCTGGGCGCGGGCCACCGCCGCCTGCAGCTCGGTCATCCGGTAGTTCAGGCCGAGGCTCTCGTGCGAACGGCCCGCGGCGCGGTCCCATCCCTTGTCCGCGAACAGCCGCATCCGCCTGGCCAGCTCGTCGTCGTCGGTGAGCGTCAGGCCACCGTCGCCGCAGGTGATGTGCTTCCACTGCTGCAGGCTCAGCGTGCCGACGTGGCCGGCGGTCCCGGCGTACCGGCCGCCGGGCAGCTCGGTCAGCCACGCCTGCGCGCAGTCCTCGATGAGCGTCAGCCCGTGCCGGTCGGCCAGCCGGCGCAGCTCGCCGACCCGGGCGGGCGCGCCGAACAGGTGCACCACCATGATGGCGCGGGTACGCGGCCCGATGAGCGCGGCCACCGCGTCGGGATCGAGGTTGCCGTCGGACGGATCCACGTCGGCGAAGACAGGAACCGCGTTCTGCGCCAAGATAGGGGCCACTGTCCCGAAGTCCGTGATCGGCGTCGTGATGATCTCGTCACCGGGATCCGGCGCCGCCGCCACGACCGACAGGTGGAGGGCCGCGGTGCCGGAGGAGCACGCGATCGCGTGGCGGGAGCCGTACAGCTCCGCGACCTCGCGTTCGAGCGCTCGCGCCTCGCTCCCCCAGACGGAGTTGAGCATGCCGGAGCGGATCACCCGCTCCAGCGCCGCGAGCTCCTCGTCGCCGAGGGTGCGGCCCGCGGGTTCGGCCATGTTGGGAAAGTGCAGGGTCACCGGATAGCCTTTCGGTCTAGACCGTAAAACGGAAGGAGACGCGGGTGGGTTTCGTCATCGGAGTCGTCGGCCCGCACGATCTGGTCGACGACGTCGCGGCCACCTGCGAGGAGCAGCCCGGCGTGAGCACGCTCCGGCTCGACTACGACCACGAGTCGCAGGCGCCGGCCATCGTCGAGGCCCAGGCGAGCTCGGTCGAGGGCTGGCTGTTCACCGGCATCGTCCCGTACATGCTGGCCCGCGGCGCCGACGTGCTCACCCGCCCCGCCGTGTTCGTCGACTACTCCGGCGCGACGCTGCTGAGCGCCCTCGTACGGCTCCAGCACGAGGGCCGCGACATCACCCGCCTGTCCATCGACACCATCGCGCCCGCGGACGTCACCGCCACGTTCGTCGAGGCCGGCCTGCCCACCGGTGGCCTGCGCACGCTCGGCTACCGGCCGGAGACCACCTCCAAGAAGATCATCGCCTTCCACCGCCGCTCCCCCGACCATCCCGTGATCACCTGCCTCAGCTCGGTGCACGAGGCGTTGCGCGGCGACATGCAGGTGCTGCGGCTGGCGCCGTCGGAGCACTCGGTGCGCACGGCGCTGCGCCAGCTCCTGCTCACCGCCGAGGGCCAGGCCCAGGAGGACGCGCAGATCGCGCTCGGCCTGGTCGAGGTGGACGGCGAGGAGGGCCTGCTGCGCGAGGCCGGGGCGCTGGCCGGCACGCTGGCCGGGTTCCGCGGGGGCACGCACCTGCTGGTGACCACCCGCGGCCCGCTCCACGACGCCACGGGCGGCTTCACGGGCCTGCCCATGCTGGCGCGGCTGGCCGCTCACAGCAGCGTGGCGCGGGTGGGCTTCGGCCTCGGGCGCAGCGCCGCCGAGGCCGAGAGCCTGGCCCGCCGCGCCCTGGCCAGGGCCAGGCGCATCGGGAACGTGGCCGCCGTGCTGTCCCTGCGCGCTGACACCGACATCGTGCTGGAATCGGTGATCAGCACGCCCTCCGGCGAGCAGAACCTGGCGCTGATCGCCCGCCGCGTGGGGCTGTCGGTGCCGACGCTGGAGAAGCTGCTGCAAGCCCGCGACGCGGCCGGCGGGGAGGCGCTGACCACCCGCGAGATCGCCGAGCGGCTCGGCGTCCAGCAGCGCACCGCCCGGCGCATGCTGCACCGGCTGGAGCTGGCCGGGCTGGCCGAGCGCACCGGCAACCTGACCAGCGGGTCCAGCGGCCGTCCCCTCACGCTCTACCGCCTCACCCTGTAGCCGCTCTCCTTCAGGCCAGCCATCGGTCCAGCCCTTGGGCCACGAAATCGTCGTCACGCAGCCAGGGGTAGGCGGCCCAGATCCGGTCGATCTCGGCGAGCTGCCCGGGCGACAGGTCCTCCTCGGGGTCCAGGCACCAGCGGCCCGCCAGCAGCCCCTGGCGGCGCAGCACCTCGTGGATGCCGGGGATGCAGCCGTGGAAACCGTTCGCCGAGTCGAAGATGGCCGCGTTGGCGTCGGTGAGGTGGCCGTCGAGGCCGAGCAGCCGGCGCACCGCGGCGTCGTCGCCCGAGCGCGCCAGCTTGGCCTCCTCCAGCAGCTCCACCGCCCGCCGCACCCACACGGCCCACTGGCCGAGCAGGCCGCCGACGAACTCCACCTCCACCTGCCGCCCGTCCACGACCACCCGGTGCGAGGTGATGAGGTCGGCCAGGATGTGGTCGTCGTTGCCCGTGTAGAGCGCCACCTCGCCGGCGCGGCCGGCCCGTACGACGCCGTGCAGCACGTCCAGCGTGCGGTAGCGGTCGAAGGGCGCGACCTTGACGCCCACCACGGACTCGATGCTCGCCAGCCGCGTCCAGAAGTCGCGCGACAGGGGCCGCCCGCCCACCGCGGGCTGCAGGTAGAAGCCGATCACGGGCAGCACCTCCCCCACGGCCCTGGCCCGCGCGATGAGCCCGTCCTCGTCGAGCTCCCGGTGCGGGCTGAGCAGCACCATGTGATAGCCGAGGGAGCGGGCCAGCTCCGCCTCCGCCACCGCCTGGCGGGTCGGGCCGGTCGCGCCGGCCACCAGCACGACCTCGCGGCCGGCCTCCCTGGCCGTGGTCGCGGCCAGGTCGAGCACGGGCGCGAACAGGCCGCCGCCGTGCAGGGCGAACTGCGTGGTGTGCACGCCCACCGCCAGCCCGCCGGCGCCGGCCTCGACGTAGTAGCGCGTCAGCGCGCGCTGGCGGCGCTCGTCGAGCCTCCTGTCCGCCGTCAGGGCCAGCGGGTGCGCCGGGATCACCAGACCGCGCCTGAACAGGTCGCGTACGGACGTCTGCGCCTCTGAAACCGTGCCGAGCACGTGAGGTCCCCCTTTGTGGTTGCCGTGTGAAGTGAGCACGCGCTTTCAGAAACGCCCGTCGCGTCGGTCGAACTTGGTGGGCTTGCCCAGCAGCGGCCCGCCGTCGGTGACCCAGCGCGCGGTGTGCTCGATCAGCTCGGCGGGGGTCAGCTCGGGATAGCCGAACAGGCGGTGACAGCGCGAGGCGTTCGACAACAGCGCCGTCGGCGCCGGCTCGCCGGTGAACACCGGCTCCTTGCCCAGGGCCTCGCCGAGGGCCAGCGCCGCCTGCCGCACCGAGATCAGCTCGGGGCCCGTGACGTTGAGCACGTACGGCGGCACGTCGGCGAGCAGCAGCGAGCGCAGCGTCACCTCGTTGGCGTAGCCCTGCCAGACCACGTTCACCTGGCCGGTCGTCAGGTCCACGGGCTGTCCGGCGAGCACCTTCTGCGCGAGGTCGACCAGCACGCCGTAGCGCAGCTCGACCGCGTAGTTGAGACGCAGCAGCGACATCGGGGTGCTGTTGCGCTCGGCGAAGTGGGTCAGCACGCGCTCCCTGCCGAGGCAGCTCATCGCGTAGTCGCCGACCGGGCCGACGGGCGAGTCCTCGGTGCTGCCGCCCTCGGCGACGGGGACGAGCGGATAGACGTTCCCGGTGGACAGGGCGGCGATCCTGCTCCCCGCGAACCGGTCGGCGACGCGTCCGGGCAGGTAGGTGTTGGTGAACCAGGCGGCGTGCTCGCGGCCGCTCGTGCCGAACTTGGCGCCCACCAGGAACACCACGTTGGGCGCGTCCGGCAGCTCGGCCAGCGCGGCCTCGTCGGCGACGTCGGCGGCGATCACCGTGGCGCCCTCGTCCCGCAGCGCGGCCGCCAGGCCGGGCTCGGAGAAACGGGACACCGCGATGATCCGCCTGTCGCCGCCGGTGGCGTTCAGCGCCAGGCGTACGAGGCTCGGTCCGAGCTTGCCGCCGGCCCCCAGGATCATGATGTCGCCGTCCAGCTTGCCCAGATCGTCGACGAGCCCCTGGCTCGGCCGTGCCAGCCGCTCCTCCAGCTCCGCTGTCGTCCGCACGCGGTCTCCTCCGAAGTTCGATTTACGGCCCAGACCGTAACTGGGCGAAGCGTCGGCTGTCAACGGGGAGGCGGCGCTCCTCGGGTGGTCAGCAGGCTTCGCGCGCCCGGATCAGCACGTCGAGGATGGCCCTGGTCTCGCTCCACGGCACCGGGCTGGGCGCCCCGCCCACCATCGCGAGGAACGCCTCGATCGTCGCCTCGTACCCGAGGTTGCGGACCGGGTCGTCCCCGCTCTCGATCACGATCGTCTCGGTGCCGTCCCGGCCGTGCAGCGTGACGCCGTAGGACTCCGACTCCGACACGCCGAGGATCTCGACGGTGGCGGTGACGCCGTCGTCCCAGCGCAGCGCCATCACTCCGGTGTCCTCGGAGCGGAGCGTCGTGTAGTGCCGCTTCGCCCCCGCCGCTCCGGCCAGCCGTACGTCGGGGCCGAGCAGCGCCACCAGCAGCTCCACGCCGTGGATGCCCATGGTGACCATCGTGCCGCCGCCCTCGCCCGGCGTGTCCTGCCAGGCGTTGTAGCCGGTGGCCCACAGGCCGACGTCGTGCCGTACGGTGGCCCGCACCGCCAGCACCTCGTCGCGATCCACCCGCGTGCCCGCGAAGGCCGGGGCGAAGCGCAGCACCGAGCTCGACAGAACGCGGTCATGGATCGACAGCCGGTCGAGCGCGTCGAGCTGCGCCCGGCTGGCGGCGGCGGGCTTGTTCACGAAGCAGGGCAGCCCGGTCTCCAGCACCTGGGCCAACGCCTGGGGAACCTGCGGGTTGGGCACGGTCAGCACCACCCCGTCGAGCCGGCCCGCCAGCGCCTCCTCCAGGCTGCCCGCCACCTTCGCCCGCGGGTGCTCGGCGCTGAAACGGGCGAGCCGCTCCGGGTCGGGCTCCCACACCACGAGCTCGGCGTGGCGGGACAGGGTGCGGGCATCGGTGTAGGGGTGACTGGTGGCGAGCCCGGCGAGTGCGATGCGCACGGTCTGTCCCTCCATATCGGATAAAGGCGGCGGATCAACGGCCTCGGGGTTACGGCGGCGGCAAGCCTAGCCCTCATGACAGCCCCGTCATTGACGGACCCGGCTTGCCAAGTTACGGTCAGGACCGTTATCACGCCTGCACGAGCCCCTGGAGGTGGCGCTGTGCACGTCCCCCCGCATGTTCCCTCGACCCAGCCCCATCGGCGGCGCGCCGCCCCCAGGCAAGGCACGGGCGCGTGAGGCGCGTCCTGCGCGCGGCGGCCCCGGCCGCGCTGGTGGCGGCGCTGCTCGCGGCGCCGTTCACGCCGGCCTCCGCGGCCGACCTGCGGCTCGTCAACGACGGCTTCGACAACGGGCTGACCGGGTGGAGCGGCTCGCACAGCCCGGGCGGCGTCGATCCCGTGCTCTGGGACGGGCGGACCACCGCCCGCGTCACCGACGCCGACCCCGCGGCCGCCTACGGCAGGGAGAGCATGCCCGGCCTGCCCGCCGCCGCAGGCACGCGCTACACCCTGAACGCCCAGGTCTGGGCCGAGAGCGGCACGGCACAGCTGTACCTCCGCTTCAGGGACGCCTCCGGCCGGCTCCTGTCCGGCGGCGCGAACGCCTCGGCGACGGGGCGGCGGTGGAACCGCGTGACGACCTCGGGCGTCGCGCCCGCCGGCACGGCCACCGTCTCGGCCCTCATCTACTCGGGCGTGGCCGACGTGGGCACCGCCTACTGGGACGAGGTGCTGATCACCAAGAACGTGAGCGACCTCGGCGTGCAGATCGAGAGCAGCGTGCCCAACGCCACCACCTTCGCCGGCGGCAGCGCCTACGCCCTCTACACCGGCACCGCCGACGTCAACCCGCAGCTCGCCGTGATCGACCTGGCCACCGGGACGACGACCAGGAAGCTCACCATCCCCGACAGCGCGGCCACGCCCACCGTCGGCGGCTGGGCGGCGACCACGGCCACCGACGGCAGCGTCTACCTCGGCACCTACCCGAACTCCAAGCTCTACCGGTACGTCCCCGGCCAGTCCACGATCAGCGACCTCGGACGGGCGGAGGGCGGCTACTCCTTCATCTGGGACCTGGAGGCGGGCGCGGACGGCAAGGTGTACGGCGGCACGCACAACGACGGCCGCTACTTCAAGTACGACAACGGCGCCTTCACCACGATCGGCAGCGTGCCCGTCGTGACCGGCGCGCAGAACGTGCGCAGCATCGCCCACGACCCGGACGCCAACGCCACCTACCTGGGCACCGGCACGAACGCCGCGCTGACCAGGTTCGACAACGTCACGGGCCGCAAGGACAGCCTGCTGCCCGCAGCCTACGCGCACGACTCCATGGTGGGCGGGCTGACCTGGACCGGGGGCAGGCTGTTCGCCTGGATCGACCGCACCCTGCTCGTCCTGCGCGTGGTCCGCGCGGCCGACGGCTCGTACGCCGCCGAGACCGACGCCACCATCAGGGACGTGGACCTGCAGCACTCGCCGGCCCGCGACGGGAAGGTCTGGTTCGTCAAGGAGGGGCTCCTGCACTCCTACGACGTGGCCACCAGGTCCGTGCAGGCCACCTCGGTCCGTCCCGGCCTCGACGTCACCGGCTACACCTGGTCCGGCGGCACCCTGATCGGGCTCGGCGGGGCCACGGACGGCACCAGGATCTTCAGGTACGACCCGGCGACCGGTGAAGGGAGCACCAGACCCGTCTCCGGCACCCCCGTGCTGCCGGCCGCGATCAACACCCTCGCCACGGGGCCCGACGGCCGCGTCTACACCGGCGGCTACCTGACCGGCGGCTTCGGCGTCCACGACCCGCTGCGCGGCGACGGCGACGACGACCGTCCCGACACGCCCACGCGCAACGGGCTCAGCCAGACCGACAGCATGCTGACGCACGACGGCCGGCTCTACATCGGCGCCTACCCGTCGGCCAAGCTGTACGCCTACGAACCCGGCGGCTCCTGGCCGCCCGCGCTGCTGCACACCGGCGGCGAGGCGGGCGACAAGGCCGACGACTGCGAGCCGGGCAAGGGGCCGCCGCCGCAGGACCGGCCGTACGCGCTGGCCGGCGGCCCGGACGGCGCCGTCTACATGGGCACGGTGCCGAAGTACGGCAAGCGCAGCGGAGCCCTCACCGTCTGGAAGGAGGGCACGGCCGCGCGGACCCTCTGCGTGGCGCAGGACCAGGCCGTCGTCGCGCTGGCCTACGCGGGCGGCAAGGTGTTCGGCGGCACGTCCACGCGCGGCGCGCTGGGCGTGGACCCGGTCTACGCGCCGGGGGCCTCGGCCACGCTCTTCTCCTACGATCCCGCCACCGGCGCCGTACGCCTGCATCCCCTCCCGCTGACGGCGCCGAAGGCCGTCACGGCCCTCAGGGAGGTGGACGGCGAGCTGTGGGGCCTGGCGGGCGGCACGCTGTTCACGCTCGACCCCGCCCGGCCCGGGACGATCACCACGAAACGGCTCTTCCCCGACCCCGACTACGCCGCCCATCCCAGCCTGGTCTGGCGCGACGGCGTGCTGCTGACCGTGCCCCAGGATCCGGGCCACGTGTACGGCACCCTCGGCGACCAGATCTTCAGGATCGACAGGTCGACGAAGGCGGTGACCGTCCTGCTGACGGCCGACGGCATGGAAGGACTGACCGCCGACGACTTCGGCAACCTCTACTACAGGATCAACGAGCGGCTGTACCGGCTCGCCCGGTGACCCGCGCAGGCGTTCGGCGCGGGGCGGGCTGTCGGACCGCCGATCCCCGCGCCGCCGCCTCGCGGGTCCGGCCTTCAGCTCACCTCGACTCCCACGCCGGTTCCGTGCTCGGCGCCTTCACCTGGGCGACCTCCGCGAGGTCGTCGAATTCGGGCAGACCGTCGGCGGGAGCGCGGACGACACCGACCTGATCCGGCCTGGGCGGCGCGATGTTCCTGGACGGGCCCCAGCTCACGATGTCCGTCGTCGCACCTCCCTGGGTGTAGTACTTCTCCTTCTCCTGCGTGGAGAAGCCCGATCCGAATTTGAAGGGCAGCCCTTTCGCGTCGAAATAGAGCGTCCAGCCCACTTCCTTGTTCGCGTAACTCGCGTCCGGCCGTTTCCCCGCGACCTGCCGGAAAGTGGGCGAGAGGTCGTACAGTTCGGCGAACGTGAGGCTGCCGCGGTAGAACCCGGTCCGCTTGAGGTCCGCGGTCTTGCCCGCCGGGTTCGGCAGATTAAATTTCTTCTCATCGGCGCCGGCGATCAGCGCTTTCAGCGTCCCGAGCTCGAAGATGTTGATGAGGTGGTCGCCGAAGGCCGTGGCGCCCGCGCCCCGGTCGCCGCGCCGGGCCCATGTCTTTCCCTGCGGCAGGTCCGCGGTCCACAGCCGTCCGGTGCTGTAGAAGCGGCCCTTGGCGTTGATCCAGCGGTGCGGCCGGGTCTGCGCGAGCAGGCTCCGGGAGACCGGGTCGCCTTCGGCCGCGCGCTCCTTGGGGAGCGAAAGCAGGTGACGGTTGAAATCCACCCGGCGCGTGATGCTCGCCGCGACGACCCCGCCTCTGCCGAGAACCAGCGTCCCTTCCTGCATCGGGTTGTAGCGGAACACCCGGGCCGTGTGGTTGGTGTATTTGTTGCGGTTGTTGATTTCGACGGAGCCGTACTGCGTGAACGTCACGCTCGCGCCCCTGGCGAGCTGTTCGCGTACCGCGCGTACGACATCGGGAACGGCGGCCTCCGCCGCGGACGGAACCACGAGCAGGGCCGCCGGGCCGACGATCATGGCGGATAAGAGGGCTGGCAAACGGCGCATCGAAAGGGCCTCCGAGACCTGGCACAGCAACCGGATGATCTACAGCAGCCCGGAGCGTACCAGTTGCCTGCTCATTCGGCTTGCCGCGAATTACTGACGGCGCAGGTACGCCTCGATGCGGTCGAGCGCGCCCGCCCAGACCTCCCGCACGAAGAAGTCGCGCATCTCGGCCGCCGGGAACCCGGACTGCACCACGGTGAGGAGCGTCCCGTCGGCGTGCTCCTCGAAGGTGACCTCGACCGTGGTCGTCATGGTCATGCCGTCCGGACTGGCGCCGACGGATTCGGTGACCAGGCGGTGCGGGCGGTCGATGACCAGGAAGGTCTGCGTCTCGCGGAACAGGGTCTCGGGGTCCGGCCCCCACACCGCGGTCTGCCGGCCTCCGACCCGCAGGTCCACGTCGATCTCCACGAAGCCGGGCGTCTCGTCGAGGATGCTGAACCAGATCTTCTGCTTCTCGGCGTCGGTGTAGGCGTCGAAGACCTCTTCCGGGGTCGCGGGCAGGACCCGGCTCACGCGCAGCTGAGCGGTCTCGATGTTCTGCGTCATCGGTCGTCTTCCTTCCTGAGGGTGAAGTAGGCGTCGAGGCCGTCGAGCCGGCGTTCCCAGAGCCGCTGGTAGAACCTGATCCAGGACATGGCGTCCTCCAGTCGTTCGGCGCCCAGGCGGCATCGCCGTGATCGCCCGACCTTCTCCGTGGTGACCAGCCCGGCGTTCTCCAGGACCTGCACGTGCTTCTTCATGCCGGTGAGCGACATGTCGAACGGCTCGGCCAATTCACCGATCGTGGCCGGCCCCTGGCCGAGCCGGACGAGGATCTGTCGTCGCGTCGGATCCGCCAGGGCGGCGAACGTCCGGTCAAGGACCTCTTGCTGAACCATATGGTTCAGTATACGACGCTGAACCAAAAGGTTCAATAAGTTCGTGGTCAGCCCTTCCGGTCCGCGAGGACGTCCATGTAGTGCTGGTTGGCCATGATGCCGAGGATGTTGCCGAACGGGTCGCGCACCGACGCGGTGACGAACCCCGGGCCGCGTTCGGTCGGCTTGTCGAACGGGGTGGCCCCCAGCTCCAGCAGCCGCTTCCAGGTCGCCTCCAGGTCGTCGACGGCCCAGTAGGCGATCGCTCCGGCGCTCTCGGCGCTCCAGCCGTCCGGGGCGAAGCGCGCGTCGACGATGCCGAGCTCGTGCTGGTAGTCGCCGACGCGGAACTCCACGTAGGCCGGGTCGCCCTGCTCGGGCCGCTGGAAGTAGGCCCGTACGCCGAGCAGCTCGGCGTACCAGTCACGGGCGGCCACGACGTCGTGGGCGTAGAAGCTGATGGTGGTGAGTCCGCGGAGCATGTCCCTCTGCCTTCCGTCCGGTGGCTTGTGAGAACGATGCTTCCAGGCAAAGTGCTCACCCAATGAGCACTTTGCCTGGCGCGGTTCACGCTCCCACGTGAATGTGGGCCGCCCACAGGGACGGGGTCCGGGGGTGTCGCGCTCGCCGCTCGCGGACGGCGTGGTGCAGCGCGAACGCGGACCGCGCCGGGTCGATCGATCCCGCCCCCGTGGCCAGCCCCCGGTAGAAGGCGTCGGCGAGGTCGACGGCGAACTCGTCCTGGATCTCCCACAGGGTGCCGACGACGTGCCGGAACCCGGCTAGCTGGAACCCGCTCGCCAGGTGGATCGCCTCGTCGGCCACATGGGCGGAGGGACCGGTCGCGGTCACGCACGCGGACAGGTAGGCCAGTTCGGCGTGATCGAGGCGTACCGCGTTCAGCGCGGCCACGGTGAGCGGGGCGGTGGCGTGGTCCTGCAGGACGAGCATGCTGCGGGAGAGGTCCGTCGGGTGGATCGCCCCGTGACAGGCGAAGTGGGCGATCGAGCTGGTGGCCAGGTGGGAGAGCACGGTCTCACGGGTGGGCTCGCGAGGCCCGCCGGGCGTCAGCACGACGGCCTGGGGCAGGTGCCCGGCCACGGCGGCCGCCTCGGCGGCGGCGTGCTCCAGGTCCGGCCCGCCGGGAGTGGTGGGCATCGCCACGACCAGGGCGCCGTGGCGTCCGTCGCCGGGCGGGAGCGGGCGGCGGGCGTGACGCAGGGCGCGGACGGTGGGGATGGAGGAGGAGACGACCCGGTGGATCACGGCGTCGGTCTCGGAGCCGGGTACGCCGGCGGCGTGCAGGGGAAGCAGCGACAGGATGCCGCCGGACGCCCACCAGATCCTGGGCCATACGCCGCCGGCGGCGACGGGGCCGAGCCCCAGGGCGTCAAGGACCGGACGGGCCGCCACCCGCCACAGCCATGCGAGGACCTCGTTCATCGTCGCCTGGGCCGCGGCCCGCTCCGCCAGGGTCGTCCCCGTCTGCGTGAGGTGGAGCGCGCCGTAGAACTCCGTGACCTTGCCGAGCGTCGCCGTGACGTCCAGGCCCGGCAGCGGCAGCGCCCGGACGCCGCCGGAGGTCAGCAGCAGCGCGTCGCCCCGGGTGCGGCTGACGGTGAACGCCACGATCGGGCCCTGGGCCGTCTCCGCCAGCAGCTCCCCCAGCGTCGGCGGCTCCAGGAAGGTCGCGAAGCCGTCGAGCCTCCGGATGGCCGCCACCGTCTCCGCCAGCTCCTGCGCGACGCGGTGCGGGTCGGCGGCCGACGGCGACCGCGGCCGGGAGAGGCGGTCGTTGAGTTCGAGGTAGCGGCCGGCGAGCCCGGGATCGCGCTCGCGCAGCGCGCCCAGGTCGGCGCGGACGTCCAGCGCCTGGCTCAGCAGCACGGCCCGGCCGGTCTCCAGCAGCCGCAGGGCCTGCGCCGGGCCGGACTCGGGCCGGGTCAGCGCCAGGGCGACGGCCTGCGCCGTCAGCGTCCTGAACTCCTTGAGCAGGTCCTGCTGCCCGTCCCGGCCGAGCTGGCGGGCGGCCAGGTGCGGGAGCAGCCGTACGGCGGCCTCCAGCAGATCCGCGGCCCGGCCCGGCGCCGACTCCGCGACCAGGTACGAGGCCGCCTCGTAGGCCCGGATCCGCAGGACGAGGGCAGCCGAGGTGTTCTCGGCCGCGCGTACGAAGGCCGACACCGCCTCGGCGCGCAGGGGCTCACCGCCCTCCCGGTCGAAGCGCGCCCGCAGGACCTGCCCGAGCGCGAGGTGGACGGACGCCCGGTCGGGATGGCCGTCCGGCTGGCAGGTGACGGCCTCGCGCAGCAGCTCCTCCGCCTCGGCGAGCAGGGCGTGCTCCGGGGCGCGCCGCTGCCGCAGCAGCAGCGCGCTGCCCAGGTTGACCAGGTAGCGTCCCCGGTCCCGGTGGCCGGGAGGCGCGGCGGCCACGGCGGTGCGCAACGCCTCGATCGCCTGGCCGAGGTCGTCATCGGCGGCGCCGGGGTCGTCGTCGGCCGTGGTGCGCAGCTCGACGCGTCTCATCAGCGCGCCCCCGAGGTTGGCGTGGAGCAGGCCCCGGCGCACGTCCTCCCGGCCGCCCGTGGACGCGGCCTGCCGGTGCAGCTCGACGGCCTCGTCCAGGTCGTCCTCCCGCGCGGTCCGCTCGAACCGGGTGACCAGCGCGAGCCCGAGGTTGGACCTGAACATGGGCAGGTCGTTCCCGGGCGACGACCTCTGGGCGAGGTCCAGAGCGTGCCGGTGCACGGCGACGGACTCGTCGAGATCGGCGGGGTCCCCCGTCTGCTGGTAGCGGAGGCGCAGCGTGTTCGCGTAGCCGGAGTGCCGGTGCGCCGGGTGCGGGCCGGGCACCCGCAGGGCCCGGCGGTGGGCTTCGAGGGAAGCGTTGAGGTCGGCGGGGTCGCCGTGTTCCTCGAAGCGGGTCTGGAGGATGTCGGCCCACTGGGCCAGCCGTTCGGCGTCGGCGTGGTCGGACGGCACGAACCCCGGCCCCGGATCGCCGAGCCGTACGGCGGCCGCCAGGTCCTCCGGCTGCCCTGAGCGTTTGAACCTGTGGTGGAGGGCCGTCGCGAGCAGTCCCCGCCGGTGGCCGGCCGGGTCGGCCGCCGACGCCCTGGCGTACACCTCGATCAGCTGGTCCAGGGCGCGGGCGTCGCCGAAGTGCTCGTACTGGGAGGCCAGCAGGCCGCCGAGCTGCGTCACGCAGGGATCCCACCAGCCGTCGCCGGGCGACCCGGCGGAGAAGGCGAGCCCGAGCGCGGCGACCACGGCGTCCAGGTCCTCGCGGCGGCCCGATCGGCGGTTCCGGATCAGGAGAAGCTGGGCGTGGTCGAAGAGGTGCCGCGGGTCGCTGCGGTCGTGTGCGGCGCCGGCCCGCAGGGCTCGTTCCGAGGCCTGGAGCGCGGCGTCGAGGTCGGCGTCTTGGCCTGCTCGCAGGAACCGTTCGAGCAGCGCCGAGGAGAGCAGCGGCTGGTAGAGGATCTGCTCCTGGCCGTCGGCGGGCACCGCGGCCGTGATGCGCCGCCACAGCCGGATGACCGCGGACAGGTGCTGGGGGTCGGCCCCGTCGAACGCACCGCGCAGGAGGTCCACGGCGGGGACGGCCGCCGCCACGGCGATGGCTGGGAGCATCGGCTCGGGCAGCGCGTCGATCTCGAGGAGGAAGCAGGGCACGAGCAGCTCGACCGCGCGGCGGAACTCGCCGGGATCGCCGGTGCCGCGGTGGCGGAGCCAGTGCCACCAGCCCAGGACGACCCGGACCTCGGGCAGGTCGTCGGCCGCCAGCGAGTCGGCCAGGGCCCGGGCCTGCCGCAGCGCTTCGGGGTCCGCGACCGCGGACAGGTCGCCGGTGGCGCTCATCTCCAGCACCCGGGCGGCGACAAGGGACAGGAGATCCTGGCGCACCACCCGAACGTACGCCGCGCCCGGGCGATCCGCCCTGCCTTCCGCCGGCCCGGATCAGTCCGCGAGCGGCGAGTTGGGATCCCACCGTGACTTGCGCGTCGTCGTGGTGATCGCCTCGCCTTCCGCGACGGTCAGCGGGCCGTCGTCGTGAACGGCATGGCCGAGACGGGTCGCGAGCTCCCTGCCGTACAGGTCGACGGCCGACTCGACGAGGTCGGCGAAGCCGGCGACGCTCGCCCGCGCCCTGCTCCAGGCGGTGACCCCCGTCGCCGCGGCGATCAGGGCGGCGGGCCACCACCAGGCGGTCAGCAGGAGATGGAGCAGCGCCCACCCCATCAGTCGGGCCGAGGCGTCGTACGCCTGGCGGGCGGCGAGGATCTCCGTACGGGCCGTGTCGGGCAGCAGCAGCCACAGCCGGGGCCAGGCCGCGTCGAGGTCCAGCCCGTAGCTCGTCTCGACGCGCACCCGGCACGCGTGCAGCCGGTCACCGATCCAGGTCGGCCGCTCGGCCTGCACGAGGCTGACGCGGTCGGCCCTGGCGATCGCGGCGCCGACCTGCCGCGCCGTGGCCGCGGGGTCGTCGGCCTCGCTCTTGGCCCGCCGCGACCTGCTGCGGCGCGCGCCCGCCAGCCAGCTCGCCGGCGGCAGGTGGCCGGGCAGGTTCCACAGACGGGACAGGAGCCGGCCGAGGCCCGCCGCGACCAGCCCGGCCGCCACCGACCCGGCGAGGACGGCGGCGACGGTGAGCACCCCGCCGCCGACCGAGCGCAGGACGGGCTCCGCGGCCCACTCTTCGACGCGCGCGCGGAGCCGGGCGAGGTCCAGGGCGTCCGCCCAGCCCAAGGTATGGGCCGCGGCCGCGGTCGCCAGGAACAGCAGGCCCGGCAGGGCCAGGAGCGCCACCCACCGCTCGGCCAGCTTCTTGCCGAGCTCGCCGAGGAAACCGTTCACCGCGGCAGGGGCCCGGACTTCAGCGGCTCCCCCGACGCGCCGCACGACGGGGCCGGCTGTCCCGGCCTGACCCGGCCGCGTCCGGCGCACAGCCCGCGGGGGCACTCCCAGAAGCGGGCGCCGCCCGTCCCCTGGGCTCCCGGCAGCGGCTGGAAGGCGCGGTTGCCGGAGGGGAAGAGCCCCTGGCCGGTGGCCGACAGGACGGCCCGGTCCAGCGCGTCGAGATCCGCCTCCAGCTCCTGGTCGACCCGGCCCGCCCGGATCGCGGAGCGGGCCCGGAGGTAGGCCGCGAGCGCGTTCTCCTCCCGGGCGAGCCCTTCCAGGGTGTCGTCGCCGAGCTCCCGGCAGAAGCTCGCGATCTTGACCTCGACGCCGACGGCCACGCGGCCCTCCTCAGCTCCCGGTTCAGCGCCAATGTAGAACAAGTCTTGGGCCCGGTAGTCAGAGGTGGCACTGTAGTGCCCAGGAGTATGACGTCAGCAACCGCTGTCCCTGTCAGGCGGAAACTTCAGAGCCGGAGTTGAGCCATGGTGGAACGACGCATGTCGGTCGCGACGCACTGGGGGAGCTACATCGCCGTGGTCGATTCCGGCCGGCTGGTGCGCATCGAACCGAGGCACGACGACCCCGTGCCGTCACCGATCGGCCCCGGGATGGTGACAGCCGCCGACGACAGCGCTCGCGTGTTACGCCCCGCGGTGCGCAAGGGCTGGCTGAACGGCGAGCCGCGCGCCCACGACACGGCCAGAGGCACCGACGCCTTCGTGGAGGTGAGCTGGGACGACGCGATCACGCTGGTGAGCGACGAACTCCGTCGAGTTCGTTCACAGTACGGAGACAGCGCGGTGTTCGGCGGGTCCTACGGCTGGGCGAGCGCGGGCAGGTTTCACCACGCGCAGGGTCAGCTCCACCGGTTCCTGGCGCTGGGAGGGGGATACACCGACTCCTGCAACACCTACAGCACCGCGGCGTTGGAGGTCATCCTCCCTCATGTGATCGGCGGCCATCCGTGGAGCTACCAGTCCCGGATGCCGATGTGGGGTGAGATAGCCGAGAACTGTGAGCTCGTGGTGGCCTTCGGAGGGCTCGCGCTCAAGAACAGCCAGATCAACCCCGGTGGCCTGGCCAGGCACCAGACGCAGAACCTGCAACGCCGGTGCCGTGAGGCTGGGGTGCGGTTCGTGAACATCAGCCCCATCCGCAGCGATACCGCCCGCTTCCTCGACGCTGACTGGTTGCCCGTCATCCCCAACACCGACACCGCCGCGATGCTCGGCATCGCACACACGATGCTGGTCAACGGGTGGCACGATGAGGACTTCCTTCGCCGATGCTGCGTCGGGTTCGATCGCTTCGCCTCCTACCTGGTCGGCGAGCTCGATGGCATCCCGAAGGACGCTGCCTGGGCAGCGGAGATCACGGGCATCGGCCGCGACGCGATCATCGACCTCGCCCGCCGCCTCACCACCCGGCGTTCTCTCATCATGGTCAACTACGCGGTGCAACGGGCAGACCATGGTGAACAACCGATCTGGATGTCTGTCGTACTGGCCGCCATGGCCGGCTCGATGGGCCGGCCTGGCTGCGGCTGGGGCGCAGGGTACGCGACGATGGACGCGACAGGCGTTGCCCCCGATCGCGCCTTCGTGGGGACGATACCCGGCGTTTCCAACCCTGTTCCGGATTTCATCCCCGTGGCCAGGATCGCCGACGCCCTGCTGCATCCGGGCAAGACCATCGACTACGACGGCCGGCGCCTCACGTTGCCCGAGCTCCGCCTGATCTACTGGTGCGGAGGGAACCCGTTCCACCACCACCAAGATCTCCATCGGTTGGCGCGCGCCTGGCAGACCCCTGACACGGTGGTGGTGCACGAGGCCTGGTGGAACACCACGGCCAAGTTCGCGGACATCGTGCTGCCCGTCGCCACCGGCCTGGAACGCGACGACTTCGCCGCCGGATTCTCCGACCCCCACATCGTCGCGATGCCGAAGGTCCGCGAGCCGGCGGGCGAGTCGCGCACCGATCACCACATCTTCGCCGCCCTGGCCGCCCGGCTCGGGTACGAGCGGGAGTTCACGGAGTCGCGCTCCGAGATCGAGTGGGTCCGACACCTTTACGAGCAGACCAGGGCCAAGCTCGGCGGCGATGCCGCCCTGCCGAGCTTCGACGACTTCTGGCGCAGCTCCACCGCTGAGCTGCCGGCGGTGACCGGACCGTTCCCCGGCAGTTTCGAGGGCCTCCGCTCAGATCCGCACCGCTTCCCCCTGCTGACGCCGTCGGGCCGGATCGAGATCTTCTCCGAGGAGATCGACTCGTTCGGCTACGACGACTGCGCCGGGCATCCGAAGTGGTTCGAACCAGCGGAGTGGCTTCGCGCAGAACTGTCGGACCGATTCCCGCTGCACCTGATCTCGAATCAGCCGGCCTCACGCTTGCACAGTCAGTACGACAACGGTGGCCGCAGTCTCAGCTCGAAGATCGATGGTCGTGAGCCCGTGACGATGAACCCGTTGGACGCCGCGTCGCGCGGCATCGAGAGCGGCATGATCGTGCGCGTCCACAACGATCGAGGCAGCTGTCTGGCGGGCGCGGTCCTGTCGGACGACGTCATGCCGGGCGTCGTGCAACTGTCCACGGGGGCGTGGTGGGATCCGGTCCAGCCAGGCCTGAACGGAACGTTGGACCGCCACGGTAATCCGAACGTTCTCACCGCGGATCGGCCGTGCTCGCGCCTGTCCCAAGGACCGAGTGCTCTCAGTGCACTGGTCGACGTCGAGCGCTACGACAGCCCCCTTCCCGAGGTGCTCGCCTTCTCACCCCCGAGCTTCGAGCACGGAGACCGGAGGAGGTCGTCAGCGGGGGCGTAGGCGTGCCGCGGATCGTGTCCGGCGGTGACACGGGCGGAGGTCTCCTCGCCCAGGCGAACGTAGCGGACTGACGCTCTTTGCCGAGTCGTCCTTCTGCCGCCGGTACTCATGCCTCACCACCACGCCATATCACCGTGTGTGTCTCATGCATTACTTTCGGCTATTCGGCCTGGCGGAAGGAGCCACACCATGTCTGACTCATGCGCAGCTCACGCGGACATGACCACTCTTAGAGATCGCAAGTACCGCCAGTGGTTCAGGGGCGCCGACGTCGACGGCGACGGGGTCATCACCCGGCAGGACGTCCTGCTGATGGCCGAGCGCTACATCGCCGCTCGTGCCGCCGCACAGTCCCCGACCGCCCATCGCCTCACCGAGGAGCTGGAGGCGTTCTGGACTCAGGTGATCGCGCCGATGGACCAGGACGGCGACGGGAAGATCGACCTGCGGGAGATGACCGAAGGGTTCCGGCGGGCCCTGACCGACCCCGGCCTGTACCCGCAGCAGATCCAGGTGGTGGCCGACTGCTATTTCGACCTCATCGATCTCGATGGCGACGACAGGATCGACCAGGAGGAGTTCCAGCAGATCTTCGGCCTGGCCGGCAACATCTCCTTCGAGCACTGTGCCGAGGTTTTCGCGGCCCTGGACCTGAACGGTTCAGGCACGCTGGACCGCGCCGAGTTCCACCAGGCGCTCGCGGAGTATTTCTACGGCGACGACCCGGAGGCCCCCGCCAACCACCTGTTCGGCAGAGTCGCGGACTGACGGCCCGGCGCTGCGCGAGCGAGGGCGTCCGGTAGGCCTTCAACCACACCAGCAGCGCCAGAAGACGCCGGTCGTCTCGCGTCCTACGGCGGCGCCGGTCGCGGGCCAGCTGTCCCTCAGCCGGCGATCGAGGCGTTGGCCTCCGTGACGAACTTCTGGGCGGCCGCGTCCGGCGTCATCCGGCCGAGCAGCACCTCGTGCGTGTACCGCCGGAGGATGTCCTCCATGGCGCTGGCGAGCTTCGGCGGCGCGGCGGGCGGGTCCGTGAGCTCGCCCGCGACCTCCTTCAGGAACGCCACGGTCCTCTTGTCCACCTCGGGCAGCTTGTCGGTGACCGCCGCCAGCACCTTGGCGTTGGCCGGCAACCCGCGGTCGCTGAGAACGATCCCGCCCGCGTCCGGATCGTTGACCATGAAGTCGATGAACGCGGCCGCCGCCGCCCGGTGCGGCGACTTCGCCGAGGCCGTGTAGAACATCGCGGGCTGCAGGAACATGCCGCCCGACGCGGCGTCGCCCGCCTTCGGCATGCGCAGCAGGCCGACCTGCTTGCCGCCCGCCGCCTTGCTGATCGCGCCGAGCTCGTTGCTCCACCACATGCCCATCGCGCCGTTGCCGGTGGCGAACAGCGAGCGGTCCACGTTCTGGGCGGCCAGCTCCACGGTCTTGGCGACGCCGGGAGAGCCCTTGGTGGCGACCAGCCTGCGTTGCAGGGCCCACCACGCCTTCAACGTCCTGGGCGAGACGCCGATCCTGTTGCCGTCGTAGAAGCGCTCGCCGCGCTGGGCGGCGAAGATCTGCAGGAAGGCGGGGTTGAACGCCTGCTGCGCGCCGTAGATCCGGCCGCCGGTGCCGGCGGTGATCGCCGCCGCCAGGGTCGCGTACTCGTCCCACGTCCATTTCGTGTCGTCCGGCAGTTTCTGCCCCGCCTTGCGGAACGCCTCCGGGTCCACGACGAGGGACCAGGCGTTGACGCCGGTGGGGATGGCGTACCGCTTGCCGCCGATGGTGCCGGTGGCCAGCACCTTCGCGTCGATGTCGGCGGTGTCGACGCTGTCGGACAGGTCGGCCAGCGTGCCACGCTCGGCGTACTCGCGCAGGCCGCGGATCTCCAGCGTGATGACGTCCGGCGCCTGGTCGGCGGCGACCTTGGTGGCCAGCGTCTCGTAGTAGTCCCCGAAGCCGGAGAACTCGCCCACGACGTCGATGTCCGGATGCTTCTCCTCGAACTTCCTGATCGCCTCTTCCGTCATCTTGTGCCGCGCCTCGCTGCCCCAGTAGAAGAACCGCAGTTCGGTTCTGCCGCCGTCGCCGCCGCACGCCACGGTGGTCGACAGCACGACGGTGGCCAGCGCCGTCGCCATCAGCGCTTTCTTGCCAGAGCCCACGGGTTCGCCTCCTGGGGGGACGGAGGACCTGTTCCGGTCCGGTGGTCGCACAGCACGAAGATCGACATCGTGATGAAGGTCGGAGCTTACAACGATGCGGAGCGCGGTACGACCGATCCTGACGGGGGTGCTACGCTACCGTCCGTTCGGTGTTGGATCAGTGTGGAAGGGAGGTGAGGTTCGATGACCGCGGTGAAGACCGCTGCCCCGCGCAGCGCCCGGACCGACCTCACGTCCCGGGCCCCGGTCTGACCCACTTTCTCCCCCTGCCCTGAGCCGGGCGGGGTGATGTCCGCGTCTCGTCGGGGCCCCTTCTCCGCAAGGGTCTCACGTTGCCACATACCTACACCGATCCATCCGGCCTGTCCCGGTACGGGTGGACCGGCGCACTCGACCGAACCTTCACCGACCACTACGAAGCGGGTCTCGTCCCGGCCCGGATCTCCCGGGTCGACCGCGGCCTGTGCACGGTGATCACCGCGTCGGGCCCGACGCGGGCCACGTTCGCCGCGCCGCACCCGCCCGACCCGCTCCTGACCCCCTGCACCGGCGACTGGGCCGCGCTGCGCCCCGGCGCCGAGCCGCACCTGGTGGCGCTGCTGCCGCGGAGCAGCGCGATCGTACGCTCGTCGGCGTCCAGGTCCTCCCACGGACAGGTCCTCGCCGCCAACGTCGACACGGTCGTCATCGCCCTGTCCCTGGCCACGCCCCTGGACGCGGCCAAACTGGAGCGCCTGCTCGCCCTCGCCTGGGAGAGCGGGGCGCAGCCGGTGGTCGCCCTGACCAAGGCGGACCTGGCCGACGACGCCGAAGCCGTCCGCGCCGAGGCCGAGGCGCTGGCGCCCGGCGCCGACGTCCTCGTCACCAGCGTCGCGACCGGTCACAACATCGACGCGCTGGCCGCGCTGCTGCGCGGCACCACCGTGCTGCTCGGCCCCTCGGGCGCGGGCAAGTCCAGCCTCGCCAACACGCTGCTCGGCGAGGAGCTGCTGGCCACCGGCACGGTACGCGAGCAGGACGGCAAGGGCCGCCACACCACCGTCCGCCGCGAGCTGCTCCCCCTGCCCGGCGGCGGAGTCCTCATCGACACGCCCGGTCTGCGCGGGATCAGCCTGCACGACGCCGCCGACGGCCTGGAGCAGGTCTTCGCCGAGATCGAGGACCTCGCCGAGCAGTGCCGCTTCGGCGACTGCGGCCACGACAGCGAGCCGGGATGCGCGGTCCAGGCCGCCATCGCGGCGGGCGATCTGCCCGAACGCCGCCTGCACAGCTACCGGAAGCTGCAACGGGAGGCCGCCTGGGCCGCCTCACGCACCGACGCCCGGCTGCGCGACGAGCGCGTCAGCCAGCAGAAGGCCATCACCAGTCACCTGCGCGCCACCTACAGGTTCCGGGACCAGCAGCAATGACCAGCCATGACCTGCACGCGCAGCAGAACGAGGAGACGAACCCGACCATGACCTCTTCCTTCACCACCCGTCCCGAGAGCGCCGGCGACGTCGCCGCCATCCGCGAGGTCAACCTCGCCGCCTTCCCCAGCCCGCACGAGGCCGACCTCGTCGAGGCGCTGCGGGCCGACCCGCAGGCGTGGCTGCCCGGCCTGTCCTGGCTGGCCGAGACCCCCGGCGGCGACCTCGCCGGGTACGCGCTGCTCACCCGCTGCCACGTCGGCGACGCGCCCGCCCTCGCCCTGGGCCCGTGCGCCGTCAGGCCCGAACACCAGCGGCGGGGCGCGGGTTCGGCCGCCATCCGCGCCGCGCTGCGCGCCGCCGCCGAGCAGAGCGAGAACCTGGTGGTGGTGCTCGGCCACGCCGAGTACTACCCGCGTTTCGGCTTCACCCCGGCCTCCGGGTACGGCATCCGCCCGCCCTTCGAGGTCGAGGACAAGTACATGATGGCGCTCGCCCTCGATCCGGCGCGGCCGGTCCCGAGCGGCGTCATCAGGTACGCGGCGGCGTTCGGCGTCTGACCTGCCGCTCCACTGACCCCGGCGGGCGGCACCCCAGCGTGGCCGGGGCCCGGGCACGCGTGCCGGCTGATCAGCGGGGCGATCGATCGTCCTGCGGGGAGCGTACGGCGTTCTCCTGGGTTGCGGCCCAGCTGGCGAGCAGGCGCAACGCGTCGTGCGCGGAGGTGCCGGGAGCGGCCGTGTAGACGGTCAGGTTGAGACCGGGGTCGGCGTGCAGGTCCATGGACTCGTAGTCCAGGATCAGCTCGCCGACCGCCGGGTGGTGGAAGGTCTTGGTGCCGGTGTGGTGCAGGCGGACGTCGTGCTGGGCCCAGCGGCCGAGGAAGTCGTCGCTGCGCGTGCACAGCTCGCCGACCAGGTCGGTGAGGTCCTTGTTGTAGGGGTCGCGGCCGGCCTCGGTGCGCAGGAGGGCGACGATGGTGTCGGCGGCGGTGTCCCACTGCGGGAAGAAGTCCCGGCCGGCGGGGTCGAGGAACTGGAAGCGCGCGATGTTGGGCGGGCCGGTCCGCCGGCTCTGGAAGACCGGCCAGTACATGGCGCGGCCGAGCAGGTTGGCGGCCACGATGTCCATGCGGCCGTTGCGGATGATGGCCGGCGCGTCGCTCATGGCGTCCAGCATCCGTTGCAGTCCCGTACGGACCTTCTGCACGGGCCGGCGGGACCGGGACCGGGGCCGGGCGCTCGCGGCGCGAGCCAGGTCGAACAGGTGGGCGCGCTCGGCGGCGTCGAGCTGGAGCGCCCGCGCGACGGCGTTCAGCACCTCTTCCGACACGCCGCTGATGTGGCCCTTCTCCAGACGGGTGTACCAGTCGGTGCTGACCCCGGCCAGGACCGCGACTTCCTCACGCCGCAGGCCGGGCACCCGGCGGGTCCCGGGCGCCAGCCCGGCCTGCTGCGGGGTGATCTTGGCGCGGCGGGTGGCGAGGAAGTCGCGGATCTCGTCTCGGTTGTCCACTTTTCCCATCGTAGGCAGCGGCCGGAGCGTGAAGGGGGGCGAGGCTGTCCCCCCGATAAGGTGTCCGGCCATGGGCGTCTTGGTGGACTATTTCGTGGCGGACTCCGACGGATCGGCCGAGCGGGCCATGGCCGGCGGGCCGGGCCAGGTGAAGCTGCCGTTCGTCGACTGCAAGGGCTGGATCGCCGAGCTCGGCGACCTGGTGGCCGAGCTGAGCGGGCGCGATGCCAGCGAGTTCGGCGACAGTGCGGTCGTGGCCGACGACGAGGAGGGGGCGGGCGTGGACCGGGTGATGCCGGAGACGGTCGCCGCGCTCGCCGCCGTGGAGGACGCGCGGCTGCGTGAGTACGCCGAGGACGAGCTGCTCGACGACCACGAGATCGAACGCGTCACCGCCCTGCGGGATCTGGCCCGCGAGGCGGTGCGGCTCAGCCACGGGATGTATCGCCGGGTGTGTGTCTGAACGCGGTGAACAGCTCCTCCCGGAGGGCGGGCGGCAGCCTGCGGCCCATGCGCGCCGGGCTCACCAGAGCCTGATCGTCGTTCCACGCGTACGCCGAGTCCGCGAGGAACTCCAGCGCGAAACGGGCCTCCTCGCGGTGCTCGCCGTCCGGCCAGCCGTCCACCAGCGGCAGCACCGCACTCACCCGCTCGGCGATCCGGTCGAGGAGCGCGTACCCGGGGAGGCCGGGGAAACGCTGGGCCCGCAGGTCGATGTGGCGGAAGGAGACGCCGTCGAGTTCGGCGGCGGTGAAGTCGTTGCCGGTGAAGGCGTTGCGGTCTCTGCCGAGCGCGGCCCGGTCGTGGTCGTGCGGGCGGCCCCAGAAGTTCATCCCGCGTACGCGGCCGACGAAGACGCAGTCGACGAACTCGGCCTCCCCCGTGTTCGTCTGCAGCCGCAGCCGGGACCGGTCGAAGGTGCACCTCTCGAACCGGACGTTGCCGAACGCGGTGAGATCCGGGAACCGGGTGCGGCGGAACACACAGTCACGGAAGACGGTCCGCGGCCACGTCGCGCCGTCCCGCTCCTTCCCATGAGCAGCGGCGTAGGTGCCGCCCATCACCAACTGCTCGACGGCGGTGCCCGAGAAGTCGCAGCCGTCGAACGCGCTGCCGTAGGCGATGAAGAACCGGAATCGCGTCCCGGTGAAGTCCACGTTCACCAGGTGCGCCCGGTCGAAGGTCACATCGGTCACCCCGGCGGGCAGCGGGAACCGCTGGTCACGGAGCTCCCCGCGAACCATCCTCTTTTCTTCTCGCCCGTCCGGAAGTAGGGAATCCATGGCGCGGAGTCTCGCATCCGATGCCGACAGAAATCGGGGTGAAACGATCCGGACGGTCCGGACAGGTACAGGATGTCGGGACCCCGGACGAGAGAAGGCAGCGTGACTCCCCCTGACCGCAAGCGGCGCTTCGAGGTGATCTACGTTGCCAACTATGCCGACATCCTCGCCTACGTCGCGCGGCGTACCGGATCACCGGAGGACGCCGCCGACGCCCTCGCCGAGACGTTCACCACGGCCTGGCGCCGCCTCGACGACGTCCCCGAGGGGCGGGACGCGCGGCTGTGGCTGTTCGGCGTGGCCCGCCGGGTGCTGGCCAACGGCCGCCGGGCCGAGTCGCGCCGCGGCGAGCTGGTGGAACGACTCGGCCGGGAGCTGGCCGCATGGGCGGAGCCGGGCCGCTCGGGCAGCGTGCTCCCCGGCGTGCGGGAGGCGTTCGCGCGGCTGAGCCCCGACGATCGCGAGATCCTCTCGCTGGTCGGCTGGGAAGGGCTGGGCTCGGACGAGGTCGCCATGGTCCTGGGGTGCTCGCGCGGCGCCGCCCGGCTGCGGCTGCACCGGGCCCGTAAACGCCTGGCGAGGGAGTTGCGCGCGGCGGGCATCGACGTCGCCGCCATCGGGCTGCGTGCCATGGAGCTGGCGAAGGGAGCGATCTGATGCACGACCTCGACCGCCTGGTGGCGAGCCTCGCCCCCGACGCCGGCCCCGGCATGACGCCGATCGCCAGGGAGCTGCTGGAGGAGATCACGGCGAGCCCGGTCACCGCGCACTCGGTCGCCGCGCCCAGCACCACCGCGAGCCCGGCCCCCGCCCAGGGCCGTGCGCCCCGCCGCCGCCGGGCGTGGCTGACCGTGCCGGCGCTGGCCGCGCTGGCGACCCTGCTGTCCTTCGGCGTCGCCCAGGCGCCCGCCTCCGCGGCGCTCGACATCCGGCTCGTGGACGGCGCCTACGTGATCACGGTCAAGGACCTGATGGCCGAGCCCGAGGTGTACCAGCGCGAGCTGAAGGCCCGGGGCCTGGACATCACGCTCGAAGTGGTGGCGACCTCCGCGAGCCAGGTCGGGCAGATCTTCGTGCTGCACGACCTGGACCGGCTGCGGGCCGGCCAGGCGGTCTCCGCCGAGGGCCCGATCACCACCATCGACGCCCCCGGGTCTTGCGCACGACCCCACGGCTGCCCGATCGGCGTCAAGGTGCCGGCCGACTTCGACAAGAAGGCCCAGATCACGCTCGGCAGGCCGGCCAGGCCCGGCGAGAAGTACCGCATGCCGCCCGGCGTCGCCAGGCCCGGCGAGCCCCTGCACTGCGTGCCCTACGTCAACAAGTCCGTGGCCGAGGTCGGGGCGATGCTGCGCGAGCGCGGCGTGACCCCGACGTACGTCGCCGACTGGCAGCGGGCGCAGCCCTCGGCCCCCGCCGACTGGTACGTGCACGACGGCGTCATGAGCGCCGACGGCGAGGCGCTGCTGCTGGTCGCCCCCGAGCCGCGCGCCGTGGACCAGCACGCGCCGAAGCCCCGCTGCTGAGCGACCCCCGGAAGCCTCGCCGACGGGGCTCCTCCTACCGGCGCGGCGGCCGGAAACGCCGCGCCGGCTCCTTTCACCGCCACGCGTGCCGCTGCCGCGTGCGCGGACCTCCCCGCGTTCCCCGCCGATCGGATCTCTCGTGCTCGTCGACGCTCCCCCTGCCGTGCTGCCCTCGCGGCGCGGCCTCCTCGCCGGTCATCGCGCCTTCGCCGTGCTGCTGGCCCTGGCGGCCGCGCTGCGCGTGGTCACGATGCTCGGCTACCGCCCGGCCACCCTCTACTGGTACGACTCCTACACCTACCTCGACACCGCCGCGCACCTCGCCCCGTCGGCGGCCTTCCACCCGATCGGCTACCCGCTGCTGCTGCGGGCGCTGCTGCCGTTCCACAGCGTCGAGCTGGTTGCGGCCGTCCAGCACGCGCTCGGCCTGGGCATCGCCGTGCTGGTGTACGCCGTGCTGCGACGCAGGTCGGCGCCCGGCTGGGCGGCGGCGGCGACCGTGCCGCCGCTGTTCGACGCCTCGTTCCTGCGGCTGGAGCACGCCGTCCTGTCCGACACCCTGTTCATCTTCCTCGTCGTGGCGGGGCTGGCCGTGCTGATGTGGTCGCCGCGACTGTCCGTGCGGGCGGCGACCGGGGCGGGGCTGCTGTTCGCGCGGGCCGCGCTCACGCGCACGATCGCGCTCCCGCTGCTCCTGCTCGTGGTGCTGGTGCTGGCCGTACGGCGTGCGGGGTGGCGCCGGCCGGCCGCGCTGGCGCTGGCCGGGACGCTGCCCCTGGCCGCGTACGCCGCCTGGTACGCCCAGCACCACGGCCGGTTCGCGCTCAGCGGCGCGGACGGCGTCGCGCTGTGGGCGCGCACGATGACCTTCGCCGACTGCGCCCGCGTCCAGCCGCCGCCCGCCGAGGCCCGGCTGTGCCCCAACGGCACGAAGGTGGACGCCGCCTCCGAGTACGTGTGGGCCCCGGGGTCCTCGCTCAACCTGCTGCCGGGCGACCGTTTCGGCTACAACGGCCTGGCCCGTTCGTTCGCGCTGCGCGCGATCGCCGCCCAGCCGCTCGACTACCTGGGCGAGGTCGCGCGGGACACCGCCATCGCCTTCTCCTGGACCCCGATCGCCCATCCCGCCCGTACGACGCCCGCCTTCGGCTTCACCCACGGCCGGTGGCCGCTGCCGGACCAGCCGCTGGTGGGCAAGGTCCAGCGGGAGTACGACCCGGACCTGCGCGGCGCGGAGTCGGTGTCGCCATACGCGGACTTCCTCATCGCCTACCAGTACGCCGCCTACCTGCGGGGCCCGCTGCTGGGCGCGATCCTGCTGCTCGGCGGGGTGGCCGCGGTGCGGCGGCCCGGCGTGGCGCTGCTGCCGTGGGCGGTCGCGGCGGGCCTGCTGATCGGCCCGGTCGCCGTCCTGGACTTCGACCACCGCTACGTCCTGCCCGTGGTCCCGGTCGCCTGCCTGGCGGCCGCCCTGGCGTTCAGCCCCCGGAACGGGCCGGGGGCGCGGTGGAGTCGCGCACGATGAGCTGCGCGCCCACCCGGTACGCCCGCCCGTCATCTGGGGGGTGCGCCGCAGCGGCCGGCACCGGCGCGCCCGCCCGATCACTCCTCGTGGGCGATGTGCATGAGCTGCCGCCACAGCAGGACCACGAACACCGCCGACCCGGCGAAGGCGAACCAGAAGGGCGCCGCGACGCCGAACCGGGTGGCGAGCACGCCGCCGATCAGCGAGCCGACCACGAGACCGGCGTAGGTGGAGACGGTGTTGACGCTGCCCACCCGGCCCTGCAGCTCGCGCGGGACCGCGCGCTGGCGCACGGTGACCGAGGTGGTGCCCCAGATGAAGGCGTGGGCGCCGAAGGCCAGGAAGATGGCTCCGGCGACCCACGGCGAATGGGTCAAGGCCAGGCCCAGATGGGTGAACGTCTCGATGATGAGCCCGATCCGCATCAGCGCGCCGAGACTGAGCCTGCGGGTGACGGCCCCGTACACGCTGGTGCCGAGCAGGCCGCCGACCCCGCCGATGGTGGTCATCAGCCCGAAGCCGAGCGCGCCGAGGCCGAGCTGCTCCTGGGTGTAGAGGACGAGGACCGACCAGGCCGCGCCGAACGTGAAGTTGAAGATCAGGATGGTGAGCGCCAGCGTGCGGACCGCCGCGTGCCGCACGGTCCAGCCGAAGCCCTCCACCAGCTCACGCCAGGCGTTCGGCCTGCGGCCCGCGGCCGGCAGCTCGCGCGGCGGCAGCCTCACCCGCGAGACCAGCACGATCCCCGCCGCCACCAGCAGCAGCTGCCCGGCGAACGGCCAGGCCAGGCCCAGCCCGAACAGCGCCGCGCCGACCGGCGGCCCGGCGAGCTGGTTGAGCGTGATGAACCCCGTGCCCAGGCGGGCGTTGGCGACGACGAGGTCGTCCCGGTCCACCAGCATCGGGGTCAGCGTCGCGGTCGCGTTGTCGGCGAAGACCTCGGCGACCGAGCGCAGCGTGAGCGCGATCAGCGCCGTCGCCACGGTCAGGGCGCCGGTCATCATGAGCACGACGAGCGCCGCCAGCACCACGGCCCGTACCGCGTTGGCGACCAGTACGATCACCCGCCGGTCGTGGCGGTCCGACAGCACGCCCGCGTACAGGCTGAACACCAGCGGCGGCGCCCACGCCACCAGGGCCGACAGCGAGATCATCAGCGGGTCGCGGGTCAGCGTCGCGATCAGCAGCGGGCCCGCCGCGGCGGCGACACCGTCCCCGAGATTCGTCAGCCAGCTCGAGGCCAGCAACCATCGAAATCCTGTCCCGAGCCGCGCGGGCAGGACTCGCTCCACCACTGTGATCACGAGCGCAAAACCATACGATCGCGGAGCATTCCCCGGCAACGGGTTTTCGCCGCTCAGCGTGATCATCTGCCCTGCGGCAACGGCGATAAAGTACGCCGGTGGACAACCTGGAAAGCCTCGTCATCACCCGCAGGTTACGCGTGCCCCTGGACGCCGACCCCGGCGGCGCCTCCGACGGCGGCCGGCCGGGCCGGGGCGAGGTGGCCGCCCGCCAGCTCGACGCCGCGCTGCTGACCGCCGGCTTCGCCTGCTCACCGGCGCTGCTGGAGCGGCTGTCGGGGCTGAGCGTGGAGCACGTGATCGACCTCGGCCTGCGGATCCTGGCCGCCGTCCGTGAGCTGGCCGGCGACCACGTCCGCCACAACGCCTACTTCATCGACTTCCCGCGCAACGTCCCCGGCACGGCCGAGTTCTGGACCAGCCTGATGTGGCGTTCGCTGCTCGGCCAGGACGCCTCCGACCAGGCGGTCACGCCGCGGACGCTGAACCTGCTCACCCTGCCCGACTACGGCAGCTACCCGCACGCCTACGCCGACCTGCTGGCCGCGCACGCCGAGCTGATCCCGCTGGCCGGCGACCGCGTCACGGTGCTGGACCTGGGCGGCGACCTGCGTTCGGAGGCGCGGGAGCTGTACCTGTCGCTCGCGGGCTCGCAGGTGCCGCTGCCGGCCGAGGACCTGGCGGCGCTGCGCGAGCTGGCCGCGTACTGCGCCGAGCACCTGCCCGAGCCGGCCGCCGGCGAGGCCCCGGAGCACATCCCCGTGCGGGAGAACCGCGCCGTCGTCAACGCGGCGCGCCTGGCCGCCGGCCTGCCGCTGCTCGTGGACACCGTGACCGACGTGCTCCGCCTGGCCTGCGGCGCCTCCGGCGGCGACGTCACGCTCGCCACCGCCACCCGGTTCCGCTCCTTCCGCCGCGCCGAGCGCCGCGCCCTGCTCAAGGCCCTGGACGCCGTCGCCACGGACGCCGCCCTGGGCGACGTGCCCCGCCTGCGCGAGCCGTGGAAACGGCTCGGCGAACGCCTGCACCCGCACGAGTACCCGCACCTGCCGCGCGCGGCGCACGTCTTCGACGTCGCCCGCGGCGAGCGCCCGGCGCGCGGGCTCGGCGGCCGCGTGGAGACGGCGCTGGCCGCCGGGCGCACCGACGAGGCGGTCGAGCTGCTGGAACGTTCCCCCGGCGCGCTGCTGCGCCGGCTGGACCACCTGCTGCGCACCGGCACCGACCCGGAGCGGGTGCTGGCGGCGGCCGCCCAGGCGGCGCGGGCCGCGTCCGGCCGGGTGCTGCTGTCGCTGCGCGAGCACCTGCACAACCGGCTCGCCCCGGCCGCCGGGCGCGTCTTCGTCAACCGGCACGGCCGCGCCTGGACGAGCGCCGACACCCGCCCCCCGCTCTCCGCCGGCGTGCTGGCGCAGGCGGCCGGCCTCCTGGACGAGGAGATCACGCGGCGGCTGCCCGACCTCGGCAGGCTCGTCGTCGAGCCCGCCATGCTCGACGTCGCGCTGCCGCTGTCGGGCAAGGCGGCCGCGCCCGGCCTCGGCATGCTGCCGCGCGGCTCGCTGGCGCCGGTCGAGGGGGAGCTGCTGCGCTTCTTCGTCCACTGGCGCCAGACCGCGCGCCGCACCGACTACGACCTGTCGGCGCTCATGCTGGACGACGCCTACGGCGACCCCGAGTACATCTCGTGGACGAACTACACCAACGACTTCGCCACCTACTCCGGCGACCTGACCACGGCCGCCCACGGCGCGAGCGAGTTCATCGACGTCGTCCTCGCCCGCGCGACCCGCCCGGTCGTCATCCCCCAGGTCAACATCTACGACGGTGAGCCCTTCGACCAGGCCGCGGAGGCGTTCTTCGGGTTCATGACCAGGGACCTCGTGCAGCAGGGCCTGCCGTTCGAGCCGCGTACGGTGCGGATGAAGTCCGACCTGCGCGGCGCGGGCAGCGTCGCGCTGCCGCTGGTCTTCCTGCGCGGCGGCGACGGCCGCTGGCGGGCCAAGTGGCTGCACCTCTACCTGAAGGGCAGCCCCGCCTTCAACCAGGTCGAGGGCAACCGGTTGAGCACGGCCCTGCTGGTGCGCTCGATCGTCGAACGCGAGTACCTCACGGTCCGCCACCTGGCCGCCCTGCTGGCCCGCAAGGGCGGGGCCGGCGACCACACCACCTACCTCGGGCTGCAGGCGCCCGCCGACGCGCCGGAGGGGGCGCGGGTCTACACGCCGGCGACGCTGCACGAGCTGATCCCCGCCTGATAGGGTGCGGATCGCGAGGCCATGGGTGGGCTTCCTTCTTCTTTCTTCGTAAAGAACTCTCCAGCCTTCCCGCTTTCCTCGCCCTTCGCTTCGGTCCTGGACGCGGGCGCCTAGCGCGCCGCGTCCAGGACCGGTTTCACGTCGATGACCGGCGTGCCGTCCACGGCCTCCAGCCCGGCCACCCGCACCCGGAGCCCGTCCACCGCGAGCACCCGCACCCGGTGCAGCCCGATCGGGTTGGGCCGGTCGGCGGAGCGGGTGCTGAAGACCCCCGTCAGCGGGTTGCGCGGGTCGTCGCGCGGGCGCACGGCCGTCACGGTCCGGTCGGCGAGGTGCAGCCAGGTCAGGACGAACACCTCGTCACCGGCCGCGAGATCGCCGATCCCCTCCGCCATCGCCGGGTCGAACGCCAGCCAGGCTTCGGGTGCGCCCTCATGGCCCTGCTTCGGCGCGCTCGCGCGGTCCGCCAGGGGCGACTCGACCGCGCCGATCGCCCGGATCTCGTACGTCATGATCTCTCCCTACCGCAGCCCGCCCCCGGAGCGCCACCCCCGAAAGTATTCGTTGACAGGAATATTCTCCGTGGTGAATACTTCTCGGCATGGACGCGATCCTCACCGCACTGGCCGACCCGGCCCGCCTGCGGCTCGTGGAACTGCTGGCCGAGCGGCCCCGGCCCGTCGGGGTGCTCGCCCAGCTCGCCGGAGCCCGCCAGCCCCAGACGACCAAGCACCTGCAAAACCTCGAACGCGCCGGCCTCGTCACCTCCCAGCGCTCCGGCCAGCGCCGCGTCTACGCGCTGCGGGCCGGGCCGCTGCGGGAGCTGGCGGCCGCGCTCACCCGGCTCGCCGACACCGCCGACCAGGCCGGCGGCTCCCGCGAGACCTACGACCGCTACGGACTCAACCTCCAGGCCGAACGGCTCGCCGCCCGGGAGCCGGGATGGGCCGACGGCCGCTCCTTCACCTTCCACCGGTCCCTGGCCGGGAGCCCGGAGGAGGTCTGGCGGCACCTGACCGAGGCCGGCCTGCTCGCCCGCTGGTGGACACCGGAGGACCTGCGCGTCTCCGAGCTCGTCTTCGAGGCGCGCCAGGGCGGCCGGATCGTCCACGAGTACCGCGACGCCGAGGACGCCGACGGCTCCGACCTGGTCGTCGGGCGGGCGCGGGGCGTGGTCGACGACGTACGGCCCGGCGAGCACCTGGCCTACCGGCTCTCCCCCGAGCTCCCCGACGGCACCCCCGCCTTCACCGCCCACCTCGACCTCACCCTCCGGCCCGCCGCCGCCGGCACCGACCTCGACGTCCGCTTCCGCATCACCGACAGCGCGGTCGAGTCCGCGGACTTCGTCGCGGGCATCGAGATCGGCTTCGGCCAGAGCCTCGACAAGCTCGCCGCGATCCTCACCGACCTCCCCACCACCAGGAGCACGACATGAACCAGCCGACCGGCCGCAAAGTGACCGCGAACCTGAGCCTCACCCTCGACGGGCGTTACCACGGCCCCGGCGGGCCGGGCGACTTCGCCGCCTTCGCCCCCTACGTCACCAGCGAGGTCGCGCGCGACCACATGAACGGCATCTGGGAGAACGCGACCACGGCGCTGCTCGGCCGGGTCAACGCCGAGGGGTTCATGGGCTACTGGCCCTCGGTCGCCGACGACGGCGACGCCGACCCGCGCGACCGCGGATACGCCCAGTGGCTGGTCGGCACCGAGAAGGTGGTCCTGTCCACCACCCTGACCGAGGCCCCGTGGGAACGCACCCGTGTGGTGAACGCCCCGGCCGCCGACGTCGTCACCGAGCTGAAGGCCGCCGGCGGCGGCGACATCCTCGTCAACAGCAGCGCCAGCGTCATCAAGCCGCTCCTGGCGGCCGATCTGCTCGACCGGCTCCACCTCCTCATCACCCCCGAGATCGCCGGGGGCGGGCAGCGGCTGTTCGACGACGGCCTGCCGGTCTCGAAGTGGCGGCTCACCCACCAGCGGAGCGGCGACCTGGGCGAGCTCGCCCTGGTCTACGACCGCGTCCGCTAGAAGAAGCCCGCCGATATGGCGTGATCACCGGCCGATTGCGACATCTCGGCATGATTACTGTCAGTAGTGGGAATGCCGCTATCCGTATCACTAAGAGGCTACAAGCCCCACTTATGCCTACTTGCGGGGAACTGGAGGCACACACGATGCGGACCGGCGGCACCCTACTCCTCAGCGCCTGCACGGCGGTGCTGCTCCTGACCGCGGCATGCGCCCCCGGCGAGCCCGGCGCCCCGGCACGGCAGCCGCAGGGCGCCCCGGCCAGGCTGCTCATCACGCCCGCCGACGGCACGCGGAAGGTGGCCCCGGACGCCGGCATCACCGTCAAGGTCGCCGACGGCCAGGTCACCGGAGTGGTCGTCACCGACGCCGACGGCCGCCAGATCAGCGGCAGCGCCGGCGCCGACGGCACCTGGCGGCCCCAGTGGCCGCTCAAACCCTCCGCCACGTACACCGTGCGGGCACGCGCCGTCGGCACCGACGGCCGGCAGGTCACCGAACGGGTCACGTTCACCACCCTCAAACCGGCGCGGGTGATCGACGGCGGCATGTCGCCGATGGACGGCGAGCGCGTCGGCGTCGGGATGCCCATCCAGCTCACCCTGTCGAAACCGGTGCCGGCGCGGGAGGACCGCGCGGCGGTCGAGCGCGCGCTGACGGTGGAGATGTCCAAACCCGTCGAGGGCTCCTGGAGCTGGGTGAGCGACCGGGAGGTGCAGTACCGGCCGCGCTCGTACTGGCCCTCCGGTCAGGAGGTCACCGTGGTCGCGCACCTGGCCGGGCTGCGCGTCGGCCGCGGCACCTGGGGCGTCAAGGACCGGCGGGTGACCTTCACCGTCGGCGCCGAGCACATCACCAAGATCCGCAACGGCACCCACCGCGCCGTCGTCCGCAACAACGGCAAGGTCGTCAGGACCATCCCCATCAGCCTCGGCAAACCAGGCTTCGAAAGCTGGTCCGGCACCATGATCGCCCAGGAGAAGGCCCCCGACATCATCATGGACTCCGCCACCATCGGCCTGCCCGGCCTCTACCGGACCCGCACCAAATGGAACATCCGCATGACCTACAGCGGCATGTTCTTCCACGCCGCCCCCTGGTCCGTCGGCGACCAGGGCCACCGCAACGTCAGCCACGGCTGCGTCAACGCCAGCACCTCCCACGCCCGCTGGTTCTACAACTTCACCCAGCGCGGCGACATCATCAAAATCGTCGGGACCAACCACAAACTCCAGTTCGGCAACGGGCCGACCCCGTGGGCCAAGTCCTGGGAGGAATGGCGAGCCGGCAGCGCCCTGTACACGCCCGACACCCCGGCCACACCCGCCACGCCGGCCGAGACGCCCCGGCCGAACGACGCCTGACCCGTCACACCCGCGCACCGCCCCCGTCGCTCTTATAGTCACAATCAGCGGCCCACCGGGACCAACCCACACAGATCGGTCCCGGTGCCTGACGACCGCCCACGCTGACGGGGGCTTCCATGACCGCATCGGTCTACCTGCTGGTTCTCGGGGACCACCTGCCCGACCCGCGCACCGGCGTCTCACCACCCGAGCGGGAACGCCTGCGCGCCGTGATCGAACAGGCCGTCGCCGCCGAACAGGCCGGATTCACCGGCATCGCCATCGGCGAGCACCACTTCACCCGCTACATCGTCTCCGCGCCGCAACTCCTGCTCGCCGCAATCGCCGCCCGCACGACCACCCTGCGCCTGTCCACCGGCGTCACCCTGCTCGCCCACCACGACCCCGTACGCGTCGCCGAAGAGCTCGCCACCCTCGACGCGCTGTCGGACGGACGGGCCGAGCTCATCGCCGCCCGCGGCGTCTCCAGGGAGACCGACGCCGCCTTCGGCATCACCCCCGCCGAGTTACGGCCACGCTTCCACGAGAACCTCCGGCTGCTGCTCACCCTGCTGCGCGAGGAGAACGTCACCTGGCACGGCACATACCGCGGCCCGCTGGAGAACGTCACCACCGCCCCTCGGCCCGTACAACGACCCCACCCCACGGTCTGGATCGGCAGCGGATCACACGCCTCGGCGGACCTCGCCGCCACCCTGGGACTGCCGCTCATGCTGCCCAGCACCCTGCGCGACCCCGCCGTCCACCTGGACCTCGTCACCCACTACCGGCGCCGCGCCCCCGGCCGCGCCCCCGTCCGCGTCGGCCTGCCCAGTCACGTGTTCGTCGCCGAACGCGACGCCCGGGAACGCTGGCGGCCCCACCTACGCACCTACGCCGCCTTCGCCGGCCGCTGGCGCGGCGACGGCGCCGCGATCGACCTCGACAAGCTCATGGCCGGAGCGGCGATCTGCGGCGACCCCAACGAGGTCGCCGACCGCCTCAACGCCCAGCAGAAACTGCTCGGCCTCGACACACACCTGCTGCTGATCGACATCGGCGGGCTCCCCCAGGACGAAGTGCTCAGCGCGATCCGCCTGTTCGGCGAAAAAGTCCTCCCCCAGCTCACCACCTGACACAGCGGCAGCTCCGAGCCAGCTGTCACTTCCCGATCCGCCACAAGCGATAAAAACTCGCACGGCAATTGAACCGCGACCCCGCCCCCTGCGTACCTGGCGACATGCTGCACCGTGTACGGTCCATCGCGGCGTCCTGCCTCATCCTCATCGGCGTGAGCCTGGCCGTGTCCACCTTCCTCACCCCCGACCCGGCCCTCACCACGACCGCCCACGCCGCGACCGCCCACCGGCACGCGACACAGCCGTCCCCTCCCGGCGATCAGCCCCTCCCCGCCGCCGACCTCGAACAGCTCCAGCGAGCCGTCGCCTGCACCGACCCGAAACCCCAGGTCGACGCCACCGAACTACGCGAAGTCATCTGCCACACCCCCGCGGGCCGCTACACCCTCCTGACCTTCGCCACCCAGGCCGGCGCCCGCGCCTGGCTCGACGAAGCCCAACCGTACGGCGGGACCTACCTCGTCGGCGACCGATGGACCGTCGTCGCCACCCCCGACCTCCTGACCGACCTCCGCGCCCGGCTCGGCGGCCGACTCGAAGGACATCACAAGCCGTCTACACCGGCACCCGCTGCGTCCTGACCTGACCCCGCCGAGCAGCGCCGGCGAACCGCCGATCGCCCGCCACCGACCGCTCACCAGCCCAGACCCGCCAGAAAACCGATCAGCGCGGCATTGACCTCCGCGGGCCGCTCCAGCGGCGGCAGATGCCCCGTCCCCGGCAGATCGAGCCGCCGCGCACCCCTGATCCCCTCCGCCAGCAACCCCGACACCGCCTGAATCCCCGGCACGTCCTCCAACCCGTTGATCACCAGAGCGGGACAGCCGACCTCACCCAGCCGGCCCTTCGCCGACAGATGCCGCTCCGGCACCGGCGGACAACTCCAGGAACGCTCGAACACCCGGCGCATCATCGCCAGCGCCAGCTCCCACACCTGCGGATCCAGATCCTCCGCCCCCCGATCCGGCCCCGCCACCTGCCACAGCGCGTGCGCACGGGCGAAGGCGTCCAGATCCTCGGCAAGCACCTTCTCCGCCGTGCCGTCGTGGTAACGAGCCAGCCGATCAGCCGGAACCGTGCTGTGCACCCGCTCCCGCGCCTGCGCCAGCATGTCCTGCGGCCACACATGACCCGACAACCCCGAAGCGATCAGCACCAGCCCCGCCACCCGGTCCGGCGCCACCAACGCCGCCTCCACCGCGTACGAGCCGCCCATCGAATCACCCACCAGCACCGCCCGCTGCACGCCGAGCCCGTCCATCACCCGCAGCAGATCCCGGTGATGAACGACCTCACCCACCGGATCAGCCGACTCGCCGTACCCCCGCCAGTCGTAACTGATCACCCGATGACCAGCGGACAACACCTCACGCTGATGCCTCCACATACGCCGGTCCGCGATGCCCGCGTGAATCAGCACCAGCGCGGGCCCCTCACCGACCTCCTCGCACGCCAGACCATCGATCATCACCATGTCCCACAGCCTAGGAGCGCAACCCGCACCCCCACGGAAAGGTTCGCAACCGGCGTACCCGCCACCGGCTCAGCGTCAGGACCGTCAGGACGGATCGACCCAATGCAACGCGACGTACGGCACGGCCTGACCCTTGGTATGGGTGAGCAGTGCCACACCACCGCGACCATCACCATCTCGTAAGAAGTGACACAGCCCAGCACATCTACGGTGGTCGCCATGAGCACCCTGCGAAGCGCCGCCGCCGCGATGACCACGCTCACCCTGCTGACCGCCGCATGCGCCACCACGCCCCGCGACCAGCCGGAACAGCAGGCCACCGACACCCCAGCATCCGCGCCGGCCACACCCACCGGCAGCAACGAAGAGACACGCAAGGCCACGGCACCCGCCGCACTGCGCTTCACCACCCGGACACTCGACGGCAAAACCTTCCAAGGGGAAAGCCTCGCGGGCAAACCATCGCCTTCTGGTTCTGGGCGCCATGGTGCCCCAAATGCCTCTCCGACGCCCCCGCCGTCAAAGCGGCGGCCACCCAGCACAAAGACGTCACATTCATCGGAATCGCCGGCCTGGACACCGAAGCCGCCATGAAAGAGTTCGTCCAGCGCACCGGCACCAGCGACCTCGTCCACCTGTCCGACGCCAAAGGCGCCATATGGACGAAACTCGGAGTCACCGAACAGTCCACCTTCGTCTTCATGAAACCAGACGGCACACTCGAAAAAGCATCCGGACCACTCGGCCAGAACGGACTGGAGAAGCACCTCCGCACACTGACCGCCCAGTAGACGCCATGACCTCCCTCACCCAGACACCACTCGCCCTGGCACTCACCGCCGGCATGGTCGCCGCCTTCAACCCATGCGGCTTCGCCATGCTCCCGGCCTACCTCACCCTCCTGATCAACGACAAAGAAACCCGCCCCATCCGCCAGGCCCTCATCCTGGCCACCGCGATGACCGTCGGATTCGTCACCGTCTTCGGCCTGTTCGGACTGATCGTGACCATACTGGCGGTATCAGTCGGCACCCACCTGCCATGGGCCACCCTGGCCATCGGCGCGATTCTGGCCGGACTGGGCCTGTGGCTGCTCTCCGGCCGCGAACTCGTGCTCCACCTCCCAGGGCTCGCCACCGGCCGCCCCACCACCGCACCCCTGTCGCTCTACGGCTACGGCCTGTCGTACGCCGCCGCCTCCCTGTCATGCACAGCCGGACCGTTCCTCGCCGTCACCTCCGCCGCACTGTCCGGACAAGGCATAGGCGGCGGAGCCGCGGCCTTCACCGCCTACGCACTCGGCATGGGCCTGATCATCGCCATCCTGTCGCTGACGGTCGCACTCGCCCGCGCCACCCTCGTGACCCGGCTGCGACGACTGCTCCCCTACATCTCCAGAGCCAGCGGCGCCCTGCTCACCCTCGCGGGCCTGTACGTCCTCTACTACGGCTGGTACGAACTACGCGTCTTCGCAGGCCAGAACACCCACGACCCGATCGTGAACGCGGCGACCGCAGCACAGACCACCATCGCCGGCTGGATAGCCGAACTCGGCCCAGGACGGCTCGCCCTCGCACTCGGCCTCCTGCTCACCCTGACGACCCTCATCCTGCGCACGACACGCCGCCGCGACCCAGCCCCCTGAACGACTGGACTCTCCCACACCGGGAGACCCCATGCTGAGGGCTCCGACCCGGGCAACCACCCCGCCCGGCCACCCCACGAAGCCCCAGGAGGCACCCCATGACACCGCAACTGGTCCACCACGGCCCCACCACCTGCCTCAACGTCACCGGCATGGGCGAACCCGGCGGCACCGAACACCTCTCCGCCATCAGAGCCCTCCACGCCGTGGCCGCCGCCATGGGCGGCCCCGCCGGCCCCCTCGAAGGCCGCTGGTGGGTGGAGGACACCACCCTGCCGCCACTGGAAGTGCCCCGCGACCAGTGGCGATGGCACCTGCTGCTGCCGCTGCCCGACGTACCCGAGCCGGGGACGGTCGAGGCGGCGCGCGAGCAGGCCCGCGCGTCCGGCGCCGCCGTCGACCGCGTCCAGGTGGTCGTCTTCACCGAGGGCGAGTGCGTGGAGCTTCTCCACGAGGGCCCCTACAGCGAGGAGAAGGTGTCGCTCGACGTGATGGATGCCTTCATGGCCGAGCACGGCCTGGTACGCAACGGCCTGCACCACGAGATCTACCTGACCGACTTCACCGATCCCGAGCCCAAGACCCTGCTCAGGCAGCCAGTGACACGACGGTGAAGCTTCTGTGGTTGTTGAAGAGGTACGGGCGAAGCCCGTTCCATTGTTGATCTTGAGGGTTTTGTGCAGCCCCGGCGCCTTTACAATGTAGATTCGTAACTGCCGGTCACGGACGGGGCCGTCCAGCCGGCGAGCAGGCGCAGGGCCTCCTCGGTCGGGGACCCCGGCTCCACGTTGTACACGCACAACGTCTGGTCGGGGTCCCCCGGAGGCTGCAGGGACTCGTACGAGAAGTGCAGCTCACCGACCAGCGGGTGGTAGTAGCGCTTGGAGCCGTGCGTGCGCCGCAGCACCCGATGGTCGTTCCACCACGTGCTGAACTCCGGGCAGCGCAACGTCAGCTCCCCCACCAGGTCGGCGAGCCGGCGGTCCCCGGGGTAACGGCCGGCTTCGAGCCGCAGCATGGCCACGGTCTCGGCGGCGATCTGCTCCCAGTCCCCCGTGCGCTCCCTGGCGGCGGGATCCAGCAGGTAGTAACGGGCGAGGTTGCGCTGCGGAACGGGCAGGGCCTCGAAGTCCGTCAGCACGGTCCGGGCCAGGCGGTTGGCGGCCAGGATGTCCGTACGCCGCCCGACGACGAACGCGGGCACGTGGTCGAGCGTCCGCAACATCAGGTGGAGCCCCGGCCGGACGCGCTGCGGGCTGACCGGCGCCCGCCGGGCGGGCCGGGCGAGCAGGTCGGTGAGGTGCTCGCGCTCGGCGAGGTCGAGTTCGAGCGCCCGCGCGAGCGCCTCGACGACCTCGGGGGACGGGTTGCCGGCGCGGCCCTGTTCGAGGCGCGTGTAGTACTCGGTGCTGACCCCGGCCAGCCGGGCGACCTCGTCGCGGCGCAACCCGGGCACCCGGCGGGCACGCCCGTCGGCGGGCAGCCCCGTACGGTCGGGAGTGATCCTGGCACGCCGGGAACGCAGGAAGTCGGCGAGCTCGCGGCTACGGTCCATGTCTTCCATTGTGGCCGGACGGGACCCGGCGGCCCGCGGCGTGGGTGGCCCTGCCAGTACCAGCCTTCTGAGAACCTGCCTGGTCAGGGCGTGTCCTGACCCCCTGTCGAGGGGTCGCGGGGTGATGTGCTGAAGGGGCGGAACTCCGCAACGGAACCCGGAAAGGACCACCTCATGACCACGCACACTTCCGCCCGTCCCCTCGCCGGCCGCGTCGCGGTCGTCACCGGAGCCTCCAGCGGCATCGGCGAGGCCACCGCCGAGCACCTGGCCGAGCTCGGCGCGCACGTCGTCGTCCTGGCCCGGCGCGCGGAGCGCCTGGACGCCCTGGTCGCCCGCGTCACCCAGGCCGGCGGCCGAGCCCTGGCCCTCGCCGCCGACGTCACCGACGAGGCCGCGGTGCGCGCCGCCGCCGACCGCGTCGCCGACGAGCTCGGCGGCGCCGACCTGCTGTTCAACAACGCGGGCGTCATGCTGCCCGCGCCCGTCGAGGAGCTGGCGACCGACCAGTGGCGGCACCAGATCGACCTCAACATCACGGGACTGATGAACGTCATCGGGGCGTTCGTCCCGCAACTGGTCAAGGCGGCCGCGGAACGCGGCGTGGCCGACCTGGTCAACACCTCGTCGATCGCGGCGCAGAACATCTTCCCGAACTTCGCCGTGTACTCGGCGACCAAGGCGTACGTCACCCACCTGTCCCGGCACCTGCGCACCGAGCTCGGGCCGAAGAACGTGCGGGTGTCGGCGATCGAGCCCGGCATCGTCGGCACCGAGCTGCAGGACCACGTCACCGACGAAGGGGCGCTGGCCTGGCTGGAGGGGTCGAAGCAGGCGATGGAGTGGCTGACGCCGCAGGACGTCGCGCGGACGATCGGGTTCCTCGCGAGCCTGCCGCCCCGGGCGAACCTCCAGCAGGTCACCATCATGCCGACCGGTCAGGCGAGCTGACGCGGCGGCGAGGGCAGGGGCCGGCCGGGTCGAGCACCAGGGAAGGGACCCGGCAGGCCCCTGCGGGCGGGCGTTGACACCTCCCACCCTCGCCCGTCACGCAGAGTGACGTCAAGGCAGGTTTCTGTCACCTCCGCCGTCACGATCGGTCACCGGACGCGGGCCAGGAACACGTACTCACGGCCCGGCCGGTCCGGGGCGTCGCGGACCTCCTCCACGACGTACCCGTGGGCGTCCAGGTCCTGTTCGACCTCCTCACGCTCCCGGAACCGCAGCGTGGACTCCGACGTCAGCACCGCACCGTCGGCGGCGAACACCCACGTCCCCCGGAAGGTGACCAGCGGTCCGCTGACGTCGAGCAGGTCGAACCACTGCTCGACCCGGCCCACGCCCTCGACGTCGGTCACCCGGTACGACTCCGCGCGGTTCCACGCCAGCCACGCCCGGCGGGCCGGCACCCGCGTCTCGAACACCAGCCGCCCGCCCGGCCGCAACGCCCGGCGCACACCGTCGAGGGTGGCGGCCCAGTCGTCCGGCTCGACGACGGCCTGGGCGACGTTCGCGGTCATCGTGGCCAGGTCCGCGGCCATCGGCGGCAGCGCGCGGGCGTCGCCGTGGATCCAGCGCACCCGCCCGGCGCCCGGCTTGGCGCGGGCGACGGCCAGCGACGCCGCCGCCGGATCGACGCCGGTCACCTCCAGGCCCCGCGCGGCCAGCATCAGCGCGAACGTCCCGGTGCCGCAGCCCACGTCCAGCACACTGCGAGCGCCCAGCTCGGCCGCGATCGCCGCGTAGACGTCGAGGTCGGAGCGGTCGGGGTCGAGCGGGTCGTACACGGCGGCCAGCCGCGGGTCCTCGAACTCCTCGTTCATGCCGCGACCCTAGGCACGGAGCCGGACAGGCGCCACCGGTTAAACACCCGGTCAGGCGGCGGGACAGAATGGGCGCATGACACGTGCGGTGTACGTCGCGGCGGGCGAGGCGGAGAGCAACAAGGGCACGGTCGCCCTCGGCATGGTCGAGCTGCTGTCCCGGCAGGTGGGGGCGGTGGGCGTGTTCCGGCCGGTGGTGCGGGCCGGCCGCGAGGACAACCTCATCAACACCGTCCGCAGCCGCTTCCAGCTCGGCCTCCCCTACGACGCCTGCGCCGGCGTCACCTACGACGACGTGCACGCCGACGCCGACCGCGCCGCCGGCGACATCGTGGCCCGCTACCGCGAGCTGGCCGGGCGCTGCGAGGCCGTGGTGGTCGTCGGCACCGACTACACCGACGTGGGCGCGCCGACCGAGTTCGAGTTCAACGCCCGGCTGGCCGCCGACCTGGGCACGCCCGTGCTCAACGTGGTCAGCGCGAGGAACCGTACGGCCGCCGAGGTGGCCGCCGCCGTGGAGCTGTCGACGCGGCAGCTCGTCCACCACCACGCCCACGAGCTCGCCGTCGTCGTCACCCGCGCCGCGGAGCCGGCCGGGCTGCGGGCCGCGCTGGAGCATCCGACGCCCGTGTTCGTGCTGCCGGAGGCCCCGTCCCTGCGCGCCCCCACCGTCGCCGACCTGCTGCAGGCGTGCGACGGCGCGTTCTTCCTCGGCGACCGCGAAGGGCTCGGCCGCGAGGCGAGCGGGCTCACGGTGGGCGCGATGTCGCTGCCCAACATCCTCGACCGCTACACCGAGGGCACCGCGCTGATCATCCCGTCCGACCGGGCCGCCGCGCTGCTGCCCGGCCTGATCGCCGCCCACACCTCGCCGGGCTTCCCCTCGCTGTCCGCGGTGATCATGACGGGGGGCACGGAGCTGCCCGCGCCGGTCGAGCGCCTGCTGCGCGGCATGGTCATCCCCCTGCCGGTGATCGCGACCGACCGCGACACCTTCGACACCGCGACCCGCCTGTCGGCCGTGGAGGGCCGCTTCACGCCCGCCGCCGAGGGGAAGGTCGACACGGCGCTGCGGCTGTTCGCCGAGCACGTCGACGGCCAGGTGCTGCTGGACCGGCTGGCCATCGCCAGGACCGACGTCGTCACGCCGCTCATGTTCGAGTACGAGCTGCTGGACCGGGCGCGGGCCCGCCGCCGCCGCATCGTGCTGCCCGAGGGCGAGGAGCCGCGCATCCTGCGCGCCGCCGAGGTGCTGCTGCGCCGCGGCGTGGCCGAGCTGACCCTGCTCGGCGACCGCGAGCGCATCGCGGCGCAGGCCGCCCAGCTCGGCCTGGACCTGGACGGGGCGACCGTGATCAGCCCGTTCGACCCCGAGCTGCGCGAGCGCTTCGCCCGCGAGTACGCCGCGCTCCGCGCCCACAAGGGCGTCACCGTCGAGCTGGCCCGCGACACCGTCACCGACGTGTCCTACTTCGGCACGCTCATGGTGCACCTCGGCCTGGCCGACGGCATGGTGTCGGGTGCCGCGCACACCACCGCGCACACCATCCGGCCGGCGTTCGAGCTGCTGCGCCTCGGGCTGGTCTCCAGCGTGTTCTTCATGTGCCTGGCCGACCGGGTGCTGGTGTACGGCGACTGCGCGGTCAACCCCGACCCTGACGCGGCCCAGCTCGCCGACATCGCGATCGCCTCGGCCCGTACGGCCGCGCAGTTCGGCGTGGAGCCGCGGATCGCGATGCTGTCGTACTCGACGGGCGCCTCGGGCGCGGGCGCGGACGTCGACAAGGTGCGGGAGGCGACCGAGCTGGTCCGCAGGAGCCGCCCCGACCTGCCGGTGGAGGGCCCCATCCAGTACGACGCCGCCGTCGATCCCGCCGTCGCCCACGCCAAGATGCCCGGCAGCGAGGTGGCCGGCCGCGCCACCGTCTTCGTGGTGCCCGACCTCAACACCGGCAACAACCTCTACAAGGCGGTGCAGCGCAGCGCCGGCGCGGTCGCGGTGGGCCCGGTGCTGCAGAACCTCCGCAAACCGGTCAACGACCTGTCCAGGGGCGCGACGGTCGCCGACATCGTCACCACCGTCGCCATCACCGCCGCGCAGGTGCGCGACGACGTCCCGGCCGCACCCGTGACGAGCGGCGCGGACGTGGCGCTCTCCCCCGGCGCCCGCCGGTGAACGCCGTACGTGCCGCCACGGACGCCGACATGCCCGCCGTGCGGCGCATCGCCCGCCGGTTCGGGCTGCTGACCGGCTGGCCGCAGGGGGCCGACTTCCTGGACGCCGAGCGCGCGTTCGGCACCCTCCTGATCGCGCGCACTCCCGCCGAGGACGCCGCCGGGTTCGGCGGGACGCTGCGCCGGGCGGATCTCACCCACCTCGGCGACCTGTTCGTGCTGCCCGACCGGCAGTCCGGCGGCGTCGGCCGGGCCCTGCTGGCCGAGTTGCTGGCCGGCGACGGGCCGAAGGTCACCTTCGCCAGCTCCGACCCCCGCGCCCTGGCCCTCTACGTCCGGCACGGGTTGCGTCCCTGGACCCCGCTGCTCTACCTGACCGGGCCCGCCGCGCCGCTGCCCGCGCCGCCCGTCCGCGCGGCCCTGCCGGCGGAGGTCGCCGACGCCGACGCCCGCGCCTCCGGGGGCGCCCGCCCCGGCACCCTCTCCTGGTACGCGGCCCAGCCCAACGTCACCCTGCACGTCACCGACGGTGACGGCTACGCCTTCGCGCGCCGCTCGGGCGACGACACCTTGATCGGCCCGGCGGGCGGCGACACCTCAGGCGACTGCGCGGACGCGGTGCTCGGCGCCCTGGCCGCCACCGGCGCGCGGACCGGGCGGATCGCCATCCCCGGCCCGCATCCCCTCGTGCCGCTGCTGCTGGGCGCGGGCTGGCACATCGCCGACCACGACACCTTCATGGCCGACGAGGCCGCGCTCGCCCGGCTGCGCCCCGACAGGTACGTCCCCCACCCCGACCTAGGCTGAGCCGTCGCCGGACGCCTTCGCCGCCGGCCAGGGGAAGGCGTCGCGGTGCGGACCGTGGTCGGGGTCGAACTCGTGCCGGATGCGGGCGCAGTCCTCCAGCAGCGCTCCCTGCAGCGTCCGCAGCCGGTCGTCGCGTGTCCGGCCGAACATCGACTGCGACACGTGCTGCTGCCGCTCGCCCTCGCGCAGGGCGGCGCGCAGCTCCCGCAGGTCCTCCTCGCGTCCGCGGCCGAGCTGCAGCCGCCCGAACGTGCCGAACAGCCTTGACAGCGCGTCCAGCTCCTCGGCCAGCGGGCGGGGAACCTCGGCCGCCTCCTGCGCCGGCAGCCCGCGCACGCCCGACACGAGGTCCGCCAGCCCCCTGGCCACGCCCCTCAACTGGTGGCAGGCGTGGTCCAGGCAGGTCGCGGCCTCGGCCACCTGCCGCAGCCTGCGGTCGTAGCGGCGGCGGCGCAGCGACAGGCGTACCGACTCCTCGGCCTGGTCGCTCGCCTCCTTGGCCTGCTCCAGGCGCCGCGACAGGTCCCTGGCCCGCTCCAGCCAGTCGTCGGCCGCGTCCTTGCCCCAGTCGGAGCGCAGGCCGTCGGCCATGTCCTGGGCCAGCTCCGACAGCTCGCCGGACAGCTCGCCGAGCTCGCGCATCGCGTTGTCGACGAAGCGCGGCGGCAGGATCAGCAGGTTCGCGGCGATGCCGATGGCCGCGCCCAGCAGCACGTCGCCGAGCCGGGCGAAGCCGTAGGTCTTGCCCAGTGCGAGCACCAGCAGCGCCGTGATCGGGATCTGCACGTTGCGTTCCGGCAGGTTGAGCAGGCGGGTCAGCACGAGGCCCGCCAGCACGAGCACGCCCAGGGTGAGGGCGTTGACGCCCATCAGCCAGATCAGCGCCGAGGCCGCCGCCATGCCGACGAAGACCGCGCCGACCTGCTGCACCCCGCGTACCACCGTGTCGTACGCGGTGGCGGAGATCGTCAGCAGCACGCCGATGGGCACGAGCACCGGCAGATCGACCTTCAGCACGTACGCGGCCAGCCACCAGCCGAACATGCACGCGACCGTCACCTTGATCGTCTGGATGAGCTCCTCGCGCTCCAGCTGCAGCCAGCGCCCGAGCCCCTGCCGGTGGATGTTGGCGAGCGCCGCCGCCCCGCTCCGCATGATGCGCCCGAGCGGGGAGCCGCCGTCGTCGCGCCCCCGTCCCGGTTCGGTGTCCATGTCTGTCCCCTGCCCCCACAAGGACGTCTGATAGAGACCGGTCTGTCTGGGTAGCGGCAAACGGAGTCACCAGACACGGGAGTCGCGCATGAGGACGTTAGTAGGAGCCGAGCGGATGGCGGTCACCGAGGGCTGGGCGCCCGGGGACCGGCTGCACCTGTTCAACGTCGGGCCGCGCCACGCCGGCGTCGAGCTGACCTTCTGCGCGGAGGGCCGGCCGCCGCTCGGACCGTACCGCACGGTCGTGCCCGCCCAGCGGCACCAGGCGCTGTCGCTGGAGGAGCTGGCCGGGCCCGCCGTCCTGTCCCCCGCGATCTCGTACGCGGTCGTGATCGTCGCCGATGTGGACGTGCTGGTCGACCTGACCCGCGACACCCACGAGGCGAGCCGGCGCACGGCGGCGTGAGCCGGCGTTTGACGCAATCTTGCCGATCGGCCGGGCGTTGCCACGCGCTCCGGCTGGCGGCGAGCGGCTACTGTCCCTGGATCATGGGAAAGGGTAATCGCATCAGACGTCAGCGCAGGCGGCTCGACCAGCACGAGCCGGCGCGAATTCCGCCGCGGACGGGCGCGGAGGACGTGACGTCCTCGTCCGAGGAGTTCCTGACACGCCTGGACGCGTACCTGTCGGAACAGCCCGGCGCGCACGACTGCGGCGAGGGCGGCGCGCCCGCCGCGGCGACGATGCCGGAGGTGCTGGCCGCGCTCGCCGACGGGCGGGAGCTGCGCACGCGCGACCTGGCGGCGGCCGTGCTCGCCGGGCGCGGCTGCGCGTGCGCCGTCCGTACGGAGTTCAGCCAGGCGCTGCTGGACCTGCTCAAGGGCGACGGGCGGGTGCAGGGCACGTTGCGGCGGCCGTCGTACTGGTGGCGGGCGGCGTGAGGTAGCAGGTCACGGCGACGGGACCGGGGCGAGGCGTGGGAGCACGTACTCGCCCACCCGGTAGGCCTCCTCCAGATGCGGCCAGCCCGACAGCACGAACTCCGACACCCCCGCCTCGGCGTACTCCCCCAGCAGCGCGGCGACCTCGGCGTAGGAGCCGACCAGCGCCGTGCCCGCCCCCTCACGCACCAGCCCCACCCCGGCCCACAGCCCGGGATGGATCTCCAGGTCGCGGGTGGAGCCCGCGTGCAGGTCCACCATCCGGCGCTGCCCGACGGAGTCGTAGCGGGCGAAGCGGCGCTGGGCCGCCTCGACGCGGGCCGGGTCCATGCCGGCGAGCAGCCGGTCGGCCACTGCCCACGCCTCGGCGGCGGTGTCACGGGCGATGACGTGCACGCGCAGCCCGTAGCGGAGCTCGCGGCCGAGCGGCCCGGCCAGCGCCCGCAGCCGGGCGATCCGCTCGGCGACGGCGTGCGGCGGCTCGCCCCACGTGAGCACGACGTCGGCGTGCCGGGCGGCGACCTGCTCGGCCGCCGGCGAGGCGCCGCCGAAGTAGAGCGTGGGGGCCGGGTCGAGCGGCCGGGCCAGCCCGCCGCGCTCGACCCGGTAGTGCTCGCCGTGGTGGTCGAAGGGCGTGCCCGCCCATGAGCGGCGCAGCACGTGCAGGAACTCGCCGGTCCTCGCGTACCGGGCGTCGTGGTCGAGGAAGTCGCCGTAGGCGCGCTGCTCGACGGGGTCGCCACCGGTGACGACGTTGAGCAGCAGCCGCCCGCCGGAGATCTCCTGGAACGACTGCGCCTGCTGGGCGAGCAGCGTCGGCAGGGCGTACCCGGTGCGGAAGGCGACGAGCAGCTTCAGCCGTCCGGTGTGCTGGGCGAGCGCGGCGCAGACGATCCACGGGTCGGGGCAGCCCGCCCCGACGGGGGTGAGCGCGGCCTCGAACCCGGCCTGCTCGGCGGCCCGGCCCACCTGCGTCAGGTACGCGAGGCTCGCCGCCCGGTCGGCGGGGCGGAAGGCGTCGGTCGTGGTGATGGCCGAGCGGACGTCGTGGCCGTCGCCCGTCGTCGGCAGGAACCAGTGGAAACGGAGCATCCGGGCTACCTCGCCTGTTTGATGTCGTCGGTGTCATCATCGGCCGCGGCCCGGCGCACGGCCAGCGCCACGCTCTCGCGCACCGCCGGGAAGTCCGGGTGGGTGTGCGGGTCGGGCGCGTGGGGAAGGGCCGAGCGCTGGTCGAGCAGGACGCGGCCGGGCCGCCTGCTCATCACGATCAGGCGGGTGCCCAGGTAGACGGCCTCGTCCACGCTGTGCGTGACGAACAGCACGGTCGTGCCGGTGGCCTGCCAGAGCCGGCGCAGCTCCTCCTGGAGGCGTTCCCTGGTGAGCGCGTCCAGCGCGGCGAACGGCTCGTCCATGAGCAGGATCGCCGGGCCGGGGGCGAGCGCGCGGGCGATGGCGGCCCGCTGCTGCATGCCGCCCGACAGCTCGTACGGCCGCCGCTCCGCCACGTCGCCGAGCCCGACGAGCTCCAGCAGCCCGGCCGCCCGCGCCCGCCGCTCCGGCCCCGGCACGCCCGCCGTCCGCAGCCCGAACTCGACGTTGCGCCGCACGTTCAGCCAGGGGAACAGGCGCGGCTGCTGGAACACCACGCCCCGGTCGGGACCAGGACCGGTCACCGGCGCGCCGCCCACCTCGATCCGCCCGGCGGTCGGGGCCGCGAACCCGGCGACCAGCCGCAGCAGCGTGCTCTTGCCGCAGCCGGACGGCCCGACGACGGCCACGAACTCGCCCGCGTCGAACCCGGCCGTGATGTCGCGCAGCGCCTCGACGGGCTGGGCCCGCGACCAGCGGGAGCGCGGGCGGTAGGTGAGCGAGACGCCGTCGAGCCGCACGCCGGCCGCGGTGCGCGACCCGCCGGTCAGCTCATCCGCTGAACGCATCGCGCAGGTCCTTCGTGGCCAGGCCCTTCTGGAAGACCGTGAGCTCGGGCACCGACGGCAGCTTGTTCTGCGCCTTGAGGAACGTGGCCGCGTCGCGCAGGTTCTCGGCGAGCTTGCCCGGCGCGTCCGGCGTGCCGAGGTAGTCGGGCCCGGCCTGCTCCTTGCCGTCGAGCAGGATCAGCTCGTCGAGCTGCGCGGCGGCCTCGTCCGGGGCGAGGTTGAGCTGGCGGCCGACCGCGGCGGCCGCGGCCTGCTTGTCGGAGCGCACCAGTTTGACGGCCCGGTCCTGCTGGCGCAGCCAGGTCCGCAGGGTCTCGGGGTAGGAGGTCGCGAACGGGGTGCGCACCACGGCGAGGTCGGCGGTCAGCTTGCCTTCCGCGGCCAGCTCCTTGCTGGTCACCAGCGTCTTCCCGGTCTTGCGGAGCTCGCCGAGCACCGGCGTCCAGACGTAGGCGGCGTCGATGTCGCCGCGCGTCCATGCGGCCTGGATGTCCGGCGGCTCCAGGTCGACGACGGTGACGTCGGACTCGGCGAGCCCGGCCCGCTGGAGCGCGGCGAGCAGGCTGTAGTGGGCGGTGGAGGCGAACGGGGTGGCGATCTTCTTGCCCTTCAGTCCGTCGACGGAGGTCGCCTCGCGGGCGACCAGCGCCTCGTTCTCGCCGATGACGTCGAAGATCCACGGCACCTGGTACGGGATGTTCAGCGGCGCGGACAGCCCGCGGGTGACCGGGCTGCTGCCGGCCAGGCCGATGTCGATGCTCCCCGCCACCATCGCGGTGTTGACGTCGCCGCCGGAGTCGAACTTGATCCAGGTCACCTTGGTGCCCGGCAGCTCGTTCTCCAGCCAGCGCTGGTCCTTGACGATGAGGTCGCCGTTCGGGATGAGCTGGTAGCCGATGCGCAGCTCCTTGGGGCTGCCGTCGGCGTTGACGGCGGCGTTGACAGCAGGGCTCGCGCCGGTGCCGGTCGAGCAGGCGGCCAGGCAGAGGGCGAGCGCCAGGGCGGGGACGAGGCGGAGTTTCACGGGCTGGTGCCTCCGGGGGTTTCAGGCCTTGCCGCGCCAGGGCACGAGCAGGCGCTCGGTGGATTGCAGGAGCGTGTCGATGAGCAGCCCGGAGGCGCCGATGACGAGCAGGCCGAGCACGACGACGTCGGTCTGGTTGTAGCGCTGCGCGTCGCGGATCATGCCGCCGATGCCGGGGACGCCGTTGACGGTCTCGGCGGCCACGACCGTGGTGTAGGCGACCCCGACGGCCACCCGGACGCCGGTGATCACCTCGGGGAGCGCGCTGGGGAGCACCACCCGGTACGGGAGCTGCCGGCGGCGGGCGCCGAGCGAGCGGGCCGCGTACAGGTAGTCGGCGTGCACGCCGCGTACGGCGTCGGCGGTGGCCACGGCCACGGGCGGCAGCGCGGCCACGAACAGCAGCGCGACCTTCGGCGGCTCGTCGATGCCGAGCCAGATGATGAGCAGGCTGAAGTAGGCCAGCGGCGGCAGCGTCCGCACGAACGTGATGAGCGGGTTGAGCAGCGCCCGCACCGTGGGCACGAGCCCGACGACCAGGCCGAGCGCGACGCCGCCCGCGATGCCGTAGAGGCTGCCGAGCGCGATCCTGCGGAGGCTCGCCAGCAGGTGCTCCGACAGCAGGTGGCCGCCGTAGCCGCGCTGCCCGTCGTGGGTGGAGGAGGTGAGCAGGAACTGCTGCCACACCGAGCCGGGCGACGGCACGAACACCTCCGGCCAGAGGTGGGCGGCCGCGACCGCCCACCAGATCGCCCCGAGCAGGATCACGCTCGCGACCCGGAGCCCGACGCCACGGAACACCGGCTCAACCCCTATTCCCTATAAGCGACTGGTTTAGTGGGGAATACGGTAGAGGATCCGGCCCGTGCCGCGCAAGCTGCGGCTTCACCGCCTTCAGGACACGGCGAACCCCGAGAACAGCGCCAGGGCGAGCGCCAGCGCGACCACCACGTTGACCACGGTCGCCGCCGCGAACACCGCGACCGGCCGCCAGCCCGCCTCCCGCAGCGAGGCGACCCGGAACTCCAGGCCGATGCTCACGAAGGCGAGGATGAGGAACCAGGTCCGCAGGTCGTTCGCCACCCCGATCACCTCCTTGCCGTGGGCGGCGGTGACCGTGGTGAGGTACCAGGTGGCCAGCACGGAGGCGGCCACGAAGCCGAGCACGAACTTCGGGAAGCGCCGCCACAGCTCCCCCGCGCCGGGCCGGGGCGCGTCCGGCCGCCGGTCCACGCGGAAGGCGAACCAGGCCGTCAGCGCCACCACGACGACGCCGATGAGCGCGTTCTGGGTGACCTTGACGATGGTGGCGATGGCCAGCGCGTCCTCGCCGGCGAGCGCGCCCGCGGCGGTCACCGCGGCGGTGGTGTCGATGTTGCCGCCGATCCACGCGCCCGCGACCTCCGGGCTCAGCCCGAGCAGGGTGGCCAGCGCGGGCAGGACGAAGATCGACGGCAGCGCGAAGGCGATCACCAGGCTGGCGCTGTAGGCGAGCTGCTCCCGCTTGGCCTGCACGGCTCCGGCCGCCGCGATGGCGGCGCTGACCCCGCAGATCGACACGGCGGACGACAGCAGCGCCCGCAGCCGGTCGTCCAGCCCCAGCCTGCCGCCCAGCCACCAGGTGAACAGGAACACCGTGCTGATCAGCACCAGGGCCTGCACGATCGCCGGCCCGGCCGCGGTCACGATCACCTTGAGGTTGATCGACGCGCCGAGCAGCACGAGCCCGGTCTTGATGAAGAACTCGGTGCGGAACCCGCCCGACAGCCGCTCCCGCAGCCCGGCCGCGGTGAGCACCGCGTTGCCGAGCAGGCCGAGGACGATCGCGTACACGGGGAACTCGACGGCCTTGGCCAGGCCCGAGCCGGCGAACCAGGACGGGACGTTCTGCTCCAGGAAGCGGGTGGCGGCCCCGAGCAGCAGGACGGCGAGCACGCCGAGCGCGCTCCACTGCCACGTGCGGGTCGTGACGGCGGTCCCGGCGGTCATCACGGCACCAGGCCGGGCGGGATGACGCCGGCGAGGACGAGGACGAGCAGCGCCAGGCCGAGGAGGGTCGCCGCCCAGTCCTCGTTGAACGCGGTACGGCTCTCAGGAGGTTCTTCTCGGGTGCTCATGGGGGTGCCCCTCTCCGGCGGTCGGCCGATTTCAGGACACCACGGAGGACTAAACCCGTCAAGACCTACTGATTTAGTAGGTAAATCTTGGGGGTCTCAGGCCGCGACCGTCTCGTCCTCCAGCGAGGTCGCGCCCTGCTCCCAGCGGCCCAGCACGTGCTCCGCCCACAGCCGCTCGACGGCCAGGGCGCACGCCGCGCCGTACAGGATGTCGCCGGTCAGCGACGGCTCCTGCGTCGCCAGGCCGGTGCACAGGTCGTGCGCGGCGATCTGCTCGTGCACGGCGTCGGCCTGGACGTGCTCGTCGTAGAAGCGGGTGGCCTCGGCGTCCCCGCCGAGCCTGCGCAGGGCCGTGGCGTAGCGGCGGTTGGGCAGCGACGAGGTCATCTCCAGGGCGGCGAGGTGCCCGGCCAGCGCGCCGCGCAGCCGGCGGTGCAGCCCGAACAGCGACATGACGTTGGAGACGGCCAGCGTGATGCCCGGCACCCGGCCCAGGTAGGCGCCGTAGGAGGCGTCCAGGCCCAGGGCTGTCATGGTGGTGCGGAACAGCTCGGCGTGCATGCGCTCGGCCCTGCCGCCGCCGTACTCGTCGGACTGGACCTCCACCAGCGCGGCCTTGGGCCGGCCGTGCAGGCGCGGGATGCCCCAGGTGTGCGGGTCGGCCTCCTTCAGGTGGTAGATCGAGCGGTGGACGACGAACTCGCGGAACCGGTCGAGGTCGGCCTCGCGCTGGAGGTACGCCGCCAGGCCCGGCCCCTGCTGCTCGTCGTGGGCGACCAGTTCCTTGAGCGCGCGGCGTACCTGCTGGGGCGGCACCGGCTCAGGACGCGGCACGGCGTCCGCGAGCGCGGCCTCCAGGCGGCGTTCGAGCTCGCGCCGGAAGCCCAGGAGCGACGGCTGCCACTCCCAGCGGTCGTCCACCCCGACGAAGCCTCGGTAGTGCAGCTCGTAGCAGGCGAACAGGGCGAGCTGCAGGTCGCCGTCCGCCAGGGCCGTGGCGCAGGGGCCGGGGGTCGCCGGCGGCGGGTCCAGGTCGGCGGGCGGCCCGGCGAGGCGTTCGAAGAGCTCGGCGGTGAGGGGGCCGCGGGCGGCGGGCAGGTGCATCCGGCTCCGCTGCCCGGGGCCCTCACGTCCAAACCGGGCGCGCCGGGCAGCGCGGCGGTCGCGGGCCGGGCACGGCGGGACCGCGATGATGGGAGGGAAGATCACGATGACAGGAGCCACACATGCAGATCGGTGTCGTCTTCCCGCAGTCCGAGATCGGCGCGGACCCGGGCGCCGTACGCGCCTACGGCCGGCGCGTCGAGGAGCTGGGCTTTCGCCACGTGCTCGCCTACGACCACGTCGTGGGCGCCGACCCGGCCGTGCACCAGGGCTGGAGCGGCCCCTATGACGTGCACACCACCTTCCACGAGCCGATGGTGATGTTCGGCTACCTGGCCGCGCTGACGTCGCTGGAGCTGGTCACCGGCATCATCATCCTGCCGCAGCGGCAGACGGTGCTGGCCGCCAAGCAGGCCGCCGAGGTCGACCTGCTGACCGGCGGACGCTTCCGCATGGGCGTGGGGCTGGGCTGGAACCACGTCGAGTACGAAGCGCTCGGCGCGGACTTCGGCACCCGCGGCAAGCGGATCGAGGAGCAGGTCGCGCTGATGCGCAAACTCTGGTGCGAGCAGACGGTCACCTTCGAGGGCGAGCACCACCGGGTGAGCGCCGCCGGGCTCGCGCCGCTGCCGGTGCAGCGGCCGATCCCGGTCTGGTTCGGCGCGCAGTCGCCCCCGGCCTACCGGCGGGCGGGGCGGCTGGCCGACGGCTGGTTCCCCCAGATGTCCCCGGGGCCGGAGCTCGACCAGGCCAAGGCCATGGTCGAGGAGGCCGCCACGCAGGCCGGCCGCGACCCGTCCGGGCTCGGCATGGAGGGCCGGGCGGGGTGGACGGGCGACGCCGAGGCGCTGGCGGACCTCGCCGGGCGCTGGCGGGAGGCGGGCGCGACGCACCTCTCGATCAACACGATGGGGGCGGGCCTCGGCCCGGTCGAGGGACACCTGGAAGCCCTGGAGGAGGCCGCCGCCGCGCTCGGGCTGGGACGCGGCTGAGAGCACACCCGCGCGTTACCTTCGCCGCCCCTCATGGGGATTTCGTGACCGGGGAATTACGCAGGTCAGGGGGGTGTTGTACCGTCCAGTGAGCGTGGCCGCGACCTCAGCCTCAGAGCGAGTGACCACCGGGCCGCGCTCGCCCGCGTCCGCCTCGCGGACGCCATGTTCGATCCCACTCCCACCGCGGGCGTCCGATGCCCGCGGCCGCTGAATCCGCCACTGGCGGAACCGGGGACCCGTTCTCGACCGGGGTGAATCGGCACGTCCGCGTGCCGTAGGGCAGCTTCCGCACGCCCGAACCCGTCAGCTAACCCGGTAAGCGGCATGGAAGCGCAAAGGAGCAAGCCCCTCATGGCCATCAGCCGTTTCATCCGTGCCCCCAAGCTGAACGCCGCCAAGCTGGCGCTGAGCGGGGCCCTCGCCGTCTCCGCCCTGGGCGCCACCGCCGCCGTGACCGCGGCCGCCGACAGCGCCCCCGCGCAGCCCGCGGCCGCCGCCGCCCAGCAGGGCGTCAGCAACCGCGACGCGCGCGTGAACGTCACCGCCCAGCAGGTCCTCGACCTCGCCCGCGCCCAGGTCGGCACGTCCGAGAACGCCGACGGCGGCGGCACCAAGTTCCAGCAGTGGTACGCCGACTCGGCCCGCGCCGGCGAGACCGTCCAGCGCGACGGCGGCAACAGGAACGCCTACCTGGACGCCCCCTGGTGCTCGATGTTCGTCTCCTGGGTCGGCGAGCAGACCGGCGCCCGCACCCAGGTCGGCTGGGACGCCTACACCGTCGCCCACGCCAAGTGGTTCGCCGCCAACGACCGCTGGGGCACCGAGGCCAAGCCCGGCGCCGTCGTGTTCTTCTCCTGGAGCGGCAGCAAGAGCCTGAGCGCCATCAACCACGTCGGTTTCGTCGTCAAGGACAACGGCGACGGCACGATCTCCACGATCGAGGGCAACACCGGCAACGGCAAGGTCGAGGAGCGGGTCCGCCCGACCTCCCAGGTCGTCGGCTACGGCTACCCGAACTACGCCGCCTGACCCGCTCACTCCTCCGGCGGCCAGTTCCTGAGCACCGCGTCGAGGGCGTCGAGGGTCCGCGCCCAGGACACGTCCACCTCGCGCGGGGTGCGGGCGAAACCGCCCTGCGTCTCCAGGCTGACGAAACCGTGGAAGGTGCTGTGCAGCATGCGCACGGCGTCGGTCTGGGCGGGCTCGGGCAGGTCGTAGCCGCGCAGGATGGCCCTGGTCATCTCGGCGTGCCGGCGGGCGGCGCTGGCGTAGGCGGTCTCGTCGTCGAGCTCGATCTGTCCGGCGGCGTACCGGCCGGGGTGCTCCTTGGCGTAGCCGCGGTAGGCGTCGGCGAAGGCCACCAGCGCGTCCTTGCCGGCGCGGCCGGCGAGGGCGGCGGCGGCCCGCTCGGCGAGCTCGGCCAGGGCGAGGACCGCCACCCGCACCCGCAGCTCCTGGGCGTCCCTGACGTGGGAGTAGAGCGCGGCGGGCTTGACGCCGAACCGGCGGGCGAGCGCCGACACCGTCAGGTTGTGGAAGCCGAGCTCGTCGGCCAGCTCCGCCGCCGCCCGGGTCAGGCGTTCCGCGGTCAGTCCCGCTCGTGCCACGCGCCCTCCATCACTTAAAGCCTTTAAGCATTTGCATAATAGCATTAAGGAAACTAGCCTCGCCGCTCATGAGACCTCTCACCGAGCGCGAGATCCGCGCGTCCCTCATCAACTGCTCGAAGGGTGAGGCCAAGCGCGCAGGCGTGCCGAAGGACCTGCCCGACCAGCCCTGGGACGACCTCGACTTCCTCGGCTGGCGGGATCCGGGCGCGCCCGATCGCGCCTACCTGGTGGCCGAGCGCGACGGCGCCCTCGTCGGGGTGGCGCTCCGCGTGACCTCGGGCGCGGCCCGCGGCTTCACCGCGCGCAGCATGTGCTCGCTCTGCCTGACCACGCACACCAACGGCGGCGTCGCGCTCATGAGCGCCCGCCGCACCGGCGAGGCGGGCCGTCAGGGCAACTCCGTCGGCCAGTACATGTGCGCCGACCTCGCCTGCTCCCTCTACCTGCGCGGCACGAGGGAGGCCGCGGGCGGCGGCGTCATCGACGAGTCCCTCACCTTGGAGGACAAGCTCGCCCGCACCCGGACGAACCTGTACGCCTTCCTGGACAAGGTGGCCGCGAGAGCCGCATGAGCCGGTCAGACCGCGGGGCCGCGGCTCCTGAAGGAGGCACGGTAGGACTGCGGGGTGACGCCGACGACCCGCTTGAACCGCTCGCGGAACGCCGTCGCCGAGGTGAACCCGGCCTGCGCCGCGACCCGCTCGACGCCGTGGTCCGTGGTCTCCAGCAGGAGCTGGGCCCGCCGCACCCGGGCGCGCAGCAGCCACTGCAGCGGCGTGGTGCCGGTCTGCTCGCGGAAGCGGCGGCCGAAGGTGCGCTCGCTCATCCCGGCCCGCGCGGCCATGCCGGCCGGCGTCAGCTCGCCGGCGAGGTTGTCCTCGATCCAGGACAGCACCGGCTCCAGCAGTGAGCCGCGCGGCGCCGGCGGCCGGGCGTGCGTGACGAACTGCGCCTGCCCGCCCTCGCGTTCCAGCGGCGTCACCGCCAGGCGGGCCGCGTCGGCGGCGACCGCCGAGCCGAGGTCGCGCCGGATCAGGTGCAGGCACAGGTCGAGCCCCGCGGCGGCGCCCGCGGAGGTGAGGATCTGGCCGTTGTCCACGTAGAGGACGTCCGGCCGCACGTCCACCAGCGGGTACGCCTCCGCCAGCCGCGCCGCCGCGGCCCAGTGCGTGGTGGCGCTGAGCCCGTCGAGCAGCCCGGCGGCGGCCAGGGTGAACGCCCCCACGCAGATGGAGGCGATCCTGACGCCGCCCGCGGCCGCGGCGCGCAACGCCTCCAGCGCGGCCGGGTCGGGCGGGGCGGCCCCCTCGGAGCAGCCGGGCACGACGATCGTGTCCGCCTCGCGCAGCGCCTCCAGGCCGTGCGGGGCGACGATGGTGAAGGCGTCGCTCGCGACCTGCGGCGTCACCGCGCAGACCAGCACGCGGTACGCCCGCCGCCCGTCCACCCGGACCCGCCCGAACACCTCGACCGGCGTCGCCAGGTCGGCCGCCACCACCTGGTCCAGCGCCAGAACCGCCACCGTGTGCATGCGGGACACCGTAGGCGGTGGCGGGAACCCGTGGGAAATTGTCGTTCCAGCCACTGGGCCGGGCGGCGGGCCGGCCCTAGCGTTCCCCCGTGTCCAACCTCATGCCGATCCTCATGCCGGTCCTCATGCCGATCCTCATCGGGATCGTCTGCGTCTGCCTGCTCTCCCTGATCCCCGACCCGCACCGCCGCCGGGCCAACGCCGTGCTGGTGGCCGGCGCGGGCGCCGCGTACCTGAGCGGCGGCGGGCTCGGGTACGCCGAGTTCGTCCTGCCTGTCGTCATGACCTACGTCGCCTTCCGCGGCCTCGACAGCTGGACGTGGATCGGCGTCGGCTGGCTGCTCCACACGGCCTGGGACGTCCTTCACCACCTGAACGCCAGCCCCATCCTCGCCTTCGCCGGCGACTCCTCCTTCGGCTGCGCCGTCTGCGACCCGGTCATCGCGCTGTGGTGCCTCGCGGGCGGCCCGCCGGTGCTCGCCCGGCTACGCGACCGGCTGCGCCGGACCGCCCCCGCCGCTTAGGCGCGCCCCGAACGACCGGAGGGCGGCACGGAAACGCTCCGGCTCCTCGACGGTGAAGGGGACGTCCAGGAAGGCGAGGCGGAGCAGCAGCCACTGCCAGGTGTCGAGCGCCAGCACGGCCCTGGTCCGCCGCTCCCCCAGGGCCTCCAGGTCGGCGTCCTCGTAGGCGAACGCGTCGGCGACGTCGGCCAATGACGCCTCGACGGTGAGGACGACCCGCTCGCGGTCCTTGCCGAGCCCCTGGCGCAGGTAGTCGAGCGCGGTCTCGGCGGGCAGGGGGCGGGGCTCGTACGTGCTGGTCGAGGTGCGCAGGCCGGTGACGCGGTCGAGGCGGAAGACCCGCCAGTCGTCCTTGGCGGTGTCGCGGGCCAGCAGGTACCAGCGCAGGTTGTGGTGCACGTGCCGGTAGGGCTCGGCCCGCCGGGAGGTGACCGCGCCGTCCCTGCCGGTGTAGTCGAAGGTGACGACGAGCCGGCGCTGGATCGCCTCGGCCAGCTCGGCCAGGACGTCGGCGCTGACGCTCGGGGCCCGCGCGGTGCTGGTCTCCAGGCTCGCCCGGAGCTGGGCGGCCCGGTGCCGCAGCCGCTTCGGCAGGAACTGGTCGACCTTGCCGTAGGCGCGGGTGGCGGCCTCGTCCACGCTGCCCTCGGCGGCGCGGCCGGTCGCGGCCAGGGTGGCGAGGCCGAGGAGGGTGGCGATCGCCTCGTCGTCGTCGAGCACCAGCGGCGGCAGCGCGCTGCCCGCCACCAGCCGGTAGTGGCCGCCGGGGCCGGGGCGCGTCCGCACCGGGTAGCCGTAGGCGCGCAGGCGGTCGACGTCGCGGCGCAGGGTGCGGGGGCTGACGCCGAGCCGGGCCACGAGCTCGTCGGCGGTGAACGCCCGGCCGGTCTGCAACGTGGCGAGCAGGGCGAGGATGCGCTGGGTGACGTCCGCCATGCCTCCAGTCTCTCCCGGGACGCGGCCAGGAAGTGGCCACATCTGTTCGTAGCGTCGTACGCATGCCGAAGTTCATCCGCATCCGGGGCGCCCGGACCAACAACCTGAAGAACCTGGACGTGGACCTCCAGCGCGGCCGGCTGACCGTGTTCGCCGGGGTGTCGGGGTCGGGCAAGTCGTCGCTGGTGTTCGACACGATCGCCGCCGAGGCGGGGCACCAGCTCAACGAGACGTTCCCGCCGTTCACCCGCAACCGGCTGCCGCGGTGGACCCGTCCCGAGACCGACGAGATCGCCGGGCTCTCCCCCGTCGTGCTCATCGACCAGCGTCGGATCGGCGGGAACGCCCGTTCCACGGTCGGCACGATCACCGACGCCTGGACGTACCTGCGGCTGCTGTTCTCCCGGGTCGGCACGCCGTACGTGGGCGAGTCCAACCGGTTCTCCTTCAACGACCCCGCCGGGATGTGCCCGTCCTGCTCCGGGCTCGGCGAGATCGTCGTGAGCGCCGTCGAACGGTTCCTGGACCTGGACAAATCGCTCGCCGACGGGGCGATCCTGCTGCCGGGGTTCGGCAACGGCGGCTACTGGTACAGCCAGTACGCCGACATCGGCGCCTTCGACCCCGCCACCCCGCTGCGCGACTGGACGCCCGACGAGCGCGCGGCGCTGCTGTACGGCGGCGAGCACGCCGCCCGGCTCGGCGCCCGGCCGCCGAAGGACTACGAGGGCGTGGTCGAGCGCTTCGAACGCATCTACCTGCACACCTCCGACGACCTGTCCGACCGCAAGCGGGAGACCATCGAGCGCTTCACCCGGTCGCAGACCTGCCCCGACTGCCACGGCGACCGCCTCAACGAGGCCGCCCGCACCGCGACGGTCCTCGGCCGCACGATCGGCGAGATGGCCCGCATGGAGATCACCGAGCTCGCCGCCCTGGTCGAAGAGGTGAGCGACCCGGCCGTCGCGCCGGTCGTGGCGGCACTCGGCGACAAGCTGCGCGCCATGATCACCATCGGGCTCGGCTACCTGCACCTCGGCCGCGCCACCCCCACGCTGTCCGGCGGGGAGTCGCAGCGCGTCAAGACCGTCAAGCACCTGGGCAGCAGCCTGGTCGAGATGCTGTACGTCTTCGACGAGCCCACCGTCGGGCTGCACCCGCACGACATCGCCTCCATGACCGCCCTGCTGCAGCGGCTGCGCGACAAGGGCAACACCGTCCTGGTCGTCGAGCACGACCCCGCCGTCATGGCGATCGCCGACGAGATCGTCGAGATCGGCCCGGACGCGGGCGCCGGCGGCGGGCGGCTGGTGTTCCAGGGCTCCTTCGACGGTCTCCGGTCGGCCGGCACCGCCACCTCGGCGGCCCTCGCCGCCCGTACGCCGCTCAACACCGCGCCGCGCCCGCCCAAGGGCGTGATCACGGTGACCGGCGCCACCCGCAACAACCTCCAGAACCTGACCGTGGACGTCCCGGCCCAGGTGCTCACCGTGCTGACCGGGGTCGCCGGCTCGGGCAAGTCCAGCCTCGCCGCCGAACTGGTCGCCCAGCACGACGCGATCGTCCTCGACCAGCGGCCGGTCAGCGTCAACCGCCGCTCCACCCCCGTCACCTACACCGGGATCGCCGGGGCCGTACGCAAACTGTTCGCCCGGCACAGCGGCCTGCCCGCCGGGATGTTCAGCGCGAACTCGGCCGGCGCCTGCCCCGACTGCAAGGGCCTCGGCGTGATCTACACGGACCTCGCCTTCATGGACGGCCAGGAGAACGTCTGCGAGACCTGCCACGGCCGGCGCTTCACCGACGAGGTGCTCCGGCACCGGGTGAACGGCCTGTCCATCGCCGACCTCGACGACCTGACCATCGCCGACGCCCTCGACCGGCTGCCCGACCGGCACATCCGCGACGGGCTGCGCCACCTCGACCGGGCCGGCCTCGGCTACCTGCGCCTCGGCCAGCCGCTCACCACGCTGTCCGGGGGCGAGTGCCAGCGGGTGAAGATGGCGCGGGAGCTGCGCGAGGCCACCGAACCGGCGCTCTACGTCCTGGACGAGCCCACCACGGGCCTGCACCTGCGCGACATCGCCGCCCTGCTCGGCGTCCTCGACCAGCTCGTGGAGCAGGGGCACACGGTGGTCGTCATCGAGCACAACCTGGACGTCATCCGGCACGCCGACTGGATCATCGATCTCGGCCCCGGCCCGGGCCGGCACGGAGGCCGCATCCTCTACCAGGGCCCGGTCACCGACCTCAAGGGCACGGCCACCGCCGCGGCCCTCCACGCGGACTGACAGATCCTCCGGCAGGGCTACCTTCCGCGCGCGGTTTCGGGTCGAATGGGTGATGTGACCTCGTGGCGAGCGCGGCTTCGGCGGGCTCTGGCCGGGCCGGCCGGTGTGGCCGCCGAGCTGGCCCCGCCCGTCGCGGCTCTGCTCACCGCGGCACTTCTCGGCCTGGCCCTGCTCGCCGTGGTCGGGCTCGTGGGGGCCGCGCTCGCCTGGGCGGGCGGCCCGGGCTGGTGGCGGCCTGTCCTGGAACGGCTGCCGGCTCACCTGGTGCCGCCGTACGCGCCGGAGGACCTTCCGCCGCTGGCGATGGCCGTCCTCGCGGTGGCCTGCTTCCTGTTCGGGGCCGGGTGCCGGCTGCGCCGCCGCGCCGCAACGGAGTCCGTCGACACGCTGCTGCGACGGGTCAGCGCCTGGGGGGTCGTTCTCGGGCTGCTGCTGGCCTCGGGCAGCCTGGTATACGCCGACGCCCGGTCCATCGAGGCCGCGCCGGAGCGGCGCGGCGCCGACGGCTACGCGGAGGCCGTACGGCGGCTCGGCTCAGGGGAGGCCGAGGTCCGGCTGGCCGCGATCCACACGCTCCGGCGCCTGGCGCGGGAGTCGGAGCGGGACCGCGTGACGACCGCCGACGTCATGGCCGCGTACGTGCGCGAGCACGGCTCGGCGGGGCAGGCCGGGCGGCCGGCCGCCGACGTGCAGACGGCCCTGACCGTGCTCGGCAGCGTCCACGACGTCGCGGACGCCGGGCGCGACTGGGTGTGCGGCTGCGACCTGGCGCGCATCAGGGTGCCGGGCGCGGAGCTGAGCGGCCTGAACCTTGGCGTCGCCGTCCTGACCTCGGCGGACCTGCGCGGGGCCCGGCTGAGCGGGGCGAACCTGGACCACGCCGACCTGACCCGCGCCGACCTGCGGGGAGCGCTGCTGGACGGGGCGGATCTGCCGTACGCGGTCCTGTTCATGGCGGACCTCGGCGGCGCGGACCTGCACGGCGCCTACCTGCGCGGCGCGGACCTGTTCCAGACGGACCTGGGCAACTCCTCCCTGCGCCGGGCAGACCTGCGCGGGGTGGACCTGTTCCAGGCGGACCTGCGCGGGGCCGACCTACGCGGCGCGGACCTGACCGGGGCGAGCCTCAACGGCGCGGACCTGCGTGGCGCGGACCTGCGTACGGCGATCCTGCGCGGAGCCGACCTGCGTACGGCGATCCTGCGCCACGCGGACCTGAAGGGCGCGGACCTGACGAACGCGAAGCTGAGCGGGGCGGACCTGAGCGGTGCGAAGACCGGCGGCAGGACGAAGCTGTCCCACGGAAGTCAGGTCGTGCCGGTGGGCACCCAGTAGCGGCGCTTCCGCTCGGTCACGTCGATCAGCCGCCCGCCGTTGGCCTCGATGACCCGCCGGGAGGCGACGTTCGACAGGTCGCACAGCACCAGCGCCTCGCCGATGCCCAGCGCCCGCGCGATCGGCAGCGCCGCGCCGAGCATCGCCGTCGCATGCCCCCTCCGGCGGGCGCTGGGCCGTACGTCGTAGCCGATGTGGCCGCCGAGCTCCGTCAGCGCGGGCGTCAGCCGGTGGCGGATGGCGAGCCGGCCCAGGAAGCGGTCGCCGTCCACCCACCACAGCGTGGTCATCGGCACGAACCCGGGCCGCACCCCCGCCTGGGTGCGCTCGGCGAGCACGCGGGCGACGTACGCCTCGAACGCGTCCGGCTCGGCCGGCGTCGGCGTGTCCACGTCCGACACGAACCACGACAGCGGGTAGTCGGTGTCGGCCCGGAACTCGGCCAGCGCGGCCAGGAACGACTGACGGAACGTGGCGGCCGGGTCTACGAAGCGGGGCATGCCGTCATCATGCCCGGAGGGGACGGCCGACGTCGTGGAGGTGGCGCAGGGCCTGGCTCCAGGAGGCGATCAGGCCGCATTCGGCGTACTCGACGCCCAGCTCGCGGCAGTACTCGCGGACGATGGGCCGGGCCAGGCGCAGGTTCGGGGACGGCATGCCGGGGAACAGGTGGTGCTCGATCTGGTGGTTCAGGCCGCCGAGCGCGATGTCCAGGAGACGGCCGCCGGTGACGTTCCTGGAGGTCAGGACCTGGCGGCGGAGAAAGTCCAGCTCGTCCTGCGCGGTCAGCACGGGCATGCCCTTGTGGTTGGGGGCGAACGTGCACCCCAGGTAGACGCCGTAGCACGCCTGGTGGACGAGCAGGAACACCAGCGCCTTGGCGGGCGGCAGGACCAGGAACAGCGCGCCCACGTAGGCCACGACGTGCGCGACCAGCAGCAGCCCTTCGGCCGGGCGGTTCTTCAGCGTCGGGCGGCGCAGCGCGCGGAAGCTCGACACCTTCAGGTTGAACCCTTCGAGGGTGAGCAGCGGGAAGAACAGCCACGCCTGCCACCGCCCGACGAACCGGGCCAGCCCGCGCGCCGTCTCGGCCTGCCCGCGTGACCAGATGAGCACGTCGGGCGCCACGTCGGGGTCGTGGTCCTCGTGGTTGGGGTTGGCGTGGTGGCGGGTGTGCTTGTCCATCCACCAGCCGTAGCTGAGCCCGACGGCCAGGTTGCCGACCAGCAGCCCCGCGATCCTGCTGGTCCGCCGCGAGCGCGAGATCTGGCCGTGCGCGAGGTCGTGGGCCAGCAGCGTGACCTGGGCGAAGGCCACGGCCAGCAGCACCGCCACCGGGAGCTGCCACCAGGTGTCCCCCACGACGGCGAACACCGCCCAGCTGCCCGCGAACAGCGCGGCGACCAGCCCTATCCGGACGGCGTAGTAACCGGGCCGCCGCTCCAGTAAGCCGGCCTCGGCTATGCGGCGCGACAGCCGGGCGAAGTCGCTGCCCCGTTGCGGTCGGTCGAGGTCTACAACACTCACATCAGCCTCCGATGCCGGCGAAGTCGTCCCAATGATGATCTCTTGCCAGCATCGCGAGAACCAGAGGGTACGCGGACCCCCGCTGTCACCCCTTCCTCAGGTAGGGCCAGCCCTACCGCCGTCCCTGGGAGGATTCGCCGGGCGGCGTGCGGAAAGAGCGAAGGTGAACGCGGGCCTGGAGGGCACATGGACGAGTTCGTGCCGGAGCTGATGGAGTGCGAGACCACGGTGGCGGGCTACCGCCGGGCGGCCTCCCTGGCCAACGCGCTGCTGGGGCGCGGCTGGGCGCTACTGGCCGAGGTGACGCCCACCGGCCCCGACCGGCGCGGGGAGCGGGACCGGTGGCACGTCAAGGTGATCGCGGCGCCGGGCGCGGCCGGCAGCGTGGCACGGTGCCTCGAGGAGGCCGGCCCCGGCGGTGAGGTCACCGTGCGCGCGCTCGCCCGCGGTCTCGACGACTTCCTCGGCGAGCTGCTCGGCGGGCCGGGCGGGGACTAACCGCCGTCGCGCATCCTGCCGGTGGCGATGAACTCGACGGCGACCCGGTAGAAGCTCGCGATCGACTCGCCGCCCTCCAGGCCGTCACGGAGCTGCTTGCGCACTTTGGTGAACGGGAAGGCCGTGCTGCCGTCGGGCAGGGCCACGCCCCACCCGCCGTCGTCCCGCCAGTGCCAGTGCCCGCCCGCGCCCGCCGCGACGCACGCGCCCAGGTAGGATCCGAGCACGTTCACCAGGCCCTCCGCCTGGTCCGGGTCGAAGCCGGGCTGGGCCCGCCGGCGCTCGATGAAGCCTTCCACCCACCGGACGGACTCCTCGTCGAGGCCGAAGTCGATGCCGCTGATCGGGCCGAGCTGCTCGATCGCGAGGTCGACGTTCCGCTGGATCGTCCGGAGCTCCTCATCGTCCATGCGTGGATGGTGGCAGCGCCCGGCGCGTGCGTTCAAACGATTAACGGACTCAGCTCGCGTACCTGTCCGTCACGGTCCTGGGGCTCGGCGCCTTGATCGAGACCTTGCCGCCCCAGCCGGTGTAGCGGGTCTCGACGTTGATGATGCTGCCCTCGAAGTCGGAGTAGAGACGGTCCACGCCCTTGGCGCGGAACGAGCTGTACAGCCTGGTCGGCAGCCCGGACGGGGCCAGCGTCAGCGTGTACGAGATCGGCGTCGCGGCGGCCCAGGCGCTCAGGCCGGAGCCGGCGAACCACGGGGAGACCTTGGTCAGCGCGGCGAACGTGATCGTGCCGGTGACCTTGCTCCCCTCCCTCTTGCCCTTCTTCAGCAGCGCCGACAGCGTCGTCGGCTCGGCGGGGTTGAGCACCTGCAGGTAGACGCCGGGCATCGCGCCGCCGCCCTTGACGCCGAGCCAGCTCTTGCCCTTGGGCAGGAGCTCGGCGAGCAAGCCGCCCTTGTAGTACGTCCTCCCGCCGGTGGAGATCACCCGCTCCTCGGTGTCGTCCCAGGCGGTGATGGTGAGGTCGTAGTTCAGCCCCTTCCTGGCGAACTGCAGCACGCCCTTGTTCTCGTACGCGTGGAGCGTGTCGGTGCCGTCGGACCACTCGGCCGTCTCGGTGAACCGCACGCCGTGGCCGGGGACCAGCTTGGCCTTCAGCGCCCGTACGGGGTCCTTGGGCGCCGCCTGCGCGGGTGCGGCGGTCACCAGGAACATGCCGCACACCGCTAACGCGGTGATCGTTTTCTTCATCATGACGGACGATCATGCCACGGCCGCACCGCCGAGGTCAGTAGCCGGGGAACACGCGGCGGAGCAGGTCGAGGTCGGCGGCACCCGTCGTGGTCACGCCGTCCGGGGTGTGCCGCGGCGCGAGGCGGCCGGAGATCAGGCGCAGCCAGGACTCGGCGGGCAGGGCGAGGGTGCCGTCCGGCTGCTCGGGAACGTCGAAGTCGACGCCGATCGGCGGCCTCAGCCGCAGCACGAAGACGGACTCGGGGGCGGTGGTGGTGACCTGGAGGTCCAGGGTGCGGCCGTCGAGCCGGTCGACCTTGCCGATCCAGGCGAACAGGTCGGGCCCCTGGTGCAGCAGGGCGGCCGTCGCGTCGGGGGCGAGCGTGGCGTGCTCGTCGAAGGCGACGCGGACGTCCCAGGAGTGCAGGGCGAGCTCGTTGAGCCGCATCCGGCTCAGGGTGGCGACGTCGACCGGGGCGGGCATGAAGCCCAGATCGACGCGGAGCTCGTCGCGGGTGGAGGCGTCCAGGGACTCGTAGAGGGCGGTCAGGGCCTCGTCGGCCTGGAGGAAGCCGTCGGCGCGCTCCCGCCGGGTCATGGCGTCCCATCTGTCCCAGACGCTCTGGTTGAAGTCGTGGCCGGGGCCGGGAGCGCCGTCGAGCGCGGCCCGCAGGACGGTCAGCGCGATCTCGGCGCCGCTGCCCAGGTGGCTGACGACCTGGGAGATGTCCCATTCCGCGGCGGCCGAGGGCCTGGCCAGGTCCTCGTCGGCGAGTCCGGACACCAGCCCGGACAGCTCGTCGTGTCCGGTCCGCAGTGCGGCGATGGCCGTGTCGGCGCTGCTCATCGCGTCTCCCAGGCGTTGAGGCGGGCAGGTGCTCCCGCCTGAGGCGGGCAGGTGCTCCCGCTCAAACTACCGCCCGCGCCGGGCTTGATCATCAGCGGCCCGGCGGCCTACACGTTGCGCAGGACCGACACCACGACGCCCAGCACCACGGCCTCGTCGCCGTCGATGTCGGCGTAGGCCGGGTTGCGCGCCTCGAGCAGGACGTGGCCGCCGCGGCGGCGGAACACCTTGACGGTGGCCTCCCCGTCGATCATGGCGGCGACGATCTGGCCGGAGTGCGCCTCGGGCTGCCGGCGCACCACGACGAGGTCGCCGTCGCAGATCGCGGCGTCGATCATCGAGTCGCCGCGCACCCGCAGCGCGAACACGGTGCCCCGGCCCGTCAGGTCGCGCGGCAGGGTGAGCAGGTCGTCCACGTGCTGCTCGGCGAGGATGGGCGTGCCCGCGGCGATGTCGCCGACCACGGGCACGCTCACCAGCTCGCTCGCCGTCTCCGGCGCGGGCTCGCGCAGGAACAGGCGTACGTCGATCGGGCGGGTCATCGTGTCGGCCCGGCGGAGGAACCCCTTCTCCTCCAGGCTCTTCAGATGCTTCGAGACCGACGACGGCGAGCGCAGCCCGACCGCCCGGCCGAGCTCGCGGGTGCTCGGCGGATAGCCGTGCCGGACCACGTGGTCGCGGATCGCCGCCAGGATCCGCTGCTGGCGCGGCGGCAGGGCCGAGGCGTTCAGGTGCTCGAACGCGTCGAGATCGTCGTAGGCGGTCACCTGCGACATCGTAGCCCGGCGCCGCCCGCCGGGCTCAATCGCGCTTGCTGATGCGGATCATGTTGCCCGCCGGGTCGCGGAAGGCGCAGTCGCGCACCCCGTACGGCTGGTCGGTCGGCTCCTGCATCACCTCGGCGCCGGTGGCCTGCAGCTTGTCGAAGACGGCGTCGACGTCGTCGGCGGCCAGCAGGATGCCGCCGTAGGTCCCCTTGGCCATCATCTCGGTGATGACGCGCTGCTCCTCCTCGGTGACGCCGGGGTCGGCGCCGGGCGGGTAGAGCACGATGGAGGTCTCGGGCTGTCCGGGCGGGCCGACGGTGATCCAGCGCATGCCGCCGTGGCCGACGTCCTTGCGGATCTCGAAGCCGAGGGTGTCGCGGTAGAAGGCGAGGGCGGCCTCGGGATCGTCGTGCGGCAGGAAGCTCGCGTTGATGGTGATGTCCATGTCCGTCACGCTAACGGCGGCCCCTCGGCCGGTGCTTCTCGATTCCTGACCGGCCTGGTGACCTGCTTGGCCACGCACGACGGCATGCCCTCCGTCGCCTCCGCCGCCTGCCGCCGGTAGGTGCTCGGCGGCACGCCGACGAGCTCGGCGAAGCGGGTGCTGAAGGTGCCGAGCGAGGAGCAGCCGACCTCGAAGCAGACCTCGGTGACGGTGAGGTCGCCGCGGCGCAGCAGCGCCATCGCGCGCTCGATGCGCCGCGTCATCAGGTACGAGTAGGGGGACTCCCCGTAGGCGCGCCGGAACTCGCGGCTGAGGTGCCCTGACGACATGTTCACGCCGCGGGCGAGCGCCTCGACGTCGAGCGGCTGGGCGTACTCGCGGTCGATGCGGTCGCGGACGCGGCGCAGCAGCGCGAGCAGGCGCAGCCGCTGCTGCTGCGCCGCGTCCTCGGGCCCTGATTGGTTCGGTCGCACGATGCCATCTTCCCGAGCCGGTCTCCGGCTCGTCCACCTGGCCCCGGCGGCCAGGACAGTGATCAGGCGCCGACGTACGCCGCCAGGTGCTCGCCGGTGAGGGTCGAGCGGGCGGCGACGAGGTCGGCCGGGGTGCCCTCGAAGACGATCCGGCCGCCGTCGTGGCCGGCGCCGGGGCCGAGGTCGATGATCCAGTCGGCGTGCGCCATCACCGCCTGGTGGTGCTCGATGACGATGACCGACTTGCCGCTGTCGACGAGCCGGTCGAGCAGGCCGAGCAGGTGCTCGACGTCGGCGAGGTGCAGGCCCGTGGTGGGCTCGTCGAGGACGTAGACGCCGCCCTTCTCCCCCATGTGGGTGGCCAGCTTGAGCCGCTGCCGCTCGCCGCCGGACAGCGTGGTGAGCGGCTGGCCGAGGCTGAGGTAGCCGAGCCCGACGTCGGCGAGCCTGCGCAGGATGGCGTGCGCGGCCGGGATGCGGGTCTCGCCCGCCGCGAAGAACTCCTCGGCCTCGCTCACCGGCATGGCCAGCACCTCGCTGATGTCCCGGCCGCCGAGGCGGTGCTCCAGCACCGCGGCCTGGAAGCGCCTGCCTTCGCACTCCTCGCAGGTGGTGCTGACGCCGGCCATCATCCCGAGGTCGGTGTAGACGACGCCGGCGCCGTTGCAGGCGGGGCAGGCGCCCTCGGAGTTGGCGCTGAACAGCGCCGGCTTCACGCCGTTGGCCTTCGCGAACGCCTTGCGGATCGGTTCGAGCAGCCCGGTGTAGGTGGCCGGGTTGCTCCGCCGCGAGCCGCGGATCGGCGTCTGGTCGACGGCCACCACCCCGTCCCTGCGCGCGACCGAGCCGTGGATGAGCGAGCTCTTGCCCGATCCGGCGACGCCGGTCACCACGACCAGCACGCCGAGCGGGATGTCGACGTTCACGTCCCGCAGGTTGTGCAGGCGGGCGCCGCGCACCTCCAGCGCTCCCGACGGCTCGCGCACCGACGCCTTGAGCGCGGCCCGGTCGTCCAGGTGCCGGCCGGTCAGCGTGCCGGCGGCGCGCAGCCCGTCCACGCTGCCCTCGTACACGACCTCGCCGCCGCCGGTGCCCGCGCCGGGGCCGAGGTCGACGACGTGGTCGGCGATGGCGATCATCTCGGGCTTGTGCTCGACGACCAGGACGGTGTTGCCCTTGTCGCGCAGCCGCCGCAGCAGCGTGTTCATGCGCTCGATGTCGTGCGGGTGCAGGCCGATCGACGGCTCGTCGAAGACGTACGTGACGTCGGTGAGCGACGAGCCCAGATGCCTGATCATCTTGACCCGCTGCGCCTCGCCGCCGGACAGCGTGCCCGAGGGACGGTCCAGGCTGAGGTAGCCGAGCCCGATCTCCACGAACGAGTCCAGCGTGTGCCGCAGCGCGGCCAGCAGCGGCGCGACGGACGGCTCGTCCAGGCCGCTCACCCATTCGGCCAGGTCGCTGATCTGCATGGCGCAGAGGTCGGCGATGTTCACGCCGTGGATCTTCGAGGAGCGCGCGGCCTCGCTCAGCCGGCTGCCGTCGCACTCGGGGCAGGTCGTGAAGGTGACCGCCCGGTCCACGAACGCCCGGATGTGCGGCTGCATCGCCTCGCGGTCCTTGGACAGGAACGACTTCTGGATCTTCGGGATCAGACCTTCGAGCGTGAGGTTGACGCCCTCGACCTTCACCTTGGTCGGCTCACGGTAGAGGAAGTCCCGCAGCTCCTTCTCGGTGAAGTCGCGGATCGGCTTGTTCGGGTCGAACAGCCCCGACTCGGCGTAGACCCGGACGGTGAAGAAGCTGTCGGACTTCCAGCCGGGGATGGTGAACGCGCCTTCGGCGAGCGACTTGGAGTCGTCGTAGAGCTGGGTGAGGTCGATGTCGGAGACCGTGCCCCGGCCTTCGCAGCGCGGGCACATGCCGCCGGTGAGGGTGAAGTTCTGCTTCACGGTCTTGCCGCCGCCGCGTTCGACGGTGATCGCGCCGCTGGCCCGTACGGACGGGACGTTGAAGGAGAACGCCTGCGGCGAGCCGACGTGCGGCTTCCCGAGCCGGCTGAACAGGATGCGCAGCATCGCGTTGGCGTCGGTGGCCGTGCCGACCGTGGAGCGCGGGTCGGCGCCCATGCGCTGCTGGTCGACGATGATGGCCGTGGTCAGCCCGTCGAGCACGTCGACCTCGGGCCGGGCCAGCGTCGGCATGAAGCCCTGCACGAAGGCGCTGTAGGTCTCGTTGATCAGCCGCTGCGACTCGGCCGCGATCGTGTCGAACACCAGGGAGCTCTTGCCCGAGCCCGACACGCCGGTGAACACCGTCAGCCGGCGTTTGGGGATCGCGACGCTCACGTCCTTGAGGTTGTTCTCGCGGGCGCCGTGCACCCGGATCAGGTCGTGGCCGTCGGCGAGGTGCGACGCGGCTTCCGTACGGGTGTCCATGCTCATCGTGTCTCCGTGGGGTCGTCGCCCGGCTCGGGTCAGTGCACCTTACCTACCTCGGCGCGGCCCCGGGGCGCCCGGTCACGGTAGCCGGAGGGCGAGGGAGGCCGCTTCTCGATTCCTGACCCGTGGCGCGGACGTCCGCCGGGACGGACGGTGTGGCGCAGGTCACTGTCACAAGCCTGGGGCGGGCGGCATCTCGTGTTCGCCCAATGAGCGATGTGGAGGAATCATCATGAACGCAGCACTGGACACCCTGCGCCGCGACTTCGGCGGCGACGTGATCGGCCCGGACGACGCCGGCTACGCCGCCGCCGCCCGATCGCTGCTGGTGCCGGGCAGTCCCGCCCTCGTCCTGCGGCCCAAGACCGTCGCCGACGTGCGGGCGGGCGTGCGCTGCGCCGCCGACACGGGGCTGCCGCTGTCGGTGCGCGGCGGCGGGCACGGCTTCGCCGGCTTCGCCACGAACGACGGCGGCGTGGTGCTCGACCTGGCCCATCTGGCGCAGGTCGAGCTCGTGGACGAGCGGCGTCACCTCGTACGGATCGGCGGCGGCGCCACCTGGGGCCAGGTCGCCGACGCCCTCGCCCCGCACGGCCTGGCGATCTCCTCGGGCGACACCAGGAGCGTCGGCGTCGGCGGGCTGACGCTGAGCGGCGGCATCGGCTGGAAGGTCCGCAAGTACGGCCTGGCCCTGGACAGCCTGGTCGCCGCCGAGGTGGTCACGGCCGCCGGGGAGGTCGTGCGGGCGAGCGCCGAGGAGAATCCCGAGCTGTTCTGGGCGCTTCGCGGCGGCGGCGGCAACTTCGGGGTCGTGACGGCGTTCGTGTTCGCGGCCCACCCGACGACGGACGTCTTCCACGGCACGATCGCCTTCCCTGCGGCGGAGGCGGCCACGGTGCTCCAGGGGTGGGCGGAGCACCTGCGTACCGCGCCCGAGGAGCTGACCTCCGTCGCCGACTTCGCGAACCCCTTCGCGGGCGGCCCGCAGGCGCCGGTGCAGGTCCACGTCGCCTTCGACGGGGACGACGCGCGGCTCGCGGCGCGGGCGATCGACCCGCTCCGCCGGCTCGGCACGGTGACCGGCGACGGCGTCACGCTGAAGCCGTACGCGGAGACGCTCGTGGAGGGCCTGGTGCCGCCGCCCGGCATCCGGCTCGTGACGCGCAGCGGGTTCGCCGGGGCGGCGGCGGTGCCCGAGGTGCTGCGCGTGCTGGTCACGGCGGGGGCGGCGGAGGGGGCGCCGCTCATCTCCGTACGCGCGGTCGGCGGCGCGGTGGCCCGGGTGCCAGCCGACGCCACCGCGTACGCGCACCGCGACGCCGCGCTGATGGTCGTGACCACGAGCGCGGGCCCCGAGCCGGTGCTCGCGGCGGGCCGAC